>NZ_QLYZ01000009.1 GCF_003350325.1 Vibrio rhodolitus | reverse complement strand
CCCGTAGGCATCATGCGGTATTAGCCATCGTTTCCAATGGTTATCCCCCACATCAGGGCAATTTCCTAGGCATTACTCACCCGTCCGCCGCTCGCCGCCCAACAAATCCTCCGAAGGTTCAATGTTGTCGCTGCCGCTCGACTTGCATGTGTTAGGCCTGCCGCCAGCGTTCAATCTGAGCCATGATCAAACTCTTCAATTTAAGATTTTGCTCGACTCAATGAATACTGAACATTACATAGTAATGTTTGAATTGACTGTGCTGAATCTTTCGATTCAATGGTCACTTCGTTTCATTGAAATCTAATTTGAAGCCTAAGCTTCTAATTTGGATTATCATCAACGAGTGCCCACACAGATTGATAGGTCTATATTGTTAAAGAGCTTTGCTTTAAGCTTTCATCTCAAAGCGGACGGTCATTTTAGCGAGATAACTTTCAGTGTCAAACACTTTTTTCGTTATTTCTCTGAAAGTTAGTTTGTTAACTTTCACCGTCTTGTTGCTGCGCTAAACCGCTTGGTTTGTCGTGACAACGGAGGCGAATTATAGGGAGATAATTTTAGCTGGCAATAGTTTTTTTACCACTTTCAGTTTGTTTGCACGGATTTTAAACAAAACAGTTAAAACAGCAGCAAAAAAGGGGCTCAAAGCCCCTTTTCTCGCCACTTATGCTTACTGGTGAGCAACAATTTGGTCATTGTGCACAATCAGTTTGATAGTTTTATCCGGCACCACTCGTCCTGAAAGTATCGCTTTCGCCAACGGGTTCTCAACACTTTGTTGGATCGCGCGTTTTAGTGGTCGCGCGCCGTATACTGGGTCAAAGCCAACTTGAGCAATCAAGTCCAACGCTTTCTCTGATACTTCCATATGGAAACCACGCTCTTCCATACGCTTAGATAGACGTAACAACTGAATTGCCGCAATCGACTTAATATGATCCTGACCAAGTGGATGGAAAACGACACTTTCATCAACACGGTTAAGGAACTCAGGTCTGAAGTGTTTCGTTACCACTTCCATCACTTCATTCTTAATACCTTGGTAATCGAGGGTATTAAAGTTCTCTTGAATACGTGAAGAACCGAGGTTCGACGTCATGATCACAACCGTATTGCGAAAATCAACCGTACGACCTTGACCATCAGTTAAGCGTCCATCATCCAATACTTGTAGCAATATATTGAAGACATCCGGATGCGCCTTCTCAACTTCATCTAATAGAATCACTGAGTATGGTTTACGTCGCACCGCTTCAGTTAAATAGCCACCCTCTTCATAGCCAACATAACCTGGAGGCGCACCGACCAAGCGAGCCACAGAGTGTTTCTCCATAAACTCAGACATGTCGATACGTACCATGGCGTCTTCACTATCAAACATAAAGTTTGCCAATGTTTTACACAGTTCGGTTTTACCTACACCGGTTGGACCTAAGAATAGGAAAGAACCAATCGGTTTATTTGGGTCAGAGAGACCAGCTCGACTCCGGCGAATCGCATTCGCCACCACTTCAACCGCTTCTTTCTGACCAATAACACGCTTATGTAGCACTTGCTCCATACGCAGCAGCTTCTCTTTCTCTGCCTCCAGCATCTTAGATACTGGAATGCCAGTTTGTTTAGACAGAACTTCGGCAATTTCTGCATCGGTCACTTTGTTGCGCAGCAGCGTCATTTCTTGCATTTCAGCTTGCGTCGCTAAGTCGAGCTGTTTTTCTAGCTCAGGAATACGTCCATATTGCAGCTCAGACATACGGCTTAAATCACCCGCACGACGAGCTAACTCCATATCAAGACGCGCTTGTTCAAGTTCAGTCTTGATATGTTGAGTACCAGACAGTGCAGCTTTCTCTGTATTCCACACTTCTTCAAGCTCAGCAAAATCACGTTCTTTCTCTTGCAGTTCTTGATTCAGAATCTCTAGGCGTTTTTCACTCGCTTCATCTTGCTCGTTACTTAGCGCCTGTTGCTCGATCTTTAATTGAATGATCTTACGCTCTAGCTTATCAAGCGCTTCCGGTTTCGAGTCCATTTGCATACGAATGCTCGACGCCGCTTCATCAATAAGATCGATCGCTTTATCCGGTAATTGGCGATCAGAGACATAACGATGTGAAAGCGTTGCTGCAGCAACAATCGCTGGATCGGTAATTTCAACATGGTGGTGCAATTCATAACGCTCTTTAAGACCACGTAAGATCGCAACGGTATCTTCTACTGTTGGCTCATCCACCAGCACTTTTTGAAAACGACGCTCTAACGCAGGGTCTTTCTCCATATACTGACGGTATTCATCTAAAGTCGTCGCTCCGACACAATGAAGTTCACCACGAGCAAGGGCTGGCTTGAGCATATTGCCCGCATCCATTGAGCCTTCGCCTTTACCAGCCCCTACCATAGTATGAATCTCATCAATAAAGAGGATGATATTGCCCTCTTCTTTAGACAGTTCATTGAGGACTGATTTTAGGCGCTCTTCAAATTCGCCTCGGTATTTAGCACCTGCGACTAGTGCGCCCATGTCGAGAGACAATACGCGGCGACCACGTAAGCCTTCCGGCACTTCATTATTAATGATGCGCTGAGCAAGACCTTCAACTATCGCGGTTTTACCCACCCCAGGCTCACCGATGATAACTGGGTTATTTTTGGTACGGCGCTGCAACACTTGAATCGTTCGACGGATCTCATCATCACGACCAATCACAGGGTCCAATTTACCTTGCTCAGCTCGCTCGGTAAGATCGACGGTAAATTTCTCGAGTGCTTGGCGCATCTCTTCTGCATTTGGGTCATCGACCTTTTGACCACCTCTGATCTTATCGATCGCTTCGGTCACTTTTTGCTCGGTAATGCCAAACTCTTTCAGCAACGCGCCCAAAGGTCCACGATCTTCAATTGCCGCCAGCAAGAAAATCTCTGAAGAGATATAGGTGTCTTGGCGTTTTTGCGCCACTTTGTCACATAGGTTAAAAAGAGTGCCCATGCTGCCCGAGAGCTGAACATCACCACCAATGCCACTCACTTTCGGTAAGCGATCTAACATCTCTCCTAACTTAGAACGTAATTGAGAAACATCAACGCTTAACATCGTCAGTAGTGGGCGGATCGGGCTACCATTTTGATCCATCAGTGCCACCATCAGGTGCACAGGTTCAATATATTGATGATCACGACCTAACGCCAAAGACTGCGCGTCAGAAATAGCGATTTGGAACTTGCTAGTAAATCTGTCTAGACGCATTTCAACCTTCCTAAACTCAACTGAGGTAATTCTATTTCATTAACAAAGATGGCTACGCATGGTGTGATTTTCAAGGGCGCAAAAATGAAAAAAGGCTGACATATAGTCAACCTTATATTGTTCAGAACATCATTCGAGCCAAATCAAACTGGCTTGTCGTCCAGTCACCCCATCACGACGATAGGAGTAGAATTGTTCAGGGTCAGAGTAAGTACACATACCGCTGGCGTATACTTGGCTTACGCCGAGTTTATTCAAGCGCTGAGTGGCAATTTGATCCATATTTGCCCACCATTTACCCGCAGTGCCTGTCGGTTTAAATGCACGACTCGCCTGTGCGTCAAAATCACAGAATGCTTGCAGTACATCATCACCAACTTCAAAGGCGCTCGGACCAATTGCAGGACCAAGCCAAGCAATCACCTCACCTTCAAACATCTCAACTGCATTTTCGACAATGCCATGTGCGAGCCCACGCCAACCAGCATGAACTGCAGCCACTTGCGTGCCTTGCGTATTAGTCAGCAAGACAGGCAAACAATCCGCCGTCATTGCCGAGCAAACCACGCCACGCTGCGTAGTAAATAAACCATCCGCATCAAGCGTGCTTGATGTCGGTTTATCGACAACTTCAACGTGCGTCGAATGGGTTTGATTGAGCCAAACTGGCGCACTCGGCATACCCGCAAGCTCAACCAAAACCTGACGATTTTCAAGTACCGTTGCTAATTCATCCCCAACATGGCTACCAAGGTTCAAACCTTGATATGGTGCAGCAGAGTAACCACCCAAACGTGTCGTCGAGATAGCTTTAACCTGCTTAGGCACTTTCCAATTAGGAATAATTAGCGACATATTAGTACTCTTCTTCTAATCCGTGTTCTTGAGCATCTTGACGCAATGCTTCTGTCATCGCCACCATATCATCTGGTACTGGAGCGTGGAACTCTAGCTCTTCACCTGTAATTGGATGCTCGAAACGTAGCATAACGGCGTGCAGTGCTTGACGGTCAAAACCACGGATCATCTCGGTGAGTTCTTGCGTTGCGCCTGAAGGAATACGTGCACGACCACCGTACGCTGTGTCACCTAACAGAGGATGCTGTAGGTATGACATATGCACACGGATCTGGTGAGTACGACCGGTTTCTAGACGTAGACGAATACGCGTATGCTCACGGAAGTGCTCCGCCACGCGGTAATGCGTTACAGCTGGTTTACCCATTGGGCTTACTGCCATCAAAGTACGCTTAGTTGAGTGACGACCAATCGCTTTGTCAACTTTACCGCCCGCTGTCATACGACCGATTGCAATCGCTTCATATTCACGCGTGATGTTACGTTTTTGCAACGCACGCACTAAACGTGTTTGCGCTGGAACCGTCTTCGCCACCACCATCAAACCAGTAGTGTCTTTATCTAGACGGTGCACAATACCCGCACGTGGTACTTCCGCGATATCAGGATAATGATGTAGCAATGCGTTTAGCGCTGTGCCATCTGGTGTACCTGCACCTGGGTGTACTACGAAATCACGCGGCTTGTTGATTACAATGATGTCATCATCTTCATAAACGATATCCAATGGGATATCTTGCGCTTCCCAGCGCTCTTCATCTTCAAGTTCCGCTTGCAGTGTGATGACTTCGCCGCCCATCACTTTAGTACGCGGTTTGGTTACGACCTCGCCGTCAACTTGTACTTTACCCGCAAGTAGCCACTCTTTGAGTCGCGAGCGAGAGAAGTCGGCAAAAATTTCTGCGATAGCCTGGTCAAGACGTTGACCTAATTGACTATCTTTTACTGTATTGGTTAATTCAATCTGCTGAGCCATATCGAACTTTTTTAAAAACTGTGAGACTAATTGTCACTAGTATGGAAGAATATTGCTCCATTGTATCTGCTACCGACAAGAAAGTAACGGAAGCGAGAGAATTATTTACTTCAAGGAATCGACTCCTGACATGAAACAGCATACTTTATCTGGATTATTGGCACTTAGTTTACTCGTCGGATGTACCAGCAGCGAAGAGATCGTTCCAGATGTTCCACCATCAGAGCTTTACTCTGAAGCACAGGTATTATTGCAAGAAGGTAGTTGGATGACGGCAATCGAGAAACTCGAAGCGCTCGACTCTCGTTACCCATTTGGTGCCTATTCAGAGCAGGTTCAGCTCGACCTTATCTATGCCTACTATAAAAATGATGACTTGGCGTTAGGTCTAGCAACCATTGAGCGCTTTATGCGCCTAAACCCAACCAATGACAAGTTAGACTGGGTGCTATACATGCGTGGTCTGACGCACATGGCACAAGATCGTAACTTTATGCACGATGTGTTCAATATCGATCGCAGCGACCGCGATCCTGAACCCGTGAAGTCTGCTTTCGCAGATTTTAAGAAATTGCTCGAGCGCTACCCAAATAGCCCTTATGCAGAAGATGCGCAAAAACGTATGTTCGCACTTAAAAATCGTTTAGCAGAATACGATCTTGCCACTGCAGACTTTTATTTGCGTCGTGAGGCTTGGATTGCAGCAATCAACCGTTGCCAAGAGCTACAAAAGACTTACCCAAATACAGAAGCGGCACGCAAAGCTCTGAATATTCAGCTGCAAGCTTATCAAGAGCTCGGTCTGGAAGAAGCGGTTGAGCGCACTCGTCAGCTAATGGAGCTAAACCCAAGCTAGATGGTTTACCTTTAAGCACTCGCTTTTAAGCCACTGCATTTACAAAAACCGCTTTTGATGAGCGGTTTTTTCTTTTCTGCAAATACCCCTGCTAAGCCATTATTTTATCTCACCTTGTTTACTGCTTAACAAAAGCTACCTTTAATAGAGTTACCTAAAAAGGCTATCTTATGTTTAAAGCGCTTTGGTTATTATGGCTATTGCTTCCTCTACAGACTTTAGCCCTTTCGCTCACTCCTCTTGAAAAAACGCCTCATTTTGGCGATTTGCCTGCACTAGAAAAACGCGGCGTTATCCGCGTGTTGGTTGCCGCAGATCTGGGGTTTTACTATATAGAGGGTGGACAACCAAAAGGGATCTTAGCTGAACTGCTCTATCACTTTGAAAAGCAGCTCAAACAGCGCTCTTCTTATCTTAACCTACAGGTGATCCCAGTTGATCGTGATGATCTCTTACCTTTGCTTGAACAGGGCTATGGCGATCTTGTCGTCGCGAACTTAACCATTACTCAGCCAAGAAAAGAAAAAGTCGAATTTAGCTCACCAGTGCGCACTGGTGTACAAGAGTGGATCATTACCGAAAAACACACCAAGCAATACACCAACATCAGCCAATTAAGTGGTAAAGAGTTTTGGGTGCGCGCCAGTTCCAGTTACTTCGAAAGCCTGCAGAAGCTAAATCACCAACTCAATAAACTTGGAAAGCCGCCAGTATTGATTCGTTTTCTACAAGAGACACTCCAAGATTACGAAGTGATGGAAATGGTCAACCAAGGTCATATCAAAGCGACGGTGTTAGATAGTCACAAAAGCGAACTTTGGCTATCAGTAATGGACAATATCGAGGCGCACAAAAAAATGCCGTTGCGCAAAAATGGCACCATTGCTTGGGCAATGAGAAAAGAGAGTCCCAAGTTAAAAAACTTAGTTGATCAATATCTACGAAAACATCGCTCTGGAACGCTAATGGGCAATGTGATTTACGGCAAGTACCTCGACAATACCCGCTGGTTACGACAAGTCTTGAACCCGACAAACATCCGTAAGCTCGAATCAATGTCTGAAATCTTCATTAAATATTCTGACCAATATGGCTTTGACCCACTAATGATCTCAGCGCAAGGGTATCAAGAGTCAGGTCTCGATCAGAGTAAAGTCTCCCATATGGGCGCCGTAGGGATTATGCAGATCTTACCCAGCACCGCGAGAGACCCGAATATCAATATCCCCAATATTTACAAAATCGATTGCAATATCCACGCAGGCGTGAAATACATGCGATTTATCAAAGACCGCTACTTTAACGACAGCAATATCAGTGCCGACAATAAAGTTTACTTTGCGCTAGCAGCTTACAATGCTGGTCCCGGCAACATCCGCAAAATGCGCCGCATTGCGCGCCAGCAAGGCTACGATTCGAACAAATGGTTTAAGAATGTTGAAATCGTCACGCGAAGAAATATTGGTAGAGAACCGGTGCACTATGTTGCCAATATCAATCGCTACTTCATTATCTACACGCAACTCTCGCTTTTGCAGCAAAGTCGTAATCAAACCAACCACGCAGAAACCAATCCGCTGATTTTTCCGATTGAAGTGAAATAACACTGAAATGAGTTAGGCGCACACGCCAAAAAAGGAAATGGGGGGATGACGAGACCTGTATCACAACTTGATAGTGCTCAAGGATTGAGCAAGCAGTTTATTTAGGTCGTATAAGTGCCCTAAAAAACAGGTGCTTTTTAGCTAGATACCCTTACCAATCTAACGCGTTTTTTTTGTTTCACAAGCTTTTTCATAGATAAATTCAAAAACAGTTTGAGAAAGATCACAAACCCCTTTTCACTCAAATACCATCGGCAATTTAGTGATTTAGATCACATTTTTTCCATCTTGAATCAGTAATCTGGAGTTAACCCATGAGGGATGCTACAGAGGAAAACATCTATGAAAGTAAACATCACTGGTAAAAATATCGACATCACCTCTGCAATCCGCAATCACATTGAGAGCAAGTTTAAAAAGCTCGAAAAGTGGCAAGTAGATATTATTGGCTGCCAAGCGTCATTCAGCGAGGAGCCAAACAAGCAAATGAAGTTTGAAGCAGTCATCACGGTACCAAAAGGAAAGCTTGTCGCTTCAGCTTTACATGAAGATTTATATGCTGCCGTTAACGAAGTGGAACAAAAGCTTGAACGTCAGCTAAACAAACTACGCCACAAACCAGAAGCTCGCCGCAGCGAAAAGCCGGAGCTTGAAGAAGTAGAAGAAGCGGAATAATTAAATCGATATTAAAAATAGCGCCTAAGGGCGCTATTTTTTTGCTTGACGCTGAAAACTCGGTTGCTTATTGTGTTGACTAACTTGATAAGTGAATAAATTTTATGCAACTAACTCATCTGTTCTTTTTCGACTTGTTTTTTCTCCAATAATTTTGGAGGCTGACTCGTTTTCGGAAGATAAGTCAAAAACGAACAGAAAGCCTCCCCAACGGGAGGTTTTTTTATGTAAGGATATTAGGATGACAGACCAACAATACTCACTCGACGAAATTCGTCTTAGGCTCAATGAGCTAGACGATAAATTGCTACAGTTACTTTCAGAACGTCGTAAGATGAGTATTGAAGTAGCAAAGAGCAAAGTACACACGGCAAAACCAGTCCGTGATGCAGAGCGAGAACAACAACTGCTGGTCAAATTGATCAATAGCGGTCTGGAAAAATATGAGCTTGATGCGCAATACATCACTAAGCTATTCCATGCCATTATTGAAGACTCAGTTCTGCTACAACAATCTTATCTACAAAACCTAGCCAATCCTGAATTGAGCCGCAAACCACTTGCACGTGTCGCTTTCCTTGGTTCAAAAGGCTCGTATTCACATCTGGCGAGCCGTGAATATTTTAGTCGTAAAAATACCGAGCTGATTGAGTTAAATTGCGAAGGCTTTAAAGAAGTCGCTAACACCGTTGAATCTGGTCACGCTGATTACGGCGTGCTACCCATTGAAAACACCAGTTCAGGTTCAATAAACGAAGTCTACGACCTACTGCAGCACACCACGTTGTACATCGTTGGTGAAATGACCTTACCTATCGAGCACTGCTTAGTAGCGACTGAAGACATTCGCCTAGAAAACCTAACCACGCTGTATTCGCACCCACAACCGCATCAACAATGCAGTGAGTTTATTGGGCGCCTTAAAAACATCGAACTGAAAACTTGTGCCAGTACCGCCGATGCGATGCAAAAAGTGCGTGAACTCAACCGTTCAGATGTGGCGGCAATTGGCAATGCCTCTTCTGGTAAGATTTATGGCTTGCAAGCGATTCAAGACAACATTGCCAACCAGACCGAAAATCATACTCGCTTTATTGTGGTCGCGCGTAAACCAGTTGAAGTTTCACCACAGATCCCAGCCAAGACCACGCTGATTATGTCGACATCTCAAGAAACTGGCTCTCTGGTTGCTACACTCTTGGTATTACAGCGCTACGAAATCAACATGACCAAATTAGAATCGCGTCCAATTATGGGTAACCCATGGGAAGAGATGTTCTATGTCGATGTTGATGCTCATCTTGACTCAGAAAACATGCAAAGTGCCCTTACAGAGCTGACACGCATCACTAAGCACTTGAAAGTTTTAGGTTGCTACCCAAGTGAGAACATCAAACCAACTCAAGTGAAGCTGATCTAACTCACGGTTAGATTAGTGCTCACCACCAAGCTGCTCTTTGCTCAAAGCTAAGAGCAGCTTGGTCTTGACTCCCACACCCGCAAAATCACTCCCGCTAATAGAACCTCACACAAGCAATGCAATTACAGCAATTTGTATCAAAAGTGATACAGGTAAACTAAGTGCACGGAAACTACTGCCTAACTCGTAGCGAAATCATGCATCATGGTCGACTGAAAATAACAATATATACATAGAGATAGTAAGGTATTCTCATTTTTAGCCTCACCTTACTGCCCAGTTCATCAGTCAGCGATTAGATACCATGAAACTCAATACTCGAGTCTTACTTCTGGTTACTCCTGTCATACTCTTGAGTGCAGCAATTTCGAGTTACGGCATATACCAAAATCAAAAAGACTCCCTGATAAAAAGAGAAACCAGTTATTTACAGCTGACGATGGAAAAGCTCGCCGGTCATTTTCGTCAATCCTATTCGCTAATTAACAGCTATGCGCTAACAATTTCTCGTAGCGATATCGTTCAGCAATACCTAAACGCTCCAGACAATCCGGTCGTGGAAATGAAAATGCTCGCTAACTTGCAAGGCTCCATTGCTAGTTTCGAGTCGATCTCCAACGATTCAATTGGTATCGCGGTATTAGACAATCAATTCACTCCGCGCTTTTATCTCGATAATACTTACGATCCGCTGTCTAAAATCGACAACCAAGTACTCAAATACATACAGCGCACTTTTACCCAAGTCAGTCCGCAACAACACATCGGCTTTAGCCGGGATCAGCAAGGTCGAAGCCTACTGATCTACTACCAAGTTATTAATCCGACCGCCTGGGGCACCAGTTATAACGCCGAGACGCAATCTCCATCCTTCTTCTTGGTTTACCTGACACTAGAGGAGTTCGATCAATTAAGGCAACAGATTGAATTCGATAACCAAAGTTCGATATTTTTCACTTCAGAGTCCGTCACTAAAACCGGATTGATGATCTCAACACAGTTGCAATCGGACCTTTACGCCAATTTAGACCCGGCGGAGTATTTACTTGCCGACAAGCTACGATCAATACAGCATAAATTACTGGTGTTCTTTATCGCCTCGTCTGTAGTGACCCTGCTGATACTGATTGTATTGCTCTATCGCCACGTCATCAGCCCTTTGGTGCGACTTGATAGACAGTTGCATGAAGTGGAGCAACAACAACGCGACAACATCGATAAATTTACTAATGACGATGAAATTGGGCGCCTCTCCGAGCGCTTTTACAGCATGTACTTAGAGCTGCAATCAGCTTATCAAAAAGCCAAAGCATTAGCAGAGAATGACCACCTCACCGGGCTTGCTAACCGATACCAATTTCAAAATCACGCCAGTATGCAATTGGAGAGCTCCACATCCGACAAACACGCATGGATCTTGTTTATCGACCTCGATAACTTTAAATACGTGAACGACAAATACGGTCATGATCGTGGAGACAAACTACTCAGTGATTTTGCCAAGCACATTCAATGTGTATGTAATCATTGGCAACATAGCTCACCAATCCATAGCTTAGCCGCGCGATTATCGGGTGATGAATTCGCGATCTATATTGAGACTCAGATACACCAGTTTGATATTGATGGTTTTGCGCAAGACTTCTTCAAACCTTTAGTTGAGCCAACTCTAAACTGGGAAGAGCACTTACCGATCACCGCCAGTGTAGGTATCGCCCGCTATCCATGTGATGGTGACAACTTAGAAGCGCTCTTAACTAACGCCGATACGGCAATGTATCAAGCTAAAAAGGCTGGCAAAAATCAGCTGTCCTACTATTCATCGGAACTGGATCAAGAGATACGTCGTCGTACGCAAATCGAACGTGAGTTGCGCAGCGGACACTTCAATCAAGAATTTAGTTTGCTGTACCAGCCTTACTTTAACCAAGGCGGCAACAAAGTGGTTGGCGTAGAGGCCCTGCTGCGCTGGCACTCGGAGAAACTCGGGTTCGTCTCCCCCAATGAATTTATTCCTATTTCAGAACAAACTGGCTTGTTTGGTCTTATTGACCGCTGGGTTATCGAACAAACATTTCGCGATTTCAATACCATTCAGAGTAACTTTACCGATCCTGTTCAAGTGTCGATCAACCTTTCATCCGCAGAGCTCGATTCAAAACAACTGGCGAGCTTTATTCGTGAGAAATCGATGCAATATCATGTTGAACCCAACTTGATAGACTTTGAAATCACAGAAACATTTGCCACCGACTCGCAAGGTTTTCCGTTATTACACGAACTGGCAACGATGGGATTTAAGCTGGCAATTGACGATTTCGGCTCTGGCTATACTTCCATCTCACAACTAGTAAAATACCCAGTACAAAAAATAAAGCTCGATCGCGAATTTCTAGCGGCTCTGATAAAAACCAATAATCGTCGAGTCGTGAAGCCGATTGTTGAGCTGTGTCATTCACAAGCAATGCTCGTCACTGCCGAGGGGATTGAGACCGAAGATATGCACCAATGGCTTGCTGAAAACCAATGTGACTATATGCAAGGCTATTATCTTTCTCGCCCTATTGAATTACAGCAATTGGAAAAATTTGCGACCACCACACAGGATGAGAACCATGTCGATGCAGACCGTTATCGTAGCCTCGCTTAACCCCGCTAAAATTAAAGCGGTTGAGAGTGCCTTCCACTCTGCTTTTCCGCAGCAAGAGTTTGCCTTCCAAGGTGTTAGCGTCGCCAGTGACGTCGCCGATCAACCGATGAGTAATGACGAAACCTATCAAGGGGCGCGCAATCGCGTGCGTAACGCTAAATTAGCTCAACCTGAGCAAGACTTCTATGTGGGTTTAGAAGCCGGTGTGGAGAATGGGGTGACTTTTGCTTGGATGATAATCGAGTCAGCCACTCACCGAGGCGAGTCGCGCTCTGCCAGTATGATGTTACCACCCAATGTCGCTAAGCAGTTACAAGCCGATGTTGAGCTAGGTACGATAATGGACCAAGAGTTTGCCACCACTAACATCAAACAAAAAGGCGGCGCTATCGGGCTACTGACTCACGATCAGCTCACGCGTAGCTCGGTCTATCATCAGGCGTTAATTCTTGCTCTAATCCCGTTTACTAACCCTCAGCATTACCCTGCCAATCTCTAAGTAATTTCCCAGCAACTCTGGCACTGCCGCTTGTTGCAACAATAAAAAAGGTGCCATCGGCACCTTTTTAGATTCTATTCGCTGTCGAGCAACGCTATCAGCGATTGCTTCTCTTCGCTACTCTTAGATTTCAGCTCGTTAGAGCCTCGGGTAATGGTTGCCACACCGACTCCTAACATCTGACTGATTTGTCGCTGTGATAAATCCCCTTTGAGTAACTCACGGAAGATATTCACGCGCGCCACAAGCGCTTCCCTTTCATCTGGAGTCAATAGCATGGTGAGCAGCATTTCATGTTGCTCTGTCTCCGTGCTGTGTTTAACCAAATCTAAGATCTGTTGCCAGTCAGTATACTCAGGTTGTTGTGACATGATTTGCGCGCTCTTTTAATACTTAGTGTTCATTTCATGTGGTTTGAGGAAAGCACCATCTGCGCCAAGTAACTCGCGATAGTAGGTTTCAAACATCAAGATGTTTTGCACGTAACCACGAGTTTCATTGAACGGAATGGCCTCAATAAATGCATAAGCATCTAATTTTCCTTGCGTTCTCCCGCGCCACGTTTTTACTCTTCCCGGACCTGCATTATACGCGGCAAATGCAAAAATTCGATTGTTATCGTATTTATCCAGCAAACTCTGTAAGTAGCGACTGCCAATCTCAATATTTTTACCCACTTGGTACAACTCACTCGTACCACGGTAAGTGAGCTCATATTTACGAGCGGTATACTTCGCCGTCGACGGCATAATTTGCATGATGCCGCGTGCACCAACTGGCGATTTCGCCTCAACATCCATGGCACTTTCTTGTCGAGCTAAAGACATCAAAGTGATCGGATCTATACTGTGCTTTTCACCATAAAAATCAAACCACCAGCGATGAGCAAGCGGGAATCTCAACTCCAAGTTATCCCACATCTTGGCTTCAATACTGCCCGTCACAGTCAAATGGTGCCAACGCTTATACGCGGCATAAGCGGTTAACTGCTCTTGCTGCTCTTGGCTTGCGCTGCGCAATAAATGGCGCCATTCACTTTTCGCTGCCGCAATTTTATCGCGCGTGATCAGCTCATCAATACGTAGTAACGATGATTCAAACGGTTTTACCACAGAGAGTTTTAGCTCAAGAGTCGACTGCGGATACACTATAGATTGCCCCAGCTCTTTTGCCGCTGCAACGCTGTAGAAGTTGCGTTTACCCGCGATGTTTTCCAAACGTTGCTTCGCTTGTTGCTTTTTGCCATCCGCCATCTCAGCGCGCGCCAACCAATATTGCCAACGCAGTGACTCTTGTTTGGCACTTGGCAATTTAGCAATCCAAGCCTCAACGCCTGTCCAATCGGCATGTTGAATGGCTAAACGAACTCGCCTTTCTAGCAACTTAGTACTTTGCGAGCTACTGATTTGTTGATCGCGCCATTGTATAAGCTCTGGCGAGTCAGTATTAATCAAACGGAAAGAGATGTAGTCTGCCAGTTGCTGCGCTTGTTGCTGCGACATTTTCTGCCCTTTAACGACAGACGCCCAAGACGACTGCGCTAATTTGACATTTTTTCGTGCCAGCTTCTCTAATGCCATTTCACTCTGCTTACCATAAAAGTCATTGGCAGGGTGCTGCTTAGCAAAGGTTGCCACGCTTTCAGGCTTGGCAAATAGCGCTTTCATCTCTGTTGCTTGCTGCTTAGTATCCGCACTGTCTAATTGCTTGGCAAGGTACTTGAGTAAGCTGCCGTTACGCGCATCAAAAGCAAGTAACATACGATCTAACACTTGCTGATCGGTTTTTAACCCGGCTTTATCCCAAGCGGCAAATAGTGGGTCACAGGCATCAGCCACGCTACGACCATGCAGCCACATATCTTCCGCGCCTTTGAATGCCAGTTCGGTATTGCCCGTTTGCAATTGCGCATTGTAGTAATGGCACTGATATTTCTCGCCACGCGGCAGCTCGGTTTGAAAAGCCAACATAGTCTGCCACTCACCGCGGCGAGCTAACTGATCCAAATACGGCGCTCTGATACGAGTCGAAAAGGGAAAACTTTGGTGCTTATCAATAAAGTCCTCTACTTGTTTTGGGGACTTATCACCTAATTGCACCAGAAAAGTTCGATAATCAACATACGGTGTTAGTGGATAACTTGCGATCTGTGGGCGCAGTTGCAAGTACTGCTCAACTTGCTTTTGGTCCAGCAGTTGCTGCGCCTTGTCATACAACTCACGCTGCTCAGACAAATTTGGGCTAGCGGCATTACCTGTCGCGCTGTATATCATCGTCGACAATGCCAATATCGATGAAGGAAGGCGATACAGCGTCTTAGAAAACCTTGGCGTCATGTCTTCTCGTCCTAGTGAGAAACGATTATATAAAAATGCTATATAAACCATTCTAAACCGTTATGTATAGCATATGGTTGCAAATAGAAATTATTTCATACAAGTGTGACACATTTAATCAATTCCACTTCCCTCTCAAGCAAATTTCGTTAGTATGCTTTTTCAATCCGCACCAATTGTCAGTATCGGTAACAAAGCTTGTTCGGTTGGTGTAAAATACTCGTTTATGTATACAGAAAGTTAGGAACGATCGGCAATGGCTGAATACGTATATACCATGTCGCGGGTGAGCAAAATTGTGCCACCTAAGCGTCAAATTCTTAAAGACATTTCTCTAAGCTTCTTCCCTGGTGCAAAAATCGGTGTTCTTGGTCTGAACGGTGCAGGTAAATCAACTCTGCTACGTATCATGGCGGGTATCGATACTGACATCGATGGTGAAGCGCGTCCACAACCAGGTCTGAACGTCGGTTATCTACCTCAAGAACCAGTACTCGATGAGTCTAAGACTGTTCGTGAGATCGTTGAAGAAGCCGTATCTGATGTAGCAGGTGCTCTTAAACGCCTAGACGCGGTATATGCAGCTTACGCTGAAGAAGACGCTGACTTTGATGCACTTGCAAAAGAGCAAGGTGAACTGGAAGCGCTAATTCAAGCCAAAGATGGTCACAACCTAGATAATGCTCTAGAGCGCGCAGCAAACGCACTACGCCTACCTGAGTGGGATCAAAAAATCCAACACTTATCAGGTGGTGAGCGCCGTCGTGTCGCTATCTGTCGTCTACTGCTAGAAAAACCAGACATGCTACTACTGGACGAACCAACCAACCACTTGGATGCTGAGTCTGTTGCATGGCTAGAACGCTTCCTAGTGGATTACACAGGTACTGTAGTGGCTATCACGCACGACCGTTACTTCCTAGATAACGCTGCGGGCTGGATCCTTGAACTTGACCGTGGTGAAGGTATTCCATGGCAAGGTAACTACACCTCTTGGCTAGAGCAAAAAGATGCACGTCTACAACAAGAAGCATCACAAGAAAGCGCTCGCCAAAAGACCATTGAGAAAGAACTTGAGTGGGTACGTAAGAACCCTAAAGGTCGCCAAGCGAAATCTAAAGCACGTATGGCGCGCTTTGAAGAACTACAAAGCACTGATCACCAAAAGCGTAATGAGACTAACGAACTGTTCATTCCGCCAGGTGAGCGTCTAGGTGACAAGGTTATCGAGGTTAACAACCTAACTAAGTCATTCGACGGTCGCGTTCTAATTGATGACCTATCATTTAGCATGCCTAAGGGTGCTATCGTCGGTATCATCGGTGCCAACGGTGCGGGTAAATCGACTCTGTTCAAGATGCTAAGTGGCACAGAACAACCTGATTCAGGCACTATCGAGATGGGTGACACGGTTAAACTGGCATCTGTTGATCAGTTCCGTGACTCAATGAACGATAAGAACACCGTATTCCAAGAGATCTCGGAAGGCGCTGACATCATCAAGATCAACAACTTTGAAATCCCAGCGCGCGCTTACTGCTCTCGCTTTAACTTCAAAGGCTCAGATCAACAAAAAGTTATCGGCGAGCTGTCGGGCGGTGAGCGTAACCGTGTCCACCTAGCGAAGCTGCTGAAAGCGGGCGGTAACGTACTGCTACTCGACGAACCAACCAACGACCTAGACGTTGAAACCCTACGTGCACTTGAAGAAGCGCTACTAGAGTTCCCAGGTTGTGCCATGGTTATCTCGCACGACCGTTGGTTCCTAGACCGTATCGCAACGCACATCATCGACTACCGTGACGAAGGTCAAGTTAACTTCTACGAAGGTAACTACACCGAGTACATGGATTGGTTGAAGAAGACCTTGGGGCCTGAAGCGGCTGAACCACACCGCATCAAATACAAGCGTATTTCTAAATAATTGCAACAATTACTACACGGTCCATTTGAGATCTGTGCTTGAAATTTGTTCAAAGGCCGCTAATATAGCGGCCTTTCTTGTATACGAATTGCATACTGAAAGCGCAAGGTCGACCTTCATCACTAAGTTTAAAGAATTCCACATGGTATAAGGAAATATTCTGTTAAGCTGAGGAAAAGGATTTGAAAGAGAGCCTAGTATGATTGAGCGCCGTCGATTTTCCCGCATCGTATATCAAGCATTGGCAACCGTTTCGCAAGGTGAAAACAGTGTTGAAGCGAGTGTCAAAGACCTCTCTCTGCATGGTTTGCTGCTAAGTTGCCCGCAGAGTGATGTGCTGAACAAAACCCAAGTAATTACAGTTAAGTTTCAGCTCCCAGAAAGCGACATTACTATTGAACTCGAAGGAAGGATTGTCAGTGAAGAGCGCGAATTAACCCGCGTAATTATTGAACATATTGATATCGATAGTATTAGTCATATAAAACGCATTATTGAACTCAATGTTGGAGATGATCAGCTACTGCATCGTGAAATCGAGCAACTATCGGATCTAGCGGAATTTTCGTAACACAGCTGTATGTCTCAAAAAAAAATAACCATTACCATTCCTACTGGTAAAGAAGCACAACACTTCTCTATCAGTAGAAAAGCTTTACTCTTTTCAATTGCTGCCAGTTTTACCGTCATCGGCTCGACCATGGCTTATATCCATGTCAACCAAAGCCAAATTACTGAATTAAATCAACAGCTCGCACTCTCGCAAGAGAAAAGTGCCACATTAGAGCAGCTTTATGCTGAGCAAATGGATGCGACTCATACCCTCTCTCAAGAATTAGAGCAAAAGCGCGATCAACTGCATGTACTCGGTAAACGAGTTTACGACGTGGAAAGCGTACTTGGTTTATCTGACGAAGCGCCACTAGATGAGCAAAATCTGGAACATCGTCTTGATGCGGCAGCGGTTGACTCTGCGGTTCGCGCAACCATGTTTCGTATGATCCCAAATGACTCACCATTGGATTACAATCGCATCTCATCTTCTTATGGTCGACGTACTAACCCAATCACAGGCAAACGTCATACGCATACTGGGATTGATTTAACTTGCGACCGAGGCACGCCGATCGTCGCGCCAGCAGATGGTGTTATCGAGACCGTGCGCCCAAGTAAAAAAGGCTTTGGTAACTTCTTAACCCTGCGTCACTCATTTGGCTTTATGACTTCTTACGCTCACTTGCAGCAGTTTAAAGTCAAAAGTGGTCAGTTCGTATCTAAAGGCGAAGTTATTGCAACCTGTGGTAATTCGGGTAACTCCACCGGACCGCACTTGCATTATGAAGTGCGCTTTTTAGGTCGCTCACTTAACCCGCAATACACCATGGATTGGACTCCTGATAACTTTAACTATCTATTCGAAAAAGAGAAAAAAGTTAAATGGGCTCCCTTAGTGAAACTGATCGATGACAATGTGCGCCTGCAGGTTAATTTAACTAATAATCCCTACACGGATGACTCAGTCGATACGGTGCAAAATGACGCCAGTGCAGAGAGCCACCTCTCTACTCAATAGTAAAAAAGCTGCCTTAGGCAGCTTTTTTCATTTGGGCATAACTGAATGTGTTAACCGCGATGAATTGCATCATTGGCTTGTTTCAACAAGTTCTGGCTTTCAACCATAAACTGCTGTGAGTAATCACCAAACCAATCACTGACTTGGTTAAAGTTATCAATGAAGCTCTGTTTGTCTTGGCTATCTAAGATATCTAACGCTTGACCGAAACGTTGATGGAAGCGCTTGATCATCTCAATATTCTCTTGTGAAGAAAAAATGATGTCGCCGTACAGATTCGGATCTTGTCCAAACAGACGCCCTACCATCGCTAATTCTAAACGGTAAATTGGTGAGCTTAGTTGTAACAGCTTATCAATGCTTGGGTTTTCTTGACTCAGATGCAAACCGTAAGCAAAAGAAGTGAAGTGGCGTAATGCTTGAATAAGGGTCATACCATGATCATGCTCACTGGCATCAATCTGGCACAGACTCGCACCCCAAATAGCAAACTGCTTTAATAGCCACTGGTAATGCTCTTCTCCTCGACCATCGCAGTAAACAATAACCTGCTTAGCAAGGCTTGGCACATCAGGTCCAAACATTGGGTGCAGACCAACAACTGGACCTTGATGCACGCGCATCATCGCCTCTAGTGGCTTAGATTTAATTGAGGTCAAATCACACAAGATACAATCACTTGGCAGGTTACCCAGCTTCTCAATCACCCCTTGGGTTAGGTGAATAGGCACGGTAACCACCACCAGCCCTGCACCGTCAAGGATTTCATCTGCGCGGTGCCAATCTTGACTACCCAGCACCTTCACTTGATAGCCTGATAAGCTGAACATACGACCGAACAAACCACCTAATTGACCTTTACCACCGACAATCACGACTGAGCGCAATTCTGGATTCAAGCACTTAAAACCTGAGTCTTTTTCACTGGCATAAGACTCGCGCATCGTGCGGCGTAAAATGTCTTCAATCAACTGCGGTGGCACACCCATTTTCTCCGCTTCCGCGCGGCGAGAAGCAAGCATTGCCGCTTCGCGATCCGGCGCATAAATCGGTAAGCCATGCTCACTTTTCACCTCACCAACTTGCTCAACCAACGCTAAGCGCTGAGCCAACAAATTGAGGATCTGCTTATCTACCGCATCAATCTGATCACGCAGGTGGTTTAACTGTTCAGCCATGAATATCCCTATACCTTACTACTTAAGCTTGTAAACGATCTTGTAAGAATGGCACTAAAGCTTCGTGCGCATGACGCAATAGTGTCTCAGTTGTTTGCCAATTAATACAGGCATCTGTGATAGAAACACCGTATTGCATCTCACTTAGCGCTAAATCTGACGATTGGTTGCCTTCATTAATATGGCTTTCAATCATTAAACCAATAATCGATTTATTGCCTTCACGGATCTGGTGAATCACATCTTCAGCAACCAGCGGCTGACGGCGGTAATCTTTACGTGAGTTAGCATGGCTACAATCCACCATCAATGAAGCATCTAAGCCCATTTTTGCCATCTCTTCTTCACACTCAGCCACTGACACTGAGTCATAGTTCGTCTGCTTACCACCACGTAAAATCACGTGACCGTTAGGGTTACCTTGCGTTGTCAGCAGTGCCACTTCGCCCTCACGGCTAATACCCATAAAGCGGTGGCTAGAAGAAGCCGCTTGCATCGCATTAACTGCGGTCGCGAGGTTGCCATCAGTGCCATTTTTAAAACCAATCGGCATCGACAAGCCACTGGCCATTTCACGGTGAGTTTGTGATTCTGTTGTTCGAGCACCAATCGCCGCCCAGCTAAACGTATCCGCTAAGTATTGCGGGCTAATTGGGTCCAGCGCTTCGGTTGCCAACGGAATTTCCATCTCGGCTAATTCCACCAGCAATTGACGCCCCACATGCAGACCATGTTCGATATCAAAGCTACCATCAAGATGAGGGTCGTTAATTAAGCCTTTCCAACCGACTGTGGTACGTGGCTTTTCAAAGTAAACTCGCATCACGATGTAGAGCTGATCGCTCAGTTGTTCAGAGAGTTGTTTAAGTCGACGCGCATAATCCTTAGCCGCTTCCACATCATGAATAGAACAAGGACCACACACTACCAGTAGGCGATGATCTCTTTTGTGAATAATATCGGCAATTTCTTGACGAGATTGCTGAATAAATCGACGTGCACTGTCACTCAATGGTAACTTTGCCTTCAACTCATCTGGCGTAATCAGTACTTGTTCATCAATGATGTTGATATTACTCAATTCACTTTTCTGCATAATCGACACTCTGTAAACTTTTTGTTACACCTTAAATTCCATTTCATTAAGGCACTGCTTAGCCATTAAGATAACAGGCATGATTAATAATTCAACCGTAAATTAAAATAAACATCAGCGTAAATTTTAATTTACAGCGCTATTTTTATCACGCTTAAATACAAATCTATACCGAAAGCATGTTTTCTCACTAGCAAAGTCTTTAGAATAGGCATAAACCAAGCAAGGAAATAGGTTGAGCAACATGGATTTGATCCTCTCGCTACTGCAGCAAATGTGCGTCTATTTAGTGCTCGCCTACATGTTGAGCAAGACGCCTATATTTCTCCCGCTACTTAACATTTCGCACCGCCTTAGTCATAAAGTCGCGATTTATGTCCTGTTCTCGCTTTTCTGCATTTTAGGTACCTATTTTGGTCTACAAATCAATGATGCAATTGCCAATACGCGCGCCATCGGTGCCGTGATGGGAGGACTATTTGGTGGACCTGTGGTTGGATTTTTTGTCGGCTTGACGGGTGGCTTACATCGCTACAGTTTAGGCGGCTTTACCGACCTTGCTTGTGCCATTTCTACCACTGCCGAAGGATTGATTGGCGGATTGCTACACACCTATCTGGTTCGACGTGGCAAAGGCGCCTTACTATTTAGCCCAAGCATCGTATTTGCCATCACTCTATTTGCTGAAATCGTCCAAATGGCGATTATTCTGCTGGTTGCCAAGCCATTTGATCAGGCTTATAGCTTGGTATCTGCTATCGCCGCGCCGATGATCATTGCTAACTCAATCGGCGCGGCACTGTTTATGAGTATTCTGCAAGATCGTAAAACCATTTTCGAAGAGTACTCGGCGACGTTTTCTCGCCGGGCGCTGAATATTGCCGAGCGGTCGGTCGGCATTCTCGCCGCTGGTTTTAACACCCATACAGCCGAACGTATTGCGCGAATTGTGTATGAAGAGACCAACGTTGGCGCGGTCTCGATCACTGACAATGAAAAAATATTAGCCTTTGTCGGCATTGGTGATGATCACCATAAACCTGAAACTCCTATTTCTTCGCAAAGCACCTTAGATGCGATTAACCAAGACGACATCATCTATCTTGATGGCAAAGACAAGCCTTATCAATGCTCGATATCGCATCATTGTAAGTTAGGTTCTGCACTGATCATTCCACTGCGGGCGGGTGATAAAGTGATTGGTACGATTAAATTATACGAGCCAAAGCGTAAGCTGTTTTCCACCATCAATATGTCGATGGCTGAGGGTATTGCTCAGTTGCTTTCAAGTCAGATTTTGTATGGTGAGTTACAACAGAAACAGTCACTGCTGGCGCAAGTGGAAATCAAATTGCTTCATGCGCAAGTAAACCCGCATTTCTTATTTAATGCCCTCAATACCATCAGTGCTGTGGTGAGACGCGATCCGAGTAAAGCACGTGAACTCATCCAGCATTTATCGCAGTTCTTCCGCAGTAACCTTAAGCAAGATATCGAAGAGGTCTCGCTGCAAGATGAGCTTGAGCACGTTAATGCTTACCTCACCATAGAAAAAGCGCGCTTTACTGATCGACTCGAAGTCGAGATGGATATTGACCAAGCCTGGATGGCGCGCAGATTGCCAACGTTCACGCTGCAACCCTTGGTGGAGAATGCGATTAAACACGGCACTTCACAACTGCTTGAAGGTGGCGTGATCCGTATTTACAGCCAAGACGTTGAGCAAGGCTGTAAAATCACCGTTGAAGATAATGCTGGCAGTTACCAAGCGCCAAAACAAGATCATGAAGGACTTGGCATGCAAATCGTCGCCAAACGTCTCACTAATAAATTTGGCAACATCGGTCAACTGACTATCGAAGTTGAACCAAATCAATATACGAGAATGAGCTTTATCATTCCCCATCAAGATCGTTAAGGATAAATCATGCTTTCCGCTTTAGTGATAGATGATGAACTGTTTGCTCGCGAGGAACTGAGTGAGCTACTTGAAGAAACCGGACACATTACCGTTCTCGATCAAGCCAGCAATGCTATTGAGGGTTTAAAGAAGATCAACCAACTTAAACCCGACGTGGTGTTTCTCGATATCAACATGCCGCAAATCACCGGAATTGAGCTTTTGGCGATGTTAGACCCAGATATTCAAACCCGCGTGGTGTTTGTCACTGCCTACGACCAGTTTGCCGTGCAAGCGTTTGAAGAAAACGCCTTTGATTATCTGCTCAAACCAGTCGATACCAAGCGGCTCAATGTCACCATTAATCGCTTGCTTAAATCCGAGCAGAAAAACCTGCAACAATACCAACCGATCGCACCACCAAGCTTAGACCAGGTGCCGTGTATCGGTTTAAACCGCATCGTGATTATCCCGACCAAAGATATTGAGTTTGCCTATAGTGATATCAGTGGCGTGCATGTGCAAACTGCTGAACAAGTGGCGACCTGCCAACTGACGCTAAAAATACTGGAAGAAAAAACGCCGCTGGTACGCTGTCATCGCCAGTACTTAATCAATATTAAAGCCATCAAAGAGATCAAACTGCTGGAAAACGGTTTAGCGGAAATTGTCTCAGCAAGCGGTCACCCTATTCCTGTCAGCCGCCGCTATCTGAAAACCCTCAAAGAGCTACTCGGGTTTCATTGATTGATACGCAGAGTCGATAGCAAAAGAGCCACTAAAGTGGCTCTTACTTCATCTGCGCTATTAGCAGTCGAGAATACATTTCATCGCCTCTGACGCTTCACGCCATTTCTCGCTGCGCTGCAATTCGCTTAAGGTAAAAGATTGCTGCTTAAGCAAATGCGTCGCTTGCGGGCACTCAAGGATCGGTAAGTTATCCAGCACTTCCACCTGCCCAGCACGGTTGTTGCACAGCAGCAACATATCACAACCTGCCACCAGCGCTTGCTGTGAACGTGCCGCTGGACCGCCCATGATCGCCGCCCCTTCCATATTCAAATCATCAGAGAAGATAATACCTTTAAAGCCCAATTGCTCACGCAGTACTTTCTTGAGCCAGAACTGAGAGCCACTGGCGGGCTGATCATCATATTGCGAATAAATCACATGAGCAGGCATCATCGCATCAAGCGTACCGGCATCAATCTGCGCTTTAAAAATCGCCATATCCTGCTCAAGAATGCTCTGACGCTCATCGTAAGGCGTCTCTAAATGCGAGTCAGCAATTACCCCACCGTGACCCGGGAAGTGTTTACCTGTCGTCGCCATGCCAACAGATTTCATGCCTCGCATATAAGCGCTGCTGTGACGCATTACCGTATCGATATCCTCGCCAAAGGCGCGATCGCCAATCGCTTTACACTCAAAGCCTTTATCCAAAACCGGTGCAAAGCTTAAATCAATATCGTGCGCGATCAATTCTGCTGCCATTAGCCAACCGCCTAATTCTGCCATGCGCTCACTTTCGTTTTGCTCTGCATATAGCTTAGCTGCGGGAATGCGCGAAAAGCCGTCACGAAAACGTTGCACGCGCCCGCCTTCTTGATCAACACCAATCAAAATAGGTCGTTTTGCTGCTTTGCGAATTTCATTGGTCAGCGCGATTAGCTGTTTGCTGTCATGATAGTTGCGAGAAAATAAGATCAAACCACCTACGGTTGGATGCTGTAAAATTTCTCTATCTTCTGCGGTTAGCTCATACCCAGCAACGTCGACCCACAACGGACCCATAATTTCTCCTAATTACGCACTAATTTCGCTTTGGCTTTGAGGTTATTCTGATTATTCTAGGTTTACAACGGATAAGTGAGCCTAATGGTAAAAATTGGATATGAGTACAAAACAGCGCTTTATTGGAGTGATGTCTGGCACCAGCATGGATGGCGTCGATACTGTATTGGTTGAAATAGCAGGCAACGATATTACCCTACTCGCCTCGCTTGATTTCCCATTTCCTGAACCACTTAAACAGCGCTTATTGGCGATTTGTTTAGGTCAGCCAACCAACCTTGCCGAAGTGGGCGAATTGGATCATCTACTAGGTCACTTATTTGCAGATGCCGTAAACGCTCTGCTTGCCCATGCCAATTGCCCAGCTAGTACAATCAGCGCGATCGGTAACCATGGGCAAACCGTATTCCATCGCCCTGATGGGGAAGCGCCATTTACCATCCAACTTGGTGACGCCAATATCATCGCCACTAAAACCGGTATCGATACGGTTGCCGATTTTCGTCGCAAAGATATGGCACTTGGCGGTCAAGGTGCTCCATTGGTGCCCGCTTTCCATCAATCTATTTTTGCTGCCAGAGAGTCGAGCGTGGTGGTGCTTAATATTGGTGGAATAGCCAACATCTCGGTGCTGCGCCCTGATCACCCCGTGATTGGTTACGACACTGGACCTGGCAACATGCTGATGGACGCGTGGTGCGTTAAGCATCAACAGCACAAGTTCGATAAAGATGCCCAATTTGCCTTGCAAGGGGAAGTTAGCCATGAGCTACTCAGCGTGCTGATGAGCGAGCCTTACCTTGAGCGCTCCGCACCAAAAAGCACCGGACGAGAGTTGTTTAACCTGCCTTGGTTAGAGCAGCACTTAACACGCTTTACTTTAAGCGCGGAAGATGTCCAGCGAACCCTGTGTGAATACAGCGCCATCACTATCGCCAATGAGGTCAGCCAATATCAGATCGGCTCTCAGCCAGAACTGCTGGTGTGTGGTGGCGGTGTGCATAACCCTTTATTGATGTCACGCCTTGCCGAGCTACTTCCACAATGGTCAGTTATGCCAACCGATAACAAAGGCGTCGATAGTGACAATATGGAAGCGATGGCGTTCGCTTGGCTTGCCCAGCGCCGCTTACACAATTTACCAAGCAACTTACCTGAGGTAACCGGCGCAAGCCAACTCGCCTCTCTTGGCGTGCTTTACTTTGCAGAGCAATAACACTGAGGAATAACGCAATTTATGACTAACGATGCTTTAATCGCCGCACTCGCTCATCTCGTTTCTGAGGGTAGAAACCCAGAAACAATGGATATTGATCTGCTTTCATCTCTCGATATCGTTAAACGCATTAACCAACAAGATAAACAAGTGCCACTGGCAGTTGAATTGGTGCTACCGGAAATTGCTCAAGCGGTAGATAAAATCACCGAGGCATTTAAAAATGGTGGGCGCTTGGTCTATCTGGGCGCTGGCACCAGTGGTCGTTTAGGTGTACTCGATGCTTCGGAGTGCCCGCCAACCTTTGGCGTATCAGATAAAATGGTGATTGGTTTAATTGCTGGCGGACCAGAAGCCATTCTAAAAGCCAAAGAAGGAGCAGAAGACAGCTTTGAGTTAGGCGAGCAAGATCTGCAAAGCATTCAATTTAACCACAAAGATGTGGTGGTCGGCATCGCAGCTAGTGGCAGAACGCCCTATGTGATTGGTGCGCTGCGTTATGCTAATCAGATCGGCGCCACCACTGTCGCGCTCTCTTGCAACCCAGATTCAGCGATTGCCGAAGAAGCGCAGATTGCCATAAGCCCTGTCGTTGGACCGGAAGCCTTAACTGGCTCAACACGCTTAAAATCGGGCACCGCCCAGAAACTGGTGCTGAATATGCTGACAACGGCCAGCATGATCCGTATCGGTAAGAGCTATCAAAACTTGATGGTCGATGTCAAAGCGACCAATAAAAAGCTTATCGCACGCGCCGTGCGTATTGTTATGCAAGCGACAGAATGTGACAAACAGACAGCATCTGAGGTGCTGGTACAAACCGAGTACGAGGTGAAGTTGGCGATTCTAATGATCCTAACCAATATGGATTTGCCTACAGCAAAAGCGCAACTGGCTGCCAAAGAGGGCTTTTTGCGCCGTGCGGTTGAAGATCACCAAGCTAAATAACCGATAAAATAAACAAAGGCTTGGTACGCTAGCCAAGCCTTTGATTGCATCACTTAGTAAGTATTGCGTGAATCAGCCCAACCACGCTGCCACTCCATACGAAAACGTTGTGCATCTTCTGTTCCTTCACATACACCGTCGTAATATTGCCCTGATAAACCAATCTGGTAGGCAACATCTGGGTTACAGTATTCATTTACCCCAGTTAGATAACCTTGGTCATAATCCGCAATATTAACGTTACTCATCTCGGTTAACTCACGCATGCTACGGGCGGTATTACCCGTAACGCCATCTTGGTAGCCAACTTGATACCAATCACCGGCTTTAGCCATTTCTTCCACACTGCTGGCACAACCTGTCAGCCCGACTAGCAACATAACGCTAAGTAGCTTTTTCATTCTTTTTCCTTGTGATTTGCTTAGCAAGTTCATTAAACAACTTACCCTGCGTGTTTGTTCTAGTTTAACCACTTCTTTTGTAATTTGACCACTTAACTTAATGCAAAACCACTTAAATGGTGAAATCGCCACTTAAACTCGCATACGACCACTCGCCGCAAATGCGGATGAATCTAGACTGGCAACTCTTTAGTATGCATGGTGAATTCTATGCTCAGGGGACAATAGCTATGTTGTGGTTTTTAACTTGTGTCGCTGCACTAATCGGCGGTTACTTTATTTATGGCGCCTTTGTTGAAAAAGTGTTTGGCATCAACGAAAAACGTCAAACACCGGCACACACCAAAACGGACGGTGTCGACTACGTGCCAATGTCGACCAAAAAAGTTTACCTAGTTCAACTGCTAAACATTGCTGGTGTGGGTCCGATCTTCGGTCCAATCATGGGTGCGCTATACGGCCCTGCTGCGATGTTGTGGATTGTGATTGGCTGTATCTTTGCTGGCGCAGTGCATGACTACTTCTCGGGCATGCTATCAGTTCGCAATGGCGGTGCTTCAGTACCAACTATCACAGGTCGTTACCTAGGCAATGGCGCAAAACACTTTATGAACATCTTTGCCATTGTTCTACTGCTTCTTGTGGGTGTGGTATTCGTTTCAGCACCAGCTGGCATGATCACTAACCTTATTAATGACCAAACCGACTTCACTGTTAGCATGACAGCCATGGTTGTGGTGATTTTCGCTTACTACATCATCGCGACAATTGTACCGGTTGATAAAATCATTGGCCGTTTCTACCCACTATTTGGTGCACTGCTGATCTTTATGTCGGTCGGTCTAATGACTGCGGTTGCTTTCTCAACTGAGCACACTGTAATGGGTGATTTCCAAGTCACCGATATGTTCAGCAATCTAAACCCAAATGATATGCCATTATGGCCAGCGCTATTTATCACGATTGCTTGTGGTGCTATCTCAGGCTTCCACGCGACGCAATCTCCTTTGATGGCGCGTTGTATGGAGAACGAGAAAAACGGTCGTTTTGTCTTCTACGGGGCAATGATTGGTGAAGGTGTTATCGCGCTTATCTGGTGTGCTATCGCTCTGTCTTTCTTCGGCTCACTAGAAGCGCTGCAAGAAGCGGTAAGCAACGGTGGTCCAGGTAACGTAGTATACGCATCATCATTTGGTCTACTGGGTGTGTTTGGCGGTGTAATCGCTTTCCTAGGTGTGGTGATTCTACCTATCACTTCAGGTGACACTGCATTTCGCTCTAGCCGCCTGATCCTAGCTGAGTACTTCAACATGGAGCAGAAAACACTGCGTAACCGCCTTCTAATGGCTGTTCCCCTGTTCGTTATCGGCGGCATCTTAACTCAAGTAGATTTCGGTATTATCTGGCGCTACTTCGGTTTTGCTAACCAAACCACAGCAGTAATGATGCTTTGGACAGCTTCAGCATACCTACTGCGTCACAACAAACTGCACTGGATCACCTCTATCCCAGCGGTGTTTATGACAACAGTGTGCGTGACCTTTATCCTTAACAACAGCTCGCTTGGCTTTGGCCTGCCAATGCAAATCTCGACTATCGCTGGCGTGGTATTCGCAGTCGCTGTACTGGGTTACGTTATCAAAACGTCAAAAGGTAAAGGTGAAACTGAACTGGCTGATGAAGAGAAGCCAACCGGCAAGGTTGAAACCGCATAAACCTCACATTGGATATAGTAAGCAAAAGGCTCCGTAAGGAGCCTTTTTTATCATCGCATCTATTGCACCGGAGTTAATTGCGCCGGAGTTAAGATCGCATCCATTTGTTTGGCACTATCACCAAACGCCCATTTTGCCCGCTGCTGCATATACTCAAGATCGATACTTTGCGCAGTTTGTTCAACATCAAGCAACGCCTCAATCCCGTAGCCATGGATCAAATAACGACTGTAAAACCAACTACGTTGAAACGGGTCCTGCTCCAATGGTTTTAAGCCACTAATAAGCTGCTTCGCCGCGGCATCTAGCTCTTGTTGAGTGATTGACGCACTCAAACCATCCAGCAACTTATTTAACTGCTGCTGAACTATTGGCACATCTTGAGGCGTGACATGGGTATAGATCATCCAATCCGAGGCTGACTCACCATCTTGGATTACTGGGTACATTTCTGGTGCGTAATCTAAGCCTGCTTCTTCTCGTACTTGCTGGTATAAGCGCATATTACTGATCTTACTCAGCATATCTTCAGCAAACGTCGCTTTAGCGGTTCTAGGTTGTGGACTAGCATTGATAATACGTTTGAGCACGACCACCGAATCTTCATTAAACGCTGCCACTTCGAGTTCAGGCTTAGGGTTGAGGTTGTAGCCATTGCCGAGGTTGAGCTCATTGTTCGGCTGTAGCTTAAATGCGATAGGCGCAATGTATTTAACGAGCAATGGCGCAAGTTGCTCAGGCTCAATATCAGCCACGATCACCAGTTTGCTATTGCGACTATAACCAAACAAAGTGTCGTGCACTTGCTGCAATTGCTCAACAGTCACACTCGCCAATTCACCATTAGAGATAAAGCGATGACGGCTATCCGATAAATAGGTGTTGTTATTGATGGCGCGTTCAAACTGACCTTGAGGTGATTCAAGGTATACACGGTTGTCTTGAAAGACTTGCTGTTTCACTGCCTCTAGCTGCCTTGCTGCCAGATTTAGTTCGGTGACGATATTGTAAATGACGTTAAATGCAACTGGCAGGCTGTCAACAGCAGAGTCTGCTTCCAAGCCATGCTGCGTCAGGTTGATATAAGGGAAAATCGCTACGCCTTGCTTACGCAAAAAGCGGTCTAACTTCGCCCCGTTAAACTCACCAAGCCCGCTGCGCACGGCTGTGTCCACCAGAAGCTGACTTGCAGCATATAGCTCTTTAGGTAACGCCGCTTTTCCGCCCTGACTGGCGTACTGAATGTAAGCGCGCTCACCAGCCTGAGGATCTTGTTGGAACCAAACTTCGAGACCATTACTCAGTTGCCAAACCGTAAAGTTTGCTTCGCGATCAACACGCGAGAGAATTTTACCGCTTTGGCTAGGTTGCAAAAATTCCTCGATAACCTTGTCGTTCTCTACCGGCTTTGCCCCTTGTTTGGCATATGCCGCAGGTAACTGTGCTAATCGAGCTTCAACAAAGCTCTGCTCTTCGCTTTGCGCTTTCCCCATTACCCAAGTTATCTCTGAAGAGAGCAAAGCGTCTAGGTTGCGATTGACCCGCTTCAGATTTACATAATCAATAAACTTCTGCAGAGTCTTGGCATGGTTGAGCTTATCTTGCACGATTTCCCCGCTATCCAATTCCAGCACTTTATTGCTGGCATAATAGGGCGGCTTATGTGCTTGCCAAGTCGCATCGAGATTATTCAATGTTGCTTGATAATCAACTAACACACTCTCCAGTTCATTTTGCGTCACGCCAAAATCACGCAAAGAACGCAGTGTCGCAAGAAAAATAGTTTCGACCGTTGCTCGCTGCTGTGGGGCAAACACCACCTCACCAGCAGAAAATCGGTCATGATGAATCCATTGCGTAAAGGTATTCACCTTTTGCACTGGCACCGCTGACTCGCTAAATGCTGCGCTTAGACGCTGGCGAATCAACGCTTGGCTAACCTCATCAAGCCATAACTGATGCAACTGTTTTTGCTTGGTAATGCGGTCGCTAGCATTTCGGTCAATAACATAAAAAAGCGTTGGCGATTGGTTATCACCGATGGTGAACACATTCGAAGCTAGATCATAGTTAAACTTGCGCTGCTTGCGTGTCGGCGCATCGCCATTACTGACCCAGTTGGAAAACTGCTGTTGAAGTTGCTGTGCCAGCACTGCCGCGTTGACATCACCAACCACGATAAGCTCGGCATTATGTGGCTGATACCACTTTTGATAGTAGCTTTTTAGCCCAGCAACGGTCGCTTGTTGCACCGATTGCTCGCTACCGAGAGGATCAGCATCAGCAAGTACACTGTCGCCAATTAGCTTCAAGTAAGCTTTGGTATAGAGATCTTGGTTTTCCGGTCGGCTAAAGCGAAATTCACCTAAAATTGCCCCTTTCTCTTTTTCGACTTGTTGAGCATCAAAGTTAATCCCATCGGCAACATCTCTCATCCAAGTCAGACCGGTATCTAGTTGAACTTTACTTGCCAAATCCAGTTGATAAACCGTCGTTTGATAGCCAGTAAAGGCATTGATATCAGGTCCAAACTGCTTACCACTTTGCTCGATAATCTTAATAATGTCATTGCCGGCAAAGTTGCGGCTGCCATTAAAAGCCATATGCTCAACAAAATGTGCGTAGCCCTTTTGCTGCTCATTCTCTTGTAAAGAGCCAGCGTGAATGACCAGTCGAATTGAAACCTCAGAATCATCAGTTGGGTAAATGTGATACTTAAGCCCATTTTCTAGCGTGCCTGTAACCCAGTTAGAGTCAGCTTTCAGCTTTTTCGCGTAAGTAGGATTAGATACTCCTAAAACAACAAAAAACAGTAACATCCATATACGTATTAATTGCATTAATCTCTCCTGCCATATTTAACGCGGTTCACTATAACGAGGCGCGATGAATATTTGAGCAGCGAAAAAGAAGTGTTGAGCAATAACTCAACGCAGTTCACGCAATATAAAACAATAACAAGATTATAAATTACAAGGTGTAAGCGGATATTAAAAAGCCGCAACACATAAGTGCAGCGGCTAAGGATTTTGACTGAGTCTTACTTCGAAAAGCTAGCTTAGAGAAACTAGCTTTCAAAAACTGACTTGGAAAGGCTTGCTTAATCGACCTGCTTAATCTGCAGCTCTTTTGGCACTTCGAAGAACATATTCTCTTCGCGACCAGTGACCTCTTCGACCGAGCGTGTGCCGACTAACTCTTTAATGCGTTCCATGATCTGATTAACCAGCTCTTCTGGAGCCGATGCACCCGCAGTCACACCAACTTTACGCTTACCTGCAAACCATTCGGTTTGAATGTCTTCTGGGCAATCAGTCAGATAACCTGGCGTACCGAGCTTTTCAGCAAGTTCTTTTAAACGGGTAGAGTTTGATGAGTTCTTCGAACCAACTACGATCACCACATCAACATTGGTCGCGATTTCACGTACCGCATCTTGACGGTTCTGCGTTGCGTAGCAGATATCATCTTTGCGCGGTCCTTGAATCTCCGGGAACACGCGGCGCAGTTCTGCAATCACATCTGCGGTTTCATCGACAGACAGCGTGGTCTGGCTTACGTAATGAAGTTCTGTTGGGTCTTTGACCACATCTAGCAGCTTCTCGACATCTTCTGGTTTCTCAACCAAGTACATACCGCCGGTTTCGCTGGCGTATTGCCCCATAGTGCCTTCAACTTCTGGGTGACCAGCATGACCAATCAGCACCACTTCCATATTACGACGGCTCGCACGCGCGACTTCCATATGAACTTTGGTCACCAATGGACAAGTAGCATCAAATACCGTTAGCGCACGCTTTTTCGCTTCTTGACGCACAGCTTGTGACACGCCATGAGCCGAGAAAATCACAATATTGTCATCAGGCACTTCGTGTAGCTCTTCGACAAACACCGCACCACGCTGCTTCAGCCCTTCGACAACAAAACGGTTATGCACCACTTCGTGACGAACATAAATCGGTGGCTGATACAGTTCCAAAGCGCGCTCTACGATGCTGATGGCACGGTCGACGCCGGCACAAAAACCACGCGGGTTAGCTAACAGGATTTTCATTTCATTGCTCATGGGGTGTTTTCTTCTTCGGGGCGTTATTCTACTGACAAAATTTCAACTTCAAAAGTCACATCTTGTCCTGCTAGAGGGTGGTTAAAGTCAACCGTGACTGAATCGCCAGCAATCTCGGTAATAATACCAGGGATCTCCATACCATCCGGACCACTAAATGCCATAATCGTGCCTACCTCTACTTCAGCATCACCGACAAACTTGGCGCGATCCATATAATGAACATTATCTGGGTTTGGCATGCCAAACGCATCAGCAGCAGCGAGTTCTATCGCCTTATTGTCACCCGCACTTAAGCCAAGTAAGCATTGCTCGAAATTATCACTTAGGCTGCCATCGCCAATCACTAATTTCGCGGGCTTACCCATATTATGGGTGCTATCGGCAACCGAGCCATCTTTCATCTTAATGGTAAAGTGAAGAGTTACAGTAGAGTCTTGGACTATTGATGTCACGATACAGCTTCCTTGTGGTTATTATTATGACGAGATACACCATCTCTATTTGATTGTTCTAACTCTCTGCCGCAGACAGTTAGTTGGAAATTATAAGCAGATATATAGAAAAAACGCTGTCGAATCAACAGACAGCGTTTAGGGTTATTCACTTTTATGCGGTAGTTTTTTCTTTACTCAGAAAACCATCTAGAATAATCATCGCCGCACCGATACAGATAGTCGTATCGGCTAGGTTAAATACTGGCCAATGATACTGACCAATATAAAAGTGCAGATAATCGACCACATAACCATGCACGATACGGTCAAATACGTTACCAATCGCACCGCCGATAATCATCGCATAAGCGATATTGTTCCACTTCTCTTTGGCTGGCAGTTTACTCATCCAATAGGTCAACATTGCCGTTACCACAAAAGCGATACTGGTAAAAAACCAACGTTGCCAACCTGGTTGATCACTCAAGAAGCTAAAAGCAGCACCATAGTTATGAGCATAAGTGATATTGAAAAATGGCAACACTTCAATACTTTGCCTTAGCCACATATTGTCCATAACAAAGAGTTTAATCGCGATATCAGTAATAAAGATTATCAACGCTAGTAATAACCAACGTACCCCAGATTCTTTCAGTGTTAGTGCTTTTTCACTCATCTCGTTACCTAAAAACAACCCCAGTAAATACTGGGGCTGCTTAGTGATTAAAAAGTTCAATCTTTGCTTGGCTTATTCAAAATTATTGGTTTGTAGCTAGGCGATAGGTTTGCGAAGCCCCTGAGCATAGATAACTATGAGATGGGGTAAGCAAACGCTGTCAACAACGCGACAAGACCAAGAATGAAGAATAATTATGCGAAGTGGCGCACTTCACCTTCACCATCAATGTTCGACACACAACGACCACACACTGTCTCGTGACCTGCGATTGTGCCTACATCTGGTGTGTGGTGCCAACAACGGTCACACTTCTCAGCTTCCGTCGCTTTCACTTCAACAAACAGACCTTCGATTTCTGTTGCTTTCGCTGCGTCTGATTTCTCGCTTAGAGGCTTCACTACCGCTGCTGAAGTTAGCAATACGAAACGTAGTTCATCTTCAAGCTTGTTGATTTTCGCCGCTAGTGCATCATCTGCAAACAGAGTAACTTCAGCTTGTAGTGCACCACCGATCACTTTGTCAGTACGCGCAGCTTCAAGCAGTTTGTTCACGCCACCACGAACTTTTTGGATTTCAGTCCAGAATTCGTTGTTTAGCTCTTCGCCTTCAGCCAGACCAAATAGACCATCGAACCACTCACCAGTGAAGACGAACTTGTCGCGTGCACCCGGCATTTCGTTCCAAATCTCATCTGCTGTGAACGACATGATTGGCGCCATCCAACGAACCAGAGCTTCTACGATGTAGTAAAGCGCAGTTTGACAGCTGCGTTGTGCGTGACCACCCAGTTTCGCTGTGTATTGACGGTCTTTGATCACATCTAGGTAGAATGAACCCATTTCTACTGAACAGAAGTGCATCAGACGCTGCATTACTGCGTGCGTGTTGTACTCATCGTACGCTTTAATGATCTCTTCTTGCGCAGCTAGTGCACGACCAACAGCCCAGCGATCTAGCGCTACCATCTCTTCTGCAGCAACAAGATCCGTTTCAGGGTTGAAACCGTTCAAGTTTGCTAGGAAGAAACGCGCTGTATTACGAATACGACGGTACGCATCTGCCGAGCGTTTTAGGATTTCGTCAGAAACCGCTACTTCACCAGTGTAGTCAGTTGATGCAACCCATAGACGTAGAATGTCGGCGCCTAGCTTGTTAGTCACATCTTTTGGTGCAACCACGTTACCGATAGATTTTGACATCTTACGACCGTGACCATCTACCACGAAGCCGTGCGTTAGCACTTGCTTGTATGGTGCTTCGTCTTTCATCGCGATCGATGAAATTAGAGACGATTGGAACCAACCACGGTGTTGGTCTGAACCTTCTAGGTATAGGTCAGCACTGTGACCGTTGAACTCTTCACGAGCGTCAACAACCGCAGAGTGAGTGACACCTGAGTCAAACCATACGTCTAGCGTATCGAGTACTTTTTCGTATTGGTCAGCGTCATCGCCTAGCAGTTCTGCGTTATCCACATCCCACCAAGCTTGAATACCTTTTTGCTCTACTAGCTGTGCTACTTTTTCAATTAGCTCTAGTGAGTTAGGGTGCAGTTCAGCTGTCTCTTTGTGTACGAATAGAGCGATTGGCACACCCCATGTACGCTGACGAGAGATACACCACTCAGGACGACCTTCGATCATACCTTCGATACGGCTTTGACCCCATTCAGGCATCCACTGAACACCTTTGATTGACTCTAGTGCTTTAGCACGTAGACCCGCTTGATCCATTGAGATGAACCATTGTGGTGTTGCACGGAAGATGATTGGTGTCTTATGACGCCAGCAGTGTGGGTAGCTGTGCTCGTAAGCGTGGTGGTGCAGTAGCGCACCCGTTTCTTTTAGTTTTTCGACTACCGCATCATTTGCTTTGAATACGTGTTGACCAGCAAATAGCTCAGTGTCAGGTAGGTAAACACCGTTTGAACCTACTGGGTTAGCTACTTCTAGACCGTATTTTTGACCAACTGCGAAGTCTTCTTGACCGTGACCTGGTGCTGTGTGAACCACACCAGTACCTGAGTCAGTCGTTACGTGATCACCAAGGATCGCTGGCACGCTGAAATCGTAGAATGGGTGGTTGAACTGAGCAAGCTCTAGGTCTGCACCTTTAGCAAAACCAAGGTTGTGGAAGTGTTCGATACCCGCACGATCCATAACTTCTTTCGCTAGCTCAGAAGCCACGATGATACGCTCAGGGTTGTCGCCTTCAACTTGGATTAGTACGTACTCTAGATCATCACGTAGACATACTGCGCGGTTCGCTGGTAGTGTCCATGGTGTCGTTGTCCAGATAACGATAGATACGTCACCGTGACCTTCATGACCTTCGTTTAGAGCAAATTTCGCCAGTACAGCTGCTTCATCAGCGGCTTTGAAGCGCACATCGATAGACGGAGAAACTTTATCTTTGTACTCAACTTCCGCTTCAGCAAGTGCGCTGCCACAGTCAGTACACCAGTGAACTGGTTTGAAACCTTTTAGTAGGTGACCTTTGTCGGCAATTTTACCTAGCGCACGGATAATGTTTGCTTCAGTAGCAAAATCCATAGTGCGGTATGGTTTATCCCACTCACCCATGATACCAAGACGCTTGAAGCTCTCTTTTTGACCTTCAACTTGACCCGCCGCGTATTCACGACATTTTTCACGGAACTCAGCAGCCGTTACTTTTTGTCCTGGCTTGCCTACTTTCTTCTCTACCATTAGTTCGATAGGAAGACCGTGACAGTCCCAACCTGGAATGTATGGTGCGTCAAAACCTGAAAGTGTTTTGGATTTAATAATAATGTCTTTAAGAATCTTGTTTAGTGCGTGGCCAATGTGAATGTCACCGTTCGCGTATGGAGGACCATCGTGTAACACGAATGACTTTTTGCCTTTCTTAGCTTTACGGATTTCACCGTAAAGATCTTCTTTGTACCAACGCTTAAGCATTTCTGGCTCGCGTTGTGCCAGATTGCCGCGCATTGGAAACCCTGTTTCAGGTAAGTTCAGGGTATCTTTATACTCACTCATCGATTCTTAATTCCGTTATATTGGGCGAAAGTTAGACATTATGTTAATCGGTGGAATAAACCGATTAATTCTTAAACTGACGCAGCCACACCCTTGCTGCCTCAGCATCCAATTCTATTTGCTGTTTAAGCGCTTCGAATGAGTCAAATTTATGTTCATCACGAAGTTTTTCTAGAAGTACGATTTCTAGCTGCTTGCCATATAAATCGCCTTGAAAGTCGAACAAATGTACTTCTAGCTGTTGGCGAACTCCATTAACGGTAGGTCTTTGACCTATGTTCGCCACTCCTCCAATCGCTTGCTCACCAAGCCCTAGAGCTTGGACAACGTAAACACCTGAAACTGGTGATACGCAGCGTTTGAGGGGAATATTTGCTGTAGGAAAACCAATGGTTCTGCCTAATTTGCGACCATGAGAGACGCGACCACTGATACTGTAGCCACGACCTAACATCTCTGCCGCCGCAGGTAAGTCATCTTCGGCGAGGGCGTTACGAATTGCGGTACTGCTAACGCGCAATTGCTGTAAACAGAAGCTCTGGGTGCTGACCACCTCAAAACCATACTCTTTACCCGCCTGCTGCAGCATTGCAAAATTGCCTTTGCGCCCACGACCAAAACAAAAGTCATCTCCCACTACGAGAAACTTAACACCCAATCGCTTGACCAACAAGTCAGTAATAAACTCCTCAGCCGTTAGATTGGCGAAATAGGGGTTAAAACTAACACAAAGCAAGCGATCTAAATGAAGTTTGCTTAATTGCACAAACTTGTCTCGCAAACGCGTTAAACGCGCTGGGGCTTTTTCTTTTGCAAACAACTCCAATGGCTGTGGCTCAAACGTCATCACCATCGAAGGCAAACCTAAAGCTTGCGCTTGATGCGACACTTGCTCAAGCACTGCTTGGTGCCCTAAATGAACACCATCGAAGTTTCCTATGGTAAGCACACAACCTTGATGTTGCGGCAAAATATTGTGAATACCTCGGATCAATTCCATTGGGAGTTGCTTAATGCCTTTTATTTACACTGCGTGAAACCGACGGATTATATACTAATCCTAATACCCAAGTAACCTCAATATTCTTGGTTCAACGAGAATAACTGGGATGCCCTACTCTGTCGCTGCTTTTAAATCTTTTAAACGCACGCCTAAAACAAGAAGGCAAATTAGATAAACGCCGGCGCCTAAACCAATCAGTGCCGCTAGCCACATTACGCGTTCACCAAAGCTCCAAGTTAGCCAAACACTCATCTCTTCTAACTGCCATAAAATCGCCGCCACCATTGCACCACCAGCAATAACCAAGCGAGCAATAAACATCAGCGTCTTCTTACTAATTTGATACACCCCTTGCAGATGCAGCCCTCTATATAATAGAGACATGTTGACTAAAGCAGACAACGCGGTTGCCATCGCGAGGCCAACATAACCATAAAAGTAGGCAAAGATGGCATTAAAGCCCATATTGGTCACCATGGCGATGATGCCGTACTTCACTGGCGTTTTGGTATCTTGGCGTGAGTAGTAACCCGGAGCGAGAACTTTAATCAACATAAAGTTCAGTAGCCCTGATGAATACGCCAATAAAGAGAGTGAGGCTTGCTGTACATCGTGAGGCGAAAACTCACCGCGCATAAACAGCACCATCAACATAGGTTTAGCCAACACCATCAAACCCAACATCGCAGGCAAGCCAAGCAGCATCACCATACGCACGCCCCAATCCATAGTATTAGCAAAACCTTCACTGTGCGCATCGACGTGTTTACGTGACAGTGCTGGCAAGATCACCGTCGCTATCGCAATGCCAAACAGACCGAGGGGGAACTCAAGTAAACGGTCTGAATAGTAAAGCCAACTGATTGAGCCAGTTTGTAGGAAACTGGCAATAAAGGTATCCAACAACAAGTTGATTTGGCTTACCGACACGCCAAACAGAGCCGGAATCATTAGCGTGCGAATTTTTACCACGCCAGGATCGCGCCAACCCCATTTAGGTTTGACCATCACACCCGCTTTAATCAGGAAAGGTATTTGGAACAAGAATTGCACCAAGCCACCTAAGAAAACACCGATCGCTAAACCAATTTCCGGCTGCGCCAACTGCGGAGCGATAAACCATGCAGAGAAGATGATCATCACATTGAGAAAGACAGGGGTAAATGAAGAGACGGCGAATTTACCTAAAGTATTGAGGATGGCACCAGATAGAGCGACAAAGGTGATAAACCATAAATAAGGAAAGGTAATTTTGAGCATAAAGCTCGCGAGCTCAAATTTGCCTGCTGAGGGACCATCATTGAGCCAATCTAAAAACCAACCGAAACCAAATAAAGCGGTCACCACGCCGGAGCCTAAAATGCCCAATAAGGTAACAATAGAGACAATAACACCTAATGTACCCGACGCCTTGGCAATCAACTCACGCGTTTTGTCCATATCGCCAGCGGCATGGCTTTCGGTTAAAACAGGTACAAATGCTTGTGAAAATGCGCCTTCAGCAAATAGGCGGCGTAAGAAGTTGGGGATCTTATTGGCAAAGAAAAACACATCTGCGCTTGCCCCTGCCCCCATTAAATTCGCAACGACCACATCTCGGACTAAGCCTAAAACGCGAGAAATCAATGTCATTGCACTGACAATCATGCCAGATTTGAGCAGACGTTTACTCACAATTACCTCAAATATCAGCCATACTGCGTTGTTCCGCCCGATTAGATGAAGGAAAGTCGTTTTCTAGGCAGATAAGTATTAGCATTAAAAAAAGAATACTGATAGAATCCCCGCCATCTTAACCGCGATGACTCGTCGAATCCAAAAATTGTTTGGCTCAGACTGGTTTTTGCACAAATCATTTGACATTTGGGTGCAAATAGGGGATATTCCCTGCCCTTAAATTGTCACCGAACTAAAGTTTTTGGGAGTTAGACCCTTGGCAAATAGTAAATCTGCTAAGAAGCGCGCTATCCAAGCTGAGAAACGTCGCCAGCACAACGCTAGCCGTCGTTCTATGATGCGCACTTACATGAAGAAAACTGTTGCTGCTATCGAAGCAGGCGACAAAGAAGCTGCAACTGCTGCATTCGCTGCAGTTACACCAATCCTAGACCGTATGGCGACTAAAGGTCTTGTTCACAAGAACAAAGCTGCTCGTCATAAGTCTCGTTTCGCTGCTGCAATCAAAGCTCTATAATAGAACTCTGATTTCCAGTGAAGAAAAAACCGGCCTTGGCCGGTTTTTTTATATCTATAATTTGCTGTTTTAAAGCGAACTGACTGGCTGACAATATAAATTGTGCAGCAAATGGATCAACGCTTTGACCTCTTCACTGCTTAACGTGTAATAGACCGTTTGCGCTTCTTTGCGTGTGACCACCAAGCCATCGCGACGCAGCCAAGCTAAATGTTGTGATAATGCAGACTGACTCAGTTCGAGCTTACTACATAACTCTCCTACAGATAGCTCTTGGTTGTGCAACATACACAAAATCTGTAGCCGTCTTTCATTTGCCATTGCTTTCAACAGCACTACTGCTTGAGCTGAATTTTTCTCCATCTCTTGCACATTCATAAGTAAGCCTCCTTGGAACAACAAAACATCTCACGAAGTTTTGAGGCTGCATCAGTTTAAATTTTATACACTTAGCTGCTTACAAATGTTAATCGATTTAATTCAAGCTGTAAAAGACCTTAGTTAAATAGTTTACTAAAATCCGCATCACATACGTTTTTCACTGCAGGATGTTGGATCATTCGCTCGGCAAAAATAACGTAGTACTCTTCTTTTAACTCATCAATATGCCCAAGCAACTGTAAAGCTTGGTCTTCCTGAATCTCTTTGCTGTATAGCGTGGGGGCTAAGAAAATCACATCATCGTGATAACGTGCAAACGCCTTCATCAGCGCCACGTCATCAAACTCGCCGAGAATGTCGACGGTAATGCCTTGGCGATCAAACCATTCAATCACCTTACGCCCCATTGCCGTTCGGCTGCCGGGGATCAAAAGCTTACGCTGCTCTAAAACCTCAGGAAACTTCACTTTCTCAACTTTCCCCGAGCAAAAGAAGCTCATGCTGCTTTCACCGAGCTTTTTACTAAACAAACCCGGGCTTTGGCTCGAATCCACCGGGCAATCAGACAAAATCATATCCAGCTTATGTTGCGCCAATTGCTCCAATAACATTTCGTGGGTTGACTCAAAGCAGCGCAAATGAATGCTGTTATCTTCTGGTACTGTGGTCATCAAGATTTTACTGACCAAACGCTTTGATAGTGCATCCGCGACACCAACATCAAATAAGATATTGGAATGTTGGCTGTAATTGACAATATCAAGCATCTCATAGCTCAAACCAAACATACGATCTGCATATTTGAAAACGAGCTGTCCTAACTCGGTTGGCTCCACACTGCGTCCATTACGTTTGGTTAACTTACCATCAAGGCGATCTTCCAGTGCTTTTATCTGACCAGTGACCGTCTGCGGAGTAAGAAAGAGCGCATCGGCAGCTTTTGTTACCGATCCTTGTTTGCAGACCATCCAGAAATAGTAGAGGTGGTTGTAATTTAGATGAGACATGATGTGTTTTGCTGTTCAATTGATATAGGTAATTTATAACAAAAGCCCAAGATGACAACAATAACTCGAAAAAACCGAGACAATAACAGCAAAACAAATTGTTTTACCTACATCTCAATTGCCTTTTATGACAGTCAATTGTCATAAAACCCGCTTCACTCTAACCAAAACCTGACTTTTCTGACATTTTTGTGACTGATTTCAACCCTAAGAAAATCCCTTAATTACCATTTTAAATCAATGAGTTAAATAATATGTAAAACAGAAATTACAGACATATCCGCTTACTAAACGAAAAAAAATCACTGTTACACCGAACTGTAATATTACTGAAATATTTCCTCTCTACTATCGCCCTCAGATTCAACTTACAGACCAAATTAAAGAGTTAAACGGTCCAACGGAGAAATATTTATGAACCAAGCTACTACTACAGCAGCACCTATCTCGAGCACGGCTCGCTGGTTACGCTGGGCTAACTTGGCATTCATGTTGTACTTACTGCTTCTAGCGGTATCAATGGTAGGTACTGGTTTTAAATGGTCAGTGGGCGACCAAGCTAAAGTTCTATTTGAATTTGCGGCTCACCCAATTGCTGGTCTAATGATCGGTCTTGTGGCTACAGCACTTATCCAGTCTTCAAGTACAGTAACTTCTATTATCGTCGGCCTTGTGGCTGGTGGTTTACCAGTTGAAACTGCAATCCCTATGGTTATGGGTGCAAACATTGGTACAACAGTAACTAACACTCTAGTTTCTCTAGGTCACGTTCGTTGCAAAGAAGAATTCCAACGCGCTTTTGCAAGTGCGACGATCCACGACTTCTTCAACCTACTAGCAGTAATGATCTTCCTACCGCTAGAGATGATGTTCGGTATTCTAGACAAAGTGTCTCACTGGTTGGTTTCACCACTACTAAACACGGGTGATATGAGCGTGGGTGGTTTTGACTTTATCAAACCAATCACTAAGCCAGTGATCAGTGCACTACAAGGTCCTCTAGGTACATTTGGTAACACTGTTGGTGGCGTATTACTTATCGCTATCGGTATCGCGACAATCTTCCTAGCTATCACCGTAATGGGTAAGCTAATGAAAGGTCTAATGGTTGGTCGTGCACGTGATATTCTTAAGAACGCAATCGGGCGTGGTCCAATCCACGGTATCGTATCGGGTTCTATCGTAACTGTACTAGTTCAGTCTTCTTCTACGACAACTAGTCTAATGGTTCCACTAGTAGGTACTGGCGTTCTTAAAGTTCGTGACGTTTACCCGTTCACTCTAGGCGCTAACATCGGTACTTGTATTACCGCGCTACTAGCAGCAACAGCTGTATCTGGTGAGTTCGCAGTGTTCGCACTACAAATTGCTCTGGTACACCTAGTGTTCAACCTAATGGCAACAGTATTTATCTTTGGTATCCCGTTCCTACGTGAGATTCCAGTGAAATGTGCAGAGCTGCTAGCTGAAACAGCAGTTAAGAACAAAGCAGTAGTAGCAGCATACCTACTATCGGTGTTCATCCTGCTACCAGGTGCAATTCTAGCTCTGACAGTATAATTACAAGTACACACCATCGCTTGCTAAGCCCCTGACCTCGGTCAGGGGCTTTTTTTTGCAAGGAACGCAGGCTACGGAAACATAGGAACACTGCGTTTACGGAACGCTTCGCTCACGGAAAAAGCATTCGGTAGCAAGGCGTTCCCACATCCGTAAGTGAAGTGCAGCGCAACGTTCCGCAGCAACGCCTCCCGAATCCGTAAATGAAACGCAGCGCAACTTTCCGTAGCATCACCTTCCCGCATCCGTAAGTTAAGCGCAGCGCAACGTTCCATAGCAACGCGTTCCCGCATCCGTAAGTGAAGCGCAGCGCAACGTTCCGTAGCAATACCTTCCAGCATCCGTAAGTGAAGTGCAGCGCAACGTTCCATAGCAACGCGTTCCCGCATCCGTAAGTGAAGCGCAGTGCAACGTTCCGTAGCAACGCGTTCCCGCACCCCAAAAAAAAGACCGACGCTAGGTCGGTCTTTTTCATTCAATCTATCACTTACACCGAAAACGGGTATTGAATTGGGTCGTGGCACTCATAACCTTCTACCCAGAAATCATCCAAGGTTACCCATGTTTCTAAGTCTTCTAGCGACTTAATCTCCGGGTTAATATGGAACGTCGCTGGCGCCAGAGGCTCACGTTTAAGCTGTACATCACGCATCAACTCAAGTTGGTCTTCGTAAATATGCGCGTTAACAATCTTGTGATACGCCACACCCGCTTTCTTACCTGTAATTTGCGCCATAATCGCGAGGAACACATAAACCTGAACCATGTTGAAGTTCAACCCTAGCGGTACATCACATGAGCGCTGAGTACTATTTAGGTACAGTGTGTCGCCGAGTAGCGAGAAATGGTGACTGTACATACATGGACGCAAACAGCCCATATGGAACTCACCTGGGTTGTAGAAGTTTAAGATCTCACCACGGTCATCAACGCCGCGCGTCAAGTCATCAACAATCTTGCGCAGTTGGTCAATATGGCCACCATCCGGTTTTGCCCACGCACGACCTTGCACGCCATATACGCGTCCCATGTCGTCTTCACCCTTGCGGTATGGGTTGTTTAGCCAAGCTTCATTTAGGTTAGCGTTCGCATCCCAAGTTTTGGTACCTAGCTGACGAAAATCTTCCGCGTTGTCGTAACCACGAATGTAACCCAGCAACTCAGCCACAGCAGCTTTCCAAAAACTCTTACGAGTCGTTACAAGCGGAAATTGGTTGTTAGCCACATCGTAGGTTAAATCGGCATTAATCACGGTTAGACAGCGTTTACCAGTACGCTCGTTTTCAACCCACTCACCTTGGTCAACAATTCGCTGACAGAGATCTAAATACTGTTTCACACCAATTCCTTACTTCGCTTTCTGTTGGGGTAATTCGTCTTTAAAGTGGCCACGCTTGTAGGCCCATACCATCATCAATAGACCAATGATAACCATCGGCAATGATAGAATTTGACCCATAGAGATAAAGCCACCAAACAAACCAAGATGCGCATCTGGCTCGCGGACGTATTCGACTAAGAAACGGAATGTACCGTAACCAGCAAGGAAAAGCCCTGACACAGATCCAAGTGGGCGAGGTTTTTTAATAAACCAGTTGAGGATCAAAAACAACACCACACCTTCTAATGCCATCTCATACAGCTGTGAAGGGTGGCGAGGAAGTGGTCCGCCATTTGGGAACACAATCGCCCATGGCACGTCTGTTACGCGCCCCCACAGCTCGCTGTTCATAAAGTTACCCAAACGACCCATACCTAAACCGAATGGTACCAGCGGGGCAATAAAATCCGCGACACCAAAGAAAGTACGGCCATTTTTGCGCGCATACCAGAACATAGCGCTAATCACACCCAGCAGACCGCCATGGAATGACATGCCACCAGTCCAGACCTTAAACAAGTACAGAGGGTCTTGCAGGAAAAGGTCAAAGTTGTAGAACAGCACGTAGCCGACACGACCACCAATAACTACACCTAGAAAACCAGCAAAGAGCAAGTCAGACACTTGTTCACGAGTCCAACCACTACCCGGCTTATCCGCGCGTCGATTTGCCAGCCATAAAGCGAAAGCAAAACCGATTAAATACATTAAGCCATACCAACGAATCGATAGTGGACCAATTGATACCAACACTGGATCAATATTAGGAAATTCAAAGTATCCCTGAGACATAAGAAGACTACTCTTTTAATAATGATTTAGATGAGAGTGCGCTACAGCAACATAGTTCCGGCGACAAACATCAAAAATAGCGCGAAGATCTTTTTCAATGCCGCCGTAGGTAAAGAGGTCGCCAATTTGGCGCCCACCTTAGTGGTCAACATTGAGGTAGATGCTATCGCAGCTAAAGCCGGTAGGTATACATATCCAACGCTATAATTAGGTAAATTTTCCGCGCTGTAGCCATGCAAAATAAACCCCGTCATACCGGAGATAGCGATAACGCAACCGCAAACAGAGGAAGAGCCTACCGCTTTTCGCATCTCAACGCCATGGCGATTAAGAAATGGCACCGATAAAGAGCCGCCACCAATCCCGGCGAGGCTAGAGATAATGCCAATCCCAGCGCCATATCCCATGGTAATGCCACTTGGCGGCATCGTACGCTCAGTAGTGCTTTTGATCGACAACAGCATCTGCAATGCAAGCAGCAAAACAATCACACCAAACACTTTGGGAAGATATTCACTCGGGATCCACTCAGCCACATTAGCGCCGACAAAGCCACCTATCACCACCCCTGGCATCAGCCATTTGACGACAAACATGTCGACATTGCCAAGTTTAAGGTGGTTAAGTGCTGAAGAGCCTGAGGTCACTATAATGGTCGATAAGGACGTCGCGAGCGCGATGTTCATGGTAATCGAGGGGTCAATCCCTGCTTTAGGCAGAAGCACAACCAGCGCAGGCACCACAATCAAGCCACCGCCAATACCCAACAACCCTGCCATTACACCAACAAACCCGCCCAGTAACAGCAGCAACAAGATCAGTTCGACATTCACGATGTTTCCTTATTTTTTACCCGCACGGATAAAGCCAGAGAAGCCTTTCAATTCGAAATAATCTTCCATCATAGTGTAAATATTGTGCCCATAAGGCTGAGTTAATGCGCGGTTAGCCAATTGGCTTAGCTCTTCGATACTGGTATGGCGCAATAGGTATTTGACCTTAGCTACGTTTGACGTGTTCATACTTAAACTACGATAGCCTAAACCAACCAAGAGCAAAGAACCTATCGGATCCCCGGCCAACTCACCACAAATACAGACTGGCAATTTTAATTGCTGGCAAGTGTGATAAATATGGTTGAGTGCCATAATCACCGCAGGATGCATACTCTCATACACGTCCGATACGCGTGAATTATTACGGTCTACAGCAAGCAAATATTGGGTTAAATCGTTGGTACCGACCGAGACAAAGTCAATTTTATCGGCCAAAAGTGGCAGCAAGTAGAGCATGGAAGGCACTTCGATCATAATGCCGACTTGCGGTCTTGCTAGGTTAGGATTAAGTGCCAGCACTTCACTGTAAGCCTGTTCAATCAAAACCAGTGCATCGTCTAACTCTTGCGCTCCTGACACCATAGGCAGAAGAATGCTTAAGTTTTGCGTATCGGCACTAGCGCGCATCATGGCGCGGATCTGCATTAGGAAAATATCAGGATGATCGAGTGTGAAACGAATTCCTCGCCAGCCGAGAAACGGGTTGTCTTCCTCGATTGGCAAATATGGCAGTGGTTTGTCACCACCAATATCTAACGTGCGCATCACCACCCGTTTGTCCGGATACGTGGTTAGCACCGAGTGGTATTGCTGGGTCTGCTCATCTTCCGAGGGAAAACGATGCTGCAATAAAAAGCTAATTTCGGTGCGATAAAGACCAACCCCATCGACTCCTTGGTTAACCGCAATATTCGCATCAGCACTTAACCCAGCATTGAGAAATACTTCAATACGCTCACCGTCACTGGTTTGCGCAGGCTCCTCAATGCGTTGATTAACCATATTGGCTAACTCGCGCTCTTCATTGGCTAGTGCTCGGTATTCTTTGAGCAACTGACGACTCGGTGAAACTAAGATCTTACCGCTGTAGCCATCGACTATGCCCTGCTTACCATTGATGGTACTCAGATTAAGGTTGACGCCCATCACCGCAGGAATACCAAGAGCCCGCGACAAAATTGCCGCATGCGAGTTCGCCGCGCCTTCTAATGAAATCACCGCGAGAAGCTGATCTTTCGGAATCGACGCTAGCAGCGATGCCGTTAACTCACGCACCACCAAAATAACTGGCTGATCAAAAGTTTGCTGCTCTTGCTCGGTATTATTGAGGAAATAGAGGAGTCGCTGCCCTAACTCGCGCACATCTTGTGCCCGCTCGCGCAGGTAACTGTCTGACATACGAGCAAAACGGTTGGAGTAGGTTTCCACCACTTGGCGCACGGCCCAATCAGCACGATCGCCTTTTTGGATCTGAGCTTTCAGATCCTTACGCAACATAGGATCATTGAGCAAGTGAGTAAAGAGGTCGAATATCGCCAAGGTATCTTTGTTGATTTCACTGTCGAGCTTTTTACGCATGCGACGAAAATCATTCAGTGCAGCTTCTATCGCGAGCAATAGCCATTCCTGCTCACGTTCAGTATCTAATGTCGACGCAGGGCTGACATCAGAGAGCAGTGGTTGACTGTCATCCCACCAAAATTGTCCAATCGCGACACCGGAAGACGCGGGAATACCACGAATCGCCTGCTGGGTTTTCTCTAGACGCCACTGACCTTGCGTTTGCGCATGGGCAATAATCACAGCAAGCTGGGCAGCTAATGTGACTAAAAAGGACTCTTCCATCTCATCAAATTGGCGGGGCTGTTTTTGCTGCACCACCAGCACACCAAGCACCTGTTTACGGTGAATGATCGGCGTACCTAAGAAGCTTTGATAAACCTCTTCACCGAGCTGAGAGAAATATTTAAAGTTAGGATGTTTGGAAGCTTCAGCAAGGTTGAGCGGTTCGGCACTGCGTTTGACCAAACCCACCAAGCCTTCACTGAAGTTGATATGAATTTTATTGCCTTTAAAGCGCAAGCCTTGAGTCGCCATTAACTCAAGACGCTGCATCTCCTCGTTGGCAAGGTAAATCGTACAGCACTCCGTGTGCATAGCGAGACAAGTCTGTTTCACCAAAAGCTGCAACGCCGCATGAACGTTTTCGACTCTTGAAACTTGTTCAACTATGTCCCTTAGTTGAGAAAGCATCTCTACCCTCTTCGTGATTTACGTTTGCCTTTAACTCGACGCTCTTTAAATGGCATTGCCATGGATGCGAACTCTTTCATCGCACGACGATAAACGTCACGCTTAAATGAGACCACTTGACGCACTGGATACCAATAACTCACCCAACGCCAACCATCAAACTCAGGGGACTTACCACGCTGCATATTGATCTTTGACTCTTCACAATCTAAGCGCAGTAAAAACCATTTCTGTTTTTGACCGATACAGACAGGTTTTGAATCCCAACGCACCAGTCGTTTGGGTAATTTGTATCTTAACCAATGACGACTTGTCGCGATGATTTTCACGTCTTTCTTAGTAAGACCCACCTCTTCATACAATTCACGATACATAGCTTGTTCCGGAGTTTCACCTTCATCGATGCCTCCTTGCGGAAATTGCCATGAATGTTGTCCGTATCGTTTAGCCCAGAAGACCTGACCATGGTTGTTACAGATTACAATTCCCACATTTAAGCGGTAACCATCGCCATCTATCACTGGCCAACCTCTAAAAAAATCTTCAATTACGGTGATTTTTCCACATATCCCCAAGCGGAGCAAACTTACTAGTGTGACTAACACAGAAATTATTACCGAATCTTGCCTTTCTGGATAACTTATCGCCAATTCAGCCATTATTCACAAGCAGATGAGACACATACCACATTTATTCACCTTTTCTGTGCATAACCATGTGAAAAAGCACCAAGCAAGAGATCATTTATTCAACACCGCTCTGTTGCGCAAATCACACCGCCTAACAAAAATAGCATTAAGTTATTTATATACAATAACTTAAATTAAAATATCGATATCCAACCTAAAGAAAGACACGACGAATAAACAAACCATAAGCAACTGTTCAAAGATCAACCAGCACTTTATTTATCCACATTACACAAGACAAAAAACGCTAACATCAGAAATTTCAAGTGATAAGAGTGCCGAAAAACACTGTTAATTCATACATAAGAGACAGAATGAGCTATTTTTCTTCTTACACCTGTGGATAACCTATGAATGAAGATCTTTTCACCACTCTGTATGATCTTTGCTCAGGTCGTAATTTCAGTAAATTCGAGTAAAATATTGGCTCAATCCGTGATTAGAGCAAAAAATGAAACCCGAACCGCAATCAGAACAAGAACTATTGGCACGAGCCTTTGAGATCGCAGGTCTGACTTTTCAAGAGTTGGCTGCAGAGGCAAATATTGATGTGCCTGCCGATCTGCGTCGTGATAAGGGTTGGGTTGGACAATTATTAGAGTGGCACTTAGGCGCAACCGCAGGCAGCAAGCCACAGCAAGACTTCGAAAAACTTGGCATTGAGCTTAAAACCATCCCTATTGGCTATAATGGAAAACCGCTTGAAACCACGTTTGTTTGCGTCGCGCCACTGACTGGTGTCCATGGTCTCACTTGGCAGCAAAGCCATGTACGCAATAAACTTTCCCGAGTTCTCTGGGTACCTGTCGAGGGCGAGCGAGAAATCCCCTTGGCGGAGCGCCGAGTAGGTTCTCCACTGATTTGGTCACCGAGCGCAGAAGAAGAGCAGCAATTACAGGCAGATTGGGAAGAGCTAATGGAGCTGATTGTATTGGGGCAAGTTGAACGCATCACGGCAAGACACGGTGAAGTTCTGCAATTACGCCCTAAAGCCGCTAACAGCCGGGTCTTAACTGAAGCCTATGGCGCCAGCGGAAAACTGATCAAAACTTTGCCGCGCGGGTTCTATCTGCGAACGCAATTTACTGCCCGCATACTGGCGAACAACTTTGCTTAATGGCGAGTCACCGTTAATTCTATGTCATGGTAGCGAGGCACTTCTTCGCTGCCAAATTCATCATAGCTGTTGTGTAGACGCAGATAAGCGCGCTCAACATCCAAACGATTAAGCTCTTCTTTCACTTGCTCAAGCGAAGCAAAATGAATCGGATCACCATCTTCACACACTGGCTCAAGTTTATGTTTGTATTCCACTGCCAGTAAATATTGCGACAAGTCAGAGCAACTGATCACAAATACTTTTGGCGGCTGATAACTCTTCTTATGGAAGCCATGTATCCACCTATCTAATTGCTTTCTATGCATAAGCCCTCCTACATTCTTGCCATAACGCAACTAATACAATTATAGGTAGAGTTCGCTCAATTTTGCGCGCTCAGCACTTTTAATCCTGATAGAAGCTCGCTTATATTGAATTTACCTAGTGCTATTTCTTCGTCTTATGCCGATGAAATAGTTCAAAGTTCGAGTCAAGGAAGCAGCATGAAATACCACAAACTCCCCCACTCCAGCTTGGAAGTGAGTAAAATCTGTTTAGGCACCATGACCTTTGGTGAACAGAATAGCCAAGCGGAGGCATTCAATCAGCTCGACTACGCCATCGACCTGTATCAGATCCATTGGCCTCAACGTGAAACCAATACTTTTGGTCAACTTAACTATCCTTATCCAGATGCACAGCAGGAAGTCACACTGATTGAGACCCTCGAGGCAATGGCGGAACTGATCAAAGCTGGCAAAATCCGCTATATCGGCGTGTCTAACGAAACCCCGTGGGGCGTCATGAGCCTGCTAAAGCTGGCGGATAAGCACGATCTCCCACGTATTGTGTCGATCCAAAATCCTTATAATTTGCTCAATCGCAGCTTTGAAGTAGGCTTATCCGAAATTAGTCACTTTGAAGGGGTGGAACTACTGGCTTATTCCCCGCTGGCGTTTGGTTGCTTAAGCGGTAAATATCTCAATGGTCAAAGACCAGTTGGCGCGCGCTGTTCGTTGTTTGAACGCTTTGTGCGTTACTTTACACCGCAAGGTATCGCGGCCACACAAGCCTATGTGGAAGTCGCACAAAAGCACGGTTTGGATCCAGCACAAATGGCACTGGCATTTGTTAATCAGCGCCCATTCGTTGCCGCAAATATCATCGGCGCGACAACGATGGAGCAACTTAAAGCAAATATCGATAGCATTGCTATCGAGTTAAGTGATGAATTATTAAAAGATATTCAAGCCGTTGGGACCACTTACTCCAACCCTTGTCCATAACTGTTAAGGGAGAGAAGAGACTCTTCTCTCCCTCAGATTTACGTTGGTATTCGAGAAGTCAGTACCCGACGTAGATGACGAATACGACGCTCGGCTTTTACTTGTGGCGCTAAACTCTCACCAATTGGACGACCTTCGCGATCTAAACCAATATCTCGCAACAAGTGCTCATTTTGCCATGGGATTTCATGTGCACTTCGGCGGACCTTGCGTTTCCATGCGCGCTCTTCTCGACGTAAGTCTGCTTTAACAAGTAAGGTGGCTAGTTTTAGATATATTGATTGATTCATGATTTTCTCCAGTCAGAGTGACGCTGAGAAAAAGGCAACAAATCAAAAGGTATCAAGGAGTTTGAATTGGCTGCCTTTTCCGCAGCCAATTAAATAATTTGCTTACGGATTAAATGATTGCGTGTTTAGAGTTACGATCGGCGATAAAGGTAAAAATGCCAGCAATAGCGCCTTTCGGCATGGCTGGAATAATCGCGGGATCGATAGAAGCGCAAATGGTTTGAATGACAGTGAACTGTTTCATTGTGCGCCTCCTAGCAAGTCGTTAATCCGTTGAGATGGGGTTATGAGCTTGAGCTCATGGTTAAATTCTAAGCAAATGCGGTTATAATTCAACCAAATTTTAACAAATTAAATGAAAACAAATTTTTAACCTAAAAATAACTTCACCCACTGTTAAAACATAAGATATTCCTCTTTAGAATATATCACTTTGTTTAGATAATTTTTGAACATAAAAAAGCCAGCCTCTTTAGGCTGGCTTAAATTTCAATAAGATAGTCTAATAAACTGTATCAATCACAACCTGCTTTTCTACTAACCAATTGCGCTGTTGCTGGTGATCCAGTTGAACTGCCACATCAACCGCTTGGTTTGGTTGCAATTCAAATTGCCAAGCAAATACGATTTCCCACTGCTGCTCACTGTGGGTGCGGATTTCAAGATCGTCACCCTCTAGTTGCCACACATCGTCCCCTTGACGCAATGATACGCTGACAATATCAAGATCCGCCGGTAAAGGCTTAGCGGACTCTAAATAAAGCGCGCCGTGCAAATTCTGCTCTTGCAACTCACCAATAGTCGGCATCTTATTTAGCCACAAATTGCTGGTTAACTTAACTTCGGCATTTTCTACGACCATCACCGCATCTTGATCCCAACCAACCTGAGGCACCGAGCACCCTGCCAGTAAAGCCAATGCTAATGACATCGCCGCGATTTTTTTCATATTGCTACCTCTGTGCTAACCACTCTTTTAAAATCTGAATATCAGACTGATATTCTTTCTTAATTTCGTCAACCCAATCATCAATATTTTCCCACCAAGCCGGTAAGTCCGGCGATTGAGCTTTCTGCGCGACACTTTGAATGTGTTTCAAACCAATCGAGCCCGCCGCCCCTTTAATTTTATGGGCTTCTGATACGATACCTTCTTGATCTTTTGCCACCATATTGGAATCGAGTAGCTCGATATAGCCTGGCATCATATCTTCAAACATCTTGATACTTTCCAGTACTGGCTTATCCCCGACAATACCGACGTACGACTCCAGCATATCTAAATCAAGAATGGTTTGGTAAATCTCTTCACTATCGTGCATCGGTTCTGGCTCCGGTAAGTGTGGCATCGGCTCTTGCGGTTGATGATCACCAAATAGGGCAATGACCTCTTGTACCGCAATAACGGATAACGGTTTGCTTAATGCCTCGTCCATACCTTGTTCGTAATACTCTTGTTTGTTCTTTACGACATTGGCGGTTAACGCCACCAGCGGAGGCAAGTTTGAATATAGTTCACGGAAGTGTTTTGCGACATCAAAGCCGGTCATATCTGGCAACTGAATATCGAGGAAGACCAAGTCATATAGCTCAGGATCAAACATTTCCAACGCTTCTTGACCTGTCATCGCCACCGTCACTTCATGTCCCATACTTTCTAACAGAGAACGCGCTACCGTAATATTGAGCTCGATATCTTCTACCATAAAGATATTTAACTCATGCTGAGCATGGGTCACTTCAACTTTAGTGATTTCAGCTTCTTCTGCCACAGGCACGCAGATGGTCACAGTAAACGTGCTACCAAAGCCCTCTTCACTGCTGACAATGATATCGCCATGCATCATCTCTATCAGCTGCTTAGAGACCGCCAAACCAATGCCTGTGCCTACCGCGTGTAAGTTATCTTTTTCAGACTTCACTTGGTAATACATAGCAAAGATATTATCGAGTTCGGATTCAGGAATACCCACGCCGGTATCTTCCACCTCCAGCGTAATATGCGCATTGCCGTCTTCGATCATTGAACTGACGGACAAGACTACGCCGCCCTCTTTCGTAAACTTCATCGCGTTACTGATCAGATTCCACAGCACCTGACGTAGTCGCGTCGCATCGGCACTGATAGCCGTTGGCAAATCATTTAGGCGCTCAAGATCAAAACGCAGCCCTTTTTGCTCAGCCATCAGCGCAGCAATACTTTCAATCTCAACTACAAAATCTTCAAAGTTTAACGGCGCTGGGTAGAGCTCTAACTTGCGGCGATCAAACTTATCCATATCAATAATGTCATTAAAAATATTACCTAAGGTAATCGCACTAACATTGATGGTCTGCATATGTTTACGCTGCTCATCGGTCATTGGCGTATCAAGCAACATACGACTCAAGCCAACAATACCGTTCAGTGGGGTGCGTAATTCATGACTAATGGTGGAGATAAAGGTGGTTTTGTCTCTACTCGCTTTTTCCAGCGACTCTTCGTGGCGCTTACGCTCAGTAATATCACGCCCAAAACCAACCAGACCAAGATGGCGACCATCTTTGCTGTAGAAAGGTACTTTGCGCAGCTCAAAATAGATTTTGCGACCATCTGGGTATTCGAGCCACTGCTCGTAGGTGATGGCCTGATTGTCAGCAAAAACCGCATCATCCGTTTCAACAATTTGCTGAGCCACTTCTTTGCTGTAGACATCCCACGGCGTCAAACCAACCAATTGCGACTCTTTTTTACCCGTCAGCTCTTCCATCGCTTTGTTACAGCCGGAGAACACGCCTTCAGCGTTGCGGTAGTAGATCAAATCTGGTGAAGCATCAATAAAAGAGCGCAGCAACGCGGTGCGCTCCGCTAGTTCCATCTGGGTGCGTTCACGCTGGTAAACCTCGTTTTCAAGGTCTTTCATCGCTTCTTCGCGCCCTTCCTCTGCTTTAATACGATCTTCGATTTCTTGGTTGAGCTTTTCAATATTCAGTTGCAGTTGCTGGTTCAACTCCAAATCTCGTGAGCGCATCACTTTTAGCTTAGAAACCAGTTTTGATAGTCTTTGACGCGACTCTTCGAGTTGATCGACAACCACTGAGAGAAAATAGACAGCCCATGGGGTGATCACTAAGCCAAAGAAAACCGAGCGCACGATATCGATATTATCAACATGCCCACTAAGGAATAGTGTGATGCCAACTTGGACAACCACGGCAAGAGAGATTAAAGCAAGAGCCAGAAGAATGGAGAAACGCAAAATACCGAGTTTGACGAGCAAATCAACATAGTATTGCGCAAGGTTCTTGATGGTTTTCATTAGCGCTCCGAGCGACAAAAGGCAGCAGCTATCGCCACAAAGTTCCGCTGCTGGATTTAGAATAATGAAGTGGCGACATATGGGGATATCTTACCTGCTTTCAGCATGCACAGCTAAGAAATCCCCAAGCCAAGTAGGCTTAATTACTGGATGTGTGATGTATGCAGGTTTGGTTGCGACCATTGGCTTTGGCTTGGTACAGAGCACTGTCTGCTAAAGCCACCATTGCCTCAACCGTTTGTGGTTGGTGAGGAACAAACGCCACCAAACCAATACTGACGGTAACAAGCTCACTCACATCCGAGGCTTGATGAGCAATGGCTAGTTTTGCTACCTCAGTATGAATACGCTCTGCCAAGACTTTCGCACCCTCTGTGGTGGTGTTGGGCAATATAAACGCGAATTCTTCGCCGCCATATCGAGCCACACAATCGCTCGAGCGGGTAATAACTTGCTTGAAAGCTTGCGCGACACCAATCAAAGCTTCATCACCTTTTTGGTGCCCATAGAGATCATTAAACCCTTTGAAGTAGTCAATATCACATAACATGATGGTTAGCGGCTTCTGCTCACGCAGGTGAATATGCCACAATAAATCCAACTGCTCATCGAAGCGGCGACGGTTGGCAATTTGCGTCAAACCGTCAATAAAGCTCAGTCTTTCAAGCTCTTGATTCGCCTCTGCCAATTTCTGTTCCGCGAGATAACGCTCAGACACATCACGCGCCATCACTAGCACGCCATTAGTGCCCGAACCTGGGTCACGAAATGGTGATTTCACCACATCATACCAAGTCATCTCACCATTACTGTGGATGATCTGATCGATGTAACGTAACGAAATACCATCATGCAGCACTTGATGATCGCTCTCAGCCAGCTTTTTATAGGCATCATCGGCAATCACATCTTGCAGACGATGACCAATCAAGTCTTGCACATCTGAAATGCCTAACGCTTTAACAAACGGCTTATTGCACGCTTGGTAAACCATGTTCTCATTAAAGATACCAATCGAGTCCGGACTGGCTTCCAAAATGTTTTGTAAAATAGTGTCACGCTGCGCCAGTGCCACTTCAGTATCGCGACGCTTTTCCATTTCATCACGAAGATTGCGCTGAATATCATGCCAGTCCGTAACATCATGGCTGATCCCCAACATGCCAAGCGGCTCACCTTGTGGCGACATAAGCAGGCTTTGGTGAGTTTCTAACAGGCAACTGCGACCGAATTTATCTACCGTCCAATGACGATGCGAGGCGCGCCCTCGAGCGACGCCTTTTATTTCATGCATACCTTCATCAAAGCGATCTCCCCAGAAACGGTCAAATGCTCGGTTGGTAAATAGCTTTTCCCCGCTCGGTCCTTTGACAAAGATAAGTTCAGAAAGGTTTTCAAAAGCGCTTTTAATCACAGATAAAGAATGGACTTGCTCCATCACCTCATCGACACCCGGTTGATAAGGAGAAAGATAAAATAGCCAGCAGGCTTTACCGCGATATTTGGTCGGTCGACCGTAGACTTCAACGCGCACAGATTGATTAGCCGTTAACGGCCAATCGATTTTGTAACCAGATGAACTATGAGTAGAGAAATAGCCCATCAATTCAAAGATAAAAGATTGGCTCAGCGTACCTGGCAGTAGATAGTAGCGACCGACTCGGCGGATCCCCAGCACTCGCGTTGCGACCGGATTGGAAATCAAAACTTTGCCTGATTTACTCTCTACCAACATCATGGAGATCGGAGAGTCTTCAATCAGCCGCTTTACTTGTCGGTGAAAGCGAATATACAACTGAGCAATCAATGCCAGCAGCACCATTGCAAGTAGCATTTCAATTCCATGAAGATGGATAAACTCAAATATCCACCTGTCCGACATCTCTATCATATAGACTTTCTATCTTTAGCTTGGGTTGGGCTGAAAGATAGCAGTTTCTATGAGATTTTTCTTATTTAATCAAGGCTTAATGTAATGAAACGGCTGTCCAATGAGCGAACCTTGAGCTCCGTCTCGGTTTAGTGCTCTGCCAATCTCAGTCATTGCTAACCAGCGGTTTTCACACCATAAAGGAGAGAGCAAGGTTGGACGACGCGCCGCGGAAGATACGCGATGGTAAACCACGTCCGCTGGCGTCATGCGAATCAGTTCACTGGCGATAGCGACATACTCTTCTAATTCAGGCGCTTCAAGCTTGCCGGCACGCCAAGCTTTCGCCATGGTGCTGCCCTCGACAATATGCAAGCCATGCAACTTAATCCCGTCAGTACCGACTTCAAGCACTTGTTGCATGGTTTTAACGTTGTCTTCACGCGTTTCGCGTGGCAAGCCGACAATTAAGTGGGTACATACTTTAATGCCTAACGCGCGAGCACGTTGAGTGATCTCTGCATAGCACTCAAAGTCATGACCACGATTGATGCGCTTTAAGGTGTCGTTATTAGCGGTTTGTAGACCAAGCTCGAGCCAAATTTCATAACCTTGCTCAACATACTCGGAAAGAAGTTCAAGTACGGCATCAGGCACGCAGTCAGGACGAGTGCCTACACATAAGCCGACGATATCTGCCGCTTTAAGAGCTTCTTCATACATGTTTTTCAAAACCTGCACTTCAGCATAAGTACTGGTGTAGGCTTGAAAGTAAGCGAGGTATTTTTTCGCGCGGGCAATTTCGCCAGCTCGATCGGTCAATTGCTCTTGGATACTTTTAACTTGCGTTTCTTCATCAGCAAACGATGCAACATTACAAAAAGTACAGCCACCACGCCCAATCGTGCCATCGCGGTTAGGACAGCTAAAGCCACCGTGAAGCGTGAGTTTATGGACTTTCTCGCCATAACGGCGGTGTAAATCTTGACCAACGGTGTTAACCAATTCGTGTAATTGCATCTCGGACCACTAATGAGAATAATAACCATTAAAATTCATGTAATCGAATTACACAAATCGAGCTTTAAAAATGAGTGCAAACTAACCAAAACAAGCAATTTGATCCCTATCACAAATCAATAAACATGCAAATAAACGTGCTTCAAACTGAATTTTAGGCAAAATACAAACATAAAACCTAATTCTCGCGCGAAAAAATTGCGCAACAATGCTGCGTTTTGATTGCATTTTAGCCCGAAGAAATTGTAGGATACTTACAGATCTCACTTGTTAGGCGGAATCGCCAGAATCAAAACAATCGACAAGGAGACCGGTGATAGACCAACCCCACCTATAAAAATCACTACTAAAGTGATGCTGTAAAATGGATGTCACCAAGGATTGTCTTTCTCGCAACATTTTTCCTGTGAGAAAAGAAGGGAATCAAACCTGATCAACCTCGGTTAGGTGCGAATTAAAACTATTAAAAGGAAGTGACGCGCGATTCAGTTCGTTTGACGACAGTGCGTCCGAATTAGATTGGAAGGATGTATCTATGGTAGATAGAGAGCAGAGCACCCAAGGTCTGTACACTCCTGAATTGGAACACGACGCTTGTGGTATCGGTTTTGTTGCTCACCTAAAAAACCGTAAATCACACGCAGTAGTGACTCAGGCTCTGGACATGCTTGCGCGAATGGAACACCGCGGTGGTCAAGGTTGCGATCCATGCAGCGGCGACGGCGCAGGTATCTTGCTGCAAAAACCTCATGAGTTTCTTTTAGAAGAAGCGGTTAAGCTTGGGATTAAGCTACCTTCTTTTGAAAAGTATGGCGTTGGTGTGGTGCTTTTCCCGAAAGACCAACACAAACGCGAGCAATGTCGTGATATTCTCGAGCGTAACGCTAAGCGATTAGATCTTGAAGTGATTGGCTACCGTGTGTTGCCAACCGACAATTCAATGATCGGCGCAGATCCGCTAAGCACAGAACCACAATTTGAGCATGTATTTATTACCGGCGGTCCTGGCACGACACCAGAAGAGCTAGAGCGCAAACTATACGTGCTACGTAACTACACCGTACGCGTGTGCTTAGAAAGCGTATCGAACATTGGCGATGATTTTTACATCAACTCAATGTCATACAAAACGCTGGTTTACAAAGGTCAGCTAACCACTGAGCAAGTACCACAGTACTTCTTAGATCTGCAGAACCCAACCATGGTGACTGCGCTTGCACTCGTGCACTCACGCTTCTCAACCAATACATTCCCGAAATGGCGCCTAGCGCAGCCTTTCCGTTACATTGCCCACAACGGTGAAATCAACACGGTTCGCGGTAACTTAAACTGGATGAAAGCGCGTGAAGCAATTCTAGAATCAGAATTGTTCACTCAAGCTGAAATCGACATGCTACTGCCTATCTGTCAAGAAGGCAGCTCAGACTCATCTAACTTCGACATGGCACTAGAACTGCTTGTTCTTTCCGGTCGTAGCTTGCCTCATGCATTGATGATGATGATCCCTGAAGCATGGCAAGAAAACAAAAACATGGATCCAACGCGTCGCGCGTTCTATCAGTACCACGCGAACATTATGGAACCATGGGATGGTCCTGCATCAGTATGTTTTACTGACGGCGTACAAGTAGGTGCTACGCTTGACCGTAACGGTCTGCGTCCGTCACGCTACACAGTGACCAAAGATGATTTCCTCGTAATGGCATCAGAATCTGGTGTAGTGGATATCGCACCGGAAAACGTTGAGTTCCGTGGTCGTCTACAACCAGGTCGTATCTTCGTTGCCGACCTTGAGCAAGGTCGTATTATCTCTGACGAAGAAGTTAAAGATTCTATCGCTACGGCGCAGCCTTACGAGAAATGGGTTGAAGAGAATCTGCTTAGCCTGAAAAAACTGCCAGATGCGAGCAACCAGTTCAGCCAACCATCTCCTGAGCGCCTAATGCACCGCCAACAAGCGTTTGGTGTAAGCTCAGAAGAAGTGAACGAAATCATCGTGCCAATGGCGAACGATGGTAAAGAGCCACTTTCTGCAATGGGTGCCGACTGGCCACTAGCGGTTCTATCGCATCAATCACAGCACCTATCAAACTACTTCAAGCAGTTGTTTGCCCAGGTAACCAACCCACCTATTGACCCAATCCGTGAGCGTATGGTTATGTCACTGAATACTTACCTAGGTAAGGATCAGAACCTGTTAACCGAAACGCCGCTGCACTGTCAAAAAGTTGAGCTTGAATCACCAGTACTGGCAAACTCTGAACTAGAGAAACTACGTGCAATTGATAACGAGCACTTACAAGCAAAAACGCTCGATATCGTATTCCAAGCTAGTGAAGATCAAGGCAAACTTGAGCGCGCACTAAAACGTATTTGCCAATACGCAGAAGACGCGGTTATTGATGGTTACTCTATCATCTTGTTGACCGACCGTGCGGTGAACTCTAACCACGCAGCTATCCCAGCGATGCTGGCAGTAGGTGCCGTGCATCATCACCTGATCCGCAAAGGTCTACGTGCTAAGTGTGATATCGTCGTTGAAACTGGCGATGCGCGTGAAACACATCACTTCGCGACACTATTAGGCTACGGTGCGAACGCAGTTAACCCTTACTTGGTTATCGAAACCATCGTTGAACTGCAACGCACTAAGAAGCTGGATCCACAGGCGAACCCGCGCGATCTGTTCGACAACTACCGTAAGGCAGTAAACGGCGGACTACTCAAGATCTTCTCGAAGATGGGTATTTCTACGCTGCAGTCTTACCATGGCGCACAGATTTTCGAAGCGCTTGGTATTCACAAATCAGTCGTGGATAAATACTTCACAGGTACGGTCTCACGTATCCAAGGTCTCACTCTGGATGATATCGCCAAAGAAGTACTGATCCGCCACCGCTATGGTTACCCACAACGTGACATTCCTATCCAAGTTCTGGATGTGGGCGGCGTTTATCAGTGGAAACAGCGCGGTGAAAAACACCTATTTAACCCAGAAACCATTTCTTTGCTGCAAGAGTCAACGCGTAATAAGAACTACGATCAGTTCAAGCAATATGCTGCTGCCGTTGATAAGCAAGGTGACAATGCCGTTACGCTACGTAGCCAGCTAGAGTTTATTAAAAACCCAGCCGGTTCGGTGCCACTTGCTGAAGTAGAACCAATTGAGAGCATCGTAAAACGCTTTGCCACGGGTGCAATGTCGTTTGGTTCGATCTCTTACGAAGCGCACTCAACCCTTGCTGTAGCGATGAACCGCCTTGGCGCGAAGTCGAACTCAGGTGAAGGTGGTGAAGACCCAATCCGCTTTGAACCAAAAGAAAACGGAGACTGGGAACGCTCCGCAATCAAGCAGGTAGCATCAGGTCGTTTCGGCGTAACCTCTTACTATCTAACCAACGCGGAAGAGCTACAAATCAAAATGGCTCAGGGCGCAAAACCAGGTGAAGGTGGTCAGCTACCGGGCGATAAGGTCGATGACTGGATCGGTGCGACTCGTCACTCAACCCCTGGAGTGGGTCTGATTTCTCCACCGCCACACCACGATATCTACTCAATCGAAGATTTGGCGCAGCTCATCTACGACTTGAAGAACGCTAACCGTAAAGGCCGCGTTAACGTCAAACTAGTATCAGAAGCAGGTGTAGGTACCATCGCTTCAGGTGTAGCGAAAGCGAAAGCTGACGTGGTACTGATTGCTGGTTTTGATGGTGGTACAGGTGCATCACCAATGTCGTCAATCCGCCATACCGGTCTTCCTTGGGAATTGGGTCTAGCGGAAACTCACCAGACGCTACTGAAAAACGGTCTACGTAACCGTATCGTGGTTCAAGCAGATGGTCAGATGAAGACACCACGTGACCTGGCCGTTGCAACACTGCTCGGTGCAGAAGAATGGGGCGTGGCAACCGCAGCACTTGTGGTTGAAGGCTGTATCATGATGCGTAAGTGTCATAAGAACACCTGTCCTGTCGGTATCGCAACGCAGAACAAGACGCTACGTGAACGTTTTGATGGTCGCGTAGAAGATGTTGTAACCTTCTTCCAATACATGGCAGAAGGCCTACGTGAAATCATGGCAGAACTTGGCTTCCGCACTATCGATGAGATGGTCGGTCAAGGTAAGAAACTGAAAGTTCGCCAAGACGTATCGCATTGGAAATACAAGAACCTAGATCTAACGCCTGTCCTTCACGTGGAAGAAGCGCGAGCGGAAGACGGTATCTTCTGTCAAACCCAGCAAAACCATAACCTTGAATCGGTGTTGGATCGCAAGCTTATTCAAGCAGCAATCCCTGCGCTAGAGAAAGGCGAAGCGGTCACAGCTGAGTTCCCTATCGTCAACACCGACCGCTCTGCGGGTACGATGCTGTCGAACGAAATTTCGAAAGTGTACAAAGACAACGGTCTACCTCAGCCAATGAACGTCAAGTTCAAAGGTTCAGCAGGTCAATCGTTCGGTGCATTCCTAGCTAAGGGCGTTAAGTTCGAAGTGGAAGGTGATGCCAACGATTACTGGGGTAAAGGTCTCTCTGGCGGTACGCTAGTACTTTATCCAGATGCCAACTCAAGCATCGTTGCTGAAGATAACATCGTGGTCGGTAACGTATGTTTCTATGGTGCAACCTCAGGTGAGTCTTTCATCCGCGGTCTTGCAGGCGAGCGTTTCTGTGTGCGTAACTCAGGCGCGAAAGTCGTAGTAGAAGGTGTGGGTGACCACGGTTGTGAATACATGACGGGTGGTGCTGCGATTATCCTTGGTTCGACTGGACGTAATTTTGCTGCTGGTATGAGTGGCGGTGTCGCCTACGTTTGGGATAAATCCGGTGATTTTGAATCGAAGCTTAACCCTGAACTGGTTGACCTCGATCCAATCGAGCAAGAAGACAAAGACCTACTACTCGACATGTTAACTAAGCATGTTCAGTTCACAGGAAGTGAAGTGGCTCAGTCTTTCCTAGACAATTTTGAAGTAAGCCTAGAGAGCATGGTGAAAGTGATGCCACGCGATTACAAAGCTGTACTTCAAAAGCGTAAGGCTGAAGCAGAACAAAAAGAAGCGGAGGCAGTGTAATGGGTAAGCCTACTGGATTTTTAGAGCATGGTCGTGAACTCCCGCAGAAAATCGACCCACAAGAGCGTATCAAGAACAACAAAGAGTTCGTTCTCAACGAGGAGTTTGGTGACAAGATCAACACGCAAGCTTCTCGCTGTATGGACTGTGGCGTGCCGTTTTGTCATAACGGCTGCCCTATCGGCAACATTATCCCAGAATTTAACGATGCGGTTTACCGCGACAGCTGGGAAGAAGCTTGGAACATTCTAAGCTCGACCAATAACTTCCCTGAATTTACTGGTCGTGTTTGTCCGGCTCCATGTGAAAGTGCGTGTGTACTTGGTATTAACCAAGATCCAATCACTATCTGTAACATTGAGAAAACCATTGTTGAGACCGCGTACCGTGAAGGCTACGCCAAACCAAAAACGCCACGTACTCGCACGGGTAAAACCGTGGCAATCATCGGCTCAGGTCCGGCAGGCTTATCTGCCGCTGAGCAGCTCAACAGTGCCGGTCACTCAGTGACAGTGTTTGAGCGGGATGAAAAAGTGGGTGGTCTACTGCGCTTTGGTATTCCAGACTTTAAACTGGGTATGGACATTATTGATCGTAAGATCAACCTAATGGCTGAAGCTGGCGTTGAGTTCAAAGTAAACCAACATATCGGTGTGGATGTTAACGCACAGCAACTGCGTCAAGAGTTTGATGTGGTGCTACTCACTGGTGGCTCTACAGTTCCGCGTGATCTACCAGTACCAGGGCGCGAGCTAAATGGCGTCTACTTTGCGATGCAGTTCCTTTCGCAAAACAACCGCCGCGCTAACAACATGGATCTGAAGACGGAAGAAATTCACGCCAAAGATAAACATGTTGTGGTAATTGGTGGTGGTGACACCGGTTCTGACTGTGTGGGTACTTCAAACCGTCATGGCGCGAAGAGCATCACTCAAGTTGAAATCATGCCGATCCCGCCAGAGAAGCGCCCAGCCAATATGCCTTGGCCGCAATACCCAATGATTATGCGTACTTCAACCTCTCATGAAGAAGGCGTTGATCGTCACTGGAACATCTTAACTAAAGAGTTTATCGGTAACGAGCAAGGTGAAGTGACCGGCCTGCGTATCGCTGATATCGTTTGGGAAGATCCAAAACCAGGTGAGCGTCCAGGCTTTAAAGAAGTTGAAGGTAGTGAGCGTGTGATCCCTTGTGATATGGCGTTCCTAGCAATGGGCTTCTTACATCCAGAGCCGCATGGCGTGCTTGCTCAGCTTGATATTGCACTTGATGAGCGCGGTAACGTAGCAACCACTGACTTTGCCACCAACCAACCGGGCGTATTTGCTGCAGGTGATATGCGCACAGGTCAGTCATTGGTAGTACGTTGTATCAACGAAGGTCGTGAGTCTGCTCGCGCCGTTGATGAGTACCTAATGGGTGGAACCAATCTCGAAGCAAAAGCCAATTCATTGATGCTTTCTGCTTAATAAAATCTGGCGAGAAGCTACCATTTCTCGCCATTTTCCTTCCATAAACTTTGACCAGCCTAGTGCTGGTCTTTTTTATGGCTGTCAGCTTAGGTGGCATCTCACAACAGCCACTTATCTACTTGGTTATCATGATCAGTTTGACTATAGTTGCGTATAGAGTAATCACACTACCCCATCAATAACACGGAAGAGTAAGATGAAAGCGACTTTCGCCCTAATTATTGCCGCAGGCGTGCTTTCCGGATGCAGCCAAGGAGAGAGAACCATGAGCAAAAAAATTAACCAGGCATGCGCCGATAAACCGAATTGCGTCTCAACCCTAGATAACCGTGAAAAGTTTCAACTAGCGCCATTTACCCTTAAAGATAGCGTCACCTTAGAACAAATCGAAACCGTTGCACTCACTTTACCTGGGGCAAAAACTGCAGAAGCCGAAAGTCACTACTTACGCATTGAGTGTACCAGTAAGATCATGCGCTTTGTCGATGACCTAGAACTGGAAATTCAAGGCGATCAGTTAATTGTTCGCTCTGAATCTCGCGTGGGTTACTCTGATTTTGGCGTTAACCGCAAGCGTGCAGAACAGTTAAGAAGCGCCCTACAACAAGCCGGTTTGCTTGCCAATTAAATAGAAAACGCCAAGCCCTGATCACCGTCATGGCTTGGCGTAGTTTTAAGAGTAATTTAAATAGCAGAATCGGTAATAAGATTATGCTTATTGAGCAAACGATACATGGTTGCGCGCGAGACACCTAACTCTTTCGCCGCCATCGAGACTTGCCCAGAATGAGACTCTAGTACCAACAGCAACGCATCACGCTCACTACGTTCACGAATGCTCTTAAGGCTGCGTTTACCATCACTGTGCTTGGGAATATCGAGGTCAGCTTCATCTAACATCACGCTGTCAGACATCAGCACCACGCGCTTGATCTGATTCATCAGCTCACGAACATTGCCCGGCCAATGGTAGCGCGTTAATGCTCGCACCGCTTCTTCAGTAAAACTGCGCGCTTGCGCGTTAAACTCACGCGAGTAATCCAACAGAAAATGGCGAGCCAAAATACCAATATCACCAGCGCGCTCTTTTAAGCTCGGCACTTTGATGCGCAAAACATTGATGTAATGATAAAGATCTTCATTAAAGTCCCCATCGATCAAAGCTTTCTCAATATCGGCGGAGTTTGCCGCCAAGATACGTACATCCACTTCCTTGATGCCATTGGCGGTATCGACTGTGCCTTCTTGTAAAAAGCGCAATAGGTTAAGCTGCTGAGACTTTGGTAAGGTTAGAATATCGTTAAGTAACAATGTGCCACCATCGGCCAATTCAAGCAGTGACGGCGATTCGTCGTTTTCTTGATTAATACCAAATACTTCACTCTCAATCCGGCGCTCAGAAAGGGCACGACAATTGACGGAGATAAATTCTTTATGGGCACGGGAAGAGGTTTTATGTACTGCACGCGCGACGGTCTCTTTGCCTGAACCACTTTCACCGTAAATCAAAATGCTAACATCGGTCGGTGCGATACGCTTGATTTGGTCACGTAGGCGCTTCATCGGAATCGAGTCACCCATCAAGCCCATATCACTATTATTGCCATAGTGCGGCCAAACTTTTTTCTCCAATTTGAGCATACCGAGCTGATGCCCAATGGTGCTGAGCAGTTGTGCATCTGGAATTGGTGCTGTGAAAAAGTCGATACAGAAGTTGACGATAAACTGGCAAATCGTATCTGAGCTAAGCTGTGACTCGCGAATAAAGGCAATCCAGCGAACTTGTTTGTGGGTGCTTACCAAGTTCGCAATACCATTTAAACTAAACTCGTCATGGCTAAGATCCACAACGCCAATACATGGTCCCGTCTCAGCAAACAGCGTGTTTGCTTTACGCAAGTCTGCGCACTGAGTACAACGCCACCCCACCTGCTCAAGTACGGAAAGCCATGGCTCGTAGCTACCACCGACTACGACTAGTGAACCCGGGACTGAGTCCATACGGAATTGACTACCCATTAAGCTATATCCTTATTTATACTTATTTGTGCCAAAGAAAACGCATCAATAAAGGCGCTACACTATAAGAGCTTGCTTTAATAATCTGTCTCACTTTTAAGACTAGACACTATTTGAGCAATGGGGAAAGTTTTTCTGCGATATGAGTAGAAGAATTGCCTAAGAATCGACCATACACATCTAGTTATTTGTGATTGAAAGAAGTGAGAAGTGAGAAGTGAGAAGTGAGAAGTGAGAAGTGAGAAGTGAGAAGTGAGAAGTGAGAAGTGAGAATGGTAACGGACAGAAACTAAAAAGCCACCCAAAGGTGGCTTTCTATTATGTTCTGACCGCTTATTGCGCTTGAGGGCGCATTGCAGGGAACAGGATCACGTCACGAATCGTGTGCGTGTTAGTAAATAGCATCGCTAGACGGTCGATACCAATACCTTGACCCGCTGTTGGCGGTAGACCGTGCTCTAGTGCAGTGATGTAGTCTGCATCGTAGAACATTGCTTCGTCATCACCTGCATCTTTCGCGTCAACCTGTGCTTTAAAGCGGTTGTCTTGGTCTTCTGCATCGTTAAGCTCAGAGAAGCCATTCGCCACTTCACGACCACCGATAAAGAACTCGAAACGGTCAGTAAAGAACGGGTTGTCATCGCTACGGCGAGCTAGTGGAGAGATGTCCGCTGGGTAGCCAGTGATGAAAGTAGGCTGAATCAGTTTTGGCTCAGCTGTTTCACCGAAGATCTCTTCAAGCAGCTGACCACAAGTCCAGAATTTCTCTACGTAGATGTCTAGAGATTTGGCGATAGACACCATTAGGTCACGATCTTGAACGCCTTCTTCCGTTAGCGCTTGGATAACTTCGTGCTCTGGGTTGTAGTGTTTGATCGCTTCAAGCATCGTCATACGTGCGTATTGACCACCAAACTCAACCATTTGGTCACCGTAAGGCATTGAAGTTGCACCTAGTACCTCTAGAGCTACAGTGCTTAGCATCTCTTCAGTTAGATCCATTAGATCTTTGTAGTCAGCGTAAGCCATGTAGAATTCAATCATTGTGAATTCTGGGTTGTGACGAGGAGATAGACCTTCGTTACGGAAGTTACGGTTGATTTCGAATACACGCTCAAAACCACCAACCACTAGACGCTTCAGGTATAGCTCAGGAGCGATACGTAGGAACATTTGTTGATCCAGTGCGTTGTGGTGAGTGATGAATGGACGTGCAGATGCACCACCAGGGATCACTTGCATCATTGGCGTTTCAACTTCCATGAAGCTCTTAGACTCCATAAAACGACGAATCGCAGATACTAGCTTAGAGCGTACTTTAAACGCGTTACGAGAATCTTCGTTAACGATTAGGTCAACGTAACGTTGGCGGTAACGCATCTCTTGGTCAGTTAGACCGTGGAATTTTTCAGGCAGTGGACGCAGCGCTTTAGTTAGCAACTCGTACTCGTCCATGTTTACGTATAGATCGCCTTTACCAGACTTATGCAGCGTACCTTTCACACCGATGATGTCACCGATATCTAGGCCGTGGTATTTGTCTTTCAGTACTTTTTGTACTTCTTTGTCTGCGTAAGCTTGAATGCTGCCAGAAGTTTCTTGCAGTAGTAGGAATGGACCACGCTTAGCCATTACACGACCTGCAATTGCAACTACGTGGTTAAGCGCTTCTAATTCTTCCTTAGTCTTTTCACCGAACTCTTCTTGTAGGTCGCCTGCAATCGCATCACGACGGAAGTCATTTGGGTGTCCGTTTGCTTTGCAGCTTTGACGGATTGCATCCAGTTTCGCGCGACGTTCAGCAATTAGCTTATTTTCTTCTTGTGCAGAAGCTTCTTGTACAGTTTCGTTTTGAACAGCATCAGTCATTTTCGATGTATCCTGTTTTTTGTCGGTGAAAAGCTATAGACCTGATTTCAGGCTAGCTTCAATAAATTTATCTAGATCGCCATCAAGAACCGCTTGAGTATTACGGTTCTCAACACCAGTACGTAAATCTTTAATACGTGAGTCATCCAGAACGTAAGAACGGATCTGGCTACCCCAACCGATGTCAGACTTAGCATCTTCGTTCGCTTGCTTCTCAGCGTTTTGCTTTTGCATTTCCAGTTCAAACAGTTTTGCACGTAGCTGCTTCATTGCTTGATCTTTGTTTTTATGCTGAGAACGGTCGTTCTGACACTGTACTACTGTATTGGTTGGTACGTGAGTAATACGAACCGCAGATTCAGTGGTGTTAACGTGCTGACCACCCGCACCAGAAGCGCGGTAAACGTCGATACGAAGATCAGCTGGGTTAATATCGATAGCAATATTGTCATCAATCTCTGGGTAAACAAACGCAGATGAGAATGACGTATGACGACGACCACTTGAGTCAAATGGTGATTTACGTACTAGACGGTGAACACCAGTCTCAGTGCGTAACCAGCCATAAGCGTACTCGCCAGAGATCTTAACCGTTGCACCTTTAAGACCCGCAACTTCACCTTCAGAGACTTCGATAACCTCGGTCTTAAAGCCTTTCGCTTCAGCCCAACGTAGGTACATACGAAGTAGCATATTGGTCCAGTCTTGCGCTTCTGTACCACCTGAACCTGCTTGCAAGTCGATGTAGCAATCAGACGCATCGTGATCACCTGAAAACATGCGGCGGAATTCAAGCTTAGCCAGCTTGTCTTCTAGCTCTGCGAGCTCTGGTTCAATTTCGTCAAACGTTTCTTGATCTTCTTCTTCAACTGCAAGCTCTAAAAGACCTTCAACGTCTTCCACGCCTTGCTCTAGTTGATCGATCGTTTCAACAACCGCTTCTAAAGATGCACGTTCTTTACCTAGCGCTTGAGCACGCTCAGGTTCGTTCCATACATCAGGTTGTTCTAGTTCTGCGTTTACTTCTTCTAGACGCTCTTGTTTAGCGTCATAGTCAAAGATACCCCCTCAGGACTGTTGTGCGCGAAGACACATCCTGTAGACGGTTTTTAATTGGATTGATTTCAAACATGCTTGCTCAATATTTATGAGTAGAATTTAACCGCAGAATTGTACTGAAAAGTGTGACGGAGATACAGGAATTTTTTTGTCACTAAACGAGAAGGGCTCGAATAAAAAAATCCCCCGTCACGCTAAGCATCACGAGGGATTGTTATCAGTCAGTTAGCTTACATTATGCAGCATCTTCAACCAAAGTTGGCTGGCTAGACTTACCAACAAAAAATACGCAAACCATCGCTGCAGCAGTCGGTAGTAGCCAACCCATGCCTACATCAAACAGAGGTAGGAAGTTAAACGCTGAAACATCTACGCCCGCCACTTTCGCAGCATCAATCAATGCAAACACAAGAGACACTAAGATAACCGCACGGTAAGCGATACGTGGGTTAGGCAGTTTGTTGCGTAGGAAAGTTAGTACCACTAGCGCAATCGCCACTGGGTATAGAGCAAATAGCACTGGAACAGACAGCGCGATTAGCTGAGCTAGACCGACATTGGCAACGAATGCACAGGCTGCACCGTTAATCACTACCCACTGCTTGTATGATAGTTTAGTTAGTGAGCTGAAGTAGTCAGAACATGCCGAGATAAGACCGATCGCCGTAGTCAAACACGCTAGCAATACAATGATAGTCAGTACGATTTGACCGTAAGAACCAAACAGCGCTTGTACATACTGGCTTAGGATCACACCACCGTTATCTGCACCTGCAGCGATAGTTGAGCTTGTCGCACCTAAGTAGAACAGTGATACGTAAACAAATGCTAAACCTGCTGCTGCGATAAGACCGGCACAAATCAGGTACTTAGTCGTTGGCTTATGCTCTGTGATGCCTTTACCACGTAGTGCGTCAACAATCAGTACGCCAAACATCAGTGAACCAAACGTATCCATGGTGTTGTAACCTTCAAGGAAACCTTTTTGTAGTGGGTGCGTTAAGTACTCACCTTGTGCCGCCACGATATCACCTTGAGGGAAGAAGAATACAGCACCAGCAAGCACAATCAGACCAATAAATAGTACTGGCGTTAACACCTTACCGATGATGTCGATCAATTTACCTTGTGACCATGCAAAGAACATTGCTACAGCAAAGAAAGCAATTGAGAAAATAGTCAGGTGAATCTGTTCAGCATGAGCAAAGAAAGGCTTCACAGCCATCTCGTACGCCACTAGGCCAGTACGAGGCGCGGCAAATGCAGGACCGATGATGATGAAAATCAAAACGGCCATGATGGTTGCCGCTTTTACTGGCAGATCTTTGGTTAGCTTTTCCCATGAGCCACCAGCAACAGCAATAGCAATAATGGTTACAAGAGGAAGACCTACTGCTGTTAATAAGAAACCAAACATAGCTGGCAGCACGTTCTCACCAGCAAGCTGACCTGCAAGTGGTGGGAAGATGATGTTACCGGCACCTAAGAAGAAGGCGAAAAGCATGAAGCCTAACGCTGTGATATCTGTTAATTTTAACGACTGCTTCACAGAATTACCCTTTGTACTGATGATTGATGTTGTGTCTGTTCAGATGAGCAAGATCACTCTCTGAGCTATTTAATTTAGATCCGAATAATGACCAAATACTCAACTATTCGCAACAGCAAAGCGAAAAACACCATATAAATTTATCGCACAAGATCAAAACCAGTTAATAACACTACTTTTAAATAAAATATCAGAACTTAAGACCAATTAAATTATTAACAATAGCAATCATATTTAGAGCAATGTTTTATACAATTTAGATACAACAGTAATAATCACTATCTTTATAAAGTTTAACCGGATATTTAATGAACAATAAAATTCATAAAACTAAAGGCTTTAGCTTCAAGCAATTCAGCATAGAAGGTGGCGAATGTGGCATGCCAGTCAGCACCGATGGCGTGCTGCTAGGGGCGTGGTGCCACCTCAGTAATGCTGCTCATATATTGGATATTGGTACCGGGACCGGCTTACTGGCTCTGATGTGCGCTCAGCGTCAAGCCAACGCCACCATTTGGGCGCTTGATATTGAAGAAAGCGCAGCAGTAACCGCGCAAATTAACGCCGCCAATTCGCCTTGGGCAGAACGTATCCATATAGAGCTCAGTGATATCAACGCCGTCACCTACCCTGTGCCATTGGATGTCATTGTTTGTAATCCACCCTATTTCAATAGTGGTGAACAATCTAAAACCCAGCAGCGTGCTACCGCTCGCCATACCGATAGCCTGAGCCATTTAGCCCTGCTAACACGTTGTAAAGCTTTAATCTCAGCTCAGGGACGCGCGAGTTTTATTCTGCCCGTAGTAGAAGGCGAAGCATTTATTCAGCTTGCTCAACAACAAGGCTGGTCGCTGTCACGTCTGTGCCGAGTCAAACCAACCGAACAAAAAGCGGAGAATCGTCTGCTGATTGAGCTAAGCTTGCAAGCGTGCCAAACCGAATATCAACAGCTGACAATTCGAGATACACAGGGCTATAGCGAAGATTTTATTGCCTTAACCAAAGACTTTTATTTAAAGATGTAGAAATAAGGTGTGATCCTAATCACCAATACAACTATACTATGCGGTCTAATTTTTGACTTAGTCCGCTGAGACTAAGTATTTTGTCTGCCTCTCATCTATTGTTAATCTCGCCGAAAGGCTTGCGGAGAACTCACTGTGATCAAAAATTTTGCAGAACTCGATTTAGATCCAAACCTGCTTAGTGCTATCGAAGAAATGGGCTTTAAACGTCCAACGCAAGTACAAGCGCAAGCGATCCCTCAAGCTCTTGATGGTCGAGATATCCTAGCTTCTGCGCCAACAGGTACTGGTAAAACAGCCGCATTTGTTCTGCCAGCTCTGCAATACCTGCAAGATTTCCCGCGCCGTAAGCCAGGGCCTGCACGTGTGCTTATCTTGACTCCAACACGTGAACTAGCGATGCAAGTTGCTGACCAAGCGCGCGCACTAGCGAAAAACACCAAGCTGAACATTTTCACTATCACTGGTGGTGTGCAGTACCAAGAACACGCCGATATTCTTGCAACAACACAAGACATCGTGGTGGCAACTCCGGGTCGTCTAATGGAGTACATTCAAGCGGAACGTTTTGACTGCCGCGCGATCGAATGGCTGATCCTCGATGAAGCAGACCGCATGCTGGATATGGGCTTTGGTCCTACGGTAGACCGCCTATCGCAAGAGTGTCGCTGGCGTAAACAAACTCTACTATTCTCAGCAACGCTTGAGGGTAAAGGGGTTGAAGGTTTTACCGCTGATCTACTGAAAGATCCGGCAGAAATCGATGCAGAGCCATCTCGTAGCGAACGTAAAAAGATCACTCAGTGGTACCACCGTGCTGACAATGCAGAACACAAACTGGCGCTATTGAAAAAGATCATCACTGAACAAGCAGAGCGCTCTATCGTGTTCTTGAAAACTCGTGAGCGTCTTGCAGAACTGCGCACTGAGCTTGAAAAAGCGCAAATCCCTTGTGCATGGATTCAAGGTGAAATGCCACAAGATCGCCGTAACAACGCAATTGCGCGTTTCCGCGATGGCACAGTAAACGTACTACTTGCAACTGACGTTGCTGCGCGTGGTATCGACTTACCAGACGTCAGCCACGTGATTAACTACGACATGCCACGCAGTGCCGATGTCTACCTACACCGTATCGGTCGTACTGCTCGCGCAGGTAAAAAAGGCTCAGCGATCTCGATTGTTGAAGCGCACGACCAACAAATGATGGATCGCGTAGCACGCTACGTGAAAGAAGACATCAAAGAGCGTTTCATCAAAGAGATGCGTCCTGCACACAAAAAACCTGTGTTCAAGAAAAAGAAAAAAGACGACAAGAAAAAGTCGGCAACAAAAGCGAAAGTGAAAAAGAAAACTTCGAAGAAGAAGTAATTGAGAACGCTGCGCTTTTAGAACTGAGAGCGCTACGCTTTGAGATAATAGAGAGGCTGATGTGAAAACATCAGCCTTTTTCTTACGGAAAATGGAACGCTGCGCTTACGGAAGACGGAAGACGGAAGACGGAAGATTTTCCTCAGATCCGTAGCATTGTCAAACAATGCGTTCCCGCATCCATAAGCATCGCTAGCGCGATGCGTTCGCAAAAAAATACCGCCTCGAGGGCGGTATTTTTGTATCCATCAATATTCTAAATATTAGCCGTTGTGGTTAGGCAGCTAACTTTCCCACCAATCCATATTCAAAGTAGTTGGTGTTAGAACAAGACGACAAGTTCATTCATCAGCATCAACAGCTTCATGTAGAACATAACAATATTCTAAATAGTTGAAACTGTAGCAAGGCAACAAGCAAATCCGCACCCGGGAGCATAGTAAACTATGTGACTGGGGCGGATTTGTGACGTTAACGCAGCTAGAGCTTCAAATATGACGAATATTAGTGTTCGCGAGTCGCACGGAACTGAACATCCGGATGACGCTCTTGCGCTAAGTTCAAGTTCACCATCGTTGGCGCGATGTACGTTAGGTTATCACCACCATCTAGCGCTAGGTTTGCTTGGTTCTTACGTTGGAACTCGTCCAGTTTCTTACCGTCGCCACACTCAACCCAACGAGCGGTTGCTACGTTTACACCTTCGTAGATAGCTTCTACGTTGTATTCTGACTTCAAGCGAGCCACAACTACGTCGAACTGTAGAACACCGACCGCACCAACGATAAGATCGTTGTTTTGCAGCGGACGGAATACCTGTACTGCACCTTCTTCAGAAAGCTGTACTAGACCTTTTAGTAGCTGCTTCTGCTTCAGTGGATCTCTTAGGCGAATTCGACGGAACAGCTCTGGTGCAAAGTTTGGAATACCTGAGAACTTCAGTGCTTCACCTTGCGTGAAAGTATCACCAATTTGAATTGTTCCGTGGTTGTGTAGACCGATAATATCACCTGCGTACGCGTGCTCTGCGCGAGAACGGTCACCTGCCATAAAGGTTACCGCATCTGAGATACTCACTTGCTTGCCAAGACGAACGTGGTTCATCTTCATGCCTTGCGTGTAAGTACCCGATACGATACGCATAAATGCGATACGGTCACGGTGTTTTGGATCCATGTTCGCTTGGATCTTAAATACGAAACCAGTGAACTTGTCTTCAGTCGCTTCAACATCACGCTCAACCGCTTGACGAGTTTTTGGCATTGGCGCCCACTCAGTCAGACCGTCTAGCATATGGTCAACACCAAAGTTACCTAGTGCGGTACCGAAGTAAACTGGCGTTAGTTCACCAGTTAAGAACATCTCTAGATCGAACTCAGGACATGCGCCCATTACTAGCTCAAGTTCTTCACGTACACTTGCTGCTAGATCCGCACCCACTTTCTCATCAAGTTCTGGGTTATCAAGACCTTTAACGATACGTACTTCTTGGATCTCGTGACCATGACCTGATTCATACAGAATCGTTTCATCACGGTGGATGTGGTAAACGCCTTTAAACTCTTTACCACAGCCGATTGGCCATGTGATTGGCGCACACATCATACCTAGTTCGTTTTCTACCTCATCCAATACTTCCATTGGATCACGAACGTCACGGTCAAGTTTGTTCATAAAGGTAACAATAGGTGTGTCACGTAGACGAGTAACTTCCATCAGTTTACGAGTACGATCCTCGACACCTTTCGCCGCGTCGATAACCATTAGACATGAGTCTACTGCGGTTAGAGTACGGTAAGTATCTTCCGAGAAGTCTTCGTGTCCCGGTGTATCGAGCAGGTTAACTAGGCAGTTATTGTATGGGAACTGCATCACAGACGTAGTAACCGAGATACCACGTTCTTTTTCCATCTCCATCCAGTCAGATTTCGCGTGCTGGTTAGAGCCACGACCTTTAACTGTACCCGCTTTCTGGATCGCGTTTCCGAATAACAAAACTTTTTCGGTAATGGTGGTTTTACCCGCATCCGGGTGCGAGATAATTGCGAACGTTCTACGTTTAGAAACTTCGCCAATAAATGGTGTCGTTGACATGAAACTGGTCTTCTTTTCTGTCTGGATGCTTGTTTAAACTCTAAACAAACGGGATTTGATTCAATTTTGCGCGGTATTTTCGCTTATATTCCTTTGCGGGGCAAATCAGAAAAGGAATAAATAACTCATGATAATCGCATCTTCGTTACCGCTGGCGGTTGGATAATAGTTTTTGCGGCGATCCACTTCATTAAAACCGGCGGATTCATAAAGAGAAAACGCTTTGTGGTTGCTCTCACGCACTTCTAGCCAGGCACTTTCTGCTTGGGCATTTTCACACACTTCAATAAAGTGCTCTAACAAGGCTTTACCGTAACCTTTACTTTGGTGTTGCGGCGCAATAGCGATATTCAGCAACGTCACCTCACCAACGATATTTTGTGCATAGAAGTAGCCAACGACCTGATTGCTCTCAAGCAAAACATGGTGCGCGGCACCACGACTGTTTAAGTCACGGATCATCGATTCTGCCCAAGGATGGCTGTGCGCCTGCTGCTCGATTGCCCAAACATCATCGAGATGCTCAGTTGCCAGCGAAAGAAATTGTAATGTCATAATAATCTAGGAGTAGGAACAGATTTGTTGCCACAACGCTTTGCGCTGCTCGTTATTGCCATCAATATCACTCAACAGCGGGGAGGTAAGCACTTTGCCAGCTTGTTGAGAACTTGGACAGCCTGCAAACCATACCCACTCAGCACTATGCTCGAGTTGCGCTAATTGCTGCGGATAGATATGGCGAACTTGCTCAAGCGTTAACTGCATGCTTTTCAGTACTCGCTGCAAAAACTCAGCTTGGCTACCATGTGGCAGAGCAGGAGAAACCAACAATAAACGACAATCAGACGGCAAGCGAATTGGCGCGGCTTGATAGCCAGACAAACGCTGCGCGTGCATCAATTGATACTGGTCGATACCCATCTCGGATAGGTATGCCATCGGATCTGTTTGCATAAGTGCGGTTCTCTAAAAATGGGGCGCTAATGCTACCACAATTCTTCACACAACAAAAAAGGGACCGAAGCCCCTTTCTATCGCCAAATTTGCGCGTTTACACGTTAGCAAATTCAGGGCTGTATTCAATTAAGCCGCTGCGCTCAGCAAATTCATTGTCGGCAATGGTTAGCACTTGAAATGCACCCGCTGGTACATCCCATTGGCAACGGAAATTATGTTGCTCAGCCGCACTAAACCCAAAGCGCGAGTAATAAGCAGGATCGCCTAGCACCACACATGCTGGGTAACCAAAATCACGCAGTGACTCTAGCCCTTCACGAACCATGCTTTCAGCGATGCCTTGCTTACGATAATCACTGTGAACAGCAACAGGTGCTAAGCCTTGCCAATTAAGATCTTCACCTTCTAGGGTGACAGGGCTAAACATCGCGTGACCGACAACTTCGCCATCATCATTGCATGCCACCAGCGACAACGTCAGCTTGCCGTTTTCTCTCAGTGACATCACTAAGTTTGCTTCCGCTTCAGTAGGAAACGTCTCTTTCAGCAAACGATCAATAACCAGAATATCTGCTGGTGCTTCAGTTCGTATAAGCATGTGCTACCTCTTTTTGCATTACCGGCGATTGTACGCCTTTATGCACGAAGTCAGCTAGTTGATTAAGCAAAATTTGCATCGGTTTTGGTAGCAATTCGAGATCGACGCTATCCATTAAGTTTTTCACTTCCAAGCCTAACTCAGTGTCACCTTCGATTGACAGACGACGTTGGAAAAACAGTGTATCAGGATCTTCTTTACGTCCTGCAATTAACACTAAGTCGTTAAGATTACCGCTAAAAGAAACATCTTCAGTGACTGGGCTATCCGCAACAACCAGCTTTTCGTCTTGATAGCTGATGTACCAAGCTAGTTTCATATCTTTGATTTCAACTTTTAGCCATTTGTCCTCAAGGAACTCAAAGTCACCATCTTCTAAAGCTTCTTTAAATACCAACTTAAGCCCGTCAAGCAAGGCTTTTTTTTGAACAGTTTGCGGCAAGAGTTGGACTGGAGATCGCAAAATTGATGCTGCATTTTGAACTAATTGAGTGCGAATCTTGTTAATCACGCAGGTTATCCGGTACTTTGTAAATGATGTAAGGATGATAATAGAACACGCAGTTGCAAGATCTGTTGTGCATCAATAAATTGGCTACATGGTCGTAACTCTTTCATATCTTTGAGATCAAAGTTATATTAGAACCCAAGCCTTAATGCACTCGCACTTAGTTTCTATCATTGGAGAATTGGTAACCTTTTAATGCCACCGCAACAACTTCAGCATTGGTTTCAACAAATTACGGCTAAGGGACCTTTTTTCTCAGCCATTATCGATAGCCAACACAATTATGTGATGGTGAATGATCGCTATTGCGATATCTCTGGGCTGAGCGTTGAAGAACTAGCGGGCATGAATGACAGTGCCATTCTCGGACAGCAGTTGTATCAGCAACTTAAGCCATACTACGATCTGGCGTTTGAAGGTCAGTACCTAGAAACCGAAGTATCACTGCTGCATCTCGACATTGAAACCAGCCTCTCTTGCACCTTTTCTCCAGTCCAATACGACAACCAAGTTCATTATGTCGCTTTTCACGCGGTTGATACCTCAGAAAAACAACTGCTGGTACGCTCTTTAGAAGAGTCCGAGCGAAAATTTACCTCACTGGCTCAACTGCTCCCTGATGGACTATTGTTAGTCGAGAACGACTGCATTATTTCTGCTAACCCATCGGCTGTACGTCTATTGGGATTTGACAGCAGCAATGACCTACTCGGTGAGGAATTAACCCGACTGTTTATTGATGAGAATAGTAAAACTGTCTTCAACAATAAATTGTGCCAACTGCTCCACGATACCCCTATCCACTGTCTAACCGGTCCCCGTTGCGGCTTTGAACGCAAAGTGCTGCTACAAGCAACAAAAGCAACCAACCTTGGCAGTGAGTCTCAACTTGTCTTGATTCAAGATGCAGACCAAGCACCAAAAAAGATCAGCCACAACAAGCATGATGACAGCCATATTGATTCTTTGACAGGGGCATACAACCGCTTTGGCTTTACCAAGCGACTTGAGCAGTTGATCAAAAATGAAACCCCGCTGGTGATGCTGTATCTCGACATTGATAACTTCAAAAACATCAATGACTCGCTTGGGCATCACATCGGTGACAAGGTGATCAAAGAGGTCTCATCGCGCCTTAAACGTCTGCTGCCACAGCAAGCCGTACTCGGTCATTTGGGCGGTGATGAATTTGGTTTGATTTTACCAGAACCAGATAACGCGCGTATGGCGGAAAACCTCTCAGAACGCATTATATCGCTGATCAACCAACCTTTTGACTTACACCACTTTAGCAAGCGCTTAGCCTGCTCTATCGGCAGCGTTAACTACCCAGGTGATGGTAATGATGCGCGTATCCTGCTGCAAAATGCCGACACTGCGATGTATGAAGCCAAAGAGCGTGGACGTAATCGTTTGATCAAGTTTAACGATCAGATGAACAAAGAAGCGCGCATGCGTTTGTGGCTCGAGATTGAGTTACAAAAAGCGCTGCAACAAAATGGTCTCGAAGTGTGGTATCAACCTAAGGTCAATGCTCGTGATTTTAGTATCAATGGCGCGGAAGCCTTGGTGCGCTGGAAACACCCGGTTGAAGGCTACATCAGCCCGGGGGCATTTATTCCTGTTGCGGAAAAAGCGGGGTTGATTGAAAACCTCGGTCGCGTGGTAATGCGCGAAGTTTTTAGCACGGTAAAACGTTGGAAAGTTCAAGGTATCCTACCAGGGCGCGTGGCGATTAACCTTTCGCCTGAGCAATTTGGTAATCCGCAGTTAATCGATTACATGGAAAAACTGCTGCGCACCACTGATTTGGACCCTAGTTGCATTACCTTTGAGCTGACCGAAAGTGCGGTAATGAGCGACAGTGAGCACACCTTGCAAATGCTCAATGCCATCAAAAGGCTTGGCTTTGCCTTGTCAATTGATGACTTTGGTACTGGCTATTCCTCGCTGGCTTATCTAGCTCGCTTCCCATTGGACGAGCTAAAAATCGACCGTGCGTTTATCAACGAAATTGATACTTTGCCAAAGCAAGTCACCGTGATTGAAAACATTATCAATCTGGGGAAATCGCTCAACCTAAGCGTGGTTGCAGAAGGGGTGGAAACGCAGCAACAAGCGACTCTGCTTTCCAATCTGAACTGTAATTCGATCCAAGGCTTCCACTTCCATCGTCCGCAGCCTAAACATGAAGTCGAAGAGCTATTTGTGCAAAACCGTCGTCACAAGAACTGATCACTCACCCAATCGCGCAAAATTCAACATCCTTTGCTGGTTAACTCACCTAAACCTGCCTTACATCAAATTCGCCGTTCACAATTCTTCATAAAATGCGGGCAATCACAGAAGTAATAGAATTTTGTAAGCAATGGAACTCCTATGCCCTGCAGGTAATTTACCTGCGTTAAAAACCGCTATTGATTGCGGTGCTGATGCGGTGTACATCGGCTTCAAAGATGATACCAATGCGCGCCACTTTGCTGGTCTGAACTTTACTGGTAAAAAACTGGATAAAGCGGTGCAATATGTGCACGACCACAATAAAAAGATCCACGTTGCGCTAAACACTTTTGCGCACCCTGATGGCTTTGAACGTTGGACCAACGCCGTTGACCGCGCTGCCGATGTAGGCGTAGATGCGCTAATCGTCGCGGATATCGCGGTATTGGAATATGCATCACGCAAATACCCAGATTTAGAGCTTCACCTTTCTGTGCAAGCTTCTGCGACCAACGTTGCTGCGATTGATTTCTACAAAAACAACTTCAACGTTAAACGTGTAGTACTGCCGCGCGTCCTTTCAATCCACCAAGTAAAACAGCTGTCACGTAACATGACTAGCGATGTTGAGTTGGAAGTATTTGCCTTTGGTAGCCTGTGCATCATGTCTGAAGGTCGCTGCTACCTATCGTCTTACATGACAGGCGAGTCGCCAAACACCGTTGGTGCTTGTTCACCAGCCAAATACGTACGCTGGCAAGAGACTCCGCAAGGTCTTGAAACGCGCCTCAACGACATCCTAATCGACCGCTACAGTGAAGGGGAAAACACCGGTTACCCTACTCTGTGTAAAGGTCGCTTTATTGCAGACATTGAAGGCGAAGCGAAACGCTACCATGCACTTGAAGAGCCAACTAGCCTAAACACCCTCTCTTTGCTGCCGGAATTATTTGCTGCCAATGTGGCATCGGTGAAGATTGAAGGTCGCCAACGCAGCCCAGCCTATGTTGAGCAAGTGACGCGTACTTGGCGTGCTGCAATTGATCGTTACCAAGCTAACCCAGAAGCCTATCATGTTGATGCCGCATGGGATGCTGCTCTGGCGAACGTTTCAGAAGGCACACAAACCACGCTTGGTGCTTACCATCGTAAATGGCAATAAAAGTTTAGGAAGAAATTGATGAAATACGCACTTGGTCCACTTCTCTACTTTTGGCCAAAACAAGATGTAGAAAGCTTTTACCAACAAGCAAAACAAAGCTCAGCCGATATTATCTATTTAGGTGAAACCGTCTGTTCAAAACGCCGCGAAATGAAACCAGCTCATTGGTTTGAGATCGCGAAAGACTTAGCAGACTCAGGCAAACAAGTGGTGCTTTCAACCATGGCTCTGCTTGAAGCGCCAAGCGAAGTCAACATAATGAAAAAGTACATCGACAATGGCGACTTCACCATTGAAGCTAACGATGTGTCGGGCGTGCAACTTGCGTTTGAAAACAAAGTACCTTTCGTGGTTGGTCCGGCGATCAACACTTACAACGCTCACACCCTAAACCTGTTTTTAAAACAAGGCATGGTGCGTTGGTGTATGCCTGTCGAGCTTTCTCGTGAATGGCTAAGTAACGTCATGACGCAGTGTGAGACTCTGGGTATTCGCGATAAGTTTGAAGTGGAAGTGTTTAGCCATGGCTACCTACCATTGGCTTACTCAGCACGCTGCTTTACTGCGCGCGCAGAAAACAAAGCCAAGGACGACTGCGAAACTTGCTGTATTAAATACCCAACCGGTATTCAAGTAAGCAGCCAAGAAGGTCAAGAAGTGTTTAACCTTAACGGCATCCAAACTCAGTCGGGTTACTGCTACAACCTGATCAACGATCTCCCAAGCATGGAAGGTTTGGTTGATGTCGTTCGCCTCAGCCCACTTGGTTTAGATACCTTCTCAGAGCTGGATCGTTTCCGTGCCAACGAGCAAGGTCAAAACCCGATTAAGATTGCCGATCGCCAATGCAATGGCTACTGGCATCGTCTAGCGGGTCTTGAAATTAAATCTTAATCCGTTGTTCTTATTAGATAAAAGCCAACCTGACGGTTGGCTTTTTCATTGGTTGTCTTAATTTATTTTCAGCCAAAGATCAGCTCGCCAAAGGCGCCATTGGTTGCGTCGGTGGCAAAATCATACGCTTCACGTCGCGCCATAGCATCCAAGCCACCACCAAACTCAATGCCACATTCGATAATGGGTAAGCAATCCAAATACCCGGTACGCCCATTAGTTTTGGCATAATAAACAAGAACGGCAATTGAATAACCATGTTACCCACAGTGACAAACATCGCTTTGCTACCCTTGTTGATCGATTGGTAATAAGCACCAGCCACCACTAAGAAGCCATCTAAGAACATGGCAAACATATGTAGGCGAATACCAATCACCGCATTGTCCATCAAGTTGGCATCACTTGAGTTAAACACTGACACAAATTCACGCGGGAATAGGTTGAGCAAAATAACAAACGCCAAACCACCAAACACCGCACTGCCCATCGCCACGCCCAGTAGTTTACGGATATTGTCTTGGTTACGCGCGCCATGGTTATAACTTACTAGCGGCTGCATGCCGTTAGCAAAGCCTTCCACTACTAGGTAGTAAACCGTCACGATGTAACCCAAAATCGCGTATGCTCCGATCAAGACCGAGCTGCCGTATTCGGCAAACAAGCTGTTATGCAGCGCCACCATCATTGAGCCGTAAGCGTACATAAAGAAGCTTGAAACACCGATAGCAGCAATTTGTGGCACTTCACTGAACTGAATTCGCAAGTCAGCCACACTCAAACGCATTTTCGCTTTGCTTGAGAAGAAGTAACCGACACCCAATATCGTCACTACCATCTGCGCAATAGCAGTCGCAATAGCCGCACCTTGCAACTCCCAACCTAAGTGCGCGATAAACACATAGTCAAGAATGATGTTTACCACAGCACCAACCACCATTAACAGTGTCGCTAGATTAGGGCTATCATCATTGCGCAGTAAAAATGGGGCAGCAATGGAGCCGAGTGAAAATACACAGGCAAAAATCAGAATATGCAGGTACTGCGAGCCAAGCTCAAGTACACGCCCTTCAGCGCCTTGCCATAATAAGAAACTATCGGCAAACATATACAAAACAAACGATACCACAGGCGCCAAAGCCAGTAATAGCAGTAAACCAGTCGCCAAAGTTGCTCGTGCGCCAGTCTGATTACCCTCGCCTTGTTTGATTGATGCCAGTGCACCTGTACCCACGCCCACCAGCATACCAATGCCAAGAATGGAGCCAATCACAGGCCAAGCAACGTTGATCCCCGCCAGCCCTTCAGCCCCGACATAGCGACCAATAAAGATCCCGTCAACGACCTGATAAAGACCGTTAACCAACATAGCTGCCACAGTTGGAATGGCATAACGCCAAAACTGTTTATATATAGATACTTGCATCTTCTCACCAAGAAAGTGTGCCCGGAGACACTAGTTAGCATGGCTAACTAAATAGATAAATTTTTATTTTTTCAGTGCTTTATTAAGCAATTGCACTAATTGCTCAGCTTCTTCTGCGCTCAATTGAGCGTTTAAATCGGTCGCGATCTGTTGGTAAACAACTCGCTCAAATGACATGTTTTTGATCACCCAATCAGTCAGGACCACTCGCTTAGCACGTGCGTCTTCACTACAGGCGACAGTGCGAACTAAGTTTTTCTTCGCCAAACGTGTCACCATATTTGAGGCAGAAGGTTTCGTCACATATAACTCTTGCGCCAAATCGGTAATGCGCACGCCTTGTGGATACTGCTCAATCACCTTCAAGTAGTCGAACTCATTAAAACTCAGCTGACACATAGGATCATCATCACCATGCTGTCGCCAAGCTTTAGAACAAAAGCGTTCTAAGTCCATCAAACTCTCTTCCAAATGCATCCTAAGATCCCATTAGTTAGCAAGGCTAACTATTTTAGTGATTTTCAAAAACTGTGCAATAAAAAACCACCCGTAGGTGGTTTATAAATTCTGAGGTGCAAACACGCTAAGCTATTACTGCTGTGCTTGTGGTTGTTGTGCTTGTTCTAGTTTCGCCTTGGCAAGTTGCTCAGCTTTCACTTCATTAAAGATGCGCGTTAACTCAAGGAAAGAGTAGCGGTGCTCAACATATTCAAAGACGTTAAACGAAATCGCCAACTTATACATTGAGATCGCGCTAGCGAAGTCACCTTGATGCTGGTAGCGCTTACCTAGGTAGAAATAGGCTTCTGTTAGTCGCTGAGCAAGCACGGTATTGTCACGAGTACCTGCAAAGATCGCCTTAAAGGTTTGCTCTTCAGACACTTCATCTAACGTCAGCGCCACTAATACCCAGCCCCATTGATTATCACGAGCTTGGTAAAGCTTAAGCAGCTCTTGTCTTGCCGCTTGTGGCTCTAGTTCTAACTTAATTAAATAACGCCACAGGGCTCTAAATGGGTCACTCGGGTCTTCTGCGTAATGCGCTTCAATATCTTCCAGCGCAAGGTCAAAACGCTCACCATAATAGAGTGCAATCGCTCGGTTACGCACAGCAAACGAGTTAGCCGGATCAAGATCTATAGTTGAATCAAATGCTTCGTATGCGGCATCAAACTCACCCACTTGGGTGTAATAGACGCCAAGTAAGTTGAAGAGATCCGACTGTGCCGGGTTGATCTGCAAAGATTGCGTGTAATCTAAGCGTGCTAAATCACGCAGACCAACACTGTCATAATAATTACCACGCTCGTAGAGCATTTTAGCGCGCAACTCTTCAGAAAGATTCGGACGTAGAAGTAATTGAGACAAACGCGCAATTTGTACCTCTTGCTGCATACTCGCTTGCAAAGGTACCGCCATCGGCGGATAGAACCACTGTTGCTTGTCCGCAGTTGATGCGCAGCCAGTGGCAATCAACATGCTTAAGCCAAGCGTTACGGTTTGAAACCATTTCACAAATACATACTCCTGTTACCTACTTATATGAGTTAAGCCCTAGAAATGTCGCATCCAGTTGAGCAAACTCGCGTTTGACTGGATATGAATTACGCATAAAAAAAGGGAGCTCACAGCTCCCTTTATAGCATGCTTTTAGCCGACTAGGCTAATAGGATGGGCAATTACTCTGCGTCAGCAGCTGGCTTTTCAGCTTCTTCTGCTGGCTTTTCAACTGCTTCTTTCATGCTTAGACGTACACGGCCCTGACGGTCGATTTCAAGAACTTTAACTTGAACTTCTTGACCTTCAGTTAGGTAGTCAGACACTTTCTCAACACGCTTCTCAGAGATTTGAGAAATGTGTACTAGACCGTCTTTACCTGGCAGGATAGTTACGAATGCACCGAAGTCAGCTAGACGAGCAACTTTACCTGTGTAGATACGACCTACTTCAACTTCAGCAGTGATCTCTTCGATACGACGGATAGCTTCTTTCGCCGCTGCACCTTCAGTTGCTGCGATCTTGATTGTGCCGTCATCTTCGATTTCGATAGTAGTACCAGTCTCTTCAGTTAGAGCACGGATAACTGCACCACCTTTACCGATAACGTCTTTGATCTTCTCTGCGCTGATCTTCATTGTGTGAATGCGAGGAGCGAATTCAGAGATATCGTCACGAGCACCAGAGATAGCTTGATCCATTACAGATAGGATGTGCTTACGTGCGCCTTGAGCTTGGTTAAGCGCAATTTGCATGATCTCTTTAGTGATACCTTCGATCTTGATGTCCATTTGAAGTGCAGTGATACCAGTGTGAGTACCTGCTACTTTAAAGTCCATGTCACCTAGGTGGTCTTCGTCACCAAGGATGTCAGAAAGAACTACGAAGTCATCGCCTTCTTTAACAAGACCCATTGCGATACCCGCAACAGAAGACTTGATTGGCACACCAGCGTCCATAAGCGCTAGAGAAGTACCACATACTGAAGCCATTGAAGATGAACCGTTAGATTCAGTGATTTCTGATACTACACGTACAGTGTATGGGAACTCATCGATAGATGGCATTACAGCAGCAATACCACGCTTCGCTAGTTTACCGTGACCGATTTCACGACGCTTAGGAGAACCTACAAAACCAGTTTCACCTACACAGTATGGAGGGAAGTTGTAGTGTAGTAGGAAGTAATCTTTCTTCTCACCAGTTAGCTCATCGATGATTTGTGCATCACGTTGAGTACCTAGAGTTGCTGTTACTAGCGCCTGAGTTTCACCACGAGTGAATAGTGAAGAACCGTGAGTACGTGGAAGAACACCAGTACGTACGTCTAGTGCACGAACCATGTCTTTCTCACGACCATCGATACGTGGGTTACCAGCGATGATGCTGCGACGTACAACTGTCTTCTCTAGATCGTGGAAGATAGTGTGAATTTCTTTTGCATCTGCTTCTGGATCTTCAGCAAGAATTGCTGCGTTTACTTCACCAGCAATCTCGTGGATGCGGTCGTAACGAGCCATTTTCTCAGTGATTTGGTAAGCTTCAACTAGTTTAGCTTCCGCTAGGTCTGCTACTTTTTCGTTAAGAGCTGTGTTTGCTTCTGGAGCAACCCAGTTCCATGCAGGAGTTGCAACTTCTGCCGCGAATTCGTTGATTGCTTTGATTACAGCTTGTTGTTGGTCGTGACCAAATACAACTGCAGATAGCATTTCTTCTTCAGTTAGGTTGTCAGCTTCTGATTCAACCATTAGTACTGCAGATTCAGTACCTGCAACTACTAGATCTAGACGAGATGCGTTTAGCTCAGTGTTGCTTGGGTTTAGTACTAGTTGACCGTCAATGTGACCAACACGTGCTGCACCGATAGGACCGTTGAACGGAATACCAGAGATTGCTAGTGCTGCAGATGTACCAATCATTGTTGGGATATCTGGTTGTACGTCTGGGTTAACAGAAACTACAGTTGCGATAACTTGTACTTCGTTAGTGAAACCCTCTGGGAATAGAGGACGAATTGGGCGGTCGATTAGACGAGCCGTTAGCGTTTCACCTTCAGAAGGACGACCTTCACGCTTGAAGAAACCACCAGGGATTTTACCTGCTGCGTATGTACGCTCTTGGTAGTTTACTGTTAGCGGGAAGAAGTCTTGACCTGCAACCGCTTCTTTCTTACCTACTACAGAAACGAATACCGCAGTATCGTCCATAGTAACCATAACAGCTGCAGTAGCTTGACGTGCGATAACGCCAGTTTCTAGAGTAACCGTGTGGTTACCGTACTGGAACGTTTTAACAACTGGTTTTTCGAACATTGTTAATCCTTGTTTCTAAGCAAAGCTCAGATTTGTAGTTTAATACTCAAGGCATTACGAATCGCGACTAGTGAAAAGAAACTTGCTTGAGTTCCCTTTTAATAGTCGCGACCTTTTGGTCGACGTGGTTGACTGTAATGCAGTGAGCTATCGAGAAAACCCCAAAACGGGATTTAGCCGTGCGTAGTATAACGGCATTCGTAGGATTTGGCTAAGCTATCGCAGCCAAAATAAGTAACGGGCAACAAAAAAGGGGCATAAAGCCCCTTTTCTGACAAACTGCTAAGCAGTCGCTATTAGCGACGTAGGCCTAGACGAGCGATTAGGTCTTGGTAGCGACCTAGATCTTTACCTTTTAGGTAGTCTAGAAGCTTACGACGGCGAGAAACCATGCGTAGTAGACCACGACGGCTGTGGTGGTCGCCTTTGTGAGCTTTGAAGTGACCTTGTAGGTGGTTGATAGAAGCAGTTAGTAGTGCTACTTGTACTTCTGGTGAACCAGTGTCGCCTTCGCCACGTGCGTAATCTGCAACGATTGCTGCTTTAGTTTCTGCATTCAGAGACATAATTCTCTCCTAATAAGAGTAGGTTAATATTTGTACCAGCCAATCTCTGATTCAGCCGGTACGAGGAGCGCGAATTATAGGGGATGTACAGAGGTTAAGCAACAGCTTTGTAGAACGCGAAGCGAGCTTCGCTACAGAGGTGGGAACGCAAAGCCAAGCTTTGCTTCGAGAACGCTCAGCCTCGCTGGGCTTTGGGAAGTAAATGCTGTACTTTTATACGACAAGACAACTAGCCGCACTTGTTTCTCGATTCTCTATTATCAAAGCTCAGTGAGCGTCACCTACCCTATTTCCGTAAGCGAAGCTTTAGCAAGCGTCCCATAGTGAGGCGCCGCCGAACATTCCCGCATCCATGAGCACAGCCTTGCTGTGCGTTCCACAAACAAAGCTTTGCTTCGAGAACGCTCAGCCTCGCTGGACTTCGGGAAGTAAATGCTGTGCTTTTATACGACAAGACAACTAGCCGCACTTGTTTCTCAATTCTCTATTATCAAAGCTCAGTGAGCGTCACCCACCCTATTTCCGTAAGCGAAGCTTTAGCAAGCGTCCCATAGTGAGGCGTAGCCGAGCATTCCCGCATCCGTGAGCACAGCCTTGCTGTGCGTTCCACAAACGCAGCTCGCTTCGTTTGCTGAACGTTCCCATTCCCACCGTTTCTGGTACACTTACGCCATCAAAAGCTAGCTATTGGAATAAACAGGATTCCCTATGAAAATCGGTATCATCGGTGCGATGGAACAAGAAGTTGCCATCCTTAAAGGCTCTATCGACAACTGCCAAGAAGTGACAAAAGCAGGTTGTACTTTCTTCTCTGGTCAACTAAATGGCGTTGAAGTAGTTCTACTTCAATCAGGTATCGGTAAAGTTTCGGCAGCAGTAGGTACCACTATTTTGCTAGATGAGTACCAACCAGACGTGGTGATCAACACAGGTTCTGCTGGCGGTTTTGACTCAAGCCTAAACCTAGGTGACGTGGTTATCTCGACTGAAGTTCGCCACCACGATGCTGACGTAACCGCGTTTGGCTACGAAATCGGTCAAATGGCACAACAGCCAGCGGCATTCATCGCAGATGCAAAACTAATGGATATCGCAGAGCAAGCGCTAGCGCAAATGGCAGACAAACACGCGGTACGTGGTCTAATTTGTACTGGTGATGCATTCGTAGCAAGCGCTGAGCGCCAAACATTTATCCGTAAGCACTTCCCTTCTGTTGTTGCAGTAGAAATGGAAGCAGCGGCAGTTGCTCAAACTTGTCACCAATTTAAAGTGCCGTTTGTGGTGGTTCGCGCTATCTCTGACGTAGCAGACAAAGAAGCAACAATGAGCTTTGATGAGTTCCTGCCACTGGCTGCGCAAAGCTCATCAGAAATGGTGATCAAAATGGTTGAATTGCTAAAGGCATAATCGCTTAACGCTCATGGAAGAACTCTTTAATCAGCTATTTGCTAACGGTGCGCTCCTCGTCATGTGGGGCGCATTACTTTGTCATTGGGTTCTTCCTTTCCCACGCGAAGCCCATCCTGCCATCTTATGGCACAAGTTCGCAGAACAGTTAGCCAACAAGGTTAACTCGCAAAGTAACTACTCACAAAGTCTGACCTCAGGTACGCTTGCTTGGCTACTAATGATGCTGCCAATGTTTGCCGTCCTCTGGGCGCTAAAAACCTTAGTTTGGCAGCCACAACTCTATGAGTTAGCTTTTTTGCTACTCGCGCTGGATTGGCGCAACAACCAAACTTTTGCAACTCAGTTTACTCTGTTACTTGCCGATGAAAACGCTACTGCTGGCAAAAAGCTTCTCGCCCCACTGGTTAACCGCTCAACCGAGACACTCTCTTTGCTTGGTCTTGGCAAAGCAGGAAGTGAAACTTTGATCATGGGATATGGACGCAACGTGGTGGCAGTCCTGTTTTGGTATGCGATTGGCGGAGGCATAGCGGCCTTCACCTACCGTATGGCAATGGAACTGGCGCGCGCGTGGTCACCTTCACGCCAGCAATTTATGCCATTTGGTTTACCCGCAGTTAAAATTCTCGCCGTGCTCGACGTTGTTCCGCTACGCCTTTTTGCCTTGCTTATTTTGTTGGGCAACCGAGCCAGTGCCGCTTTATCACTGCTTAAACAACAAGCAGCAACGTATCCGCTACCAGGCCCGGCTTGGTTATTGATTTGCTGTGGTGCAAAACTAGAGCTTTCTCTCGTTGGTCCAGCGATTTATGCCGGTAAAAAAGCGGTTCGCGCTAAACTCGGCGGTCGTATCGCTCCAGCAGCACTTCATTTTGCCCAACTGCGTAAACTGCTGGTTAGCCGTTTATGGCTGTGGGTTTTCCTCCAAAGCCTCATCATGGGTGCTATCTACCAAGGATTGTAATGTTTCGATTAGCTTTACTGCTTTCTTTCACCAGTTTTTCTCTATATGCGCAAACGATTGAGCGAGTCATTAGCCTTGCACCATCAGCCACCGAACTTGCTTATGCGGCAGGTTTAGGAGACAAGCTTGTAGCCGTTAGCGACCGCAGTGACTACCCCGAGTTTGCTCAAAAACTGGAAAAAGTCGCCAATTATCAGGGCATCAACATAGAGCGTATTATTACTCTTCAGCCCGACCTTATCATCGCTTGGCCATCTGGTAATCCAGCCAAAGACTTGGACAAATTACGCCAGTTCGGCTTTACTTTTTACGACTCCCAAGCAACCTCCTTACGAGATATCGCGAACAATATTGAAGAACTCAGTCAATACGCCGATGACCCAAGCATAGGTCAACAAGCAGCCAGCGATTTTCGTCAAGCGCTCAAGGATATGAAGCAGAAGTACGCAACCGAGCAACCGGTCAGTTACTTCTATCAACTTAGCGAAAAACCGATCATCACAGTAGCCAAAGGACACTGGCCAAGTGAAGTCTTCAGCTTCTGTGGGGGAGAAAATGTCTTTGCTGATAGTGCAGCCTCCTACCCACAAGTTGGACTCGAACAGGTAATCCTAGCTAATCCCGAAGTGATTTTTACCTCGCGCCATGCGATTGATAACACCACCATGTGGCAACCATGGAAAGCGCAGCTTCAGGCACTGCAAAAAGAGCAGGTTTGGACGCTAAATTCGGATTGGATAAATCGCCCAACACCACGAACGCTGCATGCGATTGAACAAGTTTGTGAGCTCTTCGAAACAGTGAGACAAAAGCGTTAACGGTCTTGCCCGTTATCTCGTACTATGCGGCGCCGATTTTTATCGGTGATATTTATTTGCTAGCTAATACAGTTTTTATCAGTATCGAGATCCGAACAATATGGATTCCTTGTTAATTTATATAATTGACCTTTTTGGCACTGCCATTTTTGCAATATCTGGGGTTTTACTGGCCGGGCGCCTGAAAATGGACCCGTTTGGGGTTGTCGTACTCGGCAGCGTAACCGCCATTGGTGGCGGCACGATTCGTGACATGTCGCTTGGTGCAACACCAGTATTTTGGATAACCGACACCAACTATCTTTGGGTTATCTTTGTCACTTGTCTACTAACAATGCTGATTGTTCGCAGACCTAAACGCCTCGCATGGTGGATCTTGCCCGTTTGTGACGCAGTAGGGTTAGCCGTGTTTGTCGGCATCGGGGTTGAAAAGGCGATGATGTTTCAAGACTCAGCGTTAGTGGCAATTATCATGGGCGTCATCACTGGCTGTGGCGGCGGTATTATCCGTGATGTCCTTGCCCGAGAAGTCCCTATGGTATTGAGAAGCGAAGTTTACGCTACCGCATGTATTATCGGCGGCGCATTCCACACCAGTGCGCTGGCGATGGGATGCAGTAACGACACCGCCTTTTTGATTGGGGTCATTTCTACCTTAGTCATCCGTTTAGGCGCAATTCGTTGGCATTTGTCCCTGCCAATTTTTGCCTTGAATCGTTAATCTTTGAATCTTGAAGAGATTAAGAGAACGCACTGCGTAAACGCAGTGCTTCGGGAAGCGAGAACACTCGGCTAATGCCTCGTTTCGAGAATGCTCAGCCTAGCTGAGCTTCGAGAAAGAGCTAATTCAGACCGAGTTCTTTTGCAATATAGCTTCAATACGTAAAACGCAGTGCTTCTGGAAGTGGAAAAACTCGGCTAATGATTCGTTTCGGGAAAGCTCAGCCTAGTTGAGCCTCGAGAGAGAGCTAATTCAGACCGAGTTCTTTTGCAATATAGCTTCAATACGTAAAACGCAGTGCTTCGAGATGCGGGAACACACGGCTAATGCCTCGTTTCGGGAATGCTCAGCCTAGCGGAGTTACGGGAAAGCTTAGCAAAACTTCACTACGGAATACTCCGTAGGCCATTTATTGGCGTTCCCAATTCCCGCATCCATTAAAAAAGGTCGCTTTCGCGACCTTTTTGCTATTTCTGCACTTTTCTCAGCACTTGCTTCAAGGCTTCAAAATCATTGGCGAGATCTTCTGATAGAAGCTCCATCACCGCGTGTTTTGCCAGTGGTCCCGGTAGTTCAATATCACTACCAAGAATATCATCCACCACTTCTTTGAATTTCGCTGGGTGAGCGGTACATAGGAATAGTCCTGTTTCACCTTCTGCGAGTTGATCTTCTAACACTCGGTAAGCAATCGCGCCGTGTGGCTCACATAGATAGCCTAACTGATGCAGTTCCTGCACTGATGCTGCGCTTTGCTCGTCAGTGACCGCACCTTTGCCCAAGGTATCTAAACCCCAACCTTTTAATTGGCAAAGCTCTTCAATACGTGGCCAGTTATTTGGCTGGCTGACATCCATCGCGTTAGACGTGGTTGCCACCGTCGGTTTAGGATCCCATTGACCAGTTTCTAGGTAACGAGGCACTGTATCGTTAGCATTGGTTGCGGCAATAAAGCGCTTAATCGGTAAGCCCATCGCTTTCGCCAGTAGACCCGCGGTTAGATTACCGAAGTTACCGCTTGGGACAGAAACGACGAGGTTTTCACGTTGCTGCTTAGTCAACTGCGATGCCGCTTCAAAGTAGTAACAAATCTGCGCCATTAAACGGCTGATGTTGATTGAGTTCGCCGAGTTAAGACCAATTTCTTCACGCAGTGCAGCATCATCAAAAGCTTGTTTTACCAACGCCTGACAAGCATCAAAATCGCCATCAATCGCCACAGTATGGATATTCTTGCCTAGGGTACAGAACAGCTTTTCTTGCAGCGGACTAATTTTACCTTTCGGGTAAAGGATCACTACGTTGATGTCTTCCATGCCATAAAAAGCATGCGCCACGGCCGCGCCAGTATCACCGGAAGTCGCAGTTAGAATGGTGATTTTGCCGCCATTAGATACCGCAGCTAAAGATTGCGCCATAAAGCGACCACCAAAGTCTTTAAACGCAAGCGTTGGACCATGGAACAGCTCTAGGGCATAAACCCCCGGCTTAACTGATTTTATCGGTGCTGGAAATTGAAATGCCGCGTCAACCATAGCGTTGACTTGCTCACCCGCCAACTCATCACCAATCAAGGCGGATAGGATCTTGGTACTACGCGCGATGAAATCTTCATCTAACAGCGCATCTACATCATCAAATTTTGGTAACTGCGATGGAAAAAACAGACCTTGGTTGCGTCCTAACCCTTGGCGAACAGCTTGACCAAAGGATACTTGTTCATCATTTTCTTTTATGTTGTACAGCTTCATAGCTCACTTCCTGTCACTTTCGAACCTTGTTTATCTAGACGACAAACATGAACGAATCCCTCTTCATTTTGTACGTAGTTTTGTTCGAGCCATCGAGCTACACGCTCAGCTATGTCTTTCTCTTTACAGATACTAAATAGTGTTGGACCACTACCTGAAATACCCGTTGCCAGTGCTCCAGCTGACGTCGCATACTTGCGCGCATCAGCAAAACCAGGCAGTAGTTTCTCACGATATGGTTCTGCGATCACGTCTTTGATCATTTTTGCAGCAAGTTCAGGTTGATTAGAATGACACGCATGAACAAAGCCCGCTAAGTTGCGTCCATGGGCAATCACATCTTGACGGCGATATTGCGATGGCAAAATCGAGCGTGCTTCAGCAGTTGAGACCTTAATACCCGGATAAGCCATCACCCAGTACCACTCATCAAAACATGGCACTTCTTGGCTAATAATACCGAGCTCTTCCAGCATTAATTGCAAACCACCTAGGTAGCACGGGGCAACGTTATCATAATGAATGCCACCAGAGATCTGCCCTTCCATCTCACCCATCAACGCGAGCAATTCCATCTCACTTAACGGCTGACCATGAAACCGGTTTAACGCATCCAACGCAGCAACAATTGAACAGGCACTGGAACCTAGTCCGGAACCAATCGGCATGTTTTTCTCAAGCGTCATTGCCACCGGCAATAACGCCTCTCCTTTACGATCGAGTTCACGAGCAAACACTCTCCAACAATCGTAAACAATGTTCTCTTTCGGGTCTGTCGGCAGTTTAGAAACAAAATTGCCCGCAGTGCTAAGCGTAAACGCGTCATCACCTTGGCTTACTAACACGCGGTCACCGAGCAAGGTGCCATCAATAGGAGACACCGCGGCACCTAACACATCAAAACCAACACTCACGTTACCAATTGATGCCGGAGCATAAACCACTACATCCATACCACGAGCCATGGTTATACCCCCAATTTCCAGCCAAGAGTACGCATCACATCAGCAAAAACACCTGCTGCTGTTACTTCAGTACCCGCGCCGTAACCACGTAATACCAATGGAATTGGATTGTAGTAACGGCTGTAGAATGCGAGCGCATTTTCGCCATCTTTGATCTTGAACATTGGGTCATTTTCATCGACAGCAGCAATGCTTACGCGGCATTGACCATCGACGATTTCACCGACATAGCGCAGCACTTTACCCTGCTCACGCGCCTTAGCAACTTGCTCTTGGAAATAAGCATCGGCTTCTGGGAGACGCTGCATAAATTCATCAATGCTGCCTGAATCATCAAAACCTGGTGGCAATGCTTGATCGACCACAACGTCTTCTAATTCCAGCGACATGCCTGCTTCACGAGCAAGAATAAGCAGCTTACGAGCCACGTCCATACCCGATAGATCATCACGAGGGTCTGGCTCGGTAAAGCCATTATCTTTGGCGATATTAGTCGCTTGGCTAAGCGTCATGCCTTCATCTAACTTACCAAAGATGTAAGAAAGTGAACCTGACAAAATACCTGTAAAACGCTCAAGTTCATCACCGGCTGAGATAAGGTTTTGCAGGTTTTCAATCACAGGCAGACCCGCACCTACCGTTGTTTCATACATCAATTTACGACGCGAGCTACGAGCTACGTTACGTAACTGATGGTAGTAAGCCATGCTCGCGGTATTGGCTTTTTTGTTTGGAGTAACAACATGGAAACCAGCCGCGAGAAAATCGGCATATTGCTCAGCAATAGCTTCACTTGACGTACAATCAACCAAGACAGGGTTAATGATATGATTGCGCTGAACCAAAGACTTAAGGCTTGCCAAACTAAAGGCTTCTGACGCACCGTTTAGACGATCGCGCCAATGTTCTAACGGTAAGCCGTGTCCATCAAGCAGCACACCTTTACTGTTTGCTAAGCCACATACTCGTAGCACAATGCCTTTCTCAGCCAACTTAGCCTGCTGACGTTGGATCTGATCAACCAGTTCGCCACCAACACCACCAACACCAACTACAAACACATCAAGAAAATGCTTAGAGTTAAACAAGTTCTCGTGACATGCTTTGATAGCTTCTGAAATTTTATCTTCTGGAATAACCGCTGAGATTGCACGCTCTGATGAGCCCTGAGCGATAGCGACAATATTGACGTTCACTTCCGCCAACGAAGCAAAGAACTGAGAAGCAACGCCGCGAGAAGTGCGCATACCATCACCAACCAGCGTGACGATAGCGACATCATCAATGTACTCAACCGGCTCAAGTAGACCGTCTTTGAGTTCTAGCTCAAACGCATCTTTCAGAGCTTGCTCAGCCAGCGCTTTATCTGCCGCTTCGATACAGAAACTGATGCTGTATTCAGAAGACGATTGGGTGATAAGAACAATTGAAACGCCTGCAGATGACATCGCGCCAAATACGCGGCTTGCCATGCCAACCATGCCTTTCATGCCCGGACCAGAAACGTTAACCATAGTGAGATCGCTTAAGGTCGTAATGCCTTTGATCGCCAGCTTATCTTCACCAGTATCTTGACCGATCAACGTCCCCGCGCCCTGTGGGTTAAAGCTGTTTTTGATCAGACATGGGATATGAAATTGAGCAATCGGCGCGATGGTTTTTGGATGCAATACTGAAGCGCCGAAGTAAGACAGCTCCATCGCCTCTTGGTAGCTTAGTGATTTAAGTAGACGAGCATCATCCACTAAACGTGGATCGCAGTTGTAGACGCCATCTACGTCAGTCCAAATTTCGCAGCACTCAGCGCGCAGACACGCAGCCAGAACAGCGGCTGAATAGTCAGAGCCATTGCGACCCAAGGTTACAAGTTCACCTTTTGCATTACCGGCAGTAAAGCCCGGCATGATATTAACGTGACCTTGTGGTAGCGGCTTGGCGCGGAAGTTGTCTGTCGAAATTTCAACATCGACCATAGCTTCAAGGTGATCACCGCGCGCAAGCAAGTATTCAACCGGGTCAATCAAGCTTGCTGGCTGACCTTTGGCTTCTAGTACTGCCTTCATTAATTGAATCGACACGCGCTCCCCCTTACTGATAATGCGTGCGTTCACGTTATCTGGGCACATACCCAACAAGCTGATGCCATTGACGAACTGACGGAGCTGAGTCAGTGAGCTTTTCACTTGATGGTTGTAGCCGCTCGCGTCTAAGTTCGGCACTGACTGTTGAACTTCCGCTAGTAGACCACGAAATAGATCTTCGATTTCGGCAATTTGCAATTCGGCGTCACTGCCTTTTAAAGCCGCATCAATCACTGCAACCAGTTTATTGGTTGTCTTACCCGGTGCTGATAGTACAACCGCAACTTCTTCTTGCTGTGCATTGTTGGCAATAATATCTGCCGCTCTTAAAAAGCGATCTGCATCTGCCAGTGACGATCCGCCAAATTTTAAAACTCGCATCCCTTCCTCCGAATTCTCGATAAATTGGTATAAAAAAAGGCCTGTACCGTTTGGGATACAGGCCTTTTTTTGAATTTTTTACGCTTAGCAGCCTGCCCCAACGCGCGTAGTGTCGGTAATAATAATGGTGGTGGTCATTACATTTTGGCTGTTAAGTTGCATCAATAAATACTTCAATGTGTTTGCTTACCTCTACGTTTAACCTATTTCCCAACATTTAGTCAACGAAAAGTTTGTTTTTTAAGGCGACAATTCAGGCGCATTCGCGACTTTAACAAGCCGAGAGCGAATAAAAACAATACACATATAGCAGTTTTGATCTCATTTAGTTAAAAAACGCGGATAGGCATTGAGTTTTATGCTTTAATTGTCCATGCAGTGGAAAGATTGATCTTACCCAATGGATTGAGGTGGCTTATGAAAAAAATAATTAGCCTAGTTCTCACCCTCCTAAGTTGCGGGGTGACCGCTGCCGATCTGCCTAAACTGCAATTCGCAGAAAAAGACTCGCCACACAAATTATTTCTCTCGACTGACAGTAATCAGCATAGCTTTGATTCTTGGACCATCGATAGCGGATACGCCTACAACTTATTTGATAAAGTGGATGTTTATGTAGGGACACGCCTTGATGATAAAAAAGAAAGTGGGTTTCTAAGTGGGCTAAGCTATCAGGTTTCCCCGCGCCTCTCAGTCAAAAGCTCGTTGCACTCATATACCGATCAAGACGCACCTAAAGGTCAAGAAAGTGGTATTGCCGCTGAAGTCTCTAGCCGAGTTCATCTGACTGAACAGCTCGATTTGCATGCCACTCTCGATTATCAAGAGTGGCAACAAGGGTTCGAAGTTGGAATTGGCTTTCGCTTTTAGCCAATCTAATCCCAGTTAAGAAGTTCGCTCGAAGTCAGCACGCCATTCCAGTCAGCGTAAACATAATGCCCCGGTTGAATCATCTGATTGTGAATGGTCAGCATCACATTCACTTCTCCAACCCCGCGCTTTTCCGTTTTCAAAGGGCAAGTCCCGAGTGCTTGAACACCGATATCCATTTGCGCGATCATTGCAGCATCACGAATGGCACCATTAATAATGATCCCTTCCCAATGATTCTCGATCGCCAAAATTGCAAGTTGATCACCAAGCAGCGCTCGTTGACACGAGCCATTACCATCCACAAACAGCACTTTGCCTCGTCCATCTTGTCCGAGTACTTCACGCACTTTAGAGTTATCGTGGTAACAGCGTACCGTCACAATTTCTCCCCAAAATGCCGTTCTTTGACCAAAGTTACTTAGTGGTAAATTTACGTAATTAACGTGACGTTCAAATTTGTCACAAATATCAGGTGTTATGTCTCTCATGTCTTCCTCCATGAACTTAAATTGAATTCCTTATCTGATCCTATAACGCCATTCCCCTAGGTTGATTTTTGTTCTATCCGGCAGGCAAGATAACAAATTGATCTGTTCATCTTGAACAAAGTAGATAGCATTCTGCTGATATTTTCGCCCAAGCTCAATAGCTAGTGTCACGGAGATCACACTTGCAAAGCTGATTTCAGACCATGAAAAATCGCCATTTCCAACCAGCACTTGAGAATATTTATAAAGCGCGAGATCACACTGCAAGCGACTATTTCTTAAAAGGTTTTCGTGATCTGATAACCTCTGGCTAGCCGGATTATTCGCCGTAACAATCACAAAATCGCCAGTTGGAATTGTATTTTCAAATTTGAAGTATGGATCACAGTAAGCTTGCCAAAAATGAGCATCAATCATCATATTACCAATAATTTTACAACTGTCATTTACCATTAATATCTGTTACAAAGAATCTCTTGATATAAATCAACAAAGTGAATGGAATTAACATTTGAGCATTGTTAGCATGCTGTTAACTCTATAAAATCCGAATCAAACGCCTAATAGTATGAATGAGGATAAGGAACCTCTTCTGAAAGAAAGTAACACCAAGGATGGCGGGCATGTAAAGAAAGTTTTTTTATAGTCTTTGGTTTATTGTCAAAATCAATTACCTGTAAGTAATGTTTTTGCCTAGTATTTATTCTATTAGCACATTTTTTTCACAAGTTTAGGTAACGCCAATGCAAACCCCGCAGATTCTTATTGTTGAAGATGAGCAAGTAACTCGTAACACTCTAAAGAGTATTTTTGAAGCAGAGGGATACGCTGTATTCGAAGCCAGTGACGGTGAAGAGATGCACCAGATTTTGACTGAAAGTCAAATCAACTTGGTGATCATGGATATCAACCTACCAGGCAAGAATGGTTTATTGCTAGCTCGTGAACTACGTGAACAAGCTAACGTGGCACTTATGTTCCTAACAGGTCGCGACAACGAAGTCGATAAAATCCTTGGCCTGGAAATTGGCGCTGATGACTACATCACTAAGCCATTTAACCCACGTGAACTGACTATTCGTGCACGCAACCTACTAAACCGCTCTATGAACTCTAGCTCAGTTCAAGAGGAAAAACGTAGCGTTGAGAAATACCAGTTCAACGGTTGGGTTCTAGACATCAACAGCCGCTCTCTAGTGAGCCCTGATGGTGATAGCTACAAGCTACCTCGTTCAGAGTTCCGTGCCCTACTGCACTTCTGTGAGAACCCAGGTAAGATCCAAACTCGTGCGGATCTTCTGAAGAAAATGACAGGTCGCGAGCTTAAGCCACATGACCGTACTGTTGACGTAACGATTCGTCGCATCCGTAAGCACTTCGAGTCAGTGTCTGGTACACCTGAAATCATCGCAACGATTCACGGTGAAGGTTACCGCTTCTGTGGTGAGCTAGAAGACTAATTCTTCTGCCAATTAAATAGTAAAAGGAGCCAATCGGCTCCTTTTTCTTTTTCTGTAAGCATCGCGCACAAAAAAACGCCCATCAAAGATGAGCGTTTATATTGCTGATTAGCTTGGCGTGGTCAAATTAACCTTTGCCGCCTTTAATCGCGTTGATGATCTCACTGGTTGAGCAGCCATCTTCAAAGTTAAGTACTTTCACTTCGCCGCCATTGGCAATCACTTCTTTACCACCAGCAATCTCTTCTGGTTTGTAATCACCACCTTTAACCAATAAGTCTGGCAACACTTCTGCGATCAAGCGTTGTGGAGTATCTTCACCAAATGGCACCACCCAATCCACCACGCCAAGACCCGCTAACACCGCCATACGGCGATCAGTTGGGTTAACTGGACGACCAGGACCTTTAAGGCGTTTAACCGACTCATCTGTGTTTACCGCCACAATAAGGCGATCGCCAAGCTCTGCAGCATGGTTTAGATATGACACGTGACCGGCATGCAAAATATCAAAGCAGCCATTGGTCATCACAACTTTCTCACCACGTGATTGCGCTTTTTTCACCGCTTCAATCAGAGCCGCTTCTGAAATCACACCAAAGTCTGTATCGTGACTGCCGTGAATCGCTTCCGCCAACTCAATGGTAGACAGCGTTGAGGTACCCAGCTTACCAACAACCACACCTGCAGCTGCGTTGGCTAGCGCACAAGCTTGGTCAAGCGGTTTACCAGCTGAAACCGATGCTGCCAAGACAGAAATTACCGTATCACCCGCACCTGTTACATCGAAGACTTCCTTCGCTTGCGTTGGTAGGTGGAATGGTTCCTGACCACGGCGAATCAGCGTCATACCGTTTTCACTGCGAGTAACAAGTAGCGCTTCAAAGTCGAACTGCTCAATCAAGCCAAGCGCTTTCTCAATCAGATCTTGTTCAGATTTAACCTTACCAACCACATGTTCAAATTCAGCCATGTTTGGAGTTAGCAATGTCGCACCACGGTAACGCTCAAAGTCAGCGCCTTTTGGATCAATAAACACAGGTACATTTGCCGCACGTGCTTTTTGAATAAACATCTGTACGTGTTCAAGCGCGCCTTTTGCGTAATCAGACAGCACCACAGCTTGCACTTTTGGCAGCGCTTGGTCCATGCGATCTAAAATCGGTTCAGGATCAACCCCTTCAAATGGTTCTTCAAAATCCAAACGAATCAGTTGCTGACCACGGCTTAACACACGTAGCTTAGTAATAGTTGGTAGGTTAGGCAGTGAAACAAAATCACATTTCACTTTCAGTGCTGATAGTGTCTCATTCAGCACTTTAGCCGGTTCATCAATCCCTGTTAAACCAACGATATGCGCATGTCCACCTAGCGAAGCAATGTTCATTGCTACGTTCGCCGCACCGCCAGGACGCTCTTCGTTGTTTTCTACTTTCACTACTGGTACTGGTGCTTCTGGCGAAATACGACCAGTTGGACCGGACCAGTAACGGTCTAGCATTACGTCACCAATAATCAGTACACCTGCTTGACTGTAGTCAGGTAGGATTGGTTTCATCATTGAACTCCACTATTTAATTCTCGGCAAAGTTTATCATAGCGTTTCAGCCGTCAAAACCTTTACCTTTACTCTATACCACTAGCTTAGCCATTGATTCCAAACCTCGACCACCATTTCTCGCTGCTGAGTAAATTTATCGTCAGCAACATCGGCATCTAGGTTCAACAAATTACGATGATGAATCTGATCGCGCATGGATGTGTAAGCATTGGTCACCGCCAAAGCTTGCTGCTCATCCATGATCCCTTGTGCAATAAGAGATTCGAAGATTCGCACATTGTCAGACCAGCGGGTAAGTTTCGGTTTATCATGGCTATAGTTCAGCACCAAATACTGGGCAAGAAACTCAATATCAGTAATGCCTCCGAGGTCTTGTTTGAGCATAAAGCGTCCCGCTTTCTTGCCACCTAAGTGATCGCGCATTTTAATGCGCATATCAACCACTTGTTTTTTCAATTCTGCAGTTTCACGCGGCAGACACAAGATCGCATGGCGGATCTCATGGAAGGCTCGCTGGAGCGGCTCATCGCCATAGATCATACGCGCGCGAACTAAGGCTTGATGCTCCCATGTCCACGCTTCGGTACGTTGATACTCATCAAATGCATCAGTTGGGCTAACCAATAAACCTGATGCGCCCGATGGACGTAAGCGAGTGTCCACTTCGTACAAAATCCCTGATGCGGTGCGGGTGGAGAAAATATGAATAATGCGCTGGGCAAGTCGCAAGTAGAACTGGCGACCATCAATATCTTTCTTACCGTCTGTGTAGGCACTTACTGGGCAGTCATGCATAAATACGATGTCTAAATCGGAATTGTAGCCAAGCTCCCAACCACCGACTTTGCCGTAGCCAACGACAGCAAACCCTTTACCTTCGCGATCTTTAAGGTGATTAGGCTGACCATATTTTGCCACCATTTGTAGCCACGCTTGATTGACGACACACTCAACAATCGCCTCAGACAGATAAGTTAAGTGATCACTCACTTTCATCACTGGCAACACGCCCGCGATATCCGCAGCGGCAATACGCAAGATGCAGATTTGCTTAAATTGGCGTAGCGCTTCCATCTGCTGCTCCATATCGTCTTCTGGGATACGAGCAAGATAATCACGCAACTCGGTACGATATGACTCAAGCGGAATTGGGTTGTACAGATGCTGTGGGTCAATCAGCTCATCAAGCAGAATTGGGTAACGACCTAGCTGCTCAGAAATCATCGGGCTTGCCGTACAAAGGCGTACCAGTTGAGTCAACGCGGCACCGTGCTCATCCAGAAGCTCTAAATAGGTAGTACGAGTCACAATTCGATGCAGCAGATGCAGTACACGCGGCAAACCAAATTCAGCATCTTTATGAGCAAAAATGGCTTGGAACATTTTCGGCATCAAACGGTTTAGCACTTCTCGACCGCGTGGTCCGAGCGTTTTCTTTGCCAAATCTTGTTTGAAGGTGATGATGGTTTGCGCCATCTTCTCCGGTTCAGCCGCTTGGATATCATTGGTTAAAATGCTCTCAATCACATCACTGTGCTGCGCCATATCCCAGAGCTCGTTAAAATGTTTGGCTACTTCGCTTTGCTCTTCTTCATCATCACCAATCAAATTGGTAAACACCGCATGCACGTTTGCCATATTGAACTGCACTTGCTCAAGCAACTGTGGCCAATCTTGGTAACCCATCGCCACAGCAAGTTGTAATTGCTCTATTTCACCATCAGGTAACGTTTGGGTTTGTTTATCTGCCATGGCTTGCAATAAGTTTTCTAGGCGGCGTAAGAACTTGTATGCATCGCGTAAATGTGTCACTTCTTGCGAACTTAATAACTCAAGCTCTTCTATCGCCGCTAAAGTGACCAGCAAGCCACGTTGACGCAGACTTGGCTCGCGTCCTCCACGGATAAGCTGGAACACTTGCGCGATAAATTCAACTTCACGGATCCCGCCTGCACCCAGCTTAATATTGTTACTCAACCCACGACGACGCACTTCACTACTGATCATCGATTTCATACGACGCAGTGATTGAATGGCACTGAAATCGATATAACGACGGAAAACAAATGGACGCAGCATTTGGCGTAGCTCTTGGTATTCCGGGTACATCTCACGCCCCATCACGCGCGCTTTGATCATCGCGTAGCGCTCCCAATCACGCCCCTGCTCTTGGTAGTAATCTTCCAGTGCCGCGTAACTCATTACCAACGGACCACTGTCGCCAAACGGACGAATACGCATATCGACGCGATAACAGAAACCATCAAAGGTTTGCTGATCGAGCGCTTTGATAATGCGCTGTCCCAGTCGAGTAAAGAATTGCGCGTTGGCAATGCTACGGCGTGCACCTTGTGTTTCGCCGTTCTCTGGGTAGGTAAATATAAGATCGATATCCGATGAGAAATTGAGTTCACCACCGCCCAATTTGCCCATCCCGATGATCAGCATTGGCTGAGCTTCACCTTGTTCATTACAAGGTGTGCCCCACAGCTCACAACATGCTTTGTATTGCCATTGATAAGTTTCAAAAATCATCGCTTCGGCTAGCTGAGAAACATGCTCTAAGCTTTCTTCCAGCGTCCAACTGCCACAAAAATCGCGCCAAGCTATGTAAGCCATTTCGCGGTTACGAAACTGTCTCAATACTCGCTGACCACTCGTCTCATCAAGGCACTTCGTTAACTGAGTTGCCAATTCCGCTCGATAGCCTGAATAACGCTGCTGCTGCGCGAGCATTTCTGGTAATTCGTTACGCAGTCGCTCGTCTTTTGCTAGCACCTCAACCACAAATTGACTCAGCCCAGCTACACGCTCAAGTTGCTGATAAATATCTTCAGGCCAATGTTGCTGTAACTGGAATGGTTCTAAGTTCGCCAGAGCGGATTGCAAAACAGGGGAGAGAGGTAAAGGCAGCGGCATGGTTCGTCCTTGTTAAATCAAGCGATTAATTTGCCCGCAGAAGCAAATCATTTTAAAACAACACAATACCCGCAAAGTAACGCTGGATATTAACGTTAGTTATAACAAAATTTAGGCAATAAAAAACGCCTGCGAAGTGTTCGCAGGCGTTTATTGGTTCACTCTGTGAGATCACACTTTGAATGAGGCGATCTTCTTATCCAATTCTTCCGCATTTTTCTGCATAATTTCAGAGGTTTCAAGCAGCTCACTGACAACTGTCACCGAAGCTTCCACCAGCTCACGTACATTGGTCAGGTTTTGATTCATTTCCTCAGCAACGCTACTTTGCTGCCCTGCCGCTGTCGCGATCTGGAAATTCATGTCATTAATTTGCGTCACTTGTATCACGATGCCATTGAGCTCATTACCAGCATTGGTGACCAGATCAACCCCTTCTGCCGCTTCCACTACGCTCTTTTCCATCAACTCAACCGCGCTGGTTGCACTCGATTGTAGTTGAGAAATCATCTCTTGAATTTCTACTGTCGCTTGTTGAGTGCGCTGGGCAAGGTTACGCACTTCATCAGCGACCACCGCAAAGCCTCGACCGGCTTCGCCAGCACGCGCTGCTTCAATAGCTGCGTTTAGGGCTAGCAAGTTAGTTTGTTCTGAAATGCCTTGAATCGTACCAACCACACTACCAATCTGATCAACACTTTCTTCAACTTGGTTTACCGCTTGCGCTGATGCGGCAATATCTTGTGATAGTTCACTGATCTTGCCCACAGTGTCTTGAACGAAACGCTGACCCGTGACCGCTTGCGTTGACGCGCTTTCAGTCAGTGATGAGGCACTTTGCGCATGATCTGCCACGGTTTGTACCGTGGAGGTCATCTCACTCATTGCCGTGGCAAGCTGATCGATCTCTTGGAACTCTTCCTGCGCCGACTCTTTAGTTTCTGACATACTCATGGTCATCACTTCAGTCAGACCCGCCAGTTCTTGCGAGGAGTGCAGTTGAGTTTTGATCAAATCTTGTAGCTGAGCGCGCGTTTTTTCTAGCTCACGCGCCACATCACCATATTCATCGCGACACTCAAGACGGATCGGGGTACTGAGATCACCGCTTGCCATTCGTTTAATGGCAATATTAAGGTACTGAGTTTGACGCAGCATAACGCGCGCAGCGAAGAGAAGAACACAAACGAAAACACCAATTAAACCAATGGTCTGCCATACAACGTCTACCAAGTAGGCTTCATAATGCTCTCGAGCAACAGCGGCGTTGCCCGTTGCAGCGAAAAGAGATTCGTAGAACGTTTCGGCGTCCCATAATTGCTTGCCGACGATCAGTAAGGTACTGAACACCATCAGCATGGCCATCTTGGGAACGAGGCGAATATCCGTAATCACTCGCTCCCATGGCTTAAATGCCATTGTCGTCATTTTAGTTCTCCACTAAGTCATATATGCTTTCTACAGCGGCTTAAAGTTCTCTCCGCAAAAAAATACTACTTCAGTACTAGCACCCATATTTATTTCGAGCCTCGTATGAATAGAAATGATATCAAAGACGACACTAAGCCGATGAGCTTATTGTCACTAATTCTCTCATTTATGGCGCTATTTGTGATCTCAGCCTTGTTGTTTTTCCCAATTGAGGCTGAAACACGTCAAATACTTATCGGCTTGGATTTCATTATATGCAGCATTTTTCTTCTACAACTAACGATTGATTTGATCCGGTCCGCAAACAAGAAGCATTTTCTGAAAAAACATTGGATAGATTTCATTGCCAGTGTGCCAATGATCGAGCCATTGCGCTTTGCGCGGATTTTTCATATTTTGCGGGTGATTTTAGTGATCCGCTCTAGCCGCAGTATTGTCAAACAGGTACTCAGCAACCGTAAAGAAACCACTATTGCCTCGATATTGCTGCTTTTAGTGGTTCTACTCACGCTGGGTTCTAGCCTGATGTTGTTTGTTGAAGGTCACTCACCGGATGCCAATATAACCAGCGGTGCTGATGCCTTATGGTGGGCGTTAGTTACTATTTCAACAGTGGGGTATGGCGATCATTACCCAGTAACCGAGCTAGGCAAAATCATTGCCGCAGCGGTTATTCTCTGCGGGGTGGGCTTATTTGGTATGATTTCGGGCTTAATTACTTCCGTAATTACCTCACCGAGCAAGATGCAAACTTTAAAGGCTGAGCAAAAAGAAAAGCAGATGTTGATCTTACTTGAGCAGCAACAAGTGATCTTGCAGCGCTTAGAAAAGCTCGAGCGAAAAATGAGTCGAGATATCGATAAGTTGCAACACGGCTCGCCCTCTTCTACGCCCAATAGCAAGCCATCGAATGAAGAAACTTAAAAGATAAAAAGAGAGCCGATGGCTCTCTTTTTTTCGATTAGCATTTCACTACTCTTGCCAATATGGCTCAGCTTCAATACAGATAACTCGAGTTTGCTCCATAGCATGCAAAATCGAAGTTTCTTGACGAAATAGCCAGCGCTCAAGCTGCTCGCGTTCATCATCTTGCAAACTATCAACCATCTTCTCAAGAGGTTTTAAAGTCAGCAAGTCATCAATACCTTGCAGCAAGTCAGCCCAAGGTAGACGGAAGCTATTACGCTCCTCAGCGTCATATAAGCTAGCAAAACCGACTCCGGTATACAGGTTACGCATCAAGCGGTATTGCTGCTCAATATAATCACTCGGATTCATGACTTTTTCTGGTGGAAACGCTTCCATCAGTTCATGCCAAGTACGCTCAAGCTGCACAACCGAGAATGGTTGAATCGACTGAGCCATCGCTTGACGAGATTTGTCATCTAAGAAAGGCTGCCAACCGCGAGTCAAAATCCAACGGCTCAAATCTAACAATAACGCGGTATAACGAGCAGAATTAAACTGTGCCAACATTTCTTCACGTGACGGCAATTCTTGCTGCAGTTCTGAAAGCTCTTTAATTAAGAACTTACGTGCGTCCAGTTTGCGTAGCGCATGACCTTTGTCTTCTAAAAGATCATCGAGATAGTCGTACTGCTTAATCCACTCAAGATCTTGCTCTAGCCACTTGAGCTCTTGGCGAATTAATGCACTGGCTTTACGCGGCACGATGTCACCGTAAATCGTCAGCGTCTGGCGGATAAAGCTAATCGAGTTTTTGATCTCATGCAGTGCATCTATCGACTCACGCTCAGAGTAGATTTGCTCATGGTAGTGCCAGTGAGACAAGGCATGCTCAAGCGAAGTAATGAGGCAAGACTCAACGGTGTCGTTTTTATCGGTTGCCACCAAGTCCATCGCCTTAACTTCATCGCCATCATAACCCAGAGCCAAGCGATAGCCGCGTGCCGCTTTGCTCAAGTTACCTAAACGCATACCGCCGTTATCACTCAGACTGCGCGCCAAAGTAAACAGCGCATCGGTTTGACCTGATTTCAGCTCCAGCTCAACCTCGCAAATTGCATCGCGATCTTCACCAGAAATCACCTCACCTTGGTCAAACGCCACTTCCACTTGGCTACCATCCGCCATCGCAATTAACCATTGCTCACGTGTGAAGTTGGTCGAAAATAGAGGCGCAAGTTCCGCTTGCAGAGTTTCGACATCTTTCCCCATTGGCCAAATATCACCTGGGTGCAAAGATAAATCAGGTTCATTACCTGTATGCTCAGCATTGTATTCAGGACGCTGATGTAACCCAGCCACGACACGCCCAGCGGTTTTTACCGTTTGAACATAAACCTCATCGAAACGACGAATTCGCAGACCAATATCATGCTGTCTGAGCCAATTGTCTGGTGTATCAAAATAAGTGTTACCCAGCTCACGACAGCTATGCTGAAGTATCTTTGCTTCAGAAATTTTTTGACGTAAAGTTTCTGAAAAATCTGGAGAAACAAAAAACTTCAGTTCTATCTCGGTTTCCATAGTTATACCTTTCAAAGCAGATAGAGACAGGATATTGCTATATTTCCCACTCGGCAAGAGTGAAATATCGCTCAATTGATGATCTAAAACAGTTTTAATGATGGATTTAATGCGTTACCATGCGCGCCTTTATAGCCATCGCACAACATTTCGCCCGTAAAGGGTGTATTGTTACTTATGGGTTATATTTAGTAGGTTGAATGACCATGCCAGTAAATACAATTATGGGGTTATTTGCAAAGTCCCCTATTAAACCTTTGCAGCGTCACGTAGTGTGCGTTAACGAATGTTGCTCCCACCTAGTCAACTTCTTCGAAGTTTGTGCTCAGGGTGATTGGGAAAAAGCAGCCGAAATTCGTGCACAAATTTCTCATCTAGAGAAAGAAGCGGACGTACTCAAGCGCGAAATTCGCATCAAGCTTCCTCGAGGTTTGTTTATGCCAGTAGATCGTAGCGACATGCTAGAACTGCTGACGCAACAAGACAAACTCGCAAACCTTGCAAAAGATATCGCAGGTCGCGTTTATGGTCGCCAACTCGCCATTCCAGCTCCTCTTCAAGAGAACTTCATCGCTTACGTTAAACGTTGCCTAGACGCAGCTCAGCAAGCGCAGAAAGTGATCAGTGAGTTAGATGAACTGTTGGAGACCGGATTCAAAGGTCGTGAAGTTACCCTTGTAGCTGAAATGATCAATGAGTTAGACAAGATCGAAGATGACACCGATGCGATGCAGATCCAACTTCGTCAACAATTGATGGCGATTGAACAAGATCTGAATCCAATCGACGTGATGTTCCTGTACAAGATTTTAGAATGGGTAGGCGGTATTGCCGATCAAGCACAGCGTGTAGGTGCTCGATTAGAAGTGATGCTTTCCCGCTCATAAATGTAAGTTAACTCAATAACGAGCAGATTTTAAATACACCCCAGTTAGGCGATGAATATCTCGACGCTTAAGGGGTTTTCTCGTGTTTAAAATTTGGCTCCGCTTATTACAAACAACTAGGTATTACGATGGATATCCTTGCGAACTATGGCACTGTCCTGATTATTGTTGCAGCTATTTTTGGTTTTATGATGGCTGTAGGTATTGGTGCAAACGATGTAGCCAATGCTATGGGTACATCAGTAGGCTCAAAAGCTCTGACTGTAAAACAAGCAATCATCATTGCGATGATTTTCGAATTTGCTGGTGCTTATCTTGCTGGCGGTGAAGTAACCGATACTATCCGTAAAGGTGTTATCGAGACATCTCTATTTGCCGACCAACCAGACGTGCTTGTTTACGGTATGATGTCTGCGCTTCTTGCTGCAGGTTCATGGCTACTACTAGCATCGTACATGGGCTGGCCAGTATCAACTACTCACTCTATCATCGGTGCAATCATCGGTTTTGCGTGTGTTTCTGTTGGTACTGAAGCAGTCGATTGGAGCAGTGTTCAAGGTATCGTAGGTAGCTGGATCATCACTCCTGTTATCTCTGGCTTCTTTGCTTACGTCATTTTCGTCAGTGCACAGCGACTGATATTCGATACAGAGAAACCACTATTTAACGCTAAGCGTTTTGTACCAGTTTACATGTTCATCACTACTATGGTGATTGCACTAGTAACCATCAAGAAAGGTCTAAAACACGTCGGTCTACACCTAAGCAACACTGAAGCTTGGATGTGGGCAGCTGGCGTATCAGCTCTAGTAATGGTAGGTGGTTACATCTACATTCAGAAGAAATTTGCTGATCGTGAAGACGACCACGGTTTCTCTGGCGTAGAAGGTATCTTCAGCGTACTAATGGTAATTACAGCGTGTGCGATGGCATTTGCTCACGGTTCAAACGACGTAGCAAACGCGATTGGTCCACTATCTGCAGTTGTATCTACTGTTGAACACCTAGGTGAAGTAACAGCGAAAAGCACTATCGCATGGTGGATTCTACCGCTAGGTGGTTTTGGTATCGTTGTTGGTCTAGCAACACTAGGTCACAAAGTAATGGCGACTGTTGGTACTGGTATTACAGAACTAACACCAAGCCGTGGCTTTGCAGCGCAGCTAGCAACAGCATGTACAGTAGTACTAGCATCTGGTACCGGTCTACCAATCTCAACTACGCAAACCCTAGTTGGTGCGGTTCTAGGTGTTGGTTTTGCTCGTGGTATCGCAGCACTTAACCTTGGCGTTGTACGTAACATCGTTGCATCTTGGATTGTGACTCTGCCAGCAGGTGCTCTACTTGCGGTTGTCTTCTTCTATGCGATCCAAGCCTCGTTTGGTTAATCAAATATAGGTCAGCGAAATGTAAGCTGACTGTCATTATTGACTCAAACACGCAGAAAGGGAGGCTTAGCCTCCCTTCTTTGTTGCACCCTAAATAGAAAGTTCTTACTATTTGCTCCTCGGGGTTTACCCTTCCCTGAAAGCTTGACGACTGTTAAAGGATTTACCGTGAAAAAACTGGTTCTAATGATCTTTGCTTGTATCATTGCAGCGCCTTCTGCAATGGCTAAAGATCGCTATATCTCTGATAATCTATTTACCTACATGCACTCTGGTCCGAGTAACCAATACCGTATCATTGGCAGTGTCAATGCAGGTGAAAAAGTAACGCTACTCTCAACTAACAAAGAAACTGGCTACAGCCAAGTGGCTGATGATCGTGGTCGTAAAGGCTGGGTCTCTACCAATCTGATCACCGCTCAAGAGAGCATGACAACGCGCTTGCCACGTCTAGAAAAAGAGTTGGCAGAAGTAAAATCGAAGTTGGCGAATGCTAACGAGAACGCAAACAAAGAAAAAGCGGGGTTAGTTGATTCACTGGAAAACCGCAATAGCCAAATCTCTGAGCTAGAGAAAAGCTATGCTGAAATGAGTCAACAACTGACGGCATCTCAAACGGAAGTACGTAACCTACGTGCCAAGCTTGATACGCAAAAAGATGATCTGTTACTGAAATACTTTACCTATGGTGGTGGTGTTGCTGGTATCGGTCTACTGCTTGGTTTGATCTTGCCACATATTATTCCTCGTAAGCGCCGCTCTCCAGCAGGCTGGGCTTAACCAAATACAAATAAGGTCACCTATGGTGACCTTATTGCTTTTGTCGCTAACCTTGCCAATCATACAGCGCTGGGATCTCAATGCGCTGCTGCTCAAACTCAATCACACAAACTTGTGGCTCGATCGCCACCAATTTCACGCCGTCAGCCAACCAGCTCCCCTCTTGATATTCACCGTTGTTCACTTTCACCCAACGCTTGCTTGGGTTTGACGAATAAACATGAGTCTGAAAGTTAAGCGCAGGGAGTCGCCCAGTCCAAAGATTCGCATCACTGGTTAACTGCGACTGCGCGAGGGCGTTGTCAGCTTCTTCACTAGGCAGATCCGAGCTCATTGCCGATTGCAGCAATTGCGCGACATCGGGTGACAAAGTGGAAAAATCAATTCCCTGCAGCAAATCATCTGATTCACTAACATCACTAACCTGCGGTGAACTTGCGCCCGTTTGTTTGCTCACCGGAACCGGGGTGGGTTCAGGGGCAGATGCCACTGTGATTACAGGTTCTGCTGGAGGAAGATAGGTATCTTGCAGCGCACCCACATCAGGATAATTTAAGGTCAGAATTGGCTTAGAAAACTCAATAACTTCAACACCACCTTGATTGCTCGCCAACCACGCATCACGCATCTCAAGGTAAGTAAGCCCGCTGGTCACTAACGATGCGGTTACCACTGGCAAAGCAAATAGCAGCAAATGCTTGCCCCACGAGCTCTTAGGCTTACTTTGCTGATTTGAATAAAACGGTACAGCATTAGAATGATGCACTTGATAACCTTGTTGTGACTCTTCTAACGATTGAATTAAATTCGCCATTAGATGCCCTCCAAAACCGTCAAATGCGGTGCATTATCACTTTGTGCCAAGAGTTCTAATCGTCTCAAGGTATTTTCTCCGGCAATGCCATCAACATTCAAACCTTGCCAGCGCTGAAATAAACTCACTTTGTGTTTTAGATCATCACCATAAGTTGCATTAGTCGAAACCGGTAACTCAAGTAACTTAGATAACGCGCTATCTAAGTGCGTGACTGAAGAACCACTCATACCCGGTTTAAGGGTTTGCTGCCATAACCGCTGCCAAATAAAGTGATACTCTCCATGCCAAATATCGCTCAACCAACGTCGATCAAACTCGACACGTTCACTATCAATCAATAGCTGCACTCTTTCTTCAGTTGCTCGATAAAGCACAGCAAAACGCGGCTCGCCTGCAAAATCCAAGCTCAATACAACCGGTAGATTGCGCTCTAGTAGTTGCTCTAAGCTCCCTTGCTGCACACTACAATCGAACTTCGACCGCTCAGTACTCTCACACATTTGATCGACAACTGAAGCGCGGTAACCCCAAACATAGTAAAGCTCACTCATGCTCTCTGCCAACGTGTTAGGCTGACGTAGTAAGCTCGCTAACTCAGCAGGAAACACCTCTTTGCGCTCAACTACCTTTGGCTGCTCTGGATAACTTTGCGCCAATTGCGCTTGTATAGGTGCAGCAAGATAGCTCGGTAGATACCACCAACTTGCTCCGGCAGCAGCCAACCCCAATACAGTAGAAAGTACGTAACTCAGTTTGCGGCTCGTAGGTCTCGCTTGATTTAAGTGCTGCGAGAAAGAAGGCTGAAAACTCATCACCTCTTGGCATGCTGCGCTGACAGATTGCAAACTCGGCGCAAGTTCACCCAATTGATACGCACGCTTTAAAGCAGCATCACACACCAAGTTCACTAAGCGCGGAATACCTTGGGTAGCCTCTGCAATCAACTTAAGCGATTTAGCAGAAAACAGCTCACTATTGCCACCAGCAAGCTGCAAACGAAACTGAATATATTTCGCGGTTTCACTACTATCTAAAGGCAGCAAATGGTAGCGACCAGTAATACGCTGAGCAAGCTGACGCAATTGCGGCATTTGCAGCTTTTGTTGCAATTCAGGCTGGCCAATCAATAGCACCTTAAGCAACTTTCTTTGTTCGGTCTCTAAGTTGGTCAACAGACGAAGCTGCTCTAACACTTCTGCTGAAAGGTGCTGAGCTTCATCAATAATAACTAGAGTCTGTTTCCCGCTGCGATAACTCTCTAGTAGGAAATGTTTAATATGGTCTGTCAGCTGTTTGATAGAAGCCTGCTCATCATAGGCTAAGTTAAACTCATCGCAGATCGCTTGCAGTAGCTCTAAACTGGAAAATGTTGGGTTGAGAATTGAGCCAATCTGGGGGGACGCATCCAAAGCTTTTATCATCGCTTTCGAAACGGTGGTTTTTCCGGTACCCACTTCTCCTGTCAGCATGGCAAAACCACCACCGTCACCCAACCCAGCTTGTAGGTGATGAATCGCTTCTTTATGGCGCTGACTTAAATAGAGAAAACGTGAGTTAGGTACAATAGAAAAAGGTAACTCAACAAATCCGAAATGATGGTTATACATGTAACTAGTCGCTGGGAATTTATTGGTAACGAAAGTACCATTGCCTACTGCAATAGGCAATGATGATAGTTAGTGAGAACAACGTGCAAAAATATCTTGTGGGTGGTGCGGTGCGCGATCAACTGCTTAATCTGGCAGTGTATGACCAAGACTGGGTAGTCGTAGGGGCAACCCCAGAGCAAATGCTGGCTGCTGGTTACACGGCAGTCGGTAAAGACTTTCCAGTATTCCTCCATCCAAAAAGTAAACAAGAGCATGCGCTGGCGCGAACTGAGCGCAAAACGGGTGCCGGTTACACAGGCTTTCAATGCCATTTTGCTCCCGATGTCACATTGGAAGAGGACCTTATGCGCCGCGATTTGACTATCAACGCAATGGCACAAGATGAGCAAGGCAACATCATTGACCCTTATCATGGTCAGCAAGACTTAGACAATCGCGTGCTAAGGCATGTTTCAGAGGCATTTGTTGAAGACCCACTCCGCGTACTTCGTGTCGCCCGCTTTGCCGCTAAACTCGCACATCTCGGCTTTAGCGTCGCACCAGAAACCATGACATTAATGGCTCAAATTGTTGCGGATGGAGAACTCGAACATCTTACCGCTGAACGCGTGTGGCAAGAATGGCATAAATCACTATCAACTCGAGATCCGCAAGTGTTCCTTGCGGTATTGCGCAAATGCGGTGCACTCAAAGTGGTATTACCGGAAATTGACCGTCTATTTGGCGTACCGCAGCCTGAGAAGTGGCACCCAGAGATCGATACTGGTGTTCATACCTTAATGGTGGCGAAACAAGCCTCACTACTTTCTGAATCGACTACGGTAAGATTTGCCGCGCAAATGCACGATTTGGGTAAAGGTGTTACACCACCAAGCGAGTGGCCAAGCCACAAAATGCACTGCCATACTGGGCTAAAAATTATCAAAGCGCTATGTGAGCGCGTACGAGTACCTAACGACTACCGAGATCTCGCGTTAATGGTGTGTGAGCAGCACTCTAACATTCACCGAGCGGCGGAACTAAAACCTGCCACCAAGCTAAAGATCCTCAACAAATTCGACGTGTGGCGTAAACCAGAGCGCCTTAATGATATCTTGCTCTGCTGTATGGCCGATCATCTGGGTCGCAAAGGTCTTGAGCATATCGACTATCCACAAAAAGCGATTTTCGAAGCTGCCTATCAAGCCGGTTTAAGCGTGCAAGTACAAGAGATCATCGCTGATGGCTTTAAAGGCGCCGCAATTCGCGAAGAGATGGAAAAACGCAGGGTTGAAGCGAGGATGCGGGATGCGGGATGCGGGATGCGGGATGCGGGATGCGGGATATTTTGTCTTTTAGAGAACAAGTTGAGTCAATGGTTTTTAGTCATTGATAGTGAGCCTCAAACCTTAACACCTTCAAAAGCGAGGTATGAGCGAATTGGGGATCTATATTAATCTCCACCAAAGACAAGATTCCCTACTCAAGCTAACGCACTCTATGGAATGACAAACTTAACGCTAGCGCTAAGTAAGACAAAGCCTATTCCGTATTCCGCAAGCGCAGCGTTCCGTAGGGCGAAGCCTGTTCCCGCATCTCGAGCGTAAGCGTTCCGTAAGGCGAAGCCGTTCCCGCCTCTCAAAGCGCAGCGTTCCCGATTCTCGGTCTCGAAAAAAGCAAAAGGCCCCACCGAAGTGGAGCCTTTCTAAAAAGCTATTTAGCTAAGCTTATGATTAAGCTTGACCTTTAACTTCTTTAAGACCGTTGAAAGGAGCGCGCTCACCTAGAGCTTCCTCGATACGGATAAGTTGGTTGTACTTAGCAACACGGTCAGAACGGCTCATAGAACCAGTCTTGATTTGACCTGCAGCAGTACCTACCGCTAGGTCAGCGATAGTTGCATCTTCAGTTTCGCCTGAACGGTGAGAGATTACAGCTGTGTAACCTGCGTCTTTAGCCATCTTGATTGCAGCTAGAGTCTCAGTTAGAGAACCGATTTGGTTGAACTTGATAAGGATAGAGTTAGCGATGCCTTTCTCGATACCTTCAGCTAGGATCTTAGTGTTAGTAACGAATAGGTCGTCACCAACTAGTTGAAGCTTGTCACCTAGAAGTTGAGTTTGGTGTGCGAAACCAGCCCAATCAGACTCGTCTAGACCATCTTCGATAGAAACGATTGGGAACTTGCTAGCTAGGTCAGCTAGGTAGTGGTTGAACTCTTCAGAAGTGAAAGTTTTACCTTCGCCTTTCATGTTGTAGATGCCAGCTTCTTTGTCGAAGAACTCAGATGCTGCACAGTCCATAGCTAGAGTAACGTCTTTACCTAGTTCGTAACCAGCAGCTGCAACAGCTTCTGCGATAACTTCTAGAGCTTCAGCGTTAGACTTAAGGTTTGGAGCGAAACCACCTTCGTCACCAACTGCAGTGCTGTAGCCTTTAGACTTAAGAACTTTAGCTAGGTTGTGGAATACTTCTGCACCGATACGTAGAGCTTCTTTAAGAGTCTTAGCACCAACTGGTTGGATCATGAACTCTTGGATGTCAACGTTGTTGTCAGCGTGCTCACCACCGTTGATGATGTTCATCATTGGTAGAGGCATAGAGAACTGACCAGCAGTACCGTTTAGTTCAGCGATGTGCTCGTATAGAGGCATGCCTTTAGCAGCAGCTGCTGCTTTAGCGTTTGCTAGAGAAACCGCTAGGATAGCGTTAGCACCGAATTTAGATTTGTTTTCAGTACCGTCTAGTTCGATCATCACTGCGTCGATTGCAGCTTGGTCTTTAGCGTCTTTACCAACTAGAGCTTCAGCGATTGGACCGTTTACAGCTTCAATAGCTTTAAGAACACCTTTACCTAGGAAACGTGATTTGTCACCGTCACGTAGCTCAAGAGCTTCGCGTGAACCAGTAGAAGCGCCTGATGGAGCTGCTGCCATACCAACGAAACCGCCTTCTAGGTGTACTTCAGCTTCAACAGTTGGGTTACCACGTGAGTCGATGATTTCACGACCTAGAACTTTAACGATCTTAGACATTAATGTTTCCTCTCGTATAAATATAAATGTCGAAATTAAAGGGCAGTCGCAAACCTTCGCAACTGCCCGTATCCTTTTTACTTCTTACTTCAATTCACCGCGCGAGTTTTCTCCCGCAGCTTTTACGAAACCTGCAAACAATGGGTGACCATCGCGAGGAGTCGAAGTGAACTCTGGGTGGAACTGAGCCGCTACAAACCATGGGTGAGCTGGGTTCTCAATCATTTCCACTAGTTTCTTGTCCGCAGATAGACCTGATACTTTCAGACCTGCTTTCTCGATTTGCGGACGAAGGTTGTTGTTCACTTCGTAACGGTGACGGTGACGTTCGTGAATCGTCGCGTTACCGTATAGTTCACGAGCTTTAGTACCTTTTTCTAGGTGACATAGCTGTGAACCAAGACGCATTGTACCGCCTAGATCTGATGATTCAGTACGTTCTTCAACTTTACCTTCAGCATCAACCCACTCAGTGATTAGACCAACTACTGGGTACTTAGTGTCTTTGTTAAATTCTGTTGAGTGTGCGCCTTCCATACCCGCAACGTTACGCGCGTATTCGATCAACGCCACTTGCATACCTAGACAGATACCAAGGTAAGGAACTTTGTTTTCACGTGCGTATTGTGCAGCAAGGATCTTACCTTCAATACCACGGTCACCAAAGCCACCCGGTACTAGGATTGCGTCTAGACCTTCTAGAACTTCAGTACCTTTAGTCTCTACATCTTGAGAGTCTACATACTTAATAGTGACGCTTAGACGGTTTTTCAAGCCTGCGTGTTTTAATGCTTCGTTTACTGACTTGTAAGCATCTGGTAGTTCGATGTATTTACCGACCATACCGATAGTTACTTCGCCCGTTGGGTTCGCTTCTTCGTAGATTACTTGTTCCCACTCAGAAAGGTCCGCTTCAGGTGCGTTGATACCGAAACGTGCACAAACTAGGTCGTCTAGACCTTGAGACTTGATAAGTTGAGGGATCTTGTAGATTGAATCTACGTCCTTCATTGAGATTACCGCTTTCTCAGGAACGTTACAGAATAGCGCAATCTTCTTACGCTCGTTCGCTGGGATCATACGATCTGAGCGGCAAACTAGGATATCTGGTTGGATACCGATTGATAGCAGCTCTTTTACAGAGTGCTGAGTCGGTTTAGTTTTCACTTCACCTGCTGCTGCAAGGTAAGGAACTAGAGTCAGGTGCATGAACATTGCGCGTTCACGGCCGATTTCAACCGCTAGCTGACGAATCGCTTCCATAAATGGTAGTGACTCGATATCACCTACCGTACCACCAACTTCCACGATCGCTACGTCATGGCCTTGAGAACCATTGATCACGCGGTCTTTGATTGCGTTTGTGATGTGAGGGATAACTTGGATAGTTGCACCTAGGTAGTCACCACGACGCTCTTTAGCTAGAACGTCTGAGTAAACACGACCTGCTGTAAAGTTATTACGCTTAGTCATCTTAGTGCGAATGAAACGCTCGTAGTGACCAAGGTCAAGGTCTGTCTCTGCGCCGTCTTCTGTTACAAACACTTCACCGTGTTGAGTTGGGCTCATAGTGCCTGGGTCAACGTTGATGTAAGGGTCAAGCTTCATCATAGTCACTTTAAGACCACGAGCTTCAAGAATAGCTGCAAGAGATGCTGCTGCAATACCTTTACCTAGAGAGGATACAACCCCGCCAGTAACAAAAATGTAATTTGTCGTCATGTTTAACCTGAAATTGGTTGAATGAGGGAAAATGGATTTCTTCTGGACGGGATGTAAATATACCAGAAGCCCCTTACCGCCACAACGTGAAATCTATCACACCACTATTAATTATTTTTTGCTTCAAATCAAAGTGAATGATTCAGATTAATTAAACTTGTAAATAGGATGAGTCAATTTTATCCCAAATAAGCCTAATTACAGCGCGATACCCCGTTCTTCTTGCTTAATTTTTTGCCAATATTGCTCAAGTTCATCTAAGCTACAGTCCGATAAATTTTTTCCGTCTTGATAAACTTTTTCTTCCACCCCGGCAAAACGGCGAGCAAATTTTAGGTTTGCTTTCGCTAACGCCACCTCTGGGTTGGTATCCAAATGTCGAGCTAAATTGACCACAGCGAACATTAAATCGCCTAATTCCAGCTCAATATTCTCCTGTTTGCTGTCAGCAAGCATCGACTCTTCAAGCACCTCATCCAGCTCTTCACGCACCTTGTCGACCACAGGTCCCAATGAGTCCCAATCAAAACCAAAACGGGCACACTTCTTCTGTATCTTTGTAGCACGTAATAAAGCAGGTAGAGAGTTTGGTATTGAGTCTAGAATACTTTGCTCTGATTTGCCTGCCTCAGCCTTTTCTTTTGCTTTCTCCACTTCCCAGTTGGCATTGATTGCTTCATCGGATTCAAACTCAACATCGGAAAATACATGCGGATGGCGACGTGTTAGCTTTTCATTCACCGTCTCAACCACCGCAGAAAAATCAAACAATCCCTGCTCTTTTGCTAGCTGGCTGTAGAAGATAACTTGGAACAATAAGTCGCCCAACTCTTCTTTTAGATTCGACCAGTCTTGGTTGTGAATCGCATCAACCACTTCATAGGTCTCTTCCAGCGTGTGCGGCACAATAGTGTCAAACGTCTGCTTACGATCCCACGGACAGCCCTTCTGCGGGTCACGCAGCGTCGCCATGATCTGTTCTAACTGTTCAATTGGATGACTCATGATTCTTCTCCTCTGCTCGTCGGTTGTACGAGCAGCTAATAAACAAAAAGGTGAGCAGCACAAACCACTCACCTTGAATTATTTCTATCGCGTAACGTTAAGTCGTAGCCGCATGTTTTTTTAAAAGCGAGATTCCCTATCACGTTCGTTCCTCACTGTAGGGAATGACAATACAGGGGCTCGCGCGCTTACTCTAACTATCCATTTTTCTAAGTAGTTGACTCTTAGCTCTCACACTACAACTTTTTCGCTATAGATTTGGCGTCGTAGCTAGGCAGCCAGTAAAAATATGCTCCTGAACATAGCCCACTATGTGATGGAGATATTCCCTGCAACCATCAGAGCTTAGCCTAAATGTCTATTTTTCTAAGTAGTTGGCTGTTAGCTCTAGGCGGCAAGTTGATTTCGACTCCTGAGCATAGTCCACTATGTGATGGAGCGAAATCAACGCAGACAACAACGAGATACAGCCAAATACGACGAAAAATTTAGCCGAGGCGCTTCACCAGCATCACATCTTTAATCTGCTCAACCCGACTAATCAAACGATTCACCACCTCAATATTGCTGACCTCTAAATCAAAATCTAGGATCGACAATTGGTTACGGTAATCAACGCGGCTCTTCATGCTGTTCACTTTCACTTTCTCGTTGGCAAACAGAGTGGTGATCTCTTTAAGCAAACCACTACGCTCCATTGCCTCGACTCGCAGTGTCAGCATGTAGGTACCGGCAAAACCTGCGCCCCAGACGGTATCAATGATACGCTCTGGCGCGTGATGACGCAGATCATCAAGCTGTTCACAGTCTGCGCGGTGCACTGAGATACCGCGACCTTGGGTGATGTAACCTTTGATCTCATCGCCCGGAATTGGCTGACAGCAACGTGCTAGGTGCGTCATCAGGTTATCCACCCCTTCGACTACAACGGCATCTTTGTTTGGACGAGTTGGAGTCGACGGTCGGTTTTCCGCTTCACGCAGTTTCTCTAGTGCTTGCTGATCTTCTTCTTCCGCGGTTGGCTTGTTAACCAGCGCGTTGATGTGGTTGATGATTTGGTTAATACGCAAGTCACCACTACCGACTCCAACGAACAGCTCATCAGAGGTATTCATGTTGAAACGCTTGAGCGCATACTGCTCTGCGTCTTTGAGCGTTGCACCGATTTTCGCCAGCTCTTGCTCTAAGATCTCACGACCTGCTTCAAGGTTTTTCTCACGGCTTTGTTTACGGAACCAAGCGTTAATCTTGGCACGTGCACGCCCTGACGTAACAAACCCGGTTGATGGATTTAACCAGTCACGCGATGGGTTTGGCTCTTTCTGGGTGATGATTTCAACTTGATCGCCCATTTGCAGTTTGTGGGTAAACGGCACAATACGACCACCAACCTTGGCACCGATACAGCGGTGTCCCACCATCGAGTGGATGTGGTAAGCAAAATCGAGTGGCGTTGCACCCATTGGCAAATCGACTACATCGCCGCGCGGGGTAAAGGCATACACGCGGTCATCGAAGACTTGGCTACGAACTTCATCAAGCATTTCACCTGAATCAGACATCTCTTCTTGCCAATCAAGTAGCTTGCGCAGCCAAGTAATTTTCTCATCATAACCACTGCGACCACTGCCACCTTCTTTGTACTTCCAGTGTGCTGCGACCCCTAACTCAGAATCTTCATGCATGTCTTTGGTGCGGATCTGAATTTCGATGGTTTTACCTTCAGGTCCTAAGACAACCGTGTGAATCGATTGGTAACCATTAGGTTTAGGGTTGGCAACGTAGTCATCAAACTCGTTCGGTAGATGCTTGTATTTGGTGTGTACTACGCCAAGCGCGGCATAACAATCTTGCAGTTTGTCCGCGATGATACGCACGGCACGCACATCGAAAAGCTCGTCAAACTCCAAGCCTTTCTTCTGCATTTTGCGCCAAATACTGTAGATGTGTTTTGGACGACCGCTCACCTCTGCGTTAATGCTTGAGGTTTTCATTTCTGATACGAGGTCGTCAACGAAATCTTTGATGTACTGCTCACGAACGATACGACGTTCGGAAAGCTGTTTCGCAATTTGCTTGTAGGTTTCTGGCTGCTGGTAGCGGAAAGCGTAATCTTCGATTTCCCACTTAAGCTGACCAATACCAAGACGGTTGGCAAGCGGTGCATAGATGTTGGCACACTCTTTTGCCACCGCTCGGCGCACCTCGTCTGGTGCTTTTTTCACCTCGATAAGGTTACAGATACGTTCAGCCAGCTTGATGACCACGCAACGGAAGTCATCCACCATCGCTAGCAGCATACGGCGCACGTTATCGACTTGAGCAGACGCAGCACTACCCTCTAGAGTCACGTTCAATTGACCTAGTGCTGCCATCTCTTCGACACCATCAATCAGCTTGATGATCTCGTTACTGAAATCTTCTTCAAGTTTCTCTCGCTGCAACGCGCCACTGGATACCAATGGGAATAACAACGCCGCGATCAGCGTTGGTTTATCCATCGATAGCGTAATCAAGATCTCAATCATTTCTCGACCACGCCATAGCAGCAGTGGAGCGTTCTCGTTACCTTGAAGGTATTGTTCACACTGATGATAAACTTGTGTTAAGCGCTGAGCAGTTTGTTGGTCCTGCTTTAAACTAGTAATCCACTTGTCTAGTTCAAACTGTTCATCTTGATTTAAATGCGCGCTTCTTACCGCAACCATCTTTTTTCGTCCTAGTTGTTATTTTTATTAACCGACTAACCATGTCTTATAGGCCGTTTGACCTATTGTTAGTTCAACTTTTTTACCTAGCGCATGACAAATAATGCCATTGACTCAAGGTGTCCCGTGTGAGGGAACATATCTAGCATACCCAGTTTCTCCAACTGGTAGCCTTGTTCTAGCAAGCTTTGGCTGTCTCTAGCCAGAGTAGCAGGGTTACATGAAACGTACACTACTCGGCGAGCACCAAGACCGGCTAATTGGTCTACTATACCACTTGCACCAGCTCGAGCTGGATCGAGCAGTATCTTATCAAATTTTTCACTCGCCCACGGCTGAGATGACATATCTTCTTCCAAATTTGCCTGATAAAACGACACATTATTGATCTGGTTCAATTGGGCATTCTGTGTCGCTTTTGCCACCATGGCATCGACGCCTTCCACGCCAATCACCGATTTAACCTGCTTTGCCATCGGCAGACTGAAGTTACCTAAGCCACAGAATAGATCGAGCACATGGTCTTGTTTATCAAGTTCCAGCCATGCCAACGCCTGCGCCACCATTTTCTGGTTCACCACTTGGTTAACTTGAATAAAGTTATTCGGCGCAAATGGAATCGTCACCCCAGCTTCAAGGTAGTGCGCTTCCTCACCCATCACCAAATCCAACTGTTCAGCTTGCGGCATCAAATAGAGCGCAGCGTTGTGCTGCGAAGCAAAGCTTTCTAGTTGCTGCTGCTCTTTGTTGGTCAACGGCTTTAAGTGGCGCAGCACAATCACGTTAGTGTTGTCACCTTTGACCAACTCAACATGACCAATCGACTCTTGTCGGCTAAAGCCTTGCAGCAGTTGATACAGCGCTGGCAGCATTGCATTAAGATCGTTATCCAACACAGGGCAATTAGTGACTGTGACAATCTGTTTGCTCTGCTTACGACGAAAACCAAACTGCAGTTTGCGCGTTTTCTTATCCAGCATTACGCTAATGCGCGCGCGGCGACGATAACCCAAGCTATCGCCAGTAATTGGTTGGCTAAGCTCTAAGCTTTGACCCGCAAATTTACGCATCAAACCCGACAGCGCTTGCTGCTTGTATTTAAGCTGCGCAGACTCTTCAAGGTGCTGCAGATTACAGCCGCCACACTCATGGTAGTGTGGGCAAAACGCTTTGACGCGCTCATCACTGCCGCTTTGCACTTTAATCAAATTCGCACGGGCAAACTTGCTCTTAGACTCGGTCAGTTGCACCACTACTTGTTCACTTGGCAAAGCGCCTTCGATAAACATCGGCTTACCGGATTGATAAGCAATGCCGACACCTTGGTGATCGAGTTTTTCCACCGTCACTAATTGATGTTTAGTATCTATTTGAGTTTTCTTCTTTGGTTGGAAAAAACGCGCCATGCTCTGTGCCTGTAGTGATTAACTTGATTTGTTACTCAGACGTCACCTTTTCACGTCTGAGTCATTGTTTGTGCCGCTTGGGTTGATTATGCTTATCGTTTTGACGGCGAGTTTAGCTCATAACCTACAATTGTTAAGGAAATGAACCAAACTGTGCTTATTTTCCCATATCCACACCACGATGTTTAGACAATAATGACCAGATATGGCTTACGCGCCCGCGTTATTACTCTTACTCTAGCGCCAACCCTCATCATTGGCTTACTTTTGAGCGCGATTTTCTCTTTTAACCGCTACCACGATCTGGAAAGGCAGGTTATTAATTCTGGTCTGAGTATTATTGAGCCCTTAGCCATTGCCAGTGAAGAAGGTCTGAAAAATAATAGCCGTGAATCAGTGCGCCGAATTATCAGTTATGCGCACCGCAAGAATTCCAAGTTTGTTCGCAGTATCGCGGTATTTGATTACAACCACGAACTGTTTGTAACCTCAAACTTTCATCCAAGTTTTGAGTCGCTCACCTTTCCGCGCAACGAGCCGATCCCTTTGTTGGTGACTTCCAACCTGCAAGAAAACACTCTAGTGTTAAGAGCGCCCATCATCAGCGAGTCAGGTATTTTATCTAGCCCTCGAGGTAAACAGAACAATCCTGCATTGGGCTATATCTCGATTGAACTCGATCTCTCCTCGCTGCGCTTACAGCAGTATCAAGAAGTGTTTGCCTCTTTCCTTGTGCTATTAACCGGTCTAGGTCTATCGGCTTTCTTTGCCTTTCGTTTAATGCACGATGTGACGCGCCCAATTCGCCATATGAAAAACATGGTCGACCGTATTCGTCGTGGTCATCTCGATGTGCGTATTGAAGGTAAGATGCATGGTGAACTGGATCAGCTTAAAAATGGTATCAACGCCATGGCGGTATCGCTGTCGGAATACCATGTCGAAATGCAGCACAGTATCGACCAAGCGACTTCCGATTTGCGTGAAACCCTTGAGCAGCTTGAAATCCAGAACGTTGAGCTAGATATCGCCAAAAAACGGGCGCAAGAAGCGGCGCGGGTAAAATCTGAATTCTTAGCCAATATGTCACACGAATTACGCACCCCGCTTAACGGTGTGATTGGCTTTACTCGTCAGATGCTCAAAACCAAGCTGACCAATAGCCAAGCGGATTACCTACAAACCATCGAAAAATCCGCCAATAACCTGCTGACCATCATCAATGACATCCTCGATTTCTCGAAACTCGAAGCAGGTAAACTGGCTCTGGAAAATATTCCATTTGAATTCCAAGACGCCTTAGAAGAAGTGGTTAGCCTACAAGCCACCAGCGCCCATGAAAAAGGCTTGGAAATTACCCTTAAGATTGACCCGAAAGTGCCAAAAGGCGTGGTCGGCGATCCTCTGCGTATCCAGCAAGTTCTGACTAACCTAGTAGGTAACTCGATTAAGTTTACCGAGCGCGGCAACATCGACATCAGCGTCGAGCTGCGCTCTCAAAAAGATGATGTGATAGAGCTGCAATTTATGGTGCGCGATACCGGTATCGGTATCTCTGAGCGTCAACAAGCGCAGCTTTTCCAAGCCTTTAGCCAAGCTGATGCGAGTATCTCACGTCGCTATGGTGGTACTGGGCTTGGTTTGGTTATCACGCAAAAACTGGTCAGCCAGATGGGTGGTGAAATCAGCCTCACCAGCCGCCTGCACCAAGGTTCAACCTTCTGGTTTAGCCTACGTCTGCATGCTGCCGATATGCCAATGAGCGATCTGATTGAAGCGGAAGTGCTCAACCAACGTTCACTGCTACTGGTCGAACCGAACATGCAAGCGGCCTCAATTACGCGCCAAATGCTGGTGCAATATGGTTTAGTGGTCACCTATCGCTCCTCAATGCCTGATGAGGTCGAGAAGTTTGACTATGTGCTACTTAACTTGGCTCCAAATCGCTCTAACGAAGTGGCGAAAGTGGAAGCGCTAGTGGAAAGAGCACTGAAATGTGCGCCGCACGTGGTGGTCGGTACGCCAAGTACTATGCTGGCGCTGTCGGATCACCTGATCCAAAAATACCAAATCCACTGTATTACTAAGCCGCTATCGCATAAGAAACTGTTGCAAACACTCGCGGCAAACCAAGAGAGCTTGCCTGAGATCAAGCAAGAAGTGGTATACAGCGAAAGACTGCCACTGACGGTAATGGCGGTCGACGATAACCCAGCTAACTTAAAACTGATCAGCGCGCTACTAGAAGAGCGCGTAGAGACCGTTATCTCTTGTACCAACGGTCAGGATGCGTTGCGCCAAGCCCAGCAACGCCACTTTGATGTCATTTTGATGGATATTCAAATGCCTCAGATGGACGGGGTAACGGCGTGCAGTAAGATCAAAAACACTTCATTCAATGCCAAAACACCGGTGATCGCAGTAACGGCACATGCCATGAGTGGCGAGCGCGATCGCCTACTTAAAGCCGGTATGGATGACTATCTGACTAAGCCAATTGAAGAGCATGTGCTACAACAAGTATTGATGCACTGGAACCCGCACACTAAGGCTAATGAGCTAGAAAAACTCAACCTGCCTGCGCAAGGTGAGCCGATTGTGCAAACGCATAACAATAATGCCGAGCACAGCAATATGATCATTGATTGGCAGTTAGCCCTTAAGCAGGCAGCCAACAAAGAAGATCTCGCACGCGATATGCTGAAAATGCTGATTGAATACATTCCTGAAGTCAGTGACATCGTGGAACAGGCGCTTGAAGAGCCTGAATTCGATATCGAACAACTTATCCATCACGTGCATAAACTGCATGGCAGCTGTTCCTACTCCGGTGTGCCACGATTGAAGAAAGTGTGCGCGACCATCGAGAAAGCGCTGCGTTCCGGACAAAGCATTGAAGATATCGAGCCTGAGCTGTTTGAATTGCAAGATGAAATGGAAAAGGTCAGCGCCAGTGCGCAGCCTTATTTAGAGCAGCAAGCCTAAGCGTCAGTGGCAAAATGTAGGCATAAAAAAGAGCGCGAATATCGCGCTCTTTTGCTATCAATGGACGGTCTGTTAGGCTAGCTCTCGTATATCACAGTCGCTACCGCATACTGGCGCTCATCCGAGATTGAGAGATGAATATAATTCACCTGCATCTTAGTTGCCAACTCAAGCGCCTTATTGCTCAGCGTCAGGTAAGGCTTACCCAGCTCATCATTGGCAATAGTAAAATCATGGAAAGTCACCCCCATGGCAATCCCCGTGCCCAGCGCTTTAGAGGCGGCTTCTTTAGCGGCGAATCGCTTAGCCAAAAAACGCCCTTGCTGCTTTATTTGGGCAAAGCGCGCCATCTCTGTAGCAGTAAGAATACGCTCCGCGAATGCGACTCCAGTTCGAGCGAGGGCTTTTTCCACGCGCTCAATCTCTGCGATGTCGGTGCCTAAGCCTACAATTGCCATCGCTTACTTACGCGCTTCTACCATTAGCGCTTTCATATCGCGCACCGCTTTTTCAAGACCATCAAACGCCGCACGACCAATGATTGAGTGACCGATATTTAGCTCGTAAAACTCAGGGATCGCCGCAATTGCCTGCACGTTGTGGTAAGTCAAACCGTGACCTGCGTTAACCGTAATGCCAAGACCTGCTGCATAGCTCGCACCTGCTGCAATTTTTTTCAGCTCTGCTTGTTGCTCAGCTTCCGTTTCTGCATCAGCATAGTGACCAGTATGCAATTCAATAAATGGCGCGCCACACGCTTTTGCTGCATCAATCTGTGCACGGTCAGCATCGATAAACAGTGACACTTTAATGCCCGCTTCCGTCAGTTTTTCCGTCGCAGCTTTCACTTTGTCAAAGTGACCAACTACATCCAAACCGCCTTCAGTGGTGAGCTCTTCGCGCTTTTCTGGCACTAGACACACGTACTCTGGTTGAGTTTCAAGGGCGATTGCAACCATTTCATCAGTCACTGCCATCTCTAGGTTCATACGTGTTTGTAGGGTTTCACGTAGGATGCGTACATCACGATCTTTAATGTGGCGACGGTCTTCACGTAGGTGCACTGTAATACCATCGGCACCAGCACGCTCAGCAATTTCAGCCGCATGCACAGGATCTGGGTACTTAGTTCCGCGTGCATTACGTAGCGTAGCGATGTGGTCGATGTTAACACCTAGGTAAATTGAGCTCATGTTCTAATACTCCGTGCTCGGGGAACCATTGAAATAAATAGCTCCCTGCTTTTTAAAGGTTTGCCGCCGAGGTAAGGTTTCAACGCGATACGAGTAAAGCGCTTTGCGGCTTGTAATTGTTGCTTGGTTATAAATCTACGTTCGCTTATCGCGATCAGTTCATCACCTTTGAACGTGAGGTTATCAAGCCTGACCGATGCAATAAACCCTTTCTGATCACGATACCGATAAGTCATTGTCGGATCTATCGGTTCTCCGCTGCCTGCGCAGTGCAAAAAATCGACACCATAGCCCATTGCCGCCAAAAGGGCGAGTTCAAAGCGTCTTAGTGCTGGCTCAGGATTCTCCGCTTGAGCCAGTTCTGTGAGCGCATGAAGGTAGTCATGAAATAACCCTGGCATGGGCACTTCCGCCATTAATACGCGCCCAATCAACTCATTGACGTACATCGCTGAGTAGAGATTAATGCCTGTAAGAGGTAAGCCTAAACTAATCGGTTCCGCTTGACGCAAGGTTTTCATCGAGCCATTACCCGACCATTTCAAGAGCAATGGCGTAAAGGGTTGCAGTGCCCCTTTAAGGTTTGAGCGCTTACTGCGCGCACCTTTGGACATAATGGTGACGCGACCGTACTCCTCACTAAAGACATCGAGAATTAAACTCGACTCACTGTAAGGGCGACGATGCAACACAAAACAACGCTGTAAACCTTCTGAGGACATAGGTGCCTAAATTAAGTAGCAATAAATATCAGATAACAAAAAGGAGCCTTACGGCTCCTTTCGTTTCAATTCGGAGCGAAGCACTCGTGCTTCACTCTATTATAAATCGTCGATATAGCCTAGAGAACGCAGAGCACGCTCATCGTCAGCCCAGCCCGATTTCACTTTCACCCAAGTTTCTAGGTAAACCTTGCGACCGAACAACTCTTCCATATCAAGACGAGCTTCGCGACCGATGGTTTTGATTTTCTCGCCACCTTTACCGATCACCATCTTCTTCTGACCACTACGCTCAACTAAGATCAGCGCGTTGATGTGGAAACCGTCTGTTTCTGGGTTGTAGTCGAAACGTTCGATTTCAACCGTCACTGAGTAAGGCAGCTCTTCACCAGTAAAGCGCATCAACTTTTCACGTACAATCTCCGACGCCATAAAGCGCTGAGAACGGTCAGTCACATACTCTTCTGGGAAGTGATGTACCGCTTTTGGTAGGTGATCACGTACGTGCTTACGCAGTACATCGATGTTCTTACCCTGTTTTGCTGAGATTGGCACCACGTCCACGAAGTCCATCTTCTTCGACATGTCCATCATGTGCAGCATAACGTCGTTACGGTCAGCGACCACGTCGACTTTGTTGACACACAAAACAACCGGGAAATTTGCGTTGCGCAGTTTGTTCAACACCATTTCATCGTCGTTAGTCCAGTGTGTACCATCCACTAAGAAGAACACGAGGTTTACATCACTCAGCGATGAGCTTGCCGCGCGGTTCATCAAACGGTTAATCGCACGTTTTTCTTCGATGTGTAACCCTGGGGTATCCACGTAGATCGCTTGGTAATCGCCTTCGGTATCCACGCCCATAATACGGTGACGTGTGGTTTGAGGCTTACGTGAAGTTATCGAAATCTTCTGACCCAAAATACGGTTCAGTAGCGTTGATTTACCTACGTTAGGACGACCAACAATCGCGACAAAGCCACAGTGTTGGTTTTCTGGTGAGCTTGTTACTTGCTCTGTACCCGACGCAAAGTATGCATCGATATCAAATTCGTTGTTATCTGAATCAGCCATTGGTCAATTGCTCTAATGCCGTTTCCGCAGCCGCCTGTTCTGCCTTGCGACGACTGGTACCTTTACCAATTACAGGCGATCCAATACCTGCAACTTCACACGACACAGTAAACTCTTGGTTGTGTGCCTCACCTTTAATATTAGTCACTGTGTAGACAGGCAGCGGTTTTCTGCGACCTTGTAAGAACTCTTGAAGACGAGTTTTCGGGTCTTTCTGCGATACACCAGGCTTAATTGCATCTAGGCGAGTTTGGTACCAGCTAAGCACAATGCCACGTACCGTTTCAATGTCGCTATCTAGATAGATAGCGCCAATGATGGCTTCAACAGCATCGGCAAGAATTGAGTCACGACGGAAACCGCCACTCTTCAACTCACCTGGACCTAATTTTAAGTAATCTCCTAGGACAAATTCACGCCCCAGTTCAGCCAATGTGTTACCACGCACAAGCGTTGCACGCATACGGCTCATATCACCTTCGTTTACCTTAGGAAAACGGTGATAGAGATCATCAGCAATAACAAAACTTAAAATTGAATCGCCCAGAAACTCAAGACGTTCATTGTGTTTACCATTAGCACTGCGGTGAGTCAGTGCTAGATTGATAAGCTCAGCTTGCTTAAAGCTGTAACCAAGCTTTTTCTCTAGTATTGCGATTTGAGAATTCATACTCTCTCATTAATCAATTCAGTAATCTCAATGATCATTGCCGCTGCAATAAGAGAACAAGTCACCCGATTGCAGCGTCAAATTCAACAAGATTTAGTTAATCCCACCAATGCGGTTGAAACGCACACCTGTAGGAATCCAAGTCGGTAGAATGCTGTCGTCACTGCGCTCAAATTCAAAGCTAATCCAGATACCGACGGCTTTACCCACTAAGTTAGCTTCTGGAACAAAGCCCCAGTAGCGACTGTCGGCACTGTTGTCACGGTTATCACCCATAACAAAGTACTGACCTTTTGGCACAACCCACTCATTGACACCCGGACGAGGTTGATATGCCTCAATACGGTCGCGACGTAGCGGATTGACGAGAATTTGGTGTTCTTGCTGACCCAGTTGTTCGCTCATCTGCATCATAGGCACGCCATTTTGTACAAATGGGCTCTCTTCAACATTGAACAGTTTAACTGGTTTACAGCTGTTCTCACCCGGTTTTTGAATACAAACTTGCTTATCTTGGCTATAGCGAACAATGTCACCTGGTAAGCCAACCACACGTTTGATGTAGTCAATGCTTGGCTGTGGTGGGTATTTAAATACCACAATATCACCACGTTCTGGCTTGCCTGTTTCAACCAGTTGCGTGCGCCATACCGGATCTTTTAGACCGTAAGCGTACTTCTCCACCAAGATGAAATCGCCCACAAGTAGGGTCGGCATCATTGAACCTGATGGAATTTGAAACGGCTCATAAATAAATGAGCGCAGCACCAATACCGCAGCAATAACAGGGAAGATCGAAACGCTATTTTCTATCCACCAAGGTTGAGCTTTGACTTTCTCAATGGTCGCCGCATCCAACTCATTGGTTTGAGCTTCCACTTCAGCTAGCCTTAGCTGACGTTTTTTCGCAAACACGAGCTTCTCAAGCGCCCAAACCACACCAGTCACTAAAGTAACCAGCACGAGGATAAGTGAAAAAGTATTCGCCATTGACTTCCCTTACTTTCAAAAACGCGAAAGTGAAAGAGCCGAAACCCTTTCACTTACTTTGATTATTATGCTGAGCAAATGCCCAATTTATTAATCTTTACCAACATGAAGAATCGCTAGGAACGCTTCTTGAGGCAGTTCTACGTTACCGATCTGCTTCATACGTTTCTTACCTTCTTTCTGTTTCTTCAACAGTTTCTTCTTACGGCTCACGTCACCACCGTAACATTTCGCCAGTACGTTCTTACGTAACTGTTTCACGGTAGAGCGTGCAATGATGTGGTTACCAATTGCCGCTTGAATTGCGATATCAAACATTTGGCGAGGGATGAACTCTTTCATCTTCTCAACCAATTGACGACCACGTGTTTGCGATTGATCTTTGTGAGTGATCAATGCCAGTGCATCCACTTTGTCACCGTTTAGCAGTACGTCTACACGTACCATGTTCGATGCTTCAAAACGTTGGAAGTTGTAATCCAGTGATGCATAACCACGAGAAGTTGACTTCAAGCGGTCGAAGAAGTCTAGTACCACTTCCGCCATTGGAATGTCGTAAGTCACCGCAACTTGGTTACCGTGGTAAACCATGTCTACCTGAATACCACGTTTCTCAACACATAGTGTGATTACGTTACCTAGGTAGTCAGCAGGCACTAGGATATTACAACGTGCGATTGGCTCACGGATCTCTTCAATATCGTTCACCGCTGGCAGTTTCGCTGGGCTATCTACGTAGAAAACTTCGCCGTCAGTTTTTTCAACTTCGTAAACTACGGTAGGCGCCGTGGTGATCAGATCAAGATCGTATTCACGCTCTAGACGCTCTTGGATAATTTCCATGTGCAGCATGCCAAGGAAACCACAACGGAAACCAAAGCCTAGTGCTGCCGAGTTTTCTGGCTCGTAGAATAGCGATGCGTCGTTTAGGCTCAATTTGCCTAGTGCATCACGGAAGTTTTCGTAATCGTCAGATGATACTGGGAATAGACCTGCGTATACCTGAGGTTTTACTTTCTTAAAACCTGGTAGTGGTGTTTCGCTGCCGTTTTTCGCTAACGTTAGCGTATCACCTACTGGTGCGCCTAGGATGTCTTTGATACCACAAACAACCCAGCCTACTTCACCAGTGCGAAGTACGTCAGTGTCTACTTGTTTTGGTGTGAAGATACCTAGACGGTCTACACCCCAAGTTTGACCCGTACTCATTACTTTGATCTTGTCGTTCTTCTTCAGTACGCCGTTTTTGATACGTACTAAAGACACTACGCCTAGGTAGTTGTCGAACCAAGAGTCGATGATTAGTGCTTGTAGAGGTGCATCCGCATCGCCTTCTGGCGCAGGGATCTTAGCAACGATAGTTTCTAGAACATCGTCAACACCTAGACCGGTTTTTGCACTACAACGCGTTGCATCAACAGCGTCGATACCAACGATATCTTCAATTTCTTCTGCTACGCGCTCAGGATCAGCTGCTGGAAGGTCAATCTTGTTTAGGATTGGCACAACCTCTAGATCCATTTCAATTGCGGTGTAACAGTTAGCCAGTGTTTGCGCTTCTACGCCCTGACCCGCGTCAACCACCAATAGTGCACCTTCACACGCTGCCAGTGAACGAGAAACTTCGTATGCGAAGTCTACGTGTCCTGGAGTGTCGATGAAGTTAAGCTGGTAAGTTTCACCATCTTTTGCTGAGTAGTTTAGAGTCACACTCTGAGATTTAATGGTGATACCACGCTCACGTTCAAGATCCATTGAGTCAAGAACTTGCTCTGCCATTTCGCGATCGGTTAGACCACCACAAACTTGGATCAGACGGTCAGATAGGGTCGACTTACCATGGTCGATGTGGGCGATAATCGAAAAGTTACGAATGTGCTTCATGATTTGGGGTGACTAAACTCTGTAAAATAGGACATAAGAAAGCCGTCGTTTGACGGCATTTCAATCAAGTTGGCAGATTCTATCCAATTTTGATCCCCAAGTCACTTGGGTATTTCATTGGATAGGTTCTCCCAATACTCTTAATAATATGACTTGTTGCGATGATTGTCGCTCTATGCGCGCGGCAAGGTGTTTCGCTAGGGCAATTCCCCCAGCTACAAACAGGGCGGAGAGTAAGATCACCGCACCTTCACCCAGCCCCAACATAGGTGCTATCACCATGTGCGCAAATGCTGCGCCAAAGATCAAGGCAAACAAAGGCGTGAGATAAACGATGGCCGCCGATTGGAGTAGGCTTTTTTCCGCCATACCAATTTCAACGACTTGACCAACTTTGAGTACTTGCTGGGTAAACAGGTGCCAACGTAGCACTTTGTTCCCCACGGCTTTCGATACTATACCGGTTCCACAACTCTTTTGTGATGAGCAGCTCGAGCAGCTGGTCTGCTGCTCGCAACTTAGCTCTACATCATACCCTGATGATTTTTGGTTCACTGCCGAAACAGTTGCCAATGCGGTCATCATAAGCTTACTTCTCTTGTGGCGAAGTGATCTTCACAGATTGTGCGATGCGCTTTGCCGTTGCCGGTGGAATATCACCCACCACGGAAATCTCAGCGTTACCGCGCACAAAGGTATGCAGAGTGCGGCGACCTTGACGGACGATCTGACCTTTCAAGGAATGATCATCGCGCTGAGAAATATAGATAGAGAAACTAAACAGACCGTCGCTGTACATTTGGCTTTCAACCATACGATCGGTCACCGCCATGCGATAGCGATTGAGATCTTTGGCTTCAAAACCATTTGGGATCCAGCCCACAGTCCAAAACGAGTCTTTCACTTCGCCTTTTGGCAACGAAATCACTTGCGGCAGTTTGACCTCTTTTAAACCACTTAACATGGTCGCAAGCTGATCATTGACGTTGTAGGAGATGGTACGGTATTGCTCGAGCACTTCACCATCGCGGTCGATAAGATCGGCGCGCAGTGGCAGTTTGGTTTTTTCGTCCACCCACATGATGTAGCTGTAACGTAAACCATCTTTTGGTACCACACGGATCACCTGACAAGCGGCGCCCGCTTCCCGTGCACGACCTACTTTAATAAAGTCATAAAACTGGCTCAGTTCCGTGACATCAGAATTCAACATCGGGATGGTTGGTGCCACCATATCTCCCGACTCGATGGTAAACGGCTCAACGCCAGGCTCGATATAACTCACCTCATCACCGCGGCGGATCACTTCACGAATCGGACCGCTCAGGTAAACAAGATGGGCAAATTGCTCCTCTTCATCTCGTGCATGACGATAAAGCAGAGGTTCAATACTGTTTTTCTTAATCAGGATATAAGACAGTTCAAAATTGAGTTGCTGACTGGCTTCGTTCATTTGATGCAACAAAGCCTCTGCAGGCTTGTCGTCTGCAAAGGCCATTGGAGAAGTCAAACTGAACAGTGTCAGCGCACTGATCAGGATTTTTTTCATTCAACTACCGTATCTAGGTCGTCATTATGCTCTACTGAACTGCCGCTATGCAGGCGTAGTTGTAGCTCATAATCTTGCAGCATCGCGTTAATGCGGCGACGCTGTTCTTGTACATTCAGATCGCTTTTCGCAGCAGGTTCAACACTTTCACGGGTTAAACTTACCGGCTCGGCACTGCCAGCAAACGGTACAGTTTGCAGCACTGGCAATTGGTCAACTTCAGCACTTGGATTCTCACCATACTGCTGCACGCCTAAAATCACTGCTAATGAAACACATGCCGCGATGCCGACTTGACCAAATTGTGTCAACCAGTTTGGCAAATGCAGCACTGCTGAGCGAGGTTTTGGCTGCTCTTCAATACGTGCATCGTCGATGTTAGTGACTTTGTCCGTGTTGTACGGCGTATGAGCAGGCTCATTTTCTAGCGCTAAAGCAACGCTTTCAGCAAGATTCCACTCAGGCTTTGCCGGTGCTTCGCCACGAAGAACATCGCCAATTAAGTGATAGTTCTTCCAAGCATCTAAGCCTTGTTGATCGTTTTCAAGCTCTGCAATGAAAGCCTTATCGACCAACTCTCCATCCATGAGTGCTGAAAGTTTCTCTTTGTCAGCCATTATTTTCACCATTAAAGTTGCTACTAGCGTTGCAGAAGTGGTTGGATTTTTTTCTCCACCGCTTCTCGTGCACGGAAGATACGCGAACGTACCGTTCCTACTGGGCAATCCATCACCGCGGCGATCTCTTCATAACTCAAGCCATCCAGCTCGCGCAGAGTCATCGCAGTCTTTAAATCATCGGGTAGTGCTTCTATCGCACTGAAAACTACCTGTTTCAATTCCTTGGACAACGTTAAGTTCTCAGGGTTCGATATTTCTTTTAATGCACTGCCATTTTCGTAATATTCAGCTTCTTCAGTGTCCACATCTTGAGCAGGCGGCCGACGGCTTTGTGCCACGATGTGATTTTTCGCAGTATTAACAGCGATACGATACAACCAAGTATAAAATGCGCTCTCGCCACGAAAACTAGGTATTGCTCGATAAGCTTTAATAAATGCTTCTTGCGCTACGTCAGGAACATCGCCTGGATTACTCACGTAACGAGAAATAAGATTGCAGACTTTGTTTTGATAGCGCAAAACTAATAAATTGAATGCTTGCTTATCTCCGTTCTGAACTCGCTCAATTAATACTTGATCGGTCAGTTGCTCGTTCATTCGAGCGGGTACTCCTATCGTTTTAAACCCATACCTCGCAAGGTGTGGATATTAATTATGCAAAATGTAGTATTGACACCACTGCTTACTTGAGCACTATTGTGACCAAGTGAAATATTGAAAGTTCAAACAAATTTCATTTTTCTTTAGGAAGTGATAAGTCAACGCCGTCTTTTGCTAGATTGTGAGGACGATGTGAGCGAAAAGCAATGACAATAAAACACAATTACGGTGTATGGAGTGTTATTATTGTTACCGATCGACTTCGGTAGAGTGAGACCACTCTACGATAACTCAGGATTTTAAAACTTTTATGAACGCAAACCGTGAACATCAGTGTGATGTGTTAGTGATAGGTAGTGGTGCTGCCGGTCTATCGTTAGCGTTGCGTGTTGCCGAGCACGGCAAAGTCATTGTGTTAAGTAAAGGACCACGCAGTGAAGGTGCAACCTACTACGCTCAAGGCGGTATCGCAGCCGTTTTTGACGAATCAGACAGTATCGACTCACACGTAGAGGATACGTTAATTGCCGGTGGCGGCATCTGTGAAGAAGAAACGGTTAAGTTTATCGCAGAGAACGCCAAAGAGTGCGTGCAATGGCTGATCGATGGTGGTGTACCCTTTGACCGTGTAGAAAATGACAGTGATGAGAAACCTCGCTACCACTTAACGCGCGAAGGTGGTCATAGCCATCGCCGTATTCTGCATGCTGCCGATGCAACAGGCATGGCGATGCAGACATCACTGCAAGACAATGTTCATAATCACCCTAACATTACGGTATTAGAGCGTCACAACGCACTGGATCTGATCACTGAAGATAAAATCGGTGGCGATAATAAGAAAGTCGTTGGCGCTTACATTTGGAACCGCAACCAAGAACACGTTGAAACCGTACGCAGCAAGTTTGTCGTACTGGCGACAGGTGGTGCGTCTAAAGTGTACCAATACACCTCTAACCCAGATGTTTCATCGGGTGATGGTATCGCGATGGCGTGGCGTGCAGGCTGTCGTGTCGCCAACCTTGAGTTTAACCAATTCCACCCAACGTGCTTGTTCCACCCAGAAGCGCGTAACTTCCTTTTAACTGAAGCACTGCGTGGTGAAGGAGCATTCCTGCGTCGTCCTGATGGCTCACGCTTTATGCCTGATTTCGACGAGCGTGCTGAACTTGCACCACGTGATGTAGTTGCGCGTGCCATCGACTTTGAAATGAAGCGTCTGGGTGCGGACTGCATGTACTTAGACATCAGTCATAAGCCTGCCGAATTTATTGAAAAGCACTTCCCGACCATCTACACCCGCTTGATGGATTTGGGCATTGATATGACCAAAGAGCCGATCCCTATCGTACCAGCGGCTCACTACACTTGCGGTGGGGTTATGGTTGATAAGTCAGGTAGCACTGATTTGCAAAACCTCTACGCGATTGGCGAGGTGAGCTACACCGGTCTACACGGTGCAAACCGCATGGCATCAAACTCACTGCTTGAATGTGTGGTTTACGCCGCTTCGGCAGCCAGCGATATCATCAATAAATATCAAGCGGTTGATATGCCACCAGCATTACCTTGTTGGGATGAAAGCCAAGTTAGCAACAGCGACGAAGAAGTTATCATCCAGCATAACTGGCATGAACTGCGTCTGTTTATGTGGGATTACATGGGCATTGTGCGTACCAACAAACGTCTTGAACGTGCACTGCGCCGTATCCAAATGCTGCAACAAGAAACCCACGAGTACTACAGCAACTTCCGCGTTTCGAACAACTTGCTCGAGCTACGTAACTTGCTGCAAGTGGCTGAGCTGATGGTGCGCTGCGCGATGGAGCGTAAAGAAAGCCGCGGTCTACACTACACGCTCGATTATCCAGAGCTCGCGGAAAACAGCGGTCCAACCATCTTAGTGCCGGAAAAGCTTAAGTCATAAATAGACTGAGCTAATATCGCTAAAAAGGAGCCTATGGCTCCTTTTTTAATAGCAGTAGCAAACGCCAATAACTGTCGGGGTCGACACTGTCTCGCCATAACAGAAACCACCGGCGATCCAAACGAATCAAAAGCAACAGATCAGAAAAGATCAACACCCTCTTTTTTAAATATCGAGTGTGACCATTCACCATCACCTTCCCTGTCGGATAAAAGGTTAGCTCGCCAACTAAAGATGGCGCTAACAGTCCCAAACGATAGCCGGAGTGCAACAACCAAACAATAAGGATGCCGCTAACAACAAGAGGCAGTGAACTGACTGCAATAAAACAACAGGTCAATACCAACAAACTGGTATTGACCTGTGGAGAAGAATTACTAGGTTGGCTCGAAAGCTTAACGAACTTTGCTGAGGTTGTGAGCAACAATCTTATCGACCATAGACGCGTGGCTTAGGTTCTCACTGCGACCATGTCCCATTACCCACGAGAATAAATCTGGATCATCGCATTCAAGCAATGAGACAAAATCACGTTGTTCTGTTTCGGTTAGTGCATCAAAACACTCTTCAAAAAACGGCATAATGACGACATCCAGTTCTAACATGCCACGACGACATGCCCATTTAATGCGCGCTTTTTCTTCTGCGGTGTACATTCTCATTCCTCACCTGACACTTTGCTTTGCGTCGAGTGTAACAAGCAAGTTGGCAGACCTCTACTACCTCAGTCACACAACTGTCACAGTTTTGCGAGAATCGCGAGGCTTGTTATTCACCCAATGCATACCCATGTAATAATTGCAGCGCACTAGTAAATCGCAGTAACATTTGATCAGCCCATTGTCTCTGATAAATAGTCGTGACGAGGGTAACACTGTTTTTGGCAACACAACCAAGGTAAACACTATGGATTGGCTTAACGACTTCGCACCTTTATCGCATCAAGCCGGCGATACACTTCCTGAACTGATGCTGACCCATTTAACCTCATGGGGCTTGGTAACGCTGGTTGGCAACGACGCCAAATCCTACCTACAAGGTCAAATCACTTGTGATGTGGTTCAGCTTGATAAAGCTGAGTCGACTTTTGGCGCGCATTGTGATGCCAAGGGCAAGGTTTGGTCTATTTTCCGTCTGTTTCATCACCAAGACGGTTATGCTCTGTTTGAGCCAAAATCGGCAATCGAAAAGCAATTAAGTGAAATCAAGAAATACGCCATTTTCTCTAAGGTAGAAATTAAGCAAAGTGATGCGATTTTACTTGGTGTAATGGGCGAGCACGCTAACTCATTTATCGATGGGCTGAGTGAAGAAACAGGCAATGTGCGTCCAATCCAGGGTGGCACGGCAGTACGTATTGATGATCAACGCTGGCTGTTAGTGCTAGAAGAAGACGCGGCGGCTGAATTAGTTGCCACTTCTGCAGCAGAAAAAGTCGCTGAGTCTTTATGGCGCCGCTTTGATATTGAAGCTGCATTACCAATTGTTGAGCAACAAGAGCAAGCCGAGCACATTCCACAAGCTTTAAACCTGCATGCTTTGCACGGCATTAGCTTTAAAAAAGGCTGTTACACTGGGCAAGAAACGGTTGCTCGTGCTAAATATCGCGGCATCAACAAGCGTGGCATGTTTATTGTGAAAGGTCACTCAACGCAAGAACTCGGCGAGCAAACCGAGCTTGAGCGTGCGGTGGGCGACAACTGGCGCGGTGCAGGCAAACTAATGGCTCATTACCGCTTTAGTGACGGTGAAACCATTGGTCTGGTGATCTTACCTAACAATCTTGAGCCAGACACTCAATTGCGCCTCACTAGCCAACCAGACTATGTATGGAGCCTGCAACCATTACCTTATTCGCTCGATGACGAATAAACCGCTCGCCACCAAACTAACTGCCTACCTTGAGCTTCAGCAGGTTGACCATCGCCTGCTGATGCATCGCACCCCTGCAATTAGTATTGAAGATGCCGCCACTCAGCGCGGCATTCGCCAGTCGCAAATGGTCAAAGCGATCTTACTGCGCGATATGGGGGACTTGTATGCTTTGGCATGTGTACCGGGCGACCAGTCTGTGGATCCGAAAAAAGTACGTGCCGCTTTAGCATGCCGTCGGATGACCTGCGTCGATCTTGCTGCAGTTGAAAGTATTACTGGATATCAAGTTGGCACGGTAACGCCACTGCTTCTCAAGCAACCAATGCCCGTGCTGTTTGACCCTCAGATCCTGCATGAAGCGGAAATTACCATCAGTAGTGGCAGCCCTCTGGCAGGCATCGCCTTAAGCAGCAAGGATCTTGTCACTCTGTGTCAGCCGATCTTCGCTTCTATATGCCGTTAGAAGTCACAGTTATTTCTTGAATTAGCTCACAGTTATTAGCCTTATTGCGAGTTACCTCTCAACAAGAGGTAAGACAAGGTTATATTTTTATTCAACTGATAAGCATAAGTAGTCATTGGTGTTTTTTTATACTATTCTGATAACACTGTTAACACATCAGTAGTTTGGTGAGATGAGCCCCCCAAATTCGGCACTTCTAACTTGTTCTAACTGGTTAACAGTAAAAGTGAATCCCTGAAATTTCAGGAAATCCACTTTTGTGTAATGCATCTGTGACTATTCGCCCGCCTCAATGCGGGCTTTTTTTTGGCTTAAATTTTACATTCAATTAACATAAAGTCAGTTTCATATACTATTCTTAATTTTGTCACATCCAGATGTTCCAATTGCCACCACTGGAGATTAAGCAGCGTTCCAGTGTCAGAACAAATATGAGGAAAAAGTCACGCTTATTTGGAGATAAGTCGGTAGATTTGCCCACGGCAACACAATTCTCCAAATTGTTACAAACAACTGCACATTCCCCCATTACTATCACACTTTTAAAGCTGGGGAATACGTATAATTACAGTGCTTGCTAAACATGAAGGATACATTTATGAGACTGTTTAAGCGCTATACGCCAAGTATGATTGCTAAACACGTAAGTCGGCTATTTAAAGGAAGAATCTATATCTACGGCGTAGGTAAGTTTGAGTTTGATAACGGTAAACTTATCCTTCCAGAGAGAGCAGAGCGAAGACACTATCAAGCTGTCAAAGAAGTAAATCAGGAAATCATGAAGCTACGTTGCGCGTACGCTTAGCCTGAGAAAGAATTGCAAAAAAGGGTTGGCACTGCCAACCCTTTTTGTCTGTTACAACTGCGTCGAGGAAAGCGAATACTTCGCAAGGTCAGGCAAATCGCCTTTCAAACCCAATGCCCGCTTCATGATTTCATCTTTAGCGCCCGGCAATTGTCCTGCAAGTTGCATCCCGATACCACGAATCAGCTTCTTGGCTGGGTTATCACCTTCAAACAAATCTCTAAAGCCTTGCATCGCAGCAATCATTTTCGCCGCTTCAGCTTTACGCCAACGCTCATAGCCACGCAAATTGCGTTTAGTGCCAATATCCTGACCTGCCTGCCAAAGCGTGGTTAGCTCTTGAGCTAAGCTTGCTGCATCTAACAGCCCTAAGTTCACCCCCTGCCCAGCAAGCGGATGAATGGTATGAGCCGCATCGCCAACCAAAGCGACGCGCTCAGTGACAAAATCACGCGCATAACGCATTTTCAGCGGGAAAGCGAAACGCTCACCAATCACTTCACACAACCCAAGGCGAGCACCAAACTCAGCGGTCAGCGCTTTATTAAACTCCAGCTTATCCATCGCTACCAAGCGTTCAGCACGGCTTGGCTCAGTTGACCACACGATAGAACTCATTTGGCTACCACCCATAGGTAAAAATGCCAAAGGTCCTTGCGGGGTAAAGATCTGACGCGCGACTTTCTCGTGTGGCTCTTGGGTCCAAACATTGGCAACCAGCGCACTGTGTCCATAATCCCAATGCGTCAATGGAATATCTTGCTGACGGCGAACCCAAGAATTGGCACCATCCGCTCCAACCACCAGCTTCGCCGTAAGTGATTGACCATTATCTAAGGTTAACCAAGCTTCACTTTCGCCAATTGCCATGGTTTGACATTGCGCAGGCATAAATAACGTCACATTACTTTGCTGTTGGACTTGCTCTAATAACGCCAATTGAATCACGCGATTTTCGACGATATGACCAAGATCGGGCTGCGCCATTTTCTTTGCATCAAACTCAATGCGTGCAAAGCTGTCTTGCTCCCACACTTCCATTGCCATGTACGGCGAAGCACGGCGGTCAACAATACCTTGCCATGCGCCAAGGTTACGCAGAATCGTTTCACTTGAACGACTTAAGGCAGAAACGCGCACATCCGCTAATTCTTGCAGTTCACTGTCCGGAACACGGCTTTCAATCACTGCAATGCGCAATTCAGAATCCTTCAGCGCTGCAGCAAGCGCAAGACCGACCATGCCGCCACCCACAATTGCAATATCTACACTTTGCATCATTTTATTGAATCCTTTTCAGCGCTAGCGCGCGACTAAACCTAAAGTTCTTTGCAGTAATGGCGCTTTGAGCGGAGCTAGGTTATCCATCAAAGCTAAACCTAGATTGCGTCCAATTCGTAGCGACAAATAATCATTTGAAAACAAATGCACCAAGGATGAGGTCAAGGTGATGGTGCCAATACGGTCTGCTTCGCGACGCTGTCTAAAAGCGCTCAGTACTGAGTAGGCGCCCACATCGTCTAACGAATTCATCATCTCTTCAGCCAAGCTTGCCACATCACGAATACCTAAGTTGAAACCTTGTCCGGCAATCGGATGTAGGGTTTGCGCTGCATTACCGACAATCGCAAAACGGTGCGAAGTATTTTGCTCGCGATAGCGCAGCAACAGCGGGTAACTTGCACGAGCCCCCACCTGTGTTAAACGCCCGAGTCGCCAGCCAAAATCGTGTTGTAGCTGCGCTAAAAACGCTTGCTCATCAAGCTGCAATACTTGCTGAGCGCGCTCTGGTCGTAGGCACCAGACCAGCGACATACGATTGTCACTCATCGGCAACAAGGCCACAGGTCCTTGCTCGGTGAACCTTTCAAACGCGCGACCTTGATGTGGTTGCTCGGTACGAATATTGGCGATCACAGCAACTTGCTCAAAGTCGTGTTCGCGCAACTCAATCCCCAACTGCTGACAACATGAAGAGATCGCGCCATCAGCCGCAACAAGCAACTTACACTGCACCTGCTCACCACTTTTTAGTGTCACAAGACAATGGCTCGCCGTGCGTTTGACTTGCGTAACTGCTTCCGGGCTCAGCAATTCGATCTGCTTAGATTGCGTAACTTTCTGCTGATAGAGGCGACCAACATCGGCAAGTTCAACCACATAACCTAATGCCGACACATTAAGATCTTGATGATCAATCTCTGTCATCCCTGCATGAGAGCGATCAGAAACATGGATATGCTTAATGGCTGTCGCAACTGGAGCAATATCACCCCATAGATTTAACTGCTTAAGGATCTGTACCGTGCCATACGAGAGGGCGATTGAACGAGAATCAAAGCCAGGGTGGGCTTGATGATCGACCACAAATGGTTCGACAACTGCAATACTCAAACGGCCTTGTGACAGGCTATCAAGTGCCAAAGCAAGCGTCATACCTGCCATCGCACCACCAGCAATTACCACATCAAACTGCTTCATTTTGACAACCTAGTTAGTGAATCGTTGGTGCAGCTTCTTGCTGATTCGGTTTTTGACCAAATTCTGCGTGGATCGTCAGCACACACACTTTGATGTGCTCCACCACTTGCTCAAGCAGCACCGCTTGCTCTTGCATATCATCTTCTTCATCGATACCCAGCTTAGCAATTTCTTCAAGGTCGCTCAGCGCCTCTTTTGCTTGGCTTGAGGCTTTTTTAAGATCGGTTGCGACCAAACCTAAGCCAGAGATAAAGTGGTTAACCCAATCGGCTACACCATCTGCGATATCAAATAAGCTTGCGCTTGCCTCTTCATCAGGCAACAACAGTGACAGCTCCATATCCGTACCGGTCATTTCTTTGATCGTCGCATCTAATGTTTGCTGCGCAAGCGTTAAAGCTTTATCCGGCCATCCCATCCCTTCATTGGTGTAATCAAAAATGAGTGGCTGCCAACTCTTGTCAGTTAAGCTCAAACCACCACTTAACATACCCGTAAGCAAGCCATGTAATTCCGATGGATTGACGGCTAAACCGGCTGATTGCATTTCGCTGGCGAAGGTTAAGTAATCTGGAAGGGTGATCTTACTCATGGATAAACCTAAATTTTGAAATAATACTTAATCCTACCACTTACACGGATAAGCGAAAATGTACAACTGGTGAATAATGCGCGCCTTTTATGCAATTTGCCCAATTACTGTGTGATTGTCCTGTGTTTTAGCGTTGTTGCACGGGAAAGACTTGAATCTTAACATCGCTTTTTCTATAGTTTCCCCCTCGGTGATGGTCTGCATTGTCACCTTAATTTAAGTGTAGAGTGGATATGAGTAGCCAAGCGGTAGAAGTTGAAATTTTAGGAAAGTTAACGCGCGTTAACTGCCCAGCTGGTCAGGAAGAAGCGCTGCTTCAGGCGGCCAAACGACTCAATGATCGTTTGAAAGACATGACAGACAAGACTAAAGTGACCAACGAGGTGCATTTATTGACCATCGCGGCGCTCAACTTTTGCTATGACTTAGAGACTCGTGACTCCTCAACACAGCAGCATGAAGAGTTGCAATCACAACTGAATGAGCGAATGGAAAAGCTCACAGCGTCACTTGATGATGCACTAAGTAAAATACAGCCAGGAAAGCCAGTACCTTTTGCTTGAAACGATTTTTCTTAGTTGGGCATTTAATCGCTGGACTTAACCACAGCAGCACGACTAAGATCCAGTATTACCCTGGAGTGTACGTTAGTGGGATTATGTCCCTGAGCCGATAAGCAATCCTTAAGGGTTAGTACTTGAAGGCTATTGAGCAAGCTCGGCATGTACCGAGAAGCCTACGGTCATCATTGCTGATCCGCCTTGAACCAGCTGGTTCAAGGGTCTAAATCTCCAACGGCACTCTGGGGTATCCTTCGATACCCTTTCTAACTCGGGTATCAAGATGAATCTTTCACGACAAGAATTTCGTCAGCAAATTCGCCAACTCAGACGACAACTCTCACCACAATTTCAACAGCAAGCAGGTGTTAGACTGGTCGAGCAGTTTTCCACTCTGCCAGAGCTCACTAGTGCACAACATATCGCACTCTATCTCAGTGCCGATGGTGAAGTAGATACCCACCCCCTGATTGAATGGTTATGGCAGCAAGGCAAACAAGTCTATCTACCGGTGATTCATCCTTTCTCTAAAGGTCACCTTCTTTTTCTCCACTACCAAACCAATACCGAAATGGTATTAAATCAATACCGCATTCTTGAGCCCAAACTCAAACAGCACCTAATTCAACCTTTAGCCAAACTTGATCTCATCTGCACCCCATTGGTTGCCTTTGACTCAACCGGTCATCGCTTGGGCATGGGTGGAGGCTACTACGATCGCACTTTAGCCCCGTGGTTTCACGCCGGACAAGGCGCCAAACCAATTGGCTTAGCGCACGATTGTCAGCATGTCAGCCAGTTACCCATCGAGTCTTGGGATGTGCCACTACCAAAAATAGTGACACCGAGCAGGATATGGCAATGGGAAAGTCATCTCTGAGGGTATATAATCCGCGCGCAAACGTTAACTATCCATCCAGTTAGGAGATGAGCATGACTCAAGATGAGATGAAAAAAGAAGCAGCATGGGCTGCGCTTAAGTATGTAGAGAAAGACAGCATTGTAGGCGTAGGTACTGGCTCAACCGTTAATCACTTCATCGATGCACTAGGTACAATCAAAGATGATATCAAAGGTGCGGTATCAAGCTCAGAAGCATCAACGCAACGCCTAAAAGATCTTGGCATTGAAGTGTTTGACTGTAATGACGTAATAAAACTCGATATCTACGTTGATGGCGCGGATGAAATCAATGCTCATCGCGATATGATCAAAGGTGGTGGCGCAGCACTAACTCGTGAAAAGATCGTGGCAGCTATCTCTGAGAAATTCATCTGTATCGTCGACGATACAAAAGCGGTCGATATCTTAGGTCAATTCCCACTACCAGTTGAAGTTATTCCTATGGCACGTTCATACGTTGCGCGTGAACTGGTAAAACTGGGTGGTGATCCTGCGTACCGTGAAGGCGTGATCACTGACAACGGTAACGTGATCTTAGATGTACACAACATGCAGATCGTTAACCCTAAAGAGATGGAACGTGCTATCAACGCGATTCCTGGCGTAGTTACTGTGGGGCTATTTGCTGCTCGCGGCGCAGATGTCGTGATCACAGGTACTCCAAACGGCGCAAAAATCGAAGAATAACCGCCTAACTGGCAAAGTTTGATGAGCGGGTTTAAATAACACTTCTCTAATCAACTACTAACCAGCGATTCTGTTATTTCATTACAAGCGACCCTCTTTCGGGTCGCTTTTGTATTTTCTGTGCCTAAAAATTATTCATTATTCCGTAATTTTCTTACCCAAAGCAGATTTTTTTTGTTAACTTAGTGAGCAGAAGACGCACAAGGAAAACGTTTGCGCTCCTAAAAATCGGCTAATCAACATTCTGTTTTAGCTGTTTGAATGCAATGTGCGCCAGTTCAGCCCCCTTTCCCCATTTTAAGGATGAAGACAATGGCCAAAGTTTCACTGGAAAAAGACAAAATAAAAATACTACTTCTAGAAGGTCTGCACCCATCTTCAGTAGAAGTTTTACAAGCTGCAGGTTATACCAATATCGAATACCACAAGGGCTCGTTACCGGAAGAAGAGCTACTTGAAGCGGTTAAAGATGCGCATTTCATTGGTATCCGTTCGCGTACCAACCTTTCACAACAAGTGATTGATGCAGCAGAAAAACTGGTTGCGATTGGCTGTTTCTGTATCGGTACTAACCAAGTTGATCTTAACGCGGCAGCGGTACGCGGTATTCCAGTATTCAACGCGCCGTTTTCAAACACGCGCAGCGTCGCTGAATTAGTCCTTGGTCAAATCCTACTGCTACTGCGTGGTATTCCAGAGAAAAACGCACTGGCACATCGTGGTATTTGGAAAAAAAGCGCCGATAACTCTTACGAAGCTCGTGGTAAACGTCTAGGTATTATTGGTTACGGTCACATCGGTACTCAGCTTGGTATTATTGCGGAAAACCTCGGTATGCGAGTTTACTACTACGATATCGAAAACAAACTATCACTTGGTAACGCGACGCAAGTGGCAACGATGAGCGAGCTACTGAACAAGTGTGATGTGATTTCACTGCATGTTCCTGAAACCCCAGAAACCAAGAATATGATGGGTGCTGATGAGTTTGCTCGCATGAAGCCTGGCGCAATCTTTATTAACGCCGCGCGCGGCACTGTGGTGGATATTGAAGCGCTATGTCATTCGCTAGAAGCCGGTCATATCTCTGGCGCGGCGATCGACGTGTTCCCAACCGAACCTAAGACCAACGCAGACCCATTTGAGTCGCCACTGCAAAAATACGACAACGTGATCTTAACGCCACACGTAGGTGGTTCGACCCAAGAAGCACAAGAAAATATCGGTGTGGAAGTGGCTGGCAAGCTGGCGAAATACTCAGACAACGGTTCAACACTATCAAGCGTGAACTTCCCTGAAGTTGCGCTACCAGAGCATCGTGACTGCTCACGTCTGCTGCACATTCACCAAAACCGCCCAGGTATTTTGACGCAAATTAACACCATCTTCGCCGAAGAAGGAATCAACATTGCTGGTCAGTATCTGCAAACGGCGGCTGACATCGGTTATGTGGTTATTGATGTCGAAACAGAACGCTCTAAAGAAGCTTTAGAGAAACTAAAAGAGATTGAAGGCACGATTCGCGCACGTATCCTGCACTAATCGCGGCTTAAACGCTTAGAAACACAAAACCACCGCGTAATGCGGTGGTTTTTTATGGTAATTAGCAAATTGTAGTGCGACTTTCTAAGGTCTTAGCGCTCGCTCACCACGAGTAATGCCCACCACGCCACTGCGCGCCACTTCAATCACTTCCGTCACTTCAGAAAGCGCCTGAATAAAGGCATCGAGCTTTTCGCTTGTTCCGGTTAGCTGCACTGTGTATTGCGCAGCCGTCACATCGACAATCTGACCCCGGAAGATATCTGCGGTACGTTTGACTTCTGCGCGAGCAAAGCCGCTAGCTTTGACCTTAACCATCAGAAGTTCACGTTCAATGTGCTCAAGCTCTGTCACTTCTTGCACTTTGAGTACATCAATCAGCTTATGCAATTGCTTTTGGATCTGCTCTAATTCGAGATCATCAGAGATGGTCGTGATGTTCAAACGCGATAAAGTCTCATCATCAGTTGGCGAAACCGTCAAAGATTCAATGTTATAGCCACGTTGTGAGAACAGACCAACCACACGAGACAAAGCACCAGGTTGGTTTTCTAGTAGTAGTGAAATGATATGTCTCATATTAGGTACGCTCCGTCTTGCTTAGCCACATCTTATCCATACCCTCACCTTTAATTTGCATTGGGTATACGTGCTCAGTTTCATCGACATTGATATCAACAAACACCAAACGATCTTTCATCTCAAGGGCTTGTTTTAAGCCAGACTCGAGCTGATCCGGCGTTTCAATGCGGATACCGACATGACCATACGCTTCAGCAATCGCAGCAAAGTCAGGTACAGAACTCATGTAAGAGTTGGAGTGGCGACCTTGATAAATAATATCTTGCCACTGCTTCACCATACCTAAGAAACGGTTGTTTAAGTTGATAATTTTCACTGGGATATCGTACTGCATGGCAGTCGATAGCTCCTGAATATTCATCTGAATACTGCCATCACCTGTCACTACCACCACTTCTTCATCCGGCTTAGCAAATTTCACCCCCATGCCAGCAGGTAAACCAAAGCCCATGGTGCCAAGACCACCAGAGTTAATCCAACGGCGTGGCTTATTGAACGGATAGTAAAGCGCGGCAAACATTTGATGCTGACCGACATCCGAAGCAACATAAGCATCACCATTAGTTAAGCGATGCAAGGTTTCAATAACTTGCTGCGGCTTAATGCGCTCAGGAGAAGTTTCATAACTCAGGCACTCTTTATCACGCCAAGTCTGAATTTCATCCCACCATGTGTTAAGCGCTTGCTCATCATTACTGCCACCTTGCTCCACCAGCAAGCTGACCATAGATTCAAGCACTTTGTCAGCCGAGCCAACAATCGGCAAGTCTGCTTTAACGTTTTTCGAAATCGATGATGGGTCAATATCAATATGCATTACGCGTGCATTTGGGCAGTACTTTTCCAGATTATTGGTAGTCCGGTCATCAAAACGCACCCCAATACCAAAGATAAGATCCGCATCATGCATCGCCATATTGGCTTCATAGGTGCCATGCATACCCAGCATACCCAAGGAGTTTTTATGGGTACCAGGGAAAGCCCCCAGCCCCATCAGCGTACTCACTACCGGAAGATTAAGGGTTTCCGAAAGTTTCAAAAGAGGTGCATCCGCTTGCGAGATCACCGCGCCACCACCGACATAAAGCACTGGCTTCTTCGCATCTAATAGCGCTTTAAGTGCTTTTTTGATCTGACCTTTGTGACCGGTTGTGGTTGGCTTGTATGAGCGCATCGAAACCGACGCAGGATACTCATAAGGGAATTTGAATTGGGGATTAATCACGTCTTTTGGCAGGTCAATTAACACCGGACCAGGACGACCTGTGGTAGCAATATAAAAGGCTTTTTTAACCGTTTCAGGAATGTCTTCTGCTTTTTTCACCAAAAAACTGTGTTTTACAACTGGACGTGAGACACCAACAATGTCGCACTCTTGGAAGGCATCATTACCAATCAAGTTGTTCGGCACGTTACCAGAAATGACAATCATTGGGATTGAGTCCATATACGCGGTAGCGATACCCGTGATGGTATTCGTGGCACCAGGTCCAGAACAGACCAACACTACACCTGGCTTACCCGTTGCGCGGGCATAACCGTCAGCCATATGGGTCGCGGCTTGTTCATGACGAACTAAAACATGTTTAATTTGGTCGGTTTTAGCATGAAGAGCATCATAGATATCCAGAACAGAACCACCTGGATAACCAAAAATTTGTTCAACGCCTTCTTCGATAAGAGATTGAACGACCATCTCATTACCGGACAACATTGCTGCCATATTATTCTCCTTATCTGCGCCAGCTAATCAGGTCAATAAACTGCGCAGTAGTCACATAGTCTAGGGCTTACTTTTAGCCTAATTAGAAAGACTTCCACTTCTTCTCTATGCCTTGCGTTCAGTCATAACAAAACACAAGATACGGCAACAAATGTAACGTTTTCTTAGCAAGGAATCTATTGCGACTTTTCTCCCATTACCGACACAATTCTAAGAAACAGGATGTTATTAGATAAACCAGCATAAGCGTGGCATACCCGCAGCATCAAATTAGGTAAATCCCAACAAAAAAGGTGGATAATATTTATCCACCTTTGTGCGAAAAAAATCCCCAGCACTGCTGGGGATCTCACTTGTTCGATACAGGACTTAGCGACTACTTGTCTGAGTGCTTGTCGTTGTACATTTCTTCGATTTCATTGTGATACTTATCGTGAATGACTTTACGACGCAGTTTTTGTGTCGGCGTTAATTCACCATCGTCCATCGAGAAAGCTTTTGGTAATAGCTTAAACTTCTTAACTTGTTCAAACTTAGCCAGTTCTTTTTGCAGATCGTTAACACGCTTTTCGAGCATCTCAATGATCTGGTTGTGCTTAATCAACTCAACACGATCGTGATACTTAATGTTTAGCTCTTTCGCGTACTCTTCCAAGCTATCAAAACATGGCACGATAAGCGCTGAAACAAACTTACGTGTATCCGCGATAACCGCAATCTGCTCAATGAAATGGTCTTTACCGATGGCACCTTCAACGACTTGTGGCGCAATGTACTTACCATTAGACGTTTTCATCAGCTCTTTGATACGGTCGGTGATAAACAGGTTACCATTCTCATCGATATGACCCGCATCACCGGTCTTCAAGAAGCCATGCTCATCGAACGTTTCCGCGGTCTCTTTTGGCATCTTGTAGTAGCCACGCATCACCATAGGACCACGCACTAAGATCTCATTGTTCTCACCGATCTTAACTTGCGCACCTGGCATCGACATACCAATTGAGTCAGGGTTGAAGCACTTATCATCCCAGCATGAAACCGTTGCTGTGGTTTCTGTCATGCCGTAGCCAAGCTTCACGTTGATACCAATCGCATGGAAAAAGCGACCGATGGTTTCATCCAGCTTTGCACCACCACATGGCATAAAGTTAATTCGACCACCCAGTAGCGCACGCAACTTAGACAGTACGAGCTTATCCGCCAGCTTGTGTGACTTCTTCAACATCAAAGAAGGCTTGCGTCCTTCCTGATGACAAACTGCCATTTTCGCGCCCATATTGACCGCCCAAGTAAACATTACCTTGCGGATAAATGGTGCTTTAGCCACTTTTTCGTGGATCGCCGAGAAGATCTTCTCATAGAAGCGTGGCACTGCACTCATTACTGTTGGGCGTACTTCACTCAGTGCATCTCGCACTTGCATCGTGTCTTGTAGGTAGCAGTTTGTTGCACCTTTATAAAGCACGTAGAAAGTCCACGCTCGCTCAAACACGTGCGATAGTGGTAGAAAACAGAGTGATACATCTTCTTGAGATAAGCTGAGTCGCTCATCATGACCTTGCAACTGAGCGGCAATGTTGCCGTAGTCCAGCATTACACCTTTTGGTTGCCCTGTGGTACCTGAGGTATAAATTAAGGTAAGAAGATCATCTAGACTCGCTTGGTCTAGACGCACATCAAGTTCAGCTTGGTGTGACTCATTACCTTTAGCAATAAAATCATTCCAACTGATGGCAAATTCATGCTCAGCAATATCAATGCCTTCCGACATCGCGACAACCAACTCAAGTTGTTCACATTGTTCAAAAATAGAAACCGCAGCATCAAATTGAGCTTGTTCACCAACAAACAGCACTTTTACATCCGCATTTTGCAGAATATAAGCAGACTGATCCGCCGTGTTGGTTGGATAAATAGGTACAATCACACCACGCAATTGCATCGCAGCAAAATCTGCAATTGTCCATTGTGGCATGTTGTTAGAGAAGATCCCTATCTTGTCTTGAACTCTCAATCCTTGAGCCAATAGTGCAAGTGACATTGCATCCACTTGCTGACCAAATTGCGTCCAGCTAATGCTTTGCCATGAGCCATCAACTTTGTGCTTAAGAGCCGTGCGCTCTTTGCCTTTTGCAATCTGTTCGCGAATTCGTTTAACGATGTGAAAATCTAAATTGGCCATCTTTTCTACCTTTAAGCTTACACCTGTAAGCTTTTTGCGCGCACAGTGTACATTTCAAGCAAAAAAAGGCAACTGACACGTATCAAACTTATAAGAAAAAGCTCCGAGGTCACGATTCGTTCGGAGCTTTTCTATACTGACAAGTCTGTTATTTGTGCGAATAGCGCATCAGCTAGAGGCAATTAACCAAATATAATTCAATCGGTTGAACTCACATTTGCCAAGTTAAGCTTCACGGCATACTTCAATCAAACGATCTCGTAACCAAATATGTCCTTGATCTTTTTCATTCGATTCATGCCAGCTAAGGTAGCCGCAAATGCTGGTGTTACTTAACGGAGTAGGCAAGATTTGCAATTGTTGCTTATTGGCTGCATTTTCCACCATCCAGCGAGGAGCAATCGCGATAAGCTCAGACTGACCCACTACATACAGCAAATTACTCAAGCTCGCGCCTTCATACGCGATGTTAACGTCAACGCCTTGATAGGCTTGCTCAGAGATATTTGGTTGCCCCACCGCCTGCGATAATCTTGCATGACGCTCTGCCAGCAATGCGCTGCTAGAGATGGTGTTTTGAATACGTGGATGCCCTTTGCTTGCCACCACCACCAGTTCGTCTTTAAACAGCTCAATATTGTGCATTCCTTGCTCGTCAAAGCGGCGATAGTCGATAACCAAGTCAATATTCTGGTTACGCATACGCTCGGCAATTTCACTGTCATGCTCGGCATCAACATGCAATTTCACTTCAGGCGCATTCTCTTGCAGATAAGCCATGATTCTTGGCGCGAACCGCATGTCACATGGACTACACAATGACAAGTTGAACTGGCGAGCTGAAGTTTCCGGCGTGAAATCTGCGGTAGGAAGTTGGTTGCGGATCAATTGCAGTGCTTGACGAATAGGCACAAACAATTGACGAGCGCGTTGTGTTGGCTGAATACCACGACCTTGACGGATAAAGAGTTCATCACTAAACATCACTTTTAAGCGTGCAACTGCGTTGCTCACTGCTGGTTGTGACATTCCAAGGTTATGTGCAGCGCGGGTAATATTTTGCTCTTGCATTACGGCATCGAACACCGTTAGCAAATTTAGGTCAACGCCACGAAGGACAGATTCCATACGGTTGGTTAATGGCGGGTTTACAGCATCTCTTGTATCAGTCATCAATCGTTTCCCTATTATGTATGCGACAAAAGTAACCAAGAAAACAACACCCTCTTGGTTAAATTGAATTGAGGTAATTATTTGTTATTTAGATATTTGCTTAACGATTGAGACTATTGACTAATTGATTACTGATGAGCAAATGGATTGATAAGTAATCATAATTTTTTATGATAATTAGCTTTAATCAGTTTTAAATCAGAAACTTAGCATAAACATAAAAATAGCTAAATTGAGGTTTTTTCAACAATTTAGTGACTATTAACCCCAAGGTTTGGCTGGATCCCAAGCGTTGCACTTGAGATCCATCAGGTTCAAACATTCACTGCGTAACTTGGGAAATCAACCTGCCCCCACAGTTGTTCAGTTAATTGATGGGTACAATCCCATTTTCCTTGCATTAACCATTCAACGATCGCCGCAGCGACATCCGGATAACTGACGCTCTCTCCGGGAGATTCATCAAGCCAAGCCCGCACACACGAAGCATCAAGATACTCCATGCTACTGGCAAGCCCCAACTGTTCTAAGGTTGCCACATTCGATAACTGTTCAAACTGACCACTCAATGGCTTGAGCAACAGCTTTTTACCTAACGTCAGTGCTTCAGAGGGGAGCTCAAAACCACCATTGGCAATGATCCCTGAGCAGCGATGCAGATAATGATGAAAACCATCCAAACTGAGCGGGTAGAAATGGATATTGTCGATTTGCTGATGCTCGATAACCTCAGGATGGAAACAGATAAAACTCTGCTGAGTAAAACGCAGCAGTAGCTCAGTAATGTCATCTAAACTTTCAAAGGGCAGGTACACCAGAACATAAGGCAAAGCCTCAACCTGCGAAGAAGTGGTGTGCACAATAGGTGGTAAGATGGGTTGATTGAAGTGATACCAGTGCAAACCAATGTGATAAGTACTCGGGGCAAAGTAGTGGATCACCCATTTATCTAACCAGTTGGCTCCTTTTAGTGGCACAGAGTAACGAAACGCGTTTTGATGACTTATGCTGATCACAGGCTTGTTCTGCTGCTTCGCCGCCCAAGCCGAGACTGGCTCAAAATCATTGAGGATCACATCATATTGCGATAAGTCTAACTCTTGTACCTCGCGCCAAAAACCGAGCAAGCTATTGTTGAGCGCGGTTTTACTGTAATTCACCCTACCCTTTTCAGTGACAAAGGTCAGCCCGCGACGCGTCTGGTATGAACCAAACGCCTCCATAGCAAAGTACTTATCAGCCTCACGACCAGAAAATAAAAAATCGACCTCGATTGAGTTCTTCTCTAGTGCTGCACTCATCGCCCTTGCGCGTGCGATGTGCCCATTGCCTGTGCCTTGCACGCCATATAACACTCTCATCTGACTAACTCCCTAGCCACTGCAGAGCAACACGCGCGCAGGCAATCCCGAGCAGAGCGCCTAAGATCACATCAGTTAGAAAATGCACACCAAGCAGAATGCGGGCAAAAGCGATCAGCGTAGCCCACACAAAAGCGATGCCAGCCAGAGATGGGAAACAATAACTGATCAAGACCGCCATTAAAAATGCCGCAGCGGTATGACCGGAAGGCAAACTGTAACGATCAGAAGGCGTAATAAATGAACTAATTAACGGAGTTAACTCTTGAGGGCGCCGACGCTTGAACAGGTTTTTACTCAGCCAATAAATAGGTAACTCGATGGTAAACGCAAATAGCCCGAGTAACAAAAAGAGTTTGCCCACTTCACCGCCTAGCCACCAAGCTAGCGCCCCAATCACAGCGTATAGGTGCCCATCACCGGTATGTGATATGGCTTTACTAAGATGTGAGATTGGGTAACGGAATCGGTTTTGCAGACAAAACAGAGAAAAAGCCAAATCAAACTTGGCAATGGGTTCTATCGCACGCATAAGTCAGATCCTTACAAGTGATACTCTGTTTAACTTAGAAGCGAACAATGACAGCACCATGAAGCTTTGGCGTGATTAGCATGACAGTCGCGTTTTTCCGACCCACAAGATAGATCGCTCAGTTGAATATCTTTAACCTCACTTTTCTATTTATACATTTATAAAACAAATTGTTAGTACGAGTGCTTTTGTAGAACAGCAGCAGTAAATGTTGCACTGCGCGGAGGAGTGGAAAAAAAATGACCAATTTTGCCATTTACGGTTGACTCATCATGCTGAGTACGGTACTAATTCTATTAACTTAAATATGTGGATTCATTAACTCTCTTAGGAAGTAGTTAACAATGACAAATCATTTCTCTATCCTGCTAAGCCTCCTCCTGATCGTGAACCAATCGCGCGGGTAGGCTGTGGAAGAGAAATAACCACAACGAATTACACAAAACCCGCAACAAATTGCGGGTTTTTTTATGTTCAAATACAGGAAGTAAACGTTTAAATCCCCGTAACAAGCGGATAAACGACGTATAAGGAAGCAGCTATGAACGATCAGGTCATTATCTTCGACACCACATTACGTGATGGCGAACAAGCATTGTCAGCCAGTTTGACGGTTAAAGAGAAACTGCAAATTGCTTATGCTTTAGAGCGTCTGGGCGTAGACGTGATTGAAGCAGGCTTCCCAGTATCGTCCCCAGGGGATTTTGAATCGGTTCAAACCATTGCCCGTAATATCAAAAATAGCCGCGTTTGTGCACTATCACGCGCGGTCGCTAAAGATATTGATGCGGCAGCAGAAGCGTTAAAAGTTGCCGAAGCATTCCGTATTCACACCTTTATCTCCACTTCAACCGTCCATGTGCAAGATAAGCTACGCCGCAGTTACGATGATGTGGTAGAGATGGGCGTTAAAGCGGTAAAACATGCGCGCCAATACACCGATGATGTCGAGTTCTCTTGTGAAGATGCTGGTCGCACACCGATCGACAATCTGTGTCGTATGGTGGAAGCCGCAATCAATGCTGGCGCAAGCACAGTCAACATTCCCGATACAGTAGGCTACACCGTACCAAATGAATTTGGCGGCATTATCGAAACGCTATTTAACCGCGTGCCCAATATAGATAAAGCCATCATCTCGGTTCACTGTCATGACGATTTAGGTATGTCGGTTGCAAACTCAATTGCAGCCGTTCAAGCGGGCGCGCGCCAAATTGAAGGCACCATTAATGGTATTGGTGAACGCGCAGGTAACTGCTCGCTAGAAGAGATCGCAATGATCCTTAAAACTCGCCAAGAGCTACTTGGTGTACATACCGGAATTAAACACGACGAAATTCACCGCACCAGCAAGTTGGTCAGCCAACTATGCAACATGCCGATCCAGAGTAATAAAGCCATTGTTGGTGCCAATGCATTTAGTCACTCTTCCGGTATCCACCAAGACGGCATGTTAAAGAACAAAAACACTTACGAGATCATGACGCCAGAGTCGATTGGTCTGAAAAATCAGGCGCTAAACTTAACCTCTCGTAGTGGTCGTGCGGCAGTGAAAAGCCATATGGATACAATGGGTTATAAAGAAGACGAATATAACCTAGACGCGTTATACGCAGATTTCTTGAAACTAGCCGACCGAAAAGGGCAAGTGTTCGACTACGACCTAGAAGCGTTAATGCACTTCTCTAACCTGCGTGAAGAAGACGACTTCTACAAATTAAACTACCTAAGCGTCCAGTCAGGTAGTGTGATGGCGACAACCAGCATCAAGATTCAATGTGGTGATACAGAGAAGAGTGAAGCCGCCGTGGGCAATGGTCCAGTCGATGCTCTTTACCAATGTATTTACCGTGTGACGGGCTACGACATTGTTTTGGATAAGTTCGATCTAACCGCCAAAGGCGAAGGTGAAGATGGTTTAGGTCAAGCTGACATCATCGCTAACTATAAAGGTCGTAAGTACCATGGTACCGGCGTCTCGACCGACATCGTTGAAGCATCAGGACAAGCATTGCTACACGTAATTAATAGCATCCACCGCGCTGATGAAATCGAGCAGATGAAGCAAAAGAAGATCGCCACTGTATAGGATGACAAACAAACGCTGCCTGTCGCGGCGTTTGAATAAATTAAAAAAGCAGCACAACGCAAAAAAGTTAAAGGACGACCATGACAGACAAGACATACAAAATCGCGGTACTCGCTGGCGATGGAATTGGACCAGAAGTAATGGCTCAAGCAAACAAGGTGCTTGATGCAATTGAAAAGAAACATGCCATTCAATTTGAGCGCGATGCGCATGATGTCGGTGGCATCGCGATTGATAACCATGGTACGCCGCTGCCAGAAAGTACTGTAGCCGCGTGTGAAGCCGCTGATGCAGTACTATTTGGCTCTGTAGGCGGTCCAAAATGGGAACACCTGCCACCAAACGATCAACCTGAGCGTGGCGCCCTGTTACCTCTGCGTAAGCACTTCCAACTATTTTGTAATCTGCGTCCAGCACAAATCCATTCGGGGCTGGAAGCTTTCTCACCTTTGCGTGCTGACATCTCTGAGCGCGGTTTTGATATTGTCGTAGTCCGCGAACTGACTGGTGGTATCTACTTTGGTCAACCTAAAGGTCGTGAAGGTGAAGGCGCTAACGAAAAAGCTTTCGATACCGAGGTTTACCACCGTTTCGAGATTGAGCGCATTGCTAAGATCGCCTTTGAATCAGCGCGTCTACGCGATAAGAAAGTCTGCTCTATCGATAAAGCCAACGTACTGCAAAGCTCCATTTTATGGCGTGAAGTGGTGGAAGAGATCGCCAAAGATTACCCAGATGTCGAGCTTTCACACATGTACATCGATAACGCCACCATGCAACTAATTAAAGATCCGGCGCAATTCGATGTAATGCTATGTTCAAACATCTTCGGTGACATCATTTCCGATGAATGCGCAATGATCACTGGCTCAATGGGGATGCTTCCTTCAGCCTCTCTAAACGAAAGCAAGTTCGGTCTATATGAACCAGCTGGCGGCAGCGCACCGGATATCGCCGGTAAAAACATCGCTAACCCAGTCGCGCAAATCCTATCAGCAGCACTGATGCTACGTTACAGCCTAGGTGAAGAAGCGGCGGCGCAAGATATTGAAGTGGCAGTAAGTAAAGCGCTCGCAGCAGGTGAACTTACCGCTGATCTCGCTGGCAATAATCCGGCACTATCGACCTCAGAGATGGGCGATAAGATCGCAAGCTACATTCTAAATTCATAATAATTACACGGAAGTAAATGAGTATGGGCAAAACATTATATCAAAAAGTCTACGACGCACACGTTGCCGTCGCAGCTGAGGGTGAAAACCCGATTTTGTATATCGACCGACATTTAGTGCATGAAGTGACCTCGCCACAAGCTTTTGATGGGCTGCGCGAGAAAGGGCGTAAAGTGCGTCAAGTGAGTAAGACCTTCGCCACTATGGACCACAACGTATCAACCACAACCAAAGATATTAATGCTTCCGGTGAGATGGCGCGTATCCAGATGGAAACGCTGTCTAAAAACTGTGAAGAGTTCGGGGTTACGCTTTACGATATCAATCACAAATACCAAGGCATTGTCCATGTTATGGGACCAGAGCTTGGTATTACCCTGCCGGGTATGACGATCGTCTGTGGCGACTCTCACACTGCTACACATGGTGCATTCGGTTCACTGGCCTTTGGTATCGGCACCTCAGAAGTAGAACACGTACTGGCGACGCAGACGCTTAAACAAGCGCGCGCTAAAACCATGAAGATCGAAGTTCAAGGCAAAGTTGCCCCGGGAATCACAGCCAAAGACATCGTACTGGCTATTATCGGTAAAACCACTGCCGCAGGTGGCACTGGCTATGTGGTTGAGTTCTGCGGTGAAGCGATTCGCGACTTAACCATGGAAGGTCGTATGACCGTATGTAACATGGCTATCGAGTTAGGTGCAAAAGCGGGTCTTATCGCGCCAGATGACACCACGTTTGAATACATCAAAGGTCGTAAATTTGCACCAACTGGTGCTGATTGGGATGCAGCGGTTGAATACTGGCAAACCCTACGCACTGATGACGATGCGGAGTTTGATGCAGTCGTTACCCTGCAAGCAGCTGATATCAAACCGCAAGTCACTTGGGGCACTAACCCAGGACAAGTAATTGCAGTAGATGCACCAATTCCAGCCCCGACCAGTTTCGCAGATCCGGTTGAAAAAGCTTCGGCAGAGAAAGCACTGGCCTACATGGGGTTAGAAGCTGGTAAGTCACTGTCTGACTACTCGGTCGATAAAGTATTTGTTGGCTCTTGTACCAACTCACGCATTGAAGATATGCGTGCTGCTGCGGCTGTCGCGAAAGGACGTAAAGTCGCATCACATGTACAAGCGTTAATTGTCCCTGGCTCAGAGCAAGTCAAAGCGCAAGCCGAAGCGGAAGGTCTAGATACCATCTTTAAAGAAGCGGGCTTTGAATGGCGCCTGCCAGGCTGCTCGATGTGTTTGGCAATGAACAACGACCGATTAGGTCCTCATGAGCGCTGCGCTTCGACTTCAAACCGTAACTTTGAAGGTCGCCAAGGTCGTGATGGTCGCACCCATCTAGTCAGCCCTGCGATGGCTGCGGCGGCTGCAATTGCTGGTCACTTTGTTGATATTCGTGAGTTGGATTAAGGAGAATCAAACATGTCAGGTTTTAAACAACACACAGGCTTGGTTGTTCCTCTAGATGCAGCGAACGTTGATACCGATGCAATTATTCCTAAGCAATTTCTACAGAAAGTGTCACGCTTAGGTTTCGGCAAACACCTATTTCATGACTGGCGTTTTCTTGATGACGCAGGCGAGCAACCAAACCCTGAGTTTGTAATGAATGCACCACGCTATCAAGGCGCGTCAATTCTGCTTGCGCGTGAAAACTTTGGCTGTGGATCTTCACGTGAACACGCGCCATGGGCACTTGCTGATTACGGTATTAAAGCGATGATCGCACCAAGCTTTGCCGATATCTTCTACGGCAACTCGATCAACAACCAAATGGTACCAGTGCGCTTGACTGAGCAGGAAGTCGATGAAATCTTCCAATTTGTTGATGCTAACCAAGGCGCGCAAGTAGAAGTGGATCTTGAAGCCAATGTAGTAAGAGCGAATGGCAAAGAATACCGCTTTGAAATCGATAGCTTCCGTCGCCACTGCCTACTAAATGGTTTAGACAACATCGGGCTGACCTTGCAGCACGAAGATAAAATCGCCGAGTACGAAAGTAACATTCCAAACTTTTTAGCTTAAGCGAAACATATAAAGGTTGGCCGTTGCCAACCTTTTTTGTGTCATCTGAAATATTTACTTATTGGTGTAGGTCTAATAGATAACGTGTTCAAAAGATTGAGTAATATCCATGGCTAGATTCGCTATTGTTACCCTTGCCCTATTTTCATTGCCGCTTTATGCCGCGCCGGAGGCGAAACTTTGGAGTTATTGGCAGCAAAGCAATGAAAACAATTCAGCCGAGATCTCCCATCAAGCTTGGCAAGAGATCCTTGATCGCTATATATCAAAGCAAGGTGAACACCATCTGTTTGCCTATTCAGCCGTCTCGCAAGGTGATAATGCCAAACTGGACCGTTACTTAAGCCAAATGGCACAACTCAATCCACTGCAATACTCCAAAGACGAGCAATATGCCTATTGGGTTAACCTCTACAATGCGATCACTGTTGACCTTATCTTAGAAGAGTATCCGGTGAAATCGATTACCAAGCTTGGTGGTTTGTTTAGTTTTGGTCCATGGGATGAGGAGGTCATTACCATCAATGGTAAAACCATCACTCTAAATGATATTGAACACCGTATTCTGCGCCCTATCTGGCAAGATCCGCGCACTCATTACGCAGTAAACTGCGCCAGCTTAGGTTGCCCTAACCTTCAACAACAAGCGTTTAGCGCAGACAACACTGAGCAGTTACTTGAAAAGGCAGCAATAAGCTTTATCAACAGTAACAAAGGCGCGCAGATTGAAGGTAACGAACTGATCGTCTCTTCAATTTATGATTGGTTTGCAGAAGACTTTGCGATAGATGGTGGGGTAAGAGCACATCTAGAGCAATATAGCCCACAGCTAAAAAGTGCACCGGGCCAAATTGACTATGAGTATGACTGGTCACTTAACGAAAAACGTTAATCGCTAAAACGAAAAAGCCCCGACCGATTGGTCAGGGCTCTGAAATGTTACCTGGCGATGTCCTACTCTCACATGGGGAAGCCCCACACTACCATCGGCGCTACTTCGTTTCACTTCTGAGTTCGGCATGGAATCAGGTGGGTCCAAAGCGCTATGGTCGCCAAGAAAATTCTTTTAAATTTAGATGGTGCTGATACCCAGAATCGAACTGGGGACCTCATCCTTACCAAGGATGCGCTCTACCGACTGAGCCATATCAGCACACAAAATCTGTGTCCTTTGGGACTAAAAAAGCCCGTTCTGCAAACGGGCTCTTTCAACTGCTGTCTTCACCTTTTAAAAAGGCAAAAACCAAAATTAAAGCCTGGCGATGTCCTACTCTCACATGGGGAAGCCCCACACTACCATCGGCGCTAATTCGTTTCACTTCTGAGTTCGGCATGGAATCAGGTGGGTCCAAATCGCTATGGTCGCCAAGCAAATTCTTTAATCTGGAAAGCTGTTTTCAGTTCTTACACATTCAATGTTCTATTTGAGTCCAATCAAAACCCCTTGGGTGTTGTATGGTTAAGCCTCACGGGCAATTAGTATCAGTTAGCTCAATGCCTCACAGCACTTACAC
>NZ_QLYZ01000008.1 GCF_003350325.1 Vibrio rhodolitus | reverse complement strand
TGCTACCAGAATGCGTTAGCAGAGAGAGTCAATGGGATACTAAAACAAGAGTTCCTACTCAATAGATGTCAAGACATCAAAGAGCTCAACCAACTAGTAAAAGAGTCTATTAGTATCTATAACAATATGAGACCACATCTTAGCCTCGGGATGAAAACCCCAAATGAGGTTCATGAAAAAAGCCAGCTGCTAACGCAGTTGGCTTAGCATAAAACTGTCAACGTATTTTAGGACGAGACACTGCGAAAATGAAATTGGAACGCTCGATATCTACAATATCGAATTTCGGGAGCTCGCCGTATCTGTAATACGTCGTTTCGAGAGGCGAGAGTCCAGAGCGTTTCGCACTAGAGATGCTTCACTTCTATTTCTCTTTGCTTATCCATCTTCCTAAATGTGTGTTTATCACTGCTTGCCGCTTTAACGCTTCTGAAAGAGCTTTCTATGTTTGTTTAGCTGAAATGCTACTCCGTTATAAGGAAACTTGTATTATCGCGCTACAGAGTTCGTTGAGGGGCTTTTCGTTAGGTTGGATCAGCGATCTTTTGCTGATTAAGTTTAGTTGTGATTGTATTGAATGAAGTGAGTACGCTAGAGTTGTCACTAGTGTGCAAATAATTGTACATCGTCATTTGCCTCCTTTTTATTCATCCTGCTCGTGTAACTGTTATCGCAATCACACAACCATTTACTCACTATCAAAAGGCTAGTTTTAGTGCAATACACCTTGATCGAGGAATTGAAATTAAATCTGGCGAGACATCAAGGTTTTAGTCGATATTTTTTGTACCCCAATATTTACGGGGTTTTTATGCTTATCACAGCGCTTAGTGTTTCTTTTATTGATTAAATAAATTCTAATTAAAACTATTAAACAGACCTAGATATGTAAAGTCATTGTGATGGTGGCAACTGAGCCTAGGCATTGATTTACTGACCGATCCGCCGTGCAGTTTTGGCGTTTTGGGTGGTAATTACTTTTTACAGCGATTTGCAATTTAAGAGGTTTAGACAAATGCGCGGTGTGATTTCAATTCAAAGTCATGTGGTTTACGGCCACGCGGGAAATAGCTCAGCTGTTTTTCCATTGCAACGTATGGGGTTTGAAGTATTCCCTATCCATACTGTGCAGTTTTCTAATCACACTCAGTATAAAGAAGGCTGGACTGGTCATGCTTTCCCAGCGTCTGATATCGAAGATCTCACGCAAGGTTTAGAAAACATTGGTGCACTGAAAAAATGTGATGCTGTGGTGACGGGTTACCAAGGTAGCGTTGAACAGTGTGAAATGGTTGCTGAGCTGGTTAAAAAAGTGAAGTCTTACAATCCTGCTTCTATCTACGTTTGCGATCCTGTGATGGGTGCACCGGATAAGGGCTGTATTGTTAGCGAAGGGATTTCAGAGTATTTGCTTAATACACTAATGCCGATGGCGGATGTGATTGTGCCGAACCAATTTGAACTGAGTCAGTTTGTTGGCATGGAAATCAACAGCCTAAACGATGCAGTTGCGGCATGTAAGAAGGCATTGACCTTAGGTCCTCAAATCGTACTGGTGAAACACCTGTACTCAATCTCTGACGATAAGTTCTCTATGATGTTGGCATTTGATGATCAATGCTTTATTGCTCAGCGTCCACAGTTGGACTTTGATAAAGCGTTGGTTGGCGTTGGTGATCTTATCTCATCTCTGTTTACGGCAGGATTACTCAAAGATTGGTCGGTCGCACGTGCGTTTAAACACTGCAATGAAGCGGCATATGCTGTGGTGAAGAAAACTCATCAGCTTGGTGAGTGGGAGCTGCAAACTATCGCTGCGCAAGACGAGTTGGTTGAGCCTGTTGAGAAGTTTGATTTGGGTAAGTGTGTACAAGATAACTCATTTACTTACTACTCAATCTAAACCTGAATTAAATAAAAAGCCGTTCGTGAGACCTCTCGCTCATGAACGGCTTTTTGCTTTCTATCTACCCACACATTTTGCCAATATCGCTATCAACTTGGCGTGTAGTTAGATTCGAGTTTAGCGGTTGGCTACTTTGTCTTTTAGCGCTTGTTTTTCCGCTTGAGAGATAAACGCAAGCTCTAGACCATTAATCTGCGCACGGCGAATCTGCTCAGCCGTTAAGCCAGCTTGTGGCGCTGCGACTTCATATTCGTGTGGCAGTTCAATCCCTTCCACTGCAGGGTCGTCTGTGTTGATACACGCCATAACACCGTGATCAAGGAATTGCTTAAGTGGGTGGTTTGCTAGTGACTCGACGGTGCTGGTTTGAACGTTTGAAGTTAAGCACGACTCAATACCAATCTTGTGCTCAGCTAAGTAATCCATCAGCTTTGGATCGTGGATTGCTTTCACACCATGACCGATGCGTGTGGCACCAAGCTCTTGGATCGCCTGCCACATGCTTTGTGCGCCCGCCGCTTCACCAGCGTGAACGGTAACATTGAGACCGGCATCTTTAACTTGGGCAAAGTGTTTTACAAACAGCTCGCCTGGTTGACCCAGTTCATCACCAGCAAGGTCTACTGCCACGATGTGGTCTTTTTGGCTTAGAATTGCATCGAGTTCTTGTTGGCAAGCATCAGTACCAAAAGTACGGCTCATAATACCGATCAGGTTTGCTTTGATGCCAAAGTCACGAATACCCGCTTGCACACCATCCACAACCGCTTCAACCACGCCAGCAACCGGCAGGTTGTGTTTCATTGCCATGTAGTAAGGGGAAAAGCGCAGTTCAGCGTAGTCAATCTGCGCGTTGAGCGCATCTTCAACGTTTTCATAGGCGACGCGACGGCATGCATCAAGATCGCCCAATACAGCGACGCCCCAGTCTAGCTTTGCAAGGAAAGCGACGAGAGAAGGCTCGGCTTCGACAATTTGTACGTGAGGTGTTAGCCCTGCAACATCATTAGCTGGTAAAGCCACTGCAAATTTCTGACCTAACTCAAGAATGGTTTGAGTGCGGATATTGCCATCAAGGTGGCGGTGCAGATCGGTGAGGGGCAAATTCTTAGTTATCATTATACTTAGCTCAATTGTGTGATTTGAGCTAAGTATAAGAAGCAAATTACTGAGTGTCAGCCCAGTAAAGCGCCTATTTCGGTGAAAATTGACTATTCCGGCTTCATGTTAACCAAATCTGTTGGCCAGTCGGCAAATGGCACTGGGCGGCTGTAGAGAAAGCCTTGCCCTTGTGGGCAATCGAGTTGTTTCAGCATTTCTGCCTGTTCTACGGTTTCAATACCTTCCGCGACGATATCTACCTTCATGCCACGTGTCATATTGATGATTGCCGCGACGATAGATGTATCAAGCTGATCGGCTTGTAACTTATTAACAAAGGTGCGTTCGATTTTTAAGCAGTCGAATGGCAACTTATATAGGTAGGCAAGTGAGCTATAGCCGGTACCAAAATCATCAATCGCGATTTGGATGCCCAGATCTCGAATCGCCTGCATATTTTGTATCGTCACTGGATCGTTATCAACTAAGCGCGACTCGGTAATTTCTAGTAGTAAATTCTTCGCTGGCAACTTGGTTTGGCTCAAAATCGCTTGCAGCTCATCTAACAAACCCGCCTGCGAAAGTTGGTTCACTGACAAGTTAACATGCAGGTGGAAGCTGTCATCCCACTTACCTTGCTGCATACCTAAAACCGCATCATGGCAGGCTTGAGTGAGGATCATCTTACCTATCTCTGAAATAAAGCCACTCTCTTCGGCAATGGGGATAAATTCCAGTGGCGAGATCAGCCCAGCACTTGGTGAGACCCAACGAGCCAGTGCTTCTGCGCCAATTACTTTGCCTGATTGGATTTCAACGATAGGCTGGTAATAAGGGATAAATTCTTTGAGCTCGATAGCCTGTTTGATTTTTGCCAACATACGCGTTTTTTTGCGTGAAATGTCCGCCATTTCAGGTTTGTAGTAGCTGATTGAAGCTTGGGCTTGTTTTGCGTTACTGAGCGCGATGCTGCCATTGCGTAGCCAAGTCGTCATACTGCAAGGTTCAATGCCATTCACCACGCCGAGCGATACTTGCAAGATGATACTTTCTTGTCCCATACAAAACGGGGCTGAGAACATCTGTTGAATGCGCCCAGTGGCTAAAGAAATCTCTTCATTTGATTGCGGGCTTGGCAGATAAATAGCGTATTCATCGCCACCGATACGGGCAGTGAGTGCGCCGTCGTCAAATGTCGTTTTGATGCGCTCGGCAATAAGCACCAATAACTGGTCACCACTTAAGTGTCCCATACTGTCATTGATGTTACGGAATTTATTCACGCCGATTAGGATCAAACATCCTTCAAGTTTGGTCAGTTGATCGCAGGTGTTAACTAAGCCTTCTCGACTGTATAGCTTGGTCAAAGAATCATAGCGTAGGCGAGAGCTGATTTCTTCAAATGATGCTTTAAGGTTATCCGCCATATCATTAAAAGCGTGCACCAACATCGACGTTTCGTAGATTTTGCCCGGTTTTGGCATCTCACTATCCCAGTTACCTTGGGCAAGTTGTTTGGCGGCGTTTGCCGTTGAAGTAATTGGTGTCACGGTGCGGTTAAAAGCAAACAGACCGATGATGATGCCAATCGCACTGATCACAAAGCCGATGATCCAGCTATTGTGTTGATTTTCAACCATAGAGCCGAGGAGATCGTGTTCGGCAATTGAAACGCCGATATACCAGTTGAGACCATTGGTATCGTGATATGGCGTAATCAGGTGGAAATAGCGTTCACCCTCGATGTAGGTGGTAAAGAGCTTGTCCGCTTGAGGCAGGGCAATATCATGTGCGTAAAGGGCGCTGGATTGGATCACCGCGTTAGAGCTCTCGGCGCTTAATAAACGCTGTCCTTTCAGGCTTTGCTCGGTACCCCAAGAGATGATGCTGCCACCTGTGGAGTGGGCAACCAGACGACGCTGCTCGTCAAACAAGTAGATCACTGCGCCAGTATTAGTTTGCTGCTGATGCAAGAAAGCATTGAAAGTACTGAGTTTAACATCGCTGACCACAACGCCCTGAAGCGTTTGACCGTAATAGACTGGCTCTATCGCCGAAAGTGTGACTTCTTGGCGCTCATCGGCATTGGCATAAATTGGTGACCAGCGTGAGTCTTTAATGCCAGCGAAAGGCTTATACCAAGGGCGAAAGCGCGGATCGTAATCTTTGATAACAGAGCGTACATTGTTACTCACTTGGTGGTCTTGATAGATCACCAAACCGCGATAGTGAAGATTGTCTTGCAGCATCAGCGTGAAATCATCCACGTCTTCTTTACGCAGACCCACGTACTCACCGTTTTCGCTGCCAAAGCCGATGTTGTCGAGCTGTGGAACGTGTCCATACAAATCGCGGAATTTACTCAGCATTGCGGTTTGAATCGCCGAGACATCATGAGGTTGATACAGAGAGTGCAGCTCAATGCTGTGGCTGAGGGCTAAGCTTGCTTGTAGAGGCTGCTCAAGGAACGATGATAGCTCAAGCTCTACATTATCACTCAACGTTGATAGTTGCTTACGACTCACATCGGTCGCCATTTTCTCATAGTTGCTATTTTGCACTACGGTCAGCACGGTAAAGGTGCAGAGAAAAATCAGCACGAACGGTAAAACCACTGCCGTTCTTAACGTAAATTGGTGGTTGAGCAGCATTACTTTTATTCTTTTAATATGGTGTACTGTAATTGTATTGATTTTATACAATAAGGCGAGCGCTTTATGGCGTAGAACGCTGAGAAATTGACAAAATTATCATTCCGGTGAATTGGTTAATTTTGTCATTGAACGGGCTTAAACGAGCCAAAATAGGTCATTCAAGCCATAAGTGTTCAAATGCCGATTGGTTTAATACAGCTCTTTGAGTTTGCGAGTTAAGGTATTTCTTCCCCAGCCCAATACTTTCGCCGCATCCTGTTTATGCCCGTTGGTATGCTCTAGCGCCACTTCCAATAAAATACGCTCAAACTCGGGTTGCGCGAAATTGAGCAATTCAGTATCGCCATTGGCTAGTGCCTGTTTTGCCCATTGGGTAAGCTGTTGCTGCCAGTTTCCTTCACTATCGTGGTGAATGCTCGCTTTGGCTTCAAGTAATTCAGCAGGTAAATCATTAGGGAGTACCTCACTGCCACTCGCCATCACGGTTAACCAACGACAAATATTCTCTAGTTGACGTACATTGCCGGGCCACTCGAGTTTTGCCAGTGTTTCAATGGTACTTGGGTGCAGGGTTTTCACATCCACCGCCAGCTCTTCAGAGGCAAGCTGCAAAAAGTGTAGTGCTAATTTTTCAATGTCTTGGCGACGCTCACGCAGCGCAGGGATCTGAATGCGAATCACATTGAGGCGATGGAATAAGTCTTCACGAAAATCGCCTTTGTGCACCAATTTTTCCAGATCTTGGTGGGTCGCAGCGACGATGCGTACGTCGACTCGGATCGGAGAATGACCACCGACTCGATAAAACTGCCCATCAGCGAGGACGCGCAAGAGGCGAGTTTGAATATCAAGCGGCATATCACCGATTTCATCGAGAAACAGTGTGCCACCATTGGCTTGTTCAAAACGCCCTTGGCGCACACTGTTGGCACCGGTAAAGGCGCCTTTTTCGTGTCCAAATAGCTCTGATTCAATCAAATCTTTAGGAATCGCCGCCATGTTGAGGGCAATAAATGGATTTTTCGCTCTAGGGCTGTGGCGGTGTAGTGCATGGGCAACTAATTCTTTACCCGTTCCGGACTCACCATTGATCAGTACAGAAATCGATGAGCGCGAAAGGCGACCAATGGCGCGGAAAACCTCTTGCATCGCAGGTGCCTCACCAATGATTTCTGGTGTCGGTTGTAGCTGGTTATCTGCTTTGGCTTGCTGCTGGCGTTGCTCTTGGTTATGGGCGATGGCTCGTTCGACTAAGGTGAGAGTTTCATCAACATCAAACGGTTTCGGTAGGTATTCAAATGCACCTTGCTGATAGGCGTTAACCGCAGCATCAAGATCGGAGTGGGCGGTCATGATGATCACCGGTAAGTCAGGTGATTGCTGATGAACTTGACTAAGTAGCTCTATCCCACTGATGCCGGGCATACGAATATCTGAGATCAAAACGTCAGGAGTTTCTCGCTCAAGGGCAAGTAAGACGCTTTCTCCGTCAGCGAAAGTGTCGCACTTGATATTGGCTGAAGAGAGTGTTTTTTCCATCACCCAACGAATCGAACTGTCGTCATCAACAACCCAGACGTTTCCTTTACTCATAGTTCCTCCTCACAGCCATGCGTTAAATCCTAGCGTTATTATTTGATTGGCAGATAAATCGTAAAACAGGTGTGCCCTGGCCAACTTTCTACGTCTATCTTGCCTTTATGTTGGTCAATTAAGTTTTGTGAAATAGATAAACCCAGCCCCGTCCCTCCATCGCGACCACTGACCATAGGGTAGAAAAGCGTATCTTGCAGATCGGCTGGAATGCCCGGTCCGTTATCTATCACCTCGATGCGCGCTGCTAATTTGTAGCGCTGACCATGAATATTAGCTTGATGCACCGTTCTGGTGCGAATGGTGATCTGCCCTCGCTCTTGGCTAGCTAAGATCTGTCCGGCGTTGCTGACAATGTTCAGTAGTGCTTGCTCAATCTGCTCTACATCCATATTGATGTCAGGCAAGCTGGGGTCATAATCGCGTTCGATAACGATTTGGCTGCCGACATCGAGCTCAACCAGTTGGCGAACTTTTTCGAGAATAAGGTGCAAGTTCTCGCAGCTTTTCTTACCTGGTTTTTGTGGCCCTAGCAAACGGTCGACCAGCGAGCGTAGTCGGTCTGCTTGTTCGATGATGATCTGGGTATATTCTTTAAGGCTTGCATCAGGAAGGCAGCGTTCAAGCAGTTGCGCGGCGCCTCGTAAGCCACCAAGTGGATTTTTGATTTCGTGGGCAAGCCCACGCACCAAAAGTTTTGCCGCTTGTTGCTGGGCATGTTGGTTGAGCTCTTGTGAGAGTCGGCGTTGCTGATCAATCTTGCGCATCTCCACCAAAAGTAGCAGCTCTTTTTGCCAAGTGATTGGGCTGACGGTGACTTCTAACATCAATGGGCGACCATCCACCACAAAGGTGACGTCACTGTCGGTGATGCTTTGACCGCTCTGTAGTGGCTGGGAAAGTAAAGCGAGATCAAGAGAAGCATGCTGAATATGTTTACTCAGCGGAGACGAGATCAAGCGTTTGGCGCTTTGCGAAAACAGCTGCTCTGCGGATGGATTGGCATAACGAATCTGCAGTGACTCGTTCATGATTAAAACCGCAGTTACTTGATGATTCAGTATTGTGGTAGTTAGCTCGACACTCACTCCGATCTCCATTTCCTTGTAATGCACCATGTTGGTGCATTATCGCTAAACTGTTGCTGTTTCTCTATGAGATAAATGGCGAAAACTAGCGTGATAGTATGATCCCGTCGTGGTTTTGCACATCATTGGTGAGAAAGCTCAGTCACTAAGCATGCATTTTCCCTTATAGATAGAGTAATGCAATTTGCTTGCCGTACTAGGTAGCGCCATCTTTCTCTTTCCTCAACTCTCAATTCTCACCTCTCAATTCTCAATTCTTTCTTCTCACCTCACTTTTCCGCTGGGCAAAAAAAAGACCCGCCATCTGGCGAGTCTTATCAAGCTACTGAGTGATTAAACAGAGTAGTAAAGTTCGAACTCAAGTGGGTGAGTCGCCATGTTTACGCGCTCAACATCTTGAGATTTCAGTGCGATGTATGAATCGATGAAGTCATCAGAGAATACGCCGCCTGCAGTTAGGAACTCACGGTCTTCGTCTAGAGCTTTCAGTGCAACTTCTAGAGACTCAGCCACTTTTGGAATCTCTGCTGCTTCTTCAGCAGGTAGATCGTACAAGTCTTTATCCATTGCTTCGCCTGGGTGGATCTTGTTCTTGATACCGTCAAGACCAGCCATTAGTAGACACGCAAACGCTAGGTATGGGTTTGCTGCTGGATCTGGGAAGCGAGCTTCGATACGACGAGCTTTCGGGCTTGGTACCACTGGGATACGGATAGAAGCTGAACGGTTACGAGCTGAGTAAGCTAGCATTACTGGTGCTTCGAAACCTGGTACTAGACGCTTGTATGAGTTAGTTGATGGGTTAGCAAACGCGTTGATTGCGCGAGCGTGCTTGATGATACCACCGATGTAGAATAGAGCTGTTTCAGATAGACCGCCGTACTTGTCACCAGCAAATAGGTTAACGCCATCTTTTGCTAGAGATTGGTGCACGTGCATACCAGAACCGTTATCACCTACTAGTGGCTTAGGCATGAATGTCGCAGTCTTACCAAATGCGTGTGCAACGTTGTGTACTACGTACTTGTAGATTTGGATTTCATCCGCTTTAGTTGTTAGCGTGTTAAAGCGAGTTGCGATTTCGTTTTGACCCGCTGTTGCTACTTCGTGGTGGTGCGCTTCTACTACTAGCCCCATTTCTTCCATGATTAGACACATAGCAGAACGGATGTCTTGAGAAGAGTCAACTGGAGCTACTGGGAAGTAACCGCCTTTCACGCCTGGACGGTGACCTTTGTTACCGCCTTCGATTTCAGAACCTGTGTTCCACGCTGCTTCTACGTCGTCGATCTTGAAGAAAGAACCAGACATGTCGTTAGAGAACTTCACATCATCAAATAGGAAGAACTCCGGCTCTGGACCAACAAGAACAGTGTCTGCGATACCGGTAGCGCGCATGTAGTCTTCTGCACGTTTAGCGATTGAGCGTGGGTCACGGTCGTAACCTTGCATTGTTGCAGGCTCTAAGATGTCACAACGGATGTTTAGCGTTGCGTCTTCTGTGAATGGGTCAAGAACAGCTGAAGATGCGTCAGGCATCATCACCATGTCTGATTCGTTGATACCTTTCCAGCCAGCCACTGAAGAACCATCAAACATCTTACCTTCTTCGAAGAAGTCTGCGTCGATCTGGTGCGCAGGGATAGAGATGTGTTGCTCTTTACCTTTCGTATCAGTAAAGCGTAGGTCAACAAACTTAACTTCGTTTTCTTGAATCAGTGATAAAACGTTTTCTACTGACATCTTGGATAACCTCCAGTGTTATTAAAGCGGTGTATAGCTCGGTTAACTAAATCATATCTTGAATAAGTTGAAATTTGAGCTACTAAACAATGTTGTATTTCCTAAAGCCAAATCCGTGCCAAAAAAATTAACTCATATATTTCATTGGTTTACGTAAATTGCTTCTTCCGTGCGAAAAGTTATTGCACCAAATTGATCTTGTATTGCACTAAGTTGGTGCAATTTGGCGGTAATGCACAATGTTGGCGCAATACGCTGCTGGTTATTCCGCACCGAATTGCACAATATGTCAACGACAGGAAGATTAAATTGGAAACTTTGTTGGCTAAAATTTCGACAGAGCAAGGCAAAGAAGTTAGCTATGCTTAGGGTGTACTGGAAAATTGACAAAATAGAGGCTACCGAAATCTCATTTTATCGCCTAAAACCTCAGGATAGATCACATATTTCTAGGTTTTTCGCCAAAATCTGGTACATTAATGGCCGTTTTTTTAATCAGAAAATGTCGCTGGGGAGCACCCGTTCCCAACTAGGGGCATTTCATTTAAATTAAGTGAATCAAATCCATGGCTACTCCACAGATTGATAAATTAAGAAATATCGCGATCATCGCGCACGTTGACCACGGTAAAACCACACTGGTTGATAAGCTACTTCAACAATCAGGTACGCTAGAGTCTCGCGGTGAAGCTGAAGAGCGAGTCATGGACTCGAACGACATCGAGAAAGAGCGTGGCATTACCATCCTTGCTAAAAACACAGCAATCAACTGGAATGACTACCGCATCAACATCGTAGATACTCCGGGACACGCGGACTTCGGTGGTGAAGTTGAGCGTATCATGTCGATGGTAGACTCAGTGCTACTTATCGTTGACGCTGTTGACGGTCCAATGCCGCAAACGCGTTTCGTAACGCAAAAAGCATTTGCTCACGGTCTTAAGCCAATCGTTGTAATCAACAAGATTGACCGCCCTGGTGCACGTCCTGATTGGGTTATGGACCAAGTGTTCGACCTATTCGACAACCTAGGTGCAACTGATGAACAGCTAGACTTTAAAGTAGTTTACGCATCAGCACTGAACGGTTGGGCGACGCTAGAAGAAGGCGAAACTGGCGAGAACATGGAACCACTATTCCAAACTATCGTTGACCAAGTTGAAGCGCCTCAAGTTGACCTAGATGGTCCACTACAGATGCAAATCTCTCAGCTAGATTACAGCTCATACGTTGGTGTTATCGGTGTTGCTCGCGTAACTCGTGGTAGCGTTAAGCCAAACCAACAAGTAACTATTATCGGTGCAGACGGTAAAACGCGTAACGGTAAAGTAGGTACAGTAATGGGTTACCTAGGTCTTGAGCGCCATGACGTTGACCAAGCACACGCTGGCGACATCATCGCGATCACAGGTCTTGGCGAGCTAAAAATCTCTGACACTATCTGTGCACAAAACGCAGTAGAAGCGCTTCCAGCACTGTCTGTTGATGAACCAACAGTAACCATGACGTTCCAAGTAAACACGTCACCATTCGCTGGTAAAGAAGGTAAGTTCGTAACTTCACGTAACATCCTTGAGCGTCTAGAGAAAGAACTAGTGCACAACGTAGCACTACGTGTTGAAGAAACAGACAACCCAGATCGTTTCCGCGTTTCAGGTCGTGGTGAACTTCACCTATCTATCCTGATCGAAAACATGCGTCGTGAAGGCTTCGAGCTAGCAGTATCTCGCCCAGAAGTAATCATCAAGCGTGACGAAAATGGTAACCTTCTAGAACCGTTCGAAACAGTAACAATCGACGTTCAAGAAGAGCACCAAGGCGGTATCATGGAGAAAATCGGTTTACGTAAAGGTGAACTGAAAGACATGTCTCCAGACGGTAAAGGTCGTGTACGTATGGACTTCGTTATGCCATCTCGTGGCCTAATCGGTTTCCAAACTGAGTTCATGACACTAACTTCAGGTTCAGGTCTGCTATACCATACGTTTGATCACTACGGTCCACACAAAGGCGGTAACATCGGTCAACGTATCAACGGTGTACTAATTGCTAACGCAATGGGTAAAGCGCTAACTAACGCACTGTTTAACCTACAAGAGCGTGGTCGTCTATTTATCGGTCACGGTGTTGAAGTTTACGAAGGCATGGTTATCGGTATCCACAGCCGTGACAACGACCTAACAGTAAACGCACTGAAAGGTAAGCAGCTAACGAACGTTCGTGCATCTGGTACAGATGACGCGCAGGTTCTTACTCCGCCAATCGTTATGACTCTTGAGCAAGCTCTAGAATTCATCGATGACGACGAACTAGTAGAAGTAACACCTGAAAGCATCCGTATCCGTAAGAAATTCCTAACGGAAAGCGATCGTAAGCGTGCTTCTCGCGAAGCTAAGTCTTAATTATTAAACTCATCGTTTAATAGTGATCGCTAAGCGATAGATGAAAGGGCTCTGATTGATATCAGGGCCTTTTTTATAGCTGTTTTTCATCGAGGCAATGCATGTTACCTATCATAATTACCGGCGGACCGGGTGCTGGCAAAACCAGTTTAATTAATCAGTTGGCAAAGCAAGGTCATCAGACTTTTGCTGAAGTCTCTCGCGACCTGATTGAGCAGCAGGCGCAATTAGAAAATGGCATTTTGCCTTGGCATGATCTGCCAGGGTTTGCCGATTTATGTCTAACTCACATGGGTGAGCAAAAGCGACAAGCGGCGCAGCACCCTGTGGCATTTTTAGATCGTGCCATCCCAGATATTTGTGGTTATTTAGCTGAGGCTAAGCTGGAGATTGATACGCGCTATCTTGAAAGCAGTGCGGGCTATCATCCGCAGGTGTTTTTCTGTCGCCCACATCAGGCTATTTATGTGCAAGATGAGGTGCGCCCGTACCCATTTGCTGGCGCGTTGGCGATTCATGATGCGCTGGTGGCAATCTATCAGCAGCTAGGCTATCAAGTGGTGGAAGTGCCTTGGGGCAGCTTAGATGAGCGCGTGGCGTTTATCGAGAGCGCGATTGCGCTCCCGATAGAGAGTAGGCTTACTTGGCTTGAAGTTTGTTGAGGAACTTGTCCGATTCGTCGATTGCTTGGTTCATCTGACGGATTGCCTGTTCAATCTCTTTCTCTAAGCTAACAAACTCACCTTGTAGCGAGCCAATCGCGCTGGCGTTAAGGTTGTGCTTAAGAAAGAGCGTATTGTCACGTAGGGCATTCAATACTGGTGTCATGCGTTGCTCGGCGCGCTGCATCGCTTTAATCATGGTGTTGTACGAAGTGCGCGTTTCACGCAGTTTCTGCTCGCTGGCGCGGCGTAGAGAAGCGCTGGTGTACAGATCAAGCTCATCTTGCCATTCAGCAAACAGCGCTTCTGAGACATCTTCAATTGCAGCAATGCGATCGCTAACATCTTGCGCGGCGCTCTCACTCGCTTCATATTTATCATTGATTTGGTTGTAAACCGTTTCTAGTTCACCACCATCAAAATTGGTTAAAGCTGACAGAGCTTCCAAAGCACTGGTAAACTCTTGTTGTGCTTCTTGTTGTGACTGCTTAGCATCTTCTACGCGGTCGACCATAATATCGCGTTTATGTACGCCGACTTGCTCCATTGCCGCATAGTAGGTGGACTGACAGCCCGTAAGAGTGGTGAGGGCAATAAGCATCGCAATCAGATAAGGCATCTTTAAGTCCCTGTAATAATCAATAATAGTAATTAGGATGAATCAGATGATAGGGAGATACAAGTTGAAAATGACTTCTATCATTCAGCATATTAATCAATTTGCGCGCTATCTCTTAACCCGCATGTTGCATGACCGGGTCAATGTTAATGCGGGGTATTTGGCGTACATTACCTTGCTTTCAATCGTGCCAATGTTGACGGTGTTGCTCTCGGTATTATCGTCGTTTTCGGTTTTCGCTAATGTCGGCACGGTGATTCAAGATTTTGTCATTACCCACTTTGTGCCCACCGCCGGTGATGCGGTGAAATCGGCGTTGCTCGAATTTATCCAAAACACTGGCAAGATGACCGCGGTCGGTGGTGCTTTCTTGTTTGTCGCTGCACTAATGCTGATCTCCAATATCGATAAAAATCTCAACTATATTTGGCGGGTAAAGCACAAGCGTCGCGCGGTGTTTTCCTTCTCAATGTACTGGATGATTCTGACCCTAGGACCGATTTTGGTTGGCGCAAGCATTGCGGTGACTTCGTATGTTACTTCTCTGACGGTAATGGATAACCAAGTTGTCTCAAGTGCTTATCAGTTGATGCTGCGTTGGCTGCCGTTGATTCTCTCTTTCTTAGCGTTTGTTGGCTTGTATATGTTGGTGCCGAACAAAAAAGTGCAACTTTCCCACGCTATGATCGGAGCTTTAGTCGCGGCGCTGCTGTTTGAATTGAGTAAAAAAGGCTTTGCTGCTTACATCACTCAGTTTCCATCGTACCAACTAATTTATGGCGCGTTGGCAACGATTCCGATTCTGTTTATTTGGGTTTACCTATGCTGGTTGATTGTGCTGGTTGGCGCTGAGGTAACCGCGGCACTTGGTGAGCAAGAGCACTGGAGTGACGAGACAGAAATGGTACACTCGGACTACAGATATTTGCCGAATAATCAAAAAGGAAGCCCAAGTGATAGCTCTGATCCAGAGAGTGAGTGAAGCCGCAGTACGCGTTGATGGAGAAGTGGTTGGTGAAATTGACAGTGGTCTTTTGGTGCTTTTGGGCGTAGAAAAAGACGACGATGAAGCCAAAGCGCAGCGTCTTATGGAGCGCGTCACCACTTACCGTGTGTTTGAAGACCAAGATGGCAAGATGAACCTCAATGTCAAACAAGTTGAGGGTAAGGTGCTGGTGGTTTCGCAATTCACTTTGCCAGCTGATACCAAAAAAGGCACTCGAGCAGGATTTTCGCGTGGCGCGCATCCGGTTGATGCGGAGCGTTTGTATGACTACTTTGCCGATCAATGTGAGCAAGTGCTGCCAACAGAACGTGGTCGCTTTGCCGCAGATATGAAAGTGTCACTGGTCAACGATGGTCCGGTGACGTTCTGGTTGCAAGTATAACGAACCAATCCCCAAGCCGCTTAATGGTTTGGGGAACCATTGCAGCACTCTGCTGCCTAAATTGATTGATGAGCAGCAATAAAAGGGATTTTTATGTTTAAGCTGATCACGCCAAAAACAGATAACCAACTTAATAAGTACTATCAGTTTCGCTGGCAAATGCTGCGCGAACCTTGGCGTATGCCGCAAGGCTCTGAGCGTGACGAATTCGATGCCATGAGTCATCACCGTATGATTGTTGATGGTCGCGGTCGTCCGATGGCGATTGGTCGATTGTATATGACGCCAGACAATGAAGGTCAGATCCGCTTTATGGCGGTAAAAAGCAATCGCCGTAGCAAAGGCATGGGCTCGCTAATCTTGGTGGCGTTGGAGTCGTTAGCGCGTCAAGAAGGTGCCAAGCGTTTGGTATGTAATGCACGCGAAGAGGCGATCGACTTTTACGAGCGCAATGGTTTCGAGCGTCGTGGTGAGCTCAACGATCAGCGTGGTCCGACGCGTCACCAGCAGATGGTGAAACCGCTCGACCCTATGGCGAATGTGCTGCGCCGCCCTGAGTGGTGCGCCGAACTGCAAGAGCGTTGGGAGCATCATATTCCCATCAGCGATAAAATGGGCATCAAGATCAACCAGTACACTGGCTATCAGTTTGAATGTAGCGCCCAACTTAATCCCAATCTTAACCCACATAACACCATGTTCGCCGGATCGGCGTTTACCTTAGCGACGTTAACCGGTTGGGGGATGACGTGGTTATTGCTCAAAGAGCGTGGCCTGCATGGCGATATAGTCTTGGCAGATAGTCAGATCCGTTATCGCCATCCTGTCGAGCAAAATCCCGTTGCCCAGAGTTCACTCGATGGCATTAGTGGTGATTTAGACCGCCTGGCGAGCGGACGCAAAGCGCGCATCATTATCCATGTGACTATCTACAGTGGCACTCTCGCCGCTGTCGAGTTTGTCGGCACTTATATGCTGCTACCCAATTACAATCAATTACTGGATTCAAGGCTCGATTGCTGAGGGTTTAACTGCTTGTTGGATAACGGCTGTTGCGTGTTTAGCTGTGGGCAGATATCTTCAATTTGGTAAGCTTTCGCACTCAGATCGAGTTGTAGACGCTGACATTTATCTTCGAGCTGTAGCAAAACCGTCGCCAACTGCGGTTTTGCTAAATCAATTTTTCCTGCCAGCTGCGCACTCGGCGTTTCATTTGGTGAGTTTAAGATTATTCTGCCGCGATCTGCGGTGATCATTAGCTTATCAAGGGCGAAGTCGTGGCTAAATTCACTCTTCTCTTGTTTCGCCGTTTTGCTTGGCGCTAGCACCGAGAGTTGGCTCTCGCGCAAGCTGGCATCAATGCTGCCGCTTAGTGAATGTGCAAACATCGAATAATCTCCAGCTAAGCCATTGAGTTTGCCGTGCCAATCACTGATACCACTGAGATGTAGTGCTGCAGGAAGAGTGGTTAGTTGCTGCTCAAATGGCAAGCCATCGACAGTAAAATCGAGCTGCCATGGCGCGCTCAGTTGTTGTCTATCCCAACTTCCAGAGGCTTCAATATAGCCCGTTTCTAGTGGTAAAAATAAGCGATCAAGCTGCCAAATGTTAGCTTTATTGCTCATTTCTATAATTGCTTGAGTGCTGAGATAGTTGGCGTAGCTGGCACTATTTGCGGTGATTTGCAGCGAGCCCTGCCATAAACCGAGCTTGTTGTTCTGTTTAATAGCTAACTGCTTTCCTTCAACATTCACTCCAGACGCTTGCCAGAAAGGTTTATCGTTAATCTGGATCAGTTGGGCGTTATTAATATCCAATTGATCTATGGTCAGGTCGGCAATCTTATCGCCCCAATGACTGATTGCTGCGAGCTTTTCTTTACCAATATCGAGCCACTTGGCACCCGAAATGGTTAGGTTTTTTAGCTGGATGGCATCGGGGCTGACTTGCCCTTGTAATTGCACTCTGCCTTGCTGCCAATCGGTGTCGAGCTCGGCAACCTCAATGTTGTTGGGTGAGAAATAGAGCGTAGCACTTGGTGCAACAAATTGTTCGCCTTGGTAGTTAAGTGTATCGGCATTAAATGACAAATAACCTTGTTTTTGCTGCCATATCGATACAGATGGCGTGATTTTTTCCACAGAAAGGTCAAGGTTGAGTAATTCGATACCTTGATAGCTAAGGTTACTTTTTAGAATGTCTAAGCTATTGATGTCGCGAATCCAACCACTTTTTGCCAACTCGTTTAACCAACGGAGTTCATTTTGTGTCTGAGTCAGATTAAGCCCATCAATGGTGACATTGATCAGTGACCAACCTTGTGGGTATTGCTCTGCTTGCCCAGAGATTTGCCCGCCATTCCATTCAAAAGAAGCCCCATATACTGTGCTGTCTTGCGCTTGGTAATTCACATCAACCAGCAGGTTATTGAGCGCGTGACCTTGATAGTAGAGCTGGTCGGCAGCAAATTGAATATTACCAAAAGGTAGCCCTTGTCTCGGCTTCCAGATGGGTTGTTCGATTTGCACGTTCACATTGCGTGCGGACACTTCGCCCCAACTGAGATCGCTGTGCTTAATCGCTAACTGTCTGGTGGTGAAGCGCGTGGTGAGTTGCGCTAATGGGCTTAACTCCTGTTCTGATTGCAAGGCAAGATTAGCCCCTTCAATCACTAAAGCATCAAGCTGGATACTGTTGGCGCTTGGTAATGTAGCCGCAAACCATAACTCCGCTTTAGGCAGGTAGAAGGAGTCGTCAGTGGCATAGCGCACCCCTTCAAGCGTGAGTTGCAGCGGGGGGGTGTAGCTCGCTTGTTCGACTTGAATTTCGCTGTGAGTGATATTGAGCAAGTAATTGACCAGCGATGTGGCGTATTGGCTGCGCAGAGCACCGTATAAGGCAGCCAGCGCTGCAATAGCAATAAGCGCCAATAACAAAAAGAGATAACTCAGTCGTTTAATCAATGTCTTGTCCTAATAAGAGCCACATGGTGATTCTGTGCGTTATTCTGCCGAGCTGCAACAAAAAAGCCCCTCAAAAGAGGGGCTAGTGGTTAGAATCAAGCCGTTGTCACTAATCGAGCTGAGGACCAGCTGCGACTAATGATTTGCCTTCTGCATTGTCAGTGTATTTATCGAAGTTGTTGATAAAGCGCTGCGCCAGATCGTGCGCTTTGCTTTCCCATTGTAGTGGGTCGACGTAAGTATCACGTGGATCAAGGATGCTTGGATCCACACCTGGTAGTGATGTTGGTACTTCTAGGTTAAAGATCGGAATATGCGTGGTTTCTGCATGCTCAATTGAACCGTCCAAGATTGCGTCAATGATGCCGCGCGTATCTTGAATCGAGATGCGCTTACCGCTGCCATTCCAGCCGGTGTTAACGAGGTAAGCTTCAGCACCCGCCGCTTCCATACGTTTTACTAGTACTTCTGCGTACTTAGTTGGGTGTAGAGTTAGGAATGCTGCACCAAAACACGCTGAGAAGGTTGGTGTTGGTTCAGTGATACCGCGCTCTGTACCCGCCAATTTAGCGGTAAAGCCAGATAGGAAGTGGTACTTAGTTTGCTCTGGCGTCAGTTTTGACACCGGTGGTAGTACGCCAAATGCGTCGGCAGAAAGGAAGATCACCTTGTTGGCGTGACCGCCTTTTGAAACAGGCTTAACGATGTTGTCGATATGATGCAGTGGGTAAGAAACACGCGTGTTCTCAGTTTTCGAACCATCATCAAAATTGATTGAACCGTCGTTGCGAACCGTTACGTTCTCAAGCAACGCATCACGGCGGATCGCATTGTAGATGTCTGGCTCAGCTTCTTTTGATAGCTTGATGGTTTTCGCGTAACAACCACCTTCGAAGTTGAATACGCCGTCATCATCCCAGCCGTGCTCATCGTCACCGATCAGTGCGCGTTTAGGGTCGGTCGATAGCGTGGTTTTACCTGTACCTGATAGACCGAAGAAAATAGCCACATCGCCATCTTGACCCATATTGGCACTACAGTGCATTGAAGCAATATCTTTAAGCGGTAAGAAGTAGTTCATCATTGCGAACATACCTTTTTTCATCTCGCCGCCGTACCAAGTACCACCGATTAACTGAGTACGCTCAGTTAGGTTAAATACAGTGAAGTTTTCAGAGTTTAGTCCATGCTCTTCCCATTTCTGGTTAGTGCATTTCGCGCCATTCATCACCACGAAGTCAGGCTCAAAGGTTGCCAATTCTTCTTCGCTAGGACGAATAAACATGTTTTTCACAAAGTGAGCCTGCCACGCTACTTCAGTGATCACTCGAATGCTTAAGCGAGTATCAGGGTTAGCGCCACAGTAACCGTCAATAACAAAAAGGCGTTTGCCAGAAAGTTGAGAAGTGACCAATTGCTTAAGATCATTCCACACTTCTTGGTTGATTGGTTTGTTATCGTTTTTCACCGCATCGGATGTCCACCACATGTGTTCTTCTGTCGTAGCATCTTTAACGATGTATTTATCTTTTGGTGAGCGACCAGTGAAGATACCAGTATCAACCGCTACAGCGCCAAGCTCGGTCACTACACCGCGCTCATAGCCTTGCAGATCGGCACGAGTTTCTTCCTCGAAAAGCATTTCATAGCTTGGGTTTCTAACCACTTCTTTTACGTCGTATAGCCCATGCTTCGAAAGATCAATTGTTGCAGCCTTTGTATGTTCCATAACGGTCATAGGTGCTCCTTGTGATAAGTTTTTGTAGGGATTTTGTAAGAATGTTTTAATTTTTATATGTTAACCATGCTAGCAACGGGCCCGCGACAAAACAGGGGTATAGCTCAAATATTGCCCATAAATTTTGTGAGGATTTAGGTAACGCGTCACATATTGGCTTCACTATTTTATCGTGTGCGCAAACAGTTGCGCTAGATCAAATATATTATTAATGTGTAGAAATTAAGTATAGCGTTCGGTGCTAACAAAGCCTGTTATGGTGGGGTTTTAGGTGTAAAAAAAGCCAGCATAAAGCTGGCTTGTATAACATTTTAGTTACTTGTTAAGTTACGCAAATTAATGCAGTGTTTCGTTACCATTTTCTGCGTTGATGAATAGCTCAGTAACTTCTGCTTCGTCGAATGAGTATGTTGTGCCACAGTAATCACAATGTAAAGACACTGTGCCAGACTCCGCCAAAATGTCATTAATTTCAGCACGGTCGACGGTAATGATGGCAGCACCACTGCGCTCACGTGAACAGCCACAGTGGAACTCAACTGGTTGTGGTTCAAACAGGCGAACTTTGTCTTGGTTGTAAAGACGGTAAAGTAGCTCTTCTGCACTTAAGCCAAATAGCTCTTCGTTTTTCACTGTATTAGTCAGTTGCTCTAGATGCTCGAAGTCATCTGGCGTACCTGTGCCATCTGGCATTACTTGGATAAGCATACCTGCAGCGTGCGCTTTGCCTTGGAACTCACCAGTGCGGATCCATAGGCGCGTTTTTAGCTGCTCAGAGTTTGCGAAGTAGTTTTCGATAACTTGCGTTAGGTTTTCACCTTCAAGACCAACCACACCTTGGTAGCGTTCACCTTTTTTCGGCTCGATGGTGATCACTAGGTAACCTTTACCCATCATCTCGTGCAGCGTTGCGTCTTCAGCAATGTCGCCTTCCCAACGCGCCACACCACGGATCTTCTGATCGTGGTCGCCGTTGATCACGGCAAGAGAAACCGGACCATCACCTTGAAGTTGGATCGTGATTGAACCTTCAAACTTCAATGTTGCGGTAAGTAGTGTGGTTGAAACCAATAGCTCACCAAGTAGCTTTTGTAGCGCTACAGGGTATTCCTTGCTGGCAATAATTCGTTGGTATGCTTCATCCAGTTGCACCAATTCGCCACGTACTGATAGTTCTTCAAATAGGTAGCGGTTTAAAACGTTGTTGTTGATTACAGTATCAGTCATTTGGAGAGTCCAACTTATTGATGTTTAAACTTGATAATATCGCGGCGCTGCTTTTTGTCAGGGCGGCGGTCCGGGCTAGGGTTGTGCGCATTGAGTTTGCGTTGAAGCGCATGCGCTTCACGTTTAGCAATGCTTTCTGTAGTTTCAGTGTAGAGGGTCTGGGCTTCAGGTGCACCGCGGCGTTGCCCGGAAATCTTCTCTATCGTCACGGTTTTTTCTTCATTACCTTGACGTAAAGTGATCACCGCACCCAGCTCAACAGCTTTGCTCGGTTTGCTGCGTTGCCCATTATAATGGACTTTACCACCATCAACCATATTTCGCGCGATGGAGCGTGTTTTATAAAAACGTGCCGCCCAAAGCCATTTATCCAATCTTATTGCTTCTGCTGGGGAACTCATCTCGCTCTCTACCTTCTAACTAGCTCGAATATTGCCCATACAATGGTGATATGGAGCCCATTTTTCAAGTTAATGCTCAAAAAATAATTAACATCCCAGTTTGTAGGAATCTTTTCTATATAGCCCTAATCTATAGTTTGCTAGAATTAAGGGTTGCTGGTCATATAGATAGAAGCAACTAACCCCAATCAGCGACCTCAGTGAATGCCAGTTACCAAGGAAATGCCGTGAAACTCAGCACCCGTTCTTCAGTTTTACCTAAGCTTATTGCCAACCAAGCGCGAGTCAGTCTGTTGCTGACTATCACGTTATTGTTGTGTACGGCATGGGTGTTAGGGCGTTTAGTGTGGTTTCCCTATCAGCAAACCCAAATTACCCCTTGGAAAGCGAGCGCTTCATCAAATCAAGCCACTGATGCCCGTTTAGATACCGCCAACTTGTACAACAGCCACCTGTTTGGTGAATACCAAGCGGCAGTAAAACCTGTCGTTAAGCCAAAATTGGAAGATGCTCCTAAGAGCCGCTTAAATATTGTGGTTGTCGGGGTGGTAACCAGCACCAATCCACAAAAGAGTCTGGCGGTGGTCGCTAAAGGCGGTAAACAGGCGACTTATGGCATTAATGAGGTGATTGAAGGGACGCGCGCTAAGCTGGTTCAAGTGCAAGCGGACCGCATTATTGTCGATAACGCTGGACGCAATGAAACGGTGATGCTGGAAGGGTTGAAGTACGCAAAACCGGAACCACAAGTGAGCACAACGCAGCCGGCAAAAGCCAATCAAGTGGTGGCGAGCAAAGATAAGCTCAGCCAAATCCGAGCAGAAATTACCAGTAATCCACAACAGATTTTCCAATACGTTCGCATGTCACAGCTCAAGCGTGATGGTGAGCTAGCTGGTTACCGACTTAGCCCAGGCAAAAGTCGTGAACTATTTGATTCAGTCGGTCTCAAAGAAGGCGATGTTGCCACACATTTAAATGGCAAAGATTTACGCAATGCGGCCGCAATGGGCGAGGTCTTTAAGAGCTTGCCGAACTTAACCGAATTGAACTTGACCGTAGAGCGTGATGGACAACCCTACGATATTTATATCGAATTGTAAGACGCGCAGAGAGTGATCCTTTGAGGAGTAAAAAGTGAAGCATTGGCTTAAAAAAAGCGCATGGTTATTGGCAGCATCGTTAGCTGCTTCTCCGATGGCAACCGCGAGTGAATACAGCGCCAGCTTTAAAGGCACCGATATTCAAGAGTTCATTAATATCGTTGGTCGCAATCTAGAGAAAACCATCATTGTTGATCCATCTGTACGCGGCAAAATTGACGTGCGTAGCTACGACACGTTAAGTGAAGATCAATACTACAGTTTCTTCCTCAATGTGCTTGAGGTGTATGGCTACGCTGTAGTGGAAATGGACAATGGCGTGATTAAGGTGATCAAATCGAAAGATGCGAAAACCTCCGCGATTCCAGTGGTTGGTGACGGCAATGTTAAGGGTGATGCTGTCGTTACACGCGTGGTTGCCGTGCGTAACGTATCAGTACGTGAACTCTCGCCTTTGCTACGCCAGCTTAATGACAACGCGGGTGCGGGTAACGTGGTGCACTATGACCCAGCCAACATTATTTTGATCACAGGTCGCGCAGCAGTAGTCAACCGCTTGGCAGATATTATCAAACGCGTTGACCAAGCAGGTGACAAAGACATTGAGTTGGTGGAGCTTAATAATGCATCTGCAGCGGAAATGGTGCGTATTGTTGATGCGCTAAACAAAAGTAGTGACAGCAAGAACACGCCGGAATTTTTACAACCAAAATTGGTAGCCGATGATCGCACCAACTCAGTGCTGATTTCTGGTGATCCACAGGTTCGCAAGCGTCTGCGTAAGCTTATCCAGCAGTTGGATGTTGAGATGGCGACCAAAGGTAACAACCAAGTGGTGTACCTAAAATACGCTAAAGCCGAAGACTTGGTAGATGTGCTAAAAGGCGTATCAGACAACTTACAAGCAGAGAAATCGGCGGGCACCAAGAGTTCTGGTTCATCAAATAATGAAGTGGTAATTGCCGCTCATGCATCAACCAATGCTCTCGTTATCACCGCGCCACCATCGATTATGAGCGCACTGCAAAACGTGATTGCGCAGTTGGACATTCGCCGCGCGCAAGTGTTGATTGAAGCGCTGATTGTCGAAATGGCTGAAGGCGACGGTATCAATCTTGGAGTGCAGTGGGGTTCACTAGAGACAGGTGCAGTAGTGCAATACAGCAATACGCAAGCGCCAATTGGTCAGGTTCTTGTAGGCTTAGAAGAAGCAGGCGATCAAACTAGCACCGAATACTACACCGATAATAATGGTAATCGTGTTCCTTATAGCGTGACCGAATCTGGCGACTACAGCACCCTCGCATCAGCTCTTGCTGGCGTAAATGGTGCAGCGGTAAGCCTAGTGATGGGTGACTGGACGGCGCTACTCACGGCGGTATCGAGTGACTCAAACTCGAACATTCTTTCTTCACCAAGCATTACTGTGATGGATAACGGCGAAGCGTCATTTATTGTCGGTGAAGAAGTGCCAGTTCTGACAGGCTCAACAGCAGGCTCAAACAACGACAACCCATTCCAAACCGTTGATCGTAAAGAAGTAGGCATCAAGCTAAAAGTGGTACCGCAAATCAACGAAGGTAACTCAGTACAACTGAACATCGAGCAAGAAGTGTCGAACGTACTGGGCGCAAACGGTGCCGTGGACGTGCGTTTTGCTAAGCGTCAACTGAATACCTCGGTGATTGTTGAAGATGGTCAAATGATTGTACTGGGTGGTTTGATTGATGAGCGCGCACTCGAGAGCGAATCAAAAGTGCCGCTGCTGGGTGATATTCCGGTTCTGGGTCACCTGTTTAAATCAACCAGCACTCAAGTTGAGAAGAAAAACCTGATGGTGTTTATCAAGCCAACCATTATTCGTGATGGCGTGACGGCTGATGGCATTACTCAGCGTAAATACAACTTTATCCGTGCAGAGCAGCTGTACAAGTCTGAGCAAGGCTTAAAGCTGATGGATGACAGCCACATTCCAGTGCTGCCTGAATTTGGTCAAGAGCGTAAGCATCCGGCTGAAATTCAAGCCTTTATCGATCAGATGGAAAGCAAGTAATGATGGATATGCCGCTCACGACTGTGCAGCGCCGTCTGCCATTCAGTTTTGCTAAGCGCTTTAACTTGGTGCTGGAGCATGACGTGCAAGGTGCGACCTTGTTTTACGTTGCCCCTTTGGCGATTGAAGCGCTACTGGAAGTTAAACGTGCGATTTCTGCTGACTTTGCTCTGCAGGCGGTGACGCAGGATGAGTTTGAGAAAAAACTCACCCAAGCTTACCAACGCGATTCTTCGGAAGCGCGTCAGTTAATGGAAGATATCGGCGCTGACAGCGACGATTTCTTCTCACTGGCGGAAGATTTACCGCAAGATGCCGACTTGCTGGAATCAGAAGACGATGCGCCAATCATCAAGTTGATCAACGCCATGTTGGGCGAAGCGATCAAAGAAGGTGCATCGGACATTCATATCGAAACCTTTGAGAAGAGCCTGTCGATTCGTTTCCGTGTCGATGGTGTGTTACGTGATGTGCTTTCGCCAAGTCGTAAGCTCGCGCCACTGTTGGTGTCGCGTGTGAAGGTTATGGCGCGTTTGGATATTGCCGAGAAGCGCGTACCACAAGATGGTCGTATCTCGCTGCGTATTGGTGGACGAGCGGTGGACGTGCGTGTTTCAACCATGCCATCGTCACACGGTGAGCGCGTGGTAATGCGTCTATTAGATAAGAACGCGACGCGTCTTGATCTGCACAGCTTGGGCATGAAGCCACATACCTATCAGCAGTTCCGCACCATGATTGAACGCCCACACGGCATCATCTTGGTTACCGGTCCGACGGGTTCAGGTAAATCGACCACGCTATACGCTGGTCTACAAGAGCTGAATAGCAACGAGCGCAATATCCTCACCGTAGAAGACCCAATCGAATTTGATATCGACGGTATCGGTCAAACCCAAGTAAACCCGAAAGTGGACATGACCTTTGCGCGTGGCTTACGTGCGATTTTGCGTCAAGACCCGGATGTGGTGATGGTGGGTGAGATCCGTGACTTAGAAACCGCACAAATCGCGGTACAAGCCTCACTGACGGGTCACTTAGTGATGTCGACGTTGCACACCAACACTGCGATTGGTGCTATCACTCGTTTGCGTGATATGGGCATCGAACCGTTTTTGATTTCATCTTCACTGCTTGGTGTGTTGGCGCAGCGCCTGGTGCGTACCTTGTGTTCATGTAAGCAGCCATATTCTGCCGATGCGGCGCAAAAAGCGTTGTTTGGTCTTGGCAGTGAGCAAGAGCTAACTCTCTACAAACCACAGGGTTGTGAGAAGTGTAGCGGTAAAGGTTATCGTGGTCGTTCTGGTATTTATGAACTGCTGGTGGTCGATGAACAAGTCCAAGAGCTGATCCACAACGAAGCGGGTGAGCAGGCGATAGAAAAAGCGATCCGAGCGAAAACGCCAGCGATTCGCGACGATGGTTTAGAGAAAGTTCGTCAAGGTATCACTTCGCTTGAAGAAGTGATGCGAGTAACCAAGGAAGGCTAATGGCGGCGTTTGAATACAAGGCGCTCAATGCAAAGGGCAAGTCGCAAAAAGGCGTTCTTGAAGGCGATAATGCCCGTCAAGTACGCGTGCGTCTAAAAGAGCAAGGGCTGGTGCCAATTGAAGTGGTGCCGACTCAAGCTAAGCAGTCGGCTGCGAAAGGCAAGTCGACCGCGCCAGCAACCTTGACCTTTAAACGCGGTCTGAGTACGCCTGACCTAGCGTTGATCACTCGTCAACTGTCGACGTTAGTGCAATCAGGTATGCCACTTGAGGAATGTCTGCGCGCAGTGTCAGAGCAATCAGAAAAACCGCGCATTCGTACTATGCTACTGGCGGTGCGCGCTAAGGTCGTTGAAGGTCATACCTTGGCTGATGGCTTTGCTGATTACCCGCATATCTTTGACGAATTGTTCCGCTCTATGGTGGCAGCTGGTGAGAAATCAGGGCATCTGGATAGCGTGCTTGAGCGTTTGGCGGACTACGCCGAAAACCGGCAAAAGATGCGCAGTAAGCTGCAACAAGCGCTGATTTACCCAGTGGTTTTGGTGGTGTTTGCTATCAGTATTGTGGCGTTTTTGCTTGCCTCTGTGGTGCCAAAAATTGTTGGTCAGTTTGTGCAGATGGGGCAAGAGTTGCCATTCTCAACGCAAATCTTGATTGCTTGCAGTGAGTTTGTTCAAAACTGGTGGATTCATTTGGCGATCGGCTTTATTGCGCTTGCCTATTTGTGTCGCTTTGCCTTAACCAAGAAAAACATCCGTTTAAGTTGGGATCGCAAAGTGATCGGTATGCCTGTGATTGGCAAAATTGCGCGTGGTTTAAATACGGCTCGTTTTGCTCGCACACTATCGATTTGTACTTCGAGCTCAATTCCGATTTTGGAAGGCATGCGGGTTGCGGTTGACGTGATGTCGAATCAATTCGTTAAGCAACAAGTATTGCTGGCTGCTGATCGCGTACGTGAAGGTGCCAGTTTGCGAAAGTCACTTGAGCAAACCAAGCTCTTTCCACCCATGATGCTGCATATGATTGCTTCGGGGGAACAAAGTGGTGAACTGGAAGGCATGCTAACGCGCGCTGCCGATAACCAAGATACTAACTTTGAATCTATGGTCAATATTTCACTGGGTATTTTTACCCCATTGATGATTGCTGTGATGGCTGGTTTAGTGCTGTTTATCGTCATGGCGACCATGATGCCGATTTTGGAAATGAATAACTTAATGAGTGGCTAATTCACTCAACGCTTTGTGTTACTGGAGAAAATAATGAAACAACAACACAAGAAAAAACAATCTGGTTTTACCCTGCTGGAGCTGATGGTTGTGGTTGTTATCCTCGGTATTTTAGCGAGTGTGGTAGCGCCAAACCTACTAGGTAGTAAAGACACGGCATCGCAAAAGAAAGCGGCAGTCGATATTAAAGCATTGGAAACTGCGCTTGATACGTACCGCCTAAACCACAACGTGTACCCAACCACAGATCAAGGTTTGGAAGCGTTGGTGAGCGAGCCGAGTAATCCAACGCCGCGTAACTATCCAAAAGATGGTTATATTAAGCGTCTACCACAAGACCCATGGGGCAACGATTACCAATATTTAAGCCCAGGAGATAAAGGCACCATCGATATCTTCACTTTAGGCGCTGACGGTGAAGAAGGCGGTGAAGGCGTGAATGCTGACATCGGCAACTGGAATCTAGAAGACTTCCAATAATTATCATCCCAGTGGCGGCTTCGGTCGCCATTTGTAGCTTATATGTTCTGCGTGGTGCCTAAGAGTAAAATGCCAAAGAATAAAGGTTTTACCTTATTAGAAGTGTTGCTGGTGATTGCTTTGCTGGCGGTTACTGTCACCACGGTGGTGTTTGCTTTGCCTGATAACCAGCGTGATGAAGCGAAACAGCAAGCCAATGCACTCTGGCACCGCTTGCAATTACTTAATGAAGAAGCCTTGCTCAGTGGGCGCGATTACGGTTTACGCGTCGATGAAGAAAAAGCGACTTATTACCTGCAACAGTTAGAGGAAAACGGCTGGCAACCGCTATCGCTGGATCGTATTCCCTACGAGAGCGAGCTACAAGATGGCTTGGCAGTGAAGTTCACTCTAGGAGGTTCAATCTGGCAGGACCAAGCTCGGCTATTTGAGCCAAGCTCTTTGTTTGATGAAGAGATGTTTGCCGAATTTGAACAACAGAAGCAACTGCCACAACCGCAGGTGTTCTTTATGTCGAGTGGTGAAATCACGCCATTTTCTATTGCTATTTATCCGCAGGAGACTGATATCGAACAGTCTGCTTGGCAAGTAGTGGCAAAAGAAAATGGTCAAATCATTTTACTGGCACCGGGAGAGCAAGATGAAGCGCAATGAACGCGGGCTCACCTTGTTAGAAGTGCTGGTGGCATTGGCAATTTTTGCTATGTCGGCGATGGCGCTGATTCGTTCGGTCGGACAGCACATCAACACTTTGACCCTAATGGAAGAAAAAACCTTTGCCGCTATGGTGGCAGACAACCAAATTGCTCAGGTGATGCTCAATCCTAAAGGGCTGAGCAAAAAGAGTGGCAAAGAGACGTTAGCTGATCGTGAATGGTTTTGGACCGTCGCGCCAGTCTCCACTCAGCAAGGTTTAATTCGTGCGTTTGATGTAGAGGTGGCTCGTGAAAACAAAGGCGAAGCCATAATTACGGTGAGAAGTTATGTGCCAAAGTAACTTATCTCAAGGTCGCAAACGCCTATTGGGTTTTACCCTGATTGAAGTGCTGATTGCGATGGCAATTTTTGCCTTTATGGCGATTGGTGCGCAGCAGGTGTTGAGTCAGATCTATCGTAGTAACGATATTTCACAGCAGCGTAGCGAGCGACTGAAAACGCTGCAACGAGCGCTAGTGTTCCTTGATAACGATTTTCGTCAAATGGCGCTGCGTCAGATGCGCACCAACGGTGAAGAGGCGAGCGATAACTTGCTCGAATGGCGTGATTACTTGTTGGACTCCGATCTAAAAGGCGTGATGTTTACCCGCAGCGGTTGGCATAACCCAGCGCAGCAGTTTCCCCGCGGTGAAGTCACCAAAGTTGGTTATCGAGTGAAAGAGGGTGTGCTGGAACGAATCTGGTGGCACTACCCAGATACACCTGCTGGGCAACAGGGCGCTGAAATGCCTTTGATTGACCAAGTTGAAGAGTTTGATTTGCGCTTTTTTGATGGCAAGCAGTGGAGCAATAGCTGGGATAAAGCATTGAGCTTGCCGACTGCTGTCGAAGTGATGCTGCGTTTTAAAGATTATGGCGAAATTAAGCGCGTCTATTTAACCGGAGGCGGCAGTCTTGCGGCGGAGGGGCGTGATGAAAACTAAACAGCGCGGCGTTGCCCTGCTGATCGTGTTACTGCTCTTGGCGATGATGACAGCGGCTGCGGCAACCATGTCAGAGCGATTGTTTGGACAGTTTAAACGTTCCGCAAACCAAATTAATTATCAGCAAGCGTATTGGTATGCGATGGGGGCAGAGGCTATCGCCATTGAAGCCATCCAGCAGAGTTACAAAGACAGCGATACCATTAACCGCTCACAACCTTGGGCGATTGAAGAGCAAAGCTACCCGCTTGATTACGGCACGCTAACAGGAAAATTAGTCGATCGCCAAGCTTGCTACAACCTCAATGCGTTAGTTGAGACGGCGGCAGTAAACAACTCGCAGAATGCACCTTATCTGGTAACGGTGCTGCAAGATTTGCTTAGCGAGCTTGAGGTTGATGAGTATGTGGCAGAAATTGTTGCTCATTCGGCTTGGGAGTTTGTCGATCGTGATAATGATATCAACTCTGTCACGGGTGTCGAAGACAGCACTTATGAAGCTATGTCGCCAGCCTATATGGCAGCAAATGGTATGTTAGCCGATGAGAGTGAGTTTCGTGCCATCAACCAAGTTTCTGGTGAGGTCATGGCGATAGTTCGCCCTTATCTTTGTGCTTTGCCAACGACGGAGTTTCGCCTTAACGTCAACACCTTAATGCCGGAACAGTCGGCGTTATTAGTGGCAATGTTTGCCAAGCAACTCAGCGAGAGTGATGCGAAAACCGTGTTGGAAAATCGCCCTTTCGATGGCTGGGGAAGCGTGGATGATTTTTTGGCTGAAACCCAAATCGCAGCATTAAACGAAGCGTTAAGAAAACAAGCAAAAGGCTATCTTTCAGTAGATAGCAAGTATTTTGAATTGGATGCACAAGTTGTTGTGGATGAGTCGCGCGTGCGCATTCGTAGCCAACTATTTAGTGCCAATCGAGAAACTGCGACGGTGATTAGCCGCCGCTTTGGAGGAATCGGTGAGCGAGTTCTTAATCGTTCGACTGAGCAATAACAAACAAGCTAACCAACAGTGGTTAGTTTGGTCTGAAAGCCAGCAAGAAGTGATCGCCAGTGGCGAGTTGAAGGCTGAGCAGTCATTGGCAGAGATCGAAAGCTATGGTCAGCAGCGCCCAACGATTGTGCTGCTAAATAGCGCCGATGTGTTACTCAAGCAGGTAGACATTCCGGCGGGTGGCGCCAGACAGTTCGACAACATGTTGCCATATCTGATTGAAGACGATGTCGCACAAGATGTTGAAGGTCTGCATATCAGCACGCTGGCTAAACAAGGTAATCACGCGTTTATCGCTGCGGTAGATAAAGCTTGGTTATCTGAGCAGCTAACCCAGTTAGCGGAAGCGGGCTTTGTGGTGATCAAGGTATTACCAGATGCGCTTGCGCTACCTGAACTTGATGCGATCAGCGCGGTTGAAATTGACGGTCAATGGTTGCTGAAAAAATCTGCTTATCAAGCCATCAGTGTTGATAGCGCTTGGCTCGCTATGGTAGCGCAGTCTGAGTGGGTAAAAAGCGACGATAACTGGCTTGATTTGCAAGCGTATAGCCCGTTGCCAGAGCTTGCGTTAGCAACCGAGCAGCATTGGCAAAATATAGAGCCACAACTGGTGATGCAGTTACTGGGCACTCAAGCGATCCACAGCAAAATTAACTTACTAACTGGTAGTTTTAAGCCTAAGTCTTCTTTAGTGAAGCATTTGAAAGTGTGGCGAAAAGCAGCGATAGCAGCGGGTGTCTTGGTGGTGGTACTGCTGGTGCAAAGCTTAATTCAGGCTCAGCAAGCTCAGCAACAAGCGGATGTGTATCGCGCTGAAAGTGAGCGCATTTTCCGAACTGTGTTGGCGAAGAATAAGATCCCAACCACCAGTTATCTAAAGCGTGAACTTGAGAGTGAAGTAAAACGTCTTTCTGGCGTAGCCTCGGATGACTCAATTTTACATTGGTTAGTCAAACTGCCAAATACGCTGAAAAATATTCCTAACTTTGAAATGACCGGATTTACCTTTGATAGCAATCGCGGTGAAATCAAGCTTGAAGCACGCAGTAAAGACTTCCAAGCGTTTGAACAAGCACGAACTCAGTTAGAGCAACAATTTGCCGTTGAACAAGGGCAAATCAGTAAGTCTGGTGATTTTGTCACTGGTAACTTTGTTCTGAAACAGCAGTGAGGAGAATGAGATGCAAGCTATTTTAAACTCGCTGCAGATTTGGTGGTATCGCATTACCCCACGTGAGCAGCGTTTAGTGATGATTGGCAGTTTAGTGCTGGTGTTTGGCGTATTGTATTGGGGCATTTACCAGCCGATCACGCAACGTGCTGAGCAAGCGCAGTTTAACTTGAACAGCGAAAAACAGCTGCTAGGTTGGGTAAGTGACCAAGCGGACAAGATTGTTGAGTTACGCGGCAATGGCGCGAAAGCGATTTCACCCCTGCCGTTAAACCAAGCGATCTCTTCGTCAGCACGTCGCTTTGATGTAGAGATGGTGCGCGTGCAGCCTCGTGGTGATGAAATGCAAGTTTGGGTACAACCTCTACCTTTCAATCAGTTGATTTCTTGGGTTGAATACATGCAAGCAAACCATGCGATTGAGGTGCTGTTTCTTGATATCGATAAGAGCAGCCAAGCGGGTATGGTTGAGGTAAAGCGTCTGCAATTAAGCAAAGGATAAGCAAGTGAAAGGAAAACTATTGTTGGTCTTAGCGCTGCTGGTGACTTTTCTTGTCAGCGCGGTAGTGCATCTACCGATTCAAGCTGTGTTAGCTTATGCTCCGCTACCTAAACAACTGCGCATCGCAGGTGCCAGTGGCAGTTTGTGGCAAGGACAAGTGCAGCAACTGCAGTGGCAGCGCTATAACTTTGGTCAAGTGTCATGGCAATTGCAACCAAGCCAACTGTTGACCGGCAAGGTGCAAGCCAGTGTGCGTTTAGGCACAGGTAATCCTTGGCAACTACGTGCTAGAGGAGTGGTGGGTTATGGTTTAAATGGTGCCTACGCGCAGGATGTGATCGCGTCGTTGCCGGCGACAGAAGTGATGAAATTTGCTCCGCCGCTACCCGTGCCGCTGGGGATAAGTGGTCAGCTCGAATTGAGCATCCAGTCACTAGAGTATTCAGCGCCGTACTGCAGTTCGGGTAAAGGTAAGTTGGTCTGGAACACAGATTCTATCGGTACACCGCTGGCGGATCTGCAAGTCGGGCCGGTTGTGGCGGATCTTACTTGTCAGGACAATGCGATTACGGTTGCTGGCAATCAGCAAAGTAAGCAAGTGAACAGTGAATTTAGTCTAGAGCTTAACGCGAATCGTCAATACAGTGCGCAAGCGTGGTTTAGCCCGCAAGCTGATATGCCGACGGCATTAAGTCAGCAGCTACAATGGCTGCCAAAACCAGATAGCCAAGGTCGCTACCAGTTTACCTATCGCGGTCGAATCTAGACATAAAAAAGCCCCAAGATTGGGGCTTTTTGCTATTTCAGTACCGTCATTAATCACTGATGGTGTTTACTTGTTTACCGGGAAGCTCACCTGCACTTTTAAGCCACCTTCACCGCGATTATTCACTACCACCGAGCCGTTATGCTGACTGACGATACGTTTAACGATTGCTAGCCCAAGTCCGGTGCCTTCACTGCCTCGGGCAGTGTCGCCACGGGTAAAGGGTTCAAATAGCTTGGCGATTTGATCTTTTTCAATCCCCGGACCGTTGTCTTCGATGCATACCCAGCACAGTTTGTTATCGGCGGTCATTCCGGTTGAGATTTTCACCCAGCCATTGCCGTAGCGTACGGCATTAACCACTAAGTTACTCACGGCTCGTTTAATCGCAATCGGGCTGCCATAAGCCGGTTTAAGTGGGCTAAGCTGAGTCGCCATTTCAATATGTTCACTACTGCCCTCTGAGTTGGCAAGATCTTGCGCAATCTCATTGAGGTCAACTTCAGTAAATGACTGTTTATTGACTGGCTTAAGGTAGTCCATGAACTGACTGATGATCTCGTTACACTCTTCGGTATCGCTGATAATGCCCTCGGCAAGGTAGCTATCTTCTGGCGACATCATTTCTGTCGCTAAGCGAATACGTGTCAGTGGCGTGCGCAAGTCATGACTAATACCTGCCATCAAAAGAGCGCGGTCTTCTTCCAGTGCTTGGATGCCTTTTGACATTTGATTAAAAGCGCGTGTTACCGAGCGAATTTCTGTAGAGCCCTTTTCTGGTAGCGGTGGAGGGATCGCGCCACGCCCCACGCCTCTGGCGGCTTTTTCCAGCGCCAGTAGTGGTCGATTCTGCAAGCGCATAAATAACCAACCGCCAGCAATAATTAGTAGCGCCATCAGCAAGCTGTTACGAAACAGTGGGGTAAAGTCTTCTTCTTGCAGCTCAGAGAGTGGGATGCGAATTAATGAATCAGGCAGGGCACCGATACTGAGCCAAAGCACATAGCTTTCGTCCCCTTGTGCCATTCGAACATCGGTTGGCGTGCCAAGTTCGTGACTCATTTCCTCACTCATCAGGTCGATACTGATCGCATGATGATATTGCTCGGCAATCGGGCTGTCTTTGCTGTGCACGGTGACCCCAAGACGCTCCAACACTTGGCGACGCATCGGCGCATCCATGGCTAAAGCGTTTTCCGAAGTGTCGGAATCGTCGAGCATCAGATTGATTTCATAGCTGAGGATCTTGTTAAACTGTTGCAAACTCGGCAGCAAAGCGTAATTAAAAACGGCGTAGTAAGAGTAGACTTGGCTGGCAATTAAGAGCGTGACAAAGAGTAATAAGGATTGAGTGAAGGAACTGCGAAAACGCATAGACTTAACCTATTAGATGATAGGAACGAAAAGTGCGAGTCGAAACTCGCACTTGTTGGGATAAGTTGGCTTACGCTTCTTTGCCATCTGGCACAAAAACATAACCTAAGCCCCACACGGTTTGGATATAGCGCGGCTTGCTTGGGTCCACTTCTAGCATGCGGCGCAGACGTGAGATCTGCACATCAATTGAACGCTCCATGGCTGAGTATTCACGACCACGAGCCATGTTCATCAACTTATCGCGTGAGAGCGGTTCACGTGCATTAGTCACCAGCGCTTTCAGTACCGCAAATTCACCCGATGTTAGCGGCATCGCTTCATCGCCACGGTACATTTCACGTGTACCTAAGTTCAAACGGAAATCACCAAACTCCACCACTGACTCTTCCGCACTTGGCGCACCAGGCAGTTCAATAGTTTGACGACGTAGCACCGCTTTAATACGCGCTAGCAGTTCACGAGGGTTAAATGGTTTTGGCAGGTAATCATCGGCACCCACTTCTAAACCCACGATACGGTCAATTTCATCACCTTTGGCGGTCAGCATCAAAATTGGCAGCTCGTTATTGGCATTACGCAAGCGGCGACAGATCGATAGACCATCTTCGCCCGGTAGCATCAGGTCGAGCACCATTAAATGGAAATTTTCGCGCGTCAGTAAACGGTCCATCTGTTCGCCATTGGCGACACTGCGCACTTGGAAGCCTTGCTCCGATAGGTATCGCTCCAACAGCGCACGTAATCGAGCATCGTCATCCACAACGAGGATTTTATGATTTTCTTGCATTGAAACACCTTATTCAAAAGCAAAGCATATAGACAAAAATGTATCACTGTTTGTAAAAGCGTGCTTGCTCAAATTGTTACTCTTTTTATCTTAGCTGCATTTTTGGTGGGTTCAGTCGCTTGCTACCGGTTTCGCATTGATAGTTTTACGATGAGCAACCTGCCTGTTGATCACCAATAAATCATCAGAAAAAGCTCATAATCCAACTTTGATCGGCAAAGATTGTGTTAGTAACAGCGCTAACTCTTGCCTATGGTTAAAAAACAGTGACAATCAGGGAATACTCAGAAATGGATAAGTAGAGTGAAAACAAATCTAATTACCCGTGAAGGCTATGATCGCTTAAAGCAAGAACTCGATTTTCTATGGCGAGAAGAGCGCCCTGAAGTGACCAAGAAGGTGACTTGGGCGGCTAGCCTTGGTGATCGTAGTGAGAATGCCGATTATCAATACAACAAGAAGCGTCTGCGTGAGATTGACCGTCGCGTACGCTATCTGCGTAAACGCCTTGAACAAGTTAAAGTGGTCGATTACGCCCCGCAGCAAGAGGGCAAAGTCTTCTTTGGTGCTTGGGTTGAAATTGAAAACGACCAAGGTGATACCAAATCATTTCGCATCGTTGGTCCAGATGAAATTTATGGTGATGCTAAGAACTACATCTCGATAGATTCGCCAATGGCACGCGCGCTACTGAAAAAAGAAGTCGATGACGAGTTTTCAGTAAAAACCCCTGAAGGTTACAAAGAGTGGTTTGTTAATCAGATCCGCTACCAAAATTAGTCAGTAACCTGCGCACTTAAGGGTGAAAACTATGCTCTTCACCCTTATATAAATTAACTCATTTCCAAAAGAGATCGCACGGATGAGCCAAGCTATCTGCAAATTAATCGCTCAGGAACTGAATGTTCGACCTGAGCAAGTGATTGCTGCTGTTAACCTAATTGATGACGGTAACACAGTGCCATTTATCGCGCGTTACCGTAAAGAGGTAACGGGCGGTTTAGACGACACCCAACTGCGTAACCTAGATAGCCGTTTGGCTTACTTGCGTGAGTTGGATGACCGTCGTCAAACCATTCTTAAATCGATTCAAGAGCAAGGCAAGCTAACCGCTGAGCTTGAGCAAGAGATTCACCAAGCCGACAGCAAAACCCGCTTGGAAGACCTTTACTTGCCTTACAAGCCAAAGCGTCGCACCAAAGGACAAATTGCAATTGAAGCTGGGCTTGGGCCTTTAGCGAATACGCTATGGAATCAGCCACAAACTGAGCCTGAGAGCGAAGCGGCGAAATACCACAATGCAGAACACGGCATCACGGATAACAAAGCCGCTTTAGATGGCGGTCGCGCGATTATCATGGAGCGTATTGCCGAAGATGCTAACTTGCTTGAGAAGATCCGTAATCACCTTAATCGCAATGCAGAATTAGTAGCGCGCGTAGTGGTAGGACAAGAGCAGGCAGGCGAGAAGTTTAAAGACTACTTTGAGCACAATGAAGCACTCAATAAAGTGCCATCCCACCGTGCGCTGGCGATGCTGCGTGGTCGCAATGAAGGTTTCTTAACTCTAGCGATGAATGCCGATCCTGAGCAAGAAGAGGGCGTGCGCCAGTCTTACTGCGAAACTCTGATTGCTGACCATTACGGTATTTCACTGAGCCAAGCGCCAGCAGATGTGTGGCGTAAACAGGTGATCAGTTGGGCATGGCGCATCAAAGTATCGATGCACATGGAAACTGAGCTGATGGGGGCGATGAAAGAGCGCGCGGAAATCGAAGCGATTGAAGTGTTCGCCACCAATCTTAAAGATCTGTTGATGGCAGCGCCAGCCGGTCCGCGTGCAACGCTGGGTCTCGATCCGGGTCTACGTACGGGCTCGAAAATCGCGATTGTCGACTCAACCGGTAAGCTATTGGCAACAGAGACCATTTACCCGCATCCACCACAGAACCAATACGACAAATCAGCGCAAATCGTTGAGCAGTTAGTGCGTAAGTACAACGTTGACCTGATTGCGATTGGTAACGGTACCGCTTCGCGTGAAACAGACAGCTTTGTGGCGGATGTGATTAAACGCGGCAACCTGAAAGCGCAAAAAATCATGGTCAGCGAAGCGGGCGCATCAGTATACTCAGCGTCAGAGCTAGCAGCGAAAGAGTTCCCAAATCTCGACGTATCACTGCGTGGCGCAGTGTCTATTGCCCGTCGTTTACAAGACCCATTGGCAGAGCTGGTGAAAATCGATCCGAAATCTATCGGTGTGGGTCAATATCAGCATGATGTGAGCCAATCTATGCTGGCAAAACGCCTTGATGCGGTTGTGGAAGACTGTGTAAACGCGGTCGGTGTGGATGTCAACACCGCTTCGGCAGCACTGCTTAACCGTGTGGCGGGCTTGTCGACGACATTGGCACAAAACATTGTTGATTTCCGTGATGAAAATGGTCGCTTTGAAAGCCGTACCACTTTAAAGAAAGTCGCGCGTCTTGGACCTAAAGCGTTCGAACAGTGTGCCGGCTTCCTACGCATTATGGATGGTAAAAACCCGTTGGATGCATCATCGGTGCACCCAGAAGCGTACCCAGTGGTGAAAGCCATAGCCGAGAAAAGCGGCAAGCAAGTAAAAGCGCTGATTGGTGACTCAACATTCCTGAAAGGTCTGCATGCAGTGGATTACACCGATGAAAACTTCGGTCTACCAACAGTAACAGACATCATCAAAGAGCTGGACAAACCGGGTCGCGACCCACGTCCGGAATTCAAGACGGCGACGTTTGCCGATGGCGTAAACTCAGTATCAGATCTTGAAATCGGTATGGTATTGGAAGGCGTGGTGTCTAACGTGGCAAACTTCGGCGCGTTTGTTGATATTGGCGTCCATCAAGATGGTCTAGTGCATATTTCAGCGCTGACTGATCGCTTTGTGTCTGATCCGCGTGAAGTGGTCAAAGCCGGCGATATCGTTAAAGTTAAAGTGATGGAAGTGGATGTGCAGCGTAAGCGTATTGCACTTTCGATGCGCCTAAATGATGAGCCGGGACAAGATAACCGCACTCAACGTAGTGCTGCCCCGCGTGGTGGTAACAACCAGCGCTCACAAGGTCAGCGTCGCCGTGAAGAGCCGACGGGCAATGGCGCTATGGGCGGCGCGTTTGCGGCTGCCTTTGCGAAAGCGAAACGCTAACTTGCATCGATAAAGAAAAAGCCCCGCTCAATGAGTGGGGCTTTGTTTTTCTAGGTATTCACTCTATTTCTTGGAGAGAATAAGAGCGACTACAACACCGCAATGACCTCTGAAGGTGTATGTGGCGCAACAGCATGCCCGTAATGAAACTTGATTACGGTACGGCGCTTCGCCATTTTACCTTCGGTTATCGCTGCATCGATAACGCGCTTGGGTAAACGAAACCGCATTGCGTAGCCTTTACCTTGCTGATTGCTGTAACTCGCAAGTGCGAGTAACTCAAACAAACGATCCAAAGGATTCTGTGGCGGGTCATGTTGAGATGCGTCAATCGCGTACTCGTCATCGGCGCCATAGTTTGGATGTTCGGCGGGATCCCACGCGGACTCACGTCGGCGTTTATCTTCTCCGCTGATTTTGCGCTCAGCATTACTTTTGGCTAGTGCAACCGTAGGGACAATAGGCTGCCGAATACGATTGTCTCGCGCCGTTTGTTCCGTGTGCACATTAACCGATGGGGCGATAAGTGGCACGCTCACATTTGTGGGTGACACGATCATAACCGAGACCTCCTCAGCTTCGCCCACTGACATGGCTATAAGGAATGTCAGTTGAAAGTATTATCGGCTGAGGTGGTCAAAAATTTAGCGCCATCTTCAAAAATTTGTCACCGCAATATGTAAGCGGATGTATATCAAGGGTTTGCGCGAATAAACTGCTCAACTTGCTGACAGAACAGCTCGAATTCAGTCATAAACGGTGCATGTGATGATTGGCTAAACACATAGCTTTGGCTCTCTGGCATCAGCTGCGCGACATCTTCTGCGACTTGAATTGGCACTAAACCATCTAAGCGACCGTAGAGACGCAGTGTGGGTACGCGAACTTGATTAAGCTGGTGGCGATAGTCGATGTCGCCAAGCAAGTTTAGGCCCGCAAGTAGCGCTTGTTGATTCGGCTCCGGGCGCGATAAGACCGCTTGTTTGAGTGCTTTGAGATCTTGCCTTGCGGATGGGCTACCCATCGCTTGCAGGGCGATAAAGCGTTCAATCGTGAGCTGAAAATCATCCAACAATTGCGCGGTAAAGGCTTTGAGGACTTTGGCTTGAATGCCACGCCATGGTTTTTGTTCAGCAAAACAAGGCGAGCTCGCGACAGTAATTAGACCATTGATGCGCTTTGGATGATGCAGGGCGATATGTGAGGCGACTAAACCACCGAGTGACCAGCCGAGCCAAGTCGCATTGTCTGGCGCTTGTTGCAGCACTTGCTCGCTTAGATCCGCCAGTGTTGTAAAGCTTGATTGATGGCTGTGTCCAAAGCCAGGCAGGTCAACAACATGGACACGAAAATGTTGGCTAAGTACTTCAGCGGTCTGCTGCCAAACTGCGCCATTCATGCCCCAGCCATGTAAAAGCACCAAATCCTTGCCTGCACCAAAACTTTGCCAATGTAACTCTGCTGCTGTTGTCTCAATCTCTACCACTTAAATCGTCCTTTCATGCTGACTGCTGTTGCACTATGAAGTAAACCCTTAGCCCGAGTAGACTATGTTAACGCAATGGTGGCAGAAAAACAGGCAGCGATTGGTTGCACATTATTGTCAGTGCTGCGGTCTGGCGATCGAGCGCCGAGAGAAGGCTGCCAAGCTCACTTGGTTACTGTGCTGGCGCTGCCAAGCGGCGTTACAAGTGCCGCGCTGTCGCCGCTGTGGTATCGAATGTCTGACGGAAGTGGATCTTTGTGGTGTTTGCTTGTCTTCGCCGCCACTATGGCGCCAGCTCTATTGTGTCGGTGACTATACGCCGCCACTGTCACACTATGTGCAGCAGTTAAAATTTCAACGCCAACTGCACCAAGCCGATGTGTTAGCGCAGATGCTGGCAGCAAAGCTCTCGCCTGAGATTGACGTGATCACCTTTGTGCCTTTGCATTGGCAGCGCCAGCTTTGGCGTGGTTTTAATCAAAGTGAGTGGATTGCGAGGGCATTAGCACAGCGACTAGGCGTGCCATGCCAAGCAATGTTTAAACGGATACGTGCAACACAGCCGCAGCTTGGCATGAGCCGCCAAGCCAGACAAAAAAACTTACACAATGCTTTTAAGCTGCATGGTGCTTGCCATAATTCTGCCATCGCGATTGTCGATGATGTCGTGACAACAGGCAGCACCGTACAGCAATTATGCAAATTACTGCTTGATGCCGGAGCCAAAAGCGTTGATATTTATTGCATCTGCCGGACTCCTGAACCGCACAGTGAGCGATAAGTTGACGATTTCGTCTTAAAGGACTAGATCTGAAAATTTTCAGGAGTAAAATGGTCAACAAATATCCTACAAATTTACTCAGGTATTCGTCGTGTCAAATCCTATTACTATTAGCCAAAGCGCTCAAGAACACTTTGCTAAGCTGCTAGCTCAGCAGCCAGAAGGTACAAACATTCGCGTGTTCGTGGTAAACCCAGGTACGCAAAACGCAGAGTGTGGCGTGTCTTACTGCCCGCCAGAAGCGGTAGAAGCTACAGATACAGAGCTAAAGTTTGAGGTTCTGTCAGCTTATGTTGATGAACTAAGCCTGCCTTTCCTTGAAGATGCAGAAATTGACTACGTGACTGACAAGATGGGTTCTCAGCTAACGCTTAAAGCACCGAACGCGAAAATGCGTAAAGTGGCGGACGATGCGCCATTGGTTGAGCGCGTAGAGTATGTGATCCAAACTCAAGTGAACCCGCAACTTGCTGGTCACGGTGGTCACGTTAGCCTAGTTGAAATCACTGATGAAGGCGTTGCTATCGTTGCATTTGGTGGCGGTTGTAATGGCTGTTCAATGGTTGATGTAACGCTAAAAGAAGGCATCGAGAAAGAGCTACTACAACAGTTTGAAGGTGAACTAACCGCAGTTCGTGATGCAACAGAGCATGACCGTGGTGAGCACTCTTACTACTAATTCCTGTTGAAGATGATGACAAAAAAGGCGCTGATTAGCGCCTTTTTTGTCACTAGAATTTGTACTTGATGCCAAGCTGGTAAGTATTGGCGGAGGCTATCTCTGTCATCGGTTGGTGAATGAACTCGGAGATGATGGTGATATTACGATTAAAGCTGTACTCAACACCTAAAGAGAAATAGGGTTCAGTGAAATCATAGTCATCTGGTGTCTCTGTACTAGTGAGCGAGCCATTGTCATAGATATTTGCAGTGCGACTTTGTGTTAAGCGTGAGAAACCCGCCGAACCGACCAATTCAAAGTGTTCAGCTATTGGGTAGTGACCAGTCATAGCGATAAATAGGCTACTAAATTCTTGCTCACTATGAAAATAACGAGTGGATGTAGAGCTGCTTTTATACGATCCCTTTCCGAGTTCTCGCCATCCAATTTTCACCCCCACATAGTCGGTAAATAGATAACCGACCGCAAGTTCATAGCTGATGTCGTCATTATTTACATCATAACTTTTTTCATCGAGCATGTTGTCCATATCAACAACGCTATAGCCAATAGAACCTTGAAAATACCATTGTCCATCGAGTTGATTTTGCTCTGCATAGGCAAGGTTTGACGTCATAAATAATAATACTGCGCTGGTTAAAATGTGATGAGTTTTCATCGTACTGTCCTCTTTTTGTTTGGTTGATTTTTGAGCAGTATGCGACTGGTTTTATGAAAAGAATGTGCGCGATGGGCGTAATTGGTTACAGAAATAGGATGTTATTTTGAATATGTAGCTATGACATCATTTCTCATCAATGGCATTCATGAAGATACATTTTATATGCAGGTAATCTCTCAAAACTCTCAAAATGGAGGCTATTAACCAGAAAATAATTTGAGGTTTATTTAGCGAAACTGAATGTAGAAAATGTACAAATTAGTGCTTGAGATACTGGTTTAAACTATTGTCTTCTCATATATTAAGAATCTATATTCAGGTTGCTTAGCGCGAACAAAGGAGAAATCTTGTGAGTAGAAAAACGCTCCCAGAGATTCTGGACAAACAAACGGTAGCGACATCGCGCTTGTTTGCCATTGAAGCGTTGGACTTGCGCTTTAGTAACGGTGAAGAGCGCACTTACGAACGTATGCGTCCTAGTGGTCGTAATGCGGTGATGATTGTACCAGTAACCGCGCAAGGTGATTTACTCTTGGTGCGTGAATACGCAGCGGGTACTGAGCGCTACGAACTAGGCTTTCCTAAAGGGTTAATTGACCCGGGTGAGAGCGCCGCAGAGGCGGCTAACCGCGAGCTAAAAGAAGAGATTGGTTTTGGTGCCAATCAGATCGTGCCACTCAAAGAAGTGGTGCTGGCGCCGTCTTATTTTTCTAGCAAGATGACGCTGTTTGTCGCGCAAGATCTTTACCCTGAAAAGCTAGAAGGTGATGAGCCAGAGCCACTTGAGTTGGTGCGCTGGCCGCTAGCGCAAGCGGAAGAATTATTAACGCACCTCGATTTTAGTGAGGCGCGCAGTATTACTGCACTGATGCTCGCTTTGAGATACCTAAAACCATAATAGAGTTAGTGCCAAGGATTTATTTATGCCAATAACCCAAGACTTATCGCACCACTTACCGGCAGTGATTGATGTGGCGCGTGCTGCAGGTCAGCTGATTTTAGACATCTACCAGAAAAAACAGTACGAAGAGTACATCAAAGCAGATGAAACCCCGGTAACCAGTGCAGATCTGGCGGCGCATAAGTTTATTGTGGAAAAACTGTCTGAACTTACCCCGGATATCCCAGTTCTTTCCGAAGAAGCGGCGGATATTAGCCTAGAGCAACGCTCGCAGTGGGATCGCTACTGGCTGGTTGACCCGCTTGATGGCACGCAAGAGTTTATCGCCCGCAGTGGTGATTTTGCGACCATCATCGCGCTTATTGAAAACCACAAACCAGTGATGGGGGTGGTGTATGGTCCGGTTTCTGGCGTGACTTACTATGCCTACCAAGGTAAAGGTGCATGGAAAATCCCAGATATGAATGAGAGTGTGCGTATTACCACCCATCAGCATCCGGGTCAGCAACAGCCGATTGCGATTGCCATCAGTCGCCGCCAAGATATCAACCGCATTACCAGCCGCATGAGCAGTGCATGGAACTATGATTTAGTGCCACTTGGCTCAGCAGCACTCAAAGCTTGTTTGGTTGCCGAAGGGGCGGTCGATTGTTATCTGCGTCTTGGTCCAACCGGTGAGTGGGATACTGCCGCAACGCAATGTATCGTCGAAGAAGCTGGTGGACGTATTCTTAGTACCCAACTCGAACCGCTTTCCTACAATGAACGTGATACGTTAGAGAACCCAAACTTTATTGTCCTCGGTGATGAGAACTTACCTTGGAATGAGATCTTGTTGGTTAAAGACTAGAAGAGCGGAACGCCCAGCGTTGCTGGGCTTACGGATTTTGGAACGGTAATTGGAACGCTTTGCTACGGAACATTCCATTCCGGGAACGTGCCGTAAACGGCACTTACGGAGAGTGGTACGTTACGTTTTCGCACTCATGATATCGATTTTTGTCATCCTCGAGATGTGCAGCCGAGTCGGGTACCTCTAGCGAAGAGCTCACTTTCAGAAAAACCAGATTCCCTATCACGCGCTGCCGCGCGGTATGGAATGACAATCTTTTGCTTCAGTATCCAGTCTTACGAGTTCACTATCCACTGCCCAGCTCAAGATACGCACCTCCCGAAGAGAGGCGTAAGCCGAACGTCCCGCATCCGTGAGCGTAGCGTTCCCGATTCCTTATCCCCGCATCCGTGAGCGCAGCGTTCCCGATTCCGTATTCCCGACTCCGCTCTCACTTATTCCCCGCCGTGGAAAAACCGTCAAAATCCGCCTTGCTGCGTAAAATTCACCCGCCAGAAATTGAGACTTTCAGCACACTTTTCGTCACGAAAATTCAACAACTATCTTTCTTATCAATATGAAACCGCGATGGCACGCCAGTAAGTTATTGATGTTTTACTTAGTGAGTGTGATGTGCAGCCCAGAATTTTCGGCAAAATAATTTTTGAGATTTTGACGTTAAATTTAAATCATTGATTTTAAAGTTTTTATATTTTTGTTTGGCGGCGTAATTTGAATCAGATCACTCTATTAACACGATTAATTTTACGCTGGAAAATAACTACTTATATTGCCTGCCATTGGATTTTCTTTTTTGGTAAGTGCAGCTGTTTGGCTGCGTGTTATGTGTTTTATAGGTAAGTAAGATGTTGAAACCAACTTTGATCGCAGCTTCGGTATTAGCAACTTTGAGCGGTTGCTCGTCTCTGCAGAACTCACAACAAGTAGTCGATACGCTGGCAGACAACTTAGATATTCACTACCAAGTGGTGACCAACCATGGTGCTAACGATGGTTTAGCGTGTGAAAGCTTAGGTGCGGAATGGGCATCATGTAATCAAGTGATCATGACGCTAGAAAACCAAGGTGAAGCGGTTAATGGTAAAGATTGGGCGATTTACTTTCACAGCATTCGCTTAATTCTCGATGTGGATAGCGACCAATTTAAGATCACTCGCGTGACTGGCGACCTACATAAGCTAGAACCAACCGAAAAATTTGATGGCTTTGCCGCAGGTGAAAAAATTGAATTGGGCTTGATTGGTGAATATTGGCAACTATTTGCGACCGACTTTATGCCGGGCGCGTTTATCACCGCACCAGATGCACAGCCAAAAATGATTGCTTCACTCAACACAGAAGATGTGGCGAGTTTTGTTTCTGGTCTCGAGGGCGATAACCTAAAGCGCACACCGGATGACAACAATGTGTTCGCCACAGCCGTTACCCGTTTTGAAAAGAACGCCAATCTTGCCAAGCAAGATGTATCGACAACACTATTGCCAACCCCTCTGATTGTCGAACAAGGGCAAGGCGTGGTGAGTATCGCTAAGGGCATTAAGCTCAACAGCGCTGATTTCTCATCACAGCAGTATGCGGCACTGCAAGCGCGTGCCAATCTACTGGAAGTGAACCTTGCCGGTGAGTTAGCGGTAAATGCTGCGATTGTACCGAGTGAGTTTCCTGAAGATTTAGCGAAATCTGGTGCTTATGAGTTAGTGATCGCTGAAGATGGCATCAAGATCGTCGCATTTGACCAAGCAGGTTTGTTCTACGCAGTGCAATCAATTTTTGCCTTAACGGGTGAGCAAGAGACACTACCAGTATTGCGTATTATTGATGCGCCGCGTTTTGATTACCGTGGCGTGATGGTGGATGTAGCGCGTAACTTCCACAGCAAACAAGCGATTTTGGCGACGCTAGACCAAATGGCGGCGTACAAGATGAACAAATTACACCTTCATCTGACTGATGATGAAGGTTGGCGTTTAGAAATACCAGGCCTTCCTGAGCTAACCGACATCGGCGGCCAGCGTTGTTTTGATTTGGATGAACAACAATGTTTGTTACCGCAGTTAGGCTCTGGTCCTTCTTCTGATAATTTTGGTTCGGGCTACTTTAGCAAAGCTGACTACATTGAGATCTTAAAATACGCGGGTGCACGCAATATCGAGGTGATTCCTGAAATCGATATGCCAGCTCACGCACGTTCTGCAGTTGTTTCAATGGAAGCGCGTTACGATCGCTTAATGGCGCAAGGCAAAGAGCAGCAAGCCAATGAATATCGTTTGATGGACCCACAAGACACATCGAATGTTACGACGGTACAGTTTTACGATAAACACAGCTTTATTAACCCATGCTTGGACTCATCGACTCGTTTTGTCGATAAGGTAATTTCTGAAGTCGCAGCGATGCACAATGAGGCAGGCATGCCACTGACGACTTGGCATTTCGGTGGTGATGAAGCGAAGAACATTAAGCTGGGCGCAGGTTTCCAAGATATCAACGCGCAAGACAAAGTGACGTGGAAAGGCTCAATTGACCTGTCTCAACAAGATAAGCCATTTGCTAAATCGCCTCAGTGTCAGGCGCTGATCAAAGACGGTACCGTGAGTGATTTTGCTCACCTACCAAGTTACTTCGCTGAAGAAGTGTCGAAGATTGTCGCGCAAAAAGGCATTGCGAATTTCCAAGCGTGGCAAGATGGCTTGAAGTACAGCGAAGGCGGTGAGAAAGCCTTTGCTACTGAAAATACCCGCGTCAATTTCTGGGATGTTCTGTACTGGGGCGGCACTTCTTCGGTGTATGAGTGGTCAGCGAAGGGCTATGACGTGATTGTGTCAAACCCAGATTACGTTTACATGGATATGCCTTACGAAGTCGACCCACAAGAGCGTGGTTACTACTGGGCAACGCGTGCGACAGATACTCGTAAGATGTTCGGCTTTGCACCAGAGAACATGCCACAAAACGCTGAAACTTCGGTTGACCGCGATGGCAATGGTTTTACGGGTAAAGGCACTATCGAGGCGAAACCTTTCTACGGGTTGTCTGCGCAACTTTGGTCAGAGACAGTACGTAACGATGAACAGTATGAATACATGGTGTTCCCACGTGTTCTAGCCGCAGCAGAGCGCGCATGGCACCAAGCGGATTGGGAAAATGAGTACCAAGTGGGTGTAGAGTATTCGCAAAACACCAACTTAGTGGATAAAGCTGCACGTAACCAAGATTACAACCGCTTTGCTAACGTACTTGGTCAACGTGAGTTGGCGAAGCTAGAGAAAGCAGGCATCGATTACCGCCTACCAGTACCAGGAGCGAAAATTGAGAACGGTAAGTTAGCGATGAACAGTGCATTCCCAGGTATTGAGTTGCAGTACTCAATCGATGGTCAAAACTGGCTAACCTATGCTGATGATGCGCGCCCAAGTGTAAGTGGTGAAGTGTGGATTCGTTCAGTGTCAGCCAGCGGTGAGAAAGCGAGTCGCGTAACTACACTAAAGTAAGCAAAGAAAGAATTAGTAAGTTTTAAATGGATTTAAGTTGTTGGTAAGCCAAAGCGCCCTGCAGATGCAGGGCCTTTTTTTTGGTTCGGAGAACGGAACGCTCAGTTTTGCTGAGCTACGGATTTGGGAACGCTGCGCTTACGGTAATTGGAACGCTTTGCTATGGAACACTGCGTTCCGGGAACGTCCCGCATCCGCTAGGCTTTAGAATAAATATCGCGCTCACCCAGCCAGCGATCGATGATCGCTAAAGCGTTTTGAGGGTAATTGTCGTGAATATGACGGGCTATACGTTGAACTTCCGGGACTAGGCGTTGATCTCGAACTAAATCCGCAATCTTAAAATCAGCCATACCGGTTTGCTTAGTGCCAAGCAGTTCACCGGGACCGCGGATCTCCAAATCTTTCTGCGCAATCACAAAGCCGTCGTTACTTTCACGTAGCACACCAAGGCGCTTTTGTGCCGTCTTAGATAGCGGGGCATGGTAAAGCAGTACACAGTGACTGGCGACGGAGCCCCGCCCAACACGACCACGCAACTGGTGTAACTGAGCCAGACCAAGACGCTCGGGGTTTTCAATGATCATTAAGCTTGAGTTGGGTACATCTACGCCGACTTCAATCACCGTGGTGGCCACCAATAAGTGCAGTTTGTTGTCTTTGAAGTCCTGCATGACCGCTTGTTTTTCTGCTGGCTTCATACGGCCGTGGACTAAGCCAATCTTCACATCCGGTAAGATGCGTTGCAGCTCTTCTGCGGTATCGGCTGCCGCTTGTGCTTCTAAGACTTCCGACTCATCAATCAAAGTACACACCCAATACGCTTGCTTGCCTTCGTTTAAACAGGCATGACGCACACGTTCGATGATGTCATTGCGCTTGGTATCCGGGATTGCGACAGTCTGTATTGGCGTTCGACCCGGAGGCAGTTCATCAATCACCGACGTTTCTAAGTCAGCGTAAGCTGTCATCGCCAGAGTGCGAGGGATCGGTGTGGCTGTCATGATCAACTGGTGTGGGAAGCTACCTTGTTTCTCACCTTTGGCGCGCAGCTCTAGGCGTTGGTGAACACCAAAACGGTGTTGCTCATCGATGATCACTAAGGCTAAGTTGTGAAACTCAACATGCTCTTGGAACAGTGCATGTGTGCCGACCACCATTTGTGCTTCACCGCTGGCAATACGTGCCAGTTCAGTTTCTTTCGCCTTACCTTTGAGCTTACCAGCCAGCCAACCGACTTGAATGCTCATGCTTTCAAACCAATTGGCAAAGTTGAGTGCGTGCTGCTCGGCAAGCAGCTCGGTTGGTGCCATCAAAGCCACTTGATAACCGTGCTCAATCGCTCGTACTGCGGCAAGCGCCGCCACTAAGGTTTTGCCTGAGCCTACATCACCTTGCACCAAACGCATCATGGGGTGAGGTTTGGCAAGATCTTGTTCAATCTCACCGACTACGCGTGCTTGGGCATTGGTTGGCGAGAACGGCAATTGGCTAAGCAGTTGTTGTTTGAGCTTTTCTACCGCTGGCAAAGCTATCGCCACATCTTGTTGCCCTTTACTGCGTACTGCGAGCATAGAGAGGTTTTGTGCCAGCAACTCTTCCATTATCAAACGTACTTGCGCTGGGTGCTTACCTTCATCAAATTGCGCCAAATCGATATCAGGCGGCGGGCGATGAATGGTGTGCAGCGCTTGCGCGAGGGTGATCTGATGCGGGTACAAGCCATTAGGTAATAGTTCTTGTATGGCAGCTTTATCGAGTAGCGCTAATGCTTGGTCAGTTAAATTGCGCAGGGTAATTTGGCGCAGACCGTCAGTGGTTGGGTAGACAGGCGTTAAGCTTGGTTCTGTTTCGGCAACTTGGTTGGGCGCATAGAACTTGTAATCGGGATGGACGATTTCCAAGCCATAGTTACCACGCTTGATCTCACCATAAGCATGCACGGTTTTACCTTCACTGAAGTTGTTTTTCATTCCCGCAGTGAAGTTGAAAAAGCGTAAGGTGAGCGTGCCGTTACCGTCGCTGATTTTTACCGTCAGCATTTTGCGTTTACCAAACAGGGTATCCACGCTCATGACTTTGCCTTGCACTGCCGCCCACAGACCAGCATGCAATTTGACGATAGGATAGACACGGGTACGGTCTTCATAACGCAGCGGCAAATGGAACAACAGATCCTGCACACTGCACAAACCAACCTTCTCTAATTTTTCCGCTACTTTAGCGCCGACGCCACTTAAAGACGTCAGAGGGATAGCAGACAGAAGTTGCGACATAACACCAAGCTCATTAACTAAGATGCAGATAGTTAACCATTTGGCTGTGTTTTTGTACAGGAATAAGTAAGAGAGCGTTATGCTTTGAGAATAGAGAATAGAGAATAGAGAATAGAGAATAGAGAAGGTGCGAGTTTCCCCTGAGCTATGAGATGCTTGATTATTGACTCTCGAAGCATCGCTAATTTAGCGATGCTTTCTCACTTCTCAAATCTTGATGTTACTTCTTCTGCATCTCTGCCCACCAAGCTTCGTCTGCGACGATCTGACCTTCGTCATCCAGTGGCGGGTATGGCAGTTTTTTGCGTTTGGCGACTTTCGCCAGCACTGGGTGACCGCGTTCAAATAGCGTGCGGTGAATCACTTCTCCTGGCAGGGCGCTGTGCTCGTTGTCGTACATACCTGCTTCTTGGCGCTGACGCTGTGCTTCGTAGAGAATAATTGCGCTGGCTACCGATACGTTAAGTGACTGCACCATGCCCATCATTGGAATAATGATGTCTTGGTCTGCCAGCTTTTTCGCTTGCTCAGATGCGCCGACTTTCTCACTGCCAAGAATAATCGCCGTCGGTTTGGTGTAATCGATTTGACGAAAATCGACTGCGGTATCAGACAGGTTAGTGACAAGGATCTGCATCCCTTGCGCTTTAAGTTCGGTTACTGCCTCTTCAATGGTGCGGTGGTTGTCCACTTCCACCCAGTTGCGTGCACCCGCTGAGGTGTGGGTGAGGGTGCGCATTTTATCCGGCCAGATGGCATGGATTTTATGCAGTCCGGTCGCGTCAGCGGTGCGGATAACCGCCGAAACGTTGTTAGGTTTATGCACTTCTTCCATGCAGACGGTTAGGTCGGTTTGGCGAGCTTTAAGGACTTGTTGGATACGTTGGTAGCGTTCTAGATTCATAACAGTGATCGTAAAAATAAGGCCCTTGAAAGCGAAGCTTCAAGGGCCTGAAGTGACGTTAATTAGTGCTTACGGCGACGAACGCGCAGTGTTTGTGGCATGGCTTTAATGCGACGCATAATGCCAGCCAGATGCACGCGGTCTTTGGTGGTCAGCAATACCGTCACGGTATAGAGACGACCATCGCGCTCTTTGGTTGAGAGACCATGAATGTTCGAGCCGGTTTTAGAGATAACGTTGGTTAGCTCGGCTAGGGCACCTTGACGGTTTTGCACGTCAACACGCAGCTCGGCAGTGAACTCTTGGTCATACTCTTCCGACCAAGCGACTGCCATGTACTTATCCGGTTCTTTTTGGTAACCACGTACGTTTGGACACGTTTCGCGGTGTACCACTAAGCCACGACCCGGTGAGACGTGGGCAATAATGTGGTCATCCGGAATAGGGTGACAACAGTTAGCAAACGTCAGCAGAATGCCTTCAGCACCGCGGATCGGCAGTTTCTTTGAACTGTCGCTTGGAATTGAGCTGGTGGTAGTCAACTCATCGGTATCACCTAATAGGCGACGGGCGATGACGATACTCATCAGTTCACCAAGTCCGATGGCAGCTAACAGATCATCAATGCTATCTAAACGCAGATCGGTCAACACTTCCTGAATATTTTCAGGGTAGATGGAGTCAATATTGTGGCGACCTAAAGCGTGGTTAAGCAGACGACGACCTAAAGTGATCGACTCTTCACGGCGCATGGTTTTCAGCACTTGACGGATCTTAGTGCGCGCACGTGAAGTCACAACATAGTTAAGCCATGCTGCGTTTGGACGCGCACCCGGCGCGCTGATGATTTCAACCGTTTGACCGTTCTTCAGAGCCTTGCTGAGCGGATATGGATTGCGATCCACGCGCGCACCAACGCAGGCATTGCCGACATCAGTATGTACTGCATAAGCAAAGTCGACTGCGGTTGCGCCAAGTGGCAATTCAACGATACGACCTTTTGGCGTAAAGACGTAAATCTCATCTGGGAACAGATCCGATTTTACGTTTTCGATAAATTCAAATGAGTTACCCGCACTTTGTTGTAGCTCAAGTAGGCTTTGCATCCAACGCTGGGCTTTAACTTGCGCCGTGGTACCTGTGCGCTCACCATTGCCTTTGTAAGACCAGTGTGCCGCGACACCTTTATCTGCCATTTGATCCATATCTTCGGTACGGATCTGCACCTCGACTGGTACGCCGTGAGGACCGACCATCGAAGTGTGGATAGATTGGTAGCCGTTCGCTTTTGGTACCGCGATGTAATCTTTCACACGACCTGGACGTGGCTTGTACAGGCTATGTACTTGCCCCAACACGCGATAACAGGTGTCGGCACTGTCCACAATTACACGGAATGCGTAGATATCCATGATGGTGTGGAAACGCTGCTCTTTGGTTTTCATCTTGTTATAGATGGAGAACAGGTTTTTCTCACGACCCACCACGCGTGCTTTAAGCCCCACATCTTCTAGGCGACCTTCGATTTCACCATGGATGCGTTGAATCATCTCTTTACGGTTACCACGCGCCGCTTTGACCACTTCTTTTAGAACGCGGTAGCGGTTTGGATAGAGGGCTTCAAAGCCAAGCTCTTCCAATTCAGTTTTGATGTTGTGGATACCAAGGCGGTGTGCCAGAGGAGAGTAGATCTCAAGAGTTTCGCGGGCGATACGACGCTTTTTATCTGGGCGAAGAGCACCAAGCGTGCGCATGTTGTGCGTGCGGTCAGCCAGTTTGATCAGAATAACGCGGATGTCTTGCACCATGGCAAGCACCATTTTGCGGAAGTTTTCTGCTTGGGCTTCTTTGCGATCACGAAATTTAAGCTTATCCAGCTTAGAGACACCGTCCACCAGTTCAGCGACCGAAGCGCCAAATTGTTCTTCAAGGTCTTCTTTAGTGACATCACAATCTTCGATGACATCGTGCAGGAGAGCGGCTTGAAGGGTTTCAAGGTCAAGGCGCATTTCGGCCAAGATACGAGAAACAGCAACAGGGTGGATGATATAAGGTTCCCCGCTTGAACGGGTTTGCCCTTCATGGGCATTTTTCGCTACCACATAAGATTGACGCAGAGCCTCAATTTGAGGCTCTGTTAGGTATTCTTGGGCAACGTCTTTGAGGCTATCGAATAGATACAAACTTTAGGCCCGGAAGATAGTTGTAGAGAAAGTCTATTAGCGACCGTGAGCGATGCTGCTAACTGCTGCCAGTTCAGCTGCTTCTTGCTCTTGCTGCTCTTGACGCTCACGTGCATCAAGGATTTCTTTAGTGATTAGACCTTCTTCGATTTCGCGTAGAGCGATAACCGTTGGTTTATCGTTCTCTTCTGGCACTAGTGAATCTTTACCGCCAGTTTGCATTTGACGAGCGCGGCGTGCCGCAATCAGTACTAGGTCGAAACGGTTGCCAACTTTTTCAACAGCGTCTTGAACAGTTACGCGTGCCATGAGGACTCCAAATAGTTAACTAAATTTTTGAATGACGAGAAATTATACAGGCTTCAGCGGTTTTATTCTAGCCAAAGCGTTTTCCCGTCGGTGATATGGCTTTTGGGAGACTCTTACTCAGCCAATAGAGCTTCAAGCATGCCTTTATATTTAGCAGCTTGTTTATCTTGCTTCAATCTTTCTGCACGAATGATTGATTTGAAATCAACCAGTGCATTATCAAAGTCATCGTTCACGATAACGTAGTCGTACTCGTCATAGTGAGAAATCTCTGATTTCGCTTCTGCCATGCGTTTTGCAATCACAGCTTCGCTATCTTGACCACGCGCATTCAGACGACGTTCTAACTCACCGTTTGATGGCGGTAGAATGAAGATGCTTTTTGCTAGTGGCATTTGTTCGCGGATCTGACGGGCGCCTTGCCAGTCGATATCAAGAAACACGTCGATACCTTTATCGAGGTTTTCTTCAATCCATACTCGAGAAGTGCCGTAGTAGTTACCGAATACTTCTGCGTATTCTAGGAACTGACCTTGCTCGATAAGTTCTTCAAACAGCTCCTTTTGCACGAAGTGATAGTGCACACCATCTTGCTCACCAGGACGCATACCACGCGTTGTGTGAGACACAGATACTTTCATCGCGTATGTTGGATTGGTTTCCAGCATCGCATTGATCAAGCTAGATTTACCAGCGCCGCTCGGTGCCGAGACGATATATAGAGTACCTTTGCCCATATGTAACGTTCCACATTTGGTTGGATGGTGTCGAGAAGAGTCGACAGTTTAAAGATAGCACTGACCAAGAAGTATCACGTGAGTGGTGAAAAATAGGTCAGAAAAATGGAGGCGAAGAGTAGCACGATCATAAGGATCTCCACAAGGAAAACAAACAAGCCGAGCGGCTAAAGTCGATCTCGGTGCTTTTAATTGCGGCTAAGTCAGTTACGCCAATAGAATATGCACTTGGTTGGTTAATCAGGCGTAATTTATCAACCCTAACTTCGCAAACGTTTGCTTAATTTGATGAGAATGAGCAAAAAGCATTGAATTTTTACTCTAAATCAATACAATCCGCGCAAACGTTTACGTGCTGTATATATCTAGTGAATTGGACTGGATGTTTCTACCACCGAGCCTATCTTGGTGACTACAGTAAGTCTTGGCTATTGGTCAAGATTTTCTCTATTCAGCATGTGTACCCCTCTTCTAATTTTACAGTTGCAAAGGTTACATAGTGAGTCTCGAATCTACCCTTAAAGAGCAAAAATCTGCCGGTGTTCTAGAGTCGATCTTTAAGATCTCAGAGCGCAAAACCACCATCAGTACTGAGTTATACGCAGGCTTTATTACCTTCCTAGCGATGACCTATATTCTGGCGGTCAACCCAGCCATTCTAGGCGGCATTCCAGGTATGGATAAAGGTGCGGTGTTCACCGCCACAGCGCTTTCGGCAGCGATTGCGACCCTAATTATGGGTATTTGGGGTAACTACCCAGTGATGCTCGCACCGGGCATGAGCATGAACGGCTTCTTTAAAGGTATGCTGCTAAGTGGCTCTGTCGCTTTGGTGTGGAATGAGGCTCTGTTTGGTATTTTCCTTTCGGGCATCGTTTATTTAATCTTATCGATGACCAATATTCGCAAAACTCTGATTGAATCGATTCCAGAGGATCTCAAGCTGGCGATCACTGTTTCTCTGGGTATGTTTATCGCGTTTTTGGGTCTTAAGAATGCTGGCATTATCGTGTCGAACCCAATCATTTTGGTTAGCATGGGTGATATCTCCAACCCACAAGTGCTGATTGCTTACATCAGTATCTTTATCGCACTTGGTTGTATGATCCGCGATATCAAACTGGCGACCTTTATTTCGTTTGTGTCAGCGATTCTACTAACCGTGATTGCTGACCTTGTAATGGGCACCAACAATGCACCAATTCCAGATCAGATGTTCTCAATGCCACCAAGCATTGATAGCACCTTTGGCGCGGTATTTGATATTTCGGGCTTAACGGCAGACAAATGGTTCGATTTACTGTTTATCGTGGTGATTTTCCTGATTGTCGATTTCTTTGATGGTTTGAGTACTATCGTTGGTGTTGGGCGTGATGCCGGCATTATCGATGATGACGGTAAAGTGCCAAATGCACGTTCTGCACTGGTTGCGGATGCGGGTGGTACGGTGATTGGTTCAATTCTGGGTACCACATCGATTACGGCGTTCTCTGAGTCTGGTATTGCTTCTTCACAAGGGGCGAAAACCGGTTTAGCCGCGGTGATGGTGGCAGGTCTGTTTGCACTATCACTGTTTATGTACCCAATCTTCTCGATCTTCTCAGCTGCTATGGTTGCGCCAGCAATGGTGGTCGTGGGTATCTACATGATTGGTCGTTTAGGTCAAATCAGTTGGGATCAGAAAGAGTCACGTATTGCGACTTTCTTTACCATTATGTTCACCGTACTTAGCTTCTCGCCAGCTAACGGTATGGCGATGGGCTTTATCAGCTACAGCTTCTCAATGCTAGTGGCTGGTCGTGGTAAAGAAGTTCACCCAGTGATTTACGCATTGTCACTGGTCTTTTTGACCTACCTTGTGCTGCTTTAAACCCTTTGTACGTCAGTGCTCCTACCAAGGTAGGGGCATTGCTTGTCATATTTCCGTGATACTATTATACCCAAGTAACCTCAAGATGCTTGGTTCAGCGAGAATGCCTTGGCTTGCAGACAAGGCAACGAATTGAAGATCTAGTGGCTCTAAATCAAAAATCGTTAACGAAGTGTGCGAGCCAAGGCAACTCGCCCTTCGGGAGCGTGTCAATGCTTCAATTTCGGTGTCAAACGACTTGGAAATAGTTCACTATTTCGCTGCATCGTTTTCCTAGAACTTAAGTCAATGACAACGCTCTGAATCCTGCATCTTGAAGTCACTTGGGTATACTTGATATTAATAATAACAGAGCGGAATTGTCATAATGCCTTCTCATTTACCTCCTTCGTTTAGTCGCCCCTTTCTTAAAATTTTCCATATCCTTGAAGCCGTGCTGCTGGTTGCCATTACTATGGCGACGGTGTGGGCGATGGTGGAAGAATTCGTTCATATCTACGTGCAAAAACGCGTGTTGCTGGAAGATATCTTATTGATGTTTATCTATCTCGAAGTGCTCGCTATGGTGGGGCAGTTTGTGATGAACGGTAAAATTCCAGTGCGCTACCCAATTTATATCGCCATGATGGCCATCGCGCGCTATATCACTTTGGGGATGAAAGAGCTCGATTCGGTGATGATCGTCTGGTTATCACTGGCGGCATTTGTATTGGCGGCTGCGACTTTACTCATCCGCGTTGGTCACCATTACTGGCCATATATCGATGGTAAAACTGCGGAGAAAGACGAATAGCTTTATTTTGTCAGTAACCAGAAACGAAAAAGCCCCGCAGTGCGGGGCTTTTGCATAACTAGCTCGGGTTACTTAGTGAAGAATGCGCGTTTTAGGGCAAGCTCAAGACCGCGAACCTCAGCCAGACCTTTCAAGCGACCAATCGCTGAGTAACCTGGGTTGGTTTTCTTCTTCAGGTCATCCAGCATTTGGTGACCGTGGTCAGGACGCATTGGGATCTTACGTAGATCGCCACTCTCTTCACGGCGCTGTTCTTCTTCAAGAATCGCCATTACTACGCCGTACATGTCTACATCACCTTCTAGGTGCGCAGCTTCGTGGAAAGTCATTGGGTTATGCTCTTCACGTTTTGTTGAACGTAGGTGAGTGAAGTAAACGCGATCGCCGTGCTTTTTGATCATGTTCACTAGGTCGTTGTCGCCGCGTACGCCGTAAGAACCAGTACACATAGTGATACCGTTGTTCTGGCTAGGCACTTGCTCTGTCAACCAATCGATATCTTCGATGGTTGAAACGATACGTGGCAAGCCTAGGATAGGGCGCGGTGGATCGTCCGGGTGAACTGCCATCTTAATGTTTTCTTCGTCACACACTGGCATAAGCTCAGCTAGGAAGTGACGCATATGCTCACGCAGTTTGTCTTTGTTGATGCCTGCGTAACGGTCAAGTTGCGCTTGGAATGCTTCTAGTGTGTAGCCTTCTTCTGCACCTGGTAGACCGGCGATGATGTTGGCGGTTAGCTGCTTAACTTGCTCTTCAGACATGTTGTTGAAGTATTCAAGTGCTTGCGCTTGTTCCGCTTCAGTGTAATCAGCGTTTGCACCAGGACGTTTCAAAATGTGAAGTTCAAAAGCGGCAAACGCGATCTGGTCAAAACGTAGCGCTTTCGAGCCATCAGCCATTTCGTATTCAAGATCAGTACGAGTCCAATCAAGAACTGGCATAAAGTTGTAGCAAACTGTGTCGATGCCACATTGCGCAAGGTTACGCAGAGTTTGCTTGTAGTTTTCAATCCATTGTTGGTAGTTGCCAGTTTGAGTTTTGATCTCTTCGTGTACTGGCACGCTTTCAACTACAGACCAAGTAAGACCTTTCGCTTCGATGATTGCTTTGCGAGCTAGGATTTCTTCTTTAGTCCACACTTCACCATTTGGGATATGGTGTAGTGCGTTCACGATACCAGTTGCGCCAGCTTGGCGGATATCGTCTAGAGATACAGGGTCATTAGGACCGTACCAACGCCACGTTTGTTCCATGACAAATTACCTTTCAATGGGCAGACTTGAACCGCTCAGCTCAGTGAGTGGCTAAGTTGCGAATAATAAATATAACGACTTTGTAGGTATTATTAGGTTGCTAGCAAAGCTACCTATAGGGGCGGATTATTTTCCGCCGCCTAGTAAGACGACTGGGTTGGAGCTAAATAAATAGCCATCAAAGTCCGGGTCGTCTATATCGGATAGTTCGAGAAGTCGTTGTTTTACGTTTTCAAGGTGCTGCCACATGGCGTTTTTCGCGGCGATCGGATCTTTACGCTGCATCGCAGCCAAGATTTTCGCATGATCTTCCATCCACTCTTGGCGGTAGTCATGACCGCTAATGCGCGAGTGGAGCTTTTGCCACATTGGGCTTTGCTCACGGCGATCCCATGATTGCTTCAGCATATCGACTAACACAGAGTTGTGTGTCGCTTCAGCAATGCTCATATGGAATCGCTCGTCTCCGACGCATTGTTCGCTTTGTGCTGCTAACTCTTGACGCTCTAATTTGAGCGCTGAGCGCATTTTGGCGATGTCGCCAGGCGTAACTTGAATTGCAGCAAACTCTGCAATGTTACTTTCCAGTAACTGTCGCGCCTGTAACATTTCGAAAGGTCCCGCATCATCACTGATGATGCGTTCGCGATGAGGTGATTGGTCAGGAATATTTGTGACGTACACACCAGAGCCTTTCTTTACTTCGACAAGGTTTTCTAGCTCAAGCATGATGATTGCTTCACGTACAACTGTACGGCTGACATCAAGTCGTTCAGCAATATCGCGCTCAGGCGGTAGACGATCACCAACTTTATAGTGACCTTCAATTAACTCTTTTCGTAAAACCAAACCCAATTCTTGGTAAGGACGCTTGGGTTCAAAAGGCATCATGATGATGTTATCGCTTATTTCCATTACTACTCACGCCATCATAACCAATCAAAGTAATTGGTCAACCTATCTCAATAGTTATGTGGCAATACCTATACTTCTCTAACAAAATTACTTTAGTTAATTACTTAACTGCTTGAATACGCTCGATCAGTGCAGACAACTCTGGGTTGTTTTTCTTCACGTCGTCGTACATTGGTTGTACCGCTTGCACAAATGATGCTTTGTCTACATTGACAAACGTTACGCCCATATCTTCTGCTTTCTTACGCTCTTCAGCTTCAGATTCAGCCCACAGTGTCTTCATTAGCTGCATTGAGTTCAGTGCTGCTGTCTTCACTGCTTGTTGGTGCTCTGGAGATAGACCATCAAATGCATCTGTCGACATTACTAGTACGTCAGGAACCATAGTGTGCTCATCAAGCGAGAAGTACTTAGATACTTCGCTGTGGCGGCTCATGCCGTATGAAGGAATGTTGTTTTCTGCAGCATCTACAACGCCTTGTTGTAGAGCGGTGTATAGCTCACCGTATGCTAGTGGTGTTGGGCTACCACCTAGTGCTTCAACCATCGCGATTGCTGATGGGCTTGGCTGTACGCGTACTTTCAGACCTTTTAGATCTTCAGGTGAGTTGATTGGTTTGTTGGTGTAGAAGCTACGTGCGCCTGCATCGTAGTAAGTCAGACCGATAAAGCCGCTTTCACGAGATGACGCTAGGATTTCCTCACCGATTTGACCTTCTTGAGTTGCGTAAAAGTGTGCTTGGTCGCGGAATAGGTAAGGCATGTTGAATGCTGAGTAAGCTGGTGCGAACGCTTCTAGTTCAGCTGCGTTGGTTTTAACCATGTGCAGCGCACCGTTTTGCATCAGTTCCATCGATTCACGCTGAGAACCCAGCTGTGCATCAGGGTAAATACGAATACGTACTTCACCGTCAGTGGTTTTACGCACTTCTTTAGCCATTGCATCCATTGCTTTATGCACGGCGTGGTCACGAGTGTGGTTGTGGCTCAGTTTTAGAGTAGTAGCAGCAAACGCTTGTGCACTTACACCGAATGTTAGCGCCGCACCAATCACAGCTGTTAGGACACTTTTACGTGTTTTCATTATGGTTTCTCCGTGAGATGGAATCCGTAAATTTTTGTAGGGGGTTACAGGTTTCGGAGCCAATCTTGCGACCAATTTCTAGCACCGTCAAAACAAAAAACACAATTGGTTGAGCAATATCACAGATAAAACCCTTAAATTGGTCAACCAATCCAAATGTGAAGCTGGTCACGGTCAACAAAGTGATACTGCCTATAATGCCCGCAGAAAAAGAAATGTTATTGGTCAGATAATATGAGCTTGAGTTTATATTGGTTAACCAGTGGCGAGACGCGGTTCGTTATATGAAATAGCGACGTTGTTAAGGAAACAATAATGAAAAAATTGGTTGATTACATCAATAAAGGCTTGGCGACATTTACCGTCTCGCTGTCTTCTTTCCTAGTGCTTTGCGTGGTTTGGCAGGTGCTATCACGCTACATCATTGGTAAACCAAGTACCGTTACCGACGAACTAGCACGTTACTTGTTTATGTGGGTGGCACTGATCGGTGCGGCTTACACCACGGGCCTTAAACGCCACCTTGCGATCGACCTGATGACGATGAAGCTGAAAGGTAAGCGCAAAATTATCAACGAAATAATTATTCAAATTGCTATCGCGGTATTCGCATCGGTTGTGTTGGTTTATGGCGGCTCAAACCTAGCAATTAAAACGCTAGCAACAGGTCAGTTGACCCCTGCGCTAGGTTGGGAAATGGGCTACATCTATTTCTGTCTACCAATTAGTGGTGCGTTGATGATTTTCTACTCAGTGATCTATGGCATTGAAAAGACTCAACAATTGATTTCTGGCGACGTGGCTGTTAGCGACGTACAACAAAACTAATTTCTAGAGGAATTCCACAATGGAATGGCAATTAATTCTTACCCTATTTGGTACTTTTGCAGTCTTATTGACGCTGGGTATTCCAGTTTCATTTGCGATTGGTTTGTCATCGCTGGCAACGATCATGATGAGCCTGCCACTAGAGCCTGCAATCGCAGTAGTGGCTCAGCGTATGGCGGCTGGTCTAGATAACTTTGCTCTATTGGCTATCCCGTTCTTTATTCTAGCGGGTAACATCATGAACCAAGGCGGTATCGCACTACGTCTGATCAACTTTGCTAAAGTATTGGGCGGCCGTCTACCTGGTTCACTGGCGCACGTAAACGTACTAGCAAACATGATGTTTGGTTCTATCTCTGGCTCTGCAGTAGCATCTGCAGCGGCAGTAGGTGGTACGATGGCACCACTACAAAAGAAAGATGGTTACGATGAAGCGTACAGCGCAGCAGTAAACATCACTTCTTGTCCTACTGGTCTTTTGATTCCGCCAAGTAATACCCTAATCGTTTTCTCTCTTGTATCTGGCGGTACATCAATCGCAGCACTATTCCTAGCCGGTTACCTACCAGGTATCTTGATGGGTCTAAGCTTGATGGTTGTAGCAGGTATCATTGCTAAGCGTCGCGGCTACCCAGTTGCACCACGTCCAACACTTGCAGCTGTTTGGGATACTTTCATTAAAGCAGCACCATCACTACTACTTATCGTAGTAATCATGGGTGGTATCATCGGTGGTATCTTTACCGCAACAGAAGCTTCAGCTATCGCGGTGGTATACACACTAGTGCTAGCGGTTGGTGTTTACCGTGAAGTAAAAGTAGGCGATTTACCAAAAATCGTTCTTGAGTCTGCGGTAACGACTTCTATCGTGTTGCTACTTGTTGGCGCATCAATGGGTATGTCATGGGCGATGGCGAACGCTGATATCCCTTACATGATTGCTGATGCACTACTAGCGGTTTCTGAAAACCCACTGATCATCCTACTGATCATCAACATCATTCTTCTGATTGTTGGTATCTTCATGGATATGACGCCAGCGGTACTTATCTTTACACCAATCTTCCTACCAATCGTGTTGGACCTAGGTGTTGACCCAGTACACTTCGGCATCATGATGACGTTCAACCTTGCAATCGGTCTATGTACGCCACCAGTAGGTAGTGCGCTATTCGTAGGTTGTTCTGTTGCTAACATCAGTATCGATAAAGTAATTAAACCTTTGTTGCCTTTCTACGCAGCACTGTTCCTAGCACTACTAGCAGTAACCTTCATTCCACAAATCAGTCTACTGCTACCACAACTGTTCCTAGGTTACTAATTTCCCAAATTTCGGATTTGCCTCCCAACAAAATACCTTACCGCTACGGCGGTAAGGTTTAGGAAAAAACAATGAAAACAATCGCAAATACCACTCTGAATGCTCAAGTTGTTCGACCAAATTACGATCGCTCTGCTCTGAAAAGCCGTATTGTGCACCTAGGTTTTGGTGCTTTCCACCGCGCACACCAAGCGCTATTCACTAACGAAATGTTAGAAAAAACTGGCAGTGACTGGGGCATCTGTGAAGTTAACTTGTTCGGCGGTGAAGAGCTGATTGAACAACTGCGCGCACAAGACCACCTATACACAGTGGCAGAAAAGGGCGCACAAGCGACAGAAGTAAAACTGATTGGTTCGGTAACGGAATCACTCCACCCAACGCTAGATGGCAAAGCGGCTGTACTGGCAAAAATGACCGAAGAACAAGTCGCGATTGTTTCTATGACAATCACGGAAAAAGGTTACTGTGCAGACCCTGCAACTGGTCGTTTGGATAAAACTAATTCACTGATTGTGAGCGATTTGGCTAACCCGCAAGATCCAAACTCAGCGATTGGCTACATTGTTGAAGCACTGCGTCAGCGCCGTGAAAAAGGTATTGCACCATTTACCGTGATGTCTTGCGATAACGTGCAAGAAAACGGTCACGTTGCTCGCGCTGCGGTACTGGATTTCGCTAACTTGGTGGATGCAGAGCTGGCGGCGTGGATTGAAGCAAATGTGACTTTCCCATGCACCATGGTTGACCGCATCGTACCAGCGGCAACAGAAGAAACACTAAACGAAATCGCAGAGCTTGTTGGCGTTGCTGACTCTTGTGGCATCGCTTGTGAGCCATTCCGTCAATGGGTTATCGAAGATAACTTCGTTGCTGGTCGCCCTGACTGGAACGTAGCTGGCGCTGAGTTTGTTGCTGACGTAGTACCATTTGAAGAAATGAAACTGCGCATGCTAAACGGCAGCCACTCTTTCCTAGCTTACCTTGGCTTCCTAGGAGGTTACGCGCACATTTCAGATACCATGACCAATGAAGATTACCGCCAAGCGGCATTCGACATGATGATGAAAGCGCAAGCGCCAACGCTAAACATGCCTGAAGGTACAGATCTAGAAGCGTACGCTAAGCTTCTGATTGAGCGCTTTACCAACCCAAGCCTAAAGCACCAAACTTGGCAAATCGCGATGGATGGCAGCCAGAAGATCCCACAACGTATGGGGGGTTCACTACGTCATCACCTAGCGCAAGGTACAGACTTTAAATGGCTTGCAATGGGTATTGCTGGCTGGATGCGTTATGTTGCTGCACAAACTGAGCAAGGCGAAGCGATTGATGTTCGCGACCCAATGGTTGAGCAGTTCCAAGCGATTTACGCAGAGCACGGCTTGAACGTAAGCGTAGTTAAAGCGCTACTATCGATTGAAGCCATCTTTGGTACTGATTTAATCCAAAATGAAACCTTCGTAACCGCAGTAACTGACGCATACCAGCGTCTACTGAGCGATGGTGCTCGCGGCGCAGTAGCCTCTCTTATCTAATTTAATATGCCCTCCTAAGTGAGGGCATTTCTATTTCTACCCGATCTTCGGTGTGGGCAATGCCGGCGCCAATGGAGTTAACGATGAAAAACTTTTTGTGTGAAGACTTCTTACTAGCAAATGATACCGCTCGCGAGCTATACCATGACTACGCGAAAGCGATGCCTATCTATGATTACCACTGTCACCTAAACCCTAAAGAAGTAGCGGAAAACCGTCAGTTCGATAACTTGGGTCAAATTTGGTTGGAAGGCGATCACTACAAATGGCGCGGTATGCGCTCAGCAGGTGTGCCAGAGTCACTGATCACTGGTAAAGAAACTTCAGATTACGAGAAGTTCCAAGCATGGGCGAGAACCGTTCCACAAACGCTGGGTAACCCACTTTACCACTGGACTCACCTAGAGCTGCGCCGCCCATTTGGTGTAACAGGCAAGCTATTTGGTCCTGAAACTGCCGATGAAATTTGGCATGAGTGTAATGAGCTATTGGCAACGCCTGAGTTTTCAGCACGCGGCATCATGAAGCAGATGAATGTGGTGATGGCAGGGACAACCGATGACCCAATTCACACGCTTGAGTACCACAAAGCGATTGCTGAAGATGAAAGCTTTGATGTTGAAGTAGCGCCAAGCTGGCGCCCTGACCGTGCGTTCAAAATTGAGCTAGAAGGCTTTGCTGAATACATGACACTACTTGGTGAAGCTGCGGATGTGGAAATCACCCGCTTTGCTGATCTGCTGACTGCGTTAGAGCGTCGTCTTGAGCACTTTAGTGCGCACGGTTGTCGCGCCGCTGACCATGGTATTGAAATTGTGCGTTACGCAGCAGTACCAGCCGAAAGCACGCTAGACAGCATTCTTACGCGTCGCCTGTCAGGTGAAACACTGTCTGAGCTAGAAATTGACCAATTCTGCACTGCCGTACAAGTATGGCTGGGTAAGCAATACGCAAAACGCGGCTGGGTGATGCAGCTACACATTGGTGCGCAGCGTAACAACAACACCCGTATGTTCCGCCAGTTAGGCGTGGACTGTGGCTTTGACTCGATTGGTGACCGTCCATTCGCGCTGCAACTGGCTTGCCTAATGGATGCTATGGATGTGACTAACGAGTTGCCAAAAACCATTCTGTACTGCCTAAACCCACGTGATAACGAAATGATGGCAACCATGATTGGTAACTTCCAAGGTGGTGGCATCGCAGGCAAGATCCAATTTGGTTCTGGCTGGTGGTTTAATGACCAAAAAGACGGCATGGAACGTCAAATGCAGCAACTTTCTCAATTGGGATTATTGAGTCAATTTGTAGGAATGCTAACAGATTCTCGTAGTTTTCTTTCATATACTCGTCATGAGTATTTCCGTCGTATTGTTTGTAACATGATGGGACAGTGGGCAGAGAACGGTGAAGTGCCACGCGATATGCCGATGCTAGGTAAAATGGTGCAAGATATTTGCTATCACAACGCGAAAACGTACTTCACTCTACCAGGAGAGAAATAATGAAACGTATCGCCTTACTAGGTGAATGCATGATTGAACTAAATGGCGCCCCTTTTGGTGCCATGGTTCAAACTTACGGTGGTGATTCATTGAATACCGCTGTGTATCTTGCGCGATGCACAAAAGGACAAGTTGGCGTGGAGTATGTCTCTGCGCTAGGCACTGACGCGATCAGCGATGGCATGATTTCGCGTTGGCAAGAAGAAGGTGTTAGCACCGAATTAGTATTGCGTGATGGCACGCGTCAGCCGGGTCTATATTTGATCCAGCTAGATGAAAAGGGTGAGCGTACCTTCCTTTACTGGCGTAACCAATCAGCTGCGCGTTACATGATGCAGCATGCTGATTTTGCCAAAGTGGAAGCAGCACTTGTCAATGTCGATATGGTTTATCTAAGTGGTATCAGCTTAGCGATTCTTCCAGCCGAAGACCGCGTTCGCCTGGTTGAGATGTTGGCGAAACTGAGCCAACAAGGTGTTGAGATCGCCTTTGATTCTAACTACCGTCCTGCGCTATGGCAAAACGCCGATGAAGCGCGTGAGTGCTACCGTCAAATTCTAGCGCTGACTGATCTTGCTCTAGTGACCAACGACGACGAGCAAAATCTCTGGGGCGATAGCGATGAAGAGCAAACGCTGGTGCGCCTACAAGCGGCTGGTGTGAAAAAAGCGGTGGTGAAGATGGGCGCACAAGGCAACCACTACAACGATTTTGTTGCTGGTACGCACCAAACTATTCCGACTACACCGGTTGAAACTGTGGTCGATACCACCTCGGCAGGCGATTCATTTAACGCCGGTTTCCTAGCGGGTTACCTACAAGGTAAAGATGCAGAACAGTGTTCTCGCCAAGGTCACCAACTCGCGGGTATCGTGATCCAGCATAAAGGGGCGATCATCCCTAAACAAGCCACTGATGCGATTGATTTCGCGTAATAAAATAACAGAATTGAAATTAAGGTACAAAAAATGACAACTATTGCACAGCAGCTTGCAGCGATTAAAGTAATTCCAGTTATCGCGATTGATCGCGCAGAAGACATCATCCCACTAGGTAAAGCACTAGCAGAAAACGGTTTGCCAGCGGCTGAAATCACTTTCCGCTCTGATGCAGCAGTGGAAGCGATTCGTCTACTACGTGAAGCACAACCTGAGATGCTAATTGGTGCAGGTACAGTGCTAAACCGCGAACAAGCACAAGCAGCGAAAGATGCGGGCGCAACGTTTGTGGTATCACCAGGTTTTAACCCAAATACAGTGAACGCATGTCGTGAAATCGGTATTGATATCGTACCGGGTGTAAACAACCCAAGTGCGGTAGAAGCGGCAATCGAAATGGGTCTAACCACGCTGAAATTCTTCCCAGCTGAAGCGTCTGGCGGTATCAACATGGTGAAATCTCTGCTTGGTCCTTACACGCAAATTCAATTTATGCCAACTGGCGGTATCAGCCCAAGCAACGTAAAAGATTACTTGGCGATTGACCGTGTTATCGCTTGTGGCGGTACTTGGATGGTAGATAAGGCGATGATCAACGAAGGTCGTTGGGACGAGATTGGTCGTCTAGCACGCGAAGCGGCTGACTTAGTTAAATAAGCCACGCTGCCAAATTAGGTACGGGAATAAAGTGAGTAGAGTAAGGCTTCCATCAGGAAGCCTTTTTTGAAGGAGCGCTTAGGATGAAAGTCGCGTTTTTACATACTTTAGCTGCCAATCAAACCCTGTTTGATGATTGCATTCAAAAGAGCCAGTTAGCCAAGTTTGCCGATGTGGTGCATTGTTGTGCTCCCGAGCTTTTGCAGTACGCGAGCAATGTGGGGTTTGATGAGCAACTAACAAACCAAGTGGCAAAGCAAGTGCAAGAGCTCGAAGCACAAGGAGCCGATTGGATTATTTGCACTTGTTCAAGTATCGGTCGTTTAGCTGAAACCAGCGCCACCGATCATGCCAAGGTGCTGCGCGTTGACAGACCCATGGCGCAAGCGGCGAGTAAAGCTAAGCAACTTAAGGTGTTAGCCGCGCTTTCAACCACCCTTGAACCGACCATGAGTTTGTTGGCAGAGTATCAAGCGGAGAGTGAGACCCTTACCCAAGTGCAAGTGATTGAGGGCGCTTGGCAACACTACCTTGATAGTGACTTACTCGCTTATCAGCAGACGATTGCCGAACACATCAGCCAATATTGCGCTGAGGATGACGTGATTTTGCTCGCTCAAGCCTCGATGGCACCGGCAGTGAAATTACTGGCGGACACTTGCCAGGCAAAGGTACTGACCAGCCCTAGTTCTTGTCTTGAATATTTAGTTGAGCAGTTAAGATTGCACGCCGAGCAGGGAGAGGACTAATGGTCACGTTACCTGAGTGGAACCTTGCCCAAGCGATCGGAATGGTCGCATTTGCTATTGGTGCGACGGCATTTTTGCACAGTGATGGGCGCCGGTTTCGTCTGCATTTGATGCTGTTTCAAATCGTCTTGTGCAGTCACTTTATTATGATGGGCGCGCTGGTGGCTGCGTTTGGTTGTGGTATCAGTGCGATTCGCAGTTATGCTTCGACCAAAACCCAGTCGACTTGGGTGATGCTGTTTTTTATCGCCATGCTTTGGATTATGGGGCTGCCACAACTTGAGTACAGCTATGAGTTGTTAACCATCTTTGGCTCGTCAGTGGCTACTTGGGCATTGTTTAAAACCCAAGGCATTCAGATGCGCCTACTGGTGATGTTTAACTCGTTCTGTTGGGTGACCAATAATTTGTTGCTCGGTTCGATCGGCGGCACGTTGATGGAGTTAACCTTTATCATCGTTAACAGTCTGACTATTGTCAGAATGTATCGTGCAGAGCGGCGTGCGGCAGTTTGATTCTACGCATTAAAAAACCGAGCTTGAAGCTCGGTTTTATCTTTGGATAGTTGTATCGCTTTATCTAATCGGGCGATTAAATCGCGACTAGTTTGCCATCTTTACCGTGCATAGCTGGAACCCAAGCAAGACGGTCAGTCGACATTTTGTTGCCACATGGCATTTTGATATGGTTAACCATCCAGATCACGCAGCCATTTTCTAAGTTAAATAGCACGCGTACCTGCGAGTAGAGATCGCCATCATCATAAGCTTCGGAAACTGGCATTGCCGCGCCTTGCCAAGCCTCAGCAAGAGTTTCTAGTGACCAATCAACACTTAAACCAATCACTTCTGGTTCAATGTCTTTAACAATACGCATCTCAATACGCGCATGTTGACCTTCGTTCTCCAGCGCAATTTGGTGCGGGATATTGCTGTCATTCCAAGTTAGGGTGTGCATGATTACGCCTCCAACCAGTCGTTTGCCACTTTAATGATGGCTTTGCGCACTGGCATTGGTTGATTGATTGCTATCAACGGGCGGTGCGGCTGCGCGACATTAAAGATGATAAAGTCGTGCACATTCAGATCGGCAAACTGTTCATCAATCAAGTCTTCACTGAAAGCGATGTCTTTTGCATCGAGCAGATCTTCAGCAAGGCTTTGGAATGGTTGTAGGCTGTAGCCGTAACGCTCTTCACCAGCCAGCAGAATTTGCACATCAACGTACTTGCGATGACATTCAGAGCGACGATCGCTCAGTTCTTGAGTGTTGTCATCTACCACAAAGAAAAATACGTCATCACCTTCAATTGGGTAGCGACCATTTTCAACAGAATCATAAATACGCTGTTTGACTTGTTCGATAACGCTTAACAGCTTAGTTGGCAGGTGCTGATAGTTGCTCAGCTCAGATAGGTTGCCTTTAAACACTTTATACCTCATTACCACGCAAGCGGCGGTGTTAGAAAGGCTAATTATAAAATGCTTAGTAGTATTGGTTGACCAATTTTAGTTAGGAAGGAGAAGCGGATCAAAAATTAGGGTTAATCTCTGATCCGCTCGTCTGCATGACCTCTATGATGCGAGAGGTTTAGACATCGGTATTACTCGATATTCTGGATCTGTTCACGCATTTGTTCGATAAGTACTTTAAGCTCAACACCTGACGCGGTGATGTCTGTGCTGATCGACTTTGACGCCAATGTGTTCGACTCACGGTTAAACTCTTGCATCATAAAGTCCAGACGGCGACCAACAGCGCCACCTTTTTTCAAGATGTTGGTGGTCTCTTTCACGTGAGAGTCCAAGCGGTCTAGCTCTTCTGCCACGTCAGATTTTTGTGCCAGCATGATAAGCTCTTGTTCAACGCGCGCCGCATCCAGCTCAATCTTGGCTTCTTCAAATTTACCCAGTAGACGCTCACGTTGCCAAGCGAGGATTTCTGGCATACGAGCACGTACTTTCACCACTTCGTCGGTAATGGCGGTTAGGCGCTGTTCAATTAGCGCTTTCATGTTATCGCCTTCACGACCACGCGCTTCAATAAATTCGCTTAGCGCTTCATCGAAACCAGCCAGAAGGTCTTTGTTGATCGCATCCATATCTTGCTCTGGCGTTTCCATTACACCTGGCCATTGCATCACTTGGAATGGGTTAATGCGGCTAAGTTCGCCCGTCATGTGCATCACTTGTTCAGCGGCTTTGATCACTTGGCTTGCAAGAGTTTCATTGATGGTTAGCTCGCCTTTAGCAGCAGGGTTTGCTTCAAAGCGTAGGTGACATTCCACCTTACCGCGTGCTAGGCGCTGACGGAAACGCTCACGCAGTACAGGCTCAAGACCACGGAACTGCTCAGGTAAACGGAAGTAGGTTTCTAGGTAGCGTTGGTTAACGCTGCGGATTTCCCATACGGCTGTGCCCCAATCGCCTTTTAACTCTTTGCGAGAGTATGCCGTCATACTGTAGATCATCGAATTTTCCTGTCTATATATGCTGAAAATTAACCTTGAGATAGTAGCACAGTCACCGCTGGAATCCTTTTAATCCGTCGATGTTTCTTGCTAAGTCATTGAAGCGCTGTCGCCACACTCGCCAGCGCAAACCTTTTCAGCTATAATCCTGCTCCAACCAAAACGTCTCCCCCTACAAATAAAGGTAGATGCCCATGCGTCCAAACGATCGCAAGGCGGATCAAGTTCGCCCAATTAAAATTACTCGTAACTACACAGCTTATGCTGAAGGCTCTGTTCTTGTTGAGTTTGGTAACACCAAGGTACTTTGCAACGCTTCAATCGAAGAAAATGTTCCTCGTTGGCTAAAAGGTCAAGGCAAAGGCTGGGTAACCGCAGAATATGGCATGCTGCCACGTGCAACGCATTCACGTACTCGTCGTGAAGCGACCAACGGTCAGCAGGGCGGACGTACCATGGAAATTCAACGTCTTATCGCTCGCAGCCTACGTGCTGTGGTGGATCTAAAAGCGATGGGCGAGTTTATGATCACCGTTGACTGTGACGTAATCCAAGCCGATGGCGGTACTCGTACAGCGTCTATCTCAGGTGCAAGTGTGGCACTGGCTGATGCATTCCAACACCTAATCGATAGCGGCAAGCTAAAGAGCAACCCAATGAAAGGTCATGTAGCGGCTGTTTCAGTGGGTCTGCTTGGCGAAGACGTGTTGTGCGATCTGGAATACGTTGAAGATTCAGCGGCGGATACCGATATGAACGTGGTGATGACAGAAGATGGTCGCATGATCGAAGTGCAAGGCACTGCGGAAGGCGAACCGTTCACGCATACCCAGTTGCTGGCGCTGTTGGAATCGGCGAGCAAAGGTATTGCGGAAATCGTCGCAGCGCAGAAGACGGCGTTAGCCAATTAGTTTTGAGAAATAGCTTCCTTTATCGGAGGCTATTTTTTTACCTTTTTTGTATAAAACTCCACAGCGTTGTTCGCTGCAACTTTTCGACCTAATCACATACTTGTGTATGCTCATAGGCTCGAAAAGTCTGGCTGCCTAGCTGTGAAGCTTTCTACTGCAAAGGATTCATCTTCAATGACATACATTTACGGCATTGAAGATTATTAATGGGTAACTAAGTGAATAGTTACTGCAATTTGAAGTTGTAAACCATCTAGTGATAGGCACTAGGCATTTAATTAGAGAGTGGATGATGAAAGCATACCAGCGTGAATTTATTGAATTTGCACTAGAGAAAGAAGTTTTAAAGTTTGGTGAGTTTACTTTGAAGTCAGGCCGTAAGAGCCCATATTTCTTTAACGCTGGCTTGTTCAATACTGGTCGTGATTTAGCGCGTTTAGGTCGTTTCTATGCAGCGGCGTTGGCGGATTCAGGTATTGAGTTTGACGTGTTGTTTGGCCCTGCGTACAAAGGTATTCCAATCGCGACTACTACTGCAGTCGCATTAGCAGATCACCATGACATCGATACGCCTTACTGCTTTAACCGTAAAGAAGCCAAAGATCACGGTGAAGGTGGCAATTTAGTGGGTAGCGCTCTGGAAGGTCGTATTATGCTGGTGGATGACGTGATCACTGCCGGTACCGCGATTCGTGAGTCAATGGAAATCATCCAAGCCAATGGCGCAGATTTAGCAGGCGTATTGGTGGCGATTGACCGTCAAGAGAAAGGCAAGGGCGAGCTATCAGCGATTCAAGAAGTTGAGCGTGACTTTGGTTGTGCAGTGATTTCTATCGTTAGCCTGACAGACCTTATCACTTTCCTAGAAGAGAAAGGCGACAACACTGAGCACCTTGAAGCAGTAAAAGCGTACCGCGCTGAATACGGCATCTAACCAGGCACTGTTTGGGTTAGATAATCAAAAGGGCTGGTGGATTACTCCATCAGCCCTTTTTAGTTTGTAATGTTTGCCGTTTATTGCTGGCTTAAATCACGATCGCCCTTGTCTGAGTTATCGTAGATTTCACGTCCGTCACGCTGAGTTTTCAGCAGCGATAGGTTCCACATATATTGCTCAGGGCGTGGAGTAACCAAATCTTCAATCGCTTTATTCATCGCACGTGCATCTTGCTCTTCATCCCCAGTTGGGAAGTTTTCTAAAGCAGGCAGGATGTGTACTTCGTATTTACCCGTTTGGTCGTTATACGCTGGTAGAATAGGGACCACTTTCGCTTTGGATAGACGCGCCATTTTACCAAAGCCTTTGAGGGTCGCTTTTTCAGTGCCGAAGAAAGGCACAAACACCGAGCTTGCAGCGCCAAAATCTTCATCAGGCAGCCAGTAACCGACATAACCATCTTTGATTGAACGGACAAACGGTTTCACACCAGCTTCACGAGCAAAAATGCGACCGCCATATTGCATGCGCTGCACTTGCATTAGCCAGTCGCCAATCGGGTTGCGTTGCGGCTTCATGATGGTGGTAATTTTATAGCCACGTGCCGCGAGCATAACGCCTGGATAGTCGACCGCCCATGCATGAGGCGCCAAAATGATCACCGGCTCGCCAGCATCCAGCAGCGGGATGATGTTCTCTTCACCAATCATGACGCCACGACTTTGATTGTGCTTCGTCGAGCGGACTAAAAATTCAGAATACGCCAACAAGTACTGAGCGGCTTTTACAAAAGCCTCTTCAAGAATATGTTGTCTTTCTTCCGCGCTCTTTTCTGGGAAGCAATATTGCAAATTGACGCGCGCTCGTCGCACCACGCGACCATTTTTACGGATCACAAATGTCGACAGCTTTCTTGCTACCTTATCGCGCCAGCGCACCGGCACAAACGCCAATAACGCCGCAAAGAAAATGCCAATCCAAGTGCCCCAATGTTTCGGGTGGAGAAAAGACCACTGGAAGGTCGGGTTATGGATGTATTTATCCGTACTATTTTTTTGAGTGTCACTCATAGCAGCAAAAAACCTAATTTAGAGGTAGCGTGAATTGGTTTGTGTTTCATCGGGTAGCGATTTGAAACGCTTATGTAGCCACATCCATTGTTCAGGCGCGCGCAGAATCACTTGTTCAATATAGTGATTCATATAAGCTGCGGCTGCCGTTTCATCCTTTTTAGGGTAGTCTAAATCGATACGTGGGCTGGCAATTATTTCGTACTTGCCGGCACTGTTTCTAAAGCCTGAGCCTGTGATCACCGCGCACTGGCTAGTGTAGTGAAGAATACTTGTACCTGTGGTGGTACAGGCTTCTGGTACGGCAAAAAAGGGCACAAAGACCGACTTATTATGACCATAGTCTTGATCGGGTAAATAGAAGAGGCGCTCTCCTTCACGAAGAACACGGATCATTTGCTTAAGATCGCGACGATAAATCAGTTGGTTGCCATTACGCGTGCGACCGCGATACTGAATAAATTCGTACGCTGGGTTGCTGTGAGGTCGGTAAGCACCATAGCCTTGCAAACCCAATACGCCAAAGGCTCGTGCAGTGATTTCTAGGTTAAGTGCATGCACGCAGCATAGCAGAACCCCTTTGCCTTCATCGCGCAGAGACTCGAGCAGCGAGATATCTTTCGCCACTAAAAGACGCTTAAAACGCCAAGTAGGCCAAAACCAAGTGATGCCGGTTTCAATCAGCGCCATGCCGGTGTTTTTAAAGTTTTCTACTACCTTGGCTTCGATTTCTTCGGGCGCCATGTTAGGGAAAGCAAGCTCAAAGTTGCGTCGAGCGATGCTTACGCGCGATTTGCCAAGTTTCATTCCCAGCAAACCAATTGCGCGCCCGAGCCGCAATAGCAGCGCGTAAGGGAGCAGATTTACTAATAGTGCAAGCAAGCCAAAGCCGAGCCAAACGCCCCAATGTTTTGGGTGCAATAAAGCGAGTTTAAACTCAGGCTTATCAACGTGAGTTCTTTTTTTCATGTTCTTATTTAAGCAATTTGTGCGCTGAGCAGTGCCCAGTATTCATCAAAGTTAGCCGTCGGCTGATATTTAAAGTCTGAACGAACAAAACGATTGAGACTGCCTTCAACCTGACCAAGCAACTGCGCGGCAAGAATACGTTCATCGACTGGAAACGATTTTCCTTCACGTAGCTTACGTTCACGCAGGATTTGGCGTAACGAGGTTTCAATACGCTCAAACAGTTGGTTGATGCGATCGCGTAGTCGTTCATTTTCAAACATTAACGCATGACCGGAAAGAATGCGAGTCAGACCAGGGTTACGCTCGGCAAAGGCAAGGATCAATTGCAGCACTAAGCGAATACGCGTAAGGGTGTCTTTCTCTTCATCTAAGATGCGATTGATACGCGACATTAGAGATTCTTCGATAAACTCAATCAGCCCTTCAAACATGCGTGCTTTACTTGGGAAATGACGGTACAGCGCCGCTTCAGAGACGCCGACTTGTTTGGCGAGCTTCGCGGTTGTAATGCGCGATGCACCGTCATTTGACTCCAGCATTTGTGCTAGGGCTTGTAATATTTCTTCTCGGCGATTGGTTTTTCGTGTTCCTGCCATGAACGCTTCCTTTTGTGACCACTTTTTGCAAAGTCTTTTCGCAAAATAAATGGGGACCCTGCCTTAAATTAGGCAGGGCGATTAGCTCAAAAAATAAGAATTCGTTTTACAGCTTATCAGCAATAAGTCGCAGAATTTGCTGTGCTATTTGTTGTTTTGATGCGAGAGTGAGTGCCTGCTCACCTTGTTGCCAGTATACGGTAATCGCATTGTCGTTGCTATTAAACCCTTGTCCTTGCACAGAAACATCATTGGCGCAGATCATATCGAGGTTTTTGCGAGTCAGTTTACTTAACGCATACTGTTTAACGTTTTGGGTTTCAGCGGCAAAGCCAACAGTAAATGGTCGCTGTTCGCTCAGTGCGGCAACAGAAGCAACGATATCTGGGTTTTTGACCATTTTGACAGTCATGGCATCGTTGTCGTCAGTCTTTTTCAACTTATTGTCCGCTACGGTTTCAGGGCGATAGTCTGCCACGGCCGCGCAGCTAATAAATACATCGCTCTCAATCGCTTTGCTCATCACGGCTTGGTGCATATCGTTCGCGCTTTCTACATCAATACGCTCGCAGCCTTGTGGCGTTGGCAAGGCTACTGGACCGGCAACCAGAGTCACGCTTGCGCCAAGTTGCTGCGCCGCTTGCGCAAGTGCAAAGCCCATTTTGCCTGAGCTGTGGTTACTGATGTAACGCACTGGATCGATGGCTTCACGAGTAGGACCTGCGCTGATCAAGATGGATTTGTCTTTGAGAGGTTTATCGCTGAAGAACTGTTCACATAAGCCAACCAGTTGCATCGGTTCTAGCATGCGACCAGGTCCCACATCGCCACAAGCTTGTTCACCAGCTGCAGGGCCCCAAATATGCATACCACGGCGGCTCAGTGTGGCGATGTTTTCTTGCGTTGCTTGGTTGCGATACATTTGCTGATTCATCGCAGGTGAAACGGCAATCGGCGCGTCACTGGCAAGGACGAGAGTGGTGAGTAAATCGTTACCCATGCCTGCCGCCATACGCGCGATGAGATCTGCTGTTGCCGGAGCCAATAATACCAAATCAGCCCATTTAGCTAATTCAATATGCCCCATCGACGCTTCAGCTGCCGGATCCAATAGGCTGTCAGAGACTGGGCGACCAGAGACGGCTTGCATGGTGAGCGGAGTAATAAACTCTTTGGCAGCTTTGGTCATAACAACTTGAACTTGAGCGCCACGCTCGATAAGACGGCGGGTTAATTCAGCACATTTGTAAGCGGCAATACCACCACTGATGCCGAGCAAAATCTTTTTACCTGCGAGTGTTTGCATTGTAATTCTCCAAAATAATGCGCTGATAGTATCACAAGCCAAAGATGTATTAATCGTTGATGTTTCTACAGCTCTTGAGTCACCTCAAAATATTCAAATACGCCAGCAAATAACATACATATCATTTACAAGTGCGGCAGTATAATTTCACACCAATGAACTCATAAATAAGCAATCTTACAATTGAGATACAAAATAGTGTGAGGTTGCTTAGCGTCATTCGCTCACAAACAAGGACAGGTGTAGTAATGGGAATATCACTAAAAAGCCGAGGTAAGTTGCTTCTAGTGACCGTGATCCCACTCGTGGTGATCACAATGCTTATAACCGCAGTTTACTATTTTAAAGGGCAAGCCAGCCTCGAGGCTGAATTGGCAAATTATCGCGCGGAGTTGATTGAGAACAAGCAACGAGAGTTAAAGGCGTACCTGATGATGGGGGCGACCGCGATCAAGCCATTGTACGACTCAGACGTTAATGGCAACAATAAAGAGCAAGCCAAAGCCATTCTAAAGGCGATGCGCTTTGAAAGTGATGGTTATTTCTTTGCTTATGACTCGCAAGGCGTCAATACCCTACACGCCATAAAACCTGAGCTTGAAGGCAAAAATCTCTACGGGCTAAAAGATGAAAATGGTGTGGAGGTGATTGCTGGGCTGATCAAAGCGGCGAAAGATGGCGATGGCTTTTTGTATTTCTCTTGGCATAAGCCTTCAATTGATGCCCAAGCGCCCAAGTTGGGTTACGCAGAATATCTGCCAAAGTGGGACTGGGTGTTAGGCACTGGCATCTATATTGATGATATCGATATTCAGGTAGCAAAAACACAAGCAGAGCGCACTGAACAGCTCAATGAACAAACGCTATCGGCGATTGGTTTGTCGCTATTTGGCTTAGTGCTCACGAGCGTGGTGCTGAGTATGATCATTTCGCGCGGAGTGCGTCCGTTGCAACATATTGCCACGTCGCTAAAAGATGTCGCGGCTGGTGATGGCGAACTGTCTGCACGCTTGCAAGTTGAGAGTAAAGATGAAGTGGGAGAGGTGGCACTGGCGTTCAATCACTTTATGGACAAGTTGCATCCGCTGATTTCGGATATCCGTGGTAGCGCAGAGTCGGTGAAATCTGCCGCGCAGCGATTGGACTCGCAAACCAGCCAAGCTAGCGAGCAAATGCAGCGCCACTGTTTAGAGACAGAAAAAGTGGTGACAGCCGTGACGGAGATGAGCATGACCTCGAAAGAGGTGGCCAACAATACCAATGCGACCGCGCAGGCGATTGACGATGCCAATGAGCAAATTCACGACGCGCAAACCGAAGTTGGGCATGCGATTGAAGGTATTAACCAGTTGGTCAATGAGGTGAACCTAACCTCGGATGCGGTTTCGGATTTAAGTGCGCAAACTGAGCAAATCACCAAAGTACTGCAGGTGATTGGTGAGATTGCTGAGCAAACTAACTTACTGGCGCTCAACGCGGCGATTGAGGCTGCGCGCGCAGGTGAGCAGGGGCGCGGCTTTGCGGTGGTTGCCGATGAAGTGCGCTCGCTTGCCAGCCGCACACAAAACAGTACTCATGAAATTGGCGATATGCTTAAGCAATTGCAAGATGGGGTGTCGCGCGCGGTTTCGACCATGGCGGCGAGCCAGCAAAGTGGTGAACAGACGGCACAAGACTCAAGTCGTATTAGCGAAATGCTGGCTGCGGTGCAGCACTCTGTTGCGACGATTCGTGATATGGGGATCCAAACCGCATCAGCAGCAGAAGAGCAGAGCGCGGTAGCAGAAGATATCAATCAAAACTTAGTTGCGATTCAACATATCGTAAATGAGATTAACCAAACGTTGCAGCAGTCAGACTCAATCAGTTCTCAGTTGACACAATCTGGTCAAGAAATGCATCAACTGGTGGGGAGCTTTAAATTGTAATTGCTCTATCAGTTACATCTCTTAGTTAACTTGGATCAGAAAAGTGAAAGTCGATTTCGGCTTTCACTTTTTATTTTGTCCAATAGAGGTGATTTGGACAGGATGGAGTTGGAATGGGCATCAAGTCATTACCCAATGCATTATTACCGCGAGAGAAGCTGCGTCACCATGGACCAAACGCACTCACGGATGCGGAATTACTGGCGATTTTTTTGCGCACGGGCACGCAAGGCGTCAACGTTTTGCAACTCGCTGATCAGCTACTGGGTGAATTTGGCTCGTTAAGACGTCTATTTTCGGCTTCCGAGCAGGAGTTTTGCCGCCACAAAGGGTTGGGGCTTGCCAAATATGTGCAACTGCAAGCTTGTTTGGAGATGTCGCAGCGATATTTAGCGGAAACGTTAAAACGTGGTGAAGCGCTGACCAGCCCACAGCAAACCAAATTGTATTTATCCAGTGTCCTACGTGATCGCCAACGAGAAGCCTTCTACATACTGTTTCTCGATAACCAGCATCGCGTGATTCGCTCTGAGGTGATGTTTGAAGGAACGATTGATTCTGCTTCAGTTTATCCAAGAGAAGTGGTTAAACGCTCGCTAGAGCTCAATGCTGCCGCATTAATCCTCGCCCATAATCACCCCTCAGGTATCGCCGAGCCGAGTCAGTCTGATCGCCGTATTACTCGTCGTTTGATAGATGCGCTGGCTTTAGTTGAGATAAGAATTCTTGACCATTTTGTGGTTGGAGATGGCGAAGTTATTTCGTTCGCAGAGCGTGGTTGGATTTGAATCACAATTTTTGTTGTGAGTTGAACTAAATCTGAGTACAATCCCTCGACATTTTTTAGACTAAATTCAGCTCTGCTTAAAAAAAGATCACTGAAATCTGTAAAAAGGATCTGTTCGGGTCTTGAGCAATGCTATTCAAGTTAGTATAATGCGCGACCTTTGATAGCCTTGTATAGACTTTCTATAGCGGATCTAAACCTCTATCCTTCTGTTTAGAAATAGAAGAGGTTCGGCCACCAAGGTTGATATCGAGCTGAAACGATTTTGGAGAAGACATTCATGTCACGAGTATGCCAAGTAACTGGTAAGCGTCCAGTAACGGGTAACAACCGTTCACACGCACGAAATGCTACTAAGCGTCGTTTTCTGCCGAACCTACAAACTCATCGTTTCTGGGTAGAGAGCGAAAAACGTTTTGTTAAACTACGCCTTACTGCAAAAGGTATGCGCATCATTGACAAGAAAGGCATCGATGCTGTTCTTGTTGACATCCGTGCGCGCGGCGAAAACGTTTAAGAGGAAATAGGCAATGGCAAAGAAAGGCGTTCGTGAGAAAATCCGTCTAGTATCAACTGCTGAGACAGGTCACTTCTACACAACTGATAAGAACAAACGTAACATGCCTGGCAAATTCGAGATCAAGAAATTTGATCCTGTAGTTCGCAAGCACGTTGTGTACAAAGAAGCTAAAATCAAGTAATTGATTTTTTCTTTGTAACTTCTTTTAAGAAGTTTAAATTAGAAACCCAACTTTCGAGTTGGGTTTTTTATTATCTAAATCTCCCATATACTTCAACTAGATAGGTTATTTAGGATCGAAGTATGCAATCTACTGCTCGTCGTCGCCGTTGGAACAATCTCCTCATTCTTGGGGTGGTTGCGTTTATGGTGCTGCTCAATCTTCCTACTCTGATTAAGAATTACCTCATTGAAGAGCCTGCAGAGCCGCTGCATCCTTACCTGCTTAACCCAAACCGAACCCTAACGGCAATTTATTCGAGTCAATGGTCGCTAACTAGTGAAGGTGGTGATTGGATTTTGAGTGTGCCTTCCCCCGTTCCTGCACAGCAATTGGTTGGGCGTTGGCAAACTTTGGTTGGTACTGAAGTGCCAATCGAGCAGTATCAAACCTTACAACCAAACTTAGGGGCGCCCCGCTCTTTGGAGGTGTGGTATCACGATCAAGAAGAGCCGCAAAGGATCACCTTTTATCAGTTGCCACAGTTTTGGTTGTTGAAAAACTGGCAGGATAAATGGATTGCGGTCACGCTCGAAGAGCATTACCTATTTCCCACCCACGCAGATAACCAGTAATTAATAGCAAGTAGTTAATCGGAGTTGCCAGTGCCTGAATTACCCGAAGTTGAAGTTAGCCGCATGGGGATTTCGCCCCATCTGATTGGAGAGACTATCCAAACCCTTACCTTTCGCACTGCAAAACTGCGCTGGGATATCCCGAAAGAACTAAAAAAACTCGAAGGGCAGGTGATCCGTAATATTCGCCGCCGCGCTAAGTATCTAATTATTGAAACTGATGCGGGCTGTGCGATTGTTCACTTGGGGATGTCCGGTTCGCTGCGGGTGTTGGACGCTGAGATTGCGGCGGGTAAACACGATCATGTTGATCTCAAGCTGACCAATGGCAAGGTGCTGCGTTATAACGATCCGCGCCGCTTTGGCGCTTGGCTCTATAGTGAAGACGGCGAACATAACGTCTTGGGGCATATGGGACCGGAGCCATTAACGGCAGAGTTTAGTGCCGAGTACATGCAGCAAAAAGCGGTGAATAAGCGTGTGGCGCTCAAACAATTTATTATGGATAACAAGGTGGTGGTTGGCGTCGGCAACATTTACGCCAGCGAATCCCTATTTAGTGCGCGCCTGCACCCGCAACGAGCGGCTGGCAGCTTAACACTCAATGAGTGGATAAAGCTGGTGGCTGAGATCAAGCAAGTGCTGCAAACCTCGATTCAACAAGGCGGCACCACGTTAAAAGATTTTTCTCAAGCGGATGGTAAGCCGGGTTACTTTGCGCAAGAGCTGCAAGTATATGGCAAGGCGGGTGAGCCCTGCCCAAGCTGCGGTGAGCCGATTGAAGAGCTAAAAATCGGGCAGAGAAACACCTTTTTCTGCTCAAGTTGCCAGAAGTGATGCAATTGGTTTCAAGGTGGTGAGCAATAGTTCATGTGTTGTTGTACAATCTGAACATTCAAGAAGTTGTGAGAGTGTTAGTATGAAATATCTAGTGACTGGAGTCGCAGGCTTTATCGGTTCCGCTGTTTCTGAACGTCTATGTGCTTTAGGGCATACAGTTATCGGTATTGATAACCTCAATGATTATTATCCGGTATCACTAAAACATGACCGATTGGTTCGTATCGCTCATGAAAACTTCACGTTTGTTGAGCTGGACTTGGCTGATCGTGAGGGTATTGCAGAATTATTTGCCGAGCAGCAATTTGATCGTGTTATTCACTTGGCCGCACAAGCGGGTGTTCGCTATTCGATTGATAATCCAATGGCTTATGCAGATAGCAATTTAGTTGGTCATTTAACGATTCTCGAAGGGTGTCGAAATCATAAGATCCAGCATCTAGTCTATGCCTCATCAAGCTCTGTATATGGTTTAAATCAGAAAATGCCATTTGACACGAAGGATTCGGTTGACCATCCGATTTCTCTATACGCAGCAACCAAAAAGTCAAATGAACTGATGGCTCATACATACTCTCACCTGTACGGTATTCCAACGACTGGTCTGCGCTTCTTTACTGTGTATGGACCTTGGGGACGTCCGGATATGGCGCTATTTAAGTTTACCAATGCGATAGTTAAAGGCGAAACGATCGATGTTTATAACAATGGCGACATGCAGCGTGATTTCACCTATATCGATGATATCGTTGAAGGAATTATTCGTATTCAAGATGTGATACCAGGGAAAGATACATCTTGGACGGTAGAGCAAGGCTCACCTGCGACTAGCTCTGCGCCTTATAAGGTATACAATATCGGTCACGGTAGCCCAGTTAAATTGATGAACTTTATTGAATCACTGGAAAAATCCTTAGGAATTGAGGCGAAGAAAAACTTTATGCCAATGCAACCTGGTGACGTATATGCGACTTATGCTGATACTGAAGACTTATTCAAAGCAACGGGATATGTGCCGCAGGTAAAAGTTGCAGAAGGGGTACAAGCTTTCGTTGACTGGTATCGCGAATACTTTGGCATTTAATTATATAAGGCGAGTATGAGACTCGCCCTTAAACCTTCGCTTTATTTTTTAGTGCGTTAGCCACTATCTCAGGCACAAAACCACTGACATCACCACCATGAATTGCCACTTCACGCACGATGGTGGAAGAGATGAAGGCATGCTCTTCTGCTGGGGTGAGAAAGACGCTTTCTAGCCCTGGCAGTAGGCGGCGATACATATTGGTTAGACCAAACTCGTACTCGAAATCGACTGTGGTGCGCAGACCGCGGATCAACACATTCGCTTGTTCTTGCTTAGCAAAATCAACCATTAGACCACTAAAGCCTTTCGATACCACGTTATCAAGATGGCTGGTTACTTGCTGAGTAAAGGCTACTCGCTCTTGCAAGGTAAACATGGTGTTTTTGCTTGGGCTTGCCGCGACTGCAATGATCACTTCATCAAACATATCAGCAGCACGTTCAATTAAGTCTAAGTGCCCATTGGTAATTGGATCAAAAGTGCCCGGGTAAATGACACGAGATAAATGTTTTTTGCTCACGGCTCTACACTCAAAAGTCTAACTCCTTCTATAGTAACAAAAAGGCTGACGTTTACCCAATTAAGCCGTTATCATTAGTGCACTGAGTTTGTGTAGGAAAAGGCAATGAAAAAGATACTGGTAGTTCGCAATGATAAAATTGGCGACTTTATGCTGGCTTGGCCAAGCTTTGCGATGTTAAAACAATCTCTACCAGATTGCCGAATTACTGCGTTGGTCCCTAACTATACTGTCGCGCTTGCAGAGCTTTGTCCTTGGATTGATGAGGTGATGCTAGACCCAAGCAAAGATGGTGATAAGTACGCCAAGCAGCAGTTGGTCGAAAACCTCAAAGCGGCAAAATTTGATGCAGCGATTAATCTGTTCTCGACCACTTACAACGCCAAGTTGGTATGGAAAGCAAAGATTCCTTACCGTTTGGCGCCCGCAACTAAGTTTGCGCAGATTTTCTATAACAAGCGCATCAAACAAAAGCGTTCTCAGTCGGCTAAGCCTGAGTATCAATACAATCTAGATCTTATTCGCGCATTTTTGTCAGATCAGCAAATTGATATTGTTGAGCCAACAACGCCATACCTAAGTTTTGATGCGCAGGAGCTATCCCAGCAGCGTACAAAACTGAGCAAGCAGCTTGCTATCGATAGTGACAAGGCGTGGCTGTTTGTTCATGCCGGTAGTGGTGGTTCGGCGAATAACTTATCGCTACAGCAATACACTGATTTGGTCAGCGCGATTGAAGGTGATTACATTGTGGTATTAACTGCTGGTCCGGGTGAAGAAGAAAAAGCTGCCGAGCTGCAAGCTTTGTTGGCAGCAGAAGGTGTTCAGGCTGCGCTGTATAGTAAAAATGATGGACTGGTGGATTTTTCTCGCTCGATTGCGTGTGCCAGCTGTTTTATCGCGGGTTCAACTGGGCCGCTGCATATCGCTGCGACCCTTGATGTTCCAACCGTTGGTTTCTTTCCAAGTAAGCGCTCAGCAACGCCGCTACGTTGGCGACCAATTAATTCTGAAGGCAAGCATATTGCATTTTGCCCTCCTCAGGCTGAAGACAAAGCCAGCCAAGAAGATATGGCGAGAATTGATATTGCAACGGTGGTTAAACAGCTACAGCCTTGGATAGCTTCTTATCTCTGAGAATGATCGTATTGGTGTAGAAAGAAAAGCGTGATAAGAAAAAAGCAGCCAACTTGGGCTGCTTTTTACTAGAATTTGTCTGGCATCTTGTCGGTTTCGCTACGAATCCACAAATCTGCATATTTCACAAATGTCGAGTGAGCAGAAAGAATCGATAGCAACAAGCCTTGTTTACCATCTAAGAAACCAGCTTTAACGATATACATCTTAATAAAGCAGCCTAAAGCATGCAGAATGCCTTGCGAGATGCTGCTCTTTTTGCCTTTTTTCTCTCGTTGTTCTGCCCAAGCTTTAGCGTAACCTGCTGACTTGACGAGATAATGGTTCATGTCATTGTAAGTAAAGTGAATAAGGTCACCGTCAAGGTTGGCAACCTGCATCTCTTTTGTTACTTCCACTTTTTCATGTACTAATGAGTCATTGTATTGCGTCAGTTTGGTTGGATACAAACGTAGCACGCGATCTGGATACCAGCCACAATGCTTGATGTAACGACCAAATACCCAGCTAAGACGTGCAGTTTGATAAACCGTATTGACCGAATTTTTTTCGACCGCATCCAGAATGCTGGCTTTCAATTCAGGTGTCACGCGTTCATCGGCGTCTAACCACAATACGTAGTCAGCCGTGACATAAGACTGTGCCAGTTGACGTTGTGGTCCAAAGCCAGGCCATTGCGCATTTACGTAAAACTTATCGGTGTAGCGGCGCGCAATTTCTTCAGTATTATCCGTGCTGCCAGAGTCGAGAACGACAATTTCATCTACCCAATCATGGACCGTTTCCAAGCAGGCATTCAAATGCTGCGCTTCATTTTTGACAATAAGAGCAACGGCAATAGTCGGTTTACTCACTCTGGTACCTCTGGATATTCGTTACACGCCCAAAAAGAACAAACGGGTTCAATTGAGACAATTTAGTTTAAGTGTTGATCAACCACTACTTTATCAAACATCGCAATAACTTGCTGCGCTTTGATTCTCTGCATTGCCGTTTTATCTTTGACGCGTGCTCGCCAGTTTAGCTCACTTGATGGCTTGCCCGTTTCCGCTAAAATCGCCTCTTCGTAAGCGGAAACCACATAGTGACGATATTGATACGGGCCAGTTCTTTGCGGGTTATGATGAGCGTATAAACCTATGACCGGCGTATTCATCGCATTGGCCATGTGGGTTGGTCCTGTATCTGGTGCGATAACTAAGTCAGCTTTATCAATTAAGGCAAGCATCTCTTTGAGCGAGCTTTTTCCTACTAGGTTATCGACGGGCTCGGTTAAATTGCTTTCCACCTCTTGGGCTAAGTCGAGCTCAACTTGAGCTGGGCTGCCCGCTAATAGTACGTTCCAGTTTAACGCCATAGCATGCTCAATGACTTCGGCGTAGCCAGTCGCGGTCCAATTTTTATAGGCTTTGCTTGCTGCCGGTACAATAACCAGATTTGGTTTATCACTGCTAAGTTGCGCATTAGCCCATTTTTCATCAGCTGAGGAATAATTGATGTCCCATGCTGGGGTCATATCCTTAACGCCCAGATAGGAGCCGAATGCCAGTAAGCCATCTAATACATGCATAGAGCTAGGCGATGGTACTTGCACATTGGTAAACAGGGTTTGGAAATCTTGGCTGCGCAGTTTATCAAAGCCCAGTTTGTATTTTGCCTTGATCCCAAGCGTCGCTATGCTAGCTCTAAAGGCGTACTGCATATGTAGCAGCGCATCGAACTTATAATCTTTTAGCTCTGCCCACAGCTTCTTATAGCCTGCCCAGCCTAGTTTTTTATCAAATACGATGACTTTCACCCCGCTGAGATCGCTAATCAGCTGCGCTTCTAGCTTGCCCGTGATCCAGACAATTTCAGTTGATGGCCATTGACGCTGGATTGCCTGTATAGCAGCAACGGTGTTGCAGACGTCACCAATCGCGGACAAACGTAGAATACAGAGAGATTTTGGTGGGGAAGTAAATAGTGTCATAGTGTTTTCTTCAAACAAGCAATAGCGAAGATTATGCAGAGAGGTTCAATAAATGTAAAATGGCGAACAGCATTGAATCAAAGAAAGCTCGATATGAAAACCTTGCAGTTGGATAATCAAACAATCTGGTATGACGAAACCCTGCTAAAAGAAGACCCACAACAGGTCTTTTGTCCTGAGTTTTGGCAAAATAGCGGTAAGGTGATAGGTAGTGCCCAAGGGCGTGGAACCACTTGGTTTGTACAAACCGCAACGATTGCGGCGGCGCTGCGTCACTATCGACGTGGTGGCTTGTTTGGTAAGCTCGTCAATGACAGCTACCGTTTTAATGGCTGGCAGCAAACGCGCAGTTATCAAGAATTTCAGCTATTGAATTTGCTTATTGAAGCGGGCGTGAATGTACCACGACCGATTGCAGCTCGTGCGGTAAAGAATTGGTTTAGTTACCGAGCGGATTTATTGAGTGAAAAAATCCCTAATGCACGTGATTTGGTTTCAATTTTGATTGAGAAACCATTACCGGCGAAAATGTATAAAAAAATTGGTCAAGAAATCAGGAAAATGCATGATGCGCAGGTCAATCATACTGACTTGAACATCCACAATATTCTCATTGATGATCAGGGCAAGGTTTGGATTATTGATTTCGATAAGTGCTTCCAACAATCAGGCGATAACTGGAAGCAAGGTAACTTAGATAGATTGAAGCGCTCGTTTGAGAAAGAAGAAAGCAAGCGGGCAGTCGTTTGGAACCAAGATAAATTTAATTTTCTGTGTAATGGATATCAGGGTAAATAATGAAAGCTATCGTTAGTCGTTTTCAGCGTTTTCGAGATGTATTGAGACGAACGCTAGGTATATGGTTATTTGATAAGGATAAAACTACCCAGTTTGATCTAACCAAAACTGCGAGCATTCTTTTCATTCGTAATGATGCAAAGCTAGGTGATGCAATTGTTTCGTCGGGTTTAATCAGAAAACTACGCAAGCATCGTCCTGATATTACAATTAAAGTTCTAACCATACCTGCGATGGAATCGTTGTTTAAAGAGCACTTTGGTGTCGACCAAGTGATTCACATCAGTAAACGACCGTCGTATAGCGAAATTCGTCAGGTCAGTGAACAAGTCGGGCAGGTTGACATGGTCGTATCTTTAAATCTAGATATGAAAATGAAGGACATCTACCTGTTGAATTGTCTTAATTCTATGGTGAATGTTGGCGTTGATCAGGGTGTGAAACTCGTTAACGTGAATATTGCTGCGAATATTGAGAACCAGCATTATGCAGACAAGTTTGACTATGTCGCTTCACTAGTTGGGGTTAATGGACCAAGTGAAAATTACATCGTCCCTTTACTTCAGAACTCGATTGAAAAAGTTAACGACTTTATTCAACAAAACCAAATCCACGACTATGTGTTGTTGAATCCTTTTGGTAGCGGGCACAGTAGAAAATTAAACAAAAGTTCAATCAGTCGAATCATTGAAACCATAGAAGCGAATGATCCATCTTTGAACGTTGTTTTATTGTCATCCCCAGACACGCGACAACAACTAACGGAGATGAATCTGACGAGCAATAAGGTCTATCACTTTGATAAAAGTGCATCAATCTACGATGCGATGGCGGTTATCAATCAAGCGAAATTTGTGGTTACTGTAGATACGTCTATTGTACATATCGCTACAGGTCTCGGGATACCTCAGGTTGCGATATACAGTGACGATAAGATCAACTATCAGAATTGGCATCCGAACTCTGGCTTATCATCTATTCTTTTTACCATGAAAGGAATAAATAACTTCACTTCTCAGAAATTTTTGGATTGTCTTAATTATCTAGAGATTGATTTTACCGAGGGAATACAAGGTTAATTGTACGTTCAATTGCCCCTTTATTTAGGCAAATGGTTTTATAAGCACCATTTGCCATCACTTCATAAAGGCTTTTGTCATTAAATAGATTATCAACCCATAGCGACAAAGAGTCAGCATCGTTGACTATTTCAATTGCGTTTTGATTTTTTAACAATTGAACGATTTCAGAAAAGTTAAAGTAGCTTGGACCAGAGATTATCGGCTTACCCAAAGCTGCAGGTTCAAGCATGTTGTGCCCACCGACCTTATCTCCGAGGAAACTACCTCCCATGAAACATACATCAGCGGCTTGCATTAAAAGTAGCATTTCTCCCATGGTATCAGCTAAGTAGACTTGAGATTTGAAGTGATCTTGTTCTTCAGTTCGGCGATGGGTATTTAGTCCAGCGGACTTCGACAGCTCAAAGACCGAGTTAAAGCGCTCGGGGTGGCGAGGCACGATGATCAATAGTGCGTTTGAATACTTTGCTAAAAGTTTTTTATGAGCAGCAAGTATAATTTCATCTTCGCCTTGATGAGTACTCGCTGCTATCCAAATCGGACGCGATCCTCCAAGATCGTTCCTAAGTTCGATGGCTTTTTGATGCAATGTTGGATCGATATTAATATCAAACTTAATTGAACCAGTAACATGTAGTCTACTTTTAGCAATACCAAGTTTTTCAAACCTATGTGCATCTTCTTTGTATTGACATAAAATCATACTTAAAGCGGGTTTGATGATGTTAAAAATAGGTTGGATTTTTTGATATCCCAAGCATGATTTTTCTGACAGTCTAGCATTTACAAGAGTGATTGGAATTCCAGCTTCATTTACATGATGTAAAGTATTTGGCCACAGCTCAGTTTCAATTATCAGTAGTTGTGAAGGGTTAAATTGAGCAATAAACTTTTTTATGGCAAAACCAAAATCGATAGGCATGTATCGATGTTCAACCAGAGCACCTAAAGATTCTGCTTGTTTGGCTCCAGTAGGAGTGGTTGTAGTTAAGAGAATGTCTAGATCCGGATGTCGCTTTTTGAGTTGACGAATAAAAGGTGTTGCCGCGATGGTTTCACCAACTGATACCGCATGAATCCATACTGGGCGCGAATGACTTTTGAGCTTTGAAGCAAAGCCAAAGTGCTCTTTCCAGCGTTTGCCTACACTAGGTTTATCTGTTCTTGTCCGAAATAGTCCATATAAAAGAGCAGGTGCGACGAGCACTAAAAGAGCCGTATATAAGAATCTAATTAAAACTTTCATTACTTAACAAGTGTATTGTTGTCAATATGAATCCATTTTCCTCGAGGTTTATCTATATATTGAAAATACTCATTAGTAAATGTGCCTTGAATGCAAACAAATTTTCTATCTCTAGTAGATATAATGTCATGATCTAAGATGTCGTTAAGTACTTTAGGTCCAGTGGTATTATAAACACCATTGTCAGGGTCATAATGATTGATATTATATACTACACGGTTCAAACACGCTTTTAGCTCAGGGTTATTGGGCTTTGATGCTATAAAGTAGTTAGTGATTTCACTGTTGTTTTTTATCTTGATATAAAGTGCATTAGCTTCATTTAACAAAAGCTTGTCTAATGACCACACCAAAGTCGCATCGATATCCAAGTAAACTCCGCCTTCACGATAGAGTACAAATAGTCGCCAAAGATCAGCTTGCGCTGCACCATTTGTTAAACGGTTATATGCTTCAAAGACATCTTGAGGTGCATGTTCTTTTAGGTATTCACCTCTTGCTTCTGTACTTACATAGCGATACTCACAGTTCAAGGACATAAGACGATTGAACAGATAGTTTAGGTACATTGGCAAGGAGCACTTATTAGTAAAGTTTGTTTGCCAAATCACTCTAGGAATATCTCGATGGTTTGATATTTTTACTCTAGCAGGTGAATACGCTGGGATCTCAAAGCGTTTCTTTGGGAAGATAAAATGGAATGGGTAGGATAAAAGCTTGAAGATATTTCCAACTAGCCTAATGCTTCTGTTAGATATAAGGATGGCTACATTATTCATTGTTCTATCTATTCTTAATTGTATTAGTTAATTAAAGCGTTTGATCGCATTGATGACATGACTAGGAACTAGCTCATTTAAGCACTTTAAGTGTGCCAGTGGGCATTCACGTTTAAAACATGGTCTACATTCAATATCTGAGTGAACCACTTCTAGAGACTTCGTCAGAGGTGGCGTATACCTTGGTGAGCTTGAGCCATAAATTGCGACTATATTACATCCAACAGCAGCAGAAACATGCATTAGACCTGAATCATTGCTTACGACAGTATGGCAAGCTGCTAAAAGATCTACTGCCTCAATGAGAGATGTCTGTCCGGCTAAATCAAAGCATGATTGCTGCTTTTCTGGTGATAGTGCAGATTTAATTTTAGAGGTAACTTCCTGATCTTTTTTTGAACCGAATAGCCATATATGATTGCCTTGCTCGATAAGATACTTTGCTACTTCTGAGTAATGCCTATCTGGCCATCGTTTAGCAGGACCAAACTCTGCTCCGGGGCAAAGACCCACAACAGGTTTGGACAAAGACAAGCCCAAGCGCTCAGCTGCCAGCTTTAGTTTAATATGGTCGACTTCTAGCTGAGGAACAGGGCACTGAGCTAACGAAACGTTCTGTCTCATTTCGGCAGGTGAAAAAGCAAGAGCTACATAGCGCTCTACCATATATTGAAATACAGTTTTATCAGCTCTTAAATCCGTTAGCAGACCATAACGAAATTCCCCTTTCCATCCTGTACGGTTTGGAATACCTGCAAACCAAGGAATTAGAGCGGACTTTGCCGAGTTGGGCAGTACAAATGCATGAGTATAATCTGTTTTTGCGAGCTTTTTCCCGATTGCTCTTCGCCCTAGAACGTTTAATGCTCCGTGTCCAATAGGCATCTCAATTGGATTGGATACTTCAGGCATTCTTTCTAAAATGGGTTTACACCATGCTGGCGCTAAAACATCAATTTCAGCCTCAGGATGTTGTTTTTTTAGTGTTATATATAGGCTCTGCGACATGACCATATCGCCAACCCAAGATGGTCCAATAACTAAAATTTTCATGATGTAAATTAGTATTTAAGATGATGACTTAAGTGTATCAGTTTACTCGGTAGAGTAGAACTGGGTTAGTTTGTCCAAGTGTGCGTCCATAGAAAATTCTGTGTGAGCACGTAAGTATGCCTTTTTTGCATTTTCTTTACGTAAAGCTTCATCGTTGGCATAACGCTCGATTTGAATGGCAATCAAGTCTGGTTGATCTGGTGGCGCAAGTAAGGCGGTATTGGAGAGTATTTCTGGTAGGGCTCCAGTGTCAGCGGCAACGATCGCCTTTTTTGCTGCCATAGCTTCAATCGCAGTTAGACCGAATGCCTCATTTCTATTTGGTAGACATACAACATCCATTATTGCGAGCATTCTATCCGTATCGGTGCGAAAACCAAGGAAATGAACACTATCTTGAAGACCGAGTTGATCTACGCGTTGAGTAAGCTGCTCAACATACTCAATATCGGCACCTTCATTTTCTTTTAGCCCACCAACTAAGATAAGTTGAGAAGTTGTATTGCTTCGCTTGATAATTGAAAAAGCGTCAATGAGTTCTAACTGCCCTTTGCCATCACACATTCTGCCTATATTGCCGATGATTGGTCCTGATATGTCCAAACCCACTTCTTTTTTGATGTTAGAGATATCGTTCTCATCAGAAATAAGGTTTTCCGATATATCAGTACCTAGCCATAAGCGAGATAGTCTGTCTTCTGTTATAGGAAGAGCAGCTAAATTGCGCTTATAAGTTGCATCACTAATAGAAAAAATACGCTTCAAATGACGATATAGTAACTTATGGTAAATATCTTTTTTTGTGCTGGAACTGCCCATGTGCTCAGTAAAGAATGAAGAGCGAGGAATTAACATGTGTAGTAACGCGGAAACAAGAATATCGCCAGATTTGTGGCTGTGTATGATGGTGACGCTTCTTTCTTTGAGCCAAGAGTTAAGGGCAAAAATCTGATTTGCAACAAGCGTTGTCTTACTCTCGATCTCGAATGTTTCAATGCCAGCCTCACGCATTCCTTTGGCGACTGGTGTACCTTTTACGCATAACCCGTATACATTGTACCCACGATCTTTAAGCCTTTGACCGATGCGAATAGGGTACATTTCAAGTCCTCCCCATCCTTTTGATAGGCAGATGTGAAGAATTGAATTTGGCATGAATTATCTCCAAGTATTTATAGTTTGGTGTTTAATCAACATTGTTGGCTTGTTGGTAGCCATCCAAAGCGACTATATTTCCTTGTCTCTTGGTTTCTTCAAACAATTCTAGCGCCTGAGGCAAACGAGGCAGTTCAGGATGTTGAGGATGAAGAATGATAGCCTGATGGAATAAGTTTTTAAGCACTTTGCCTTTTTGTAATAGTCGGTATTCGATATCTGTATCTTCACCAATGCAAGGAATTTCGTATCGATTGTCAAATCCGTTAACATCTAGAAGATCTGCTTTATGCACAGAGAAATTACAACCAACGATGCCTTTCTTTTTATTGTTTAGTATTTTGAAAATCATTGGATTAGTAACACGAATACCTTTTTCTACATTTTTTCCTCTTCCCTGAATATATGCTTTGGCAATCTGTACAAAATTATCTTTGAAAAAGGAATTAGGGTGCTTGCTGGAAAGTAGTTTTTCTTTAAAGCTTGAAGCTATATCTGCACGTCTACCATTCAGTATTTCCCCTTTTTCTTTATTACTAATGTGGTCACGGACAAAATTATCTTGTGGAATGCAGTCGCCATCAATAAATATAATATATTCGCTTTGAGATAGTTTAAGAGCTTTATTCAGAATACGGTTTTTACGGAACCCAGAGTCTTTTTGCCACACATGAGAGATAGGTATTGGGGATGATTTTATGTATTCGAATGCTTTATCGACATTTTCTTGCTTAGAACCATCATCAGCAACGATCACTTCAAAATTGTCTCCTTGTGTCTCTAATGAGCGTAGAATACATATGAGAGCGTCAACATTGTTATAAAAAGAAACTATTACACTAGCTTCAAACGTACATTTATTCATTTGGTTGTGTACTCTTGAGGATGGAGGCATAACAAGCCGCAGCAAAAGCTAACATGACGGTAAACTGAAATTCTAAACCACTAGTATAGAACATCCCAGTAACTGAAAATGTAATGACTAGACACATGCCGGAATAGGACAGTTGAGGACTTTTATGACGTTGATTGAAGAAGCTTCTAAACAAAACCACTAGAAAGCTGATAAACCCGACTGCATATATCGCCCCCATGCGAACCAGAAGATCTATATAGGTATTGTGGATGTCCCTAGTAGAGAACTGATCATGTGTTTGTTCTTTTATATTTGCAATACCATGAATACTATCTAAATAGTTTAAATACAGGCTTTCCATATTCTGTATTCCGGTACCAAATAAGAAAACACTCGGTTCATGCACAAGGTTATAGAAGCTAAATGCTAAACCGTTTTGCCACATTACTAATCTAGCAATGTTTGAATAGTCATTAGTGATGTTGGTAATGCTGGTGATTCTGTGGGTTATTGTGGCTATGTTTGAATTGTAGTTAGCACATATTAAAATAAACCCCAAAATGACTAGGCTCAAAATGGCCAGTCGTGGTTTTCGAACTGCGAGGTAAAGACCAATTGAAACCCCGAGAGCCACAAGTGGTGCTCGACTTCCGGATAGTAATAAACATATTACGCAAATCAAAATTAACGAATAAAGTAACCACTTTTTCTTGGCGCGAGCTTGGCTTTCAAGAGTATATGGAATTAACAGTGCGATAGAATAGCCTAGCATCTCAGCCCAGCGTCCGACATCCCAAAAACTTGATATACGTTGTCCTTTCCATGTTGTATCACCTATCGCTTTGAATTGAATAAGGGCATAGATGGCAGCTATTATTAATCCTGAGACTGCGGCAAGTTGTGCGATTTTTATATTGTGGTTCCGAATTAGACTGATGATGAGCAAGGGTAACAACAGTAGTACCGCTGATTTACGAAAATAGCTGCCAATGTCACTGAAGTCGCCAGATATCGGCAAGGTTGCAAAAATACCTAAACAAAACAGACCAATACTAAAAATCGCTATTTTCGGGATTTTTTGTCGAATTTCGTTTATTTGAGAGTGCTTTTGATGTAACAAGTAGAGTTGCAGGACGAGTAGTGCAGCAAGACCAATGTAGATCCCTACTTTAGAAGTAAGTAGCGAAAGAAAAAGTAGAGCAATAATTAATGATTCTGTGAACAAAAATTTTTTTGACATGAGGAATGACGTCAGCGTTACAGAGAAGAGACTATGAAATAGATTCTATCATGAGAGAGTCAACCAAGCTATTCACCTGTTCAGAACTATGACATGTAATGAAGATAAGAAGATACCATTACATGGAATGAGGCGAGAGGTTAGTGTGAGTATCCTCTCGCTCATTTTGGCACTAGTTGATTATTTGCATATATTCAGCAACGCCTTGAGCAACAGTTTTGAACTCATGGTCACAACCAGTTGCGCGAAGTTTAGTCAAGTCTGCCTGGGTGAACTCTTGGTAAGCACCTTTTAGATGCTCGGGGAAAGGTATTGTTTCTATTTCGCCTTTTCCATGGTGTTTAATTACCGCTTTTGCGACTTCTTCAAATGATTCAGAGTTACCAGTGCCAAGGTTGAAAATACCAGAAATACCACTATCCATAAACCAAAGGTTCACATCGACCACATCACCCACGTAAACGAAATCGCGTTTAAAGTGCTCGCTACCTTTGAATAGCTTTGGATTTTCACCCGCGTTCATTTGATTATTGAGGTGGAAAGCAACTGATGCCATTGAGCCTTTATGTTGTTCGCGAGGACCGTAAACGTTGAAGTAGCGAAAACCAGTGATTTGTGAGAGCACTTCTCCATGCTCTTCTGCATCTTGCCAAATGCGGCGCACATAGTTATCAAACTGCTGCTTTGAATAGCCATAAACATTTAGCGCACCTTCATACTCAGGCTCTTCAATAAATTTATCTGTCCCGCCGTAGGTTGCAGCAGATGAAGCGTAGAGGAACGGGATCTCATGTTCTAGGCTATAATGAAGAAGCTCTTTCGAATACTCGTAGTTATTGAGCATCACATACTTACCATCCCATTCAGTTGTTGCTGAGCAAGCCCCTTCGTGAAAGATTGCCTCAATTGGTCCTAGGTTTTCGCCTGACATAATTTGCATTAGGAAATCATCACGATCCATGTAATCTGCGATGTCTAAATCAACTAGGTTTTTGAATTTTCGCCCGTTTTTAAGGTTGTCAACAACAAGAATATCGTTGATGCCTTTATCGTTTAGAGCTTTAACAATGTTGCTGCCAATCATGCCAGCGCCGCCGGTTACGATAATCATATGATGAGCCTATTTATATTAAGTAAAGTGATTGTAATATATTACAGTTTATCCCATAACTAATGGGAGTTCTCTACGGCAGTTTTTAGTCAGTACCAAACAGATCTCTAGTATAAACTTTGTGTGAATATGGCTTCAACTCATCATTCAGGCGATTGGAAACTACTGTGTCAGACAATTTAATAAATTCGTCAAAATCTGATATTACTTTTGAGTTAAAAAAGAACTTATCCTGTAAAACTGGTTCATAAACAATGACTTCAATTCCTTTTGCCTTTAGGCGCTTCATAATGCCTTGTATTGATGATGCTCTAAAGTTGTCTGAGCCTGCTTTCATTATTAGGCGATAGATCCCCACAACGTTGGGTTTACGGCTTAATATTGAGTCAGCAATAAAATCCTTGCGAGTACGATTAGCATCAACGATGGCTGAGATTATGTTATTTGGTACGTCCTGATAGTTTGCGAGTAATTGTTTTGTGTCTTTAGGTAAGCAGTAACCGCCATACCCAAAAGAAGGGTTGTTGTAGTGGTTACCGATTCGTGGGTCTAGCCCAACACCTTCAATAATTTGGCGAGAATTCAAGTTATGAGCTTCTGCGTAAGAATCTAGCTCATTGAAATAGGCAACACGCATGGCTAAATAGGTGTTTGAGAATAGTTTAACGGCTTCTGCTTCAGTTGAATTGGTAAATAGAACATCGATGTTTTGTTTCTCGGCGCCTTCAATCAAAAGGTTTGCGAAGGTTTTTGCACGATCACTTTGTTCTCCAACGATGATTCTAGAGGGATAGAGATTATCGTATAGTGCTTTACCTTCACGAAGAAATTCAGGAGAGAAGATTATGTTATTACACTCAAACTCTTGCTTGATTCTTTCGGTATAGCCAACAGGAACGGTTGATTTGATAATCACGGTTGCTGAAGGATTATATTGAATTACATCTTTAATTACCGACTCTACAGATGAAGTGTTGAAGTAATGTGTTTGAGGATCATAGTCAGTCGGTGTTGCAATGATTACATAATCAGCGTCTTGATAAGCTTCTTGTTTGTCGGTTGTCGCTTTAAAGCTTAGTAGCTTTGTGGTTAAAAAGTACTCAATTTCGGCGTCTTCAATAGGAGACTGCTTGCGATTAAGCATATCAACTTTTTCTTGCAAGATATCAAGAGCGATAACGTCATTATTTCGTGCTAGCAACATAGCGTTAGACAGACCAACATAGCCTGTACCTGCAACGGCAATTTTCACAGAAGTTCCTTATGTTTTTGATTGATAGAAGATTTATAGTGGGCAACTGCTTGATGTTAACATTTGCAAGTTGAAATAAAACCAGACTATGTTGCTACTATATCATTCAATAACTCATGTATAAATCAAGCTTTTGAGGTAACTTTCTGTGTAATGCGGAAAAGGAATCGATGAATATGTCGCTTACAAAATTCGATTTTAGTAGAATTCCTAGGTTACTTATCTTTCTTTCTATGCCAGCGTTTAACGAAATAATAGTAGTTAGCTGGCTTACAACTTTGTACTCTAAGGGTTATCAATGAAAATATTGGTTACTGGCGGCGCGGGTTTTATTGGTTCCGCTGTTATACGACACATAATCCATCACACTCAAAATGAAGTGATTAATGTTGATAAGCTGACTTATGCAGGGAACTTAGATTCATTGGTGGAAGTTGAGAGCAATGAGAGATACGTATTTGAGTATGTTGATATCTGTGAGCGTCAAGCGCTAGATAGAATTTTATGTGCACATCAACCGGATGTAGTTATGCATCTTGCTGCTGAGTCTCACGTTGACCGTTCCATTGACGGACCTGCCGAATTTATCGAAACCAATATCATTGGCACTTATTCGCTATTGGAAGCCGCACGCCACTACTGGAATCGATTAGATACAGTTAAAAAATCCCGCTTCCGTTTTCATCATATCTCAACAGATGAAGTATATGGCGATTTAGATGGAACAGATGCCCTGTTTACTGAAAGTACAGCTTATGCTCCATCTTCGCCATATTCAGCTTCAAAAGCATCCAGTGATCACCTAGTGCGAGCTTGGCTTCGTACTTATGGTTTACCGATTATAGTAACCAACTGCTCAAATAACTACGGTCCGTACCACTTTCCAGAAAAATTGATTCCTCTGATGATCTTAAATGCATTAGATGGCAAACCTTTACCTATATATGGTGATGGTATGCAAATTCGTGACTGGCTCTACGTAGAGGATCACGCGAGAGCACTTTATAAGGTTGTCACCGAAGGCAAGGTTGGTGAGACCTACAATATTGGTGGGCATAACGAGAAAGCCAATATTGAAGTTGTAAAGACCATCTGTGAGTTACTTGAGGAACTGGTGCCAAATAAGCCTGAAGGCGTGGCAAGCTATAAAGATTTGATTACTTACGTTAAAGATCGACCGGGACATGATGTTCGTTATGCTATTGATGCTGCAAAGATTGAACGTGAACTTGGTTGGAAACCTGAAGAAACATTTGAATCGGGCATTCGTAAAACAGTGACTTGGTACCTCAAGAACTCACCGTGGTGGACCCGAGTGCTTGATGGATCCTATACACGTGGACGCTTAGGCGTATCTCAGCAGGGACAGCAATAATGAAAGGAATTGTACTTGCGGGTGGCTCAGGTACACGCCTTTACCCGATTACTCGTGGTGTATCAAAGCAGCTACTACCGATATATGACAAGCCAATGGTGTTTTACCCTATTTCAACGCTAATGCTGGCTGGTATTAAAGATATCTTAATTATTACAACTCCGGAAGATAATCAAAGCTTTAAGCGTTTATTAGGTGACGGTTCTTATTTTGGTATTAATCTGCAATATGCGATTCAACCAAGCCCTGATGGCTTAGCACAAGCTTTCATCATTGGCGAAAAATTTATTGGTGAAGATAGTGTCTGCCTTGTTTTGGGAGACAACATTTTTTATGGCCAGTCGTTTTCAAAAACATTACAGCAAGCAGCGTCTCGTGATTTAGGTGCAACCGTATTTGGCTATCAAGTGAAAGATCCTGAGCGTTTTGGTGTTGTAGAATTTGATGAAAATATGAAGGCTATTTCCATAGAGGAGAAGCCACTAGTTCCAAAATCAAATTATGCGGTAACAGGTTTATATTTCTATGATAATCGCGTAGTCGAAATGGCTAAACAGGTGCAGCCTTCTCAACGTGGAGAACTTGAGATAACAACATTGAATGATATGTATCTCCAAGATGGTTCTCTAAACGTTGAATTACTGGGACGTGGCTTTGCATGGTTAGATACGGGGACGCATGAAAGCCTCCATGAAGCATCGTCTTTTGTGCAAGCGATAGAGAATGTTCAAGGGCTTAAAGTTGCTTGTTTAGAAGAAATAGCTTGGCGCAATAACTGGTTAAATGATGACGAGCTAATGACTATAGCTAAGCCTATGATGAAAAATGAATATGGTCAGTATTTAACTCGCTTAGTGTTAGAGAAACTAAATAAGGGACTTAAGTAGTGCGGATTCTGATTACTGGTAGTAATGGACAAGTAGGCGATTGTTTGACTCATAAATTATCTAATAAGGTTGGCATAACAGTACTAGCACTCGATCGCGAGGAGCTTGATATTACTAACCGAGATTCGGTAGTGAAGCTGATAGGTGAATTTCAGCCAAGGGTTATTATCAATGCAGCAGCATATACTGCAGTGGACAAAGCCGAGTCAGATTCAGATGTTTGTTTTGCTATCAATCGTGATGGTGTGAAAAATTTAGCAATTGCAGCTCAGAAAACTGGAGCCACATTACTACATATCTCAACCGACTATGTTTTTGATGGTGACAAGGATGGTGAGTACCTAGAAAATGATTCAACCAACCCTCAAGGCGTTTATGGTCAGAGTAAGTTCGAGGGGGAGTTAGCTGCGCAGTTATGTAAGAAACATATTATTCTTCGCACAGCTTGGGTATTTGGCGAAAATGGGCATAACTTTGTGAAGACTATGCTTCGTCTTGGCACTGAACGAGATCAGTTAGGGGTTGTGAGCGATCAATTTGGTGGACCTACTTATGCTGGCGATATTGCTAATGCGCTGATTCATATTGCGGAATGTATTGGTAGAGGTGAGGCTATTGATTACGGAACGTATCATTTCTCTGGTTTGCCGCATGTAAGTTGGTATGAGTTTGCAAAAACTATTTTTGGTAAGGCGATGGAATATAACGTCTTACCACAGTGTCCAGAAGTGAATGCAATTCCAACCTCTGCGTATCCCACGCCAGCAAAAAGACCGGCAAACTCGAAACTTGATTGTGGAAAAATCGAACGTACTTTCGGTATAAAATCAAGTGATTGGCGATCTGCATTAGACAATATTCAGGCATATAGATAAACATGAAAGTAATTGAAACAGAAATCCCAGAGGTAAAGATCATTGAACCGCAAGTGTTTGGTGATGAGCGTGGATTCTTTATGGAAACATGGAATCAAAAAAGGTTTGAAGAGTTGGTGACAGGAAAGCCGACCACCTTTGTACAGGATAACCACTCCAAATCAAAACAGGGTATCTTGCGAGGATTGCATTACCAAACCGAGAATACACAAGGCAAGCTTGTGCGAGTGGTTTCTGGTGAAGTGTATGATGTGGCGGTTGATATTCGTCGCAACTCGCCAACTTTTGGTCAATGGGTTGGGGTCTACCTTTCTGCTGAGAACAAACGCCAGTTATGGGTACCAGAAGGTTTTGCTCATGGTTTCTATGTAACGAGTGAAGAAGCTGAGTTTGTATATAAGTGTACGGATTTCTACAATCCTAATGCTGAACATAGCATCATATGGGATGATATTGAACTTGGAATTGAGTGGCCTTTAATCAATGGTTCAGAAGTGTGTTTATCAGACAAGGATGCGAATGGGCTTATATTGAAACAATCTAGATGCTTTGATTGATGCGTGGGATGCCCAAATGTGAATAGCCACCAAATCAGTAGACACTCTTTAACTTGATTTCATATTGTTTTCATACTTTACTGGCGACAACTGACTATTGGAACCATTTTGGCGCTTAATGTTGTAGAACATCTCAATATATTCGAAGATGTCCATACGAGCTTCCTCTCTCGTGGTATAGCTCTTCCGTTTGATTGTTTCTCTTTTGAGTAACTGGAAAAAACTCTCGGCTACCGCATTGTCGTGACAGCTACTACGGCGACTCATACTTGATTTGAGTCCATGGTGTTTCAAAAACAGCCCCAGTCATGGCTGGTATACTGGCTTCCTTGACTTGAGTGAACGAGCACTTTTTATATAGGTGAACGACGCCAAATAGCTATCAGCAAAGCATCAAGGATAAGCTCTTTTGTTATTCTGCTTTCATTGACCAACTAAGTACCCGCAGAGAGAACAGGTTCATCACTACCGCCCGATACAGCCAGCCTTCGTGCGTTGTGATGTATGTGTTATCAGTTACCCATGACTGATTGGGCGCGTGCGGGTTGAACTCTCGGGCTAGCTTGTTAGAAACAATGATGTTTTCGACACTACCTTTGAGGTATGGCTTTCGATAACCATACACAGCCTGACTCCAGCCAAAATTGCTTTATCAGTCCGAGAAGGTATTTTCGCCGCTTTTCTTGTCTACTATCTGGATTTTTGAGCCAAGAATAATAAGCACTTGGGTGAATTCCAAAGACTTTACACATGAGTCGAACAGACCTGATTGTATGATTCGTTTTAATAAAGGCATACCTCAGCCGGACTGGCTTGCGAAGTACACCGAGGCTTTTTTAGTGTGTCTCGCTCTTCTGTTACTCGCTGCAATTCCTTTTTAAGTCGGCGAATTTCAGCGCTTTCATCTGATTGCGCTTGGTATTGTGAGGAGTTAGGACCGTAGCGTTTAACCCACGCATACAAACTATGGCTCGTTGTTCCTAGTCGCGTTGCAACATCCGCCACGCTATGACGTTTTTCAGTCACTTGTTTGACTGCTGCAATTTTAAATTCTTCTGGATATCTCTTGCTGCTCATAAGCACCTCTCTATTAGTTATTTTTCTAACTAAAAGGTATCTATCAAGTCGGTGGCTTCAAACAACTAGTAAACAGTTTTTGGAAAAAGGTGTTCACTATGCTGAAATTGATGTTAAATATAGCACTTTCAGGTCGCAAAGATTTACTGATGCCAGGTCTTGATGTCATGATAAGTTTGGAGTTGTCAAGCGTTTTGCTTAAGGTATGATTTCAATACTGATGAGAAGTAAGAAGTGCATGTCAAAAATCTGATAAAGCACCCATTTTATGTTAAATATCTGCGTTAACGTTATAGGTATTAGTTTATATGTTTGCGGTTATCTCGGACTTTTATGAGTTGTAAGTTACATTATGAAGCTATTTTCTGTTAAAAATTATTACAGTTTTGATTATGTCAAAGATGTGTATATATCTAAGTACTTGAATAAGAAGGCAAAGCTATACAGAGATGAAAGAGAGCATCATATGGCGGTGTTTGCTAATGATCATATAGGAGAGCAAATATTTCTTCACGGTGTTTATGAAAGAAAAGAAATAGAAATTATAGAGGAGTTATTCCATCAGTTAGGTGTTGATACTAGTAAATATACCGCTATAGATATTGGCGCAAACATCGGGAATCATACTATTATGTTTTCAAAGTTTTTCAAAGAAGTTATTTCGTTTGAGCCCAATCCTAATACGTTTAAGTTGTTGAGTTTTAATACGCACCTAATTAATAATGTCAACATAAACAATGTCGGGATTGGAAATAAAGAAGAAGATTTAACACTTTATGAAAACCCTACGAATATGGGAGGAGCATCGACGAAAACGAGCAGAGAAAAAAGCAGAGGAATCGATATCACAATCAAAAAGTTAGATTCTTATCTACCGGACACATTAGAAAATGTAGGGCTCATAAAGATAGATGTAGAAGGTATGGAGTATCAAGTTTTACAGGGGTCCTTAAGCATAATAGAGAAAAATAAACCCGTAATTATATTTGAACAGAGTGTAAGTGACTTTATAGATGGTGGTAATGATACACTCTCGACATTGTTACTGAAAAATATAGGCTATACAATTTACTGGATTTCCAGTGAAGATGATGAAGTATCGAACAAATGGGTTAGACGGATAAATAAGCTACAGAAAATAGTTTTTAATAAGGAAAGTCGTATTGATATTGTTACAGGTGATGTGATTCCTGCAAGGTTTCATCATATGTTAGTCGCTATATCAAAGTAATAGTACATGTGCGTTAAATACTTTTTTCATTGGTGGCTTTGTTTATGATCAGGCTTGGTAAATATTTTTATTTTGTTAGAAGGTTTATTTTTGAAATTAGCTGTATTTTTTACGATGTCATTTCTTTGCTTAGTACGTATAAAAGAAGTAAAGAAAAAAAAATAGCCTCATCTGAGGTTGTTTTTATTTGTTCTCGTGATTTTTTCTTTAATAAAAAATGGCAAGTTGCATCTCAGAAAGATCTTTGGTTTGGATTTGTTAATGAAACTAGTGCTTTGGTTTGTGGTTCTTGCATTTCATATTACTTATTTGGGAAAAGGAAAAAATATGTGGTTAGCCTAGAGCCTAGGTGGAACGCTCCTAAAGTTAGGTTTTCAAAAATACATAGAAGAGTTTTAGTTACAGTAAGTGATTCACACTCAAAAAAATGGCTACCCAAATACTTAGCTAGAAACAATATCACCCACATAGTTACACCATATAAAAAGACACTTTTACAAACAGGTTACCATGGAAAAATACCAGAAGAATGTGTTATTAGTTTTCCTTGGTGTGTTGCTGATGATGTATTGACGCCACCTAACGTTAATGAATTAAAATATGAAGTTTTAGGGTTCGGTAAAACGGAAAAGAATATATACGATCTAAGAATGTGGGCGTTTAATAGTGGTTTGTTAGATTCCTTTGATTATGCTGGTTCTGGAAATAAAAAATTCACGGGTAGTAATTATTTCGAATGGTTAGGAAATTATGATGCTTGTGTAGTAGCGGTATCTTCAAATGAATTATATAATATTACAGTGGCAAAATATTTTGAAATACCATCTCAAGGCTTATTGCTTTTTGCTTTTGAAACAGTTGATTTAGTAAGTTTTGGTTTTAAAGATGGAGTCAATTGTGTTTTTGTCAATAAAGAAAATTTTAATGCCAAGATTTGCGACTATAAAAATAGACCAGAATATTATATTGACATAAGGCGTAATGGTTACAAATTGATTAAAGAAAATCATACAGTATCTAAGCGTATAGCTAGTTTAAAACAACTTGTTTTAGACTGAATTTTTATATCAGTATAATGCATATTGAAAGATAGGTTTGTAGTATGACATATGTGTCATATAGAGTGTGGGTAGATGGAAAAACTAAACTTTCAGTTTATTAAAGCGATATCTTTTCAAGTTGCAAGTGTTGGATTGTCAGTTGTTTCTGGTGTTTTTTTTGCTAAATTATTAGGTGTTCAACAATATGGATTATATGGATATGCACTGTCAATTGTAAGCGTTGCTACTTTACCGGTTGTTGCAGGGCTTCCTACATTATTAGTAAGACAAATTGCCAATTATCAATTTGAAAAAAAATGGGGATTATTAAAGGGGATAATTAATTGGTCGTATGGTTACGTCATATTAGTGTCTAGTATATCCATTACATTTGTTAGTCTTTCTATTTACTTTGATTGGTTTGATGATGATGTAATTCCATTATTAATAATTGGATGCATTATCATTCCTAGTAGGGGTTTTTTAATAATCCAAAGTGGTGGTTTGAATGGTTTTAGGTATCCAATTTTATCTCAAATGCTTGAAAAGGCACTAATACCACTGCTATCAATAGTTTTTTCTGGGATATACTATGTAAGTTATGGGTATTTGTCTGCATATATACTAATTGTGAGTTATTGTGGTTCTGCATTGTTATCCTCAGTTATTGGCTTTTTTCTGTTAAAATTAAAGCATAAAAGGAATTCATCCATTTCCAGTGCTATTTATATGTTTAAGGATTGGAGCATAAATCTCATTCCTTTTGGTATCATGTCCCTTATTGCAAATATAAATATGGAACTAGCCCCTATTCTTCTGGGTGCATTGGATGACTATAGTTCAGTTGCATATTTCAAAGTTGCATTGCAAGCTGTTTCTCTTATTTCTGTAAGTTTATATGCTGTAAATAGTGTAATTATGCCGAATATAGCTAGATCATTTACGGAAGGGAATATAAGTAAAACCCAATTCTATATTACTCAAAGTGTGCGTATTAGTTCTATTGTTTCAGTCCCTGTTCTTATACTACTGATTTTTTTTGGAAATACAATAATTGATATGGTATTCGGAGAGGAATATATCAGAGCGTACCCCCTAATTATAATATTATCTGCAGGGCAAATTGTTAATGTGTTGATGGGTTCTGCTGCAGTGGTTTTGAATATGACAGGCCATGAAAATAGCGCGCTAAGATCTCTAGCTGTATCTCTCGTGGTGAACGTAATAGCTATGTTTTTACTAATACCAAACTATGGAGCAATGGGAGCAGCAATTTCTGTGTCAATTGGTTTGACGGTTTGGAATGTATTAATGGCAATTAGTGTGTATCGATTGACAGGATTGTATTCTTTTATTCGTTAAATGTCTTAGAGGTTAGGTATTAAATGTTTTTCAATTTAAATTTACACTGATGTGTTTGGTGAGGTTTTAATGAGAGCTGTATTGAAATTATTTTATAAAATAAAATTAGTGAGAGTTGTATATTTTTATGTCAAGTTTCTTGCGAAGAATGGCTATATTCCTAACTTCTACAACCCTAATACATATAACGATAAAATAAACTATCGAAAGAGAAAACCTAAGCATGAGTTGTTCTCATTATGCTCAGACAAAATTCTCGTTAAAGATTATGTCTCCAAGGTTGTTGGTAATGAATTCCTAATAGAAAATTATTTTGTAGGTGATTCAATTAGCCCAGAAGAAATAATTGAAATATTAAAAGAAAAGGGGGATTGTGTACTTAAGGCTAACCACAATTCTGGGCCTGTATATATAATCTCGAGAGATTGCTCTGATGAGTATATAGCTAAAGCGTGTGAATCTGTAAACTTACAGCTAAAAGTGGATTTCGGGAAAAAGAACTCTGAACCCTGGTATAGTAAAATTGAGCCCAAGATTTTAATTGAAAGAAAACTAGAGCCTGAAGCTGGAGATGTTGACATTAAAGACTATAAGTTCCACGTTTTTAAACAGGAAAATGGGCTTTACAAAGTAATACTTCACGTTGATTTTGATAGAAGTACTTGCCATCATAGGAGCTTTTATGATGAAGAGCTCAATTACATTCCATTTTCTGTTGAGTACCCAAGTATTTTAACTAAAATCGATAAACCAAAGAACTATGAAACTATGCTAGAAGTTGCAAAATTGTTAGCTGAACCATTTAGTTATGTACGCGTAGATTTATATAATGTTGATGGTGAAATATTTTTTGGGGAACTTACATTTGCACATGGTTCTGGACAAGAGTGCTTTTCTCATTATATGTATGATAAATGGTTAGGTCAGTGTTGGAAGAGCGACCCTAGCTTTTAATAAGAGTTTAAACCTAGATTAAAAAGTTTATAGTGACAAATCAAGCCTTACTTAATATATGATAGTGCTGAAAAATTGAAGATTATGTTAGAAAAAAAGATATTACTATTTACTTATGATCTCAACCCGGGAGGGGCTGAGCATGTGATTGTAACCGTTGCTAACTATTTATGTAAACATGGTTACAATGTAAGTATAGCATTGGTTAAAAATGAAGGTATACTTCTCAAAAGATTAGATAAATGCATTACTGTTATTGGGCTTGGTTCTAGTCATGTATTGTCATCTTTTTTTCCTTTGATTGGTGTAATTAGAGAGATTCGACCAAATCTGGTATTTTCTACTTTGAAAGAATGTAACGCTATTGCTGTGTTAGCTAGTAAACTTTCACTTGTGAATCCAAAAGTAATTATCAGAGAGGCAAATACACTATCTTCTGAATTAGCCAACGCTGGAGTTTTGAATAGTTGGGTCAAGCGAAGTCTTGTAAAATTCACGTACCCTCATGCGGACAAAATAGTAGCCCTGTCCAATCATATGAAGAAAGATATTGTCGAGCTTCTTTGTGTAAAAGAAAATAAAATCTCTGTAATTTACAACCCTGTAGATATTGAAAAACTAAAGTCAATGTATTTTGAGCCAGTGTCTGATTTTATCTTTGATAATAACTTTAAATACTATTGTACAGCCGCTAGGTTAGTCCCTCATAAAAGACACGACACGACGATCAAAGCGATAGCACTTCTAAATCGTCAGTATAAGCTAAAAACTAAATTGATGATTTTTGGTGCAGGACCAGAACTTGATAATCTTATACAGCTAACCAGAGAGCTTAATATATCAGACCATGTTTATTTTATGGGCTTTAAAAATAACCCATTTAGGTACTACAGATACTGCAAAGGCTTTATATTATCTAGTGAGTACGAAGGTATGCCCAACTCATTACTGCAAGCTCTTTCACTCGACCTGAAAGTTTTTGCTAGCAATTCACCCGGAGCTAACTTTGAGATTATCGCATACAACAATTGCGGAATTATTTTTGATGTAGGGGATGAAGAACAACTTGCCTCATTTTTAAGCAAAGATGCTGTATGCAATGCTTTTGATGCTTCTAAGTATCACCTCGATGTTATAATGGGAAAATATAGGCAGTTAATTGATAAACAGTTAGGGTTATAAAGTAAGATAATAGATGAAAAGTATTGGTTTAGTCACATTAAATAAGGCGTATCTACCAGAGTTAAATGCGTATAAAGAATTCTTTGCCAGCAACTATACTTTAAGTATCGTATGTGAGTCTGAGGATTTAAGTCGGTATGATATACTTTGGTACTTTATGGGTACCAGCGGTAAGAGATATCGAGTTGATCAGTTTGTAATTCATGAATATGCATCGCTTAGCACACCACCATTATCAAAGATTAAGAATTTCATTAAAAGAGTATTTATTTGCAAGCCAGACTTAAGGGTTTTCTTGAATGTTAATGTTAAAAATGAAATGGGTTTTTCTGATGAGGTGCCTAGTGTTACGAGAGATATGGGAGTAGGGCGTTCATTTTTTGAGTGTCAAGAACAAACACATGATATTAAATGGGATTTCATCTATGTTGGCTCAATGGAACAAGCTAGACGTATACACTTGGCGATAGATTCGATACTAAAGTTTAGACCTGATGCGAGAGTTGCATTGGTTGGCTTAGCTAGTGACTTTCTAATCAGTAGGTATTCTGGAAATGAAAATATAGAGTTTATTGGCAAAGTTGATTATGAAGAAATTTCTAGCTTAATTAGAAGCTCTCATGTCGGATTAAACTATGTCCCAGATATATATCCATACAACATGCAGACATCTACTAAATTTCTAGAATATTTAGCCTGTGAACGTGTGGTTGTTACAAATAGATATTCTTGGGTTGAAGAATATTGCGAGAAGAATGATGTGGATGTTATATTCTTGGATGAGCTTCATAAGTTGACATCTCTAACTATTAAAGCATCAAAATCAAAAGTATTGTCTTGGGATGAGGTTATTGAAATCTCAAGAATTGAAAGTTATTTGCCATGAGGTTTTGATGAGGATTCTTAACGGTAATTTTGTTGCTTGTATTGTTTTATCGAAAACGATATTTTTTTTGTTCTTTAGTATGTCTGATTATGGTTTTGAATTTTTAGGGAGTGATGCTAATTACTATCATAAATTTGCAGTAAATCTTATTGAAGAAGGTAGTCCAACGAACTGGGGAATATTCCTACACAAGCTAAATGAAATTGGTTTTTATTCTAGATTCAGTATTACGTGGTTATTTGGATTCTTATCTATCGTTGCTATTCCTCTAATTATGTCAATGGTGGTGGTTAAAGATATCAGAGATTCGATATCTAAGAAAATTTTCGCCGCATGCTTTGTTGTTATTAGCCTTTATCCGAGCTTTTTTTTATATTCCACCGACATCTATCGTGAAGCTGCAATGGTTTTTTTGTTTTCATTATGTTTGGTTTTGGTAAAGAAAATTACGGAGAGTAAAGATGGTGTAGTGATTGGTGTTTGCTACTTTATGTGTATTGCTATTTCTGGGGTGTTATATATATTAAGACCATATTTGGGCTTCTCTATGTTTATTGCCTTGTTATTTTTTAATTACTATAGGTTTTCTTGGCGAATTCAAAAGTGGCTACTCGTTGCGTGTTTATTGTGCCTCCAGGTTTTTTATATGCTCGGCTACCTTAATCCCATCCTATCATATAGGGATATTTTCTTCCATGAATTTATTAACGCGGGTACAAATTTAGGTATTACATTTAATTCGTGGTATTATTTTGTTGTTGACTTTGCTAATAGCTTTATTTCTCAGTTGCTTGGTATGCGTTTTTTAAACGCGCTTTCTATAGTGGTCTTTATTTTTGAATCGTTGCCGTTTTTAATTTTTTTGTTATATGTTGTGGTTAATAAACAATACTCTGATAAATTTGTGGACTTCTTGGTGATCTTCTTTTCTTGTTATTCTGCGATTTGGTTGCTGGGTAATGATAATTTAGGTACTGCAATTAGATTAAGGATTTTCAATTATTTATCAGTGTATGTTTGTTTCTTTGTTATATATCAAAATAAGTTGTTGAGAAGGGTTTCTTTTGATGGGGCGTCCAATGAAAGTAGCTTATGTAATTAATTCATCAGATTTTTTTGTTTCTCACTTCTTGGTCTTGGCTGAGAGTGTCATTTTATCCGGTGCGAAGGTATGTGTAATATGTGGTGATGACAACTCTAGAGATAAGATTGAGGCTTGTGGAATTAATTTTATTAAAATAGATCTTTCTCGGAGTGGTGTAAATCCACTCAAGGAAATTGTTTTTATATTTAATCTTTTTAAAGTATTAAGAAGCATTAAGGCGGATTTGGTGCATTCTTTTACAATAAAACCTGTGATTTATGTAGGCTCTCTGATGCGTCTTTTCCCATTTTTGCGTCCTTCAACATTAATCGCATCTATAACGGGTTTAGGATCTGCTTCACTATCTAAATCCATTAAGGGGAATTTGGCTTGGTTCTTTTTAAAGAAAGCATATAGGTTTGCTTTATCTTTGAAATCCTTAAAGGTGGTTTTTGAAAATGATGATGATAGATCGTTATTTTGCTTGCAGAATATCGTAGCGCCAAAATGTAGTTTTCTCGTTAATGGTGCTGGAGTTGATACATCTTTGTTCTCTCCGCTGAATCAAGTTGATAAACCTTCACTAATCGGTGGCCCATTAATCGTCGTTTTAGTCGCGAGATTACTCAGAGATAAAGGGGTTGCAGAGTATATTGAAGCAGGAAAAGCACTAAAAAAAATGGGGAGTAATGTTCGATTGCTGCTTGTAGGGAGTGTTGACTCTAACAATATATCGTCAATGTCCAAAGAGGAGATTGATTATGCTCATCAACAAGGATATGTTAAGTATTTAGGTCACAGCAATAATGTCTCATCAATATACCAGCAAGCACATGTCGCTTGCCTTCCATCTTATCGTGAAGGACTACCAAAATCACTCATAGAGGCTGCATCTTGTGGTTTGGCAATTGTTACGTCTGATGTGCCAGGGTGTCGGCAAATGGTGTTCGATGGAAAAAATGGATTGCTTTTCCCCGCTAGAGATTCCGGATCTATTGTAAGTACACTAGTAAAGTTAGAATCAGATCGTGCTCTCTTGAATCAGATGGGGAAAGCCAGTAGGGAGATTGCTTTAGCTCTATTTAGCCATGAAGTTATAGTGAGAGCGTTTTTTGAACTGTATGGTTTGAATAACAAGGAATCAACATGAAAGCAAGAGTTTTGTTGACTGGGTCTAGTGGTTTTATCGGCAATAGTTTAATTGATCGCTTAGATGAGTACGATCTATCTCTATTAAATAGAACTCTCAAAACTTCAGTTACAGATGAACATAGAGTTTTTCGGAAAGAAATTAATAGTGCAGGAGATTACAGATCAGCGCTTCTCGGTTGTAACTATGTGATTCACTGCGCAGCTCGCGTTCATGTAATGAATGGGCGAGGAGCTGATTCGCTGGAACAATATAGAGATATAAATACACTTGGAACAATCAACTTAGCTCGGCAAGCTTCAGCAAGTGGAGTAAAGCGCTTTATATTTATTAGTTCGGTAAAAGTAAATGGTGAGTCGACTTCTAATCGTAACCCTTTTACAGAAAGTGATATTCGTGCTGCGTCTGACTTTTATGGGCAATCAAAATCTGAAGCGGAAGAACTACTCCTTGAGCTTGCGGAGGAAACTGGTTTAGAGATTGTTATTATTCGACCTACTTTAGTTTATGGTCCCGGCGTCAAGGCTAATTTTTCAGCATTAATGAAAGTTGTATCCAAAGGCTTCCCTCTTCCATTCGGTTGTATAAACACCAACCTGCGTAGCTTGGTTTCAGTCGATAACTTAGTTGATTTGATTATCACTTGTATAAAGCACCCTAAAGCTTCCAATCAGGTTTTTTTGGTCTCCGATGATCATGATGTATCTACATTAGGTATGGTTCAAGAAATGGCAAAAGCGCTTGGCAGGAAAAATTGGCAAATACCAGTACCAATATGGTGTTTTAAGGTACTTGGAAAACTACTGAATAAGGAATCTTCGGTAGATAGATTAGTTGGTTCGCTTCAAGTGGACATCTCCCACACTAAGGAAACACTTAATTGGTATCCACCACAAACACTTTCCGAAGGCTTTGAAAAGACTGCCAATTGGTTTCTAAAATCAAAATTACAGGATACTAAGAAATGATTCGTACACTTGATATTTTAGCTGCTTTCTTTGGCCTGTTATGTCTATGGCCTATATTGGTCATTGTTTCGATTATTGGATTTTTTGATACAGGCTCTCCTATTTTCGTGCAAGAACGAGTAGGGCGAAATAAAAAACCATTCAAGCTCGTTAAGTTTCGTACTATGACGATAGAAACGAAATCGGTAGCTAGCCATTTAGCGAGCACTACGTCCATTACTAAATTTGGTCTTACCTTACGAAAAACTAAAATTGATGAACTTCCGCAATTGATCAATGTGCTGAAAGGTGAAATGAGTTTGGTTGGCCCACGTCCAAATTTATTTAACCAAGAAGAATTAATCTCTGAACGTGATGCCTTAGGAGTCTATGATGTTTTACCTGGTATTACTGGGCTGGCTCAGGTACAAAACATCGATATGTCTACGCCGAGCTTATTAGCTAAAACAGATAAAAAAATGATAGATACGTTAACAGTACAAAGCTATTTTCAGTATATAATCATGACTGTTACGGGGAGTGGAAGCGGAGATGCTGTAAAGTAACCTCAACCCAAAAATTTCATAAACGCCAGTGATATACTGGCGTTTTCGTTTCGAGAGAATGCAATGACAAGACTGAATATCATCTGGAATCTATCACGTTTTAACAAACGTCTAGTAAGTATCGTTATAGATACTATTTTTGTCATTGCTTCTTTTTTTATCGCGTACTGGGCTCGAGTTGGTAATATAGTTCCACTATCAGATCCATTGGTCCGGTATGTGATAGTCGGTACTCTGATTACGACTATTCTTGCATTTGTTCGACTGGGGCTTTACCGGGCAGTTTTACGTTACCTTACGTTTCATGCATTAGCAGTTGTAAGCTTCGGTACGCTGATTTCTGCAATATCAGTAGCTGTTTTAGCCTTCTATTTTGATGCTTATGTCCCCCGCTCTGTCCCAATAATTTATGCTGCTTTCCTTTGTCTATTATGTGGTGGTTCTAGGCTGATTGTGCGTGTTTTGGTTACTCAAGCAAATACAAAGGGTAGCAAACCAGTGCTGATCTATGGTGCAGGTTCTGCAGGTCGTCAACTAGCTATTGCGCTACGAAACTCAAATACTCATAAAGTAGTGGGTTTTATCGATGATGATAAAACATTGAAGAATACTGTGCTGATGGGAATTGCTGTAAGTAACTCTAGCAAGGTTGAGTATTTGGTTCGACGCTATGATGTAGAGCAAATCTTATTAGCTGTCCCAAGTGCCTCCCGCTCTCGTCGCAAGGAAATTTTAAACTCGTTAGTTCATCTCCCAGCAGAAGTATTAACAGTCCCTGACATGAAAGATATTGTTGACGGGAAAGCGAAAATTGATGAGTTAAAAGATGTTGCGATTGAAGATCTATTGGGTCGAGATGCGGTTTCGCCTCAGCAGGTTCTCATGGAAGCAAACATTAAAGAAAAAGTTGTCATGGTTACCGGTGCTGGCGGTTCGATAGGCTCTGAGTTGTGCCGCCAAATTATTCGCAATAAGCCTCGAAAGTTAGTCTTATTTGAACTGTCTGAGTTTGCTCTTTACCAAGTTGATAGGGAGTTGAATGCACTTGTTAATAAGGAAGGATTAACGGTAGAAATTGTTCCTTTACTGGGCTCAGTACAGCGCATTAACCGCTTGGCTACGGTGATGAAAAGCTTCGGTGTCCAAACTGTTTACCATGCAGCAGCATATAAACACGTACCTTTAGTTGAATACAACGTCGTTGAAGGTGTGAGAAACAATGTATTCGGTACATTCTATTCTGCGAAAGCAGCTGTAGAGGCAGGCGTTGAGTCGTTTGTTCTTATTTCTACAGATAAAGCAGTGCGTCCAACGAACGTAATGGGCACTACCAAGCGTATGGCTGAGTTAGGACTGCAAGCCTTAGCGGCGCAAGAAAATGCTAAGTCTGGTGGAACGCGTTTTTGTATGGTGCGTTTTGGCAATGTACTTGGCTCGTCTGGATCGGTAATTCCGGTGTTTAAGAAGCAAATTGCTTTAGGTGGACCGGTTACAGTTACTCACCCGGATATTATTCGTTATTTTATGACCATTCCTGAGGCGGCTCAATTAGTTATCCAAGCTGGCGCAATGGGTAAAGGAGGGGATGTATTTGTGCTTGATATGGGAGAGCCAGTCAAAATTACGGATTTGGCGACTAATTTGATACACCTCTCCGGTTTGGAAGTGAAAAATGACGATAACCCACACGGAGACATCGAAATCAAATTTTCCGGTCTGCGTCCTGGAGAGAAGCTGTTTGAAGAGTTGCTTATTGGAGATAACGTTGAAGCGACCGCGCATGAGCGGATCATGACTGCGAGTGAAAGGTTCCTGCCAATCGATGAATATCTAGCTTTGTTATCAGACCTTGACGAAGCATGTCACAACTTCGAGCATGAAAAGATAAGACAGTTGCTGCTTGATGCACCTACCGATTTCACTCCAACAGATGGAATTGGTGACTTAGTTTGGCGACAAAGCCAAACAGAAGTAGCTTGAAGAAGAAAAGAAAAAAGCGCCTGTTGGCGCTTTTTACTATTGAATTGAATACGTTTAAAGAATCTGCTTCAAAACACGATCCGCTTTAACACGAGTGATCTTGCGCATGAGCTTCTGTACTACCTCTGGGTAGTCTTCTAGTTTTTCTAGCTGTTTATAAGTGCAGATAAGTTGAGTGTGCTGGAGAATGTTCTCCACTTCTTTATCAAATTTCTCAGTCAGATGATTGTAATCATCTTGCACTAAAATCGCATTTTCTAAATCGAGCTTCCATGCGCGTGGATTGAGGTTGTTACCTGTGAGTAGCATGTAGCGCTTATCGACCCATATACCTTTTAGATGGAAGCTGTTGGCATCATGTTTCCAAAGGTGAATGGAAAGTTGACGGCTGGCAATGTGCGCTTCATTGGCTTTCGCAAACTGGCGTAGGTTACGTTCATACAGATACGGTAAGCCACCGATGGTTTTGAATTCTTGCTCTGGTGAGATAAAGAAATCATTCGCGGTTTTGTCGCCCACGACAATCGTTACGCGCACGCCGCGCTTAATCGCACGTTTGATTTGTTTCGCTACACTGCGTGGGAAGTTGAAGTAAGGGGTGCAGATGAAAATTTCATCTTGCGCCAAAGCCAACAAGTTATTGATGCTTTGGTTTAGCTTGTTACGCTTTTTGCCTACGCCAACAATCGGCGTGACCGCAACTTGGTCTTGAGAAATCGCTTGGTTAGCAAACTTATACTCGGCTTTGGCTAGCGAAGCGCGTAATTGACGAATGCTGGCTTTAATCTCTTTGGTCTCAGGTTTGGCTGGGCAAGCTAAGTTGTTCACTGCTGGATGAGCAATCATCTCTTTTTGCACGAACTCAACCATGGAATCTGCCAATGATGGGTTGTGCAGCACATGGTAGCGATCAAAGCGGTATCTATCTTGGTAGTTAAGATAAATATTGTTTAGGCTTGCACCGCTGTAAATCACCGAATCATCAATGATAAAACCTTTGAGGTGCAGTACGCCAAACACTTCTCTACCACGTACAGGTACGCCATAAACCGGCACTTTGTGTTCATATTGGTCTGAGAATGCTTTGTACATGCCGGCATTGGTTTTACTGGCTTCAGCACCAATAAGACCGCGCTGTGCTCGGTGCCAGTCGACACAGACATTGATATCTAAACCAGGGTTTCTTTGTTTGGCTTGATACAGTTCGCTAAGAATCTCACGACCTGCTTCATCATCTTCCAAGTAAAGAGCGACAAGATAGATACGTTTGCTGGCTTGACGTATCGCTTCAATCAAACGAGTACGAAAATCCTTAGCGGCGTATAACACTTCGAAGTGAGCGGGATCTTGAGCAATGGTAGGAAGATGCTTTAAAGAATACCTGTTAGCGATCATATTGAAAGATTAACCTCAAAAATGGCGACACAATCGTCTGCCAAAAAGCAGAAGACGGATAGTAGCAAATCTCACTCCCTGATTACCAGAAATGGCTCATAGTTCATGTTCAATCTACTTGAAAATGCATAGGAATGAGACTTTTCCCACTTCCAGTGTAGCGGGTAAAGAGTTGATTTAAGCTATTTGGCAGGTTATCCGGTGATAGAGTGATGAAGCCGTGCTGCTGATAGAAGCTTTCCAAGTGTGGATAGGCAAAGCAATATGTATCTGTGGTGCATACTTTAGTTTGGCAGTGGTTAAGTAGCTGATGACCGATCCCCAATTGACGCAACTCAGGTATCACTAACATGCCAGTCAGCAGTTGGTATTGCTCGATAGGGCGAAAACGCACTACACACGCCAGTTGATGTTCTAGATAGCCAGCAATGGTGAGTTCGTTGCTTTTGGCTTTACCGGAAGGGTAGTGCGTTTTATACAAACGCGCGACTAACGGCAATTTTATTGGATCTAGCGTTTCTATTCTTAGTTGGCGCATTCTCTATCCAGTCATATCTATGTAGAATGGCGGCAGTGTAAATGACGAAACTTGCCTGATGCAATCAAATCCCATGCAAATACAAACCAATGCCAGCTTACGTAGCTTTCATACCTTCTCTATTGAGCAAACTTGTGACGCACTTGTTGAGGTCGCTTCTGTCGAGGACATTCAGCAGGTCTATCAAGCGCCACAATGGCAAGCTTTGCCTAAGTTGATGCTGGGTAAAGGCAGCAATATGCTGTTCACCGAGCACTTTCAAGGCGTGGTGATGGTTAACAAATTACATGGGATAGAGGTTAGCGAAACTGAGCACGCATGGCATCTGCATGTTGCAGGCGGCGAAGATTGGCCAAATTTGGTGAAATGGTCGGTAGGGCAAGGCTACTTTGGCTTAGAGAACCTAGCTTTAATTCCAGGCTGTGTTGGCTCGGCGCCGATTCAAAATATCGGTGCTTACGGCAAAGAGATCAAAGATGTTTGTGAGTATGTCGATGTAGTCGACTTAGAAACTTTTGCCATTCGTCGCATGCAGGCTGATGAGTGTCAGTTTGGCTATCGAGATTCTATTTTTAAGCACCAGCTGTTTGGCAAAGCGATTATCGTCGCGGTTGGCTTCAAGCTCGCTAAAGCATGGCAGCCTTGTATTGCTTACGGTCCACTGCAGTCTTTTAGTGTTGAAACCGTCACTGCACAACAAATTTTTGAACAAGTTTGCCAAGTTCGTATGGAAAAACTGCCCGATCCACAAGTCACCGGTAATGCAGGGAGCTTCTTTAAAAACCCTGTAATTGAACAAGCGCAGTATCAAGCTCTACTCGCACAATACCCGAACTTGGTTGCTTACCCAGTCGAAGAGGGCGTTAAAGTGGCAGCAGGATGGCTGATTGATCAATGTGGTTTAAAAGGCTTTACGCAAGGCGGGGCGCAAGTGCACCCGAACCAAGCCTTGGTGCTGGTGAATAGTTCAAATGCGACCGCGCAAGATGTAGTGCTACTTGCTGATCACGTGCGTCAAACCGTGTGGCAAAAATATGCGATAGAACTGGAGCATGAAGTGCGTTTTATGGGCGCGCAACATGAAACCAATCTTGTCGAGCTGCGAGGTAAAGTGCAATGAAAGAGCACTCCATTAAACTGTCGATTTTAAGCATGCTCGCCGACGGCAGTTTCCACTCTGGTGAGGGATTAGGAGTGGCGCTTGGCATTTCTCGCGCAGCAGTCAGTAAGCATATTAAAGGCATTCAGGCGTGGGGTGTGGATGTGTTTAGTGTGCAAGGCAAAGGTTATAAACTTGCTCAGTCAATGCAATTGTTGGATCAGCAGCAGCTTGAGGCGAATGTTAATGTGCCGCTTGCCTTGATCCCTGTGATTGACTCGACCAACCAATACCTACTGGATCGCATACATAGTCTCGATTCAGGCTCAGTATGTTTGGCTGAATACCAAAGCCAAGGGCGCGGTCGTCGTGGGCGTGAATGGGTTTCGCCATTTGGCTGCAACCTCTACCTTTCGATGTACTGGCGCTTAGAAGCGGGCATGGCAGGGGCGATGGGGTTAAGTTTAGTAGTTGGCGTTGCAATCGTTGAGGCAATGGAAAAACTAGGCATTTCAGGTATCAAACTCAAATGGCCAAATGATCTCTATTACCAAGATAAAAAGTTAGCCGGCATCTTGGTTGAAATGTCTGGTCAAGCGGGCTCTGCAGCTCACCTGGTGATAGGGATGGGGATGAACCTGCGTATGGCGACAGATGCGCAAGGGATCACTCAGCCGTGGTCTTGTTTAAATGATGTCACCAATCATGAGATAGATCGCAACCAACTTGCTGCCGAGTTGATCAATACGCTTGAAAGTGCATTGAACGATTATGAAATGTCGGGTATGCACGGTTTTGTCGAGCGTTGGAATCGCTTAGATAATTTCTTAGATCGAGATATCACCTTAATTATGGGTAACCGTGAAGTAACCGGAGTCTCGCGCGGCATCAATGAGCAAGGTGCGGTGTTAATTGAAACAGCGCAAGGCTTAGAAACCTACATTGGTGGTGAAATTTCTCTAAGAGGCAGTGCGTCTTAAAAGTAAGACAAGGTTTAAGCAACGATTCCCCTCATATGAACTAGGCTCAATATAAAAGCCAGCTTATGTGAGGGTGCAATGTTACTACCTGACCAAAAATTGCCATCTTTTGATGAGCTCGTAAAACTCGTCCAAGAAGATGAGGCGGCCTTTGAGCAATTAAAGCGTGAAAAGTGCCAAGAGATGATAAACGCAGCATCTCAAGATATGCAGCCAAGGCTGTGGGCGCAGCAAAGCCATATTGATAGGCTTGTCGGTCATTGTAAGAATCCACATCACGTCAATGTTGTTCTCTCAAGGGAGCTGCACAAGCAAGTGCAGAAGTTTCAGCAAACGTTGCAAGGCAGCGACTTACCAAACTGCGAAAACGATGAAAATGTGAACGTCGTTTCGCTCAAACAACGCTTTCCTGATTGGCGTTAAGCGTCAATGATAGTCAAAGGGCTCATTAGAGCCCTTTTTTGTTGTCTTACTCACAAAAATAACCTCTTATCCCCTTGGGTTTGCTGCCTTTGCCCATATATCTTCATCACAAGGCTTTAAAGTTGATTTAAAGCAATTATCAAATCACATGGAAATTTTCAGGAGAGACGACCGATGAACATTCGTCCATTACATGACCGAGTTATCGTAGAGCGCCAAGAAGTTGAATCTAAGTCAGCAGGTGGCATTGTGCTTACTGGTTCTGCTGCGGAAAAATCGACTCGCGGTGTTGTTTTAGCTGTTGGCAAAGGCCGCATCCTAGAAAATGGCACTGTTCTACCTTTGGACGTTAAAGTTGGTGATTCTGTTATTTTCGCAGAAGGCTACGGCACGAAAACTGAGAAAATCGACGGAAAAGAAGTCCTTATCATGTCTGAAAACGACATCATGGCTATTGTCGAGTAATAGCAATCATTGAGTAATTTTTTACTCTGATTCATAACGAACTCAACTTAAAGAATTTAGAAAGGAAATCAAAGATGGCTGCTAAAGACGTTAAATTTGGTAATGACGCACGCGTAAAAATGCTAGAAGGTGTGAACATCCTAGCTGACGCAGTAAAAGTAACACTAGGCCCTAAAGGTCGTAACGTAGTTCTAGATAAATCTTTTGGTTCACCAACTATCACTAAAGATGGTGTATCGGTAGCGCGCGAAATCGAACTTGAAGACAAGTTCCAAAACATGGGCGCGCAAATGGTTAAAGAAGTTGCGTCTCAAGCAAACGACGCAGCGGGTGACGGTACCACAACTGCAACAGTACTTGCGCAAGCTATCGTAAACGAAGGTCTTAAAGCCGTTGCTGCGGGTATGAACCCAATGGATCTTAAGCGCGGTATCGATAAAGCCGTTATCGCAGCAGTAGAAGAGCTAAAAACGCTATCAGTACCATGTGCAGATACTAAAGCTATCGCGCAAGTAGGTACCATTTCTGCAAACTCAGATACAAGCGTAGGTAACATCATTGCTGAAGCAATGGAAAAAGTAGGTCGCGACGGTGTTATCACTGTTGAAGAAGGTCAAGCACTACAAGACGAACTTGATGTTGTAGAAGGCATGCAGTTCGACCGTGGTTACCTATCTCCTTACTTCATCAACAACCAAGAATCAGGCTCTGTTGATCTAGAAAGCCCATTTATCCTGCTTGTAGACAAGAAAGTTTCAAACATACGTGAACTTCTACCAACGCTAGAAGCAGTAGCAAAAGCTTCTCGTCCACTACTGATCATCGCTGAAGATGTAGAAGGCGAAGCACTGGCAACGCTAGTAGTGAACAACATGCGTGGCATTGTGAAAGTGGCTGCGGTTAAAGCACCTGGTTTTGGTGATCGTCGTAAAGCAATGCTGCAAGACATCGCGATCCTAACTGGCGGTACAGTTATCTCTGAAGAAGTAGGTCTAGAGCTTGAAAAAGTCACTCTTGAAGATCTAGGTCAAGCGAAGCGCGTAGCTATCACGAAAGAAAACACCACCATTATCGACGGTGTTGGTGAAGAAGCGATGATCCAAGGTCGCGTAGCGCAAATTCGTCAGCAAATCGAAGATGCAACTTCTGATTACGACAAAGAGAAGCTTCAAGAGCGTGTGGCTAAGCTAGCTGGTGGTGTTGCGGTAATTAAAGTTGGCGCAGCAACTGAAGTTGAAATGAAAGAGAAGAAAGACCGCGTTGAAGATGCTCTACACGCGACTCGCGCTGCTGTTGAAGAAGGCGTAGTAGCTGGTGGTGGTGTAGCACTTATCCGTGCAGCATCTAAGATTGTTGACCTACAAGGCGACAACGAAGAGCAAAACGTTGGTATCCGCGTTGCACTACGTGCAATGGAAGCGCCAATCCGTCAAATCACTCGTAACGCTGGTGATGAAGAGTCAGTGGTTGCGAACAACGTGAAAGCAGGCGAAGGCAGCTACGGCTACAACGCAGCAACGGGTGAATACGGCGACATGCTAGAGATGGGTATCCTAGATCCAACGAAAGTAACGCGTAGTGCACTACAATTTGCAGCCTCTGTTGCGGGTCTAATGATCACGACAGAAGCAATGGTAACTGACCTACCACAAAAAGATTCAGGTATGCCTGATATGGGTGGTATGGGCGGCATGGGTGGCATGGGCGGTATGATGTAATCATCCACTCTCACTCAGTGATGGTCACATTTATAAAATCGTTGAATGGGTTGGTGAGTAAGTATACACTCCGTCATTCGAGTAGATGATGACTCATCCTGTGCAGAACTAAAAAAGCCGAAGCCTATGCTTCGGCTTTTTGGTGCGCCGTAGTTGAGGTTGACCCTCAATAAATTAAGTACTTTATAAACAGTGCGTTATTCAATGTGTCACTGTTAGGTAGCGAATTTGAGCAAGATTAAGTGATTACCGACGATAAAATAGGATACAAAAGACTGTTTGTAGGGATCACAACACTTTTTATTATCATACTGACTTTTTTAGTCCTCGATTCAGCAGAAGAATCGAAGCAGAAGTATGAAAGACAAAAACAGCGAGTAGAAAGACTGCTGGAAGACACGAGCCAAGTGATTAACGCCTTGGACTACAGCATTACGTCGCTCTATCCGCTGCAAAATGATCGCTATGTATTGCCACATACGATCAAGCTCAATGGCGACACCTGTAATTTTGGTGGTAAATCACATACCGGCAAAGAGTACGACTTTATGTTCTCTGGACCCAAAGAGATGTGTAATAACCACTCCCTTTTATTTCAGGAAGCGTATCGACGCCTATTTGTTGCACCATCGATGGCGTACTTTGCGAAAAGTATTAGCCACATATCATCGATCTACTTCATCTCTACCAGCAAGTTCATCATCTCTTCGCCCAAAGCTTTTGCCCAAGCAATCGAAGGCGATGCATTTGATAAAGTGATTTCAACCCGACCGTATTGGGTTAGAACCGTTGCTTGCTCTGAAAACTTCGACAGTGTGATTTATACCGGAGACTATCAAGATTACATGACAGGTAAGCGTGTTGTGACAATTACTCGCGGTATCTATGTTGATGGTCAGTTCAAAGGCGTCCTAGCGATAGACAATGATTTAGACCATTTAATCGAAAACTATATTGGAGCTTATCAACTCACTGAAGAGCAGGGCGCTAATAATAAAGATGTGTTTAGCTTTACCTATTCGCAGCCTGTGCTGGTGGACGGTAAAGAAACGGGGCTATATCTAACTGTTCATGAGCCCAAGCGCATTCACCTATGGCATATCTTTGAAGTGGAACGGCAACGTTTAATTGCGTTGATCTCTTTCTACATTTTGGCTTTGTGTATTATTTGGTTCCGCTATACCCAAGTGACCCACTTACAACTCAAAGAATTGGCCATGCTTGATCCAATGACAAGCTTACTTAATCGTCGTGGCTTCGAAGCTAAGTTAAAAGATCTGCCAGCAAGTCAGTACTTGGCGATCGCGGTGTTTGATATCGATAACTTCAAAACGATTAATGACAGCTGCGGGCATCAAGTGGGTGATGACATCATTTGCCAAGTGGCAAAGCTATTAAGCAATAGCCTGCGTCAAAGCGATCTGATTGCTCGTTTTGGTGGGGAAGAGTTCGTGATTGCGGTAACTTGCGAATCAGCAGAATTAGCTCAGCTAATTCTGGAACGCGTACAAATGGATATTAGCTCTCCAGAAATTCGCCTGTGTGATGAAACCATCCCCGTCACGGCATCTGGTGGCGCGGTTATCTACAAAATGAACAAGCTCAAAAGTGCATCGCAGCTCTGGCAAAGCAGTGGGATTGTCGCGGCTGACAAACTGCTCTACCAAGCGAAAAAAGCCGGGAAAAATCGTATCATTATCGACATAGATAATGGCTAAGCGATTCCTCTATCAAGTTTAACTGTGCTCACTGATTGGTAACGCCAAGCCGTTTGGGAGAGCGACAGAAATAAAAAAGGATGGCATTTAACCATCCTTGTTCAATTTTTTGCGAACGATTACAGAATGATGTCGCGTACTTCTGGGTCTTTGCGCTCCAGGTAGTGAATCGACTTGATGCGACGAATCGTGCGGCAGCGACCACGGATCAGCAGAGTTTCTGTGGTTGCGATATTACCTTGGCGAGTGATGCCTTCTAGCAGATCACCTTTAGTAATACCGGTAGCTGAAAATACCACATTGTCGCTGCGCGCCATGTCTTCCATTTTCAGTACGATACCAGCTTCGACACCCATCTCTTTACAGCGAGCTAATTCAGCCGCGCCGTAAATGCGGTTTTCTTCGGTGTCGCCTTTCACTTCGTGACGAGGCAGCAGACGACCATGCATATCACCATCTAATGCGCGAATCACCGCAGCAGAAACCACACCTTCCGGCGCACCGCCGATGCAGTACATTACATCTACTTCGCTATCTGGCATACAAGTTAGGATAGAAGCGGCTACATCACCATCTGGCACTGCGAATACACGTACACCCATAGCTTGCATCTCAGCAATCACTTGGTCATGGCGAGGTTTTGCTAGTGTGATTACAACCAGTGTATCCAGTGTTTTGTTCAGCGCTGCTGCGATGTTTTCTAGGTTTTCTTTTAGTGGTTTGTGTAGGTCAATGCAGCCTTTGGCGCCAGGACCAACCACCAACTTTTCCATGTACATGTCAGGCGCTTTTAAGAAGCTGCCTTTTTCGCCTGCAGCTAATACCGCCAATGCATTGGATTGACCCATCGCCGTCATGCGAGTTCCTTCAATTGGGTCAACAGCGATATCAACAGCATCGCCACCCGTTCCCACTTGCTCACCGATGTAAAGCATCGGCGCATCATCAATTTCACCTTCGCCGATCACAATCTCCCCACTGATATCAGTTTTGTTGAGCAGGGTGCGCATGACCTCAACCGCAGCACCGTCGGCAGCGTTTTTATCGCCACGACCAAGCCATTTATAACCGGCTAGGGCTGCGCCTTCAGTGACTCGAGAAAATGCCATTGCTAAATCGCGTTTCATGATGACTCCAAATAGGTTTATGCAAGGAACTAAATTTTGGCGCGATTCTATCATATCAGAAAGAAAACGTTTGCCTTTTTGCCGAGCAGAGATTGAATTTGATCAATAAAGCGCTGTAAAGTGAATCGATTCGCCTTGGTTGCGTTTTAGTAAATCGGCTTTTCATCCCAGCTATCATGCGGATCTTGGCTATCGCTGGTGGGTCTTGCCGTAAGAAAGTTAGCTAAATGTCAGCAACTGGTGTTTTTTTGCGCGAATAGCGCACAATATCAAATATAGGGCGTGTGTCTCTCGGCTGTGCTAAGTAGAATGAGGGTAATACGTGAAGCGTTCTTCACTTCAACCGAATAAATCAAAGGTAGGCTAAGATGTCTTTTGAAGTACTAGAAAAACTAGAAGCAAAAATTCAAACTGCAGTAGATACAATCGCACTTCTTCAAATGGAAGTTGAAGAGCTTAAAGAAGAAAAAGAAAAGCTATCTGCTGAAGCAACTGAACTACGCACAAGCCGTGAAGAGCTTGAGCAAAAATCTCAGCAAATGCAACAAGAGCACGCAGCATGGCAAGACCGCATCCGTAACCTTCTAGGTAAAATGGATGAAGTAGAATAAGCTACTGCTGAGAGCTGAGAGCTGAGAGCTGAGAGCTGAGAGCTGAGAGAGGCTGACCGAAAGGTTGGCCTTTTTGTTATCCAGAGACCAGAACCTGAACTTAAAAATGATTGCAAATAGCTTTTGGATCATGGGTGGTCGAAAGCGGATATCGAAAACTGTAACGGTAAACAAATAAGGCCAGCGAGCACTGACCTTAGAAACGTTCAATATTTAAGACTGAATTGTTAGCGTGGGCGAACACCTAGGGTATGACACAACGCATAAGTCATCTCTGCACGGTTCAGTGTATAGAAGTGGAAATCCTTAACACCTTCGCGGCTTAATATACGCACCATATCGATAGCTTGGCTGGCACCAACTAGCTGACGAGTCGTCGGATCTTCATCTAACCCTTCGAATTGTTTCGCCATCCAACCTGGTACTTTGACGTTGTTTTGTGCGGCAAAGCGTGACGCTTGTTTAAAGTTCGAAACAGGCAGAATACCCGGAACGATTTCGACATCAATTCCAGCGGCAACGCAGCGGTCACGAAAACGCAGGTAGCTTTCTACATCAAAGAAGAATTGGGTAATGGCGCGGTTAGCTCCGGCATCGACTTTGCGTTTTAGATTAAGTAAGTCTGCTTGCGCGCTCTTTGCTTCTGGGTGTACTTCAGGGAAAGCCGCGACAGAGATATCAAAGTCATGACGCGCTTTTAGTAGCTCAACCAGATCAGAGGCATACATATCTGGTGCGCCGCCACCAGGTGGAATATCACCACGCAGCGCAACGATGCTTTGAATGCCGTTTGACCAGTAGTCATCGGCAATTTGAATCAGCTCTTCTCGACTGGCATCAATACAGGTTAGGTGCGGGGCAGCAACCAAGCCCGTGGCTGATTTAATATCTTTGATGATCGAGTGAGTACGGTCGCGCTCACCTGAGTTGGCACCATAGGTGACGGAAATGAATTTTGGTTTGAGCGTTTTTAAACGATGGACAGAATTCCACAAAGTCTCTTCCATCTTTTCACTGCTTGGTGGAAAAAACTCAAATGACACATTGATATTGTCCGATAATTCAGCAATATTCTGATTTAAAGCGTCGATATGACTGGCGTGTGTGTATCCCATCTTGCTCTCCCTGTGGCTGCCTCTGCCACTCGCTATTTTAAATTCCCTTTGACGTTTAGACGTCTATATGTCCACAGAATGTCTTGAATAGAGTTTAAAGTCAACAAAGTGATTATGAATTTTATTCAACTAGATAATTAATCTATCTCAAGTTGTGGGTAGTTAAGTGGCTGAGTGATAAATAAACAAAAGGCGTGATAGTTGCCCATCACGCCCAGTTCCTCGGTCAAAGCTGACTAGAAAGCAAGTTTAAGTCAGATTGGATTGCGCCCGCAGTGACCTCTCGCCCCGCGCCTGGTCCGCGTATCACGAGTGGGTTGTCTTTATACCACTTACTCTCAATGGCAAAGATGTTGTCACATGGCAGTAGGTTGGCCAGTGCATGCTCACGGGTAAGCGCTTCAACACCAACGGTCGCTTTGCCATTTTTCTCTAAGCGCGCCACATAGCGCAGCACTTTATCTTCGCGTTGTGCTTTGCTTAAACGCTCCGCCAAAATCTCGCTGAGAATATGCCCATTGTCTAAAAAATCATCCAATGGCAAATCGACTAACTCTTCGGGCACTAAGCTTTCAACTTTTACAGCACCTGGCTCAATCGTCAAACCGGACTCTCGCGCCAAAATCACCAGCTTACGCATTACATCTGAGCCATCCAGATCATTGCGCGGATCAGGCTCCGTCAGACCTTGTTGCCAAGCTAAATCCACCAGATCGGCAAAAGGAACCGATCCATCATATTGTTGAAATAGCCAAGATAAGGTGCCAGAGAAAATTCCCGATAGGGCGACAATCTCATCACCACTTTCACGCAGATCTCTGACGGTGTGATTGATTGGTAAACCCGCCCCCACGGTGGCGTTATATAGCCAGTGGCGATTAATTTTGGCAAATGCATCTTGCACTTGATAGTAGTACTCACTGGATGCCGAACCTGCTACTTTGTTGGCTGAGATCAGGTGCATCCCTTGTTCGGCAATTTCGACGTAACGCTCGGCCAGTTCATGGCTGGCAGTGACATCTAATACCACCGCATCATCATAGCCTTGAATCGCGCCTAAACGTCTGATCCACTCACCAGGTTGGTATTCAACCGCTTCGGCATCAAAACGCTGATTGGCTTGTGATGCACCGATTCCATCGGCGTCAAACCAATAGGTTTGGCTATCAATGATCGCCACCAACTCAAAGTTCATCCCGCGACGCTTTTCTAGCTCTAGCTTTTGCTCTGCAAATAGGTTGAGCCAACTGCTGCCGATGTTGCCTTTACCACATAGGGCAATCGCGACGCGCTTTTGTGCTTGAAACAGTTGGTTATGCACCCCTTGCACCAGCGTATCGGTCTCGGTTTTACGCAGGACAGCAACCAAACTTAACCCAGAGGCGGATTCGCAAATAAACTCGACCGGGGCGCTTTTCAGCTGTTGGTAGAAGCCATAACAGTGGTTCGGGTTTTTGGTTACCCCTGCGCCAACCGCTGCCACCATCGAATAGCCCTCTTTGAGCTTAATCTCGGCTTCGATGGCACGATCTTGCAGATGACTCAGTGCGCCACCGGCAATTTCTGCGGTATAGGTGAGACGCAGGCAATGCTGATCATCTTGCGCTTCATACGCCAAAGGTTCGAGCTGCGCACGGGTTAAGCCAGCTAACGTCTCTTGAGAAAGACGTAAAAAGTCGTGCCCTGATGAGAAGTGCAGTTCAATCATTAACACTTCGTCAAGTGAAGAAATGATTTTCGCACCGCGACCAGAAGCCAACACACGTTCAATGCGCGTCGAGCCGGATTCAGGCTCGTAGCTGCAACGTAAATGACAATCCATGGTGCTTTGCGCAACAGGCTGCAAGGTGCGGCTATGCAATACAGGCGCAGCAAGACGAGCAAGTTCACTGGCTTCATCAAGGCGAAGCAGTGGTAGTAAGCAAGCATCAGCGACCAGACGTGGGTCTGCGCTGTAAACCCCTGCCACATCACTCCAAATGGTCACGCGAGAGACTTGAGCGAGTGCGCCAATCACGGTTGCTGAGTAGTCAGAACCATTACGACCCAGCAGCACAGTTTTGCCTTGTTTGTCTTGCGCCATAAAGCCGGTGATCACCACGCGGTGATGAGCATGTTGCGCGAGAACTTCTTTGAGTAGTGGGTAAGAAGCGCCGCGGTCAACTTCAGGTTGTGTGCCTGCTTCAGCACGCAGAAATACGCGCGAGTCTTGGGCGCGAGAAGGCAGCTTATTTTGGTTAAGTAGGGCAGCAAGCAGGCGTGAAGACCAGCTTTCGCCATGACCTAATACACACGCTTGCTCGGTTTCACTCAGTGGCGCAGTCAGCTCACCAAGTAATTTAAATTCATCATTCAGTTGAGCAAGTAACGGCTCTTTGCTCTCATCATCAAGCAGTTGCTCGATTAAATCCGTCTGGAACTTTTTTAATTCCTGTAGCGCTTCATGGGCAAGGCGACCATCTTTGTGTAAGCCATCGATAAACTCGATCAGCTTGTTGGTGGTTTTGCCGGCTGCGGAGACCACAATCAAATCGTCTTGCTGCGAGTATTCTTTAAGAATATTGACCACGCGGCGGTAGCATTCTGGATTTGCTAAACTGCTGCCACCAAACTTATGCAGCTGTCTTTCCACGCTCATTTAGTTGTCCTCCGCTGCCACATTAAAGGCTTGCTCTAAATCGCTAATTAAATCTTGTACATCTTCCAGCCCAACTGAAAGGCGCAGCAGCTGTTGAGATACGCCAGCTTCGGCTAAAGCGGCTTCACCCATCGCTCGGTGCGTCATTGATGCTGGGTGGCAAATTAAACTTTCCACACCGCCAAGGGATTCAGCCAAAGAGAATAGCTTAAGCGCGCTAACAAAAGTTTTAAGCTGCTCAAAACTGCCAGCGAATTCGAAACTGAGCATCGAGCCAAAGCCAGATTGCTGTTTTAGCGCAACCTCATGCCCAGGATGCTCCGGCAGACTAGGGTGGTAAATTGTGCCAACACCTTGGTGATTTTGCAGATAGCTAAGGATCTCACGAGAGCTTTCTTCATGCACGCGCATACGTGCGCCCAAGGTGCGTAGACCACGCAATGTCATATAGCTATCAAATGGGGTGCCCGTCGCGCCAATGCAGTTGCCCCACCAAGCGAGCTCTTCTGCGTGTTGCTCAGTTTTGGTGATGATTACGCCGCCGATTACATCAGAGTGACCGTTGATGTATTTGGTGGTGGAATGAATAACAAAGTCAGCACCAAGTTCTAGTGGCTTTTGGAACACGGGTGTCAAAAAGGTATTGTCGACAGCTACTAAGGCATCAACCGCATGGGCTTGTTCACATAAAGCCGCAATATCGACCACGCGCACTAGCGGGTTAGAAGGGGTTTCAACCAGCACCAGTTTTGGTTTTTGCGCTAACGCTTCAGCGAGCGCAGCGGGATCGGATTGGTCAACAAATAAAACTTTGAAGTCGCCCTTTTGCGCGCGGGTATTAAACAATCGATAGCTGCCGCCGTAGCAATCATGCGGCGCAACAATCAAATCATCTGGTCCGAGAAAGGTAGTTGCCCACAAGTTTAATGCGGAAGTACCACAGTTAGTGATCACCGCACCTTTACCAGATTCTAGTTCAAATAAGGTTTGCTCTAACAAGCCGCGATTTGGGTTACCTGATCGGGTATAATCATACTTGGGTACATCGCCAAACGCTGGAAAACCATAGTTAGTAGAAAGATAAATCGGTGGAACCACGGCATGGTGTTGAGTATCAGACTCGATGCCAGTGCGAACTGCAATCGTAGCAGGCTTGTGGGTGCTCATAAGTGTATCCTTCCAGAACAATAGTGACTTGTCAGTTTGAATGCGATATATCTACTCCATCAGTCTTGATACATCACTTTCACAATCCATTCACGCTACTTTACTTTTGTTATTGTGAGACGTCAACACATCTAGACGTCTATATGTCTTTGCTTGTAGCCTTAAAAGCCGCTAAAATTACACTCTGTAAAAACTACTGACTAACAATAACGAAGGTGCGCAATGGCAGACTGGAATGGCGAATACATTAGCCCATACGCTGAGCATGGAAAGAAAAGCGAACAAGTAAAAAAGATTACTGTTTCAATTCCATTGAAAGTATTAAAGGTATTAACCGATGAGCGTACACGCCGTCAGATTAATAACCTACGCCATGCAACGAACAGTGAACTGCTATGCGAAGCATTTTTGCATGCTTACACAGGTCAACCGTTGCCAACAGACGAAGACTTACGTAAAGATCGTCCAGATGATATTCCTACAGAAGCTAAGCAGCTGATGACGGAAATGGGCATCGAATTTGAAGCATTCGATGAATAATTGTTAGCGTATTCTCCTTGCATCTGAATTAAAGCACCAGTTCAGATGGCGAGAAAACCCGAACATAAAAAAACCGCAGTTAACTGGCTGCGGTTTTTTGTTTCAAGAGATGAGAGCCGAGATTTTAGATCTGAGACTAGCCACCATTCATTTCGTAGATCGCCGATACCACATTTGCCATATCGTAGATCGCTAATGCCTCAATTTGTCATTCCATAGAGCGCGTAGCGCGAGTAGGGAATCCTGTTTTTCTAGATTAAACCAGAGAGCCCTAACACGTTCGTTCCTCACTCTAGAGGATGACAAAGTAAGGTATATCCGTAGAGAGGCGAAGCCGAACGTTCCCACTTCCGTAAGCCTCGTTTTCACGAGGCGTTCCGTAATCCCGCATCCGTAGCGCAGCGTTCCGCTACGCCATATACCCCTCAGGCATCTCAATACGCGCTACACCAGAATCAACTGCAGCTTGCGCTACCGCTTTTGCTACGCGTGGCAGTAAGCGGTGATCCATTGGTTTTGGAATAATGTACTGCGCGCCAAACTCTAGCGTTTCAACCCCAGCAGCTTTAAGTACTTCGGCTGGCACTGGCTCTTTGGCTAGTTGGCGAATTGCTTCTACCGCTGCAAGCTTCATCTCATCATTAATTTCGCTTGCACGCACATCTAATGCACCACGGAAGATAAATGGGAAACATAGAACGTTGTTAACTTGGTTCGGGTAATCACTGCGACCGGTACCCATAATCAAATCATCACGTACTTGATGTGCCAATTCCGGTTTGATTTCCGGATCTGGGTTTGAACAAGCAAACACGATTGGTTTGTCTGCCATTAACTTGAGATCTTCTGGTGGTAGCAGATTAGGACCCGATACGCCTAAGAAAATATCCGCACCTTCAATCACATCTTCTAGCGTGCGTTTGTCAGTGTTATTGGCAAATAGTTTTTTGTATTCGTTCAAATCATCACGGCGAGTGTGGATCACACCTTTACGGTCAAGCATGTAGATTTTTTCACGCATTGCACCGCACTTGATCAGCAGTTCCATACACGCCACTGCGGCAGCGCCTGCGCCAAGACAAACAATGGTTGCTTCTTCTAGCTTCTTGCCTTGCAGTTCAATCGCATTGAGCATGCCAGCTGCCGTAACAATCGCGGTACCGTGCTGGTCATCGTGGAAAACCGGCACGTCACAACGTTCAATCAACTGCTTCTCAATTTCAAAGCAGTCTGGAGCTTTAATATCTTCAAGGTTAATACCGCCAAAGGTATCAGCGATATTGGCGACTGTATCGACAAACTCTTCGATAGTGCGGTGTTTTACCTCGATATCAATCGAGTCTAGACCCGCAAAGCGTTTAAACAGCAGCGACTTACCTTCCATTACCGGTTTAGAAGCCAGAGGACCTAAGTTACCCAAACCAAGAATTGCTGTACCGTTTGAGATCACTGCGACCATATTACCCTTTGACGTGTACTTATAGACGTTGTCTGGGTTTTGCGCGATCTCACGTACAGGTTCGGCAACACCTGGGCTGTATGCGAGGGCAAGATCTTTGGCGGTTTCAGCAGGTTTCGTTAGCTCGACGGAGATTTTACCTGGCACTGGGTTGGCATGGTAATCAAGCGCTTGCTGACGGAACAGTTCTTCGGCGGTGTATTCTTGTGATTGGTCATCTGACATGGTGGTTTGTTTCTCGTTATCGTTGGTTGTTAAGCAAAAGTTATTCTATACCTGTAAAGTCAAGCTGCATAGGCAAGAATGCGATTGGTGTAACCATTATGTCGGTTTGAGCATCTGATAAGACCAGATAGCTCACAAATTTGCAGATGAGAAGTAAATGATGAGGGATTGAGAAGGAAAGAGGTAAATGGCAGGTAAGAAAAAAGGACGCCTGAGCGTCCTTTTTATAATCGGTAAAAAAGTAGTAATTACTTCTTGCCGCTTGATAGAGCACCGAAACGCTTGTTGAAGCGATCAACACGGCCGCCTGTATCAACGATACGTTGCTTACCAGTGTAGAATGGGTGGCACTTGTCACATACGTCTAGGTGGATTGACTCTTTACCTAGAGTAGAGTTGAACTCGAAAGAGTTACCGCAAGAGCAAGTAGCTTGTACTGCTTTGTATTCTGGGTGAATACCAACTTTCATGGGAAAACCTCAAATAGGCCGTGTCGCCATCCGATTCTAAGCCGGACACCACACGTAGTTAATAAAAAGCTCACATCACCGCTTGGTGAATAAATCTCCAAGCCATAATGCTAAGGCGCAGTATAGTAATGAATCCGCTAATGAGGATCAACAGATTTACTTAAATTATTGCTACTTTTTTCACCATTAGCCAGAGTTCAGCGCTTTAACGAGCAATTGAGAGGGAAATAGAATCGCTAAGCGTTTTGCTTTAGACTTATTCGGGTTTCTTACTCACAAGTGTTAGCAATTATTTTATGCGTCCTACCATTGCTCGGGTGGCATTGCCAGTTCCCTTAGATAAGCAATTCGATTACTTGATCCCAAGCCACCTTTTCCCTGTGATTGGTGGGCGCGTGTCTGTTCCTTTTGGTCCGAAAACCTTGATTGGTATTGTCACCGAATTAACCAATCATTCGGATTTTAATCAAACGCAGCTTAAGCCGATAAAGCAGGTATTAGATAGTCAACCAGTTTGGTCCGAGTCTTTGTACCAGTTGCTTAAGTGGTGCAGTCAATTCTATCAATATCCATTAGGTGACACTCTCGCGAACGCGATGCCATCGGCTTTGCGCAAAGGAAAGCCTGCGGATTTCTCTACTTTGGTCGAATGGCAGTTAACCGAAGCGGGTAAAAATCAGCTGATGCTTGGTTTAGGGCGCGCAGTAAAACAAGAGAGTGCGATGCGGGCGCTGGAATACGGCGCGGTTTCGCATCAGCAATTGCTCGACCAAGATATATCTGGGACCACGCTAAAAACACTCCAAGAAAAAGGCTGGGTAGAGTCGCTAGAAAAGAAACCAGTGATCAAAGCTTGGAGTACGTCGGTTGAGGCTGAAGTGGATAAGCCGAAGCTCAATCATGAACAGGCAGTGGCAATTGCCAGTGTCAACAGCATGCAAGGCTTTGGCTGCTACTTGCTCGAAGGGGTAACAGGGTCGGGTAAAACCGAAGTGTACCTAAATCTAATCAAACCAGTACTAGAAAAGGGCAAGCAAGCTTTAGTGCTGGTGCCCGAAATTGGTTTAACGCCACAAACCATCAACCGTTTTCGTCAGCGTTTTACTGTCCCTGTGGAAGTTATTCACTCCGGGCTAAATGAAACTGAGCGTCTTAACGCTTGGCTTAGCGCGCGCGATAAAGCTGCAGGGATTGTGATTGGCACTCGTTCGGCGCTGCTTACTCCCTTTACCGACCTTGGCATTATCATTGTTGATGAAGAGCATGACAGCTCATACAAACAGCAAGATACTTTGCGCTACCATGCTCGAGATGTGGCCGTGATGCGCGCTAATAAGGAGCAGATCCCGATTGTATTGGGCTCTGCAACGCCCGCGTTAGAGACTTTGCACAACGCATTAAGTGGTAAATATCACCATTTGGAGCTGTCTAAGCGCGCGGGCAATGCCAAGCCAACCACCAACAAAGTGCTTGATGTTAAAGGTCTCTATTTAGAAAGTGGCTTGTCGGCGCCATTAATTGCCGAGATGCGCAGACATTTGAGTGCGGGTAACCAAGTGATGCTGTTTCTAAACCGTCGCGGGTTTTCACCAGCCTTGATGTGCCATGAGTGTGGCTGGATTGCGGAATGCAAACGCTGCGATGCTTACTATACCTATCACCAGTACAGCAATGAGATCCGTTGTCACCACTGTGGTTCGCAGCAGCCGATTATTCATCAGTGTCACGGCTGTGGCTCAACTAATTTAGTCACAGTCGGTGTCGGCACGGAACAACTCGAGGCGCAACTGCATACTCTATTTCCTGATTATAAAGCGATTCGTATTGACCGTGACAGTACGCGTCGAAAGGGCAGTTTAGAGAGTGCTCTGACGGCAATTCGTAAAGGGGAATACCAAATTCTGATTGGTACGCAGATGCTCGCCAAAGGCCACCATTTCCCAGATGTCACTTTAGTCGCATTGCTGGATGTTGATGGTTCACTGTACAGTAGTGACTTTAGAGCATCAGAGCGTTTGGCTCAGCTGTTTATTCAAGTTGCTGGTCGTGCGGGGCGCGCAAGTAAGCCTGGTGAGGTGATATTACAGACTCATCATCCAGAGCATACCTTGCTGCAAGCTTTGCTTAATCACAGTTATCGCCACTTTGCGCAAACTGCCTTACAAGAAAGAAAGTTTGCTATGTTGCCGCCCTATACTTTTCTCACGCTGTTTCGCGCCGAAGCTAACAGCAGTGATTTAGTCGAAGAGTTTATGCGTCAGGTACGCTATACCCTAGAGGCACATCCATTGTTTGATGATAGCTGCCAAGTATTAGGACCGACGCCAGCACCATTGGCAAAAAAAGCGGGTAAATATCGTTGGCAATTATTATTGCAAACGCAAACTCGTCCTTTAATGCAGCGATTGCTCGCGAGTGCCAAACCGGCTATTGAGTTATTGCCTAATAGCAAAAAGGTACGCTGGTCGCTAGACATTGAACCGCAAGATTTAAGCTAGCCTCCATTTTACAATGTTACGTACGCTAGACTAGAAAGTGTTTTTGTGACGTAAGTCTCTGTCTTGGGTCGGGTTTTGTTAAATATCCCGTAACTTTATAGCTCGAAATAAATACACTAGTACATAAAGCATTACGCATCACAGTGAATAGCCAAACCAAGCTTGTTGGTGCGGGGATTGATTGTGAACTGACACAATTAAGAGTGGGCAGCTAGCTCATCAAGATTCATTAGGCTTGGGTGGCTTTGGCTACCAACAAGGGAAAAATTTAAGAGGGTTACATTTATGGCGACAATGAAGGATGTTGCCCAGCTCGCAGGTGTTTCAACAGCGACAGTTTCAAGGGCGCTGATGAATCCCGAGAAAGTTTCTTCTGCAACGCGTAAGCGCGTAGAGGACGCTGTGTTAGAAGCTGGATATTCACCTAACTCGTTAGCACGCAATCTGCGTCGTAATGAGTCTAAAACTATCATCGCGATCGTTCCTGACATTTGCGATCCCTATTATACCGAGATCATTCGCGGTATTGAGGATGCAGCGATGGAGCACGGCTATATTGTTTTACTGGGTGATAGCGCGCAGCAGAAAAAACGCGAGAACTCTTTTGTTAACTTGGTCTTTACCAAGCAAGCTGATGGCATGTTATTGCTAGGCACCGATCTCCCTTTTGATGTCAGTAAACCCGAGCAAAAAAACTTGCCGCCGATGGTGATGGCGTGTGAATTTGCCCCTGAACTAGAACTGCCGACAGTTCATATTGATAACCTAACTTCAGCGTTTGAAGTGGTGAATTACCTGACGCAGTTAGGGCACAAACGCATCGCACAGATTTCCGGTCCACAGGATGCTGCGCTTTGTCAGTTCCGCCAACAAGGTTATCTGCAGGCTTTGCGCCGAGCTGGCATTAGCATGAATCCTTCGTACACCATTCATGGTAATTTTAGCTTTGAAGATGGCGCGAAAGCCGTGCGTCAATTGCTGACATTGCCAGAGCCGCCAACGGCTATTTTCTGTCATAACGATGCGATGGCGATTGGGGCGATTCAAGAAGCCAAACGCCTTGGCTTGCGTGTGCCGCAAGATTTATCTGTGGTGGGCTTTGATGATATTCAATTTGCTCAATACTGCGATCCACCGTTAACCACTATTTCACAGCCTCGTTATGAAATTGGTCGCCAAGCGATGTTGATGATGTTGGAAATTCTGCGCGGGCATGATGTTCGTACGGGTTCGCGATTACTTGAAACTAACCTTGTGGTACGTAAAAGCGCGGCGCCACCTCGAGTGATTTAACTTCCCTTAATCGGAATGGCTTAATTTTATAGGTAGTCGACGCTTTAGAGCGTCGATTATTTTTTGCCAACTTGTGTCAAATTTTCCACTTCATTTGGTCAGGAATCAGCAGCGACTCTATTCTCAAGCTTGGTTCTAGATTAAGATGGCGCTAGAACTAACTGATTTATAGTACAACTGTGGCAAGTAGAGATTACGTGAAACGTGGTGCTAGCAAGCGCCCAGCGAAAAAGAAAACCGCACCTAAGCGCAAGCCTTGGGTCAGCGGAATTGTTGCGTTGGTGGTACTTGGTGGTTTTGGCTTTGGGTTATATACATTGAGTCAAGATCCTGAGCCGCCAGCAGCGGTTGTACAAACCAAACCTAAGCCACAAAGTAAGCCGGAAAAAGTGATTCCGCCGCCACCTGAAGAAAAGTGGGACTACGTTGATAGCCTACCAAACCGAGAGGTTGAGGTGAAAGCGAAAGAGCAAGTCGTTTCGGCGATCCCTTACATTATGCAGTGCGGCGCCTACAAAAATGCGCAACAAGCCGAAGCGCGTAAGCTGGATATTGCCTTTCAAGGCATTAGCAGTGAAGTGCGTAAGAAAGATGGCAGCTCTTGGTATCGCGTCGTACTTGGTCCATACAAACTTAAGCGTGATGCAGAGCGAGATAAGCACAAACTACAGCGTGCGAAAATCGAGCCGTGTGCGATTTGGAAAGAGTCGCAATAAACCAGTCATTCGCGATTGATTACGGCAATGGAAATAAAAGAGGCGTACCTTTTCGAGTTAGAGATACGCCTTTTTTGTATCGAATGGATTTTATTGTCCAAGCTTACGTGTCTGGATAACCTTGTGGGTTTGCCGATTGCCAGCGCCAGCCATCCGCTGTCATTTCTTCTAAATTTCGCGTGGCTTGCCAATGTAAGTCCTGCTGTGCCTTGCTAGGGTCTGCCCAGCATTCAGCGATATCGCCACTGCGTCTTGGCGCAAACTGGTGAGGGATAGGCTTACCACAAGCTTTCTCAAACGCCTGAATCATATCTAGTACGCTATAACCATTGCCGGTGCCTAAATTGTATATATGTAAGCCCGCTTTCGGTCCCACATGTTTTAGGGCGGCAAGATGTCCGTCTGCTAAGTCCATCACATGAATATAGTCGCGCACGCCCGTACCATCTTTGGTTGGGTAGTCATTACCAAATACAGACACAAATTCGCGACGACCTACCGCTACTTGAGCCACAAACGGCATTAAGTTATTAGGAATACCCTGTGGATCTTCTCCTAGCATGCCTGATGGGTGTGAGCCAACCGGGTTAAAGTAGCGCAGCAGCGTGATACTCCAATCAGGATTCGCGTGTTGAAAGTCGGTTAAACACTCTTCGACGATCAGTTTGCTACGTCCATATGGGTTGGTTGCACTGGTTGGAAAATCCTCGGTAATCGGTACGCTGGCAGGGTCGCCATATACCGTCGCAGATGAACTAAAGATCAGTCGCTTAACGCCCGACTCACGCATCGCGTCAATTAAGACAAGCGTGCCATTAACGTTGTTATCGTAATACTCAAGTGGTTTCTCAACCGATTCTCCGACCGCTTTTAAACCCGCGAAGTGAATCACGGCTTCAATCTGATGTTCTAGCATGACTTTTTTTAGGGCGTCTTTGTCGCGTACATCAGCTTGAATAAACAAAGGTCTAGTACCAGAAACTTGTTCGATTCGACTCAGAACCGATTGTTTACTGTTGTACAAATTATCAATGATGATGGGTGTTAGGCCTGCTTCGATTAATTGAATGCAGGTATGACTACCAATATAGCCAGTGCCGCCAGTTACGAGAACATTCATATGTTTAGCCAGTTTGAATTATCAATTTATGATAATAATTGTACATCTTTCATCACTTAAGCCCAATTTTTATGCTTAGTGGCGTGAAGCGAATTATTCACTCCCTTGAATTTCTCAACGCTTATCCGCATATACATTAATAGCAAATTTTAAAAATAAGAGGCCCTACTCGTGACTACCATCGTATCTGTACGTCGAAATAACAAAGTTGTCATCGCGGGTGACGGACAAGTATCACTAGGCAATACCGTCATGAAAGGTAACGCGCGCAAAGTGCGTCGTTTGTATAACGGCAAGGTACTGGCGGGCTTTGCGGGTGGTACAGCAGACGCATTTACTCTGTTTGAGCGCTTTGAAAGCAAGCTGCAAATGCACCAAGGTCATTTGACTAAAGCGGCTGTGGAGCTCGCTAAAGATTGGCGTAGCGATCGCGCGTTGCGTAAGCTTGAAGCACTACTTGCCGTAGCAGATGAAACTGCGTCACTGATTATTACTGGTAACGGTGATGTGGTGCAGCCAGAGCACGATCTAATCGCGATCGGTTCAGGCGGTAACTTTGCTCAAGCGGCGGCAACGGCACTACTAGAAAATACTGAGTTAGACGCGCGCGAAATCGCGGAGAAGGCGCTAACCATTGCTGGTGATATCTGTGTATTCACCAACCATCATCACACTATTGAAGAACTAGAAATTCCAGCAGACAAAGCTGAATAAAACCAAAGATAGTGTTCGCAGGAATTTAAAGGAATTTGATTATGTCTGAAATGACTCCACGTGAAATTGTTCATGAATTGAATCGCCATATCATTGGTCAAGATAAAGCTAAACGTTCAGTAGCGATTGCGCTGCGTAACCGCTGGCGTCGTATGCAGCTTGAAGAGAGCTTGCGTGCGGAAGTGACGCCAAAGAACATTCTGATGATTGGTCCAACGGGTGTGGGTAAAACTGAAATCGCTCGTCGTCTTGCAAAATTGGCGAATGCACCATTTATCAAAGTGGAAGCGACTAAGTTTACTGAGGTGGGGTACGTTGGTAAGGAAGTGGAAACCATTATCCGCGACCTAACCGATGTTTCCATTAAGATGACGCATCAGCAAGCGATGGAAAAAGTAAAATTCCGCGCCGAAGAGCAAGCGGAAGAGCGCATTCTTGATGCATTGCTGCCGCCAGCGCGTGATGCTTGGGGTCAAAACCAGCAGCAAGAAGAAGGCAGCTCGAATACTCGTCAAATCTTCCGTAAGAAACTGCGTGAAGGTCAACTAGACGAGAAAGAGATTGAGATTGATGTCGCTGCGCCACAAATGGGCGTAGAGATCATGGCGCCTCCTGGTATGGAAGAGATGACCAATCAGCTACAAAGCATGTTCTCAAACCTTGCTGGCGATACTAAGAAAAAGCGTAAGTTAAAGATCAAAGATGCACTTAAAGCGTTAGTTGAAGAAGAAGCGGCTAAGCTTGTGAATCAAGAAGAGCTAAAAGAGCAGGCGATCTACAACGTTGAAAACAACGGTATCGTGTTTATCGATGAGATCGATAAGATTTGTAAACGTGGTGAGAGCTCAGGTCCTGACGTATCACGTGAAGGTGTACAGCGTGACTTGCTGCCATTGATTGAAGGCAGCACGGTTTCAACTAAGCACGGCATGGTAAAAACCGACCATATTCTGTTTATCACCTCTGGTGCGTTCCAAGTGGCGAAGCCATCGGATTTGATCCCTGAATTGCAAGGTCGTCTACCAATTCGTGTTGAACTAGAAGCGCTTTCTAGCCATGACTTCAAACGCATTCTGACTGAGCCTAAAGCATCATTAACTGAGCAGTACATTGCGCTGATGAAAACTGAAGAAGTGGACATTGAGTTTACTGAAGATGGCATCGTACAAATCGCTGAAGCGGCATGGACGGTAAATGAAACCACAGAAAACATCGGTGCACGCCGTCTACATACCGTGATGGAGCGCTTGATGGATGAGATTTCATTTGAAGCAACCGATAAATCAGGCAGCAAGCTGGTTATCGATGCAGCTTACGTGAAAGATCGTTTAGGTGAGTTTGTTGAAGATGAAGATCTAAGCCGCTTTATTCTTTAATTCCCCGAATCGAAGTTTGCTAGCCCTGCCATATGGCGGGGCTTTTTTGTGCATTTAGAACCATAACAACCACCTAAAATCACGCCGATTCCATCGCCGCTAAGATATTTTTTATACAAATTTTTAACTCAGAGAAATTGACCGCATATTAAGGGGTTATGTGGCAAATTATAGATAATTTAATAGCTTAGTTAGTGACTTGTGCTGGTTGTCGGTGTGCAATTTGTAAAAAGTGTCTGTATGATACATCGCCTTTGTGATCATTCTCACGCTCTGGATGAGTTGTGAGGGAAATACGCCTAACCCGTTAACGCGGGTCAAAAAAAGCGAGACACTAATGTCTAAAGGCACTTTGGCGGCAGGACTTTCCTGCGTTTCTGAAGCTGATTATTCATCTTCATCGTTTACTACAAACAGTAAACCTTCTATCCGCTCCCAACTGGAGCTGTCCAACCCTGTGCTCTGGTTAAGCGGCACTTTTCTTTCTCTATTTGTATTGCTGGCTCTACTTGATACCGAGCTTTTAACCTCATTGGTTAATACTGGCTTTAGCTACGCGACTCAATGGTTTGGTGGCTACTGGCAAATTCTGTTATTCGCTAATTTTGTGATTGGTCTGTTTATCGCACTTGGTCAAACTGGCTACGTGCGCTTAGGCGGTTTAGCCAAACCTGAACTTGAAACCTCGAAATGGCTATCGATCGTACTGTGCACGCTGCTTGCAGGTGGTGGGGTATTTTGGGCTGCGGCAGAACCCATTGCCCACTTTGTTTCGGCGCCGCCGTTTTATAGTGCCAATGATAGCTCGATCAGCACGCGAGATATGGCAATCAATGCGCTATCGCAGTCATTCCTACATTGGGGCTTCTTAGCTTGGGCAATCCTTGGTTGTTTATCTTCGATTGTGTTGATGCACCTGCACTACGATAAAGGCTTGCCACTTAAGCCGCGCACTTTGCTTTACCCAATCTTTGGTCAGCGTGCGATTCATGGCTGGCTTGGCGATACCATTGATGCGTTGAGCATCATTGCGGTTGCTGCCGGCACAATTGGTCCGATTGGCTTTTTGGGCTTACAGATCAGTTACGCGCTCAATGCGCTGTTCGGTTTGCCGGATCAGTTTGAAACCCAAACGCTGGTGGTTGTGCTTGCGATGGCTTGCTATACCCTGTCGGCGCTAAGCGGTTTAAGCCGAGGTATTCAGCTTGTTAGCCGTTACAACATTATCCTTTCGCTAGCTTTGGTGGTATTTATTCTGCTGGCAGGACCAACCAGCTTTATCATTGATGGCTACATTCAAGGGGTAGGGCGCATGGTCGATAACTTTGTCCCGATGGCGCTTTATCGTGGTGATACTGGCTGGCTAAGCTGGTGGACGGTATTTTTCTGGGGCTGGTTTATTGGTTACGCGCCGATGATGGCAATTTTTATTGCCCGCATTTCTCGTGGGCGCACCATTCGTCAATTGATTCTGGCGATCAGTATTGCTGCGCCACTGATCACCTGTTTCTGGTTCAGTATTGTTGGTGGTAGCGGATTAGCGTTTGAGTTGGCTAACCCAGGCAGTATTCAAGCAGGTTTTGAAGGCTTTAATTTGCCGGGGGCGCTGCTTGCCATCACCGAGCAATTGCCGTTCCCAATGCTGATTTCGATTCTGTTTTTAGTCTTAACCACCACCTTCATTGTCACTACCGGTGACTCGATGACTTACACCATCAGCGTAGTTATGACAGGTAACAGCCAGCCGAATGCGTTAATTCGTGCATTTTGGGGTTTGGTGATGGGAACAGTCGCGATTGTGTTGATTTCAATGGGCGATGGCGGCATCTCCGCGCTGCAATCCTTTATTGTTATCACGGCTGTACCGACCTCTTTTATTATTCTGCCTTCATTGTGGAATGCGCCAAAAATCGCGCAGCAAATGGCGAAAGAGCAAGGTCTGATTTAGTTAATTCTGTGATTGAATAGATACAAAAATCCCCCAGTTAATCTGTTAAATTAATGGGGGATTTTTTATTGCAGTGTTTCAGCGAGGAGCTTAGATCATAAAGATAAAGATCACTGATAGCGCTGAAATTAGACCTGCAAATGCGTAACACAATACTTTGCCTACTACGCCAGCGTGGATTTTCAGATCGTGCATGCCGTGGTGCAAGCGGTGCATTGCATGCCACATTGGTAGCGATAGGGTGCCGATAATAAACAGCGCACCAATCCAGCTAGTCGCAAACTTAGCTACGCGTTCATAGCTTAGCGCGTCAGCATCAATGATGCCTAGCGGAGCTAAGATACCCAGTACCAACACAGTAATTGGCGTGATCATCGCAAACCAAGTACCGCCAGCACCAAATAGGCTCCACCAAATTGGCTCATCTGAACGAGCAGGAGAACGGTCAACTTTATAATTCGGTTTCATACATTGCTCCTTATACAACGATCAGAACAACCAAAGAGATAAACGCTACCGCTGCCCATTGAGCAAGTACGATGAGCTTTTTCTCTACTGGTTTGCCTTTGATACGAATTGGCATTACTTGTGGCATCATGCTAAAGAAAGTTTGTGCATGCAGTAGGCTACCTGCTAGTGCAACGATGTTGATCGCTACGACTAAAGGGTTTGCCATAAACTCTAACCAACCTTGCCAAGCCTCTGGACCTTTGACTAACGCGCCTAAACCCACAGTGAGGAATAGCGTAAATAGGATCAGAGGCAGTATTGTTGCTTCACGCAGCATGTAGAAGCGGTAGAAAGGGCTACTTTGCCACCAAGTACGTTTCATCTCACGTACATAAGGTTTACGGTTACTCATACTAAGCTTCCTCTTTCACTGGTTTGCCGTCAGGCTTAAGCATCGCAATCACGAAATCCATTGAAGACTCGACTTTGCCTTGGTTAACCGCGCCTGCTGGATCGACGTTTTTCGGACATACTTCAGAACAGTAACCAACGAAAGTACAGCCCCAAGCGCCGTTTTTACCGTTGATCAGTGCCATACGCTCAGCTTTACCATTATCACGGCTATCTAGGTTGTAGCGGTGTGCAAGAGTTAGAGCAGCAGGACCAATAAACTCAGGGTTCAGACCGAATTGCGGACACGCTGCGTAACACAGACCACAGTTGATACAGCCAGCGAACTGTTTGTATTTCGCCATCTGTTCAGGCGTTTGCAGGTTGGTGCCATCTTCAGGTTTGCGATCGTTGCCAATGATGTAAGGTTTAATCGCTTCAAGGCGCTCGATAAATGGCGTCATATCTACGATCAAATCTTTCTCGATTGGGAAGTTTGCTAAAGGCTCAATCTTCACGCCATCGATGTAGTCACGTAGGAAGCTCTTACACGCAAGTTTTGGCACACCATTAACCATGATGCCGCAAGAACCACAGATCGCCATGCGGCAAGACCAGCGGTAAGCCAGATCTTTATCCAGGTTATCTTTCACGTAGCCAAGTGCATCAAGCACCGACATAGTTTCATCAAACGGCACTTCAAAGGTTTGGAAATGCGGCTCTGCGTCTTTCTCTGGGTCATAACGCAGGATGTCTACTTTTTGAATACGATGTGCTGACATTATGCTTGCTCCTCTGCGCTTTTCGCTGCCGCTTTCTCTGCTGCTTTTTCTTCAGCCGCTGCTTTCTCAGCTGCTTCGCCGTATAGACGTGCTTTTGGCTGTGACTTAGTGATAGTGACATCGCTGTAGTCGATAGCTGGCGCTGCATCCGTTTGGTAGAAAGCCAGAGTATGCTTAAGGAAGTTTACGTCATCACGCTCAGTGCAGCCGTCATCGAGACGTTGGTGCGCACCGCGAGACTCTTTACGTAAGATTGCTGAGTGAACCATAGCTTCAGCCACTTCCAAGCCGTAGCCCACTTCGATAGCGTAAAGCAGGTCAGTGTTGAACACTTTGCCTTTATCTTTAATGCTGATCTTCTTGTAGCGTGCTTTCAGCTCAGTGATCTTTTCGATCGTCGCTTGCATCAAATCTTCTTGGCGGTAGATACCACAACCCGCTTCCATGGTGTGACCCATTTCCGTGCGGATATCTGCCCAGTTTTCATCGCCTTCTTGGTTCATCAACGCTTCAATGCGAGCTTCAACTGCTTCCACTTGTGCTGCGATTGATTCGTCATTCCAGCCTTTGAATTCTGCTGCGCGTTGTACCGCGTGTTCACCGGCTACGCGACCAAATACCACAAACTCAGCCAGTGAGTTTGAGCCTAGACGGTTCGCGCCATGCAAGCCAACAGAAGCACATTCACCAACGGCAAATAGACCTTTGATGCGCGTTTCACATTGACCGTTGGTTTCAATACCACCCATGGTGTAGTGAACGGTAGGACGAATTGGAATCGGCTCTTTTGCTGGGTCTACGTTGACGTAAGCTTTGGCAAGTTCACAGATAAATGGTAGACGCTCTTGCAGATACTCTTCACCTAGGTGGCGAAGATCAAGGTGCACAACATCACCCAGTGGGTGTTTGATGGTGTTGCCTTTTTGCTGCTCATGCCAGAATGCTTGAGAAACTTTGTCACGCGGACCCAGTTCCATGTATTTGTTCTTCGGCTCGCCAACAGGGGTTTCTGGTCCCATGCCGTAGTCTTGCAAGTAACGGTAGCCATTCTTGTTAACGATGATACCGCCTTCACCACGACAGCCTTCGGTCATCAAGATACCGGTGCCAGGTAGACCGGTTGGGTGGTATTGCACGAATTCCATATCACGCAGTGGTACGCCGTGGCGGTAAGCCATTGCCATACCATCACCCGTTACGATACCGCCGTTGGTGTTACAGTGGTAAACGCGACCTGCACCACCGGTTGCCAGTACCACAGACTTAGCTTTGATGGTAACCAGTTCGCCTTCCGCCATATGGATAGCGATAAGACCTTGCACTTCACCTTCGTCAACCAATAGGTCAACCACGAAGTATTCGTCAAAACGTTTGATGTTTTGGTACTTCATTGAAGTCTGGAATAGGGTATGCAGCATGTGGAAGCCGGTTTTATCGGCTGCGAACCAAGTACGTTCGACTTTCATACCGCCAAAGCGGCGTACGTTGACTTCGCCATTTTCTTTACGACTCCAAGGACAACCCCATTGTTCCATTTGGATCATCTCGCGAGTCGCATTCTCAACGAAGTATTCAACCACATCCTGTTCACATAGCCAGTCACCACCACCAACGGTGTCGTTAAAGTGATTGTCTAAGCTATCTTCATCCTTGATAACTGCCGCTGAGCCACCCTCTGCCGCGACTGTGTGAGAACGCATTGGATAAACTTTAGAGATCAGAGCGATTTCTAAATCCGGGTTTGCTTCAGCTGCTGCAATAGCAGTACGAAGACCAGCGCCGCCTGCGCCGATGACTGCGATATCTGTGATGATAGTTTGCACAGTTATCCTCCAGTGTGTAAGTGCAGCATATAGCCGCTTTGTTATAGTAATAGAGTCAGTGCTATCGGTTACTTTCTAGCCTAGGAAGAACGTGCTACACACGACTCAAAAGTGTTACAAACAGTGTAAAAGAGGGGCTAGGGGTAAAAATTGATTTGATCCGGTTTTTACTCCGGTAATGAACTTGTAGGCATACAATTTATAGGATATGTGAGGCTAATCACGGCGCGTTATTCGCAACGTCAGGTTACGTAAACGCCATCTGTTACATGGCTGTAAAGACAAGTTTGAATCACTGATAATTCCTTTTATCAGTCGGTTAGCACATGGTTTAGCGCACAGCTTTGTTAGGGCTTGTCGCTTGCATCGGTATCGGCTTTCAATCCACAAGAATGGTTAAATACTTATCTTGATTGGTATGCTATCTTCCCCGCCCATTGATTGGTTTGATAAACAAGGTAGCAAGATGAGCTGGCAACCAACCGCATCGATAGAACTGCTTAAACAAAGGGCTGAAGTGCTCAGCCAAATTCGTCACTTTTTTGCCGAGCGCAATGTACTTGAGGTCGATACCCCGGCGATGAGTCACGCCACGGTGACCGATATTCACCTGCATACTTTTCAAACCGACTTTATTGGCCCAGGTTATGCCGATGGCAGTAAACTGTTTTTAATGACCAGCCCAGAGTTTCACATGAAGCGTCTGTTAGCGGCAGGCAGTGGTTGTATCTACCAAATCAATAAAGCATTTCGTAATGAAGAAAATGGTCGTTATCACAACCCTGAGTTCACGATGCTCGAGTGGTACCGCGTTGGGTTTGATCACCACAAGCTTATGGATGAGATGGATGCTCTGCTGCAACTGGTACTTAAAGTAGGGCAAGCCGAGCGTATGACTTACCAACAAGCGTTTATTAATGTGCTTGGTGTGTGTCCACTAGAAGGCTCAATGCAGGAGTTAAAGCAAGTGGCGGCTAAGCTAGGCTTAAGTGATATTGCTGAGCCAGAGGAAGACCGAGACACCTTACTGCAACTGCTGTTTAGTATTGGTGTTGAGGCAAAAATTGGTCAACAAGTGCCTGCCTTTGTGTATGACTTCCCAGCTAGCCAAGCGGCATTAGCCAAGATTAACCAAGCAGACTCGCGCGTAGCAGATCGCTTTGAGGTCTATTTCAAAGGGATTGAGCTAGCTAATGGTTTCCATGAGCTGGATAACCCTGCCGAGCAACTGGCGCGTTTTGAGCAAGACAACGCCAAACGTATTGAGATGGGCTTACCGACACAGCCGATTGATTACCATTTAATTGAGGCGCTGAAATCCGGTTTACCGGAGTGTGCTGGGGTGGCGCTTGGGGTTGATCGTTTGATTATGCTGGCACTGGGTTGCGATCATATTGATCAAGTGACTGCGTTCCCGTTTCCAATTGCCTAAAACTTTAACTTAATATTGCGAGAAAGCGTGGTCAGGATCTCCGATTCTTGCAGTTCTAGGCTCGCCTAGAGATGCCAAGCCCGCTATACTCCCAATCTGATTTTGAAACTGGGGTGACCGATTTACCCCTCTTATTTATACAAGAGCACAGGATATGCAAGAGTACATCGCGTTTTTCCAAGACAATATGATTATGTCATTGGTATGGGTTGGCCTTTTGGTCGCGCTTATCATGAATATCGTTAAAACATCGACAGCGGCTTACAAAGAGATCACTGCTAGTGATACGACAACAAAGATTAACCGTGAAAATGGTGTCGTAGTCGACATTCGCTCGAAAGACGAGTTTAAAAAAGGTCATATTACTGAAGCAGTTCACATTTTGCCGTCAGATATCAAGGCAGGTAACTTCGGTAGCCTTGAAAATCACAAAGCTGACCCAATTATTGTGGTATGCAAAACGGGTCAAACCGCACAAGAGAGCGCGAACCTACTAGCGAAAGCTGGTTTTGAACAAGTGTTTGTTCTGAAGAATGGTTTGGTCTCTTGGAGCGAAGCGAACCTACCACTTGTACGTGGTAAGAAGTAACGATTGCCCACAGCGCTGAACAATAAATCGGCGTTTGACTAAAAGAGATGTGAATTGTGGCACGAATTTACGTGCTCAAATAGAGCAAAACGCATCTCTTGGTTAGTCTCAAGCAGTATTTGAAATTAAGGAATAAAGGATTCGAACATGGCTGAAGCAGCACCGCAACAAGACGCGCAAAACTTTGTAATTCAACGCATCTTCCTAAAAGATGTTTCTTTTGAAGCGCCAAACTCACCAGAAATGTTCCAAAAAGAGTGGAACCCAGAAGTGAAACTGGATCTAGACACGCAAAGTCGTGAGCTAGGTGCGGGTGTATACGAAGTTGTGCTACGCCTAACGACGACAGTGAAAAACGCTGAAGAGACGGCATTCCTATGTGAAGTGCAACAAGGTGGTATTTTCACAGCTGAGAATATGGAAGCAGGTCAACTAGCACACTGCCTAGGTGCTTTCTGTCCAAACATCCTATTCCCATACGCGCGTGAAACAATTTCAAGCCTAGTGATGAAGGGTACATTCCCGCAACTTAACCTTGCTCCAGTTAACTTTGATGCGCTGTTTATGAACTACCTACAACAGCAAGCTCAACAAGGCGAAGGTCAAGCTGAAGCTTAATTAACGTTTTTTGTTAATTGGTTAGATTGCAATTAAAATGCACAAGGCATCGCGTAACCGCATGCGTTGTGCATTTTTTGTTTTAAGCACAGTGGTTATACTCAAACTTGGCTTTGTGGCTAAAGCGGTTTTGGTATAACAACTCAATATATATTGAACAGGCGGACGAATGACAAATTCAAACATCAATAATGCCTACGGAAAAGAGATCGCAATGACGGTTTTAGGCGCCGGTTCTTACGGTACCTCTCTTGCTATTTCTCTGGCTCGTAATGGCGCCAATGTGGTGATTTGGGGGCATGAGCCTGAGCACATGGCAAAGCTAGAAGCTGAGCGTGCTAACCATGAATTTTTACCCGGTGTGGATTTTCCTGAGTCATTGATTGTTGAGTCAGACTTAGAAAAAGCAGTGCAAGCAAGCCGTGACCTTCTGGTCGTTGTACCAAGTCATGTATTTGGTATTGTGCTAGGTAATGTGACGCCTTACTTGCACGATAACTCACGTATCTGCTGGGCAACCAAAGGTTTAGAGCCTGAGACTGGTCGTCTGCTAAAAGAAGTCGCGCACGACATTTTAGGTGAGAGCTACTCGCTGGCCGTGCTATCGGGTCCTACGTTTGCTAAAGAGCTGGCGATGGGTATGCCAACCGCAATCTCGGTTGCATCACCAGATGCGCAGTTTGTTGCCGACCTGCAAGAGAAAATCCACTGCAGTAAGACATTCCGCGTCTACGCCAATAGTGACTTTACTGGTATGCAGCTAGGCGGCGCGGTGAAGAACGTTATCGCCATCGGGGCTGGTATGTCGGATGGCATTGGTTTTGGTGCCAATGCTCGTACTGCATTGATTACTCGCGGTCTAGCGGAAATGTGTCGTCTAGGCGCAGCCTTGGGCGCGCAAACGGAAACCTTTATGGGCATGGCAGGTTTGGGCGATCTTGTACTAACGTGTACAGATAACCAATCTCGCAATCGCCGCTTTGGCTTGGCACTTGGACAAGGTAAAGATGTGGATACCGCTCAGCAAGAGATCGGTCAGGTGGTTGAAGGTTACCGTAATACCAAAGAAGTATGGATGCTGGCACAACGTATGGGCGTAGAAATGCCAATCGTTGATCAGATCTACCAAGTGCTTTACCAAAATAAAGACGCGCGAGAAGCGGCTAAAGACTTACTCGCACGTGATAAAAAAGCAGAAGCTTAATCTATCCCAACAAACCTATAATTAAGGGGATGTACCCAAAAAACTTGGAGATGCAGGTAGGCGACAAAGGAACAAAGCCTCTGAGCATAGATGGTCTATGTGATGAGGTTTGTGAGTGCCAGTCAACACCGCTGCAACTTCAAGTAGGACGGGTATAGGCATAACAAGGAAGTTCGTCGTTTAGAAAGGTTCAATCAATATGAAGCATTGTGAAAAAAAACAGATATGGCAGACGATTATTCAGGAAGCGCGTGAGCAGTCTGAACAAGAGCCAATGCTTGCTAGTTTCTATCATGCCACCATTATTAAGCATGATAGCTTATGTGCAGCGCTGAGCTACATTCTTGCCAACAAGCTCAACACTGCATCAATGCCAGCGATGGCTGTACGTGAAGTGGTGGAAGAGGCGTTTGCTGCCGATCCAAGTATTACTGAAGCGGCTGCTTGTGATATCTGCGCGACGGTCAATCGTGACCCGGCAGTCTCAATGTATTCAATCCCACTGCTTTACCTGAAAGGCTACCATGCGCTGCAAGGCTACCGAGTCGCCAACTGGTTGTGGAAGCAAGGTCGAGTCGCGCTGGCAACTTATTTGCAAAACCAAATTTCAGTGGCGTGTCAGGTGGATATTCACCCGGCAGCACGTATTGGTCGCGGTATCATGCTCGACCACGCAACGGGTATTGTGATTGGTGAAACAGCGGTAGTTGAGAACGACGTATCAATTTTGCAAGACGTAACGCTAGGTGGTACGGGTAAAGAGTGTGGTGACCGCCACCCGAAAATCCGTGAAGGTGTCATGATTGGTGCTGGTGCTAAGATCCTGGGCAATATCGAAGTTGGCGAAGGGGCAAAGATTGCTTCGTGCTCTGTGGTGCTGCATGAAGTGCCACCGCATACCACGGTTGCTGGTATTCCGGCGAAAATCGTCGGTCGTCCGCAATCAGATAAACCATCTTTGGATATGGATCAGCAGTTTAACGGTAAGTCGCAGCAATTTGTGCACGGTGACGGCATCTAGTGATTCGCTGTAAAGCTGAGTTGAATAAAAAAAGGTTGGCAATCGCCAACCTTTTTACTGTCTGTCGATGTTGTTTTTACGCTAATGCATCAAGCTCAGCGAGTACTTCATCAGCCCACTCAATCCAAGTTTGACGAAGTAGTAGGTTACGGCGCAGGGTTAGGCGCTCTAAACGCTGCTGCTTATCAAGGCTAGCAATGTTTGAGTAGTAAGCGGTTTCGATCTCTTTGTAGTGCTCAACCAGCTTACGTGATTCTTCCACAAGACCAGCAAGCTGATCTTTAAATGCCGCTGATGGTTGCACTGAACATGCCATCAGTTTCGCTGAGAATTCATCACGAACGGTAGGGTGTGCAGTTGGTTGATCAAACCATTCGCCGAGAGCAATGCGCCCAGCATCTGTAATCGAGTAAACTTTACGGTCCGGCTTACCTTCTTGCGGCTCCAGCACACAGGTTACAAGTTGGTTTTGTGCCATCTTGTTTAGTTCACGGTAAACCTGCTGGTGGCTTGCTTTCCAGAAGTAGCCGATGGTAGCGGAAAATTCTTTGGTGATGTCGTATCCAGTTGCATCGCGAGTGCTAAGAACTGTAAGAATTACGTGTGGTAATGACATGTCTTCAATCCAAATGGTCAATAAACTCAAATCAACTGCCAACATCTATATGTGCTTCTAAAGGCACGTGTGTTATGTCGATGAGGGCAGTACCAACAAAGTTGGTCATGTCACCTTAAAAAAGCCGTTATTCACCTAGTTCGATCGATGCGATCGAGACTGCGAACTGTATATTTTATGTGTTTCGCAGGGGAGCGATATTATATCTAAATAATAAGCATAAAGTGGAATAGATGCGGAGAACTGGATAAAAAACTGATAAAACGCTCAATAAAGTTTAGTTGCAGAATGTTGTGCTGATATATGGGTTTTATATGTCTTAAAGCTGATATTTTATATCATGCCCATCCAAATGCTTGCGATTTATATCACTGCAAGAAAATGACCCAAATCAATAAAAAAGGCCGCTCAAGGAGCGGCCCGATTCTTTTCGTCTGCTGTTAGCCGGTATTACGCATACCCGCTGCAATACCTGCAATCGTGACCATTAATGCCTCTTCAAGTTCAGGTAATGGATCGTCTACCTGACGAGTGCGGTATAACAATTCAGCTTGCAGCATGTTGAGTGGCTCAACGTAGATGTTGCGCAGGCGGATAGACTCTTGACCCCAAGGATCGCTCTGCATCAGGTTCTCGTTGTTTTCAACTTTTAGCACCGTTTTGATGTCTTTCTGTAGCTGTTCACGTAGGCGATCACCCAGTGGCAGCAATTCAGGATCAGCCAGACGCTCATCGTAGTAACGAGAGATGCCAATGCTACATTTCGAATACACCATCTCAAGCATACCAAGGCGAGTTGAGAAGAATGGCCATTCACGACACATCTCTTCTAGTAGCTCTTGGTGACCTTGGTCAATCGAGTACTGGATCGCTTCACCCGCACCTAACCACGCAGGTAGAACTAGGCGGTTTTGACTCCATGAGAAGATCCAAGGGATCGCACGTAGGCTTTCCACACCACCGTTCGGGTTACGTTTCGATGGGCGTGAGCCTAATGGCAGCTTACCCAACTCCAGTTCAGGTGTTGCTTGGCGGAAGTAAGGTACAAAATCCGGTTCACCACGAACTACGCCACGGTAAGCTTCGCAGCTAACTTCAGACAGCACGTTCATCAGATCGCGCCATTCTTGTTTTGGCTCTGGTGGTGGTAATAGGTTCGCTTCCAGAATTGCACTGGCGTACATGTTGAAGCTGTTTACTGCCACTTCAGGTAGCCCAAGTTTAAAGCGGATCATTTCGCCTTGCTCAGTTACGCGCAAGCCGCCTTTCAAGCTCTTTGGTGGCTGAGAGAGTAGTGCAGCGTGCGCTGGCGCGCCGCCGCGACCAATTGTGCCGCCACGACCGTGGAATAGTGTCAGCTCAATGCCTTCTTCGTCGGCAACTTTAACCAGTGCATCCATCGCATGATATTGCGCCCAACCTGCCGCCATCACGCCGGCATCTTTAGCAGAATCAGAGTAACCAATCATCACCATTTGCTGGTTTTGGATAAAGCCACGGTAGAGATCGATGCTCATTAATTGCTTGATCACTGACTCGGCGTTGTTGAGATCGTCGAGGGTTTCAAACAGTGGGCACACGTCCATGCGGTAAGGGCAGCCTGCTTCTTGCAGCAGTAGGTGCACTGCCAGTACATCAGAAGCAGTGCGCGCCATCGAAATAACGTAGGCACCAAAGGCATCACGTGGTTGCGCAGCGATAATGCGACAAGTATCGAGCACTTCTTTAACAGGTTCTGAAGGTTGCCAATCACGTGGAAGAAGCGGGCGTTTAGAGCTGAGTTCTTGAGTTAGGAAAGCAACTTTGTCTTGCTCACTCCATTGGTCATAGTCACCAATGCCGAGGTAGCGAGTAAGCTCTGAAATTACATCTGAGTGGCGCGTGCTTTCTTGGCGAATATCCAAACGCACTAGGTGTACGCCAAACGCTTTTACGCGGCGCAATGTATCAAGCAGTGAGCCATCGGCGATGACGCCCATGCCGCATTCGTGTAGCGACTTGTAACAGGCAAGGAGTGGTTGCCATAGCTGCTCGGCATTTTGCAGTGGTGCTTTAATTGCCAGCTTTTGACCATGGATCTTAGCGTCCAAGATCTCTTTGGTGTCGTTTAGCAGCGCACGCAGCGACTTAAGGATCGCGCGGTAAGGTTCGTGTTCATCTTCACCAGCAAGTGCGCGCACTTCATCGTTGCAGCGCGTCATCGACAGTTCGCTAACTAGCTCGTTGATGTCACCGAGATAGAGGTCCGCAGCTTTCCAGCGAGACAGGAGCAGTACTTCGCGTGTGATGGTGTGTGTCACAAATGGGTTACCATCGCGGTCACCGCCCATCCAAGATGAGAAGTGTACTGGTGCCGCATCAATTGGCAGCTCTTCACCTAGGTAAGCTTCAAGTTTTTCATCAAGCTCACGGAGAAAGTCTGGTACTGCTTCCCAAAGTGAGTTTTCAACGACAGCAAAGCCCCATTTCGCTTCATCAAGTGGCGTTGGGCGTTGCTGGCGAATGGTATCAGAATGCCAGCTTTGGGCGATAAGTTGCTCTAGGCGGCGCTCAGTTTTTTGGCGCTCTTTGACCGAGAGATCGCTCAGTTCAAGCTTGGACAAACACTCGTTAATTTTCACCAGTTTATTGATCATGGTGCGACGAGTGATTTCAGTAGGGTGAGCAGTCAGTACCAGTTCGATATTCAGATCGCGAACCGCTTGTGCAGTATCAAGTTTGCTAATGCCATTTTGGCTGAGTTTAGAAAACAGAGTGTTGATAGCGTCAGGTTCGCAGACATGTGCATCGCAATGACGTGAAATCGTATGGTATTGCTCTGCCATATTGGTCAGATTTAGAAACTGGTTAAAGGCGTGAGCAACAGGAGTGAGTTGTTCGTTAGGTAAGCTTTTGATCTCTTCGATGAGATTTTCGCGATCGGCTGGGTTGCCAGAGCGTGCTGATTTAGAAAGCTTACGTATGGTTTCTACTTTCTCAAGAATCACGTCTCCATGTGCATCCTTGATAGTATTGCCGAGCAAGTGACCCAACATGCTCACATTACTACGTAGAGCAGAGTATTTCTCGTTCATTATCATCCTGCCTTGTAAAAAAATTACATCCATTGTTCCTTGTCGATAGACAATCTAGCTAAAAATATCGCCAACAGTCAAATAGTGCCAGCTTATTTTGCACAAATAGTGTCATTTCGTTCACTTCGAACAATTGCGCTTATTTTGCCTAAATTACTGAAAATTTATTACAGAAAAGCGCTATTTTGAGCGATCAATCACTATAAACTGTATTGAGCTCCGCCCCCATTAGGCTTTAGTCGTGCATCTCTATTAACGGCTATCAAAAAGCAGCAGAGTCGCTCTCTGCTGCTTCAAGCGCTTTAATCAAAGCAATAGGTGTAGATCGATTTCGACAGTATATTGATGGTTGGGTCGATAAACTCAAACGCCAAAAACTCATCCGGTTGGTGGGCTTGTTCAATCGATCCCGGACCCAATACCAAGGTTGGGCATAGCTGGCTTAAAAACGGTGCTTCGGTGCAGTAGTTGACCGTTTCCGATGGCGTCTGACAGATATTTTCCATGCCACCAACAAATGGATGGTCGTGGTTACACTCAAAGCCCGGCACGGGATCATGCAGTGGGGTGATTGCAATTCTTCCCGGCCATTTGGCTTGCACTTCTTGCAAAGCACCCAGCAGCATATTGCTCAGACCATCTAAGCTGATCCCAGGAAGAGGGCGCACATCGTAATGCAACTCACAACAACCACAGATACGGTTAGCACTGTCACCACCATGAATATGCCCAAGGTTCAGTGTTGGATTGGGAATCGCAAAGCCCGGATGGTGATACTCTTTGATCAGCTTGTCGCGCAGTTGCATCAGCGCAAAAAGCACTTCATGCATGATCTCAATAGCGTTCACGCCAAGCGCAGGATCGGAAGAGTGACCTGATTTACCGGTCACGCGCACCGCATTGGCGACGTGCCCTTTGTGAGCACGGATCGGTACTAAGCTCGTTGGCTCACCAATAATGCAGTAATCCGGTTTGATTGGCGTGTTATCAGTAAAGTGGCGTGCGCCCAGCATCGAGGTTTCTTCGTCGCAAGTGGCGAGAATATAGAGCGGTTTGGTCTGTTTGCTCCAATCAATCTTCTTTACGGCTTCATAGATAAAAGCAAAGAAGCCTTTCATATCCGCAGTGCCTAAACCATAGAAGCGGTTATTGGCTTCGGTAATCGCATGCGGCTCGAAGTTCCAACGCCCCTCATCAAACGGCACGGTATCACTGTGACCGGCGAGTAGTAGCCCGCCTTCACCATGACCTTTCTTGGCTAATAAATTGTATTTACCGGGTGCGGCTTGAATGACATCCACATCAAAGCCGACATCTTTCAGCCAAGTGGCAAGTTTCTCGATAACTTGCTGGTTACCCTCGTCCCAACTTGGATCAGAAGAGCTGATAGAGGAAGTAGAAATTAGGCCGCGGTAGACCTCAATAAAGCTCGGTAGTTGCATATTATCTTCGTTTCCCTGTTGACAGACGCTAACTAAGAAGGTAAAACACATATTAAATCATTTTTAATGAATAAAAAATCATTAAAAAACACTTTAAATAGTTTTTTAGTCACATTGAGTGACGCTAAATAACGATACGGATGTCTTAAAATGCTTAAAACGACCATCATTGGTGCCACTGGCTATACCGGAGCAGAACTTGCACTGATGGTGCACAAACACCCAGAGCTTACGCTATCAGGTTTATACGTTTCAGCCAACAGCGCAGATGCAGGTACGCCAATCTCTGCTTTGCACGGTAAGTTAGCGGGTTTGGTCGATGACCAAGTTCAACCGCTGGTAGATGTTGAAGGGGTAGCGAAAAATGCAGACGTAGTCTTTCTCGCTACTGCACATGAAGTGAGCCATGATTTAGCGCCAACGCTGTTAGCGCATGGTTGCCAAGTGTTTGACTTGTCGGGAGCCTTCCGAGTTAAAAAGGGCGGCTTCTACCCAGAGTTTTATGGTTTTGATCATCAACACGAACAATGGCTAGATAACGCCGCTTACGGTCTTGCTGAGTGGGCGAGCGAAGAAATCAAACAAAGCCAACTGGTGGCGGTACCGGGTTGTTACCCAACCGCTTCACAATTGGCAATCAAACCTTTGCTGCAAGCGGGCTTAATCGATACTAAGCAGTGGCCAGTGATTAACGCAACTAGCGGTGCATCGGGTGCCGGTCGTAAGGCAACGCTTACCAATAGTTTGTGTGAAGTGAGCTTGCAACCTTACGGTGTATTCGCTCATCGCCATCAGCCAGAAATCGCCACCCATTTAGGTTGTGATGTGATTTTTACCCCGCACTTAGCGGACTTCAAACGTGGCATTCTTGCCACTATCACCATGAAACTTTCTGCGGGTGCAAACCCAGAGCAAGTCGCGCAAGTATTTGCTGCGGCTTATCAAGACAAACCTTTGGTGCGTCTAGTTGATGGCATGCCAAAGCTACAAAACGTTCAGTTTACCCCGTTCTGCGATATCGGTTGGAAAGTACAAGGCGAGCACATCATTGTATGTGCGGTGATCGACAACTTATTAAAAGGCGCATCGAGTCAAGCGATGCAATGCTTGAACATCCACTACGGATACCCTGAAATCACGGCACTTATTTAATTCGTTATACCCGTCCCACTTGCAGTTGCTGCGGTGTTGACTGGCGCTCACAAACCTCATCACATAGTACATCTATGCTCAGAGGTTTTGTTCTCTTGTCGCCTACCAGCATCTCCAAGTTGTTTGGGTAGATATCAAGGTCAGTCATACCAAGGAGCAGTTATGACAGAGAGCAAACAAAATCCATTAGTGATCAAACTCGGCGGAGCAGCCCTGTCATGTACCGACACGCTCAGCCAAGTGTTTGGTGCCATTGCGAACTACCAAGTTCAGGCACTGCGACCAATTGTGATTGTGCATGGTGGTGGTTACCTAGTGGATGACCTGATGAAACAGCTACAGTTGCCGACGGTGAAAAAACAGGGTCTACGTGTTACCCCTTACGACCAAATTGGTTTAATTGCCGGTGCGCTAGCGGGCACTGCCAATAAGCAACTGCAAGGTCAAGCAATCAAAGATGGTTTGAATGCAGTCGGTTTTAGCCTAGCGGATGGCGGCTTGTGTCAGGTTGAAGAGCTTGATCCAGAACTTGGTGCAGTCGGTAAAGCGGCGCCGGGTAACCCAGCGGTGCTGCAAGCGGTATTAGCGACGGGCGCACTGCCAATTATCAGCTCAATTGGTTTAACCGACGATGGTCAAATTATGAATGTTAATGCTGACCAAGCTGCCGTTGCTGTCGCTGGCGCTCTTGATGCAGAGCTTGTTTTGCTCTCAGATGTGAGCGGTGTATTGGACGGCAAAGGTAATTTGATCAAGAGTTTAGATGAGCAAAAAGCCAACCAACTGATTGATGGTCAAGTGATCACTGATGGCATGATTGTTAAGGTTAAAGCGGCGCTGGAAGCGGCAAATGACCTTGGTCGCCCTATCGAAGTGGCTACTTGGCGCTACCCAGAAAAATTAGCCCAGCTTTTCGCGGGTGAGAGTATCGGCACACAATTTCTGCCGCAGTAAATTTTCTAGCACAGATAAAATCTGTTTAGAGAGTCATAACAAGGATTAGTACCTAAGCCGTCATACGCTTAGGCTCGGAGAATGAAAATGAGCAAAGTAAACGTAAACAAAGTAGTAGTAGCTTACTCTGGTGGTCTCGATACCTCAGTAATTATCCCGTGGTTAAAAGAGAACTACGATTGTGAAGTCGTGGCGTTTGTGGCGGATGTTGGTCAAGGCTACTACGAGCTTGAAGGCATTGAAGAAAAAGCTATCGCTTCTGGTGCATCAGAGTGTTATGTGGTTGACCTAAAAGAAGAGATGGTCGCTGAGTACATCAACCCTACGCTGAAAACCGGTGCATGTTACGAAGGTAAATACCTACTGGGTACTTCAATGGCGCGTCCAATCATTGCTAAAGCGCAAGTAGAAGTGGCACGTAAAGTTGGCGCTGACGCATTGTGTCACGGCTGTACGGGTAAAGGTAACGACCAAGTACGTTTCGAAGGTGCGTTTGCCGCTCTTGCTCCGGATCTAAAAGTGATTGCGCCATGGCGTGAATGGGACTTGGTGAGCCGTGAAGAGTGTTTGGATTACCTAGAAGCACGTAATATTCCTTGTTCAGCTTCAATCACCAAAATCTACTCACGTGATGCGAACGCATGGCACCTATCAACAGAAGGTGGTGTTCTAGAAGATACTTGGAATGCGCCAAACGAAGATTGCTGGGCTTGGACGGTTGATCCTGAGCAAGCGCCAAATGAAGCGGAATACGTCACGCTGAAAGTGGCGAAAGGCGAAGTGGTTGAAGTTGATGGTGAAGCGATGAACCCATACAACGCACTGGTTTACCTAAACGATAAAGGTGCTAAGCACGGTGTAGGTCGTATCGATATCGTTGAAAACCGTCTTGTCGGTATGAAGTCTCGTGGCTGTTACGAAACTCCAGGAGGCACCATCATCATGGAAGCGCTACGTGCAGTTGAGCAATTGGTATTGGACAAGACGTCGTTCGAATTCCGTGAAGAATTAGGTGTGAAAGCTGCTCAACTTGTATACGATGGTCGTTGGTTTACGCCACTATGTAAGTCAGTGCTTGCGGCAGCAGATGAGCTTGCACAAGATGTGAATGGTGAAGTCGTGATCAAGCTTTACAAAGGTCAAGCAACGGTTACGCAGAAGCGTTCAGACAACAGCTTGTACAGCGAAGAGTTCGCCACCTTTGGTGCTGATGAAGTGTATGACCAAAGCCATGCTGGTGGCTTTATCCGCCTGTACTCGCTATCAAGCAGAATCAGAGCGCTAAACGCAGCAAAGAAAAAGTAATAAATAAACTGGCAGGTTAAAGCTTGCCAGAACCAATAAGCTCAGCGGAGTCTGGGCGATGTGACCGACTTAAAAGGGTTCAGCTTTGGCTGGATCCTTTGATTATCAGGAGAGATGCAATGGCACTATGGGGCGGTAGATTTACCCAAGCAGCAGATACACGTTTTAAAGACTTTAATGATTCGCTTCGTTTTGATTATCGCTTAGCAGTGCAAGATATTGTCGGCTCGGTTGCGTGGTCAAAAGCGTTAGTCACTGTCGGCGTGTTGAGCGAGCAAGAGCAGCAGCAACTTGAGCAGGCTTTGAATGAGCTGAAAGTCAGCGTAGAAGAGAATCCAAAGCAGATCTTAGCTTCGGATGCCGAAGATATTCACTCTTGGGTTGAACAGCAACTGATCGCCAAAGTGGGTGATTTGGGTAAAAAACTGCACACGGGGCGTTCGCGTAACGACCAAGTGGCGACCGACCTAAAACTATGGTGCCGTGAGCAAGGCGAAGTGCTATTAAAAGCGCTTGAAGATCTGCAATTGCAAATGGTCAATGTTGCGAAGGCGCATCAAACCACCGTTCTACCAGGTTATACTCACCTGCAACGTGCGCAGCCTGTGACATTTGCTCACTGGTGTCTTGCTTACGTTGAAATGTTTGAGCGTGACCATTCCCGTTTAAAAGATGCAGTCGCGCGTCTGAATACTTGTCCGCTTGGCTCTGGCGCACTAGCAGGTACTGCCTATGCGATGGATCGAGAGCTGATTGCACAAAACCTTGGTTTTGCCCGTGCAACTCGTAACTCGCTAGATTCGGTTTCGGATCGCGACCATGTGATGGAGCTGATGTCGGTTGCGTCGATTTCAATGCTGCACCTATCTCGTCTAGCTGAAGACATGATTTTCTATAACTCAGGTGAAGCCAACTTTATTGAATTAGCCGATACCGTTACATCCGGTTCATCGTTGATGCCGCAAAAGAAAAACCCGGATGCCCTAGAGCTTATCCGTGGTAAAACTGGGCGTGTCTATGGCTCCTTAGCCGGCATGATGATGACAGTCAAAGCACTGCCATTGGCATACAACAAAGATATGCAGGAAGACAAAGAAGGGTTATTTGATGCACTCGATACTTGGTTCGATTGTATTGAAATGGCGGCGCTCTGTTTTGATGGTATCAAAGTTAACGGTGAACGTACGCTAGAAGCGGCGCAGCAAGGCTACGCCAACGCGACCGAGTTAGCTGATTATCTAGTGGCGAAAGGGATTCCTTTCCGTGAAGCGCACCATATCGTCGGCGTTGCCGTGGTCGGCGCAATTGAAAAGGGCAGTGCGCTAGAAGAATTGTCACTAGCAGAGCTCAAAGCCTTCTCGTCAGTGATTGAAGAAGACGTGTACGCAATTCTTACGATTGAATCTTGCTTGGCTAAACGTAATGCCCTAGGCGGCGTTGCGCCAGAGCAAGTGGCGTTTGCTGTTGAGCAAGCCGAAGCGCGTTTAAAGTAGCGATTCATCATTCTTCCCAATGGTCGCTGCAGTGGCTTTGCTCTTTGGTCGCCTACCTGCAGCACCAATTGGTTTGAATAGGTACAGCAACCTTTTATCTAAAACGTTGATTTTTAGTGGATAGATAAAAAGATCAAAAAAGATCGATAAAAAATTGAACCATCTTGAAAAGGCTCGGTCTATAACTGTACCACTGCTTTTTCTTAGATGAATCTAAGAGAGCCCTGAAATCTTATATTGATTTCAGGGCTTTTTTCTTTCCTCTGCCTAATTAAAATCACACCGTTGTTGAACTGCTCTCACAAACCTCATCACATAGTATTTCTATGCTCAGAGGCTTTGTTCGTTTGCCCGCCTAGGTGTGACTCCAATTAGTTTGAGGAATTCCCCTTCCTATTTGGCGCTACAGCGTCGTTAATCCCACTCGAAAATCTCATCATGCCTAGCTGTAACACAAACTAGTTTGGGGAAGTATTTAGTATCGGTGCAAAGATCTAGAAGCGTTTTTATCAATTAAAGATTCGCTGCATATGAGGTAAAAATTCAGGAAGAATTTTAAGGTTTTCGGTGTCGGGAACACCTAAAACCGACCAGACCGCACCCTCGAAACTAAAGCGCCTTCCCCTTCCTATTTGGCGCTACAGCGTCGTTAACCTGCATTCGAAAATCTCATCACATAGTTCACTATGCTCAGAGACTTTTCTCATTTGGTTGCCTAGCTGCAACACCAACTAGTTTGGGGATGACTTCGCTGTATTGGTACGTATAGCTTTAGTAAGGAGCAAAGCCTATCAAAAGTCCCGTGAACATCACGTCACTGACATCGATACTCCCTATCAAGTGAAATAACTATTAATAGGAAATGACTATCAATAGGATAGTTACAAGCGATTTTCCTTAAACTCACTGTGATGCGAATATACTTTCCGAAAGCAACAACAGCTCAGCTTAAAACATTCAAAGGAAAGTAAATTATGATTAACACTCAAATCAAACCATTCTCAGCTACAGCATACAAAAACGGCGAATTCGTTGAAGTAACAGAGCAAGATGTTCTAGGTAAATGGGCGGTGTTCTTCTTCTACCCAGCAGACTTTACGTTTGTATGTCCAACTGAACTTGGTGACCTTGCTGACCACTACGAAGAGCTACAAAAACGTGGCGTAGAAGTTTACTCAGTATCAACTGACACACACTTTACTCATAAAGCATGGCACGACAGCTCAGACACAATCGGCAAGATTCAGTACTACATGCTTGGCGACCAAACAGGCAACATCACTAACAACTTCGGTGTGATGCGTGAAGGTCAAGGTCTTGCAGACCGTGCAACGTTCCTAATCGACCCACAAGGTACTATCCAAGCAATGGAAATCACTGCTGAAGGTATCGGTCGTGACGCAGAAGACTTACTACGCAAAGTAAAAGCAGCTCAATACGTAGCAGCACACCCAGGCGAAGTTTGTCCTGCTAAATGGAAAGAAGGCGAAGAGACGCTAGCACCATCTCTAGACCTAGTTGGCAAAATCTAAGCCGCACAAATTTAGGACCTAGTCAGTTTAATTCTCCTTTTACTGACTAGAACCAAACAGAGAGCACTTCAGGTTAGATACCTTGACGACCATCTGCCTGATTTGCTCTCTACCCCAAGATTTTATCTACAGTAACCACTTTTAAGATTTAATGAAGGCAGTAACACTATGTTAGACCAAGCGATCCAACAACAACTCAAACAATATCTGGCTAATGTAAAACAAGAAGTTCGTTTAGTGGTTAGTCTAGATGAAAGCAAAGCATCGAATGATATCTTGTCACTAGCAAATCAAATCGCAGAAATGAGCGATCTCATCACCGTTGAACGTGACGACAACGCAAGCGCACGTAAACCAGTGATGGCAGTGACCAACCCAGCGAAAGGCACCGCACTACGTTTTGCAGGCTTGCCAATGGGACATGAATTTACCTCTCTAGTATTGGCACTGCTTCACTCTGGCGGTCACCCAATCAAACTAGAACCGGAAGTGATTGAGCAAATCGCAGCTCTAGACAAAGAATTAGACGTAGAAATCTTTATTTCACTGTCATGTCAAAACTGTCCAGACGTGGTTCAAGCGTTCAACATGATGGCAGCGATCAACCCGAAAGTGAAAGCAACCATGATCGATGGTGGTTTGTTCCAAGATGAAGTGAAACAACGCGACATCATGGCAGTACCAAGTGTATTCGTAAACGGCGAGCTATTCGGTCAAGGTCGTATGTCTCTGACTGAAATCCTAAACAAAGTGGATGACGGCGCAAGCGAGAAAGCCGCGAAAGCACTGAGCGAAAAAGACCCATACGATGTACTGGTTGTCGGCGGTGGTCCTGGTGGTAGCGCAGCTGCTCTATACGCAGCTCGTAAAGGTATTCGCACTGGTGTGGTTGCTAAGCGTTTTGGTGGTCAGGTTATGGACACCATGGCAATCGAGAACTTCATTTCGGTAAAACGTACTGAAGGTCCAAAACTGGCAACAGACCTAGCAGAACACCTAAAAGAATACGACGTAGACGTAGTAACTGAGCAACAAGCTGAGAAGCTAATGGGCGCAGCACACACAGAAGATGGTTTGATTCACATCCAACTTGAAAGTGGTGCAACGCTGAAGAGTAAGAGTGTCATCCTAAGCCCTGGTGCACGCTGGCGTGAAATGAACGTCCCTGGTGAGCAAGAGTACCGCAACAAAGGTGTCGCGTACTGCCCACACTGTGATGGTCCACTGTTCAAAGGCAAGAAAACTGCGGTTATCGGTGGCGGTAACTCAGGTATTGAAGCCGCTATTGACCTAGCAGGTATTGTTGAACACGTAACGGTTCTTGAATTCGCCGATGTACTTCGCGCTGACCAAGTGCTTATCGACAAAGCGAACTCACTACCAAACATCGACATCATCACCATGGCACAAACCACAGAAGTTGTGGGTGACGGTACTCGTGTAACAAGCTTGAAGTACAAAGACCGCAATACAGATGAAATCAAACAGATTGAACTGTCAGGTATCTTTGTTCAAATCGGTCTAGTACCAAACACAGAATGGCTAAAAGATTCAGAAGTAGCACTCTCTGAGCGTGGTGAGATTGAAGTTGGTAGCCGCGGTGAAACCAGCCTCGAAGGTGTATTCGCAGCCGGTGATGCAACGACAGTACCTTATAAACAGATCATCATTGCGATGGGTGAAGGTGCAAAAGCAAGTTTAGGTGCATTTGATTACCTAATCCGTAAACAAGGTTAAGCGCTAATTTCTTGAGCGTCATCTGCTTGATAAGAAGTGACGCGACAAGAAAGGACGTAACAGTTAATTACACAGCAAGAAAGAAGCAAAACTAGAAGCCCAAGACTTTGCCAGCAGCATCCCACTGCTGGCTTTTTTTGTTTGTATGTCCCGTCCTGAAATGTGTTTACACATTGAGGACGAATTATGACCACTTCAAATAAACTCTACATTAAGCGCACTCAGCGTGATTACACACTAGGCTTTAAATTGCAGGTCGTTGATGCCGTAGAAAAAGGAGAAATGACCTACAAGCAAGCACAAGCCATTTATGGTATCCAAGGTCGCTCAACTGTTTTAACTTGGCTGAGAAAGCACGGAAAAATGGATTGGACGCAAAACCCAAG
>NZ_QLYZ01000007.1 GCF_003350325.1 Vibrio rhodolitus | reverse complement strand
TCAATGACGGATGGGTATGACTGCTACCAGAATGCGTTGGCAGAGAGGGTGAACGGCATTTTGAAAATGGAATATCTCTTGCGAAAGCCTAAAGATGTAGCTCAAGCAAGAAAAATGGTCGCTGAGTCAGTAGAAATCTATAATCAGATGAGGCCTCATACAGCGCTAAAATACAAAACGCCCGATGAAGTACACCGAGCGTTTTAACTAAAAAGTGTCAACCCATATCAGGACGGGTCATAAATGAAGTGTTTTCGCTAAGGTTAGTTTTCTTCAACTAAGATCGGTTTATCATCTTCTTGTGGCAGCTTATTACGCCCTAGCATCAACAGACATGGCGTTAGAACTAAGGTCAACACCGTTGCAAAAGCCAAACCGCCTGATACTGCCGTCGCCAATTGAGACCACCACTGGGTACTTGGCGCGCCAAACTCTACCTTTTGGTTAATCAAATCGATATTAATCTCTAATACCATCGGCAATAGACCCAATATGGTTGTCACTGTGGTCAAAAGCACCGGACGCAGACGCTGTACCCCGGTACGTAAAATGGCTTCACGCTTTTCTAACCCTCGGCGACGCAATTGGTTGTAGGTATCAATTAAGACGATATTGTTGTTAACCACTATCCCCGCCAAAGCGATCACCCCGATTCCCGACATCACCACACCAAATGGGCGCTGGAAGATAAGCAATCCGGCAAAAACGCCTACAGTGGAGAACAGAACCGCACTTAAGATCAAAAACGCTTGATAGAAACTATTAAACTGGGTGATCAAGATTAACGCCATCACTACCAGAGCGACTAAGAAGGCAGATTGCAAAAAGGCAGATGAGTTTTCTTGCTCTTCGTTTTGACCGCGCAATTTAAACTCAACTCCATCAGCAAACTTAAGCTCACTTAACGCCTGTTGGATCTTTGGTAGCTCCAGCGCAAGGTTATAGCCTTCTTTGATATCCGCTTTGATACTGATAATTCGGTGACCATCGACGCGATTAATAGTGTCTTGCTTGTGATCCGGGACAATGCTGGCAAAGTTGGTGATCGGCACCATGCCCAATGGCGTTTTTACTCGCAGTTGATCAAACTTGCCAATATCACGTTTGTCTTCTGGATAACGAACAATAATATCCACCTCTTCGTTCGAATCATCCGGCAGATAATCACCAATAGTTAAGCCATTAGTGACAAATTGCACCGTATTGCCGACGAGCGTAGCATCAGCAGCAAAACGAGAAGCGTCATCACGACGAATATCAATTTGCCAGTCAATCCCCTCTTTACTTGAGTTATCACTAATGTTGGTTAATGCTGGATAATTATCCGACCACTCACGCACTTGTTTGGCGGCTGAGTCCAAATCATCCAAATTCAGCGCCGACATTTCAATCACCAAGTCATGCTCAACCGGAGGACCTGCATCAGGGAACTTATATTCTATCTCCACCCCTGCGTATTGGTCAGTTTGCTGCTTGAGATCTTCAATAATGTCTTTCACTTTGCGACGATACTGCCAGTCAACTGGCGTGATCTGGATTTGACCAATCTCATCATCACCGCCGGTGCGAGTGTAGACGCTCTCAAATTCATCATGTCCCAGCATTGCTTGTTCGATATCGCGCATAATGTTGTCTTTCTCGTTAATCGAAAGATCGCCATAAGAGCGCACCTTAACGGTAAAAAATGGTGGATCCACTTCCGGGAAAAACTCTGCGCCTAATCCCGCTTTGTTGTAAGCCGTGCCAACACCAAATGCCATCGCAATGGCCAAAATGAGAATTTTGATTGGGTGGCTGAGGGCAATATCGAGCGTGTGATAATAGAGCTTTGTAATACCTGTCGCCTGTGAAAAGTCACCATCATGCAACGCAACCATGCGCGCTCGGCTTTCTTGCGTCACATGCTGCGGTTTACCAAATAAGCCGCCTAATACCGGCACAAATAGCAGCGCCATAACAAGCGAAGCAAACAAGGTAGCAATCAACGTCAGCGGTAAGAACTTCATAAACTCACCGGTGATGTCAGGCCAAAACAGTAGCGGTGCAAATGCCGCTAATGTGGTTGCGGTTGATGCAGTGATTGGCCACGCCATCCGTTTTGCTGCGTCTCGATAAGCTTGTTTTCTCGGTGTGCCTTCTTGCATGCGCCGATCGGCAAACTCGGTCACCACGATCGCACCATCCACCAGCATGCCGACCGCCATAATAAAGGAGAACAGCACCACGATATTCACCGTGACACCAAATACCGCCAGCGCCAGCAAACCTGCCAAAAACGAACCGGGAATCGAAATCCCGACCAACATCGCGGTGCGCATACCTAAAATGGCGATAATCACGATCACCACCAAGATGATCGCGGACAAAATATTGTTCTGCAGATCATTGAGCATCATCTTGACGTCATCGGACTGATCCCAAGTGTACTTAACCAGCAGATTGTTTGGCCATTGTGGGCTTTTCTGCGCCTCGGTCAGCACTGCCTTAACTAGTTCAACGGTTTCAATGATGTTTTCACCTGCGCGTTTACTCACATCGAGCACCACCGCAGATTCACCATCCAGACGGGCAAAGGTTTCTGGATCGCGAAACGCGCGGCGCACTGTCGCGACATCCGCGAAAGTGATCACTTGTTTGCCATCCACTTTAATCGGCAGTTCCAGAACATCTTTAATTGAGTCAAATACCGAAGGTACTTTAACGGAAAAACGCCCGTAGCCAGTATCAACAAAGCCGGCTGCCACCACGCGGTTGTTCAGCGCAATTAGGTTATAGATATCTGCCTGATCTAAGCCGTAGCTTTCCATCAGCAATGGGTCAACGATGATCTCAACGATATCCTCGCGATCCCCAGCAATCTCTACTTCCAGTACTTGTCGATAGCTCTCAAGCTTATCCTGCAGACGGCGAGCAATTTGCACTATGGTGCGCTCAGGCACTGTGCCGTAAAGCACCAAAGACAATACCGGCTCTTCCGATGCTAACGTCACTTCGTTAACGGTTGGCTCATCACTGTCTTCCGGTAATTTAGGTTTGGCAAGATCAACCGCTTCACGCACATCTGCCATCGCTTTGTTGAGATCCATCCCCACCGAGAACTCAAGCATCACCGAAGCGTGCCCTTCTGCTGCGGTCGCGGTCATCTCTTTTACGCCCTCAATTGAGCGCAGTTCTTGCTCGATAGGTCGCACTAAGAGACGTTCTGCATCAACCGGAGAAATCCCTTGGTGACCAACCGAAACATAGATAATGGGAATGGTGATGTCTGGGCTCGATTCTTTCGGAATCGTGATATAGGTGATCACCCCAGCGATAAGAATAAAGACCAGCAATACCAGCATGGTCCGAGTGCGCGAAAGCGCAGCATCAATTATGCTAAACATGCTGTCTCCTACTGCGCTTGGCTTGAGCTTGGTACTGCCATCACTTTATCGCCATCACGGACAAAACCTTGTCCAGTGGTGATAATATCCACTTCTTGACCTAGCCCTGTTAGCCAAACGCCATCTTGCTCTGCTTTGACTAATTGGATCGGCACAAACTTGACTGTATCTTGATTTAGCAGGGTTTTGACACCCAAATTGCCTGACTCATCCAAAGCCAGCATTGCGGGAGTGATTTTTACCGCTTGTTGATCTTTAAGATTCAGCTCTACCTCTGTACTCACACCTGCTGGAATTAACTGCTCTGGATTCGCCACTTCGATTTCGATAGGGAATGTATTGGTCGAAGCGGAAGAAACGCGCGCGATATAACGCACTTTGCCTTGGGTTTGCTGTCCGTTAATAAAGCGTACTGTTGCCGGCTGATTAAGCTTAATGTCTTGAATATGACGTTCACTAACATCAGCCTCAATGACGATTTTTTCCAAATCGATCAGCGTCGCAACCGGATCGCCAACACCGACAAAATCGCCCTTTTCGATAAACAGGTAATCGACTACTCCAGCAAACGGCGCTTTCACACTGGTATTACGCAGCGCAAGTTTGGCGTTACTGACCATGGCTTTGGCTTCAACCAGCATCGCTTGCGCATTGGCAAAAGCAACTTCGCCTTGTAATCCTTTACTCTTGAGTGATTGTGCCGCTTTAAACTCTTTCTCTCGCACCGCAAGCATCGCCGTTGCGCGCTGGAGTTGGATCTCTAAGTCACCTTTATCAATCATGGCAATCACTTGATTACGCTTGACGACATCGCCTTTTTTGACCTGCAGTGAGGTGATTTTCCCTGCAATTTCAGCACCGAGCTTCGCTTCTCTGTCAGGCGCTGTGCGTCCATAAAGATCAATGGTTTTATGAGTGGACTGGGCAACAAAGGTATCAAAGGCAACCTTAGCCAGCGGCACCTGAGTTTCTTGTTGTTTCTGATCAGTTGGCAACTCTTCTGAATTGGAAGAACCCATCGCCAACCATGTACCGAGCAATACGACGAGAAATATCGAGATAAAATAAGGTCGTACTGATAAAAAACGAAATATAGACAACTTAGCCATAACTATCCTTAACTACTTCATAAGCAACATCCAGCGTGCTTAAGATTCCTTTCTACTGTTTCTTATAGATTTTTGATCAAAAAGGACCGCATTAATCTTGTACACTTGGATAGCATAACAAGGTTGCAACAGATGACAAGTTTACAAAATGTACAATTTTTCGTAACAGCGACAAATTTGACGCCGCTCGTTAATTAACCAACTCATCGTTGTAATACAAAAAAAGCTGCCATTGGCAGCTTTTTCTCTTTCGTAGTGCAAATTACACGCTAAACGAAGCACCACAACCACAAGTCGTAGTTGCATTTGGGTTGTTAACGAAAAATCGTGAACCTTCCAAACCTTCCATGTAATCCACTTCACCACCAATCAAGTATTGTAGGCTCATAGGATCAACAACTAGCGTAACGCCGCTATTTACAATAGTGGTATCGCCATCATTTACGTTTTCATCAAACGTAAAGCCGTACTGGAAACCACTACAGCCGCCGCCTGTAATGTAGACGCGCAGTTTTAGATTTGGGTTTTCTTCCTCAGCAATCAACATGTTTACACGCTTTGCCGCCGCATCAGAAAATGTCAAAGGAATATTGGCTTCGCTCACACCGACCTCTCTCACTTGTCGCTACTGCTTATGATTTACCAAAGTTTGGTCGTATATTGTGCAGCAGTTTTGTTTTATTGATTGGGTGATTATCTAATACCTGAGTGCAGCGTTCAAGTATTCACCACCGATTGAGTAAATTGATAGTTTAACTTACTGGTTTTGAAGGCGGCAATTACCCACTTTGGTCTTAAATTGTTCATAATTTGTTGGAAAACGTTTTTCATCCTCGCATAGAGGGGTACAATGCCTCCCTTAAGCTGGTCCGAGCAATCAAAAGAGGATATTTCAATGACCAAATCAGCAGACCTATATGAAAAAGCGCAGAAAACCATTCCTGGCGGTGTGAACTCTCCAGTACGTGCTTTTAACGGCGTTGGTGGCGCTCCAATTTTTGTTGAACGTGCTGATGGCCCTCTAATTTTTGATGCTGACGGCAAAGCTTACATTGACTACGTGGGCTCTTGGGGTCCAATGATCCTAGGTCACAACCATGTTGCAATTCGCGAAGCTGTAATCGCGGCTGCACAACGTGGTCTAAGCTTTGGTGCACCAACTGAACTTGAAATCAATATGGCTGAGCTGGTTTCAGAGCTAGTACCATCAATGGAACAAGTTCGCATGGTAAGCTCAGGTACTGAAGCAACCATGAGCGCAATTCGCCTAGCACGCGGCTTTACGGGTCGTGACAAAATCATCAAGTTTGAAGGTTGTTACCACGGTCATGCTGATAGCCTGCTGGTTAAAGCAGGTTCAGGCGCTCTAACACTTGGTCAACCAAGCTCACCGGGTGTACCAGAAGACTTCGCGAAGCACACTCTAACTGCAACGTTCAACAACCTAGAGTCTGTACGTGAGTTGTTCGCAGCTAACAAAGATCAAATCGCGTGTATTATTGTTGAGCCTGTTGCAGGCAACATGAACTGTATTCCACCTGTAGATGGCTTCCACCAAGGTCTGCGTGAAATTTGTGACCAAGAAGGCGCACTACTGATCTTTGATGAGGTAATGACAGGCTTCCGCGTAGCACTTGGCGGCGCACAAGCGCATTACGACATCAAACCAGACCTAACCACGCTAGGTAAAGTGATTGGTGGCGGTATGCCTGTAGGTGCGTTTGGTGGTCGTCGCGAAGTGATGCAATACATCGCGCCAACAGGTCCAGTTTACCAAGCTGGTACTCTGTCTGGTAACCCAGTTGCAATGGCAGCAGGTTTTGCATGTCTAAACGTGCTACGCGCGGAAGGCAATGAAGAGCGTTTAGCTTACATCACCAAACAACTGGCTGACGGCTTTAAGCAACTGGCAGACAAGCACGGCATTCCTCTAGTGGTTAACCAAGTTGGCGGTATGTTCGGCTTCTTCTTTACTGAGCAAGAAAGCGTAACTTGCTACGAAGACGTAACTAAGTGTGATGTTGAACGCTTCAAGCGCTTCTTCCACTTAATGTTAGATAACGGTGTTTACCTAGCGCCTTCTGCTTTTGAAGCAAGCTTTACATCTCTGGCGCACGGCAGCAAAGAAATTGAAGCAACGCTTAGCGCGGCAGATCGCTGTTTCGCGATTCTTGCGCAAGAAGCAAAGTAATACCAGTTATTTTGAAGAGGCTGCCTAGGCAGCCTTTTTTATTGCCAATTGACAATAACTAAAAGCACGAGAGCGCTGAGTAACAGCGCAAACCACGGAATGCGACGCTTTGGTTTTTCCGCTGAAGTTGCACTGCACTTATCATTGTTGCAACACCCCATATTAAACTCTCCGCAAATAGGTTTTAGAAATACAACTCAAGAACATCACTTTGTGTGATTGACTACCCTGCGCTCGATTAAGAGTTGAAAACAGGCTCACTGCCTAGCGATGCCAATGGCAAACAATAAGAGTTAACAAAACTCTGATTTCAATATCTTGCAGTCACTGGGGTATCAAGCCATTATACTCTATATCTTGGTTATCTACTGGGCACTACTGTGACAAATAAAGTAAACATTACGTCAGGACATTGGGTTCTGATCGCAGCCTTACTTGGCGCAGGCTTCGCTTGTTTTCTATTAGTTGAGCCGTACATTAATTCTATTGTGATGGCATTTATTCTGTCGCTATTAATGTTTCCTATTCACGAGTGGATTGAAAGCAAACTGCCGAATCACAAAAACATCGTTTCTCTACTCTCTTGTGTGATTCTGACTTTTATTATTGTCATTCCGCTACTGTTCGTTTTTGCCGCCATCGTGCAGCAAGGTACGGTGTTTTCGCAAAATGTTTACTACTGGGTGACGCATGGCGGCATTCAAGAAGTCTTTGCCCATCCTTGGGTGGTCAAAGGGCTCAAACTGGTTAACACCTATTTGCCATTTGAAGAAATTCAGCCACAAGAAATTGCCCAGCGCGTGGCGCAGTTCGCCACCACCTTTGGCAGCAATATTGTCGGCTTTAGTGCTAAGATCTTAGGTGACGCGACTAACTTTTTGATGTCGTTCTTCTTAATGCTATTCGTGCTGTTCTTCCTATTGCGCGACCACGACAAAATTATTTCTGCAATGCGCCATATCTTGCCTCTTTCTCGTAGCCAAGAAGACAAGTTGCTGAGCGAAGTGGAAAAAGTAGCAAAATCTGCGGTTATGGGATCATTTCTAACCGCAATCGCGCAAGGTCTTGCTGGTGGTTTTGGTATGTGGTTGGCGGGTTTCCCAGGGCTTTTCTGGGGTACCATGATGGGCTTTGCATCCTTTATTCCTGTGGTGGGTACCGCGTTGATTTGGATTCCAGCAACTATCTACCTCTTCCTTACTGGTGATACAACATGGGCTATTTTCCTCTTGGTATGGAGTGTGGCCATCGTAGGTTCGATTGATAACTTGCTGCGACCACTGCTTATGCAAGGCAGCGCGGGAATGAATACCTTAATGATTTTCTTCTCGCTACTGGGTGGTCTACACCTATTTGGTTTGATTGGCCTTATCTACGGTCCAATTATTTTTGCCGTCACCATGGTCCTTTTCTATATCTATGAAGAAGAGTTTTCTGACTTCTTAGACCAACAAGATAAGAGTTAGCACCCGAGGGAGGATTATGAGAGAATCCTCCCTCTTTTTTATTCAGTCGAGCTACATCATGTCTGCCTATATTGCACCAAGCCAGATTGCTGAACGTCAGTTAGCCTATTTTTCAGGAAAACACGTTCTAGTCGCTGGTGAAGCCGAAGACCTCTTTCCAGTTGAGTTATCTAAACACTGTGAATCGGTAACGGTATTTACTACCAACTATGGCTACTACCGCCAGTTATCCGGCTACTCAACCATCACGAGTCTATTTGGTGCCGAGTTTACCGAGCAAACTTGTGCAGATATGGTTCTACTCTACTGGCCAAAGGCAAAAGCAGAAGCGGAATACTTGCTGGCGATGCTGATGGCGAAACTGGGTCCAGACACTGAAATTGTCGTGGTTGGTGAGAACCGCTCTGGGGTGAAAAGCATTGAAAAAATGTTCAAGCCTTATGGTCTGATCAACAAATATGATTCAGCCCGTCGTTGCTCATTTTATTGGGGTCAATGTAATCAAGCGGTGAAACCATTCAATCTTAACGATTGGTTTAAAACCTACACGGTTAACTACCAAACGCATCAACTGACAATCAAGAGTTTACCGGGTGTATTTAGCCATGGTGAGTTCGATATCGGCAGTCAGTTGCTGCTCGATACCTTGCCATCACTTACTGGCAAAGTGCTGGATTTTGGTTGTGGTGCAGGCGTCATTGGCAGTGTTATGGCGACGCTCAACCCAGAGATTAAGCTGGATATGTGTGATATTAGCGCACTGGCTATTGAGTCCTCTAAAGCAACCCTAGCGGCGAATAACTTGTCAGGTAATGTTTTTGCCTCGGACGTTTATTCAGATTGCGGCGACGACTACCAGTTTGTGATCAGTAACCCGCCGTTCCATTCAGGGTTAGATACCAGCTATAGCGCGACGGAAACCTTGTTAAAACATGCGCCAAAACAGTTAAAAACGTCTGGTGAACTGATTATTGTTGCCAATAGCTTTTTGCAGTATCCGCCAATTATTGAGCAAGCGTTTGGAAAATGCGACACGCTAAATAAGACCAATAAATTCGCGATTTATCGCGCACAAAAATAACGTTCAGTCCCGCAGAACGGCGTTTCTGCGGGCATTTTCTTCTCAAATCGCTTTTTTCTGCGCTGCCTACCACGCTTTCCGCCCCACTTACTTGTCAAAGTAAAAAAACTCGTTAATTTTGTCATTTTAGGCAATCTATACCTCAAGAACTTCTCACTGACTTGTTGCTAATCAGTGCCTTAAATAATCACGGTATACATAGTTAACGTTGAGTCCTCCGCTCAGCAATCATGGAAAGTTATACTTTAATTATGCTTAAGTTGTATCGAAAACAGCGCTTTAAACGCCTGCAAAACACCTTGATGTTAGCGTTTTTAGCCTTAAGTATTACCCCACTGACGGTAATCGCTCTCTTTTTCTTGCAGTCCCATAGCCAAGATCTGCAGGAACAAAGTACCTCACACCTAATTTCAGTTCGTGATAGCAAACAACAGCAGATCATCGATTACCTCAACGCACGTGAGTCTGAGGTGATGGGCTTTGTTCGCTCTGAACTTGCCTACGCAAGTGGCGGGCGCTTTTATGGCTTGGTCAATGCTTTCCAAAGCCTTGGCTTGGATATCGAACAAGCGCGGCAATATGCTCAGAAGCGTTATATTGTCGGCTCTGGCGACCAAGTAAAAACGTCAATTTTGCCAGAATCTCCAATATTCAATGGCACAGAGCGTTACCGACTGTTGCATAAGCGCTATCATCGCTCTTTCCTTGAACTCCTCAAGCGCTCTGATTTTGACGATATTCTGTTGGTGGATATTAACGGTAATGTCACTTACTCAATCTTTAAACACGAATACTTCGGCACTAACCTGCTTGATAACCAGTACAAAAACAGCAATTTAACGCAAGCGTTTGAGAAGTTGCGTGCTGATGTGACCAGTAAACACAAGGATAACCCTGACTACACACCTGTGGTCTTTTCCGATTTTAAACCAGAGCAAAACAAAAGTTATGCTTGGATTGGCGCACCGATTATCCAACAAGGCTACTTGCACAGTTACGCAATGTTTCGCTTACCCAACAACAGCCTAACCAAACTGATTGCTGACAATAACAATGTATGGGAAATCAAAACCCTACTGGTGGGTAAAGACAATCATCTACGCACCCTGTCCTACCAACAGCAAGACGTCGACAATAGCCAATCAATTATCGATAGTGCATTTACCAATCCATCAGCGGTGGGCACCTTTTACAACTCGTTAGGTGAAGAGATCATTGCCGCTCATAGCCATATTCAATCCAAAGGACTTGATTGGGCGCTAGTGGTCGAAGTACCTGAAAAAGAGGCTTTCTCTCGTATTAAGCAGCTCGAGACTCTGTTTGTGTTCGCGATGCTGTTTGCCATCGTTGTGGTGGTGATCGCGTCGCACTATCTGTCTAATTTTATTACAGCCCCGCTGCTCAAACTCACCTGGTCAGCTGAAAAGGCCTCTGCAGGCGATTTGAGCGCAGAAATCAACACCAGTCGCCGTGATGAAATTGGACGCTTAGCGATCGCTTTTGAGCGCATGCAGCGCTCGATTCGTGAAAAGATGCAGTTAATCAAAGAACAGAATGAAGAGCTGGAAAGTAACCTGAAACTGATTCAGAAAAAGAATGATGAACTGCAACTGGCAAACAAACTCAAAGATGAGTTTTTAGCCACCACCTCACACGAATTACGGACGCCTTTACACGGTATGGTCGGTATCGCCGAAACACTGGTATCAGGAGCCAATGGTCCTATTCGCGCCGAGCACAAATACCAGCTCGATATCATTATTAGCAGTGGTCTGCGCCTTGCTAATCTGGTTGATGACCTACTGGACTATCACAAAATGCGTTATGGCAATATGGACATAGCCACCAGCGCCGTCGATCTTTCCAGCGCCACTCGCCTAGTGCTTGAGCTCTCCTCTCACCTATTGGGCAACAAACAGATCCGCATTATCAACCAAGTACCAAGTGAGCCAGTTTGGGTTGCTGCCGATCCGCAGCGTCTTGAGCAAGTGCTGTACAACTTAGTCGGTAACGCCATCAAATACACCAATGAAGGCAAGATTGTCATTTCGGCCAATGTGGTCGATGCCAAACTTAGAGTGCAAGTGGTCGATACCGGTCAAGGCATACCGGCCGATCAGCTGGAGCATATTTTCGAGCCATTGATCCAAGCCGGCAGCGATACCAGTCGCTACCGCCAAGGCGCAGGACTTGGCTTATCGATTAGCCGTCAATTGGTTGAGCTAATGGGTGGCTCACTGTATGTCAGCAGCCAACCTATGGTAGGTACGACATTTAGCTTTACCTTGCCGCTTGCCACCGAACAACAAATCGATATGGCAAGCCACAGTGACAGCGTGCACTTTAAAGCGCCAGAAAGCTTTGAAGTTGAAGAAGCAGACATCGCGAGCTTGCCAGAAAATGCCGATGGCGAATTGCTATTGGTGGTTGATGATGAACCGGTCAACTTGCGTGTGTTAGACAGCTTCTTACGCCTCGCAGGCTATCGCGTTCGAACCGCTAAAGATGGCTACGAAGCGCTGCAATACATCGAGCAAGAAAAACCAGAACTGGTGTTGTTAGATGTGATGATGCCAGGTTTAAGTGGTTATCAGGTGTGTGAAACCATTCGCCAGCGATTTGATAATATTGAATTGCCCGTCATCATGCTAACCGCACTCAACCAAGCCGATGACCGCATTCGCGGCTTTGACGCGGGTGCCAACGACTACCTATCCAAGCCGTTTAATAAACAAGAACTGGCGGCAAGGATCTTGGTTCACTTATCGGCAAGCCAAGCAGAAAAACGTCTTTTAGAGAATCAAGAGTTGCAAGATGAACTGCGCCAACGCGCAGCGGTTGAAGCAAGCTTGATTGAAACCCAAGGTCGTCTGCTAGAACAACTTGAGTCAGCACCTGAAGCCATTATCTGTACCCGTGCCGACGGTAAAGTCCGTTTTGCCAATGAAGCAGCAGCACGCCTATTTAAACGCTCGGTTGAGCAACTTAAGCGCGCCAGCGCCGAAGAGTTGTTGTCACCGAAGTTTATCGATATTAATCAGGAGCATTATTGTGGCAAGGTCGACATCTATATAGAAGATACTCGCCAACATATTAATGGTGACATTCTTCGCCTGCCTGACGCTTCGGGTTTGAAGTCGATGTATATCTTCGACCATGGTGGTGGCGTAAATGCCGTACGCATCAACAACCTCGAAACCGCCATTGAAGCCCTAACCAGCTACGCCTTTGACGGTGATAAGGGCAAATTACAACAGCTTAAAGAGCTTGGTGGTGAATTTACCCGACTGGCTGATCGCGTCTCAAGCGATCAGAAGTCTAAACAAGAGCTGATGCGCGAGGTATTAGTCGATGCGATGGCTACCGCGCTTGATTACTGGGAGAGTTCAACCGGACACAGTAAGTTTACCTTCGCCGAACAAAGCGGTCTGTGGCGTGTCTACTTAGACCGCAGTACGCTACAAACCCGAACACTGGATAAGTACTTGCGCATCGAGACCCTGCCGAAAACGCCGCGTTGGCGTACCGTGCTCAACTCACTTGAATATATCCTTGCCAACTGTTCAGACATGACAACAGAGCGAAGCAAAATAGAAGAGCTACGCGATAAATTGCAACATTTGCTCACTACCTAAAAGTTGATATTCAGCAACAAGCCCACCCTTTGGTGGGCTTTTTTATTGCGCTAATTTATTGCGCTAGATAGCTATGAAATGAGTTTTTACACGACACAAAACAACGTCATCACTACCGTTAAAAACGCTCGATTTATCGAATGAAAACCACCGAATTTGGCGATAATCGTATTAGATTTACCCACTATAGAACGTAATTGAGAGAGCAATCACAACAATTCGGCAGATTTAAATTGGCGGATGAAATTAACCAAATGACAGCTAAGTGACAGAGATCTCAATCAAAAATAGCACCTTAAATTACCATTACAGCGAAGCGATAAAACGATAGTAACCACTAACATACTAATCTCACCCACAAACTTTTTGCGAGTGACATCAATATTAAAAAAACTTTAAAACCTTGTGCAAATCAACGGAAATTTACGTTATTAACGTTTGTCGCAATGTTTTTGACGAAATTAACGGGAATCGAAATTGCTAAAAGCGTCATTTCGGTGTTTTCTTAACCGTGCCTAAGGCCTACAGGCCACTCGAATGTGTATGACACCCTCCGACGTCATCCATCTCAATGAGGTAGGCCTTAGTGAGTGTTCATCAATTGATAACATTCGTATCCATTGTGAAATGAAAGCAAATAGTAAGGAACAGCTATGCTTGCCAACATTAAAAAAACTGCACTAGCAACAGCGATTATCGCAACAGCTACTACTGGTTTTGCATCAGTAGCAACAGCAGCAGAGAAAAATGAACTAACTATCCACCCGAAAGAGTTCACGACTTTTGTACGTAACTTCAACCCTTTCCTAGGTGCAACTAACCTACATACAACAACTGACTTCATGTTTGAGCCACTTGTTGTTTTCAACGAGATGCAAGGTAACACGCCTGTATTCCGTCTAGCAGAGAACTACACAATTGCTGACGACCTACTAAGCGTTGTATTTGATATCCGTAAAGGTGTGAAGTGGTCTGATGGCGAAACATTTAACGCAGACGACGTAATCTACTCTTTCAACCTAGTGAAAGAAAAACCTGAGCTAGACCAAGCTGGTACTAACGCTTGGGTAACGAAAGTAGAAAAGCTAAACGACTACCAAGTTAAGTTCTACGTTTCTGAAGCTAACTCAAACGCACCATATGAGATCGTTAAACTTCCTATCGTTCCTGAGCACATCTGGAGCAAAGTTGAAGATCCATCAACCTTCACCAACGAAAACCCAGTTGGTAGCGGTCCGTTTACTGAAATTGCTACATTTACACCACAACTTTACGTTCAGTGTGAAAACCCGAACTACTGGGATGCTGATAACCTAGATGTTGACTGTCTACGTGTTCCTCAAATCGCGAACAACGACCAGTTCCTAGGTAAAGTAATCAACGGCGAAATGGACTGGACTTCATCATTCATTCCAGACATCGACCGTACTTACGCTGCTGCAAGTCCTAACCACCAATACTGGTACCCGCCAGCAGGTACTCAAGCATTCGTAGTTAACTTCAAGCACCCAGATGCTGCTAAGAACGAAGCTCTAACTAACGTTGACTTCCGTCGTGCATTCTCTATGGCACTTGACCGTCAAACTATCATCGACATCGCATTCTACGGTGGCGGTACAGTGAATGACTTCGCATCTGGTCTAGGTTACGCATTCAAGACTTGGTCAGACGAAGAGACTCACAACAAGTACAAAGGCTTCAACACGTACAACGTTGAAGGCGCTAAAGAGCTTCTAGCGAAAGCTGGCTTTAAAGATGTGAACAACGATGGTTTCGTTGACACTCCATCTGGTAAGTCTTTTGAGCTACTAATCCAATCGCCAAATGGTTGGACTGACTTCAACAACACAGTTCAACTTGCTGTTGAGCAGCTAGCTGAAGTAGGTATCCAAGCGAAAGCTCGTACGCCAGACTTCTCTGTATACAACCAAGCGATGCTTGAAGCGACTTATGACGTTGCATACACCAACTACTTCCACGGTGCAGATCCACACTTGTACTGGAACAGTGGTTACAACTCTAACCTTCAAGAAGGTGACGGTATGCCTCGTTTCGCACTGCACTACTACAAAAATGCAGAGCTAGACAAACTACTTAACAGCTTCTACAAAACAGCTGATAAGAAAGAGCAGCTAGAAATTGCTCACGGCATCCAATCTATCATTGCTGAAAACCAAGTAACGATTCCTGTAATGTCTGGCGCATACATGTTCCAGTACAACACAACTCGCTTTACTGGTTGGTGGAATGAAGAAAACCCTCAAGGACGTCCAAACATTTGGGCTGGTATCCCTGAGCGTCTACTACACGTACTGGACCTAAAACCAGTTAAGTAATAGGCAATAAATCTAGCGGCGCACATTCCGTGCGCCGCACATCCCCCCCTCCTTCCAATATGTCATGAAAGGTATGGCGCTCTGCGTCAGGGGATTTCTACGCTCAAATTTGTAGTTTCGCTAAGAGCGACCTGACACCAGGAACAGGGAAAATCTGGGTGAGTAAGGTGTAAGTTATGGGTTATTTTTTAAGACGTTTGTCATTTTATTTTGTCGCCCTTTTAGTTGCGGCAACTTTAAACTTTATTATTCCGCGAGCAATGCCAGGTGACCCAGTTACCATGATGTTTGCTAACGCATCGGTTCAGGTTACACCTGAACGTATCGCAGCAATGAAAGAGCTACTAGGTTTCGTCGATGGCGGTCTATTGGTTCAATACGCTGCTTACATGAAAAACATTCTAAGTTGGGAATTGGGTACCTCTATCCAGTTCTACCCACTATCAGTAAATGAACTACTAGGTGGTGCATTTGGTTGGTCACTATTCCTAGCTGGTACTGCGGTAATTCTTTCCTTCTCACTAGGATCAATTCTTGGTATTTACGCAGCTTGGAAACGTGGCAGCAAATACGATGCCTTTATCACTCCAGGTATGCTGGTTATCCAAGCGGTTCCTCAAGTTGTAATCGCGATGATTGCCCTATTTACCTTCGCAATCGGTCTTAAGTGGTTCCCGACTGGCTATGCATATACAGCCGGTACCTCACCAGATTGGACTAGCTGGGCATTTATCAAAGACGTTGCCTACCATGCTGTCCTTCCTCTTTTCTGTGCGACCGTGGTTCAGATTGGTGGCTTCTTGGTGAACATGCGTAACAACATGATCAACCTGCTAGCAGAAGACTACATCACCATGGCAAAAGGTAAGGGTCTTAACGAGAAGCGTATCGTTTTCAACTACGCGGCACGTAACGCGATGCTACCAAGTGTAACCGCACTTTCGATGGCTTTGGGTATGGCAATCGGTGGTCAGTTGATTATCGAAATCATCTTTAACTACCCAGGTCTTGGTTCAGTACTGTTTAACGCAATCAAAGCACGTGATTACCAAGTGCTGCAAGGTCAGCTACTTATCATGACTCTATTTATGCTGTTCTTTAACCTACTAGCAGACATGCTGTACGTTGTTCTTGACCCTCGCCTACGTAAGGGAGGCAAATAATTATGAAAGGTTTCGTTAAACTCGTTATTGGCAACCCAATGGCACTCGTGGGCAGTATCATCCTCGCATGTTTCGTTTTTATTGCCTTATTTGCTCCTTTATTAGCAAAACACGCACCAGACAAGCGCACTGGTAACCCACACGAGTATCCATCAATCGTGGTGAAATCAGCGCAAAGCAATCCTGATGGTTGGATCGCACAAAACCTTGCTGACGACCGTCGCACACTGATTTTGTCGAAAAAAGCCGACCACGTAATGGGTACTAGCCGCATGGGTCGTGACGTTTGGTCTCAGTTTGTTCATGGTGCACGTGTTTCACTTGCAGTTGGCTTTGGCGCAGGTATCACTGTGTGTTTCCTAGCAACAGTTATCGGTATCTCAGCTGGTTACTTTGGTGGTCGTGTCGATGACATTTTGACTGCTGCGATGAACATCATGCTGGTAATCCCACAATATCCATTGCTGTTCGTACTGGCTGCATTTATCGGTGAGGCAGGGCCGCTAACCATTGCCTTGATAATCGGCTTTACCGCCTGGGCCTGGGGTGCGCGTGTCATACGTTCTCAAACCATGGCACTGCGTGAAAAAGAGTTTGTTAAAGCAGCAGAAGTACTGGGTGAATCTTCATGGCGCATTATCTTCGTTGAAATTCTACCAAACCTTATCCCAATCGTTGGTGCAAGCTTCATCGGTTCGGTGATGTACGCAATCATGATGGAAGCGACTATCTCGTTCCTAGGTCTTGGTGACCCGAATACCGTTAGTTGGGGCATCATGCTTTACAACGTACAAACCTCATCTTCAATGCTAATTGGCGCTTGGTGGGAGCTACTAGCACCATGTTCAGCACTGATCTTACTGATGACTGGTCTGGCTCTACTTAACTTCGCGGTAGATGAAATTGCTAACCCGCAACTTCGTTCACACAAAGGCATGAAACGCTGGAAAAAACTTGCTGAGCAAGAAAAGAAAGAGCGCGAGCCTGAACTACCACCACAAAATGCACTTTGGAGCGGAGATAAATAATCATGACAGCACCACTAATTTCTATCCGCAATCTATGCGTTGACTACATTACTGCCTCGGGTGATGTTCGAGCGTGTAACAACGTTAGTTTCGATATCGCACCGGGTGAAGTGTTCGGTCTTGCTGGTGAATCTGGTTGTGGTAAATCAACCGTTGCCTTCTCGCTGATGCGTCTACATAAGCCGCCAGCGTTTATCACCGGCGGTGAGGTAATCTTCAACGGTGAAAACATCTTAGAGTACAGTGATGACCGTATGCAGGCATTCCGCTGGAGTGAAATGTCGATGGTTTTCCAAAGTGCAATGAACGCTCTAAACCCAGTTTTAACCATGGAAGAGCAGTTCTGTGACGTGATTATGCGCCACACTAATATGACTCGTGAGCAAGCACGTAAACGTGCTGAGGGTCTACTTGAGATTGTCGATATTCACCCAAATCGTCTAACAGATTACCCACACCAGTTCTCTGGTGGCATGCGTCAGCGCTTGGTTATTGCGATCGCTCTGGCACTTAATCCGAAGATGATCATCATGGATGAACCAACAACTGCACTGGATGTAGTGGTTCAACGTGAAATTCTACAAAAAATCTACGCACTTAAAGAAGAGTTTGGTTTCTCGATTCTGTTTATTACGCACGACCTATCACTGATGGTCGAGTTCTCTGACCGAATCGGCATCATGTACTCTGGTGAGTTGATTGAAGTTGCTCCTTCGAAGGAAATTTTAACTAGCCCATACCACCCTTACACCAAGGGCTTGGGTAGCTCTTTCCCTCCACTAACCGGGCCAAAAACGAAACTAACAGGTATTCCAGGTAACCCTCTGAACTTGCTTGAAATCCCTCAAGGTTGTCGCTTCCAAGCTCGTTGCGACCGTGTACATGACAAATGTACTCAGGTTGAGACCAAGTTGAGACAGATTGAGCCAAATCGCTACTCAAACTGCCACCTTTACGGTGAGCCAATTGCCCAGACCAAGATCTAGCAATGTAAAAAAGCAAAACTAAAAAATTTCTGGAGACAATCATGAGCAAAGATTTCGGCGAACTACTGGTAGAGGGTAAAAACCTCGTTAAGGATTTCCCTATCAGCAGTAATGCCCTAAAACAACCAATGATGCGTGCAATCAACGACGTATCATTCAAGATGTACAAAAGCCGTGGCTTATCTGTGGTCGGTGAATCTGGTTCAGGTAAATCAACCACTGCAAAAATGATCGCAAAAATGTACGCGCCAACCTCAGGTACGATTGAGTACAAAGGTCGTGACATTCTTGATATCAAATCTAAGTCAGATCTAATGCACTACCGTGAAGGTGTGCAGATGGTATGGCAAGACCCGTTTGGTTCACTTAACCCAACGCACAACATTTTCCACCATATCGCACGTCCGTTGTTGATCCATAAAAAGGTCAAACCGGGCAACAAAAAGGAGCTGGAAGAGCGTGTGTACGACTTGCTAGAACAAGTTGGCTTGATCCCACCAAAAGCGACCGCTGAAAAGTTCCCCCATCAGCTATCAGGTGGTCAACGTCAGCGTGTTAACTTAGCGCGTAACATTGCGGTAGGTGCGGAAGTTGTCCTCGCCGATGAGCCGACCTCAATGCTCGACGTTTCTATCCGTGCCGGGGTACTTAACCTGATGGAAGAAATGAAGTTTGAGAAGCAAATGTCGCTACTTTACATCACCCACGACATCGCGACTGCACGTTACATCGCAGAAGATCTTGCGGTTATGTATGTCGGTCACATGGTTGAATGGGGTGACACGGAAGAGATCATCCACGATCCGCAACACCCATATACTCAATTGCTGGTTTCAGCGGTGCCAGATCCAAGCAAGTCGATCCACGAAAAACTGAAAGGCAATAAGGGTGAAATCCCACTCTGGACGCCAGATTCAGTCGGTTGTCCATTTGCCGGTCGCTGTACCCATGCAACTGATAAGTGTCGTGAACGTCTACCGGGTGTTACGCAGTTATCTGACAACCACTTTGTGCGCTGTTACTTATACGAAAACTAAGCACTAACGAGCCAAGAGTTGCGACTCTTGGCTCTCATTCTCTCACAGAAGCTATTACCAATATTTTTGCGGAGACAGCAATGCTGCTAGTTACTAACCATCTTGGTTATGAATCCCTTGGGCCTAAACAGGCTGTATTGATGACGAAAAAGCTACGCCTAACCACTACCACTGCCTTGTTAGTGTGTGCTGACAGTCATCAAACTGTTGCGTCTATAGAAGTTGAAAAAGGCGGAAAAGTTGCACATTGGCACCAAGGGAATTTTTTTCGCATTGATTTCTCCAATTACCAATCTCTCGGACGCTACTACCTGCGTTTCGATAACATCCGTTCAGAAATATTCGAAATAGGCTCTGGGGTCTTAATGCAAAAGACCTTCTCTGATGTACTGCACTATTTTAAATCACAACGTTGTGGCGGCATCTTTGATAAGCAAGACCATCAAGCACCAGTGCTTGATAGCGAACAAGCCGTTGATGCTCATGGCGGTTGGTATGACGCCTCAGGTGATGTAAGCAAATATCTCAGTCACTTGTCTTACGCTAACTACTTTAACCCTCAGCAAACCCCGATGGTGGTTTGGAATATGCTAAAAGGCTTAGAGCTGGTTGCAGACAATGAAAAATTTGCCAAGTTTTCTGCCGTGCGCTTAGTCGAAGAAGCCCTGTATGGCGCCGACTTTTTACTACGTATGCAAAACCCGGCAGGCTTTTTCTATATGACGGTATTTGATAAGTGGTCAAAAGACATTAATCAGCGCGAGATCTGTGCTTACGCAACTCAAGATGGGCATAAGTCAGCCGATTATCAAGCTGGTTTTCGCCAAGGTGGCGGTGTGACAATTGCGGCTCTTGCGAAAGTGGCTCGTCTTGAACAAGACGGAGAATTTACATCGGCGGATTATTTACAAGCGGCAGAAACAGGCTATTGGCACCTCAAAGAGTTCAACACCCAATATCTCAATGATGGTGAAGAAAATATCATTGATGAGTACTGCGCACTCTTGGCTGTGGTTGAGCTTTTCCGCTCCACTCACAACCATGACTATCTCGCCGAAGCTCGCCTTTGGGCAGAGCGCCTGGCTGCGCGTCAAACCTCAGATAGCCAGCAGGAAAACTACTGGTCAGCCAACCACGATGGCTCAAGACCTTATTTCCACGCTGCTGAAGCGGGACTTCCGGTTATAGCCTTGTGTGAATACCTTGCCATCGAACCAGAGCAAGCGCTGCGCGAGCCAATGGTTCAAGTGGTCAATCAAGCAATTAACTTCGAGCTGGCGATCACAAGCCAAGTTGCCAATCCATTTGGTTACCCGCGCCAATATGTCAAACCAGTTGATGGTGACAAGCGCGCGGCGTTTTTTGTCGCCCACAACAACGAGACCGGCTACTGGTGGCAAGGCGAAAATGCCCGCTTAGGCTCGTTGGCAACGATGGCATTTATGGCGCAGCCGTTTGTTACTGATGCCCAACAACGTAGCCAATTAATTCGCTACGCACAAAACGCCTTGAACTGGGTAGTTGGACACAACCCATACAACATGAGCATGCTCGATGGTCATGGACACAATAACCCTGATTACTTACCTCACCTTGGTTTCTTTAATGCTAAAGGTGGCGTTTGCAACGGTATTACAGGCGGTTTTGAGGACGAGGAAGATATTGCATTTAATCCTCCTAAGCAGAAAGATGATATGTTGCAGAACTGGCGATGGGGTGAGCAATGGATCCCTCACGGAGCTTGGTATTTGCTCGCGATCATCTGTCAATTTAACCATTTTGACAGCTTAAAGGAGCAATAACATGACTCGTTACCATGTAGGTATAGACGGCGGCGGCACCTCTTGTCGCGCACGCATTCGCGATGAAAACCACACACTAATCGGTGAAGCTAAAAGTGGCAGTGCCAACATTATGTTGGGCGCAGAAGTCGCGATGGCTGCGATTATTGAAGCGATTAGAGTTGCTGCAAACCAAGGTGGGTTAACTCAACAAGACTTTACCAATATGCATGTCGGTCTAGCCCTTGCTGGCGCCGAGCATAAAAACTCTTGGCAAGCTTTTATGGCGCTACCTCATCCTTTTGCCTCCTTGGTTCTTAATACCGATGCTTACGGTGCATGCCTTGGCGCGCACAATGGCGATGATGGCGCAATTATGATTGGCGGCACTGGTTCGTGCGGCATTTTTCTCCAAAACGGTGAACAGCATGTCGTCGGTGGTCGCGAGTTTCCTATCTCTGATCAAGGCGGCGGCGCAGTTATGGGGCTACGTCTTATTCAACAAGTGCTGCTCGCTTATGACGGTATCGTGGAAAAAACACCACTTGCCGAACATGTACTGAATTACTTTGGTCATGACGTCGATGCGATTGTTGAGTGGTCAAAAGGCGCAATTCCAAAAGATTATGGACAGTTTTCTCCAGCCATTTTTGAGCATGCCTATCAAGGCGACAGCCTTGCAATCTCAATGCTCAAACAAACGGCAGCAGATATTGAGATGTTCCTCATTGCATTAAATCGCAAAGGTGCAACGCGCATTTGCTTAATGGGCAGCATTGCTGAACGCATTCAAGATTGGCTATCTCCTCCTGTACAACAGTGGATTGTTACTCCTCAATTTGACGCAATTGAAGGAGCAATCATGATGGCAGGAAAAGCAGAACACAATCTGTATTAAAGGTTTGTATTTATGAGCTACCGTGTTGATCTCACTGTTTTATCTGAACAAAAACAGTTTTGCCGTTTCGGCGTAACCTTGCACAACCTTTCCGATCAAGATTTGGTCGACTGGAAACTGCAATTTATTATCGACCGCTATATTCTTCCAGATAGTTTTACCTGTGGAGAGATCTCGCAAATAGGTAGTTTTTGTACGGTCACCCCTGACATCGAAGTATTGCAGGCCAATCAGCATTATTACTGTGAGTTCAGCATCAATACGGCGCCCCTACGTTACTACACCGACGGCTTTAAAGATGCCCTAATTGTCGAGCAGCATGGCAAGGTCACCCACCCTGTCGTAGTGACTCCAATTGCGCTCGCCTCGCCATATCGCGACCGCTCAGTGGTCCCTGAGGTAGATAGTCATCGTCTTGCACTGATCCCTAAACCAAATGCGATGACAGTGCATGACGGGCACTATTTACTGTCACCAAATAGTCAGATCACTTTGCAATCAACTCGCGCTGAAAAAGCGGCGACTTGGCTGCAAGTCGAATTGGACTCTTTGTTCCAATTTAAAACCAATCCAATTGGTCATAGTGACATTCTATTTCGTGATAATCCGACCCTAGATGAAGGGGAATACAATTTAACCATCAACAGTAATGGTATTCGCCTAGAAGCAGGCTCTACTGCCGGCTTTGTGCATGCCAGCGCTACGCTGCTGCAACTTCTCGAAGTGACCGGACAAGCCAACACGCTCAAAGCACCTTATGTGCAAATCACAGATACGCCACGTTTCCGTTACCGTGGCATGATGCTGGATTGTGCCCGCCATTTTCATCCGGTTGAGCGCGTGAAACGCCTGATTAATCACCTTGCGCACTACAAATTTAACCACTTTCATTGGCACCTTACCGATGATGAAGGCTGGCGCGTAGAAATAAAAGCCTACCCAGAGTTAACCGAGATTGGTGCTAAGCGTGGCGTTGGTACTGCGCTTGAACCGCAGTTCAGTAGCTTAAAAGAGCCTCACCAAGGTTACTACTCGCAAGAGCAAATTCGCGACGTCATTTGTTATGCCGAAGAGCGTGGGATCACTGTTATTCCAGAAATCGATATTCCTGGTCACTGTCGTGCAGCCTTGAAATCACTGCCTGATCTTTTGTGTGATACCGAAGACAAATCACAGTATCGCAGCATTCAACACTATAACGACAATGTGCTATCACCAGCCCTACAAGGCACCTACGACTTCCTTGATAACGTGCTGACAGAAGTGGCTGAACTATTCCCTTCTCCTTGGGTGCACATTGGCGCAGATGAAGTGCCAGATGGCGTGTGGGTGAACAGTCCAAGCTGCAAAGCCTTAATGGCAGAGCACGGCTATCACAGCGCAAAAGAGCTACAAGGTCATCTGCTGCGCTATGCAGAAAAAAGACTAAAAACGCTTGGCAAACGCATGGTCGGTTGGGAAGAAGCGCAGCACGGCAACAAGGTAAGCAAAGACACCATTATCTATTCGTGGCTTAGCGAAGAAGCGGCACTGAACTGTGCTAGCCAAGGTTTCGATGTCATTTTACAGCCAGCGCAATACACCTACTTGGATATGACACAAGATTATTCTCCAGAAGAACCCGGGGTTGATTGGGCAAGCACCATTCCACTAGAGATCGCCTATCGTTATGAGCCGCTGAAAGAAGTGCCAGATAGCGATCCGATCCGCAAACGTATTTTAGGTATTCAGTGCGCGCTGTGGTGTGAGATTGTCACCCACCAGCAACGCATGGACTACATGGTGTTCCCACGCTTAACCGCGCTAGCAGAAGCGTGTTGGACGAACAAACCACAACGAGATTGGACAGATTATTTATCGCGTTTGAAAGGACATTTACCGCTACTTGATAAACAGGGCGTTGAATACCGTCATCCGTGGCAAACAAATAACCGCTAACAGCCTGAAGTTGTTAGAAGTTTTCACTAGCTTAAAAGTTTAACCACCTAAGAGTGGCTTGGTAAAAAGGAAATTAAGATGAAATACGGCTATTTCGATAATGACAATCGTGAATATGTCATCACACGCCCAGATGTCCCAGCACCATGGACCAACTACCTTGGTACAGAAAAGTTCTGTACGGTAATTTCACATAACGCTGGCGGCTACTCTTTCTACAACTCACCAGAGTACAACCGTGTGACGAAATTCCGTCCGAATGCGACATTCGACCGTCCGGGACACTATGTTTACCTGCGTGATGACGAAACTGGTGACTATTGGTCAATCTCATGGCAACCAGTAGCGAAGAGCCTAGACGAAGCAACTTATGAGGTTCGCCACGGTCTGTCATACTCGAAATTTAAGTGTGACTACAATGGCATCGAAGCGACTAAGACATTGTTTGTACCAAAAGGTGAAGACGCAGAAGTGTGGGATGTGGTGATCAAAAACACCTCAGACAAGCCACGCACGATCAGCGCATTCTCATTTGTTGAATTCTCGTTCAGCCATATTCAATCAGACAACCAAAACCATCAGATGTCACTGTACTCTGCAGGTACTGCGTACAAAGATGGTGTGATTGAGTACGATCTCTACTACAACACGAACGATTTCGAAGGTTTCTACTACCTAGCGTCAACGTTTGATCCAGATTCATACGACGGTCAACGTGACAGCTTCCTTGGTCTATACCGTGACGAAGCGAACCCACTTGCCGTTGAGCAAGGTAAGTGTTTCAACACGGCGCAAACCTGTTACAACCACTGTGGTTCACTACACAAACAATTCACTATCCAACCAGGTGAAGAAGTTCGCTTTGCTTACATCCTAGGTATCGGTAAAGGTAACGGTGAGCGTCTACGTGCGAAATACCAAGATCTAGCAGAAGTTGACAACGCATTAGCAGGCATCAAAGCGCACTGGGATGAGCGTTGTGGCAAGTTCCAAGTCAAATCTCCAAACGAAGGTCTAGACACCATGATCAATGCTTGGACGCTATACCAAGCTGAAACTTGTGTGGTTTGGTCTCGCTTTGCTTCGTTCATCGAAGTGGGTGGTCGTACAGGTCTTGGCTACCGTGATACTGCACAAGACGCGATTTCTGTCCCTCACGCTAACCCGAAAATGACTCGCAAGCGTATCGTTGATCTGCTTCGCGGTCAGGTAAAAGCGGGTTACGGTCTGCACCTATTTGATCCAGATTGGTTCGATCCAGAAAAAGCGGACGTTAAACCATCTAAATCACCAACGGTAGTACCAACACCATCTGATGAAGACAAGATCCACGGCATTGAAGATACCTGTTCTGATGACCACCTATGGCTAGTGCCAACTATCTGTAAGTATGTCATGGAAACGGGTGAGCATAGCTTCTTCGATGAAATGATCCCTTACGCTGATGGCGGCGATGCTAGCGTATATGACCACATGAAAGCGGCGCTAGATTTCTCAGCAGAATACGTAGGTCAAACTGGTATTTGTAAAGGTCTACGCGCTGACTGGAACGACTGTCTAAACCTAGGCGGCGGTGAGTCTTCTATGGTGTCATTCCTCCATTTCTGGGCACTGCAAGAGTTCATCGATCTAGCTAAATACCTAGGTAAAGATGCTGATGTTGAAAAATACACCATCATGGCAGCAAACGTTCGTGAAGCGTGTGAAACGCACCTATGGGATGATGAAGGCGGTTGGTACATCCGTGGTCTAACCAAAAATGGCGACAAGATCGGTACCGCGCAGCAAAAAGAAGGTCGTGTTCACCTTGAGTCAAACACACTAGCCGTTCTATCTGGCGCGGTTTCTCAAGAACGTGGTGAAAAAGCGATGGATGCCGTCGATGAGAACCTATTCTCAGAATACGGTCTGCACCTAAATTCACCATCATTTGCCACACCAAACGATGACATCGGCTTCGTGACTCGCGTTTACCAAGGCGTGAAAGAGAACGGCGCAATCTTCTCGCATCCAAACCCATGGGCTTGGGTTGCTGAAGCGAAATTAGGTCGTGGTGACCGTGCAATGAAGTTCTATGATGCACTAAACCCATACAACCAAAACGACATCATCGAAAAACGTATCGCAGAACCTTACTCATACGTACAGTTCATCATGGGTCGTGACCACCAAGATCACGGTCGCGCAAACCACCCATGGCTAACAGGTACTTCTGGTTGGGCTTACTTCGCAGTAACTAACTTTATCCTTGGTGTGCGTACCGGCTTTGATGGTCTGACTATCGATCCTTGTATTCCAACTAACTGGCCAGGTTTCGAAGTCACTCGTCAGTGGCTAGGTGCAACATACAACATCAAAGTAGTTAACCCTGACTCAGTCAGCAAAGGCGTTAAGTCGATTACAGTAAACGGCGAAGCGGTAACTGGCGCATCAGTACCAGTGCAAGCAGAAGGCAGTGTCAACGAAGTCATCGTGACTCTAGGTTAAACCCGATGGGCAGCCCAAGCGCGGCTGCCCTCATTTTCTAAGGAAAATCCCATGATCCAATTTGGTACAGGCGGCTGGCGCGCCTTTATTGGTGAAGAGTTTACCAAGGATAACGTCTGTCTCGTTGCTCAAGCCGTTGCCAATATCATTAATGATGAGCAAGTAGCAGATCGTGGCTTCATCATTGGTTATGACCGCCGTTTTCTTTCCGATAAAGCTGGACGTTGGTTTGCTGAAGTCTTAGCAGCAAATAACATTAAAGTGAGCTTTATCGACAAGTTTGTTCCGACGCCAATCGTAATGTTCAAGGCAAAGGAAATGAACTGCGCCTATTCAGCGTGTATCACTGCCTCGCATAACCCTGCCGATTACAACGGTATCAAGGTATTTATCGAAGGTGGTCGTGACGCTGACGAAGTGATCACGCAGAAAATCGAAACGCAAATCGCGACCTTAACGCAAGCGGATGTGAAAAGTGTCGAATTTGAACAAGCGGTTGACGATAAGCTTATCGAAATCATCAACCCAATGAATGAATTCGTCGATTCGATTATTAATTTTATCGATATCGAAGCGATCAAAAAAGCTAACCTACGCGTACTGATCGACCCAATGTTTGGCGTAGCGAAAAACGCGCTCCAAACCGTACTGATCAATGGTCGCTGTGAAGTTGACGTTATTCACGATGGTAAAAACCCAGACTTCGGTGGTTTAATGCCATCACCAAGCGCCGCAACATTGTATCGCTTGATGCACCTTGTCGCGCACGAAGGTTACGATATTGGTATCGGTACTGATGGCGATGCTGACCGTCTTGGTATCATTGATGAAAAAGGTAACTTTATTCATCCAAATGAAGTACTGATCCTGCTTTACTACTACCTACTTGAGTACAAAGGCTGGAAAGGCTCTGTGGTACGTAATATTGCCACCACTCACCTGCTCGACAAAATTGCCGCTGACCATGGTGAAAAGAGCTTTGAGGTTCCAGTAGGCTTTAAGCATATCAGCTCACAAATGGAAGCCGATGATTCACTGATCGGTGGTGAGAGTTCAGGCGGTTTAACCATTCGTGGTCACATCAAAGGCAAAGATGGTGTATTTGCTTCTAGCCTGTTGGTTGAAATGATTTCGGTTACAGGTAAGAAACTCTCTGAGTTACTAGATGAAATCTACGGCAAGTATGGTTATGCCTACACTGCTGAGGGTGATTGCAAATTCAAGCCAGCAGTGAAGCAAGCGCTGTACAACAAAATCTATGTTGATAAGCAGTTGCCTGAATTTGAGTACGAGATTGACAAAGTCAGCTATGAAGACGGCGCAAAAGTGTACTTTAGAAATGGCGGTTGGGTGATCGCTCGTTTCTCTGGTACCGAGCCTCTGCTACGTATTTTTGCTGAGATGGCGGATAAGCCAACTGCAGAACGCGTTGTGCAACAAGTGAAAGACTTTTTGCAGCTATAAACTTTACCAAGCACCCTATAGGTGAAGAGTATTTGCCCAGCTATTGGCTGGGCTTTTTTGTGCCCATTCGCCATGTAGTAATCCCTTATTACCAACTCATGTAAACAAGTTGTTAAATTAACTTCTCCAATAACAAGAGGAGAAAGACCATGGCAAAAGTGCTGATCATCGCCGGAGATTTTGTTGAAGATTATGAATTAATGGTGCCATTTCAAGCATTATCCATGCTTGACCATCAAGTGAGTGTGGTATGCCCAGATAAACAAAAAGGCGAGCAGATCAAAACCGCTATTCATGACTTTGAAGGCGATCAAACCTACACTGAAAAAGTCGGTCACAACTTTACCCTCAATGAGAGCTTTTCAGCGGTTGCTTCCGAGCAATTTGACGCTCTTCTGTTGCCAGGAGGTCGTGCACCTGAGTATCTGCGCCTTAACCCACAAGTAATAACTTTGCTGCAAGAGTTCTATCAAGCAGGTAAACCGATCGCAGCGATTTGCCATGGCGCACAGTTGCTCACAGCAGCCAAGATCGTTGAAGGTGAAGATATCTCCGCCTACCCAGCGTGTGCACCTGAAGTAACTCTAGCGGGCGCAACTTATGTAGATCTAGCAATGGATCAAGCTATCACCTCAGGTCAGTTTGTTACCGCTCCTGCCTGGCCGGCACACCCTGCATGGCTGGCACAATTCAATCAAAAACTCACTTAAACTAGACCAAAGGCGTAATGCACTTTGAGTAGAATCCATTAAGCTAAAAACTTGTTGAGAAACCAGTTGGAGCGATGCCATGTGTGAGATTTATTCCGGTGCGGAAGTGGAACTGTTTGAACTAAAGTCCAAATCAGTACGCATAGATGGGGTCGTGACCAGCATTCGCTTAGAAGCAGTGTTTTGGAAGATCATCGAAGATATTGCTGCCGAAGCGGAAATTAGTGTGGCAGAGTTTTTAACGCGGATTTATAACGAAGTGATAGAAAAGCGAGGGGAAGTGGGTAACTTCACCTCGCTGCTGCGCGTCGCCTGCACCACCTATCTCAATGGTGGGCAGCGCATCTCACTCAATTTGACTGAAAGAGCTTAAGCCGGTTTAAAACGCCAGTACGCCTTGAGTTTCAACTTTAACTGAAACCATCTGACCAATCTCCAGCGCCTCAGACGAGCTGGCAAACAGTTTGTGTCCATTAGCATTAATCACGTAGCGACAATGATCGCCCATAAACTGCTGCTCAGTCACGGTAACGCCACTCTCTTGTGCCGCACTGATCTGCACATGTTGAGGTCTTAGGAGTAATTCACAGCCGCCATTAATATCGATCGGTTGCTGAGCAACCGCTTCAATGATGCCCAGTTCAGTATCAAACTCAAAATCAGAAATACGTGTCGCGGTTAAGTAGCTACCGCCCCCTAAGAAGTCAGCAACAAACTTACTTGATGGCTGATAGTAGAGCTCACTGGCCGTACCGTATTGCTCAATCACACCATGGTTCATCACAGCCATTTTATCGGCAAAGGCAAACGCCTCCTCACGGCTGTGAGTAACAAAAATCGCTGTCACGCCTTGTTGCTTAAAGATCTTACGAATTTCACCAATCAGCTCATGACGAACCTGAGTATCAATGTTTGAAAACGGCTCATCGAGCAAAAGCAAATCTGGCTTGTAAGCCAACGAGCGAGCAATCGCGACGCGCTGCTGCTGACCACCTGATAATTGGTGAGGGTAACGCTCACCAAATTGCTCTAAGTGCACCAACTCCAGCATCTCTTTTACTTTGCTTTTCTGCTCCGCTGCACTCAATTCGCACAATCCAAACGCCACATTTTGCTCGACAGTCAAATGAGGGAATAAAGCGTAGTCTTGAAAGATCATACCGATATTGCGCTGCTCTGGCGGCAACCAATTTTCGCCATCATCGATGGTCATGCAATTTAACGTCATTGAGCCAGAGCTAAGCGGCAGAAGACCGGCAATGGCTTTAAGTAGCGTCGTTTTACCACAGCCACTTGCGCCTAATAGGCAGACGATTTCACCTTGCTCAACTTGCAACGACAACTCTTTCAAGATGGTCGTCTGCTCATCGTATTTACAGGTAAGATTATTTATAGAAAGTGCACAGCTCATCAATGTACCTGCTCTAAAGAACGGTTGACCAACACCAAAGGCACTAACCCAACTAGGACCAGTAACACAGCAGGCATTGCAGCCAGCTCAAGGTGCTCATCAGAAGCAAAGTTATAAACGTAAGTTGCCAGTGTCTCAAAGTTAAATGGACGCAGCAACAAAGAAGCATTGAGCTCCTTCATCGACTCAATAAAGACCAAAAGTCCTGCGATCAACGCGCCACGGCGAATCAAAGGCAAATGAACGCGACGCAACATTTGATTGGCATTGCAGCCCATAGTGCGCGACGCCATATCCAGCGACGGCGACACTTTACTCAGGCTACTTTCAATACTGCCAATCGCTACCGCAGAAAAGCGCACCACCAGAGCAAAAATAATCGCAAACATCGAACCTGAGAAAATCAGCCCTGGACGTCCCCACTCCATTGCTTTGGCAATATCATTGACCAAATGATCCATAAACAGCACAGGTACCATCACACCTATGGCTAAAACGGTGCCCGGCACAGCATAGCCAAGCGATGAAAAACGCATAAAGGCAACCGCGCTGCGCTTGGCTGACAAGCGCTGGTAAAAGTTGACCACCAAGGCAATCAATACCGCAATCACGGCAGCACTCAGTGAAACATACAAGCTATTGATAGCGTATTGCTGGAACTCAGCAGTCCAACTCTGCGCGAAATACTTATAGGCGTAGATAAGCAGTTGTCCTAGTGGGAAAATAAAGGCAATCGACACCAAGCCCCAGCACCAAGTGAGTGCCAACCATTTTTTCCAACCGCTCAGTTGGTAACGAAAGTCTTCACGGCTGCTGAACTGGTTTTGAAATAGCTTTTGCTTACGGCGACTATAACGCTCGGTCGAGAGTAGCAAAATCACAAACACCAGCATAATCGCCGAGATTTTGGCGGCAGCCGTTAAGCTGGAATAACCCAGCCAAGTATCGTAGACCGCGGTGGTTAAGGTATTAACCGCAAAATAGCTCACTGTGCCAAAATCACCGATGGTTTCCATCGCCACTAACGACAAACCGACCGCAATCGCAGGGCGCACTAACGGCAAAGAAATTCGGTAAAAACTCTCCCATGGTGAGCATTTTAGTAAGCGAGCGGATTGCAGCAGAGAGACGTTTTGCTCCATAAAGGCAGCGCGGCATAACAGATACACGTAAGGGTAAAGCACCAGTGCCAAAACAACGATCGCGCCGCCTAAGGTACGAATATCTGGGAACCAATAATCACCCGCTTGCCACCCCATTAAATCGCGTAAAGCAATCTGGATTGGACCGGCGAAGTCAAACCAATCTGTAAAGATATAACCGACAATATAAGCAGGCATGGCGAGCGGCAAGACCAGCGCCCATTGCAAAATACGCTCACTTGGCAAACGACACATCGCCATCAGCCAAGCTGAAGGGATGCCAAAGACTAGAGACAGCAACATAACGCCCGCCGCAAGCGCCACCGTATTAAAGGTGTAAGTCGGCAGAACGGTTGACATTAAATGAGAAAACAGCTGATCGGTTTCACCGATAGCTGTAAAAAATATCGCAAAAATAGGCAAAACCAGTAGCAGGGCTAAAGACCCACTACTGGCTTTCCAAATAGAGTTTTTTTCTTTCATCGCCTAATCATTTCAGGCGGAAAGAGATGCAAAGTCATACTTCACATCTCATATTCCATATTTAAATTATGGGTTATTTTATACCCTTAACGATGATTAAAGGTCAAACTTCACTTCATCTAGTAGCTTGATTGCTGCGTCGTGTTGGTCAGCGATCTTATCTAGAGAAATCTTGTCTGCTTTAAACTCACCCCATGAAGCAACTAGCTCTGATGGCTTCACGTCTGCTTTTACAGGGTATTCGTAGTTCACTTCAGCGTACATGCTTTGCGCTGTATCACCTGCAAGGAACTCCATCAGTTTCACTGCGTTTTCTTTGTTTGGCGAGTACTTAGCCATAGCCATACCAGAGATATTTACGTGCGTACCTGTGGTGTTCTGGTTAGGGAAGTTGATGTAAACCGCATCAGCCCAAGCTTTTTGCTCTTTGTCGTTAACCATTTTGCCTAGGTAGTAGCTGTTACCTAGAGAAACGTCACAAAGACCTTCTTTAATCGCTTTAACTTGCGCGCGGTCGTTACCTTGTGGCTTACGTGCTAGGTTAGCTTTTACGCCTTCTAGCCACTCTTTAGTCGCCGCTTCACCGTTTTCAGCAATCATCGCTGACACTAGAGAAACGTTGTATGGGTGCTTACCACTACGAGTACAGATTTTGCCTTTGAACTCAGGTTTAGCTAAGTCTGCGTAAGTGAAATCATCACCTAGCTTACCCACGCGGTCACGTGATGAGTAAACGCTACGCGTACGAGTTGTTAGAGCAAACCACTCGTTATCAGTATCTTGGTATTGCGCTGGGATATTCTTTTCTAGAATGTCGCTGTTAACTGGTTGAACCAAACCTTTCTCTGTTAGATCAGAAAGACGGCTGATATCAACAGTTAGGATCACGTCTGCTGGGCTGTATTCACCTTCTTGCTGAAGTTTTTCTGCTAGACCTTTTTTAGCAAACTTTACGTTTACTTTGATGCCGGTTTCTTTTGTGAACTCGTTGAACATAGGCTCAACTAAGAAAGGTTGACGGTAAGAGTATACGTTCACTTCTTCAGCAGCCATTGCTGTTGGGGCTAGAGTTGCACAAGCTAGTGCAGAAAGAGTTAACAGCTTTTTCATTGTCGAAATCCTTCGCTTATATGTAATGATAATGTTTATCAGTTGCGTTATTATATTCATGTTTGTTTGGATTTCAATCGCTAAAAACAAAAAACCCACTAAGGCATTAACCAAAGCGGGCTTTTTCAGTAATCTATTTGTAACGTTTTATTTCACTGAAACAAACTCTGGGTAAGCACCAACACCACAGTCGTGCATGTCCATGCCTTCCAATTCTTCATCTTCTGAAACTCGGATACCGATGGTTGCTTTTAGTACGCCCCACACCACTAGGCTAGCACCAAATACCCAAGCAAAAATCACTGCCGCGCCAAGTAGCTGAGCACCAAAGGTTGCATCACCGTTGCTCAGTGGCACTACCATTAGACCAAAGAAACCACACACACCGTGTACTGAGATAGCACCAACTGGATCATCAATTTTAAGCTTATCTAGCGCGACGATACTAAACACCACTAGCGCACCAGATACTGCACCAATAGACAACGCATAAACAGGTGAAGGCGATAGTGGGTCTGCGGTAATCGCTACCAAACCAGCCAATGCACCGTTTAGAATCATGGTTAGGTCCGCTTTACCCCAAGTTGTTTTACATACTAATAGAGAAGCAATAGCACCTGCGGCTGCGGCTGCGTTAGTGTTCAAGAAGATTTGACCAACTGCAGTCGCGTTCTCAAAATCCGACACCATTAGCTGTGAACCGCCGTTAAAACCGAACCAGCCAAACCACAGAATAAAGGTACCTAGTGTTGCAAGCGGCATGTTTGAACCAGGAATTGGGTAGATTTCGCCGTTCTTACCATATTTGCCTTTACGCGCACCAAGTAGCAAGACACCTGCTAGAGCAGCGGCTGCACCCGCCATGTGTACAATACCTGAGCCAGCAAAGTCACTAAAACCTGCTTCTGATAAGAAACCGCCACCCCATGTCCAGTAACCTTCCATCGGGTAGATAAATGCGGTTAGTACTGCTGAGAAGATAAGGAATGACCAAAGCTTCATACGCTCAGCAACAGCACCAGATACGACTGACATCGCCGTTGCAACAAACACGACTTGGAAGAAGAAATCAGATTCTAGTGAGTGATCAGCACCTTCGCCTTGCGTGCCAATCAGTGCACCAAATGACGGTAGCCAGCCGCCTTCACCATTGTCGACATACATAATGTTGTAACCAACAATTAGATACATGGTACAAGCAATAGCGTACAAACAGACGTTCTTAGTTAAAATTTCAGTGGTATTTTTAGAGCGAACTAGCCCCGCCTCTAGCATGGCAAAGCCTGCTGCCATCCACATAACAAGCGCGCCAGAAATTAGAAAGAAAAAGGTGTCGAGGGCGTAGCGTAATTCGCTTACTGTTAATGATAATTCCATGATGAGTCTCCAATCCTTGAGTCTTAAAGTGCTTCAGCGTCCATTTCACCAGTACGGATTCGCACCGCTTGGCTTAGGTCATAGACGAAAATTTTACCGTCACCAATTTTGCCGGTGTGGGCTGCTTTGCTTACTGCTTCAATTACACGGTCAACATTCTCTGCCTGGGTCGCGATTTCTAGTTTTACTTTTGGCAGAAAGTCCACTTGGTACTCCGCACCGCGATACAGCTCTGTGTGACCTTTTTGACGACCAAAACCTTTTACTTCTGATACCGTCATACCTTCGATACCAACATCAGCTAAGGCTTCTCGCACATCGTCCAATTTGAACGGTTTGATAATGGCGTTGATTAGTTTCATTGCATCCTCTCTCAGATCGATTGTCCTTTTCTTTCTCTAATCCAAGGGATGTGCCAACTTTTTAAATTGTTGATTTTAAATGCTTTATTAAAAAATTAGTGTTTGAAGCACAAAAAAGGCGCACCATGATGGTGCGCCTTTTCACGATATCAATGCATCTATTGATGCATTCACCAATAATGTGCACTAGCGTGTCGTCAGGAAGCTTTTCCACTGCTCAATCATGATTGAAAAATCTTCAACCCCACAGTTGGCGGTACTTTCACAATCATAAAAATCAAACTCACTGTCTGCATCCAACTCTTCGCCGTGCGTAAGCACATTTTCTTGAACGATAACCTCATCACCTTGGATAGATAAGCTAATTTCCGTCCCTTCTAGAAAATGTTCACTTTGCGGATTGGTAAGTGCTTGTTCAATAAGTTGCTCAACTTGCTCTATTTTTTGCCAGTCTTTGCCTATCTCATCTTGCAGCCAGCGCCCGACAATCTCGTGCCCCATACTGCACTTAACGTAGTATTCGCCCATTAGCGTATTGCGAATAAATTCAAATTCCATCGTCACAGTCCAGTAAAATAAAAACGCGGCAGTATAGCCACAACCCAACGGCAGAGCAAAGCGGATTCGTGTGGATATTGTCGCGACAAATCAGCAATGGTATGGTGCATTTTTGCCTCTAACCATCATCCCGTATGCAGCTCAACGAAACCATCGCACGACAAATTGTCGAACGCACCATGAAAATTATCCCTTACTCGGTCAACGTGATGGATGAGTTTGGTCGAATCATCGGCTCTGGCGATCCAACTCGCCTGCGCCAACGCCATGAAGGCTCTATTCTTGCGATTGCCGAACAGCGCGTGGTGGCGATTGACCAAGCAACCGCTGAGCATCTCAAAGGGGTTAAGCCGGGGATCAATTTACCAATTATTTTCCAAGATAAAGTGATTGGCGTGATTGGTATTTCCGGCAAGCCCGATGCGGTGCATCAATATGGTGAGCTAGTCAAAATGACCGCTGAGTTGATCATCGAGCAAGCGGCGTTGATGTCGCAAGTGGAATGGCATAAACGTCACCGTGAAGAGTTGGTAATGCAACTTATCCAAGGCGCATCAACCGATGATGGGCAAATTCGCGTGATCGCCGAAAGGCTTGAGCTCGACTTGGCGAAACCACGTATCGCTGCGATCGTGCAAGTCATGCCAACGGGCAGTGATGCACCATTATCGCTGGCACACCTACAGCAGTTGGTGCATCTATTGGAGTTTCCGGAACGTGACAACCTCGTTGGCATTTTGTCCGTTTCAACCAATGAAGTGGTGGTGCTCAAACCTATCGAATTAACCAAAGCGGGTTGGTCGGTCGACAATGAGCGCAAACGCGTAACTAAGTTACTTAAACGTGTTCGTCAGTTAGGCAAGTTTCAAATCCGCATCGCTCTGGGTGATTATTTCGCCGATAGCGACGGGCTAAGCAAATCGTACCAAACCGCTAAGCTGACTTTAAACGCTGTCGCAGACCAACAAGGGGAAGTGTTTTTCTACCAAAATCACCGCCTACCTGTGCTGCTAAGCAGCCTGTTCGAAGAGTCGTGGAAAGCCGACCAACTTAGAGAACCCTTCGATTTGCTGGTGCAAAACGACAGCAAAGGTACGCTCGAGAAAACCCTCAAAGCATATTTTGCTCAGAATTGTGATGCTTATCAAACTTGCCAAATCCTGCATATTCACCGCAATACACTACGTTATCGACTTGAGCGCATAGAAGAGATTACATCCCTAAATATCAATAACTTAGATGACAAATTACATCTCTACCTAGCACTAAATCTATTTCATCACTAAATGAACTTTTGTGCAATTGCACAAAAATGTCGTTATTTCAGCCAGAATATTTGTTGCTCAATCCAAAGACGCTTTTAAGTAGCACGTCTATAGTGCCAACAAAATTATTCTTAAAACCTTTTTGGAAATCCCCATGGCTGAAGTCTCTACACTTGGTGCCTTAGCGGCACTTGTTGTTGCCATTGCACTTATTCTACGCAAAGTTCCACCAGCGTACGGCATGATTATCGGTGCCTTAGTTGGTGGTGTGGTTGGCGGCGTTTCGCTGACTGACACTGTGTCGCTAATGATTGGCGGCGCGCAAGGTATTGTTACTGCGGTTCTGCGCATTCTCGCGGCTGGTGTACTTGCAGGCGTATTGATTGAGTCAGGCGCAGCAACCTCTATTGCAGAAACGATTGTTAAGAAAGTCGGCGAAACTCGCGCCCTACTTGCTCTGGCTCTAGCCACTCTTATTTTGACTGCTGTTGGCGTATTCGTTGACGTTGCAGTAATTACTGTTTCTCCTATCGCTCTGGCGATTGCCCAGCGCGCGAACATCTCTAAAACAGCCATTCTGCTTGCGATGGTCGGCGGTGGTAAAGCGGGTAACGTCATGTCACCAAACCCGAACGCCATTGCAGCAGCTGATGCGTTCAACGTACCACTGACTTCGGTTATGGCTGCGGGTGTTATCCCGGGTCTATTTGGTCTGGCACTGGCTTATATCATTGCTAAACGCCTAACCAACAAAGGCAGCATGGTGCATGAAAGCGAAGTGGTTTCTGTCGATCACAGCAAACTGCCTACCTTTGGCGCTGCGATTGTTGCACCGCTAGTTGCGATTGCACTCTTAGCTCTACGCCCTATCGCTGGTATCAACGTTGATCCCCTTATCGCGCTTCCGCTTGGCGGCTTTATTGGTGCGGTAGTCATGGGTCGCTTTAGCGATACTAACCACTTCGCTGTTTCTGGTCTAAGCCGCATGGCTCCGGTTGCAGTCATGCTTCTTGGTACGGGTACACTGGCGGGCATTATTGCTAACTCAGGTCTGAAAGGTGGCTTAATTGAAATCCTGACAGCTTCTGGTTTGCCATCTTATCTACTGGCACCAATCTCAGGTGCAATGATGTCACTGGCAACCGCTTCGACAACAGCAGGTACTGCGGTTGCAGCCAGCGTATTTAGCCACACAATTTTGGAACTTGGCGTACCAGCTCTAGCTGGCGCGGCAATGATTCACTCAGGTGCAACCGTACTTGACCACATGCCTCACGGCAGCTTCTTCCACGCTACAGGTGGTGCAGTTCACATGGATATTCGTGAGCGTCTTAAGCTCATTCCTTACGAGTCAGCGGTTGGTCTAATGATCGCATTTGTCTCAACCATGATGTTCGGCGTATTTGGTTTATTTGTTTAAGGCGTTTAGGTATTACTATGAAAATTGTTATTGCTCCAGATTCTTACAAAGAAAGTCTTAGCGCGATGGATGTCGCCGTTGCTATTGAGCAGGGATTCAAACAAGTCCTGCCAAATGCAGAATACATCAAATTGCCAATGGCTGATGGTGGCGAAGGTACGGTTCAATCATTGGTTGATGCAACGGGCGGTGAGATCATTGAGCACTCAGTAACGGGTCCACTGGGTCAATCAGTGACGGGATTCTACGGTCTAATGGGTGATGGTAAAACGGCCATCATTGAAATGGCAGCGGCATCGGGTCTGCACCTAGTCGAACCTGAAAAGCGCAACCCAATGATCACCACCACCTTAGGTACTGGCGAGCTAATCAAAGCGGTACTTGATAAAGGTGTTGAGCACATTATCGTTGGCATCGGCGGTAGTGCGACTAACGACGGCGGTCTAGGCATGGCGCAAGCTCTGGGCATTCGCTTACTTGACGAGTCAGGTCAATCGCTTGGTTTTGGCGGCGGTGAACTAGCGAAACTGCACACCATCGATATGAGTGAGCTTGATCCTCGCCTAGCGAATGTACGCTTAGAAGTGGCGTGTGATGTTGATAACCCATTGTGCGGCGAAAAAGGGGCATCACAAGTATTTGGTCCGCAGAAAGGCGCAACACCAGAGATGGTCGCGCAACTAGACAGTAACCTTGCTCACTATGCGGCAGTGATTAAACAGCAATTGGGTCACGATGTGCTAAACCGTCCTGGCGCTGGTGCGGCTGGCGGTTTAGGTGCAGCCTTAATGGGACTGCTAAACGCAGAATTGCGCCCAGGTATCGAAATCGTTATGGATGCGGTCAATCTATCCGAAGTGGTTGCTGATGCTGATCTCGTGATCACTGGTGAAGGTCGTATCGATAGCCAAACAATCCATGGTAAAACGCCAATTGGTGTCGCGCGTACCGCGAAAAAGCACAATGTACCGGTTATCGGCATTGCTGGCTGTCTCACTCAAGATTGTGGTGTGGTGCATGAGCACGGTATTGATGCTGTATTTGCTGTGGTTAACCGCTCCGTTGACCTGCCAACCGCGCTAGTAGAAGCGGCGCAAAACATCGAATTAACTGCGCGTAACGTTGCTGCGATGCTTCAAGTGAAGCTGTAATTCACCGGCTTTCCTTGAATTGATAAAAACAAAAAACCGCAGATATCTTCTGCGGTTTTTTTATTAGCTAAGCTTTATTCTAAAACAAGCTTATGCAGGCTCTTGGAAGATCACTTCATCCGCTTTCTTGGTGTACTGTTCCATCTTATGGAAGTTCAAGTAACGGTAAGTGTCCGCCGCAGTCGCATCAATTTGCTTAGCGTACTCTAGATACTCTTCCTTAGTTGGAATCTTACCTAGAATTGCACCCACAGCTGCTAGCTCTGCAGAAGATAGGTAAACGTTCGCACCTGTACCTAGACGGTTCGGGAAGTTACGCGTTGACGTCGACATTACGGTCGCTTTGTCTGCTACGCGCGCTTGGTTACCCATACATAGCGAACAGCCCGGAGTTTCAATACGAACCCCAGCACGACCGTAAATGCCATAGTAACCTTCTTCAGTTAGCTGATCCTTATCCATCTTAGTTGGCGGCGCTACCCATAGACGAGTATCTAGTTGACCACCGAACTGCTCAAGTAACTTACCAGCAGCACGGAAGTGACCAATGTTAGTCATACATGAACCGATAAATACTTCATCGATTTGTGTGCCTTGAACTTCAGACAGTAGGCGAGCATCATCCGGATCGTTTGGCGCACATAGAATTGGCTCGCTGATCTCAGCAAGGTCAATTTCAATCACGTGTGCGTATTCTGCATCCGCATCCGCTTCCATCAGTTCTGGATTTGCCAACCACTCTTCCATCGCTGTGATACGACGCTCGATAGTACGGCGGTCACCGTAACCTTCAGAGATCATCCACTTAAGCATAGTGATGTTTGAGTTTAGGTACTCTTCCACTGACTCTTGCGACAGTTTAACAGTACAACCCGCAGCAGAACGCTCTGCTGACGCGTCAGATAGCTCGAATGCCTGCTCAACAGTTAGGTGCTCAACGCCTTCAATCTCTAGTACACGACCAGAGAATTCGTTGATCTTGCCGGCTTTCTCAACCGTCAGTAGACCTTGCTGAATCGCGTAGTAAGGGATGGCATGAACAAGATCACGTAGCGTGATACCTGGCTGCATTTCACCTTTAAAACGCACTAGGATAGATTCAGGCATATCCAATGGCATAACGCCGGTTGCCGCTGCAAACGCAACGAGACCAGAACCTGCTGGGAATGAGATACCTAATGGGAAACGAGTATGTGAGTCACCACCAGTACCAACAGTATCAGGCAGTAGCATACGGTTTAACCATGAGTGAATAACACCATCGCCCGGGCGCAGTGACACACCACCACGGTTCATAATGAAATCAGGCAATGTATGGTGTGTGTTTACATCAACTGGTTTTGGATAAGCCGAAGTATGACAGAATGACTGCATCACAAGATCTGCTGAGAAGCCCAGACACGCTAGGTCTTTCAGCTCATCACGCGTCATTGGACCGGTAGTATCCTGCGAGCCGACTGTGGTCATCTTAGGCTCACAGTATTGACCTGCACGCACACCTTCTACGCCACATGCCTTACCGACCATTTTTTGTGCCAGTGTGTAGCCTTTGGTTGACGCTGATGGGTCCACGGGCTTCGCAAACAGGTCGGTATCTTCAAGACCCAGTGAAGCACGTGCACGACTGGTTAAGCCACGACCGATGATAAGTGGAATACGACCACCAGCGCGAACTTCATCCAGCAGCACTTTGCTCAGTTCAAACTTAGAAATTTCTTCGTTGTTCTTACGTACTACGCCTTCATATGGGTAGATATCAATTACATCACCCATATTCATGTTCTGTACGTCTAGTTCAATCGGTAGTGCGCCCGAGTCTTCCATTGTGTTGTAGAAGATTGGTGCAATTTTACCGCCTAGACAGATACCGCCAGTGCGTTTGTTTGGTACGTATGGGATATCGTCACCCATAAACCAAAGCACTGAGTTAGTGGCAGATTTACGTGAAGAACCTGTACCAACTACGTCACCGACGTAGGCTAGAGGGATACCGTCTTTTTGTAGCTCTTCGATTTGCGTGATTGGACCAACGCTTCCCGCTTCATCAGGGTTGATGCCATCACGCTCCATTTTAAGCATCGCTTTGGCGTGCACAGGAATATCAGGGCGAGACCAAGCGTCAGGTGCTGGTGACAAGTCATCGGTATTGGTTTCACCAGTGACTTTAAATACTTTAACTGTGATTTTTTCTGCGACTTTATCTTTTGCAGTAAACCATTCGGCATCCGCCCACGACTGCATAACTTGCTGCGCATATTGGTTGCCTGCTTTAGCCTTCTCTTCGACATCGTAGAAAGCATCAAACATCAGCAGAGTATGAGACAGTGCAGTCACTGAGATAGGCGCAAGCGCTTCATCATCTAGTAGCTCAACTAGCGGTGCAATGTTGTAACCGCCCTGCATCGTACCTAGCAATTGTGCCGCTTTTTCACGGCTCACTAATGGGGATGCAACTTCACCTTTCGCCACAGCGGTTAAAAAGCCCGCTTTAACATAAGCAGCTTCATCAACACCTGGTGGGATACGGTTTTCAAGTAGGTCAAGAATAAACGCTTCTTCACCTTGTGGTGGGGTCTTTAATAGCTCAACAAGTCCAGCAACTTGTTCTGCATCCAAAGGCTTTGGAACAACTCCTTCAGCAGCACGCTCTGCGACGTGTTTACGGTAGGCTTCAAGCACGACTTTTTCCTCTCATTGCGGTTTCTCCTCGGTTTCTGTTTGTTATAAACATGAGGAGTAAACATCCTTGGAAACTTGGCTCTCCATTGCCATATTGTCATTATTCATCGACTGATAAACAGCGCCAGAGAGGCCAAACTGTGGGCGGGATAATAGCAAATTTAACCTTAAATTAAAATCTCATCATTTTGACCAACATAGCAACTTAAGACTAAAGTTCTATGATTTGTCCGCTATTTCCGCCCGTTACAAACGATTGTTTTGTGATTGCTCTTTTTTATCCAATCTACTTAAATGATGTACCGACAATTAAATAGATTGAATCGAAATTATCTTCCGTTCGCCCGTAAGCAAACATAATCGGTCCTATCGGCGAATCAACTCCAGCAAACACCGAGCCTGCGGTGTATAACGGCGCATCAGAAAGCCCGACATCCGGATCAGACCAAACACCACCGTACTCAAGCGACGCACCAAGATACAGCGGTGATGTGAACAAGCCGAAATCATTGTCAAACCAACGGTAACGGTAAACAAGGCTACCAAAAACTTTGTTCTTACCAATCAAGCTATTACGAGGAATACCTGACAACTGTAAGAAGCCACCGATGTTTTCCGGATCTATCGGCAGTGAGGAATTTTGACTTTCCACAAACCCTGCATCTAAATTTGCGACCAAAGTATGGCGAGAAAAACTCTTCGCCGCAGTTAAAGTGCCGCCAAATTCGTAAGAGATATCGCTTTCGGTGCCCGCGAATACCGAGGAAGGATCGCCAACCGTTTTGTCTTTAGAGACTAAATAGTGCAAATCAAGATAGACACCACGCGTCGGTAAACTGTAGTTATCTAGGGTATCGATGCGATAGTTGGCAAACACCCCTTGGCGAGTAAAGGCAACGTCACCGAGGGAAGGCAAGGTTGAAAATAAACCATCACCATCGGTATAGCGTAAGCCGATTTTAAACTCGCGCCACAACGCATCCTGATAGCCTAGCGCCCACTCAGCAACCCACTCGTTATAACTGACCGGTAAGAAATCTTTGGTCGCTTCCAAACTGGTGTCTTCAAAACCTGCAAGTGGTGCGTTACGTTTTTGCTTATTGTATTGCAGACCAATGGTGGTAAATAGCTTCTGATTAGAAAGAAATGGGCGATAAAACTCCGCTTCAATCAGTTTGTCGGTGCCTACTTCAAGATTGGTTCTTAGCTCGGCACCGTGCTGATTTAGATCAGTAAAATTGGTTGAGACACCAATGGAATATTGGCTATCGGTATTGAAGTCATCTTCAAGGAAGAAACGAAAATTCATGTAGTTAGGTCCCCATGACTTCTCGTTGACATCGACAAACAAGACATCTTGATCATCTTGTTCGGCATAGCGATAGGAAATAAGCTCAAAGCGATCTAGGGCATAAAGGTCTTGCACACTTTGCTCAAGCTGCTTAGTGGTGAAACGCTGCCCTGGCTGCAAGTTAAGGCGACTTTCTAACAACTCATCACTGTAGTGAGTGTTGTTATTCAGTACGATATCCGACACGACTGTTTCATCGCCATAACGCAGCTCTTTACGTGCCGCCTGTTTTCTATCGACGTACTTTTGATAGTCTGCGCTACTGAGCGATAAGGATTGCAAGCGCTCCTTCTGCGCCATCGCGATTCGGATGCCTTCTTGATAGGCTTCTGGCATGCGCGCAAACTCGGTGGTTTCCATATCGCCAACTTGAGGGCGCAACAGCAGATCTTGCTCCCCTAGCGTTTCTGCTTGGCGGTTGGTACTGCGACGCACTAGGTAGTTGGACAGCTGATCAGCCACGGTAAACAAGTCAGTAAAATCTTCTTCTTGCTTGTAGTCGGTACTGATATCAACCGCAATCACCACATCCGCGCCTAGCTCGCGCGCAACATCAACTGGCATATTGTTGGTTACGCCACCATCAACCAATAAGCGATCGCCAATCCGATAAGGCGGTAATGCACCTGGAACCGACATACTCGCCATCATGGCATCGACGAGGTAGCCATGATCAATAACCACCGATTCTAATTCGATAATGTCGGTAGCTACTGAACGATATGGAATGGCTAAATCATCAAATGATGCAAACGCGGGCAAATTGCCAGTGGTTTCACGTAAAATGCGCAGCATTCCCTGCCCTTGCACCACACCACGCGTACCTTTAATGCCAGACCAATCAAAGCCAAGATCAGTGGTTAGTTGATAGCGATCTTCATACTCTTTGTCACGCACTCGACGTTGGCTACGATCAACGCGATCGCGATAGCCACTACTCCAATCGACACTAACAATAAAGGCTTCAATTTCATCAGCGCTCATGCCCGTGGCATACAAGCCACCGACATAAGCCCCCATGCTGGTACCCGTAATGTAATCCACAGGAATACGCATTTGCTCAAGCGCTTTCAACACGCCAATATGCGCCGCACCTTTAGCGCCACCACCGGCTAGCACCAATGCAACTTTAGGTCTTTGCTCCTGCTCCGTAACCTCTTGGGCTAAAACGTTCGAAGCAATCAAGGCAACCATAGTCAGTAACAGGCTTAGCTTTTTCACCAGTGATGTTCCCTCATGTTTGGCTTAATTACAGATCTACCAAGTAAAGATTTTTTTCAACCAATCTGCCGGTTGGTTACTGCACTCTTGTTGCAACTTACCATGTTCATCCCAAACTGGCAGCTTAAAATCACTCCCACAATCAAGGACTAAGCTTCCGTTAGCAGTTTTGGCAAAACCAAAGGTGCTGATCTCTTTTGGCCATGGCAACAATAACTTCGCTGGAATTCGATGTTGTAGATACTCGGCATAAACACGCAGAGCGCCACTCGAGCCCGTTAGCTTAGTAGTTTTGTTATCATCACGCCCGAGCCAAATAGTGGTCACTTCACGCCCATCAACCCCAACAAACCAGCTATCTTTGGTGTCATTACTGGTGCCCGTTTTACCAGCCAATGCCGCTGAAGCAAATTGATTGGTCAGATAACGACCAGTGCCTTCCGCCACGCCACGCTTCATCGCATAGGTGGTTAGCCATGCTGCGCGCTGATCGACGGTCTGCTTGGCAACAGGTAGTGATTGGTAGAGAACCTTACCTTCCATATCCACCACAGAGCGAAGCGCCGAGAGCTGCGCCTGCTTACCTGAGTTAGTTAAGGTTTGGTACATCTGTGCCACTTGAAATGGCGTTAGGCTGAATGAGCCCAAAAACATCGACGGCACCGGACGAATTTCTTGCTTATCAACACCAAGCTTGGCAAAAGTATCCATCACTTGTGGAATACCTAACTGCATCCCCAATTGTACGGTAGGTACGTTGAGGGATTTGGCGAGCGCCATATACAGTGGCACATCGCCACGATATTTACGGTCATAGTTGCGTGGCGACCAAACATTGCCTTTCGAGCCTTTTAAACTCAACGGTTTATCGTTCAGTGTCGTCGCCAAATTGTAGCGCTCAGGTTGCTGCAAGGCAGTTAGATATACCGCTGGCTTAGCCAGTGAACCAATTTGACGACTGGCATTAAGCGCACGGTTAAAACCATCATAGCCAGTGCGTTTACCGCCCACCATGGCGCGGATCTCACCACTGTGACGATCTACGGCGATAGCGGCACCCTCCAGCTCTTTGCCTGCCACTTTTGCCAGCTGCGGGATCTTCTTCTCGATCGCTTTTTCCAACTCATGCTGTGACACCGGATCGAGCGAGGTAAACACTTTCAAGCCTTTATCAGCTTCAAATGCACTGCCCACTTTCTCCTTTAGCTCAATCGTTAGCTGTTGAAAATAAGCAGGCTGACGGCTAGCAATGCGCGGATTATCCTGAATATCAAGCGGACGACTTGCCGCTTGATCAAATTCGTTTGGCGTTAAATAGCCTTGTTGCATCATCAAACGCAAAACAAGATCGCGGCGCGTTTTAGCGCGATCAGGGTAACGGACCGGATTGTAATACGATGGTCCTTTCACCATGCCGACCAGCATCGCCAATTGATCAATGCGCAGCTCTTGGATTGGCTGCCCAAAGTAAAGTCGCGCCGCTAAACCAAAACCGTGCACCGCTTCACCACCACTTTGACCGAGGTAAACTTCATTGAGATACGCCTCAAGAATGCGGTCTTTGTCGTAACGGTAATCAAGGATAATGGCGATATACGCTTCGCGGATCTTACGCCACAAGGTGCGATCACTGGTTAAGAATAAATTCTTAGCCAATTGCTGAGTTAAGGTACTGCCACCTTGAACCGTGCGCCCGGCTTTGATGTTCACCACCATCGCACGAGCAATCGCCAATGGTGAAACCCCATCATGTTTGTAAAAGTCACGGTCTTCGGTCACCAAAAGCGCATCAACCATCACTTCCGGGAACTGTTCACGACGTAAGAATAATCGCTGCTCGTCGCGGTTTTTCTCCAACATGCCCAGCATTTTGGGCTCTATCCGCAGATAACCTAAATCCCCTTTTTGCTCCAACGATTGAATTCGAGTTAAACCGCTGGCGTCAAAATGGAGCATCACATGGCGATCCGGCTCAGGTCCGTCGGTAAATTCAAATGGGCGACGAATGAGCTCAATCTTGGTCGAGGAAGAGGAATACTCACCTGGGTATCTCGGTTGGCGCACTTTGCGATAATTAAGCACATCCAGCTCATTGCGCACCTCTTGGATGCTGATTTCATCCCCTGGGGCAAGGTTTAAAATACGAGCGTACACCACCGTTGGCAGTTCAAATAACTGCCCTTCAAATTTTTGTTTGACCAAACTATCAAGGTAGATGCCAATAAAAACCAAGATCGCGATACCGATTAGCGCAAGCTTCCAGCTGATACCCCATAAGGTTTTCAACCATGACTTTTTACCATTTGCTGGCTTTTTCTTTCTTGGACTGGGTTTGCCACGCTTAGCCGGCGTCTTTTTAGCGGCTGGCTTTCGTGGTGTTTTGGTGCTTTTATCTGTCATGGTTATTGATTGAACTGTCTTTTAGTTTTGGTGGTTGCAATATGATTAGCCGGATCATCCGGCCAAACATGCTTAGGATAACGACCTTTCATTTCTTTTTTAACTTCTTGGTACGCTCCTGACCAAAAACTTGCAAGATTACTGGTTCTTTGTAGCGGTCGCTGTGCGGGAGATAGCAATTCAAGCACTACCGTCTTTCTTCCCATCGCGACTGTCGGGGAACTATGCTCGCCGAATACTTCCTGCATACGCACACTCAGCATGGGCTCATGCCCAACTAGATAGGTGATCTTTTTCTCGCTACCGGTTGGTAATTGAAAGTGGGTCGGCAACCACTCGTCAATTTCTTGATTGAGCGGCCAGCCTAAATAAGCCGTCAACGCCTGAGTTAGACTAACTTGTTGCAGCGCTTTCGCCGATTTCACGCCAACCAGATATGGCTCAAGCCAGTCTTGTAAATTGCTCAGTAAGGATTGCTCATCAAATGCCGGCCACTCTTGCTCTGGCATCCATTCACTCGCGCAGCGAATGCGCGCTAAAAGCTCATTGGCACTCTCTGACCAATTCAGTACCTGCAAACCTTGGCGCTTAACATAATTGAGCAGTGCTTGAGTAATCATCTCCGCTGGCGGTGTAGGTAACTCTTTGCTTTCAACCACTATGCCTTGCCAATACACTCGCGCTTCTGCCACCAGTTTGCCGCGCTTATCATCCCAATCAGCCACTTCTAATCGCTTGAATTTATCCGCAGCAACGCTGCGTAACTCAGCAATATCCAGCGCGATGGCTGAGCTAATTAACGCCGAATCCCCATGGCTGCGCAGCAAATCAATCGCCACTATATAGTCACTGCTACTGAGCGGCTCATCATCACGAAACTGCGCGCCATGGCTGTTTGCCAGCACAAAACGCTCACCTTGTGAGCGGCGCTGCGCAACTCGGTCAGGAAATGCCAGTGCAAGAAGTAAAGGCGCAACGCGCTCATCAACCAAAGCAACATCGAAACTCAATTTAAGTTTACTTGCTAGGCTTTGCGCGCGGTTGAGCACCACTTTCTGCTTACTGTGCTTACTCGCTTGTAAGCGCTGCACACTATGAGAAAAATCGACTATGTAGCGCTCTGGCTCTTCGAGCAAAGCTGCCAGAGCCAATGCCGTATCATGCCAGGCTCTGTTGGCTAGTGCTTGGACTAACATTGCGCCACTGCGAGGCTCAAGCCCTAACTGTTGTACTTTTTGCCCTGCCGCTGTGAGCTGATGCTTGTTATCCATTAGACCTAACGAGCCGAGCAGGCTGCGTGCCTGTGATAGCGCACTAACAGTAGGTTGGTCGAGCCACTTAAGCTCACTAGCATCAACGCAGCCCCACTGCGCCAGCTCCATTGCTAACGGTGCCAAGTCGCTATGTAAAATCTCAGCGCTTGGCACGTAAGGTTGCTGGGAAAGCTGGCTTTCACTATAGAGACGCAGGCAAATACCCGGCTCAATACGCCCGGCACGACCCGCACGTTGCTCTGCCGAGGATTGGGCAATGCGCACTTGCTCAAGCTTAGTGATCCCGGTTTTTAAATCGAACTTAGCGATACGCTCAAAGCCCGAGTCGACCACCAAGCGAATCCCTTCAATCGTCAATGAGGTTTCCGCAATATTGGTCGCCAACACCACTTTACGTTTACCTTGCGGCGCAGGCTGAATAGCGGCTTGCTGCTGGCTAAAATTAAGCTGCCCATATAAAGGACACACTTGGATATCATCCGCTAAATCAGTTAAGCGCTCTTGCACTTGCAAGATACTGGCAACACCAGGTAAAAACGCTAACAGTGAGCCGCTTTCATGAGCCATCAAGGTTTGAATTTGTTTCGCCATACTCTCGACTAGGCGTTCATTCGGCTTGAGTGCTTGATAGCGAAACTCAACCGGAAAACTGCGCCCTTGCGATTCTATGTATGTGGCTTGTGGCATTAGCTTGGCTAACGCTTGCTGATCTAAGGTTGCTGACATCACCACCAGCTTAAGATCATCACGTAGCGCTTCTTGAATTTCCAAACACAAGGCGAGTCCCATATCGGCATGAATGCTACGCTCATGAAACTCATCAAAGATGATTAAGTCGATACCAGTTAATTCCGCATCGCTTTGGATCATGCGAGTCATGATCCCTTCTGTGACAATCTCCAGTTGCGTCTCTTGGCTTACTTTGGTTTCACCACGCACACGATAGCCAACGCGCTGCCCCACTTGCTCGCCCAACTGCTCGGCCAAATAGCGGGCAATATTACGCGCAGCCAATCGACGTGGTTCCAGCATAATAATTTTGCCGCTTACCGCTCCTTGCTTAAGCAATTGCAATGGAAAGTAAGTCGATTTACCCGCACCAGGAGCGGCTTTGAGAATAAGTTGAGATGCATCGCGTACACCGGAGATAAGTGCCGGCATCACGCCTTCAATGGGCAGTTGTGACAATGGAGAAGCCTTGTGATGTAATGTTGCAAACATTGTACATAAAACCAGTCCTAAATGAAGTTTGAACCTTGCCTACAATCAGCTACTTTAATTAAACGCTATAAACGCTTTCTTGCCGACATCCAGCTCGATGACGGTAGCGAACGCACGATTCATTGTGCTAATACCGGCGCCATGACCGGATGCGCCGAACCGGGCAACAAAGTTTGGTTTTCGACCTCCGATAACCCAAAACGTAAATACCCAAATAGTTGGGAGTTGAGCGAAACCCAAGCTGGGCACCGTATATGTATCAATACCGCGCGCGCAAACCAACTTGCGGTGGAAGGTATAGAGCAAGGCGTTATTACCGAGCTGGCGAATTACCAACAGCTGCGCACCGAAGTAAAGTATGGCAGCGAAAATAGCCGCATTGACGTGTTGCTCAGCGATCCTGTGCGCGCGGAGTGCTATATCGAAGTCAAAAGCGTGACGCTGTTAGATGACAATCAATCAGGGCAAGGATATTTTCCCGATGCAGTAACGACAAGAGGTCAAAAACATCTGCGTGAGCTAACAGAAATGGTCAAAAATGGGAACCGTTCAGTACTTTTATTTATTGTTTTGCATTCAGGTATTGAAAAAGTTTCTCCGGCACACCATATAGACGCGGATTATTCACAATTACTGAAAAAAGCGATAGAACAAGGAGTGGAAATATTGTGCTATAAAGCCGATATTTCCCAAGGTGAGATTAAGCTCGCAAAGGCTGTAGATTTCAGATATCTCGGCTAAAAAATGATGCAGTCTTCACATAGGCGTTAACTTTACTCAACAGTATTTGCCTCCTAAAGTTCTTTTTGCTATAGATACCCGCCTTAAATTAGCTGCTCAAGCAGTTGACTAGGTGTTAGTAGGAGATGCTGCATGCCAGAATCGAAGAAAAAAGCGCTAGGCATCCTAGCCATTGCAGGTGTTGAACCATATCAAGAAAAGCCAGGTGAAGAGTACATGTCACCTGAGCAAATGGCTCACTTTAGAAAGATTTTATCAGCTTGGCGCAACCAGCTACGCGAAGAAGTAGACCGTACTGTGCACCATATGCAAGATGAAGCGGCAAACTTCCCGGATCCAGTTGACCGTGCTTCTCAGGAAGAAGAATTCAGCCTAGAGCTACGCAACCGTGACCGTGAACGTCGTCTAATCAAGAAGATCGAAAAAACATTAAACAAATTGGATGATGATGATTTCGGCTTCTGTGAGTCTTGCGGTATTGAGATCGGCATTCGTCGCCTAGAGGCACGTCCAACTGCAGATCTATGTATCGACTGTAAAACTCTTGCAGAGATCAAAGAGAGACAGATGCAAGGTTAATTCATTGCAGATGACTATTGAAAAGGGAGCCGTTAAGCTCCCTTTTTGGTTTCCTTAGTTTCATTTTCTATCCGGTCCATCTATGTATATTGGTCGCTTTGCCCCGTCACCTTCTGGTCCTCTTCATTTTGGCTCACTTATCGCCGCCCTTGGCAGTTACTTTCAAGCAAAAGCTAATCAAGGTCAGTGGTTGGTGCGTATCGAAGATCTCGATCCTCCCCGAGAGATGCCTGGTGCTGCCGATTTAATCCTACGTACCTTAGAAGCTTACCAATTGGAATGGGATGGCGAAGTGGTTTATCAAAGCCAGCGTCATCATCTTTATCAGCAACAAATTGATGCATGGATTGAATCTGGGCAGGCCTACTACTGCCAATGCACGCGTAAAGAGATCAAAGAAAGCGGTGGCTTTTATTTGGGAACTTGCCGCAAAAAACACCTAAGCAACGATAATCCAAGTGCGACGCGTCTGCGTATGACAGAGCCGGTATATCAATTTGTTGACCAAAAACATGGTCAGTTAACCATCCCCGCCGCCTTAGCAGAAGAAGACTTTATTATTAAGCGCCGCGATGGCTTATTTGCCTACAACCTTGCCGTAGTGCTCGATGATATTGACCAAGGCGTAACACAAGTGGTGCGTGGCGCAGACTTAATTGAACCAACAGGTCGTCAAATTAGTTTGTATAAAATGCTAGCTAAACAGCCAGTTAGCTATCTACACTTGCCTTTGGCGCTGGGAGAAAATGGGCAAAAGCTCTCTAAGCAAAATCATGCTCCGGCGATTGATAACCTCGATCCTAAACCAGCACTTTTAGAAGCGATGCACTTCTTAGGCTTTGAATTAGATGCACATATTGCCACTGGCAGCTTGGCGGAAATTATCGCTTGGGGCGTAGAAAACTGGCAGATTTGCCAGCTACCAAACACTACTGAGATCACACCAAGATTCTCAAATCGCCCTCGGTAAGCTATCATTAGCCGCAAATTCGCCCTAAGGCCTCAGAACTTAGATGGAAGCAGAGACGGTTTAACCGCCAATTTTTGCTAAAAGCACATGAATAGAAACGACTATACACCAAGCGAGCCAATCAGTTGTCCTGAACTCGCACTCAACATTCTAACTCGCCAAGAGCACAATATTTCGCGTAAACAGATCAGTGATAATGCACTGAAAGTACTTTACCGACTTCATGGTGCAGGCTTTGATGCCTTTCTGGTAGGAGGCGGTGTACGCGATCTATTACTAGGGCAAAGCCCGAAAGATTTTGATATTGCGACTAACGCAACACCAGAACAAATTCGTCAGCTATTTAAAAACTGTCGTCTTATTGGTCGCCGCTTCCGCTTAGCGCACATCATGTTTGGTCGCGATATTATTGAGGTAGCCACCTTCCGCGGTCATCACCAAGAGCCAAGCAAAAACGTTTCGCAACAATCGAAAGAAGGCATGCTGTTGCGTGATAACGTCTACGGCAGCGTTGATGAAGATGCAGAGCGTCGTGACTTCACGATTAACGCGATGTACTACAGCATCGCAAACTACGCCATTCACGACTACGCTGGCGGCATCGAAGATTTAGAAGATAAGCTGATCCGCTTAATTGGCGATCCTGAAACTCGCTACCGCGAAGACCCTGTGCGCATGCTGCGTGCCATTCGCTTTGCAGTAAAACTCGACTTTGATATCGAAGAAGATACAGCAGCACCAATCGAAGAGTTGTCGCATCTGCTTAAAGAGATCCCGGCAGCACGTCTGTACGAAGAATCGCTAAAGATGCTGCAAACAGGCTATGGCTTAGAAACCTACCACCTAATGCGTGAGTACAATCTATTCCAGCAGCTCTTCCCTGCTGTGTCAGAGTTTTTCACCGATAGCTACGACTCGAAAACCGAGCAGATGTTGGATCTGGTATTAGATTCAACCGATCAACGTGTCGAAGAAGGCAAACGTATTAACCCTGCGTTTATGTTTGCAGCCATGCTGTGGTACCCACTGCAAGCCAAAGCCGATGAGCTGATGGAGTCACGCAACCTATGCCACTACGATGCGGTTATGGAAGCAAGCAACTACATCCTAGACGACCAAGTACGCACAATCGCAATTCCACGTCGCCATACCGCGACTATCCGTGAGATTTGGCAATTGCAGATGCGTCTACCGCGTCGCAACGGTAAGCGCGCTTCGCGTCTTATGGAGCTAAACAAGTTCCGTGCTGGCTTTGACTTCCTAGAAATGCGTGGCGAAATCGAAGGCGGTGAAACAGAGCTACTGGCGAAGTGGTGGAATACGTTCCAAAATGCTGGTCGCAATATGCGCCAAGCGATGGTCAACGATCTTGATAACGCGGCGCCTAGCCGTCCAACAACTCGTCGCCGTAAGCCAAGTAGTAAGAATAAGCGCAGCTTCCGTAAGAGTAAAAGCGAGTCATGATCACCGTCTATATCGCTGTTGGTAGCAACCTTGCTGATCCTGTCGCTCAAGCAAATGCCGCCATTGATGCGTTAAAGTTGCTACCAAGCTCTGAGTTTATTCAAGCCTCTCAGCTGTACAGTAGTACACCGATGGGACCACAAGATCAGCCTGATTACATCAATGCTGTAGTGGCAATCAAGACCCAATTAACGCCACTTGAACTGCTCGATTGCACCCAAGCCATCGAGTTAGAGCAAGGGCGTGTCCGTAAAGATGAGCGCTGGGGTCCAAGAACCTTAGACTTAGACATCATTCTTTACGGCAATGAAGTGATCGATTCCGAACGTTTAATTGTCCCGCACTACGGGATGCGTGAAAGAGAATTTGTTCTTTATCCGCTGGCGGAAATCGCACCTAATTTAACTCTCCCTGATGGGACTGAGCTTGCGCAGCTACTTAATCAAGTCGATCGCAATGGGCTCAGCGTGTGGCAGTCATAGCCAGATCCTAGTAAGGAAAAACAATGAAAAAAATTACCATCAACGACCTAATGAAATGGAAACAAGAAGGTCGTAAATTCGCTTCTTCTACTGCGTATGATGCAAGCTTTGCCCAACTGTTTGAGCAACAAGAAATGCCAGTACTACTGGTTGGTGACTCGTTAGGCATGGTTTTGCAAGGTGAATCAAGCACGCTACCAGTAACCGTTGACGAGATCGCTTACCACACGCGCTGTGTACGTGCAGGCAGCCCAAACTGCCTACTAATGGCTGATATGCCATTTATGAGCTACGCAACGCCTGAGCAAGCTTGTGAGAACGCAGGCAAGCTAATGCGCGCGGGTGCGAACATGGTAAAAATTGAAGGTGGCGACTGGTTAGTCGACACTGTAAAAATTCTCACCGAACGTGCGGTACCTGTGTGTGCGCACTTAGGTCTTACACCACAATCGGTGAACATTTTCGGCGGCTTTAAAGTACAAGGTCGTGAGCAAGATAAAGCGGATCGTATGGTTCGTGACGCACTCGCTCTACAAGAAGCTGGCGCACAGATCGTGTTGCTAGAGTGCGTGCCTGCTGATCTTGCCGCGCGCATTACTGAAGTATTAGACGTGCCTGTTATTGGTATCGGTACCGGTAATGTAACTGACGGTCAAATCCTTGTTATGCACGATATGTTCGGTATTTCGGCGAACTACATGCCTAAATTCTCGAAAAACTTCCTTGCTGAAACTGGCGATATGCGCACAGCAGTGACTAAATACATTCAAGATGTGGAAACTGGCGCCTTCCCTGACGAAGCTCATACGATTGCCTAGAGGAGTTGAGCATGCAAACATTTACTGATATTTCCGCTCTACGTGAGCAGATCAAACAGTACAAGCGCGACGGACGCAAAGTTGCTTTCGTACCAACCATGGGTAACCTACATGAAGGTCACCTAACTTTAGTACGTAAAGCTCGCGAACACGCGGATATCGTTGTGGTCAGCATCTTTGTTAACCCAATGCAGTTTGAACGTGCCGACGACCTAAATAACTACCCTCGCACTCTTGAAGACGATCTAAGCAAACTAAATGGCGAAGGTGTCGAACTGGTTTTCACTCCGACGCCAGAAGTTATTTACCCTGAAGGTTTAGACAAGCAAACTTTTGTTGAAGTCCCTGGTCTTTCAAGCATGCTTGAAGGTGCTTCACGCCCTGGTCATTTCCGTGGCGTTTCGACCATCGTGACTAAGCTATTCAATATCGTGCAGCCAGAAGTGGCATGCTTTGGTGAGAAAGACTTCCAACAGCTAGCAATCATCCGCAAGATGGTGGAAGACATGGCGATGGACATCGAGATCATTGGCGTGCCAACTGTACGTGAAATGGATGGTCTGGCGATGAGCTCGCGCAATGGTCTACTGACTCTTGATGAGCGCCAACGTGCCCCAGTTTTAGCTCGCACTATGCGTTGGATTAGCAGTGCTATCCGTGGCGGTCGTGATGATTACGCATCTATCGTTGAAGATGCTAGCGATCAGTTACGCGCAGCAGGCTTACAGCCAGATGAAATCTTCATCCGTGATGCTCGCACGCTACAAACCATCACAGCTGAAACAACTCAAGCGGTAATCCTGATGTCGGCTTTCCTAGGTAAAGCACGTCTTATCGACAACCAAACCGTTGATATGACTACAGAGCCAGCAGAAGAAAGCTCGGAAGGTTAAGAGTGAGAAGCGAGAGTTTAGAGCGCTTCGCTTAGAGAACAAAAAAGGTTGGCAGATGCCAACCTTTTTTTTCGAGAACGCTTCGCTACGGATAACGGATAACGGATAACGGATAACGGATAAGATATTACTCTCGCCTTCCGTGGTAAAAAACTTGCTTAACGATCCGAAAGTGCAGCACTCCGTAACGAAGTGTTCCTACATCCGTAAGCGCAGCGTTCCGTAACCCGCTACGAACGCAACCCGATCCCTTTGGTCACCAAGTAGTGAGCCACCGCATACAGCACCACAACAAACACGCTTAGCACTGCAAATGACATACCGATGCCCACATCGGAAACACCTAAGAAGCCGTAACGGAATGCATTGACCATGTAGACGATCGGGTTGATTTTCGATACGCCTTGCCAAAACTCTGGTAGCAAACTGATCGAATAAAACACCCCGCCTAGGTAAGTCAGCGGCGTTAAAACAAAGGTTGGGATAATCGAAATATCATCGAACGTACGGGCAAATACCGCATTGATTAAACCGCCGAGCGAGAATACCACCGACGTCATAAACACCGTGGCAATGATGATCCCCCAATGCTCAACTTGCAAGTCGACAAACAGCAACGAAACGAAAGTGACGATGGTACCAACCAGTAAGCCACGTACTACTCCGCCCATAACAAAACCTAAAATGATGACGTAGTTAGGCACTGGGGCAACTAACAACTCTTCGATATTGCGCTGGAATTTAGAGCTAAAAAATGATGAAGCGACGTTTGAGTATGAGTTGGTGATCACCGACATCATGATCAAGCCCGGCACGATATACTCCATGTAGCTAAAGCCATTCATTTCACCAATTCGTGAGCCAATTAAGCTGCCGAAAATAATGAAGTAGAGTGTCATGGTGATCGCTGGCGGAACTAAGGTTTGCACCCAAATACGCGTGAAGCGGTTAACCTCTTTGGTCAATAAGCTGCAAAAGGCAGTCCAGTATAATTGATACATTAGCCTTCACCTCGCGTTTGTTGCTGAACAATGCTGACAAACAGCTCTTCCAAACGGTTCGCCTTGTTACGCATCGACATCACCTGAATACCACTTTGGGTTAGCTGACTAAATACCGGATTCAGACCTTGGGTCTTCTCCACCTCAATCTCTAGTGAGCCATTCACTAATCGCTGCGAGACCACGCGATCAAGCTGCGGTACTTCTCCCTCACCTTCAATATCAAGAATAAAGGTTTCGACATGCAGTTTTGCCAGCAGTGACTTCATCGAGGTGTTTTCAATCAGCTCACCACGGTTAATGATGCCGATATTGCGACACAGCATTTCCGCTTCTTCTAGGTAATGGGTAGTAAGGATTATAGTAATACCCTGCTGTTGGTTAATTTCTTTAAGAAACTCCCACATTGAGCGGCGCAGTTCGATATCAACCCCGGCGGTTGGCTCATCGAGGATCAACAGTTGTGGCTCGTGCATCAGCGCACGTGCAATCATCAAACGGCGCTTCATACCACCAGACAAGTTACGCGCACGCTCTTTGCGTTTTTCCCACAAATCGAGCTTGGTTAAGTACTTCTCAGCACGCTCTTTCGCCAGTGATTTGGACACACCATAATAGCCCGCTTGCTGCATTACGATCTGTTCAACGGTTTCAAACTGGTTGAAGTTGAACTCTTGTGGCACCAAACCGAGGTTTTGCTTCGCCAACTCTAGATCACTATCAATATCAAAGCCGAACACTTTGACTTTGCCGGACGTTTTGTTGACCAGCGATGAGATCACCCCAATGGTGGTCGACTTACCCGCGCCATTCGGTCCTAATAGTGCGTAAAAATCTCCTTTCTCGACATTAAGGCTGATCCCTTTTAGCGCCTCAAAACCACCTGCATAAGTCTTACGCAGTTGGTCTATTTCTAATGCGTACATAGCTTCTCATTCTTCTGCGTCGCAGTGTGTAATACCGCGGCTGATTTTATCAATTGGGTTAAGTCTATCGTCGAGTGACGATGATTACAATTAAACCTTTCGATTTTTTTCGAAATATTATCGTCGACGGTTATGACTTAGCGAAATAAACAAAAACGCCGTGAGCGTAAACCCACGGCGTTCAATAACTTCACCTTAATTAGATGGAGTAAACAGGCTCATCACTCCCTTCAACCTGCTTAGTTGCCGCTCGCAGCGCTTCATAGCGTGAAGAGTGAGTGTTCTCCAACGGTACCAGATCGAGAATATGGAACTTCTCCAGTTGCTGCCAAATTTGCTTATTAGGACAGAGCAAATAGACCGCACAATTGGCATCGAGCGCATCATTGATCGCGTTCTCCAATGCCAAACCTACCGTGACATCAATCATTGGCACATCGGTTAAATCAAGGATCATCGCTTCGTAATCAGCAATACTGGTGTGCTGGCGAGAGATCGCTTTCGAGACGCTAAAGATCATCGGACCGGATAGATAGAAAAACAGCACCTTACCATTCGCTTGATCGAGTAGAGCACGTTCACTCTCGCTCAGCGGCACATCATCTTCATCGGCATCACTGATTGCTTTGACATGACGCGACTGCACACGGCTCAAACGTTCGATAATGATGATGTTGGAGATAAACACGCCCAGTCCCACCGCTGCAATCAGATCGACAAATACGGTCAGCATCATTACGCCATACATAATAGCCATACCTTGCAGGCTGACTTTGTGCGCACGTTGGATAAAGCTCCAGTCCAAGATATTAAAACCAACGTAAACCGCGATACCTGCCAATACTGCCATCGGAATGGGCTCTGTTAAGCCGCCTGCCACCAGCACAACCAACGCCAGCATTAACGCACGAATAACACCAGACAGTGGCGAGCGCGCGCCAACTTGAATATTGGTGACGGTTCCCATTGTCGCACCAGCTCCTGGCAGCGCACCAAATAGACCAGAGATCATGTTCGCTAATCCCTGACCACGCAGCTCTTTATCCGAATCATGCTCTTTACGCGTTAGTGAGTCGCCAATAACCGCCGTCAACAAGGTATCAATACAACCTAAGGTACCGAGAACTAGCGCATCAATCACCATGGTGGTAAACATCTCGGCGTTAATATGGGGCATCACTAGCGATGGTAAACCCGCAGGGATCTCGCCAATGCGGCGAATCGCATCGGTATCAAACAAAATCACCGACAAAAGGGTAACCGCGACTAACGCAACTAATTGTGCCGGTACGTACTTACGATATTTCTGCGGGAAAAAGAAAAGAATGCCGAGTGTCAAAGCGCCAAGAAACAACTCACCAAGTTTAATGTTCGCCAGCAGATCGGGCAGCGCTTTCAGTGTACCAATCACTCCGCCTGCCGGGGCGGCATGCCCAAGTAGCGGCGAGATTTGCAAAATGATCAGGATAACCCCTATCCCTGACATAAAACCCGATATCACGCTATAGGGCATTAAGGTGACATACTTACCAAGCTTTAAAGTCCCCAATAGGATCTGAAAGGCACCAGCCATCATCACCACGGTGAAGGTCATTGCCATGCCTGTTTCAGGGTATTTCGCCATCATGCTGGTCAGAACGGCAGTCATGATCACCGTCATAGGACCTGTTGGTTCAGAAATTAGCGTTGAGGACCCACCAAATAGTGCCGCAAACAAGCCAACCATGATTGCGCCCCAAAGACCCGCTTCGGCTCCTGCACCTGAGGCAACACCAAATGCCAAAGCCAGTGGCAAAGAGATGATCGCGGTAGTCACACCACCAAACAAATCACCTTTGAAGTTGATGTCTTTAAAACGCTCTCCGAACAACATATTGCTCCCTGTAATATGCGAAAAGATTTTAGTCACTGTAACAAATGTTTAGCATCACTTAAAAGTGTTAACTAGCGCTCATTACCGTGTCAGCTGGTTGAGTAATAAATTTTGCAGCCAAGTTTATGTCTTTTACCGCAATAACAAGTCAGATGAGTGCCGCATTACGCATTTTTAACGGGATTGAATTTGTAACATTGTGTATATTATCGCCTAGAAACTTTAGGGATATACGACAACCATGCCGCAAATCAAACAGCTCTTCGACAACAACTCCAAGTGGTCGGAAGAAATCAAATCAGAACGACCGGAATATTTTGCTAAGCTTGCCGAAGGACAGAAACCAGATTTTCTTTGGATTGGCTGTTCTGACAGTCGCGTCCCTGCCGAGCGACTTACCGGTCTTTTCTCTGGCGAACTCTTTGTTCACCGTAATGTTGCCAACCTTGTTATTCATACCGATCTAAACTGCCTTTCTGTTGTTCAATACGCGGTTGATGTACTCAAAATCAAACACATCATAATTTGTGGCCACTACGGCTGTGGTGGTGTTAATGCAGCGATTGAAAACCCTAATCTAGGTCTAATTAATAACTGGCTGCTGCATATTCGCGATATCTACTTCAAACATCGCAACTACTTAGATCAGATGCCAGAATCGGATAAAGCCGACAAATTGTCCGAGCTCAACGTTGCAGAGCAAGTGTATAACCTTGGTAATTCAACCATTATGCAAAATGCTTGGGAGCGCGGTCAGGAAGTGGAAATTCATGGTGTGGTTTATGGTATTGAAGATGGTCGCTTAGAATATCTCGGCATCCGTTCACACTCAGCAGAGACCGTTGAAGCCTCTTACCAAACGGCACTGGATAAGATCCTTAACCCAGAGCATCAACTGCTTTGTCGCTAATCTAAGCGCTAACGCTGAATCGACTCTAACGGCAAGAATTAAAAAACCCATCGTCATGCGATGGGTTTTTATCATTGTAGGTACCGGATTATTCCTGTGGTACCACTTTGCCAATGTAAGGCAGGTGACGGTATTTCTGCGCGTAGTCGATACCAACGCCAACAACAAACTCATCTGGGATCTCAAAACCAACCCACTGTACTGGTACATCCACTTCGCGACGTGATGGTTTGTCGAGTAACGTACAAATCTCGATAGATTTAGGCTCGCGCAAAGACAAGATCTCTTTTACTTTCGCCAACGTGTTACCAGTATCGATAATATCTTCAACTAAAAGAACGTCTTTACCTTTGATGTCATCATCAAGATCTTTCAAGATACGTACGTCACGTGAGCTTTCCATGGTATTACCGTAACTAGACGCCGTCATAAAGTCGACTTGGTGAGTTAGGTCAATCGCACGCGCTAAATCTGCCATAAATACAAATGAGCCGCGAAGTAGCCCCACCAATACCAGATCTTCACTACCTTGGTAGTGCTCAGTGATCTGCTTACCTAGTTCACGTACACGTTCCTGAACTTCCTGCTCAGAAATCATTACTTCTACTGTGTGTTTCATACCATTCTCGTTTGTTGTTTCAGCATTTGGCTAATAGTAGACCAAACCCTGACAATTTTTCGAACGCGTAGTTTAGCACTGCCTTCGAGGAAGAAAAGATCCTACACCAAGAGTTTTCATTAAGCCCCATAAACAATATGACCTTTCGCACGTTAATAACAAATGTGATTATTAAATATACTGAAATCATTGACCCCATGCATATGCACCATTACACTCATAAACGCAATATGCAATTAATAAAATAATTATTAGGGCAAAGCCCAATCATCCTGAAATCGTTCTCTCTCTTGGTCAGTTCCAATCTTTAATTAAGCCGTCAAGATAAGAACTTATAGTCAAGATGCGTTGAACGCATGGAAGGTATCAACTCTATTGGCAAGGAATAAAATATGGACTCTATAGCAAAAAGACCAAGGACGCGTCTTTCTCCCAAAAAGCGTAAGCAACAATTAATGGACATCTCACTAGAGGTGTTTGCTCGCCGTGGTATCGGTCGTGGCGGTCATGCTGACATCGCCGAAATAGCACAAGTATCAGTAGCCACTGTATTTAACTACTTCCCTACCCGTGAAGACCTAGTTGATGATGTGTTGAACTACGTAGTTCGCCAATTCTCAAATTTCTTATCAGACAATATCGACCTTGATCTGCATGCAAAAGAGAACCTAGAAAATATCACAGGTGCCATGCTTGATCTGATTGCACAAGACTGTGAATGGCTGAAAGTGTGGTTTGAGTGGAGCGCATCAACTCGTGACGAAGTGTGGCCTTTGTTTGTTAGCACTAATCGCACCAACCAACTGTTAGTCAAAAACATGTTTATCAAAGCGCAAGAGCGTGGTGAAGTGTGTGATGAACATGACTCTGAAGATTTGGCAACGCTATTCCATGGCATCTGTTACTCACTGTTCGTTCAAGCCAACCGTAGTCGTGAGCATAGCGAACTGGTCAAACTCGCAGATAGCTATCTAAATATGCTGTGCATCTACAAAACCGCCGAGTAACATTTGTTGTAATGACGAAAGCTGATGTGAAAACATCAGCTTTTTTTATTCCTGTTCAGATACAAAAAAACCGCTGATTACTCAGCGGTTTTAAAATCTAGCTCAAAGAAGAGTATTTACTTTTTCTTCTTCACAGCTTTCTTGTTTGGCAGGTCAGTAATTGAACCTTCAAACACTTCAGCCGCAAGACCAACAGACTCGTGTAGCGTTGGGTGAGCGTGGATTGTTAGAGCGATATCTTCCGCATCACAACCCATCTCGATCGCTAGACCGATTTCACCTAGTAGTTCACCACCGTTAGTACCAACGATAGCACCACCAATAACACGGTGAGTCTCTTTATCAAAGATAAGCTTAGTCATACCGTCAGCGCAGTCAGATGCGATTGCACGACCTGAAGCTGCCCATGGGAATGTTGCCACTTCGTAGTTGATGCCTTCTGCTTTTGCTTCTTTCTCAGTCTTACCAACCCATGCCACTTCTGGCTCAGTGTAAGCGATTGAAGGAATAACTTTAGGATCGAAGTAGTGCTTCTTACCAGAAATAACTTCTGCAGCTACGTGACCTTCATGCACACCTTTGTGCGCAAGCATTGGTTGACCAACGATGTCACCGATAGCGAAGATGTGCGGTACGTTAGTGCGCATTTGTTTATCAACGTTGATAAAGCCGCGTTCGTCGATTTCAAGACCCGCTTTCTCACCATCGATCAACAGACCGTTTGGCACACGACCGATAGCAACTAGAACTGCATCGTAGCGCTCAGCTTCTGCTGGTGCTTTCTTGCCTTCCATTGAAACGTAGATACCATCTTCTTTCGCTTCAACTGCCGTTACTTTGGTCTCTAGCATCAAGTTGAATTTCTTCTCGATACGCTTAGTGAATACTTTAACGATGTCTTTATCCGCAGCTGGGATAACTTGGTCGAACATCTCAACCACATCCACTTTCGAACCTAGCGAGTGGTAAACCGTACCCATCTCTAGACCGATGATACCACCACCCATGATAAGAAGTTTTTCTGGTACTTCTTTTAGCTCAAGCGCGTCAGTTGAATCCCAAATACGTGGGTCTTCATGTGGGATAAATGGTAGTTTAATTGGACGAGAACCCGCCGCAACGATCGCGTTGTCGAAGTTAACAACTGTAGACTCACCTTCACCCTCAACTAGGATTGAGTTAGGACCAGTGAATTTACCGTAACCGTTAACCACTGTTACGTTACGCATTTTCGCCATACCAGCTAGACCGCCAGTCAGCTGATTAACAACTTTTTCTTTCCAGATACGGATTTTGCTGATGTCAGTTTGTGGCTCACCAAACACAACACCATGCTCAGCCATCGCTTTTGCTTCTTCGATAACTTTAGATACGTGCAGTAGTGCTTTTGATGGGATACAACCTACGTTAAGACATACACCACCAAGAGTGCTGTAACGCTCAACCAGTACAGTCTCTAGACCTAAGTCTGCACAACGGAATGCAGCAGAGTAACCAGCAGGACCAGAACCAAGTACAACAACTTGGGCTTTAATTTCTTTGCTCATTTTGACCTCTTGTAGTCATTATCCCTAACAGGCTGAATGGGTATTGATGTTATGTGTTCAAACTTTTTTGCTTGTTTTAAACAGTTTTTCAGACCGTCAATATTTTACAGAGATGTTAACGATGTGAAAAGTAAATCAATTTAGCCTGTGAGCTAGACAGCAATTCGACCTTACATACTCACACATTGAGTAGGTATTTAATCCAATTGTCAGGTAATAGTGTTAATTGAGGCGGCAATAATGCCGCCTCTCGTTCGTCTTGTCTAAATTAAAGAACTAGACGACGGATGTCTGATAGCGCACCGTTTAGGAAAGTAATGAAACGCGCACCTTCCGCACCATCGATCACACGGTGGTCGTATGATAGAGATAGTGGCAGTTGTAGGCGAGGTTCAAACTCTTTACCGTTCCAAACTGGCTTCATTTCAGACTTAGACACACCAAGGATACCAACTTCTGGTGCATTTACGATTGGCGTAAATGCAGTACCGCCGATACCACCTAGGCTAGAGATAGTGAAACAGCCACCTTGCATGTCAGCCGCAGTCAGTTTACCTGCACGTGCTTTCTTCGATACTTCAGCAAGCTCACGAGATAGCTCGTAGATGCCTTTCTTGTTCACGTCTTTAAATACAGGAACAACTAGACCGTTTGGTGTATCTACTGCAATACCGATGTTCACGTATTTCTTCAGAATTAGGCTCTCACCGTCTTCTGATAGAGAAGAGTTGAACGCTGGGAATGCTTCTAGTGCTTTCGCTGCTGCTTTCATGATGAACACAAGTGGCGTGATCTTCATACCAGTGTCGTTCTTCGCTTCAATCGCATTTTGCTCTTTACGGAACGCTTCTAGCTCAGTGATGTCTGCGTTATCCCATTGAGTAACGTGTGGGATCATCACCCAGTTACGGTGCAGGTTCGCGCCAGAGATCTTCTTAATGCGAGATAGAGGCTGAACTTCTGTTTCACCAAACTTGCTGAAGTCAACTTTTGGCCATGGTAGTAGACCAAGAGCGCTGCCGTCACCTTTACCAGATGCTGCTGCACCAGACTCAAGACGCTTAAGTGCTTCTTTCACGTAGTTTTGCACATCTTCTTTCAGGATACGGCTCTTACGACCAGAACCTTTAACCTTAGAAAGGTTAACGCCAAATTCACGCGCTAGGCGACGAACTACTGGAGAAGCATGAGCGTACTCGTTGTTCTCTTGGAAGTCGTTTGCCGATGGTGCTGCTACCGGAGCTTCAGCTTTTGGACGGTCCGCCGCAGCGGCCGCTGCTGGTGCTGCCGCTTGTGCTACTGGAGCTGCTGCCACTGGAGCCGCAACTGGCGCTGCACCTGCAACTTCAAATACCATGATTAGTGAGCCAGTTGACACTTTATCGCCAGCTGCAATCTTAATCTCTTTAACGGTACCAGCAAATGGTGCTGGTACTTCCATAGAAGCTTTGTCGCCTTCAACAGTGATTAGAGATTGCTCTTCTTCTACTGTATCGCCAACTGCAACCATGATTTCGGTTACTTCAACTTCGTCGCCGCCGATATCTGGAACGTTCACTTCTTTAGCAGACGCCGCTACTGGAGCCGCTGCAGGTGCTGCTTCTGCTGCAACAGGAGCCGCTACTGCGCCTGAACCTGCCACTTCAAATACCATGATTAGTGAACCAGTCGATACTTTATCGCCTGCAGCTACTTTGATCTCTTTTAGTACGCCAGCGAATGGTGCTGGAACTTCCATAGAAGCCTTGTCGCCTTCTACAGTGATTAGAGATTGTTCTTCTTCGATGCTGTCGCCGATCGCTACCATGATTTCAGTAACTTCAACTTCATCACCGCCGATATCTGGAACATGAACTTCTTTAAGCTCGTTTGCTACAGACGCCGCAGGCGCTGCCGCTGCTGCTTGAGGAGCTGATACAGGAGCCGCTTCAGCGGCACCTTCAGCAGGAGAGCCTGCCTCTTCGAAGATCATGATTAGAGAACCGGTAGAAACCTTGTCGCCTTCAGCAACTTTGATTTCTTTCACGATACCAGCTTGAGAAGCTGGAACTTCCATAGAAGCCTTGTCGCCTTCTACAGTGATTAGAGACTGCTCTTCTTCAACCTTGTCGCCAACGCTTACAAGAATCTCAGTAACTTCAACCTCATCCGCACCGATGTCTGGTACATTAATTTCGATTGCCATTGCTTATCTACCTTTTACTTAAGCGTTGTCTTATGCGTATAGCGGGTTAGTTTTTTCAGTGTCGATGTCGAATTTCTTAATCGCTTCAACAACTACTGATTTCTCAACTTCACCACGTTTCATTAGTTCAGTTAGGGCTGCAACTACGACGTAACCTGCATTCACTTCGAAGTGACGACGTAGGTTGTCGCGGCTGTCTGAGCGACCAAAACCGTCAGTACCCAGTACTTTGTAAGACTCAGCAGGAACGAACGCACGTACTTGCTCTGCGTAGTTCTTCATGTAGTCAGTCGCTGCGATTGCAGGCTCTTTACCAAGTACAGTTGTGATGTAAGGTACTTTCGCTTCCGCTTCTGGGTGAAGCATATTGAAGCGCTCTGCATCTTGACCGTCACGAGTTAGTTCGTTGAATGATGTTACTGAGTAAACATCAGACGCTACGCCGTAATCTTCGCTTAGGATTTGAGCTGCTTTACGTACTTCATTCATGATAGTACCAGAGCTCATTAGCTGAACTTTCGCCTTTGAACCTGCGTAAGTTTCTAGCTTGTAAATACCCTTACGGATGCCTTCTTCAGCGCCTTCTGGCATTGCTGGCATTGCGTAGTTTTCGTTCATTAGCGTTAGGTAGTAGAACACATTCTCTTGGTTCTCACCGTACATGCGACGGATACCGTCTTGCATGATAACTGCTAGTTCGTATGCGAACGTTGGGTCGTAAGAAATACAGTTAGGAACCGTGCCCGCCATGATGTGCGAGTGACCATCTTCGTGCTGTAGACCTTCACCGTTTAGTGTCGTACGACCAGCTGTAGCACCTAGTAGGAAGCCACGCGCTTGTTGGTCGCCAGCTAGCCATGCCATATCACCTACACGTTGGAAACCAAACATTGAGTAGTAGATGTAGAATGGGATCATTGGCAGGTTGTTGGTGCTGTAAGATGTTGCAGCCGCAACCCAAGATGCCATTGAGCCTAGCTCGTTGATACCTTCTTGTAGAACTTGACCAGAAGTTGCTTCTTTGTAGTAAGACACTACGCCGCGGTCTTCTGGAGTGTATTCTTGACCGTGTGGGTTGTAGATACCAATCTGACGGAATAGACCTTCCATACCAAACGTACGTGCTTCGTCACAGATGATAGGAACGATGTTCTTACCGATTTGCTTGTTCTTAAGCAGGATGTTTAGCGTACGTACGTATGCCATCGTGGTTGAAATTTCACGTTTTTGCTCATCAAGTAGCGGAGCAAACTCTTCCAGTGCTGGCACTTGGAATTCACCAGTGAACTTCGGTAGACGCTTAGGCGTGTAACCTAGTAGCGCTTGACGACGACCGTGTAGGTAGTTGTATTCAGCCGAACCTTCTTCCAGTTTTAGGTATGGAAGGTTTTTCATTTCTTCGTCTGAAATTAGATCTTGTAGACCTAGGCGATCACGTAGGTGTTGAACATGAGTCATGTCCATTTTCTTCACACCGTGCGCGATGTTCTTGCCTTCTGCTGCGTCACCCATGCCGTAACCTTTAATGGTTTTCGCTAGGATTACAGTTGGTTTGCCTTGAGTCTCTTTCGCGTTGTTGAATGCCGCGAATAGTTTAGATGAATCGTGACCGCCACGCTTAAGTGCGAAGATCTCGTCATCTGTCATGTCTGCTACAAGTGCCGCTGTTTCTGGGTACTTGCCAAAGAAGTGTTCACGTACGTAAGCACCATCTTTAGATTTGAACGTTTGGTAGTCGCCATCGATAGTCTCGTTCATAAGCTGTAGTAGCTTACCAGAGGTATCTTTTGCTAGTAGTGAATCCCAGTTGTTACCCCAGATTACTTTCACTACGTTCCAACCTGCACCTTTGAATAGACCTTCAAGTTCTTGAATGATCTTACCGTTACCCATTACAGGACCATCTAGACGCTGTAGGTTACAGTTGATTAGGAAACATAGGTTGTCTAGCTTTTCACGAGCTGCAAACGATAGTGCGCCGCGTGATTCTGGCTCATCCATCTCACCGTCGCCAAGGAAAGCGTATACACGTTGAGCTGAAGTGTCTTTAAGACCACGACCTTCTAGGTATTTTAGGAAACGAGCTTGGTAGATCGCAGAGATAGGACCAAGACCCATAGATACCGTAGGGAACTGCCAGAATTCAGGAAGCAGTTTAGGGTGTGGGTATGAAGGAATACCTTTACCATCCACTTCTTGACGGAAGTTGTCTAGTTGCTCTTCAGTTAGACGACCTTCAACGAAAGCACGAGAGTAGATCCCTGGAGAGATGTGACCTTGGTAGTAAACCAAGTCGCCGCCGTCTACGTCGTTCGCTGCGCGGAAGAAGTGGTTGAAACACACTTCGTAAAACGCTGCTGCTGACTGGTAAGAAGCCATGTGACCACCTAGGTCTAGGTCTTTCTTAGAAGCACGTAGAACGATCATGATTGCGTTCCAACGGATGATTGAACGAATACGACGCTCGAGCGTGGTGTCACCTGGGTAAGCCGGCTCTTGAGCGGCTGGAATCGTGTTGATGTAGTTAGTATTGATACCTGTTGGCATATCTACACCATCAAGACGTGCTTTCTCTAGAACGGTTTCTAGTAGAAATTGTGCACGCTCAACACCTTCTTCACGTACCACTGACTCAAGTGCTTCTAGCCAATCTTGAGTTTCCAGTGCATCTACGTCATGCTTCATATCAGACATGGCGATCTATCCTTCTGTTGGTTGGATCTACTGATTTAAGCAACAACTCTTATGAGTTGTTACCTTGCTGAATTCGACGCAGAGAGCGCTCTCGTCGAGACTCTTCACGAGTCAAATCCAACAATGTTTCTTCAATATAAGCTAAGTGTGAGTGAGACATTTCACGTGCCTGTTCTGGCTCGCCTGAAACAATCGCATCCACGATATTAGCTCGGTGCTTACTTACTTTCTCCACCACCTCTTCACGGCGATGTAGTAATTTTAAATTCTGTAGAATGTTCTGCTCGAGCAAAGGAGCAAGGCTGCGCACGATATGCAGCAACACCACGTTATGGGCGGCTTCTGTCAGTGCAATAAGAAACTGCATCACCGCTGCGGCTTCTGCTTCAACATCTTGCTTTACTTGTTCTGCGCTAATGTTTTCGAGCGCGGCTTGAATACGAGCAAAATCTTCATCGGTACCACGCAGAGCTGCAAAGTACGCTGAAATGCCTTCCATCGCATGACGCGATTCCAGTAAATCCAGCTGAGTTTCAGAGTGGCTAGACAATAAATTTAGCAGAGGATCGGAAAAACTCGTCCAAATCTTCTCACTGACGAACGTACCACCCCCCTGACGACGGGTTAGCAGTCGTTTTGCTTCCAGTCTCTGAATGGCTTCACGAATCGAAGGACGGGAAACATCGAACTGTTTAGCCAGCTCGCGCTCGGGTGGCAACTGCTGCCCCGGAGACAATGTTCCTTCTACAATCAACCTTTCAAGCTCTTGTTCAATAACATCAGAGAGCTTTGGCTGACGAATCCTTTGATAAGCCATACTTTTTATAGTTTTCCTTTGCAGGTAATTGGTAATACCAATTTTCAATGGCGTAGAAATTAACATATCCACGCAGCAAGTTCCAGCCAAAAATTGATGTAAATCATAGAATGGGGGTTACCGTAACCAATAATTAACAATAGTTAATAGATCGAGCAATGAGATTGGTCTTACCAATTACAAAATATAAACAGGTGGGAATAAGGCGTGCTAGCGATCACGCTATAATTGGTAAGTTTTATGAAAAAATGAAGAAATGTTGAAATTTATATGCTTATTTTGAAAAGAAAAGTAATGCCACTTTTGCAACAAATAGGGGTTACACTCTAGTTTACACTGTATTTTTATATAAAATACAACGCCCTATATAAAATAAGACGTTGTATTTCTAATGCTTACTTAGCTTCGATAGCGTCAATCAACAACTGCAGAGATTGATTACCTCGGAACTCATTAACATCAAGTTTATAAGCCAGATGCACGGTTTTTACCGAAGCATCAGGCCAACGGCGTAAATCAACATTAAAAGCAATACCATCAATCATAATGTTGGTTGGATGGCCTTTAAACAGCGGCTCCAACATCAACTTAAGATGTTTTTCACCAACCAGTTTCTGATGCAGCACTTTAAATTCACCATCAAACACCGGCTCAGGGAAGGCTTGTCCCCAAGGTCCACCCGCTCTCAGCATCTGAGCGACATGCATAGAAAATTCTTCAGGCTTAAGCTCGCCGTCAGAGAGGATAACCCCTTTTAATGCCGCTTCATCCAATTCGCTTTCAACTGCCTGATCAAACAATTTGGCAAAGCGTTCAAAGTGTTTCTCTTCAATGGATAAACCTGCCGCCATCGCGTGACCGCCAAATTTTAAGATCAATCCAGGATTTTGCGTATCAATCCTATCCAGCGTATCACGCATGTGCAAACCAGGAATTGAGCGGCACGAACCTTTAATGATGCCATCACCACCATCGGCAAAAGCGATTACTGGGCGGTGAAACTTCTCTTTGATGCGCGAAGCTAAAATCCCTATCACACCTTGGTGCCAATCGCGTTGGAACAATACCAATCCAAACGGTAATTTGGCATTTTCACCAAACTGTAAGCGCTCACAAAAAGCCATTGCTTCTTGCTTCATGCCCTCTTCAATCTCTTTACGAGTTTGATTAAGACCATCTAATTCACTCGCCATACGGCGCGCGGCATGAATGTTATTACTTAGCAAAAGCTCCACGCCAAACGACATGTCATCTAAACGACCCGCGGCATTAATTCGAGGGCCAAGAGCAAACCCAAAGTCAGAAGCCACTAAACGGCTGGCGTCTTTTTTAGCCACTTCAATCAAAGCTTGAATACCCGGACGAGCATGACCCGCACGAATGCGTTGTAAGCCTTGATGAACCAGAATGCGATTGTTTTCATCAAGGGCCACTACGTCGGCGACCGTGCCCAGCGCAACGAGGTCGATCAGCTCCATTAACTTAGGTTCTGGTTTACCTTGCTGCTGGAACCAGCCCACATTTCGCATGTGTACGCACAAAGCCATCATCAGATAAAAAGCAACGCCTACACCTGCCAGTGATTTAGAGGGAAAAGCACACTCTTGTAAGTTCGGGTTTACCATCGCATCGGCGATAGGTAACTCTGCACCCGGCAAGTGGTGATCGGTCACTAGAACTTGCAAGCCCTTCTCTTTGGCATAACGCACCCCCTCTATCGAAGAGACGCCGTTATCCACCGTCATAATCACTTGCGCACCAATCTCGATGGCTTGATCAACCACTTCAGGACTTAAGCCATAACCATCTTCAAAGCGATTCGGCACGAGGTAGTCGACATTACTGCTGCCCAGCATACGCAAAGCCAGCACCGACAAAGCTGAACTTGTAGCACCATCGGCATCAAAATCGCCGACCACGATAATACGCTGATTAGTTTTTATTGCGGCAAACAGTAATTCCACCGCGAGTTGAATGCCGTGTAGTTTTTGGAATGAGTGCAAACCGCGAGCCCCTGTTTCGAGCTGCTCGACGGAAGTAATCCCACGCGACAAGTAGATGCGTTTTAGCAGCGGCGCGATGGTGTCAGGTAGCAGTGATGTGTCTTGCTCTGGACGGCGTTGAATTTCTATCATATCAAAATAAAAATAGGCTCTATCGAGCCTATTTCCTTAGGTTATTTCTGTTCTAGTCGTTTCAGTAACTGCTCTGGTGGCAGGTAACCACCCACCATCTCACCGCTTGGCAAGAAGATAGCTGGCGTGCCGCTAATACCCAGTTCACGACCTAGCATGTAGTGCTTTTGGATCGTCTCTTGGCACTGTTTAAAGTTTGCACTTTTTGCCGGGAATTTACGGTTTACTTTACCGTCGTGCATCGCCGCTTGCTGATCATCTGCACACCAAATAGATGCCATTTGATCCGCCACGCTACCCGCACCACCTTGGCGAGGGAAAGCCATATAACGCACGGTAATACCCAAGTCGTTATAGCCTTGAATCTCATTGTGCAGTTTCACGCAGTAGCCACAGGTGATATCGGTAAATACCGTCACCACATATTTTTCATTGTCCGCTTTAAACTCAATCGTTGAGTCTTTCAGCGCTTCAATTTTAGCGGCATTGATTGGCGCTTGGCGCTCTGCCAATACATCTTTGTACTGACCATTTTGATCCAGCTGGTACAAAGTACCTGCCAAGAAGTATTGACCGTCAGGAGAAGCAAACAGCACACCGCCATTGGTTTGAACTTCCACTAAACCTTTGATGTCTGCAGGTACTACGTCATTTACTTGTAAGCCTAGCTTTGCAAAACGCTCAGCTAGCTCAGCTTTGTTAAAATCACTTTCTGTACTCGCGCTAGCAAAAGAAGACACTGCTAGAAGTGGCAGCGCAAGTAATGTCATTCGGCGTAATACGCTCATTGTTTTCACCTTCAATAGTTTCCAAAGCAAGGACTTATGCCCTTGGGTGGTGCTCGCTGTGCAACTGCTTTAATCGCTCGGTTGCGACGTGAGTATAGATTTGTGTGGTCGACAAGTCACTATGTCCTAGTAACATCTGCACAACACGGAGATCTGCGCCATAGTTTAGCAAGTGAGTCGCAAACGCATGGCGTAATACATGGGGTGACAACAGCTCAGTATCAATCCCTGCAATAACAGCATAGTGTTTTATACGATGCCAAAACGTTTGACGAGTCATCTGTCTCGCACGTTTACTTGGAAAAACCACATCCGAGGTTTGCTCCCCAAGTAACTCAGACCGCCCTTGTTGGATAAAAGTTTCAATCCATTCCACCGCATTCTCACCCATTGGCACCAAGCGCTCTTTGCCCCCTTTACCGGTTACGCGCACCACGCCTTGGCGCAGGCTGACATTTTCCATGGTCAGGCTAACTAATTCCGTCACACGTAAGCCTGTCGCATAAAGCAGCTCTAACATCGCTTTATCACGCAGCTCCATCGCATCGTTGGGATCGGGTGCATTGAGTAGCGCGTCCACTTGCGCTTCACTCAAATCTTTCGGCAGGCGCTTAGGCAATTTAGGGCTGACTAATAAAGCACTTGGGTCATCACTGCGGATTTTCTCGCGGTGCAAATACTGAAATAAGCGACGAATTGCCGACAACATGCGCGCACGGGAAGTTTGTTTATAGTCTTGGTCAACGAGAAAGGTTTGATACTCCTGCAAACCGGAAAGACTAATAAAATCTAGACGATAATTGCGCTCTTGCATCCATGCCAGCAGCTTGACTAAATCAGTGCGATAAGAAGAGAGCGTATTCTCTGAAAGCCCGCGCTCCATCCACATCGAATCGAGGAACTGCTCAACAATACCATGATCTGGCGAGATAATTTCTGACACAACAACTCTTAAAATTCTTGAGGCTATAGTTACTATCACTGTAAATGCATACAGCAGATAAAGCCATAAAAAATCCATTTAACCATCGATATTCGCTGCAAAGCTCGCCGATTTATGGTTAGAATTCGCCAACCGCTCAACAACAAAGATACACAATGATGAAAATCGGTCTATTTTATGGTTCCACCACTTGCTACACCGAAATGGCAGCAGAAAAGATGCGCGCTATCATTGGTGAGGAGTTGGTCGACATTCACAATGTAAAACAAACGCCATTAGAAACAATGGCAGACTACGACTTACTGCTACTAGGTATTTCGACTTGGGATTTCGGTGAAATACAAGAAGATTGGCAAGCAATTTGGGACACAATTGGCGGCGTCTCCCTGCAAGGTAAGACCGTGGCACTGTTTGGTTTAGGCGATCAAGAAGGCTATGGCGAATGGTACCTTGACGCGATGGGACTTCTACACGATGAAGTCAAAAAAGCTGGCGCAACGGTAATTGGCTACTGGCCAAACGACGAGCAATATCAATTTGAAGCCTCAAAAGCACTGACTGAAGACGGCAGCATGTTTGTTGGCTTAGCGCTGGATGAAGATTCGCAATACGATCTCAGTGACGAGCGCATTGCCACTTGGATTGAGCAAGTGCTAACGGAATATCACGAATCTTTGTAAGATTTGAGAACGCTTCGCTGCGAGAGTCGGGAACGCTTGCGTTTTAACGCAAGCTTCGAGAGTCGCGAGGAAACTCGCGACATAAAACCTCGATCTCTCGCATCTAAACTCTTTCCCTCTCAAGTCTCGCTTCTCAGATCTCAATTCTCAATTCTTAGCGCAGCGCATCTCTATACCTCGTCCAATCAAACACCAAACCCGGGTCGGTCTTTCTCAGCGGCGCAATATATTGATGCCCGGTAATACGCGGCAGCGTGATCTGCGGGTAGTGAGTCATTAAATCTTGAGTCAGCGTGGTGAGTGCTCGATATTGCTCATCGGTATAAGCGACATAGTCACTGCCTTCCATCTCAATTCCAATTGAATAATCATTGCAACGCTCACGTCCAGCAAAGCTCGATGCACCTGCGTGCCAAGCCCTATCAAGAAACGACACAAACTGCACTACTTCACCATCACGGCGGATCAAGCAGTGAGCGGAAACGCCCATTTTGTGGATCACCTGAAAAAACGGATGCTCTGCGGGGTCCAATTTACCAAGAAAAAACTGCTCGATATAAGGACCACCAAACTGCCCCGGCGGCAAACTGATGTTATGGATCACCAACAGCGAAATGTCCTCGCTATCACTGCGTTGGTCAAAAAAAGGCGAAGGTACATGGCGCGCTGGCTCATACCAACCTTGAGAATCAATCATCCGGTTATTTCTCATTGTCCATAATGGGCACTAATTTTAACTTTTTGCCAATAAAATGCGAGATTAATGGCTGAATTTCACTCGCAGTCAGCGTATCATTCTCATCTCTGTTCAACTGCGTATTAGATTTGCGATGAAAAACACACACAATAGCCAAGAGCGTCTTGAATATTTGAAGCAGCAACTGCCATTAGAGATTTCCCGAGCAGTCAGCGAAACGCTAAAAGAAGATTTAGGTGGCACACTTGATGCTGCTAACGATATTACCGCAAGTCTAATCCCTGCAGATGCGCACAACGAGGCAACCATCATCACTCGCGAGCACGGCGTTTTTTGTGGTCAAGCGTGGGCTGATGAAGTATTTAAACAACTGGGTGGTGAAGTTACGATTGAATGGCATGTTCAAGACGGTGATAAAGTTGAACCAAACCAAGTATTGTGCACCCTTTCAGGCCCTGCTCGCGCACTGTTAACCGGTGAGCGCAACGCGATGAACTTCATCCAAACCCTGTCAGGCTGTGCAACAATGACAGCACAATACGCGAAGCAGCTTGAAGGTACTGAGTGTCGTCTGCTTGATACGCGTAAAACCATTCCTGGTCTGCGCAGCGCGCTAAAATACGCGGTAGCATGTGGTGGCGGTTTCAACCACCGTATTGGCGTATTCGATGCCTACCTAATTAAAGAAAACCACATTATTGCCTGCGGCGGCATCTCACAAGCGATCAAAACCGCACAAGAGCTCAACCCTGGTAAACCAGTGGAAGTTGAAACTGAAAGCCTAGATGAGCTAAAACAAGCGATTGAAGCAGGCGCAGACATCATCATGCTCGACAACTTCACCACAGATATGATGCGTGAAGCTGTCGCTATTAACGCTGGTCGCGCGGCACTAGAAAACTCTGGCAACGTAACTCTAGAAACCATTCGTGAGTACGCTGAAACAGGCGTGGATTACATCTCGGTTGGTGCTTTGACAAAACACCTGAAAGCGATGGATCTCTCGATGCGTTTTAAATAACGCCGACGCAATTCTAACCGCGCCAAATCGAAATTGTTAAGGCTACTCATGCGAGTGGCCTTTTTGTTGTATTGCAATTGGGCTTAGCTATAGTGAAGTGAGTCTTTGCTAAGCTATAGCCAGCTGTGAAGTTGAGGAATCTAAAATGAAAAAGTACCTTGCCGTTGTGTTGACCTTTTTAGCTCTAGCGGGCTGTGCAACATTCGATGAAGGGGTGAAATCGGTCGCAGACGATCTGAACCGTAAAGTACATGGTGACTTTGATTAGTCGCAGATAAGCTTGAAAGCAAAAACGCCCTCATGTGAGGGCGTTTTGATAATTAAAGCTTACGTCGAAGCAGCATTATGGCAATGGTGAGGAACACCAAGCTTGGCATGATCGCGCCAAATGCGGGCGGAATGTTATATACCAAACTTAAAGGACCAAAGAATTCGCTGGAAATATAGAAGGTAAAACCTGCTACTACGCCAGACAAAATACGCGCGCCCATAGTCACACTACGCAGCGGACCAAAGATAAATGACAACGCCATCAGCATCATAACGGCAATCGAGAATGGCTGAGTCACTTTACGCCAGAAAGCCAAATCATAGCGAGAAGCATCTTGCTCAGAGGCTTTGAGATAGCCAACATAATCATACAAACCACTTAAAGAGAGCTCTTCTGGTTTAACCGTTACTACCGCTAACTTATCTGGCTCTAAAGATGTCGTCCAACGATATTCAGGTAATGTGGTTTTCGACAGCTGCACTTCATTATCCATTTGCGAGACTTGTACATCTTTCATTACCCACTCATTATTGCTGGAGTATTCGACTTCTTTGGCAAAATAAACGTTTTGTAGCTGTTTCTGATTGTCAAAACGCCACATGTTTAAACCATACAGTTTGTCGTTTTCAATCTTGCCGATAAAGATAAAGTCGTTGGCATCGCGCGCCCATACCCCAGTACGCACCGATAATATGGCACCATTAGATGTCGCAAACGCGCGCAAGTCACGCGCCATTTTTTGCGCTTGTGGCGCCCCCCATTGACCAAGCAAGGTAACGATGATCATCAGCGGTACTGCGGTTTTCAATACTGACAAGCCGATGTCGAGCTTAGAAAAACCTGCCGCTTGCATCACCACAAGTTCAGAGCTTGAAGCCAGCATGCCAAGCCCAATCAGTGCACCAAGTAATGCCGCCATTGGGAAGAACATTTCGATATCACGCGGGATACTGAGCACCACATACAGCAGTGCTTGCAGTAAGTCGTAACTACCCTGCCCAACTTTACGCAACTGCTCAACATATTTGATAATGGCAGAAAGTCCGACAAACGTCGCCAACACCAACGAGGTGGTGGCGATGATCGTTTTACCAATATAAAGGTCTAAAATCTTAAACACGACTTAAGCTGCCTTCTTCTTTTGTCTCAGTTTATCTTTAAAGCGTCGCACTGGAATGCTGTCCATCAAGTTGACACCAATGGCGGTCACAAGCAGAGCAAAGTTAATTGGCCACATGCCGACCATCGACGGAATCGCACCGTCTTCTAGTGCCGATTTGGTCGCACTGATCGCCAAGAAATACGCAAGGTAAATCAAAATAGCCGGTCCCATTTTAGCAAAGCGTCCCTGACGAGGGTTCACCGCCGATAACGGCACGACCAACATCGTCAGCAGTGGAATACACACCACTAAAGAGATACGCCATTGCAGTTCAGCTTGCGCTTTCGGATCAGGATTTTTCATCAAATCCATGGTTGGAATCGCTTCCCAATCACGTCCTTTACGCTTCACTTCACTTTGACCAATCACACCTTGGTATTGCTCGAACTGCGTCACCATGTAATCAATTCGAGTCGGTACACCTTCATAACGCGTACCATCGAACATACGGATCACTTGGCGACCATCACTGAGCTCTTTCACTTCACCCGATTGCGAGAAAGCCACACTTGGCAAGATCGAATCACGTGGACGCATCTGGGCGATAAACACATGTTTTAGCTGCCCATCATCAATGTCATCAATGAAAACTACCGAAGAGCCATCGGGCGTGCCCTGAAAGTGACCTTTTTGCAGCAGATCAACACTGTTCTCTGCTTGCATCTTCTCTTCTAATTGAATGATTTTCTCTTGGCTGTATGGCGATAGCACAAATGCATTAAATGCCGCAGCAGCGCCAGTAATAACAGCCAAGTAGAGCGCAGCACGGATCAAAAATTTGTTGCCGATCCCCGTTGCGTTCATGACGGTAATTTCACTTTCCGCATACAGACGCCCAAAGGTGAGCAGGATCCCCAAGAACAAACTCAAAGGCAGCATTAATAAGCCCATCGATGGCATACTCAAACCAACGTAGTGCATTACTAATCCGGCTGGAATCTCACCATCTGACGCCTCGGCCAAAACACGAATCAATTTCTGACTGAGAAACACCAGAAATAGGATAAAAAATATCGCAAATTGGCTTTTGAGTGTCTCGCGGATCAAATATCTAACAATAATCACGCTGAAATTACCTATACAAAACTTGTTTTTTTAATTGAATCACTATAATTTCCCGTTGAACCCTTTATTTTTTTAAAATATCTAACTAAGTGTTAGCGTGCTAATTTAAAGGTAGTTCCGATTAAGGAATCAACAAGTAAGCAGGCATTATCTAACATTTAGTTCTATTTGTCTTCAGGATGTAGGAGTACGCATGGAGTTCAGTGTAAAAAGTGGTAGCCCTGAGAAACAACGCAGCGCTTGTATCGTCGTGGGCGTATTCGAGCCACGTCGCCTTTCTCCAGTTGCCGAACAACTAGATAAGATTAGCGATGGCTATATCAGTTCACTACTTCGCCGTGGTGATCTAGAAGGTAAACCAGGTCAGATGCTACTATTGCATCAAGTACCGGGCGTGCTATCTGAGCGCGTGCTTTTGGTTGGCTGCGGTAAAGAGCGTGAGCTTGGCGAACGTCAATACAAAGAGATCATTCAAAAAACCATCAATACGCTTAACGAGACTGGTTCAATGGAAGCGGTATGTTTCCTAACTGAGCTACACGTTAAAGGTCGTGATACGTACTGGAAAGTGCGTCAAGCCGTTGAAGCAACTAAAGATGGTTTATACACGTTTGACCAATTCAAAACTGTTAAGCCAGAAACTCGTCGCCCACTACGTAAACTGGTATTCAACGTTCCAACTCGTCGTGAACTAAACCTTGGTGAGCGAGCTATCGCACACGGTCTGGCTATCGCATCAGGCGTAAAAGCATCCAAAGATCTTGGCAACATGCCACCAAATGTAGCAAACCCAGCCTACCTTGCCTCTCAAGCTCGTCGCCTAGCTGATGACTATGAATCAGTGACCTCTAAAATTATTGGTGAGCAAGAGATGGAAAAACTGGGTATGACTTCATACCTAGCAGTAGGTCGTGGTTCGAAAAATGAATCGATGATGTCGATCATTGAGTACAAAGGCAACCCAGATCCAGATGCCAAACCAATCGTACTGATTGGTAAAGGTTTGACGTTCGATTCAGGTGGTATTTCAATCAAACCAAGCGAAGCGATGGATGAGATGAAGTACGACATGTGTGGTGCAGCGTCTGTCTTCGGTGCAATGAAAGCACTTGCTAAGCTAAACCTTCCGCTAAACGTGATCGGCGTATTGGCAGGCTGTGAAAACATGCCAGGCAGCAATGCTTACCGTCCGGGTGACATTCTGACAACAATGTCAGGTCAAACTGTTGAAGTGCTAAACACTGATGCAGAAGGTCGCTTGGTACTTTGTGACGCATTAACTTACGTTGAACGCTTTGAACCAGATTGTGTTATCGACGTGGCGACACTAACGGGCGCGTGTGTGATTGCTTTGGGTCACCATATCAGTGGTGTACTTTCAAACCATAACCCGCTTTCTCACGAGCTAGTTAATGCTTCTGAACAAGCGAGCGATCGTGCATGGCGTCTACCTATGGCTGACGAATACCACGAGCAGCTAAAGAGCCCGTTTGCAGATATGGCAAACATCGGTGGTCGTCCAGCCGGTACTATTACCGCAGGTTGCTTCTTGTCTAAATTTGCTAAGAAGTACAACTGGGCACACATTGATATCGCAGGTACAGCGTGGAAATCAGGCGCAGCAAAAGGCTCGACAGGTCGTCCAGTCTCAATGCTAGTCCAATTCCTTTTGAACCGCAGCGGCCAAGAGACAGAAGAATAATTTCTGTAACATACTAAGAAGGGCCGCAAGGCCCTTTTTTAATACACCAAGCAAACGTATGTTTGGTAATGAGCTTTAGGATGAAGCAACGGCAAGGCAAGCGAGCAGGCAATGCAAACAGCAACTTTCTACATCGTAAAAACTGACAGCCCACAAGCAACCACCGCAGGGTTTGCTGACTATGTGCTTTTTCTCAGTCAGCACTTTGCCCGTCAAGGCGCTAAAGTATACTTAAACTGCCAAGATAAAAGTCATGCAGAGGCGATGGCAGAGCTTTTTTGGCAGGTCGATGCAGATAAGTTTATTGCCCACAATCTCGTTGGTGAAGGACCACGCTACGCCACCAATATCGAAATCGGTCATCAAAGGGTTAGACCCTCATGGAATCGTCAATTGGTAATTAATTTGGCGGAAAATGAGACAACCTTTGCGAACAAGTTTGCTCAAGTGGTAGACTTCGTCCCTTGCGAAGAAAAAGCTAAACAGCTCGCACGAGAAAGGTATAAAATCTACCGTCAAGCTGGCTACCAGCTGCAAACGATCGAGATCGAACATCCGTAACGGTCAATCCTTATAGTTAAGCTCTCCTTCCAGAGAGTTCACTTATAAGAATTGACCATGATTAACCAGAACCAGTCCTCGAAATAGTTGGGCTTAGAGCAAGGCAACCAGTGAGTAAACTCATGAGCATACACAAGTATGTGATTGAGCTTTACGAATGCAGTTAACGCCGCTATTAGCCCAAATATGATGAGGAGAAAGAGCGCTATGGAAAAAACATACAACCCAACTTCAATCGAACAAGCTCTGTATCAGACTTGGGAAGAGCAAGGCTACTTCAAGCCACACGGTGACACGACTAAAGAAGCTTACAGCATCATGATCCCGCCACCGAACGTCACTGGTAGCCTACATATGGGCCACGCGTTCCAAGATACGATCATGGATACTCTTATCCGTTGTGAGCGTATGAAGGGTAAAAACACCCTTTGGCAAGTGGGTACGGACCACGCTGGTATCGCAACTCAAATGGTTGTTGAGCGTAAGATTGCAGCTGAAGAAGGCAAAACAAAACACGATTACGGTCGTGAAGCTTTCATCGACAAAATCTGGGAATGGAAAGGCGAGTCTGGCGGTACTATCACTAAGCAGCTACGTCGCCTTGGTGCATCTGTAGACTGGGATCGTGAGCGCTTTACGATGGATGACGGTCTATCAAACGCGGTACAAGAAGTTTTTGTACGTCTTTACGAAGACGACCTAATCTACCGTGGTAAGCGTCTAGTTAACTGGGACCCGAAACTGCACACAGCTATCTCTGATCTTGAAGTAGAGAACAAAGATACTAAAGGCAATATGTGGCACTTCCGCTACCCACTAGCAGACGGCGTTAAAACAGCTGATGGCAAAGACTACATCGTTGTTGCAACCACTCGTCCTGAAACCATGCTAGGCGATACTGGTGTTGCAGTTAACCCTGAAGACCCTCGCTACAAAGATCTAATTGGTAAAGAAATTATTCTTCCTATCGTTGATCGTCGCATCCTTATCGTGGGCGATGAGCACGCGGATATGGAAAAAGGTACTGGCTGTGTGAAAATCACACCTGCGCACGACTTCAACGACTACGAAGTTGGTAAGCGCCACCAGCTACCAATGATCAACATTCTGACTTTCGATGCCAACATCCGTGATGCGGCTGAAGTATTCAATACTAACGGCGAAGCGTCTGATGTGTACGGCACTGAGCTACCTGCGAAATACCACGGTATGGAGCGTTTTGCTGCGCGTAAAGCAATCGTGGCTGAATTCGACGAGCTAGGTCTACTTGAAGAAGTTAAAGATCACGATCTACAAGTTCCTTACGGCGACCGTGGTGGCGTGGTTATTGAACCAATGCTAACTGACCAATGGTACGTACGTACTGCTCCTCTTGCGAAAACAGCAGTTGAAGCAGTAGAAAACGGCGACATCCAGTTTGTACCTAAGCAATACGAAAACATGTACTTCTCTTGGATGCGTGACGTTCAAGACTGGTGTATCTCTCGTCAGCTATGGTGGGGTCACCGCATCCCGGCTTGGTACGACAACCAAGGCAATGTTTACGTAGGTCGCAGCGAAGACGAAGTTCGTCAAAACAACAACCTTGAATCAGTTATTGAACTACACCAAGACGAAGACGTACTCGATACATGGTTCTCTTCTGCACTATGGACGTTTGGTACTCAAGGCTGGCCAGAGCAAACTGACGATCTGAAAGTATTCCACCCATCAGACGTGCTAGTAACTGGCTTTGACATCATCTTCTTCTGGGTTGCGCGCATGATCATGATGACCATGCACTTCGTTAAAGACGAAAACGGCAAACCACAAGTACCATTCAAAACGGTTTACGTTACTGGTCTGATCCGTGACGAAAACGGCGACAAGATGTCTAAGTCGAAAGGTAACGTACTTGACCCTATCGATATGATCGATGGTATCGACCTTGAGTCTCTAGTTGAGAAGCGCTGTGGCAACATGATGCAGCCTCAACTAGCAGCGAAGATCGAGAAGAACACACGTAAGACGTTTGAAAACGGTATCGAAGCATACGGTACTGACGCGCTGCGCTTTACGCTGGCTGCAATGGCATCAACGGGTCGCGATATCAACTGGGATATGAAGCGCCTAGAAGGTTACCGCAACTTCTGTAACAAACTATGGAACGCTAGCCGTTACGTAATGATGAACACAGAAGAGCAAGATTGTGGCTTCAACGGTGGTGAGATTGAATACTCACTAGCGGACAAATGGATCGAGTCTCAGTTTGAACTAGCAGCGAAATCGTTCAACAACCATATCGACAACTTCCGTCTAGATATGGCTGCTAACACGCTGTACGAGTTCATCTGGAACCAATTCTGTGACTGGTACCTAGAGCTAACTAAACCGGTTCTATGGAAAGGTACTGAAGCACAACAACGTGGTACTCGTCGCACGCTAATCACGGTACTTGAGAAGACGCTACGTCTCGCTCACCCAGTGATCCCTTACATCACAGAAACTATCTGGCAAAGCATCAAGCCACTAGTAGAAGGTGTTGAAGGCGAGACCATCATGCTACAAGCACTACCTCAATACGACGAAGCGAACTTCAACCAAGAAGCGCTAGACGATATCGAGTGGGTGAAAGCATTCATCACTAGCATCCGTAACCTACGTGCAGAATACGACATCAACCCAGGTAAACCTCTGGAAGTGATGCTAAAAGCTGACGAGAAAGATGCTGCGCGCCTTGAAGCGAACAAGCAAGTACTGATGTCTCTAGCGAAACTAGAATCGGTACGCGTACTAGCAGCAGGCGAAGAAACACCAGCATGTGCAACTGCACTAGTGGCGAAATCTGAGCTGATGATCCCAATGGCGGGTCTGATCGACAAAGATGCAGAGCTTGCTCGTCTAGATGGCGAAATTAAGAAGACGCACGGTGAGATCAAACGTCTAGAAGGCAAACTAGGTAACGAAGGTTTCGTTGCTAAAGCACCTGAAGCGGTTGTAGCACAAGAGCGTGAAAAGCTAGTCGGCTACCAAGAGACACTCGCGAAACTTGAAGAGCAAAAAGCGACTATCGCTGCGCTTTAATTTCTCGCTAACGCAATAGCAAAGACCGGTCAGATGACCGGTCTTTTTTTATATCAAAACTGTACGATAAATTTAAACCACACGGTTTTGCTTTTCCCCATCCATGTAAGCACAAATATTGTCCATTAAGATATGAGTCAGTTTTTCAATCGCTGAATCACTGCCCCAAGCAACATGTGGCGTTAACAATAAATTTGGTAAGTGGCTATTAGCTAACAGTGGGTTACTCTTATCAGCGGGCTCTTGGCTAAAGACATCCACACCGGCACCGCCAATCTGCTGAATTTTCAACGCATCAACGAGAGCTTGTTCATTGACTAAGCCACCACGTCCGGTATTAATCAAAAGCGCATTTGGCTTCATCTTCGCCAGCTCTTTACTGCCAATCAAATCACGAGTCTGCTCGTTAAGCGGGCAATGTAAGGTAATCACATCAGCAAGCATCAGCACCTGTTCAAAAGGCAAATACCCTTCCCGGCAATTACTTGCGTCTTTGCGCTCAGCAAAAATCACGTTCATCCCAAGCGCTTTGGCTAAGGTCGCTGTGGCTTGTCCAAGCTCACCACTGCCAATCACCCCAAGCGTTGCACCTGCGATATCCCCAATCGGATGAGTAAAAAAGCAAAACTGCTGCTTGCGCTGCCATTCTCCGTCAGCAATGTCGTGGTGATACCCCATCAAATTACGTCTTAGTGCAAACATCAACCCGATAACATGCTCAGGCACCGATTGGGTTGCGTACCCACGTACGTTCGCCACCGCAATACCTGCTTCACGGCAGTAGTCGATATCGACATTATTAAAACCCGTGGCAGAGACTGCTATCAATTCGAGGTTGGGCAATAAAGCCAGTGTACTGCGGTCGAGCACCACTTTATTGGTGATGACGATTTGCGCATCAGTTAAGCGTTCAACAATCTGATCTTGCTCAGTCGTATCGTATTCAACCCATTGGTGGTCAAAAGGTAGGTGAGGAAACTCAATATGATCGGGGATGGTTGAGCGATCAAGAAAGACAACAGTAGGCAGCGACATAAATTTCTCCTTATTTCGCTGCCTCGTGCTCAACTTACTTTAAGCAAGTTGGTCTGGCGCATCGCTATGGTCTTGGCAGCGTTTTGTAATCCGGCAATTTTCGCACAGGGTCGAAATAGTTAAAGATCATCTCTTCGGCTTCCGGATAGAAGTCACAAGGTACAAATATACTTCGTAGCCAATGACTGCGTGGATGATAAAAGCTTAGCTCAGCGGCGTGCAGAGCCAAACGGTCCGAACAACTAAACGCTTCACCCTCTGAATAGAACTCATCACCAACGATTGGGTGCCCTAACGCCTGCATATGTACACGTAACTGGTGTGAGCGCCCGGTTACCGGTAATAACCTGACGATAGTGGTGTTCTCTTCATACTTCGCCACTTGAAAGATCGTTTTCGATGGCTTGCCCGTCTCATAACAGACCTTTTGACGTGGTCTATTTTCCCAATCGCAAATCAGAGGAAACTCAAGTACACCTTCACTTTGCTCGACATGCCCCCATACTCGAGCATAGTAAACCTTATGGGTTAAACGGTATTGAAACTGCTTTTTCAACGCACTTTCTGCGCGCTTGTTCTTTGCAAGAACCATCAGCCCAGAGGTATCCATATCAAGACGATGGACCACCTGTGCATCTGGGTAGGCTTCTAACACACGACTCCAAGCACTGTCGTGGTGCTCAGGTAAACGTCCAGGTACAGACAATAACCCCGATGGTTTGTTGATCGCTAAGATATGCTCATCCTCAAAGACGATCTCAACCCAAGGATCGCGAGGTGGGTTGTATTCCAGCATTGCCATGTTACTTGCTCCAAGAAACGGGCGATAGCACTCAGCCTATCGCCCGCAATAGATGGGATTATTGGTGAGAAACCACAATCATACGTAGCGAGTCTAGTTGGAACTGCGCTTTACTGATGTAGCCTGTTAGCTCTTTGATTTGCGCATCAATCGCTTCAATCTCTTCGTCACGAATGTTTGGGTTAACCGCTTTCAGCGCTTGCAGACGCTCTAGCTCACCGTTTAGGCTCACTTGCATCTCTTGCTGAGCTTGAGCGCGAATCGCATCGACCTTACTCTCGACCAGCTTATCACCTGCATTAATTAGCTGATGCACCTGCGCTTGCACTGAAGTCACCAATTTCGCAGCAATATGGCGACCAACCGGGCTTAATTGACGGTTGAAGCTTTCAAACTCGACCTGCTCAGACAGATCATTACCTTTGCCATCCAGCATCATGCGAATTGGAGTTTGTGGCAAGAAACGGCTGATACCACTGCGTTTCGGCGCTTGCGCATCAACCTTGTAAACCAGCTCAAGTAGCATAGTGCCAACCGGTAGCGCTTTGTTTTTCAATAGCGATACCGCTGCGGTACCCACCCCTTCACTCATCAGTAGATCAATACCACCTTGGATCATCGGGTGTTCCCAACTGATAAAGTGCATATCTTCACGAGAAAGCGCGGTTTCGCGATCGAAAGTAATTGTAGCGCCTTCGTATGGTAAACCTGGGTAGCTTGGCACCATCATATGATCAGATGGCGTCACCACTAGCGCATTTTCACCTTTGTCATCTTGGTCCAAACCAATGGTGTCAAATAGGCTTAGGGCAAACGTTACTAGGTTAGTATCACCATCGGTTGCTGAAATTTTCTCAACGATTTCTTGTGCACGTTCACCACCGTTAGAGTGCATCTCTAATAGACGGTCACGACCTTGCTCAAGTTGCGCTTTCAGCTCTTTGTTCATTTGAGCTGATTCTTCAATCACCTCATCTAAACCTTCGCTGGTGCCTGATGCCAAGATCTCAATCAAACGATCTGAGAAGCGATCATACACCGAACGCCCCGTTGGACAGGTTTCCGCAAATGCGTTTAAGCCTTCATCAAACCAACGCGCTAGAATCGCTTGCGAGGTACCTTCTAGGTACGGCACATGGATATCGATATCGCGGTTTTGACCGATACGATCCAAACGACCAATACGCTGTTCAAGTAAGTCTGGGTTGAATGGTAAATCGAACATCACCAGCTGATTAGCAAACTGGAAGTTGCGACCTTCTGAGCCGATTTCGCTACAGATAAGTACCTGAGCACCGCCCTCTTCTTGAGCAAAGTAAGCTGCCGCTTTGTCACGCTCTAGAATCGACATACCTTCGTGGAATACGGTCGCACGGATACCTTCACGCTCACGCAGCGCTTGCTCTAGTTGCAGCGCAGTGCTGGCACGTGAAGCGATCACCAAGATTTTCTCGCTGCGCTTATCTTTGATTTTCTCAAGTAACCAGTTCACACGAGAGTCAAATTGCCACCAGCTTGAGTCTTCGCCTTCAAACTCTTGGAAGATCTCTTCTGGGTAAAGATTTTTCAAAGCGCGCGCTTCTGGACTCATCTTACCGCCAATCATGCCTGATACGCGCATCGATGTGGTGTATTGCTGCGGAATCGCCATTGGCAATAAGTGCACATTACGCGTTGGAAAGCCTTTGATCGCCGCACGAGTGTTACGGAAAAGTACGCGACCAGTACCGTGACGATCCATCAAGTTATCAATCAACTCTTGACGAGCCGCCGCTTTATCGGCTTCATCACTGTTGCTTTCAATAATGCGGAACAGCGGCTCGACATCTTGCTCAGACAGTAGCTCGGTAATTTGGTTTTTCGCTTCATCAGGCAGTGCCTGACCAGAGAACAGCATGCTAACAGAGTCGGCAACAGGTGCGTATTGCTCTTCTTCTTTAACGAATGCTTGGTAATCGTAGAAACGGTCTGAATCTAACAGGCGCAGACGAGCAAAGTGACTCTCACGACCCAATTGCTCTGGGGTTGCGGTTAGCAGTAGGACACCAGGGGTACGTTCAGCTAAACCTTCAACCACTTGGTATTCGCGGCTTGGTTTATCTTGGCTCCACTCTAGGTGGTGCGCTTCATCGACAACCAGTAGGTCCCACTCACCTTCTAATGCTTGCTCGTAGCGCTTACGACTCTTACGCAGGAAATCGAGTGAACACAATACATATTGCTGAGTATCAAATGGGTTATCCGACTCGGCAAACGCTTCAATGCAGCGCTCTTCATCAAAGATTGAGAAGTGCAAGTTAAAGCGACGCATCATTTCAACCAGCCATTGGTGTTGCAGCGTTTCAGGTACCACGATAAGGATACGCTCAGCACGACCCGCCAATACTTGTTGGTGAATAATCATGCCCGCTTCGATTGTCTTACCTAGACCTACTTCGTCTGCCAGCAAAACACGTGGTGCGTGACGACGACCGACTTCATGAGCAATATACAACTGGTGAGGGATCAAACCTGCACGCATACCACACAGACCGCGCATCGGGCTCTTGTGCTGTTCGTACTGATTTTTTAGTGCACGGTAACGCAACACAAAGTTGTCCATACGGTCGATTTGACCGGCGTACAACTTATCTTGTGGCTTATTAAAACGAATCTGGTTACTAAGCATAATTTCGCGTAGTACAACTTCTTCATCGTTATCTTCACGCGTACCGATGTATGATAGCAGTCCTTGTTCTTCGACCACTTGCTCAACTTTTAGTGACCAACCTTGTTGGCTCTCAATTACATCACCAACATTGAACGTCACTCGGGTTACAGGCGCATCGCTACGGGCATAGACACGGTTCTCTTCTGATGCCGCAAACATTAGTGTCACTGTACGCGCATCCAATGCAACAACGGTTCCTAAACCTAGATCACTTTCCGTATCGCTAATCCAGCGTTGGCCCAAAGCAAATGTCATGAATCGACTACCTCATTTAACAAATTTGTTATTTATTTTAGCTGCTCTCGCGCCATTTCAAAGGCGGCTGACGGGGAATTTTTAGGTCAGCAATGGCACGAAAAAAGGTCGCTAATATTACTCGAAGCTGTGACATTGGTCACGTGCCTAGCGCGCATTTCCCAACAAATTTTCGCCTCAATTATGAGTGACATCAAAGTGTAAGAAAGCAGTGGCACAACTAAAAGTGTCGATTGCATATACCAAAGATGCATAACAAAACGACAAATACGAGTGTTTTACAACCAAACGAGTTCTTACTCCGCTCACTAAATTGAGGTTTATTCATGCAACTTTAATAAAATCAGCTATATACTTGTATTAACGCATGGGTGATACAAAATTTTCACTGTTTGCGTCCCTCATGCGTATAAAAAGACGATCAACACGGGTTTGCTAGTTGGCTCTCCCGCTCGGTCAGACAGCAGAGCGTTGAGTCACTATCATCACCATCTATCTTTTACGGTAGATTGGCAGCAAGCTAGCAAGCAGTTAGTCAGCCTCACAACAGTGAGCACTACGCCGCTTCGCGGCAGGAGACGCTTATGGGTGATACGGACAGAAAACTCTTCGTTCTCGATACCAATATTCTACTTCACGAACCTCTCGCCATTTTTTCTTTCCAAGAACACGACGTGGTTATCCCCATGACGGTGTTAGAAGAGCTCGACCGAATCAAAGACAGCAAACGCGACGTTGCTCGCGATGCGCGCGTGGCTATCCGTGCGTTAGAAGCCCTATTTAAAGATGCGACTCCGGATGAAATTTCCGAGGGTATTCCGATCAACCGCGATAAAGAAGGTACGGGACATATCGCCATTCTCGCCGACTTTGAACTGCAAGAAACAGTTAAAGCCTTTGCTGATAAAGCGGGTGACAATCGTATTTTGAACGCCACTATATACTTGCAAAACAAACGTGCACCGCGTGAGGTAATTCTGGTTACCAAAGACATCAATATGCGCCTTCGAGCCAAAGGGGCCGGGGTACGATTTGTCGAAGATTATCGTAGCGATCAATTGATCGACGATGTGCAATACCTCACCAAAGGCTTTCAGCAAATTGAAGGCGACTTTTGGTCTTATGTTGACCAAGTCGAGAGTAAAAACCTTGCGGGTCGCACCTACCACACTCTGGCAAGAGATCCGTTCGAACCCACTTATCTCAATCAATATGTGATTGATGACGACAGTGACTTTGTCGGTCGTGTGGCGCAAATCGAGACAGACTCGATAACTTTGCAAGATCTTAGCCGTGAGCGCCTCATTCATCGACGTGCATGGGACATCACACCGAAAAACATCTATCAAGCGATGGCGCTTGATGCTCTTCTCGACCCTGAGATCGATTTAGTGATCCTAACCGGCGCAGCAGGCAGTGGCAAAACCTTGCTTGCCCTTGCAGCAGCATTGGAACAAAGTATTGAAAAGAACATGTTCGATAAAATCATTGTCACGCGCAACACCCCTGATATCGGTGAGTCGATCGGCTTCTTACCGGGTAGCGAAGAGGAGAAGATGCTACCATGGCTTGCCGCTGTCACGGATACACTAGAAGCACTGCATAAAAACGATCACTGCACCGAAGGCTCACTGAAATACATCTGCGACAAAGCCAATATTCAGTTTAAGTCGATCAACTTTATGCGTGGTCGCTCGATTCAAAACGCGTTTGTGTTACTCGATGAGTGCCAAAACCTCACCGCCTCGCAAATCAAAACCATCATCACGCGTTGCGGCGAAGGGACGAAGATCGTGTGTTCCGGTAACTTGGCGCAAATTGACTCCCACTACCTCACCCCCGTTACCTCAGGCTTGACCTATATGGTGGAGCGATTTAAAAATTTTGAAGGCAGCGCCAATATCCATCTCAATGGGGTGGTACGTAGCCGCTTAGCGGAGTTCGCCGAAGAGAATTTGTAACGGATTCAGATTGACTACAAACCCACAAATGGCGAATTACTATTCTTAATTCGCCATTTATTTAAAATAATTATTCACAAGAAGTGCTTTTTTATGTTTTACTAAGCTTATGTTTTATTCACACTCAAGGATTAGAGTATGGCTTTCAATCTTCGCAACCGTAATTTCGTTAAATTACTCGACTTCACGCCAAAAGAGATCCAGTTCTTACTCGATCTCTCTGCGGATCTCAAAATCGCTAAGTACTCCGGTACAGAGCAGCCGAAGCTACAAGGGAAAAACATTGCTCTGATCTTTGAAAAAGCCTCCACTCGTACCCGATGCGCGTTTGAAGTGGCCGCGTTTGATCAAGGCGCTCAAGTCTCGTATATCGGTCCTTCTGGCTCGCAAATTGGACATAAAGAGTCAATGAAAGACACTGCTCGCGTACTCGGGCGCATGTATGACGGCATCGAATATCGCGGTTTTGGGCAAGCGATTGTTGAAGAGCTTGCTGAACACGCCGGCGTTCCAGTCTGGAATGGTCTCACCGATGAATTCCACCCAACGCAAATCTTGGCCGACTTCTTGACCATGCTCGAACATGGTCAAGGTAAACAACTGTCAGAAATGAGCTTTGCCTATCTTGGGGATGCGCGTAACAACATGGGCAACTCACTGATGGTTGGCGCTGCAAAAATGGGCATGGACATTCGCCTTGTCGCGCCGAAGCAATTTTGGCCAGAAGAAGAGTTGGTGGCGACATGCCAAGCTATCGCCAAGCAAACTGGCGCCAAAATTACCTTAACTGAAAATGTTGACGAGGGTGTACAAGGTTGTGACTTCCTCTACACCGATGTTTGGGTCTCGATGGGCGAAGCGGCTGACGCTTGGGATGAGCGTGTTGCTTTAATGACACCATATCAAATCAATATGGATGTGATTAACAAAACCGGCAATCCACAAGTCAAATTTATGCACTGCCTACCCGCTTTCCATAACGATGAAACCACTGTTGGCAAAGAGGTGGCTGAAAAGTATGGCATGCAAGGACTGGAGGTGACCGAAGAGGTGTTTGAGTCTGACTACTCTATTGTGTTTGATGAAGCGGAGAACCGCATGCACACCATTAAAGCGGTGATGGTCGCGACACTTGGTAGTTAATTTCACCAATTTGTGATTCAAAAAGCGCCAGTTAATCGCTTGCGCTCAGCAATCTTCTGCGTATAATGCACGACAATTTGTCTGGAGGTTGTAAAAAATGCCACGTAATTCGTGTTCTACAATGCGCTTTACTCAAGCTAAGTTCGCTTGCTTGCTGGCTGTTTATTTTACAGTTTCCACCGATTTTTAAAGCCTCCCTATTGGGGGGCTTTTTTATTGCCTAAATTTTATTCTTCTAGTCAGATAGGGATGACGATTATGACCAACACGCTTTACAACAAGCACATCATTTCGATTCCAGAGCTATCACGTGCAGAGCTCGAATTAATAGTCCAAACGGCCGGTCAGCTAAAAGCTGAACCAAACCCAGATCTGATCAAAAACAAAGTGGTTGCGAGCTGCTTTTTCGAACCATCGACCCGCACTCGTCTCTCTTTCGAAACGGCAATTCAACGTATTGGCGGTGATGTAATTGGTTTTGACAATGGCGGTAATACTTCATTGGCAAAAAAAGGCGAAACGCTGGCGGACTCAGTACAAGTTATCTCGACCTATGTGGATGCATTTGTCATGCGTCACCCACAAGAAGGCGCGGCGCGTCTTGCTGCGGAATTTTCCAATGGCGTTCCAGTGATTAACGCAGGCGATGGCGCAAACCAGCACCCAACGCAAACCTTATTGGATCTGTATACCATTTCTGAAACCCAAGGACGTTTAGATAACCTTAACGTCGCCTTTGTTGGTGACCTAAAATACGGTCGTACCGTGCACTCATTGACTCAGGCACTTGCGAAGTTTAACAACATTCGCTTCTTCTTCGTCGCACCAGATGCGCTTGCGATGCCAGATTATATCTGTGAAGAGCTCGATGAAGCGGGCATTGCATACAGCCTACATACCGACATGGAAACGGTGATCCCTGAATTGGATATTCTTTACATGACTCGCGTACAAAAAGAGCGTTTTGATGAGTCTGAATATGCCCATATCAAGTCAGCATACATTCTAACCGCCTCAATGCTAGAAGGTGCGCGTGAGAACCTTAAGGTACTGCACCCACTACCACGCGTCGATGAAATCACCACTGATGTGGATAAAACCCCACACGCTTATTACTTCCAGCAAGCTGAAAATGGCGTGTATGCGCGCCAAGCACTGTTAGCACTTGTTTTAAATCAATCACTGTAATCGAGGAGAATCACAATGGCTAAAGAAACTCAATTGCAGGTTGAAGCAATTAAGAATGGCACGGTTATCGACCACATTCCGGCACAAGTGGGTATTAAAGTACTCAAACTGTTTAGCATGCACAAAAGTAACCAGCGCGTGACTGTCGGCTTGAATCTGCCTTCATCGGCTCTTGGTCACAAAGATCTGCTGAAGATTGAAAATGTGTTTATCAGTGAAGAGCAAGCCAGCAAACTGGCACTGTACGCACCGCATGCGACCGTCAACCAAATCGAAGACTATCAGGTAGTCAGAAAGCTGGCTTTGGAACTTCCTGAGCAGGTAAACAATGTTTTTGCCTGTCCAAACACCAACTGCATTACTCACGGAGAGCCTGTAGAGAGCAGCTTTAAAGTTTTTGAGAAAAACAATGATGTGCGCTTAAAGTGCAAATACTGTGAGAAAGTCTTCTCGCGTGAAATCGTGACCGAGCGTTAAACTACATCTAATCACAACTACGATATTCTCTACATCCATGCCCTGCGAAAGCGGGGCATCTTGCTCTTTACCTAATGATTTATAAAAGGCACACTGACGGTCTTAATTCGATCAGATAAACGAGAAAACCACATGACTAAAGTTCTTCACACAGAATCAGCACCAGCGGCAATCGGTCCTTATGTACAGGGTGTTGACCTAGGTAACATGGTGCTAACTTCAGGTCAGATCCCAGTAAACCCAGTAACGGGCGAAGTGTCTGCTGAAATCACAGTGCAAGCACGTCAATCACTAGAAAACGTCAAAGCGGTGGTAGAAGCATCAGGTCTAGGTGTGGCTGATATTGTAAAAATGACGGTATTTGTTAAAGACTTGAATGACTTTGGCGCAGTAAACGAAGTGTATGGTGCCTTCTTTGATGAGCACAATGTCGCAAACTACCCTGCACGTTCATGTGTGGAAGTGGCGCGCCTACCAAAAGATGTAGGTATTGAAATCGAAGCGATTGCTGTTTGTAAATAATTACGTGCAAGTACAATAAGAAAGGCGAGCATTAGCTCGCCTTTTTCAATCTCAGTCTTAGTAAACCGCTTAGCTCTATTTAAAGCCTTTGACCTTTTTGATCAGATCGTACGCATTTTGGATCTCTTGCGATTTCTCTTTAGCGACATTCATCATTTCTGGCGGTAAGCCTTTTGCCATCAACTTATCTGGGTGATGCTCATTCATCAGCTTACGATAAGCACGTTTAACACTTTTCGCTTCCGCCTCTTCATCAATACCGAGAACTTTGTAAGCATCACTCAGTTGGCTAGCTGCATTCGTTTGCTGCCAATGACCAGATTGTTGATGACCGCCAGACTGACCTTCAAACCCACCGCGTTGAAAGCGAAATGCCGCTTCTTGCATGCGTAGACGTTGCTCTAGTTGCTGAGAAGAGAAACCGAGCTTTTGCGCCACACGATGCAGCACATCGCGCTCACTCGGGTGAATATCCCCGTCAGCAAAAGCTGCTGAAATCTGTAGCTCCAAAAAAAATTGCAGCAAGTCAAAACGACCACCTGATGAGATCTTTACTCGCTCCAATACAGAGTCGAGAGGAAAGTCGCTAGATTTTCCCTCACGAAAAGCATTTTGCGCCGCTGTGCGCTGGTCGCCATGCAAGTTCATACGATCCATCATCGCGCTCGCTAACTGAATTTCTTCGCGAGTCACTTGCCCTTTCGCTTTAGCGACGTGCCCCATCACCGCAAACGCCGCTTTAAAGAACTCTTCTTGTTTTTGCGCTTGGCTTGGTCCACCGCTAAACGGTGAAGAATTAAACCCCGCTTGGCTTAAACGACGAGCCTTATCAAATTGATGCCCTAAAAAAAGACCAAACAGCGCACCAAATGGACCACCAAATAGGAAGCCAAAAAAAGTACCGAGAATTTTGCCAAAAATATGCATTATGTGCTCTCAATCTATGAATTTTATCATCGTTAAGCGGTCTGATAGTGCCGGACGGTTGAAATTCCTTTATGATAAAGACCGATTTTTCTTTGTTCGGTTGTCTATTCACCGAATTTATCAAGTTCAACAGGATAGTAAAACTCGATGTCACGTTTTCCACGTACGTTACTAGCCGCTTCAATCAGTGCAGCACTATTTGCACCTTCGATTCAAGCCAATGAAGTCAAAGCCGACGATAGTGTGCAGGAACTGCCTGCTATAGATCAATGCCTGATTGATCAACCTGAGGCAGAAAATCCGAATCAGTTACCAATCACTGTCGAAGCGGATAGCCTTGAAGGCGTTAATGGTGACAAAGCCACCTACAGTGGTAATGTTGTTGTTGTGCAAGGCAAAAAGCGCATGCAAGCTGACAATGTAACACTGCACCAACAAGACAACGTTGTGGTAGCAGAAGGTAACGTAATGTTCAGCGATGGTGAAGTAAAAACCATTTCCGACAAAGCGGTTAATAACCTCAATACAGAGTATGTGGAACTCAATAACACTAAATACCAGTTCTTATGTGAACCGGGTCGTGGTGAAGCTGTCTATGTGTCAAAAACAGGCAAAGCTGTGTATGAGATCGAAGACGGTTCGATTACCTCTTGTCCTGAGGGCGATAACTCATGGCGCATGACCGCTACCAGCATTGAAATCGATCAAAACGAAGAAGAAGCCACTTTTTTCAATCCACGCTTTGAAATTCAGCGCGTACCTGTATTTTACTTACCTTTCCTAACCGTACCGATTGGCGATACTCGTAAAACAGGTTTCCTCTACCCAACTGCCTCTTACGGTTCGAGTGATGGTATCGAATTTGAAGTACCAATTTATTGGAACTTAGCACCTGAATACGATTTAGAGACCACGCTTAAATACATGGAAAAGCGCGGTACCCAATTAAACAGTAAATTCCGTTACTTAACCGATTTTGGACAAGGTCAGATTGAATCAGAATATCTACCTGATGACCAGAAGTACCCAGAGCAAGGCGACCGCTGGGCGATGCAATACACTCACGACGGCATTTACCAGCAGAACTGGAAGTTCCATATCGATTACTCAAAAGTAAGTGATATTGCCTACTTTACCGATGTCGATTCAAGTATTGGTAAGCGCGAAGATGGCCAGTTAATTCAAGAAGGCGAGTTCCAGTACCGTAGTCAAAACTGGGATGCGACGCTGTTAATGCGTGACTTCCAAGTGCTGACCGAAGAAGGCAGCTTGCCATACCGTATTTTACCGCAGTTATCTTTTAACTATTATTCACCCGGTTTAATGCCTTATCTCGACTTTGATGTTATCAGTCACATCTCACGTTTCGATACTGATGATAAAAGCAAGCCCTCTGCTACCCGTATACATGTCGAACCAGGTCTAACTATTCCATTCAATACGACATGGGGATCTTGGACAACCGAAGCTCGTATTTTAGGTACTAACTATCAGCAAGATATAGATAGCATTGACCCAACCGATGCTCAGTTTGATAACTACAACCTTAAAGAAAATGTGACGCGAGTGATACCTCAGTTCCGTTCACACGCAGGAATCGTATTAGAACGTAACAGCTACGTACTTGGTGGATACACCCAAACGCTTGAACCACAGGTTCAATACTTGTATGTGCCTAAAGAAGATCAGTCAGATATCTATCTTTACGATACCACTCTACTGCAAACAGACTACTACGGGCTATTTCGCAGCCGTAAGTTCAGTGGTGTCGACCGCATTGCCGCAGCCAACCAATTTAGCTATGGCGCCTCGACACGCTTCTTTGATGATATGTACAAAGAACGTTTGAATATTTCGTTTGGTCAGATTTTCTACCTCGATAAATCAACTAAAAATAGCGAAGCCATCACCTCCGAGAACGATTCAACAAGTTATTCAGCGTGGGCTGTTGAGATGGACTTTAACTTTAATGATTATTTGTTCTATCACGGTGGTTTGCAATACGATGTTGACTCAAGCGAAATGCAAGTAGCGAACAGCACTCTGGAATACCGCACTGGCAATGGCTATATCCAAGGTAACTACCGCTATGTGACTAAGAGTTACATTGAACAAACAGTAGATCTCGACAGTATAGATATAAACAACGGTATCGACGGTATTACGCAAGATGGTATATCTCAAGCGGGGCTGTTGGCTGGTTATACTTTTTCGCCTAATTGGAATGCCAGCGCGCAATACTTTTATGATTTAACGACGGATCAGTCAATTGAATGGCTCGCACGCTTAAACTATATCGATGATTGTTGGTATATCGGCTTTACCTATACCAACCAACTACGCAGCTGGAACCCTAGCTTCGCAAGTTATCCAAATGCCGAAGCTGAGTACGAAAACAACTTCAGTATTAACTTTGGTATTGTTGGCTTTGGTACCAATATCGGTGCTGGTTCAGGTCTAGCTGGATTAGATGGCTCAAGTAACTCTCTTGGCTACGGTCGCCCATTCTTCTTAAACAACTAATTTCTTAAGCCAGCCTGCGGGCTGGCAAACATCTAAAGGTTATTGATGAATACTTGGAAAAAAACACTGCTAGCTCTTGTGGCTGCCTGCCAGATCGGTGCAGTTAACGCCAATGTAGTGGAAATGGATAAAGTGGCAATTATTGTTAATGAAGGCGTTGTCCTACAAAGCGATATCGATACCGCCCTAAAAACGTTGACCATTAATGCAAAAAAAAGTGGTCAGTCACTGCCAGATAGAGAAGCCTTAATCGAGCAGGTTGAAGAGAAACTTATTCTGGAAACGATTCAACAACAAGAAGCCGAACGTATCGGTATTCGTGTTGATGACAACCGCCTTAACGCGGCTATTGCAGACATTGCTAAAAAGAACAATCAAACCGTTGAGCAGCTTATTGCCGCTATTAGTGAAGAAGGGATTAGCTACCCTGAGTTTCGCGAGCAAATCCGTAAGGAAATCGCCGCAGGTGATGCGCGTAATACTCTTGTTCGTCGACGCGTCAACATCTTGCCTGCTGAAGTTGATAACTTAGCTGAAGTGCTCGCCAATGAAACTAACGCCACTGTGCAATACAAAATTGGTCATATCCAACTGCGCGTGAACGACGGTGACGATAAAGCAAAAGTTCAAGCACAAGCTCAAGAGTTGGTAGATAGAATCAATAATGGTGAAGATTTCGAGAAACTCGCTTACACCTATTCAAAAGGTCCTAAAGCGCTGCAAGGTGGTGATTGGGGTTGGATGCGTAAAGAAGAGATGCCGACCATCTTTGCCGACCAGATTAAGCTACAAAACAAAGGTGCTATCATTGGTCCATTCGCTAGCGGTGTAGGTTACCACATCCTTAAAATTGAAGATGTGAAAGGTCTTGAAACGGTTGCAGTAACTGAAACCAATGCGCGCCACATCCTCATCAAACCAACGGTTATCCTCAGCGACGAAGGGGTACAAAAACAGCTCAATGAAATAATTCGTCAAGTGAAAGCAGGTGAAGCAACCTTTGGTGAGTTGGCGCAGCAATATAGCCAAGACCCAGGTTCAGCGGCGCAAAATGGTGAGCTTGGTTATCAAACATCAGATATCTATGTACCAGAGTTTAAACATCAAGTAGATACTCTGCCAATCGGTCAAATCAGTGCACCATTCAAAACGGTTCATGGCTGGCACATTGTCGAAGTACTTGATCGCCGCGAAGTCGATCGTACGGATTCAGCAATGAAAAACAAAGCCTATCGAATTCTGTTCAATCGTAAATTCAACGAAGAAGTCAGTGCATGGCTGCAAGAAATTCGCGCGGGAGCTTATGTTGAAATGGTAAAGGATCAGCAAAATGACAATTAAGCGTATTGTTGTCACTGCCGGCGAACCAGCAGGGATAGGTCCTGACTTGGTCCTTGCGCTTTCTAAAGAAGGTTGGGAGCATCAAATTGTCGTCTGTGCTGACAAATCGATGCTAGCCCAGCGCGCTGAGCTGCTCGGAATCGATGTCACCTTACATGATTACGACCCTTCTCAACCCGCAGCTAAACAGCAAGCAGGTTCACTTATCGTTGAACACATCCCACTGGCAGCTAACGTTACTGCAGGTCAGCTTGATGAAGCCAATGGTCATTATGTCCTACAAACGCTAGAGCGTGCTGCCAATGGCTGTATGACCGGTGAGTTTGATGCGGTAGTAACTGGTCCGGTACATAAAGGCGTGATCAACCGAGCGGGCGTGGCCTTTAGTGGGCATACTGAGTTTTTCGCCGAAAAATCCAATACCCCACTGGTGGTAATGATGCTAGCAACGGAAGGTTTGCGGGTTGCCTTGGTGACAACGCACATACCACTTGCTTACGTATCTAAAGCAGTGACCGCAGAGCGTTTAGAAAAAATCATCGATATTTTGCATACCGATTTGGTAGAAAAATTTGCTATTCGTCAACCAAACATCTATGTTTGCGGGCTTAATCCTCATGCAGGCGAAGATGGCTGTTTGGGCAGAGAAGAAATCGAGACTATTACGCCAACCTTAGAGCGTATCAAACAGGAAAAAGGCATTAACCTGATTGGTCCACTTCCTGCTGACACCATCTTTAACGAGAAGTATTTACAAGATGCGGATGCGGTACTGGGTATGTATCACGACCAAGTGCTTCCCGTGCTAAAATACAAAGGATTTGGTCGCTCAGTGAATATCACACTCGGCCTACCATTTATTCGGACATCGGTGGACCACGGTACAGCACTTGATCTTGCTGGCACGGGTTCAGCAGATACAGGGAGCTTCCGAACTGCATTGGCGCACGCAATAGATTTAGTAGAGAAGAAACAATGAGAAATGATGTCCATCTAGGGCACAAAGCGCGTAAACGTTTTGGTCAAAACTTCCTAAACGATCCATATATCATTGATGGTATTGTTTCAGCCATCAACCCAAGACCAGGTCAAAACTTGGTTGAGATCGGTCCGGGTCTAGGTGCAATTACCGAGCCTGTAGGTCGCGAAGTTGATAAGTTTACCGTTATCGAACTTGACCGTGATCTAGCAGAGCGTCTGCGTAATCACCCTGAGCTTGCGGATAAGTTAACTATCCATGAAGGCGACGCGATGCGTTTCGACTTCACGCAACTGGTTAAGCCAAACAACAAACTGCGTATTTTCGGTAACTTGCCGTACAACATTTCTACGCCGTTGATGTTCCACTTGTTTGAATTCCACGCGGATATTCAAGACATGCACTTTATGCTGCAAAAAGAAGTGGTTAACCGTCTAGCGGCAGGTCCTGGTAGTAAAGCTTATGGTCGCCTAACGGTGATGGCTCAGTACTACTGCAAAGTGGTACCTGTACTAGAAGTTCCACCAACAGCATTTGTTCCGCCACCAAAAGTGGACTCTGCGGTAGTACGTCTAGTACCTTACGAAACGCTGCCGCATCCAGCGACAAGCCTAAAATGGCTTGAGCGTGTATGCCGTGAAGGCTTCAACCAACGCCGTAAGACTGTACGCAACTGCTACAAGGCACTGATGAGTGCTGAAACGCTGGAAGAGCTAGGTGTAAACCCTGCAATGCGTCCAGAAAACCTAACGTTAGAGCAATTTGTTGCCATGGCGAACTGGTTAGATGCAAATAGCAACCACCAAGCATAAACTTTAAGGGCGCACTCGCGCCCTTTTGTTTGGCTATACTCAAGTAACCTCAAGGTGCGAGGTTACTTGAGTATATACGAGGAGCTTATATGGATGTCTCTCAACCTTGTATTAAAGTCCAAGTTCATACCCGCTATATCGCGGAACAATCCGATCCTGCGGCAAAACGCTATATCTTTGCTTATCTCATTACTATCAAAAACCTCAGCACTGAAACCGTACAGCTAATTGCTCGTCGCTGGCTGATTACTGATGCCAATGGCAAACAAGTCAGTGTCGAAGGTGAAGGTGTGGTTGGACAACAACCCTTTATTGACGGCAATGATGAGTATACCTATACCAGTGGTACGGCAATTGAAACCCCTGTCGGAGTGATGCAAGGTCAATACATCATGCTGGATGCCAAAGGACAGCAATTCCACGCTGAAATCGAGCCGTTTCGTCTCGCTATCCCCAATGTCTTAAATTAGGAAAAATGCTGTGGCAACATATATCGTTGGCGATATACAAGGCTGCTTTGATGAACTCAAGCAGCTACTTAACACTGTGCAATTTAATCCAACTCAAGATCAGCTCTGGCTCGCTGGTGACTTAGTCGCCCGTGGTCCTAAATCACTAGAAACACTCCGTTTTGTTAAACAACTCGGTGATAGCGCAAGAGTGGTACTCGGCAACCATGACTTACATTTGCTCGCGGTTTCCCTTGGGATTCATCGCGTAAAAGACAAAGATCAAACCGCGCCGATTTTTGCCGCTGAAGATAAAGATGAGCTTTTGACATGGCTGCGTCACCAGCCATTAATGGCAGAACATGAAGAGTTTGTGATGAGTCATGCTGGTATCTCGCCGCAATGGGATTTAGCCACCGCGAGAGTCAATGCAAAAGAAGTGGAACAAATCCTACAAAGCCACGATTGGACTTGGTTAATTGAAAACATGTACGCCAATCAACCGGACTTATGGGATAACAAGCTGGAGGGTATTGAGCGCTGCCGTTATATCATTAACGCTTTTACCCGAATGCGTTTCTGCTTTGCCGATGCTCGGCTCGATATGGATTGCAAATTACCGCCACAAAAAATCACCGGTGATGAGCTTGTGCCGTGGTTTGAACTACCAAGTCGAATCCGATTAGATAAAGCGGTGATCTTTGGTCACTGGGCGGCACTTGAAGGGCATCAAAGTGACCAAGAGATAGGCTTAGACACTGGCTGCGTCTGGGGTGGCTCACTCACAATGTTGCGTTGGGAAGACAAACAGTTTTTTACTCAACCAGCGTTAGCATAGTTAACGCATGGATTACGGAACGCGATGCTACGGACAACGGAATCGCGAGGGAACTCGCGATATCAACATCTCACAGTTTCAGACTAACTAAACCGTCCCGCATCTAATAGTGAAGCTCCGATTTACTTTCCGTAAACGCAGTGTTCTCGCATCCGTCAGCGAAGCGTTCCATACAAAGCGAAGCCACGCTTCGCGCCCTACTCTCTATCCAAAACAGTAAAACGCATATCGTAAGCGTTCTTTTCGTCGGCACTGTAATGCTCTGAATGACTCTCAACAAAGCTTTCGTCCCATGCAGGAAATTGGGTATCACCCTCAATCTTTGCATCGATATGGGTGATGTAGAGACGAGTCGCAATAGGCAAGCACGCAGCGTAGATGGCACCACCGCCGATGATCATCACTTCTTCTACCTCTCCAGCAACCTCTAAAGCCTGCTCAATTGACGTCACGGTCTCAACACCTTCGATAGTTAGTGTGTTATCGCGGCTAATCACGATATTCTGACGACCAGGCAGCGGTCGACCAATAGACTCATAAGTCTTACGTCCCATGATCACTGGTTTGCCTAACGTACAGCGTTTAAACCAAGCAAAATCTGCTGGCAAGTGCCATGGCATTTGATTGTCTTTACCAATAATACGCTCGTCTGCCATCGCGGCAATCATGCTAATAATCATTCAGTTATCCTATTTATTGAGCCTAACTTTCTGTAAAAGTAGTGTTTTTTCTATGCGTCTAAACAATTGGACGGCGACGATAGAATAGCAAGCCTGGCATTGCTAAGCCAACCGCAAGACCGGCGATAATAAACATCGCTTTCAAAAAGTTAGTCGCCAGCATTTCTAGTAACTGTGGTTCAAAACCACGGTGGTTGAGCTCAACTAGCGCGATCATGGCTTTAAAGGCAAACACCCCCGGCACCATGGGGATCAAAGACGCCACGGTAAACACTTTCGGGTGCGCTAACAGTTTATGCGACCAATGCACGCCAATCATGCCAACAAAAGTCGCGGCAAAGAAAGTCGCCCATTCAATCGGAATACCAAAATGCATCATTAGGTAGCGTGAACCATGACCTATCGCTCCGCCTAATGCGCAATACTTGAGTGCTTTCACTGGCACATTGAACACTAAGGCAAAGCCGACCGCGGGAATCGCGGCAAAGAACATATCATTGAGTAAACCAAACAGCAGTTCGAAGAAACTCATAATAGCCACCCCCACACATCAAAAACACTCATGGCGGCAATAATGCCAAGACAAGTCGCAAGCGTTAGCAAGCTCGCCATAACAAAGCGAGCAATGCCCATATTGACGTAGCCTTTTAGCATGTCGGCGACACAGTTAATTAATGGCACACCGGGAACCAACATCAAAACTGACGATGCCATCACCAATGTAGGTAAATTACCGATATTGTAGATATAGGCTTGTACAGAAATCGCCGTGGTGACAAAAGCCGTCACAGCAAAGTTAAGGAGTGGATTGAAATGACGATGACCAATCTCTTGACGCACAGTCATCCCCACGGCAGAAGCAAGGAAAGTCATGGCAAATACTGCCCAGTCACCGCCCGCGAGGCGAGCAAATGCAGCACAGGATAGACCAATCATCACCACCACTAACCAACGATTATAACGCTCTGGGCTGATCTGATTGATCTTATGCTGAGCAAGATATTCATCAATGATCCCGCGCTCAAGCATAATACAGATGCGTTGTACTTGAGTAACGACACGCATGTTGATACCACGATCAGCACAGCGCCTCGCGGTGGTGATGCAATGCCCACGATTAACTGTGGTGACCACCAATGAACTAGAAGAAAGTGAGACTTCCACTTCATCCATACCACAGGCAAGTCCAATCCTTTCCATAATGCTGCCGACCAATGCGCTCTCAGCTCCATGAGCAAGCAGCATTTGACCAGCTTGTGCAATTAAGCGGGAAACCGCTCTTTGCTTGGTATCCATACTGATTTAACAACTCCCTAAATCACACTCTTCCTTGAAGGGATGACATTGTGACCAAAATTAACGCAAATAACTTTGATTTCAGACCAGATTTGTTTTTAGACGTAAAAAAGCCGCAAATAAATTGCGGCTTTCAATTCGATAAAAGGATTAATCGCGAACGTAGACAACGTGACCGTCATCTTCTTCGTCATCCCAATCATCCCAGTCGTCGTCATCACCTTCAGTAATAACGTCTTTACCAGACATCGCGTCTTTGTGGTAATCATCCCACATGAAATCAACTTTATCTTCTTCGCTGATCTCTTCTTCACCGCGAGGTAGAGTTTCCATAAAGTCAGCTAGCTTGTAACAAAGCTCTTTCGTGCCTTGCTTGTTCACTGCTGAGATCTTGAAGTATTCTTCTTCCCAACCTAGCGCATCCAAAATACCTTGAATCACTTCATCAGCTTCTTCTTCAGGCATTAGATCCACTTTGTTGAACACTAGCCAGCGAGGTTTGTCTGCCAGCTTCTCACTGTATTGCTCTAGCTCGTCAATGATCGTTAATGCATTTTGGATCGGATCAGATTGATCAATCGGCATAATATCGATCATGTGTAGCAATACGCGACAACGCTCTAGGTGCTTCAAGAAACGAATACCTAGACCCGCACCGTCAGCAGCACCTTCGATTAGACCAGGGATGTCAGCAACAACGAAGCTCTTTTCTGGAACAACGCTGACTACGCCAAGGCTTGGGATTAGTGTCGTGAACGGGTAATCCGCTACTTTCGGTTTCGCTGCAGAGACTGCGCGAATGAAAGTTGATTTACCTGCATTAGGCAGACCAAGCATACCAACGTCAGCGAGCAATAGTAGCTCAAGACGCAGTTCACGGATCTCACCTTTAGTACCCAGTGTTTTTTGGCGTGGCGCGCGGTTCACTGAAGATTTAAAACGCGTGTTACCAAGACCATGCCAGCCGCCTTTCGCAACCATCATTTTCTTGCCGTGTTCTGCAACTTCAGCTACCACTTCATTAGTGTGGATATCAACCGCACGTGTACCTACAGGTACGCGTAGAACTTTATCTTTACCACGTTTACCAGTACAGTTACCACCACGACCATTCTCGCCGCGTTCCGCTTCATAAAAGCGTTGGAAACGGTAATCGATCAGCGTGTTTAGGTTCTCGTCAGCTTGAATGTAAACATCACCGCCGTCGCCACCGTCACCACCGTCAGGACCACCTTTGGTAATAAATTTCTCACGCCAGAAACTTACTACACCACTACCGCCATCACCGGCTTGAACTTTAACTACCGCTTCATCAACGAATTTCATCTGTTACTCCGCATTATGTGCGTTGCAATATCACTTACAAGGCTCATTCGAGCCAATTGACAATGATATAAATTCTAGCAGATCCCATATACAGATCGATCACCTGAGATCTTGGGTCGCCTACTTTGGACCAAATAACGAGAGGTTTTCTCTGTTCAGCTATAAAAACTAAAAGCCTCTGGTTATTTGCCCTTGCTAAAAATAAAAAACCCCGCCGAATCGGCAGGGCTTTTAAATTCAGCTAGAAACCTAGTTCTAAGCTAAGAATCTGATTATTCAGCAGATTCGATGCTTACGAATTTACGGTTTTTAGGACCTTTCACTTCAAACTTAACTTTACCGTCAGTTAGAGCGAATAGAGTGTGGTCTTTACCAAGGCCTACATTGTTACCAGCGTGGAACTTAGTACCACGTTGACGAACGATGATGTTACCTGCAAGAACAGATTCGCCACCGAAACGTTTAACACCTAGGCGTTTGCTTTCTGAATCGCGGCCGTTACGAGTAGAACCACCAGCTTTTTTGTGTGCCATTGTTAAGCTCTCCTAATTCGATTAAGCGTTGATTGCAGTGATTTTCACTTCAGTGAACCACTGACGGTGACCTTGCTGCTTACGAGAGTGCTTACGACGACGGAACTTAACGATTTTAACTTTATCGCCACGACCGTGTTGTACAACTTCAGCTACAACTTTGCCACCCTCAACAAGAGGTGCACCAACGTGAATGTTTTCACCGTTAGCAACAAGAAGAACTTTATCAAATTCTACAGTTGCGCCAGTTTCAACGTCTAATTTTTCTAAACGAAGAGTTTGACCTTCGCTTACACGGTGTTGTTTACCACCAGATTGGAAAACAGCGTACATATTTTACTCCGCTTTTTCCGCACAGCCTGCATACATAATGAGCTAGGGTGTGCGCTAAACTAATCATCAATAGGGCGCAGATTCTACAGAATGAATGCCACTATGACAAGCCATATTTTGAAAAAATTGGCGAAAAGCTAGTCGCCAATTAAAAGTGCCGAGATCATGCCCTTAAAGCATGTATTTATCAACGTTTTTTAGTGTATTATTCACTTAACAATTTAGATATAAATACCAGACAGGTTCTAACCTCAGCCGGAATTACAATGGATTTTAAAGCTATCCAAGCGCTTACTGCCGACGACATGGCAAAAGTGAACGAAACGATTCAAGCCCAGCTAAACTCTGATGTATCACTAATTAACCAACTTGGTTTCTATATCGTCAGTGGCGGCGGCAAACGCATACGCCCACTTTTAGCGGTACTGACAGCTCGTGCGCTTGGCTATCAAGGTAATGCTCACACGACCGCTGCAGCCTTTATTGAATTCATCCACACCGCAACCCTGTTGCACGATGATGTCGTGGATGAATCAGATATGCGTCGCGGCAAAGCGACCGCTAACGCCGCATTTGGTAATGCTGCCAGTGTATTAGTTGGTGACTTTATCTACACCCGCTCATTTCAAATGATGACTGAGCTTGGCTCTTTAAAGATTCTCAAGTTAATGAGTGATGCGGTTAACGTAATCGCTGAAGGTGAAGTGTTACAGCTAATGAACTGTAACGACCCAGATACCACCGAAGAAAGCTACATGCAGGTGATCTACTCTAAGACTGCGCGCTTATTCGAAGCAGCAACGCAAATCGGAGCGATTCTCACCGACTCTTCTGCCGAAGTTGAATTAGCCATGCAGAACTACGGTAAATACCTTGGTACCGCCTTCCAGTTAATTGACGACGTGATGGATTACACTGCAGACGGTGAAGAGATGGGTAAAAACGTTGGTGATGATCTTGCTGAAGGCAAACCAACCTTGCCATTGCTGCATGCAATGCAACATGGCAACGCAGAACAAGCAGCAATGATCCGTGAAGCGATCGAAAAAGCCAACGGCATGGATCGTTTAGAAGATATTTTGCAAGCCATGGATCAGACAGGATCTTTGGAATACACCCGCACGAAGGCTGTTGAAGAAGCTGATAAAGCGATTGCAGAGCTTGCGATCCTACCGGAATCTGAGTACAAACAAGCGCTGATCACACTCGCTCACTTGTCAGTACACCGCAGCAAGTAAGCACTCATTCAACTCATTAAAAAGGCAAGCCATTTGGCTTGCCTTTTCTCTATCTAATACACTTAGTAATATTTATCGCAACCTAGGTGCAACTGAGGATCATCAACGATTTCCTCAACACCTACCGCAAATTGCTCATGGCTCTGCTGATTTTCGATTAGCACCGATTGTGTCACTTCATCAATCACTAACACTTTGCCGCTACCCTGTGCACTCTCAACCAACATACCGCGTCTTAGCTCGGAAAGCTCCATATCGCACCTCCTTTGAAACCTCGAATTAAGTACGGCACGATTTTGAGCAAAGATCAAAAAAGCCGATATCACTATCGGCTTTGTCTTATTACTTAAATCACGTTGGATCTACTTCGCGAAATCAACGCCAACTTGAATGTCACCGCTTAGCGTTTCTAGCATGCCATCAAGCGCCGCTTTTTCATAAGCGCTTAGCTCACCATAGTTCAGAACTTCATCAACACCGTCTTTACCTAGCTTAACTGGCTGTGCAAAGAATGGTGCATGTTCACCAGCACCTTCTACGTAAGCACACTCAACCACACCTTCTTCACCTTGAAGGGCGCGAACCAGAGCAAGACCAAAGCGGCATGCAGCTTGACCCATAGAAAGTGTTGCAGAGCCACCACCCGCTTTCGCTTCAACAACTTCAGTGCCTGCGTTTTGAATACGCTTAGTTAATGCTTCTACTTCTTCAGCGGTAAATTCAACACCTTCAACTTGAGAAAGTAGTGGCAGGATAGTCACACCTGAGTGACCACCGATAACAGGCACTCGTACATCACCTGGATCTTTATCTTTTAGTTCTGCAACAAAGGTTTCTGAACGGATCACGTCAAGCGTGGTCACACCGAACAGCTTACGCTTGTCGTAAACACCCGCCTTTTTCAATACTTCAGCCGCGATTGGCACTGTAGTATTTACAGGGTTAGTAATGATACCGATGCAAGCAGTTGGACAAACAACCGCAATTTTTTCCGCTAGCGACTTAACAATACCAGCGTTTACATTGAAAAGATCAGCACGATCCATACCCGGCTTACGCGCAACACCTGCCGAGATAAGAACTACATCTGCGCCCTCAAGAGCTGGACTAGGATCTTCACCAGAGAAACCTTTGATCGAAACTGGTGTTGGGATATGGCTAAGATCCGCAGCAACACCCGGTGTCACTGGCGCGATATCGTAAAGAGCTAAATCTGAGCCTGCAGGAAGGCGATTTTTAAGTAGTAGGGCTAGGGCTTGACCGATGCCACCAGCGGCACCAATTACAGCTACTTTCATCGTAGTTCTCCTTGAGAGGTGATCTCTTCTATATTTTTGGTAGGGTATTTTGTAAACAGTTCTGACGTTCAAGCTATAGTATTTAACGTCCAATTACAATTATTTAACGTCAGCTTTGCGACGCCACGCAACTCAACTTTTTCGTGCTACAGCTAGCGGGCGATAATAGCACACTCATCCACATGATTTGCAAGGGTTTAACTAGCAATAGTGTCAATAATACCTGCCAGAAATAGCCCTTTTAAGCACACGAATTTTTACCCTTCAACTGGCAAAAAATGCATGTTTATGCGAGACTATGCACTTATCAGTATTGCGAGTCGAAAGAGAACTATGCGTCATACAGAAAAACAAGATAACCTCGTACGCGCTTTTAAAGCCCTACTAAAAGAAGAACGATTTGGTTCCCAAGGCGATATCGTCGAAGCACTAAAAAATGAAGGCTTCGAAAACATCAATCAATCTAAAGTATCGCGCATGCTAACCAAGTTCGGCGCCGTTCGAACACGCAACGCAAAAATGGAGATGGTTTACTGTCTACCAGCAGAACTTGGCGTACCAACCGTTTCAAGCTCATTGCGTGAGCTCGTGTTAGATATCGATTACAACGCCGCTTTGGTTGTTATTCACACCGGTCCTGGTGCCGCGCAGTTAATTGCTCGTCTGTTAGATTCATTAGGCAAATCGGAAGGTATTCTTGGTGTTGTAGCTGGTGACGATACTATTTTCATTACTCCGACGCTTTCAATCTCAACAGAACAGCTGTTCAAATCGGTCTGCGAACTATTCGAATACGCCGGTTAATCTCCTTTCAAAACAGAATATATTGCTAATCACACCTAACTTTAGGTGTGATTTGTTTCACAACTTAACCAAAACCCCCACCAAGATCTCATTTATCATAAATGTTTGACTAAAAAGAGATTTCCCTAGAAAAACAGAATAAAACACCATATTAATAACTAGTTGCTTTTGCTAAAAATTTTAACAATCGTGTAATTATCTATGGTTTTTTTGGTATTATTTGACAACTTTTTCACCAAATGGATTGAAAAAGATGCCGTTTCCAACATAGGAAACTCTTCTAGCAACTAGACTTGCTAGAGGATTAATAATGAATAAAGGAAGGAACATTCATGGCATTTAACAAACTTCTTCAAGCTGGTGCAATTGCCGCAGCGATTATGGGTGCTGGCTCTGTTAACGCACAAGAGTTTATTACCATTGGTACGGGTTCAGTAACTGGTGTTTACTACCCGACTGGTGGTGCAATTTGTAAACTGGTTAACAAAGGTCGTAAAGAACACAATATCCGTTGTTCAGTAGAATCAACCGGTGGTTCAATCTACAACGTGAACACTATTCGTGCCGGTGAGCTAGACTTCGGCATCGTGCAGTCTGACTGGCAATATCACGGCTATAACGGTACCAGCAAGTTCGCGGACCAAGGTCCTTACAAAGAGCTACGTGCGGTATTCTCCCTTCATACCGAACCATTTAACATCATCGCGCGCTCTGATTCAGGCATTGAGAATGTCGCAGATCTTGCAGGCAAGCGTGTCAACATCGGTAACCCAGGTTCTGGTGACCGCGCGACAATGGGCGTAGTAATGGATGCGATGGGCTGGACGAATGACAGCTTTAAGCTTGCTTCTGAGCTTAAAGGCTCTGAGCGTTCACAAGCACTATGTGACAACAAGATTGACGCGTTTGTTTATGTTGTGGGTCACCCAAATGGATCAATCAAAGAAGCAACCACTTCTTGTGATGCAAAACTGATCCCGGCAACTGGTGAAGTGATCGATAAGATCGTTGCAGATAACCCTTACTACGCGTTTAGCACAGTACCAGCAGGCATGTACCGCGGTACAGACAAAGATGTAAACAGTTTTGGTGTGGCAGCAACTATGGTCACCACTGCAAATGTATCGGATGACATTGCTTACAATGTTGCTAAAGCAGTATTTGAAAACTTCGACACATTCAAACGTCTACACCCAGCTTTTGCTAATCTGAAAAAAGAAGACATGGTACAAGCAGGTCTATCAATTCCTCTACACCCAGGTGCAGAGAAATACTACAAAGAAGTTGGTCTAATCAAGTAACCAACATCGGCAAGGAGGCTCGCCCTCCTTGCCCATAACCTCTGATTGAATAACCGATCTTTTGGGTTTCACATATGAAACTCCAGACTTATTACATTCAAAATTTGCCACGCTAAGCAAACTCAGTCACTACACTGATAACAGCGTAAGGTTCTACATCTAATAAAAACGAACCCAATATAACAAGGATAACCTCCATGACGCAGACTACTACACCATCGCAAGATGTGCAGGATATGGTAGCCCAAGCCGATACAGGGGCACGTTCACCGAAGGGGATTTCGGGACGTATTCTATGGTTTGTTCCGCTATGTTGGTCTCTATTCCAACTTTGGTACGCATCACCACTTCCGTTTATTTTTAATTTTGGCGTACTTAACGACACTGAAGCGCGTTCTATTCATCTCATGTTTGCGGTGTTTCTAGCGTTTACCGCCTACCCGGCAATGAAAAATTCACCCCGTGATCGCATTCCACTGCTTGATTGGGTATTAGCACTCGCGGGCAGTTTCTCTGCTGCCTATATCTACATCTTCTACACCGAACTCGCCGAGCGTTCAGGTGCGCCGACACAACCAGATATTGTGATGGCAGTGATTGGCATGCTGTTGCTTTTGGAGGCAACACGTCGCGCGTTAGGTCCACCACTGATGGTGGTCGCTGCAGTATTCTTACTGTATACCTTTGCCGGTCCTCACATGCCAGATGTAATTGCGCACAAAGGCGCAAGCCTCAACAAAGCCATGTCTCACCTATGGTTGACTACCGAAGGAGTGTTTGGCGTTGCACTGGGGGTTTCCACTTCGTTTGTCTTCTTATTTGTCCTCTTTGGTGCAATGCTAGAGCGAGCGGGCGCTGGTGCGTACTTTATTAAAGTTGCCTTTTCTATGCTCGGGCATATGAAAGGCGGCCCGGCAAAAGCGGCGGTTGTCGCGTCTGGCTTGTCCGGCTTAGTCTCTGGTTCTTCGATTGCTAACGTAGTAACAACCGGTACGTTTACCATTCCTTTAATGAAACGTGTTGGCTTCCCTGGCACCAAAGCTGGCGCAGTTGAAGTGGCAGCTTCCACCAATGGTCAGCTTACTCCACCAATTATGGGTGCAGCGGCTTTCTTAATGGTCGAGTATGTCGGCATTTCCTATGTTGAAGTAATTAAAGCTGCACTTTTACCTGCGCTTATCTCTTACATTGCACTGATTTACATTGTCCACCTTGAAGCATGTAAAGCAGGTATGACTGGCTTACCTCGCCGCCATAATCCAACGCTGCTACAAAATTTACTCTCATTTACTGGCACTATCTTGGGACTAGTCGTCACCAGTGCGGTGGTGTACTACGGTATTGGCTGGACTAAAGATGTGTTTGGCGATGCAGCAACACCAATTGTGACTGTCGCCCTATTTATCGCCTATCTTGCGCTACTGCGCGTGTCTGCTAAATACGCCGATGCGGGCAACATTGAAATTGATGCCGAGCTCACTGAAGTACCAGATCCCGGTCCTACGGTAAAATCTGGTCTGCACTACCTACTACCTATTGTGGTTTTGGTTTGGTGTTTAACGGTAGAGCGTTTCTCTCCGGGTCTGTCGGCATTCTGGGCAACCGTGTTTATGATCTTTATTTTGATCACTCAGCGCCCACTTATGGCTATGATGGCGAAAACCGGTGATGTGGCAGAGCAAACCAAACAAGGCTTTATTGATCTAGCTGAGAGCTTAGTGACTGGCGCGCGCAACATGATTGGTATTGGTGTGGCAACCGCGGCAGCTGGTACTGTGGTTGGTGTTGTGACCCTTACGGGTATCGGCTTAGTGATGACCGAATTCGTTGAGTTTATCTCAGGCGGTAACGTGATCCTAATGCTGCTGTTTACTGCGGTTATTAGCTTAATCTTAGGTATGGGCTTACCGACCACCGCAAACTACATCGTGGTATCGACGCTAATGGCGCCGGTTATTGTCACGCTGGGCGCTCAACACGGTTTAATCATTCCACTCATCGCTGTGCACCTCTTTGTGTTCTATTTCGGTATATTGGCAGACGATACCCCTCCAGTAGGTCTGGCTGCTTTTGCTGCGGCTGCGATTGCCAAATCCGATCCAATTCGCACCGGTATCCAAGGTTTTACTTACGATATCCGTACCGCGATTTTGCCATTCATGTTTATCTTCAATACCCAGTTATTAATGATGGGTATTGATAGTTGGTGGCACTTACTGCTGACGGTGATCTCTTCAATCATAGCAATGCTGCTCTTCTCTGCGGCGACGCAAGGTTGGTGGTTTACTCGTAATAAATGGTGGGAAACCATTCTGCTGTTAGCTTTGACCTTCTCATTCTTCCGCCCTGGTTTCTGGTGGGACATGATCTACCCAGCGAAAGTTTATTCGCCGGGTACCGAGATTGCGCAGATTGCCGAGCAACTCGATGTAGGGCAAACACTTGAATTGCGCGTCGCAGGCGAAACCTTAGCAGGCGATATGGTTGAAAAAACTGTGCGCCTACCATTTGAAGATGATGCAGTAGGTGCTGAAGAGCGCATAAGCTCAATGGGTCTGATGCTAACTGAAAATGAAGGCAAGATGATTGTCGATATGGTGGAGTTTGGCAGCCCAGCAGAAGCGTCTGGCATCGATTTTGATTGGCAAATTAAATCAGTGGTCCAAGACGCCGATCGACCAATGAAAGAGTGGGTATTCTTACCTTGTCTATTGATTGTCATCGCACTTGGTGCCAACCAGAAACGTCGTGCTCGTAAGGAATCGCTGAGCGCTTAAACCGATAGGCTCCAAGGATGGAGCCTTAAAGAGAGAAAGTGATGTATAAACAGATTCTTGTACCTGTCGATTTAAACGAAAATGGTTTTTCTGATCGCGCAATTGAAACTGCGATTTGGCATGCCAAGCAATCCAATGCTCAATTGCACTTATTGACGGTATTGCCTGGAATTCATATGCCGATGGTGGCAAGCTACTTCCCTAAAGATGCCGCCGAGGTGATGAGAAAAGATGTCGAGAAGCAGCTGGCAAAGTTTGCCGAGCAGCAAGTTGGCGATCAAGTAGCGTATAAAGTCCATATCGCTGAAGGTAAAGCTTACAAGACCATTTTAAAGTATGCCGACAAACTCGCGGCAGACTTGATCATTATGCCAAGCCATAAACGATCCAAATTGGATAAAGCCGTGTTAGGTTCTGTGGCAAGTAAAGTGGTTCAAGCTTCACAGGTCAACGTGTTGGTGATCAAACCACAGGGTTAATCTATTAGTGAATAGCTACTTATTTCAAACATAAAAGGCGCTCATTGAGCGCCTTTTGATAGGTATTAGCTATTAAATAAATGCAATTAAGCCATTATCTTTATCAAAACAAATCGACAATAATCAAATCATGGTCACCCACTAATGACATTGATTATGAAGAAGACACTTACTTTTGCCAGCATTCACTTTACTATCGCTTTTACCGTTGCATACCTATTAACTGGTGACATTTTGATTGGTAGTATGATTGCGATGCTTGAGCCAAGCGTAAACACGGTCGCCTTCTACTTCCATGAGTTAGTTTGGAACAAGACTCGCGCCTTGCAGAACTTAGCACGTAATCCAAAAATCAAAACAACCAGCTTTGCGGTGGTTCACTTCAGCGTTGCATTTGGTGTGGTATACCTACTGACTGGCGATGCCTTTGTCGGTGGTATCATGGCAGCGATTGAGCCAACCATTAATACTTGTGCTTATTACTTCCACGAAAAAGTGTGGTTACGTAAACAAGAGCGTGAATTCAATATCGCTTGTGCTCATTAATCTCAGAGCTACACCGGATAATGCTGAGCGCAAAGCTCTTCGCTCAGCCCGACTCGGTACTCTCGAGTCTGACCATCCAAACTCACTTGCAATGCATACAAATGTTGTGGGTTGGGCTGATTAACATCAAAGTAGATTGGCGCTTCGACTTGAAACAGTGCACTGGTATGGTTATTGCGCACATCAATAGGTAAATGGTAAGTCATACCATTGAACTTCACCGATGCAGAGACCAGACCTGCGGCATAAGTGGTGTAGTAAAGATCGACCTTAAACTCACAACCTCCCCCATGGTGCCAAATTTGCTCTGTCGCGACATAATCTAAGCGTACATGGCGGATAAACTGTAAATATGGCGCTTGCCAAACACCAATGCGCTCATCATATTTTGACTCTCCATCAGCGCACAAGCTACATACTTGCTCAACTTCATCTTCATCAATCAGCCAGTCGTCATCTTGATGAAGAAAAAGGATTTCAAAGCGGTTTCGTCCTAATTGCAGATAGGGGCGCACATCTTTCTTATAGATCGCTTGTGTGCCATCACAATCAAACACCGCTACGCCATTAACCCGCACCTCGGCATAGTAATCGACCCCGCCAATCACAAGGTCCACCGCCGGAAACGCCAACATCGCTTCATCAACTTCAATGTCGTGCATTAAATGCCACTCTTGCTCAGCAATAGCGGCTTCAGAGAGTGTATTTGGCAACACCTCACTGAGCGGTGCAGGGAAAGAAAGATCGTCTTGTGGGATAGAGAGATCGGTTAGCGGAGATAATTGCCACAGTCCGGCGAGAGAGAATTCCATGTTATACAAACTTGCGCTAGATCAATATTCGCTAGATTATAGTGAATACAAGTGGGTATAGATACCGCTTAGATACAAAAATACCAGCTTGATAAGCTGGTATTTGTAAAACAGTTTCTAATGCTAATCGCGCAGATTAGTAATCTTCGTCGTCTTCATCTTCTTCAGAGTACAGAGCGTCTTCGCCTTCGTAGTAAGTACCCCAACCATCGTAGATGATGTCGTATTTTTCAGCTAGGTGAACAAGTTTTTCAACTTGAGCATCGATCGCTTCTGCATTCAGTACAGATTCCATCGTTGCATCACAGCAAAGTAGCTTGTTGCCATCTTCGTCTTCAGTTTCTTCTGCTTCTAGCACTTCGAAACCCATTTTGAACGCTTCAACAACTGCTTTTTCTAGCGTGTCGAAGTCTTCAGCGAATAGATGGTGCTCGATCTCGTATAGCGCATCTGGATCACTGCCGTCTTCAAGCAATGCTTGGATAATATCGCGAGTCTCTTCCTTTTGAATCTCAATTAATTCTTCTACTGATAGATATTCATCTTCGTGAGACATAGTTGTGCTCCAGAGTGTGATAACAATATTGACGATTTCTCGCGACGAAATATCGCACGGTTCAACAAAAAATACTACCCAGAATCGCTGCTGGCGATGATCTTTCTTGCGATCTTAGCCTTAAATGGGCGATCTTGAATGCAAATACTCTAATTTAACCACTTTATCCTAGCTAAGCCGACTTCAGAACAAAGTATCGCCCGCTCAATTAGACCAATTTTACTAAAAGCGAGTGTTTATCAATGATAGACGCATAACTAAACGCTCACTAGATTATGCATAAACATGGACTTAATCAGCTGCTTTAACTGAATTGATGCATAGCTATATGTCATTGAGTGCCGAACAATGCAGTATCAATCAATTCAGCTAACGAATAGAAACTCGCAAATGAGAAATGTTACAAAAAGCGCCATAAAGTTTTATCCGCCAAAATAGCCAATTTTGCAGACAAAAAAATCACAAACCTACCAATAGGTAGAAGTTAAATCCATAAAACAAGCTTGCATCTTTTCATTAACATTGCCATAAATGTAGTAGAACTTAATGTAAGGATACAAAATGAGTAAGTTGTATGTAGGCTCAGAAGTTGGTCAGTTGAAGCGAGTGTTGCTCCACCGCCCAGAGCGTGCGCTCACCCACCTCACACCATCAAACTGTCACGAACTCTTGTTTGACGATGTACTTGCAGTGGATGCAGCGGGTGAAGAGCATGATATTTTTGCCAATACCCTCAGAGGACAAGACGTCGAAGTTTTGCTCCTTCACGATTTGTTAGTCGAAACGTTAGATGTACCAGAAGCTCGCGAATGGCTGCTCAACACCCAAATATCTGATTTTCGTTACGGTCCAATGTTTGCCCGTGATTTCCGTCATTACTTATCAGAAATGGACAACGAGCATTTAGCTTGTGTATTGCTTGGTGGCTTAGCCTATTCTGAGTTGCCGTTTAAGTCGGCTTCAATTTTGCCCAAGCTTAATCGCGCACTCGATTTTGCCATTGAACCGCTGCCTAACCACCTATTTACCCGTGATACTTCATGTTGGGTCTATGGTGGTGTTTCGCTCAATCCGATGATGATGCCTGCTCGCCAACGCGAAACCAACCATCTCCGTGCTATCTATCATTGGCATCCAACGTTTGCCGGACAAGATTTTATTAAATATTTTGGTAACGAAGACCTTCACTATGATAACGCCACCATAGAAGGTGGTGATGTGCTAGTGATTGGTAAAGGCGCGGTGTTGATCGGCATGTCTGAACGTACGACTTCACAAGGGATTGAAAACTTAGCCGCCTCGCTATTTAAACACGGTCAAGCCTCACAAGTCATCGTCACTGAGCTGCCAAAAAACCGTGCCTGCATGCACTTAGATACCGTGATGACCCATATGGATATCGATACCTTCTCGCTCTATCCAGAAATTGTCCGTAAGGATATGAACACCTGGTGTCTCACGCCGAAAAATGATCACCAAATGCATATCGAACAAACTAATAATCTGGTGGGTTCAATTGAAAAAGCGCTCGGTTTAGATGCACTGAAAATCATCACTACGGGTGGTGATAGCTATGAAGCAGAACGTGAACAGTGGAATGACGCCAACAATGTCCTTACCGTTAAACCAGGCGTGGTGATTGGCTATGAACGCAATGTCTATACCAATGAAAAATATGACAAAGCCGAAATCACCGTCTTACCTATTCCAGGTAACGAGCTCGGTCGCGGTCGCGGTGGCGCACGTTGTATGAGTTGCCCAATAGAGCGTGAGGGGATCTAAATAACGGTACGCAAAGCTCACGGATGCGGGAAAAATAAAGAATTAGTTATTTTTACTTTCCTAAAAACAACAAGGCTGACGTCATAGCGTCAGCCTTGTTTATTAATCAGAGCGAGATAGTTAAGACGCTCGCCTCCCAAATCTCTCAGCGAAGCGTTCCGTTATCCGTAGCGTAAGCGTTCGAAGTATCTATTACGCTACTCCGTACCACCTACTGTGATTGAGTCTAGTTTTAGTGTTGGTTGACCAACACCAACAGGCACGCTTTGACCCGCTTTACCACATACGCCAACGCCGCGATCAATGCTAAGATCATTACCGACCATCGACACTTGCTGCATCGCTTCAATGCCTGAGCCAATCAGCGTGGCACCTTTCACAGGGCGAGTGATCTTACCATCTTCAATTAAATAAGCTTCTGAAGTTGAGAACACAAACTTACCCGAAGTGATATCTACCTGACCGCCGCCAAAGTTTGGTGCATAGAGACCTTTTTTCACTGTAGAGATGATCTCTTCTGGTGTATGCTCACCCGGCAACATGTAAGTGTTGGTCATACGCGGCATTGGTAGGTGCGCGTATGACTCACGACGACCATTACCTGTTGGTGCAACACCCATTAGACGCGCATTCAATTTGTCTTGCATGTAGCCTTTTAGCACGCCGTTTTCAATCAGCGTGTTGTATTGACCTGCAACACCCTCGTCATCAACGTTTAGTGAGCCACGCAAATCAGTCAAGGTGCCGTCATCAACGATGGTGCAGTGTTTAGAAGTTACTTGCTCGCCAATACGACCGCTAAATACTGAAGACTCTTTACGGTTAAAATCACCTTCTAAGCCGTGCCCCACCGCTTCGTGCAGAAGAACACCCGGCCAGCCAGAGCCTAATACCACAGGCATGGTTCCCGCAGGCGCGGCATCTGCTTCTAAGTTCACTAGCGCCATACGAATCGCTTCATCGGCAAATTGATACGCCACTTGCTGACCTTGCTGCGAAGTGAGGAAGTAATCGTAAGTATAACGACCACCACCACCTGCACTACCGCGCTCACGGCGATCACCGCGCTGCGCTAGTACCGTAATTGAAAGACGAACCAACGGGCGAACATCGCCTGCGTAAGTGCCATCCGTCGCTGCAACCAGCATTTGCTCGTGCACACCACTTAGGCTGATTGAAACTTCTTGAATCAGAGGCTCTTTGGTACGAATGTAAGCATCCAACTCTTTCAACAGTGCGGTTTTCTGCTGTTTTTCCCACATTTCTAGTGGGTTAACCGCTGAGTAATACGCTTGGTTGTCAAAGCGCTTGAACGCTTGTACTTTGCCGTTTTGGCCTTGCTGCGCGATACCACGCGCGGCAATAGCGCTTTGCTTAAGTCCTTCAAGCTGAATCTGATCCGAGTAAGCAAAACCAGTTTTCTCACCGGTAATAGCACGCACACCAAGACCGCAATCGATGTTAAATGAGCCATCTTTAATGATGCTATCTTCTAAAACCAGTGACTCATGCCAGCTGGATTGGAAATAGATATCAGCGTAGTCAATCTGGCGAGTCGCGATGCTTTCCAGCGTGCTCGCGATATCCTGCTCAGTTAAACCAGCAGGTTTTAGTAGGGCTTCTTCTACGTGATTAATTGTCATATTTTGCTCTTAAATTTTAATTCGATTATCAAAGCGGTTGTGCTGCATGACTGGCATGGTCGCTCTGATCTCAGCTACTGCTTGCAAATCTATTTCTACTAATAAATTACCCACTGCGCCATCTAAACTGGCGAAGACTTCACCCCAAGGTGAAACAACCATGGAGTGACCCCAAGTTTGTCGTCCACCTTGATGAACGCCAGTCTGATTGACCGCAACAATCCAAGACTGGGTTTCAATCGCGCGAGCAGTCAAAAGTGGCTGCCAATGAGCTTGTCCTGTTACGGCAGTAAACGCTGCTGGTACCACAATAATATTCGCTCCGCGCCGAGCCAACTCACTATATAACTGTGGAAAACGCACATCATAGCAAATCGTCAGCCCTAAATGAGCGAAAGGTGTCTCTAAAGCAACAATCTCTTTGCCTGGGGTAAATGTCTCTGACTCACGATAACGCTGATGAGAGTCTGCGACATCAACATCAAACATATGCAGTTTGTCATAATGAGCGACCAACTCACCACCGCTATTAAAGACAAGGAGTGTAGTTGTCACCCCACTTTCTCGTCTAATAGGCATGCTCCCTACCAACAACCATACTTGGTAACGACGTGCCATTTCAGCTAAGCGCTGTTGAATGCTGCCACTCCCCAACCACTCAGCAACATGATGATAATCACTGCGTGAGCCAAACACGATGGCATTTTCAGGCGTAATCACCCAGCGAGCACCTTGTTCTGCCAACGCAGCCACTTGCTGCTCAATATACGCGAGATTCTCTTCAGGATTCGGACCTGAAGTCATTTGAATTAAGCCAACTCTATCCATGAGTTTTCTCCTTAATCAACCGCATCGAGTAGTTTCTTCGGTAACTTAAATTCACCTTTACTACGTGAAATTTCGCTCACCACCGGGGCATCGAGCGGACCTTTTACTTGGTAATCAACTTGGGTAAATACCTCAACCACAGGCGAAATTACCGTTGTGATTGCCAGTACATACAGCGCGGTTTGCGGTGCAACAGCAAAGGCGCTAAGAACCGGAATGCCTGAGGTAATATCAGGTACGAAGTTCACCTCTGCATCAACTGTGCGATTATTGAGGTTAGCCAAGCCTTTGATGTTCATCTCACCTGCGACAGCATCCATACGAATATCGTTGGTCAGGAAGATGCCATTTTTAATCTCACCACTACCTGTAATCGAGTTAAATGCCATTCCTTTATCAAATACATCACTAAAATCGAGCTGCATTTTGCGGATGATCGAATCCAAACTAAACAGCCCCAGCAACCTTGCTGCACCACTCACATCTGAAATCAGACCTTTACCCAACTTGGTATCAACATTACCAGCTAGGCTGCTAACACGCATTCCCCAAGGAGCACCGTCCCATTTAAGTGTGGCACGAATATCAAATGGTGCCTTCTGAATTCCAGAAGTCACACCAAAACGCTCCATGACCTCACTGTTATTTTCACCAGAGATAGCCAATTGCATATTGGTCAAACTCTTATCGCCATCAAGTACCCAGCTACCATTCACTGTCACTTGGCTACTGCCGCTCTTCAATGAAAGATCATGCCACTCCAAGCTATTACCTTGGCGCTGTAGATCCAAATGAGCTTGACCCAACTTGTAACCTTGTACCCACAAATCATCAATCGCTAAGGTTATGTTGGGAAGCAACTGATGTAACTTACGATCAAACTCAGAAACCAAAGGTAAACTTGGATCTTCAGCTTCAAATAACGTTCGCCTTTGCACTTCTTCTCCCTCTAACTCAGGGAAAAACAGATGCAGATGATCCAACTTGACTGACAAGTCATAAGGATCGATATAACTCGCCTCACCTTGGGCTTGCTGGCTTTCTAAGCTCATATGCCAACCAAGATTCTTGCGCTTAGCGGCAAAGTTGACATCATTCCACTCCATGCTCGCCAAGGTGAGATCATCGACATCAATATTGACTCTCTCTGGAGTTGGAATACTCGGTGTGTTGAGCTGTGCCAAAGCAGAAACTTGTTTTTTCTCTGGCGGGCTAAGAGCACTTAGCCAAGCATCAAGATCAAATTGCGCAGCACGAATTTGCAGATGATGACCAACAATTGGGCTTATCTTAAAGTTGCCCTTACCCAGCACTAAATTAGTCGCAGTCAGTAATGGCGTCTGTGGGCGAATATCAATTTCAGCCTGATACTTAAAGTCTGGCAATTGCAAACGCGCCGCAACGGTTTCTTGGTTACCAGATGCTTGTAATTTGGCTTTACCTCTTTTGCCAATCTCCCACGCCAACGGGTATGGGTAAGTACTTGCTAACATCTGCATATCTGCGCTGGCATCTATCTGATAGGTAAAGCCAATATCATTCAGTTGAATATCAACGTTGGTTTGCCAAGGCACATGACCAGAAATTGGTTTTAACCAATGTTCACCCACGTAAGGCGACAGTGGTTTCACGTTCCAGTCACCAACCACATCAACCCCAACGTTATAGCCTTGTTTGGAGCTTTCACCGTTAAAGTCGATCGAGACCGGTTGATTGAGTAGATGAGCAGACAAACCAGCTGCGCTAACTACATCATTATTAAATTCAATTCGCCCGGACACTTTATCGAGCTCCATCGGAGGCGCATCAATGATCACTTCATTGTTACTCAGCTCAGCGTAACCCCAAGCGCGAGTATCAAAATCATCAAATGGCACTTTTAGCTGGAAGTTAGAGGTGACCTTGCCGGAAACTTGTACCGCCGTCAGCGCGGCGCCGACCGAGTCGACCAAAGGAGAAGCCGTCATATAATCGCGAACTTTATCCCCCTCGCCGGCAACGGAAGCTTCAATTTCAATATGTCCATTTTCAGCAAGTTCAGGGATTCGCCCGGTAATACGGTCGGCTTTCACACCACGTAAAGTCGCACTGCGCGAGTCTAAGTACATTGCATCATTTTGAAACAGCAAATCAAGCTGCAGATCGGTGATCGCTGGCCAGGTGGTATCAAAACTAAAGGTACCGTCTTTTAATCCCACCCACGCTTGGAACATACCTTGATTGTTCTTATATGGGAAATCGCCCAGCTCGCCATACCAAAGCAGTTTGGCGGTGTCGACCTTACCGCCTTGAATCGCCGTCGAGAGGTAATCGGTCAGCTCTTGTCCTAAAGCTAACGTTGGCAAATAACGCCAGGTTTCGCCTGCGTTAAATAGATCGGCTTCAGCATAAAACGATAGAAATGGACTTTTATCCGTTGGGAAATCTAATCGAAAAGCTCCGAGCACCTGCAAATCTGGCGTCGCCGCCGTGACTTTATCAGCCCAGATTCGCCAGCCTTGCTCGCCCAAGTTTTGCCACACAATATCCACTTGCGCTTGTTTGATACGCAGTGGCGCTTGGAAGACGTCACCATAAGGTAAAACATCATCAATGAGCGACACTTTGGCATGCGCTTGGTGATAGTTACCACTAACTTGCGCCTCTAAATGATTTAGCCCTGGCAATAACTCCCATTGCTCAATTTTACCTTTGGCTAAGCGTGCAGAATAGGTTAACGACTCAAGCTCACTGCCCATTTGCAGGCGAATATCTTCCATGCGCCCACCAAGATCAAAGGTATGCAGTAGTTGGCTGACTTTATCTGACTTGGGCGCTAATTTTACTAATGGCGAAATAGCCTGAAGGTCGAGCTGAGATGCGTTCAATTGCCATTGGTCTGGCTGCCAGTTAAACGCAACATCTAACTCAGGCCACTGATAGTCATCAGTTCTCAACTTGAGTGAGTGAGCATTTACTTGCCAACCATCGCCTTGAGGTTCAAGCACAAACACACCCGACTCAAACATCAGCTCATGACGACCATTCTCTTGCCAAATCAGCTCTGAAGGTAATATTTCTAGGTAAGCGTTAACCGGCTTACTATGATTGAGCGTCACCCAAGTATTGAGACTTACCTCACCTCGCTCAATGCCAGTTTCTTCTTGTAGATATTCGGTTAACCATGGCGTTACTAGGATGTTTTCCGCTGATAGATAGAACTCACCAGACACATCAACGAGAGAGCCGTGGTCAACAAAATTTGCTCTGACATCTAGGGAGTTAAGTGTCGCTTCAGGTAACGAAACCTCACCTTCAGCCAAGTGATGACGTCCGTCGTTATTCCACTTTAATTGGGCAATATCCAGACGGCGCTCTTCACCATTTATGGAAGTGAAATGAACTTGAGAGTCCTTAAGAGAGAAATGGTCTAGCTGGCGCAGCAGCAATTTATCCAACTGCTGGACAACACTCTTCTGCGCACCTTGTGGTGCCAATTTTGGCGTTTGGTCGCGTGGCTGAATCCACTCAATGGAGCGAATATCAACATTAAGACCATGCACATTAAGATCCGCAACAACGGGCTCTAACTGAAGAATGGACTGAAATAGGTCAAACTCAACTTCAACCTTTTGCGCGGCAAAACCAATGCCACTTCCTTTTGGCGTATTTGCTCGTACATCTACGAGCGAAATGGAGGGATGGGTATTACGCCAAAAACCACTGATATTACCAATTTCGAATTCTAACCCTGTTCCTTGGTTCACCCAGGTTTGAATCTCTTTTTGAAAATGGTTTAACTGCGGTAAAGTGATACGCAGTGCGGTAACGGCAATGGCTAATATCACCATTGCCGTTAATAGCACCCACAAGACACTTTGGACAATTCGATTAAATGTCGAGCTCACGCATTGCCTACTACATCATTACAACGTCGAAGTGCTCTTGAATATAGAGCGGTTCTGATTGAATTTTTACTTGTTTACCAATAAAGACTTCAAGCTCAGCCAGAGCATGTGACTCATCACCTTGCAGCGTATCAGCAACTGCAGGAGACGCATACACCACAAAGTTATCCGCGTCATAAGCACGGTTAACGCGGGTGATCTCACGCAGAATTTCGTAGCAGACCGTCTCGACCGTTTTCACTCGTCCACGCCCTTCACATGTAGGACAAGTCGAGCAAAGCACATGTTCAATGCTTTCACGGGTGCGTTTACGCGTCATCTCAACCAAACCTAGGCTAGTAAAGCCATTGATATTGGTTTTCACGCGATCTTTGTCTAACGCATTTTCCAATGAGCCAACAACACGCTTGCGATGCTCTTCTGAGATCATATCGATAAAGTCGATAATGATAATACCGCCTAAGTTGCGCAGACGCAGTTGACGGGCAATCGCCTGGGTCGCTTCAATATTGGTATTAAAAATCGTCTCTTCCAGATTGCGACGCCCAACAAAAGCTCCAGTGTTGATATCTATCGTTGTCATCGCTTCTGTTTGATCGATGATCAGGTAGCCACCAGACTTGAGCTCAACTTTACGATCGAGTGAACGTTGAATCTCGTTCTCAGTATCGTACATGTCAAAAATCGGCTTATCACCTTCGTACAGCTCTAACTTCGCCGTCAGCTCGGGCACATACTCCGAAGTAAACTCTTTAAGGTTTTCAAACTCCAAGCGTGAATCGACCAAGATTTTCGTCAGCTCAGTACCAACAAAGTCACGTAAGATGCGTTGCGAAAGTCCAAGCTCACCATATAAGGTTGAACGCGTTTTGTACTTAGCGCGGCGCTCTTTCACTTTTGACCACAAACGTTTAAGAAACGCAGCATCTTGTGACAGCTCTTGCTCATCCGCGCCTTCTGCCGCGGTGCGAATAATAAAGCCGCCATCTTCATCACAGTAGTGTGCGACCACTTTTTTCAAGCGCTCACGTTCTTTCTCACTTTCAATTCGCTGCGAAACGCCCACATGGCTGGCGCCAGGCATAAAGACCAAGTAGCGAGAAGGCAGCGTAATATCCGTCGTGAGACGCGCACCTTTAGTCCCAAGTGGATCTTTCACCACCTGTACAACGATATCCTGTCCTTGGCGAACAAGCTCTGAAATATCGCGCACTTGGAATTGTTGCTTCTCATTTTCCGCTACGCACTCGGTATGAGGAACAATATCTGACGCATGAAGAAATGCCGCTTTATCTAAGCCAATATCGACAAAGGCCGCTTGCATGCCAGGCAGCACTCGGCTGACCTTGCCTTTATAAATGTTTCCCACAATGCCACGTTTTGCTTCACGCTCAACATGAACCTCTTGTAGGACCCCCTCTTCGATCATCGCCACACGCGTTTCGCTTGGGGTTACGTTGATCAACAACTCTGCACTCATGAGCGCACCTCAAATTTGAATTATAAAAATTTGTGCAAGAGCTGGTCAGTTTCAAATAATGGCAAGCCAACGACAGCATGATAGCTGCCCTCTAAGCGGGTGACAAAGCGCCCTCCAATACCTTGGATTGCATAACTGCCAGCTTTATCGCATGGTTCACCTGATTGCCAATATTGTTCGATTTCTTGCTCTGACAATGGCTTGAACCATACATCGGTAGTCACAACTACCGTCTCTTGTCTCTGTTTGTTTGCTACCGTTACCGCGGTCATCACTTGATGCGCGCGCCCCGATAGCTGCATTAGCATTTGTCTCGCGTGCTGATAATCAACCGGCTTCTCTAACACGGCTTGCTCACAGACCACAATGGTATCTGAACCAATCACAATTGAGCTTGGCTCCAGTGCAATGCCTGCTAGCGCTTTATCTTGAGATAAGCGAGAGACGTACTGATAAGGCGTTTCGTCACTGCGACGCATCTCTTCAACGTCAGTACGTATCACGGAAAACTGATACCCAAGCTGCTCAAGTAGCTCTTTGCGTCTTGGCGAGCCTGATGCCAATAGTATAGAAGCTTGCATCGCTACCTCACGTGCCAATGACGTCTCACACGTCGCATTAGCAAAAACATCCATGGCCAAAGAATACAGTTTATCAAACCCGCCCATAAAGACATGGGATTAAACGCGATATCTTGAATTAAGTATTCACCAAAGAAGATCATCACATCCAATGCAATCGAAAGTAAGCCGATCACTAGTGCCTGCTGCCATAACGCCATATTACGCAGCACCAAGAAATTTAACGCGACAATGTAGATCAATATCGACATCATCATGCCACGAATACCAAGTGTCGACCCTAATAATAAGTCCCACAACAGACCTAGAATCAACGCCGAACCGACATTAACTCGATGTGGCAAAGCCAATACCCAGTAACACGTCACCAACAGCAACCACGACGGGCGCAAAATATCTAGCACGCCAGGCCAAGGAATGGTTTGCAAGGTCAGCGCAATCACAAATGAGGCAATGATGACCAGCTCACCTCTTAGATAACTATTCGACATCGCTGGTTACCTCTACCATATTGCTTGGTTCTGCTTGTTGTACTTTTTCTTGGCGAGAGTCGCTTGGCCAAATCAACAATAGATAACGTAGACGCTCGAAATCTACCACAGGATCCGCTTCAATGATGGCAAACTCGCGGTGACTATCGCGCTCAACTTTATCAATGTAAGCCACTGGATAACCTTCTGGATAGACACCACCTAGACCAGAAGTTACCAACAAATCACCTTCTTGGATGTCGGTACTAATCGGTATGTGATCAAGATGGATCGTATCAACTTTACTGTTACCCGAGGCAATTACACGAATATCGTTACGGATCACTTGCACAGGAATTGCACTGTTTGAATCGGTCAGAAGTAGCACTCGGCTATTATGAGCAGAAACAAAGGTGATTTGACCGACAATCCCTTTCTCATTAGCGACAGGTTGACCAACATACACCCCATCAATCTGACCTTTATCGATCACCACTTGGTGGCGATAAGGGGAGGTATCAACCGCCATAACTTCGGCAACGACTTTGCGCTCATCTCGAACAAAAGACGAACCCAGTAATTTACGCAGTCGTTGGTTCTCTTCTCGATATTGATCGAGAAGCAGTAAATCATTTTTAAGACGCAACACTTCGCGCTTTAAAGCACGGCTACTTTCAATTGCACTTTGACTGGTTGCGAATCGCTCGTATACACCATCAAACATCTCACGTGGCACATCGGCAAGATATTGGATTGGGGCGACAACACTATTCAATAGGTAGCGCACTTGAGCGAAAGCACCTAAACGACTATCAGCCAGCATGAGGCTGGCTGATAAGATCACGGCGAAAAATAAGCGTAATTGAAGTGAAGGTCCTCGGCCAAAAATCGGCTTCATTGATTCTGAGTTCCTCGTCTCTTTCAGAAATGCTCGGTACCCAGACCGAGCATCAGCGATTACTCTTCGCTAAATAGATCGCCACCATGCATGTCGATCATTTCTAAAGCTTTACCACCACCACGAGCCACACACGTTAGTGGATCTTCAGCGATAACAACTGGAATGCCTGTTTCTTCCGTTAGCAAGCGATCCAGATCTTTCAGAAGTGCACCACCACCAGTTAGCACCATACCGTTTTCAGAGATATCTGACGCTAGTTCTGGCGGACATTGCTCAAGAGCAACCATCACAGCAGATACGATACCCGTTAGCGGTTCTTGCAGTGCTTCTAGGATTTCGTTTGAGTTTAGACTAAAGCTGCGCGGTACACCTTCAGCTAGGTTACGACCACGAACTTCAATTTCTTGAACTTCATCGCCAGGGTATGCTGAACCAATTTCGTGTTTGATCTTCTCTGCGGTCGCTTCACCGATCAAGCTGCCGTAGTTACGACGCACGTAGTTAATGATCGCTTCATCAAAGCGGTCGCCACCGATACGCACTGACGATGAGTAAACCACGCCATTTAGCGAGATAACAGCAACTTCAGTGGTACCACCACCGATATCAACTACCATTGAGCCCGTTGGCTCTGAAACGCGCAGACCGGCACCGATTGCTGCAGCCATAGGCTCATCAATCAAAAAGACTTCACGTGCACCTGCACCTAAAGCTGATTCACGAATCGCACGGCGCTCAACTTGAGTCGAACCACATGGCACACAAACCAATACGCGTGGGCTTGGTTTAAGAACGCTGTTGTCATGCACTTGCTTAATAAAGTGCTGCAGCATTTTTTCCGTGACATAAAAGTCGGCAATTACACCATCTTTCATTGGACGAATCGCAGAGATATTTCCCGGCGTACGACCTAGCATTTGCTTCGCTGCATGACCGACTGCCGCAACGCTTTTGCCTGCGCGGTTACGATCTTGTCGAATTGCTACTACTGATGGTTCGTCAAGGACAATGCCTTGACCTTTGACATAAATAAGGGTGTTGGCTGTACCTAAATCGATTGATAGGTCATTCGAAAAGATGCCACGAAGTTTTTTGAACATATTCTTCGTTCGTCCTGAAAGAATTAGAAGATAAAAAATTGGTCTAAATGTACCAATGCCTCGCCATCACAGCAAGGCATTGTCTTAGAAAGATGGAGTGAAACACGCAATTTCTAACAGTTTCCTTACGTAACGCTCCTGTTTGACAAAAATTATTGTCCGGTTAAGCCAGATTCACCACGGAAAATGATCTTATCATTGCCTCGGTAGATCCCGAAGGTGACCACCGTTGACGGGTTTCCTTCCGCGCCGCTATCGGCATCCCAAAGATACTGCAACCAAGGCAGATCGTTATTGGCATCGATAAGCTCTAACCACACCTGAGTTTGCTGGCGTTCAAGTTTATCTTGTTTTGCGATAATTGAATGAGAGAGCCCTTCTTCAACGCTTCCTCCGCCTGACAACGATACTTCTGCAGGCACTGCAGGAGGCTCAACATCGCTCCAAAGTACATTGTTGCTCGCCACCAAGTTTGAGCCTTTAACCTCAGTGCTACTGTCATCGGAATTGGTGATAAAGCGAGAACCATTCCAGTACTCAAGACGCAGCGGTACCTTGATGCCCGAATCACTCACTACACCGCCAACACTACTTAGGCTCGCACGCCCAAAACGCAGATCGGGCTGAACGGTTAGCTTTCCTTCTCCCGTCTTAATTTCTACAGGATCAACGGAGCCACCATCAATAATCGCAATATTGGTCACTGCAGTGAAGTCTTCGTCGCCGCTTTCTAACAGGTTAAAGGGACCATCTTCATAACCAGGGGCAGTTGGTAGCTTCTGCCAACAAAGGCTCGAGGAATCACCACAACTACCTGAAGATGCCCCTTCATACTCACCAAGGCTACGTGTTGTGTTGTTCCAAGCATTTGACTCGATGACTGGAGAAATGAAACGATTTGAGGGGTCATTTAAGACAAACTTAGCCCTCAAAGCTTGATCAAAACCTTGATAATTAAATGTAGGCTCTCCGTTAGCATTAGCAGCATCAACTGTAAAACTCACATTATCAAATGGTTGGTTCATGTAATTGAAACTTTGACCACTCGCATATTGCCAAACAGGTGTTGATAGCTCAGATATCCTAAAATATTTTGGGTAAAAGCGACCAACATATGCCAAATCATCTTCAATCGCGACGTCAAAATATTTTGCGCTGGTGGTTAAAGCCAAAGTCCCCGCTTCACTCCATCGATGCTTCAAAGTCAATGTTGTACTTGCTGGTACAAAAGAAAGATCCTCAGCAGAAGAGAGCTGACCCTCGATTCCTAAATCAGGGTAAGCTAATGTATAATTTAGAACCAAAGGACCATCATCAAGCGAATAATTTGATGTGACTGGATAGCTACACCAATCTCCCTCTGAAGCAGACTGTCTAGAATCAGTGTGCACTATTGGTCGATACGTTACCGAAAACTCTTCATCTGCCGCAATAAAACCTGCTCCAGAATTAGTCGAGCCTGGGTTTTTCTTAGCCGGATTTTGCACAGCTTTAACATCACAAATCGCCAACTTATATGGTCGTGATTTAAGAGTGAAGCTGCCCGTCAGTTTCGCTTTACCTTCAATTGGGCAGTCATCAAAACCTTCACAGTCAAACTCACTATCAGTTAGTGTTACCGTAAACTGACCTGACTCTTGAATTTTAATATCACTTGTCGCCGTTCCGGCTTTAAATACAGGTTGGTACTCAAGTAAACTTATTTGAGATTCTCCACTGTCGGGCTGCTCTATATTCAATGAGATATGCTGTTCGCCGGCGAGCGACTTATCATAATTTACAACTGTCGGCGCACCACTTCCATCGCACGCCATCACTTTAACCACAAAGTTTTTATTTAACTGACCAGCAATCACATTCAGTTCTGATGAATCAAAACTGAAGTTGAATGGCAGAAACTCAACATCTTTAGCGCGTGCGGGAATTGCATTATATTCGCCACCCACACTGTATTCCCCGATGTAACGAGAGTCTAGATACAAGATCTTTGAACCATTCTCAAATGAAAACCTTGGGAGACCGCAGTCACCTGATGGATTGGAACACCAAGTTGTTCCAGATGGTGTGACGGTTGCTGTAAAATTATCATTTGAATCAACAATCGAGCCATCTTCTTCAAGGGTAAACTTAACCGCAATTCGATCACATGTAAGCCCGAAACGAGTAAGAGGTGTCACGACTAAGGAACCTTGAGGTTCTGGGGGCAATTCACAAGCGTAATCCGGCTTATCAATACTTACATTCGAGTTAAACGCTGTGGTTCTAACAGTAGCAGCACCAAGTATTGCGGAACTATTTAAAGATAGATGGTCAGCTAAAATAAACCCCTTAAACTTGGAACCTGAACCATGAAAGTAAACTTTAGCATTAGGACCGTACAAAATAGGATAGGCATCCTCTGGTAATATCTCGACTTTTTGACTCATCGTGAAGCTTGTAACAATATTAATTTGAACGCCACTTCCAAATACATACTTAACATTTCCTGACTCATGGTGATAAGTATCAAACGTGATACTTTGATTTTCCGCAAAAACTAGTTCTACGTTGCTTCCGTTAGATATTGTTAAATCAGAAATATAGATGCCATCTATAAACTTAACTCGAACCAACTTATAGTCATTACCATATTTATTGATTTTTAAACTGGTTAAATTTCTTTTTATTGTGATGTCTACATTCTTACCACTTTCTTCATATGAGCATATCGACGAGTTATTCCCACAATTTAACTTGATATCATCATTGTTTGCAGCGATGGTTAAACTACCCGAAGTCCCGATAGGCATCAAAGGTCTAACATTGTTACCGTCAACCTTCCTCGAACTCAAATTTCCATCACTATTACCAACATCACACTGCACTCCATTACACACAGGAAAGTTATACATCTGATATGCTAAAGGGTTATTGTTGTGATCATATGGAACAGCATCAAACCCTAACGGTAAAAACTCATTTTTTGTCGTATACACACTCTCGTAGTTAAGCTTATACCCATCAGACAAACGCTTTAGATGTCGCTCTATATAACCTTGCGACCAACCATTAAAGCGCACAGATTGGTTTGAAACCGTTAGAACGCTATCCACACCAGTCCAACTCTGAATTGGCTCAGGGAACAAGTTACACACCGTTGATAGTGGGATTTCAACTTCAGGCACTTCAAAGGCAAAATATCCGATTGATTCGGGTTTACTATGGCGTCGAGTTACCAGCGAGTCCGCATCCTCATCAAAAGCAAAAGTAAACTTCGGCGTACCGGATTCTTCATACTGTTTACAATAACGCAGCCAGCCGCCATCACCACCATCACGAGTCTGCTTATTAACGATCACCCCAAATTTTTTAAAGCTTTGATGCAACGATACTTGGTTGTTTTTACATGACCAACCTATCGACTCAATCTCCGGGAGACGATCTCCTTGATTGTATTTCTTGCTGCCGCGATAAAACTCTATATTGTTGTTTTTACTTTCATCTGTTCCATGAAACTCAGGGACAGCTAGATAAGCAATTTCTTTTGCTCGCTCGCCCGGCATAGGACCTTGTCGCCCCCTCTCCAAAGCAAGATTAAAACCCTGTCTATTTATTGAGGATATAGCAGTGGTCGCCCAGTCGCTATCTTTGCCTTGAACCTGCGCCATGATCACAGCATCTGAAATGCTTCCATATTGATAGGGCACACTTTCCCATTCATCACATAAACTATTCGTGTTCTTGTTTTTTTTATCGTTGTTTTTTTTACATTGCGATTTTGCAGTCGTTATTATTCCTGCTTCACCATAAATTTCTTGGTTATTCTGGTTGTAAAATTTCAGTTTACCTGGTTCAGTAACAAAATAATAAATTGGAGACATTCTATCCGAACTAGTATTTCCAGGAGCCGATTCGCTCTCTATTGTCACACCTTTCTTAGATCCCCATACATTGGCAACACTGGACTTCGTTGGAACACTTTTCGTAATATTTTCAGGATCAATTGTCGACATCAGGAATACTATTGGGTTTTTATACTCTTTTTGAAAAAGTACATTGCACCCATGAGTACAATCTAACCCTTCAACAACGCCAAACTCATAGTCAACTATCGGTGCATCTGGCACAGGCGCTAACTCACTACATGTTAGGTTTCGCAGAGATTCATTATCATCTTCGTCGTCATCTTCACGTACTAAGTATGCCCAGGTTCTGTGGTTACCATAGTTTGTCGAAAGCGATTTGGTTTCACCAGCAGACCAAACACCATCTTGCTGAAGATAATAAGTAATTTCTCCATTTTCACCACCAGAGCCACGATTGACAAACCTGTAGTCAAAACGAATTTTGGAATATTTATCATCATCAATTGAGTCCTCTGAAAAAATAGCGTTATCGTCATCATCATCTGACCATAACGCTACTTTCTTGCCAGCAATTGAGCCAAAGTACAAAATATCATTATCAATACTTGAATGCTTTAGAGTACGATCAATACGTTGATACTCACCATAATCGGCAGTCACAGTGAAATCTTGATTGAAATTAATTTGGCAATGTTCTAAAACATCATTATCTGCTTTAGCAACAAAACTTAATTGAGATAATAACAACAAGCATATTATTTTTTTCATTGTACTTTACTCCCTGACCCAAATTTCTTCGGTTCGTTCTACTTCACTCACTCCTGAGCCGCAACTTACTCGAGCAAGTAATTGGTAGTATTTCATTTCATCTAACTCACCAACTTGTCTGCAGCTAGATTCAACCAAACGACAGTTCATCTTGGTATCAAATTTCATATCACTACCTACCAGACCGCTGGTTGGCAATGTTGTGCAAACCGAACCCACTTGTGAATCACTCGAATTCAAGGGATAAAATAAGGTCAGCATCTCTTCATTGACCGACTGAGCCAAGAGCCAAGCTTGTGTGCCCAGCACCTCTTTGGCATGAGCATCATTATCTGACCATTGGATACGCGTCAGCGTGGTCGCGAGAAACCCCATCACCACCAGCACAAACACCACCACGACATACAAACTACCTTTTTGTTTATGGGACATTGAGCACCTGCACATCTTGCTGGAAAATTGTCGACTCGCCACCTTGGCTAAAGCTCAAATCAATATGCACCACACCATTGTGCTGCACGGTAGCCGGAGAATATGACAGCGTGCCCGAAACCGACACTTCATCGCCATCGGTCAAAGGCATTGGAGACCCAGTAAAACCCACTTGGCGCGTAATGCGATTGCCACTAATGCAATAAGTGACTTTTCTTTCGTTGTCAGCAATATAGTGGCGATTCACAATCGAGCCGCCGACAAGTCCGCTGGCAGCATCAGGAATAGAAAAGGTCTTTCCTACGGTAGAAAGAGTCGCAGAGATATCCTCAACGCTGGCTAAATCAAAGCTATTATTTAGCGCAGCAAGAGTATCTGTCGGTGATAAAGTTTGAGTTGGATTGATGAGTAATTGTTTGTCATTCAATGTACTGACCGCAGCCGACTGATTACCCACAATAAAGTTAATATCCGCACCAGAAACCGCATAGAACCCTGAGTCAACAATCGGAAAAAACGAGAGACAACCACCATCCACAATAAACACATTGGGCACAGCATGACTCGCTTCTCGCGTCATTTTTTCCAACACAAATCTGGCTTGAGTTTGCAGTCTTTGGCGATCAACACTTTGTGCATACCCTTTGGTCCCCAACTCGACAAAACCTGCGATACCGAGCACCAAAATAGAGCCGACCAACATGGTGACAATCATTTCAATTAAGGTAAAGCCACGTACTCTCATCAGTAGTTACCTCGAAAGGCGCTATATTCGATCGGTGTTTGTTTGCCAGCACGCACGGTAACCGTGATTTTTTTCATCATTTGCGCCACATGGTTGTCGGGGTGATTTTCTACCGCAATATCGACTGTAAAGTTGTGATACGCACTATTGCTTCCCGAGGAAATCAAATCGTATAAATTGTGCGGGCAAGCTGCTGTTGGAGTTGCTGCCCAGCAACCAATAAAGTCATCGACATCATTAAACTGATCCGGACTTGCCATTGATTCACCGCTATCAATCCCCAAAGCACTGCAGTTAACGCCAAATTGACAGCGCTCATTGCCACCACTGGCGTTAACATGGTCAAAACTGCGCGCCAATATTTTGGTCATCAAACTTTGCCCTAAAGCAGCGGCTCGTGTTTGATAATGTGCGTCCGATGAAGAGGCAACTTGAGGCATTAAAAAGCTGGTAATGGTGACCATAGCTAACGCCATCACCACCATCACGACGATACTTTCAATCAGGGTAAAACCGCGTACTTTATTCATTAATTGCACCCCGAACGACTAATAAAACCATTGGCGCAAATCGACACCATAGCTTGGCTGCCATCACCAGCAATGGTGAGCGTCACACCATTACTCGCCGAGCCGATTGGGCTACCCAATAAATCAAACTCAATTTGAGCCGCACTACTTGGATTAACAGAAAATGTCACTCGTTCATCTCGCAGCCAATCACTACGGCTTTCACGCTCTTGAAGGCATTGCGCTTTTTGCGCGGATGTGAGTGGCGGCACTTCAACACGATCGCAATTAGAGTGAGTAGAACCGAAATAATGATTGGCTATATCTAGCGTAAGGCTTTTATTGGCTGACATACTGCTCGGGTCAAGATTTGACTGCATGCGGTTAAGTTGCACTTGACGAGCGATAGAGATGATAGAGTCTTGAATTGCAAGTGCAGAGAAGCTGCCAACGCCAATATATCGGCTAGCCGCGTATAGGGAGATAATGGTCAGCAGTATGATCACAATGATCAGTTCGACCAAGGTAAAGCCTGATTGCTTACGAATATTCATTCTACCTTCGTCAGAGATGTAAACTTTTGTAGTATATCTGAAATTGTTAAACGGTCGTTAACTAAAGAAGAAATTTTGAGACTTGGGTAAAAAAGGCCAGCTTGGCTGACCTTTTTAGGGAACGATTAATTACATTCTGATACTGTAATTTCAGGAGCTGACCCTTGAGCAGAACTCACCGCATACTGTACGAAACAATCTGTTGTGTTTGCATTACCATTAAACGTATAACGAATTGAGTAATTAGTTGAGTTTGAACCAGAAACAATAGCCCAATCAGAATCGGCTCCTGTTGCAAGACCAACGACTGCACGACCAATTCCGTTTTCACTAGGCTGTGGATAACCCCAAGTTGTGGTAATATCTTGACCTGAAGCTCCAGAAACCGCTCCACCATCTACACCTTCCACACCATTGATCGCTGCACGACCATAAACAATACCCGTTGCACCAGCCATTGCACCTTTCAGACCTTCTAGTGAAGCGTTACGCGCATCATCTTGTAGGTTAAGGAAACGTGGTGCTGCCGTAACTGCAAGAATACCAAGAATTACAATGACCACCACTAATTCAATCAGGGTGAAACCACCTTGTCTTTTCATAATAAAATCTCTCTATTTTTAAAATAATTAGCAGTATTACTGCAAGGTTACGGTCACACGACCAGTTTTAATTTCATATTCAAATTGATGGGCAGTGCCACCTTCTTGCTGTACGTAAATACAACCATCTTGGTTATCATTTACTTCAGCGGAATACTTCACATCACGATTCGTTGATGCGTTTTGAACAGTATCAACTTTTGGAGGATTCTGAAGCAAGTTCTCCATTAGGCTAATACAAGCATTATCTGTTAACCCCGTCGGAAAACTGCCATTATTCGGTACGATGTCCAGTGGGTAACCATCACGGTAACCAGTATCGCTGCCATTTGAAGAGGCAGAGCGAGTTAGCCAAAAGTCCACGCCATCATAGTTAACAAAGTTTTGTTTTTCCGTGCCGACGGTTTTAGAAGGACGAGCTTCTGCTTCCCATTGCGCACGCGCAGAAAGCACACCAGTAGCAAAGCCACCTGCCACTCCTTCAATGCTGGCTTTTTTGGCTTCATCAGTCACATCTAAAAAGCGAGGTAACGCGGCTACCGCCAATAAGCCGACGACGACGATTACAACCACAAGCTCAACCAATGAAAAACCAGTTTGTTTTTTGTTCATAATCTTCAATCTCACTCTTTCGTGCTAGTCATTATACGCTCCTTGGCGAATATTACTACTAAGCAGCGTCAATTTTTATGTTCTGACGAAAATATGACACCGACGCGGAACTTTCCGTCAATAAGACTGATATTTATTGCCTGGCCGCGACTATATGTATACTCACACTGAAAATCAGAACCAATTGAACTGTCTTCAAATTTTATCGGTAAAGACTCTAAAACTCGCTCTTGCTGATAAAAAGTATCTAGCCAATACTTACAATCCACTTTATTGGCGGAATTTAGCGGTGTAACCCACCCATTGGCTGAATATTTTATAAACTTTTGGTTGATTGAAATTTGTTCAGGTTGTTTTTCAAGCAACCACTGCTGTTTATACACATTCGCTTGCTCAAGAATACGCTTACTCACGACTAATAACGCGGTATCACTCGCCTCTCGGTCTACTTTTTGCCATGCAAGAACAAAAGCTAATAGCAGCATGGTGATCAGTGAAAACCAAACAATAAAGCGCGAACGTTCAATTTGCCGTAACATGCTAGCCCTTGATTGCGTCGAGCATGCCCCACATAGGCAAGAAAATACCCAGCGCGAGGATCAATACCATACCAGCGACAACCACCAGCAAAAATGGCTCAATACGCGCGGTTAAGGTTTTCAAGTCATAGTCCACTTCACGCTCATAAAAATCGGCAACCTCTTCGAGCAACTCATCGATGCGACCTGTCTCTTCACCGACCGAAATCATTTGGATCACCAAAGGGGTAAAAATACCACTTGCGATTGCGGTATTGGAGATCGAACTGCCTGACTCAATCGAGCTTTTCATCTCCAATAATCGGTTTTCCAAAAACTGGTTTTGCAATGCTTCCGCCGACAGAGCGAGAGATTGATTCAACGGCACGCCCGCTTTTAACATTAAAGAGAAAGTACGCGAAAAACGCCCAAGTTGCGCTCGGTTCACCACACTGCCAAAGATCGGCATTCGCAAACGAAACTTGTCCCACTTCTCTCGCCCTTTTTCCGTTTTAACCCAAGCACGAAAAGCAAACAGCAATGCAAACGCCACCGCTAACATCAACGGCCAGTAGTTAACAAAAAAATTGGAGGTTGCCATAAGAATGCGTGTTGGTAACGGCAGGTCGACACCAAAACGAGCAAACATGCTGGAGAACTGCGGGATCACTTTAACATTGAGGACAAACATCGCCAGTACGATAAAAGAGATTACAAACGTTGGGTAACGCATCGCCGTTTTGATGCGTTTGCGAGTCTCTAGTTCTTGCTCATAATATTTAGCTAGTTGCAGCAAAGCCTCATCCAAGCGACCGGTGTTTTCACCAACGCTTAGCATTGAAACAAACAGCGAACTGAACACTTTGGGATGTAATTGCATCGCAGCAGAAAGGCTACGACCATTAGTCAACTCAGTTGTCACTTCTTCAAGCGCTTGTTTGAGCTGCTTATTTTCACAGTTTTGCGTCAAACCACGCATCGCACGCAGTAATGGTACGCCCGCTTTGGTTAAGCTGTACATTTGACGACAAAAGATCACTAAAACTTCAAGCGGGATTGCAGGGGTAAACAAGCTCGATAAATCAAAATCGAGACCCGCTGACTTCTTACCCGGCTTAATTTCAGTCGGGATCACACCTTTTGCGATAAGTGACTCACTGGCTAGCTCAAGCGTCGCGGCTTCAATTTGTCCCGACACTTTACTGCCGTCTAGGCTGCGTCCCTGATAGTGAAAAACTGACATATGGCTTCCTATATATAGATCGCTTGTACACTACCCGAGGTGTCGCCTTCACCAAGGTTCATCACCTCTTCAAAGCTCACCGTCCCTTGTAAAGCCAGTTCCATCGCACTGGCTAACAGCGGTTTATAGTTCTCTGAATTTCGGGCAATTTGCGCAAAACCAACCGCATCATTGGCACGCAAAGCATCCATCATATCTTGCTCAAGCTCTAGGATTTCAAACACACCAATACGACCACGATAACCGGTTAGGTTACAGTTCTGGCAACCTCGTCCTTTAACAAAACTCGCGGCAACCTGATTTGGGAAGCGCTGCATCAACCACTGGCGATTACTGTCGTCAAGTTGATGTTCTGTCTTACAATCAGGGCAAACTTTTCGTACCAAACGCTGCGCGACCACCGCGCGAACCGCACTTGCTACCAAATAACCAGGCGCGCCCATATCCATCATACGAAGTGCACTATCAACCGCATCGTTGGTGTGCAAGGTACTCAAAACTAAGTGACCGGTTAGAGCGGCACGCAACCCAATCTCAACCGTCTCTTGGTCACGCATCTCCCCCACCAGAATGATGTCTGGGTCTTGACGTAAAAACGTACGTAAAATGGTGGAGAAGTCTAGATTGATCTTGCTGTTAACCTGTACTTGGTTAACGCGTGGCAAGCGATATTCCACCGGATCTTCAGCAGTGATGATTTTCTTACCCGGCTCATTTAACTCACTTAACGCGCCATAAAGCGTGGTGGTTTTACCGGACCCCGTAGGACCGGTTACTAAGATCATGCCATGCGGGCGACGCAGTTGCTTACGCAAACGCACCAATAGCTCTGCAGGTAACCCCGATTCTTCAAGCTTTCTGACTCCTGAAGATTGGTTAAGGAGACGCATAACTACCGATTCGCCATACTGCACGGGCATGGTCGACATACGAATATCCACCGACTGACCTTTGGCGCGAATATTGAAGCGTCCATCTTGAGGTAGGCGCTTTTCTGAAATATCCAAATTCGCCATCAGTTTGAGACGCAACACTAATGCTGACGCAATGTTTACCTCGTTCAACAAGGTTTCATGCAACACGCCATCAATACGTTGACGTAAGCGCAGTACATTCGAGTCAGGTTCAATATGAATATCTGACGCGCCGACTTGAATCGCATCTTCAAATAGAGAATTGATAAGCTTTACAACGGTTACTTCATCACTATCTGAGTCTTCGATATTGAAATCAAACGCTTCGTTAACCTGATGCTCAGCCTGCAATTGCTCAGCAAACGACGCAATCTCTTTAGTTCTTCGATAATAACGGTCGAAGCCCTCAACCAATTGCTTTTCAGGCGCAATAACAAACTCAATTGCGTATTGTGGCAATTGAGATAACAAAGACTCTTGCGCAAACAAATCCGCTGGATCACTCATCGCTACACGTAAGGAATCTTGGTTGCGTCCAATAACCAGCGCACGCAAACGACGCGCATGTACTTCAGGCAACAACTGCACCGCATCGACATCAATATTCATGCGACTCAAATCGATCAGCGGCACATCAAGTTGCTGCGAAAGGAAAGTCAGCATTTGCTTCTCGGTTAAAAAACCAAGATCGATTAGGGTGGCGCCAAGCTTACGTCCAGAAGATTTTTGCGCGGCAAGAGCCTGCTCCACCTGCTGCTCGGAAATGATGCCTTCTTCGACAAGCAGATCACCAAGACGCTTTCTTAACTTAATTTGCATTAGGCTGCTCCTCTAATCGATTGAGCAACGCCAAACGATCGCGAATAAATTGCTGTGACTGACTTGAAATACCCACTTTGTTTAACGCTTGCTGATAAGCCATTTTTGCCGGCTCTAACTCAAAAGCTCGCTCTTGTTGAATAGCTAAACCCAGCCACCAGCGACCATTGTCCGGTTCCAAATTGACCAGTTTTTGATAACTTTCCAGCGCGACTTCATCTTGCGCGTTTTTCTGCGCCAGCGCGGCACGCAACGAAAGGTATTCGCTGCTTGGATTCATCGGTAAGTAAATCAGCGGGGTAAGCGCAGCACTATTTTGTTTCTCTTTCAGCAAAAGTTTGGCTAAAGCGAGACGTAGGCTCTGATCATCTTGCGCTAAGGCTATGCCTTTTTGCAGCAACTCGACTGACTTACGAACCTCCCCTTTGCCATAATAAAGCGCAGCTAAAGTTTGACGAATTTTGCTATCACGCGGGGTGTAACGCAGCGCTTCAAGGTAATTTTCGATCGCACGCGACAGATCATTCGCTTCCAGCGCTTTTTTCGCTCTGACTTCGGCTTGCTCCGCCAATTGAGTTGGCGTTAACTGCACCTGCTCAACCACGACTTGACCAACTGAGGGCTCAGCCTCAACCGGCTGACCCTCAGCTTGCTTGGCAACGCTTGCGAATACGACAGGTTTCTCATCAACAACCACATCCGTTTCACTGCTCACATCAATCGGTTTTTCCACAACATGCTTCTGCACAGCGGATTTGTCATTGGCTTTCACTGCTGGTGCTATTGAGGCAGTTGTCGGGGTCGTGGTAGCTGGAGCGTCATAAATCGTTTCGCTGGTTTGTGCCAACTTGACCGTTGGTGACGGCACTGAAACGGCATTACGCTTAAGCTGAGAATTAGATGCAGCAAGGATTGGCTCAGAAGGGATAACCTCGCTAGTGATCATCGCCTTAGGTAGAGATTGTTGCGACAAAGCCCAACCACCGACAGCCAGACTTAAGCTAAACCCGCCGAGCACCCACGGCAAAACTCGAGCGCGCTTTACTATCTGTACTTGCGCTTTCTCGATACCCGCTTTTGCTACCGTTTGTGACTTTGATAATTCAGATAGCGCGTTATTAATCGCACTCATGATCTAACTCCACCCCCATAATAACGGGGCTTTAAATTTTGGTTTACAAGCATCAAAGGTGTCATGAATTGCGCTATAAAGATGCTGGTTTTTAACCTGTGCGCAACTTTGGCTGCTGGCCAAAAGTAGGCTCTTATGACAAATTTGATTAATAAGCCTAGGTATCCCATGACTGGCACGCCAAATGGCTTTCTTATCAGCCAGTGTGAATAGCTCACTTTGTCGACCTGCTTTTAGTAAGCGGTTACTGATATAGGTTGCGGTTTCATCGAGTGACAACGCTCTTAGTTGCGCACTGAAAGTGATCCGCTGACGAAATTGACGTAGATGGTACTGCGATAAACGTTCATCGAGTTCAGGCTGACCAAACAATACGATTTGCAGCAACTTGCTGTACTCGGTTTCTAGATTGCCGAACAAACGCAGCACCTCCAAAGCCTCATCACTTAACGCCTGCGCTTCATCAACCAGCACCACCACGTGTTTGCCTTGCTTGGCTAACTCAATTAAACGTTGCTGGATCGCATCAACAACTTGGCAGATCGTTAACCCGCTTAGCCCCAATTCAGTTGCGACAGCCATTCTAAGCTCATCACCCGACAGTGCAGGGTTAGGTAAATAAACCAATTGAATATGAGGCTCAAAATGATTAACGAGCATGCGACAAACCATGGTTTTGCCCGTGCCAACTTCACCAGTAACTTTGATCACGCCCTCTCCCATGGAGAGAGCTGAGTTGACCATTTGAATCGCTTCGTAATGAGGCTCTAACCCCAAAAAAAGCTCAGTATTTGGGGTTAGGTGAAAAGGCAGCTGAGAAAAACCAAAATGCTCTAAATACATTGTGTTTACTGCTGTTCAGGGAACCACTCTTGTAGCAAATCACGTGAACGCTCTAGCTCTTTTTGCCAAGTATTAACACCAACCACGGTTGGTTTAAGCAAAATCACAAGTTCCGTTTTTTGCGTCAATTTCGAGGTATTTCTAAATAGGTGACCAAGCCCTGGAACATCACCTAAAAACGGCACTTTAGACACTTGATCAATGGTGTTTGACTTCATCAAGCCGCCAATGACTACCACATCTCCATCTTGAGCACGGATCACTGAGTCAGACTCTCGAATCGAACTACGGGCAAGTGGTAGCGTAATCGCTGTTGCGCCAAAACCAATCTCTTTTACTTGCTCGTCAACTTCAATTACCGCAGGGTGGACGTGCAGCAAGACATTACCTTGGTCATCAATTTGTGGAGTCACATCTAAAGAAATACCCGAGAAAAATGGCGTCAGTTCAACTTCTGGTGAAGGCTCTGAGTTGTCGCCACTACCAACCACACTAGAGAAATCTGTCACGTAATATTCGTCGGTACCAACTTTGATCACCGCCTTCTGGTTATTCGATGCCGTCACTCGCGGACTGGATAGCACGTTCAGGTCACCCTGAGTTGCCATAAAGCTAATTACTGCATCAAAGCTACCACCAGAAACCACCAGATTGGTTTGTCCACCAAGTAAGGTGCCGATGGTATCTAAACCAGGCAGTACTGAAGCAACTGGGTTATCAGGATCTATTGTGCCTTGACCAATCGTAAAGTCGTTGCCGTTCGAGCTAAAGGCTTTACTCCAGTTAATGCCTTGCTGGTAACCATCACTGAGGGTTACTTCGAGGATCTTCGCTTCAAGGATCACTTGACGATGCATACGCTGCTGTGAAACCCCTAAAAACTCACGCACTTGACGAATCTCATCTGGGAATGCTCTGACCGTAATCACACTCGCCTGCGGAGTTACAACGACCGACTGACCTTTACCACTGCCAATCAACTGGGCAACTGCCACTTGTAGCTGAGGCCAGAAATCGCTTTCATTAGTGGTTTCAATTTCAGTACCACCGCTTGATGTCGAAGAGCCCGATGATGAACTCGACGATGAATCCGATGATGAATCTGAACTACTTGAAGAGCTACCGGTTGAAGTAATGGTGCCAGTAGTGATAGAGGTCAGCGAGCGCCCTGTGCGCTTAAACTGTAGATAATCCACTGGGATAGTCACAGTACGCAGCCCCGCAGGGTAAACTTGAATCACCTTACCTGTCACTTGTACATCATAGCCATATAGATCGCTGACCACTGCTAATACTTCATCCAAAGTAACATCGGTCAGATTGACTGTGATCTGACCGGTGACATCCGGATGAATTGCCGCACTATATTGCGTGCCTTTGACTAGGCTGGCAAAAAATGTGCGAGCATCGACATTGCTCGCTTTTACGCGAAAGCGTTTTACGGTCTGATTCTGACTGCTCAACGAATCATCCAATTCAGGCATAAGATCAGCGGCTACCGACGGTGGAAGCTCTTGTAAAGCGCGGCTATTCGACTCATTAATAGCTTCATTTAAAGCGCTTTTCGCTTCAACTGGGTCTCTGTGTCCCATTGAACAACCAACGAGTGACGCAAGGGAAATAGCTAACACAAGTTTACGCATACAATTCCAATAACCTTATTGTTTTATTTCTAGGGGGAATAATTCCAGCTTCCACTGTTTACTACCGCGAGTTACCGTAACGTAATCCGCATTAATTTGTTGCACTTTAAAGCCGGCGACATTACCGCCCGCTTCCAGTGTCTGACCATTTAATATCGCGTAACAGTCTCTCTCACCACCACAAACGATACTTTGTAAATCTGGCACTTTATGACGCACAACTTTGTTTACTTTCGGTGCTTGTTGCCAACTAAGTGGTGCAGTTGGATCTTGAGAAGCAACTGCACTTGAAGAGATAGCGAGCAAAAATAACAGACTATTCTTAACCACTAATAAACTCCTGTCTGGTACCTAAGGTATACACTTCAAGTATTAAACGAGCGCGAGGGTAGTCATCGACTTGATAATTAAAGCTGCGCCAGTAATAGTTCACGGGTAACGACTCTAACGTTTCCAAGTAGCGCAATACGGCAAAATAGTTACCAGTTAGCTCAAGTCTTACCGGATGCAAATAGTAACCGGCATAGCTCTCTGCCTCATGCCCACTCACAATCGGCTCTGCGGTTAATGATTCTAAAGAGACGAGATGCAAACCTTTACTGCCCGCTAACACATCTTCTAGCAGCTTTGCCATTTGACTAGGCGAGATCAGGTTATCAATCACTTTCGACAGTTTTTCCGACAGCACTTGGCTCTCTTTTAATAATCTTTTGTACTCTATATTGATCGATTGATCTGGATCTTTTTTAAGTTTTGCGGTGATCGCTAAAATTTCATTTTCTAGACGCGTGCTATTCTGCTGGCTAACCGCAATTTGCTGTTTTAAGCTTTGATTGACCTTAAGAGCGGGCTCAATCAATAGAGTAAACATCCCCAGCCCGATTAACACTAAAGCACACAGAGTCATTAACCACTTTTCTCGTGCACTTAAATTGGAAAACTTCTCCGCCAATTTCTGCCAATGTGCTTTCATCACTCTTTCTCTTCTTCTTTGGTTCTCAGCTCAAAAGTCAGGATATTTTGTTCATTGCGCGCAATTTTAAGTTTGCCAAATGAACGACCAACCAAGTTAATTTCGCTTTTAAACTGATTCACCCAATTTGGAATCGCTTGTGGTGTCCGCGCTAATCCCTTGATATCAAGATTATCCGCATCCATTTGAATCGAACTTAATGAGATATCGTTACGCCCAAGCTTGGCTAGAGATTGCATAACACCAGAGTAGCCAGCCTGCTGCTCTGAATCATATTTCGCGACCGCAGCTAACGAGTCTTGCTTTGACTTAATCTCTTCTTTAAGGCGCGCCACAGCATGCTCTTTCTCTGGCGAAGGACGATGCTTACCTAAACGCTGGCTTAGGCTAGTTAACTGTTGACTGAACTCTTTCTCTTGTGCGCGATATACCTGCAATTGCTGCTCGTACTGACTATTTTGCCAAGCAAAGTAACCAAATGCGGAGCCAAGCAGCGCAAACAAAAGTACGCTAAAGATCGCCACATTATTTAAAGTAAAATGCTCAACCTTTGGCTTTAAATGCTGTGGGTACAAGTTGATAGCTGAAAAAATATCTTCAGCCACAAATTGCGCTAACAAAGAGCCTGAATCAGTATCGGTTTCACTTAACGCGGAAACTTTTACATTTAAACGCTCATCCAGTTCTTTCGCCAACTCACCATTATTTTCATCGTCACAGCAAACTTTCATATGGTGCAGGGTCGCACCACGTAACTGTGAGGAGAGGTAGTCAATTGAACGCTGCAGTTCCAGCGCAATACCATCCAACTGCAAGCCGCTGGTTGCCACACCGGTTAATGGCGGCGTAACGCCACGGATCCCACGCTGAAAAACACAGCGGTCATCAACAAACGCACTAACTTTATAACCCGCACCATAGCTGCGTTGTAGTAGAACAAAACGCTCACTGCCTTGCGCGACACGAGCCCAAATATCGTCTTCAACAAATACACAACCGAGATGCGATTTTATCTCAGCTAATTTACTGACTAATCCGAGTACCAATGACTTAGGAATAACGTAAACTTGCAGCTTGTTGCTGGTCGGCAGTGGTATTGCATCAGCAATAATATCTGTCACTTTTTCAGTGATCAGATCCTTGAGTAAAAACGGCAGCGTTAAGCTCAGTTCTTCTTGAGGAACGTTAGGTTTATCAATCTGATAGTTTTGGTATAAGTTGGAATTGAGTACTACGTCTACCGTGACATCAGTCAACCCCGCCTGTTGCAGACTATGCACTAACGTTGTTTGCCAATCACTATTCGCAATTGGAACTTGCTTGGGCAAAGCGCCACCGCTCCAGTCCGAGAAATGCAGCGAATTAGGTTGTACAACAACACGTAAGCTATTTACAGCGCTGCTACTAGAACCAAACTTTGCTAAAAAAGATTGAATATTCATCTACTACTAACTTCTTCGCCAACGATTACGTCGTCCAATTTGGATATTCGATTTGGACTGTGGGTGCTGCTCAATTTTTGCTTCAGGAAGCATCTGTTCTTCCGCGCCAAAATATCGACCTTGCACACCATTCACGCCTAACGCTACCAGAGTATTGAACTCCTGCTCTTGATCGACCCCAACCGCAATCACTTGCGTGTTTAAACCTTCACATGCCCCTAAAAGGCTGCGAACAAACAATTGATTTTCATGTCGTTGATCGATCTGCTTAATTAGACTGCGATGTAACTTGAGATAATCGATTGATAACTCTTTCAAATAGTAAGTACTAACAATCGAACGTCCCGCTTGCCCAACCACAACTTTACAACCTAAACCGTTTAACATCTTGATCACAGGTCGCATATAGTCGAGATGCTGAACCAAACGTGCTTCGGCAAACTCAAACAGTAGCCTGCGTCGCATTTCTATTGGTAGTTGAAGTAACTCATCTCTAAACCAGCGGAAGTACTTTCTGCCAGCAAACGGGGTAACATGCAGATTAATAGAGTAACATAAACTATTTTTTGACGCTTTCAAAAATCTGGCGACAGCTAAAAAAACTGAACGATCTAAGACACTTTCATAACCCACGGCTTCAATTGCAGCACTGAAACGTGACGCTTTGATTAACCCTTTTTGCGGGTCAAGAATCCGGACAAAAAGCTCATTGTGGATAAATTGTGGCTGCTGCTGCTCGACAAGAAAACAAGGTTGGGAAAAGACATAAACACTTTCTGGCGTAAGTACTTGGTCAAATAAAGTTCGCCAACGCACACTTCCGCGCTCTTCCTCTGGCGCTGATAGTTTATTGAATCGATTCCAAGTATTGATTTGCTGAAGTTGAGCCCCTTTTAGAGCGGTCTCCGCTTCGTCCATGATTTTTCCTTGTCGCTCTCCCTCTTGGAACATACTGATCCCAATATGACACCAATTGTCTTTATCCAAGCCTTCGAGCGGCGCAAGCTTCTCAAGTTGCTTTAAGCAGTTTGTCGCAATATTCGAGACTTCTTTAATCCCTAAATGCGGAGCGAAAATAGCAAAATCACTTTCGTAGTAACGGGAAAGGATCACATCCGGGTAGCGCAAAATGACATGATTCAGCGCTTCACCTATATCGATAATAAACTGGTTAGCCGTTTGCTTATTAGTATCTTCATTGACTGTATCCCAGTCGTCGATGCGCAGGAGCAATACCCCACCATGCGCACCATTCTCGGACAACGCCGATTCCAACTTACTGTCAAACAGCACTCGATTTGCGGTCCCGGTTAGTTGATCAAGAAAGGTTTGCGTACGAATAAAAGTGTCAAAGCGGCTACGTTCTTGACGAGCATCTTGTAACTCTTCAATTAAACGGTCTAGAGCTTCACTAGCAGTAAAAGGCCACTCAGCAACATCCCCTTTGGCATACTCTTCGACCCTACCTGCGAGGATCATTCGACCACGTTCTTCTAGCAATTCAGAGCCTTGCAACTGCTCCTTAAGCCATTTCAACCCACGCACTAAACAAAAGATGATTAGTGCAACCGCCAAAGTGATAGACCATAGAGCTTGCATCGAATAGCCGTATCCGACATACGGAGGCACCGCTGTGAAACGAATGGAGTAACCGCTATTGCGCTCTAATGAGTAAATCGCATGGTGAAGTAAGGCTGGCTCAACCTTGGAGGAGGTATCACGATAACGATAGATCACCCCATATTTTGACGAGAGTTCCATCTCAACAATATTGGAGGCTTGCAGCATTTTAGGCATCCAACGCTGCATAGAATAGGCGGCATCTGGATCTTCCATTTCCTTGTCGACGACTTCGACAATGCCTGTTAAAGATTGATCTAGGTACTCTTGTCCTAAGCTGCGGAAAGACAATGTCCCTCCGAGGAACAAAATAAACATCGCGCTAATCACTATCATAGTGACAAAAGCCACTAAACGCGTGCTCAATTTTAAGGTAGGCGTATACCTCATAAATTGAAGTTCCCTCTCTATTTATCCTGCTGGTTGAAAAACCTGCAGATAATACGCTAGAACTGATTCTCTAGCACGGAATACCTCTTTCCTTAGAGGTCGCTATACCTAGCTAGATAATTCAAACTACTTAGCTTTGATATAAATCCACTATATAAAAAAGCCGCGATAATCGCGGCTTTTTTTGGATTTCAATAGATTAAAACGGGATGTCGTCGTCAAAATCCATTGGTGGCTCATTATATTGAGGCTGTTGTTGAGGCGCATGTTGTTGCTGTTGCGGTGCTTGTTGCTGATGCATCGCAGGCTGTTGTGGTTGTCCCCAACCTTGTTGTGGCTGTTGCTGCTGTTGACCGCCCATAGGTGCACCTTGTCCACCTTGACGACCACCAAGCATTTGCATTACACCATTGTAGCCTTGCACTACGATCTCTGTCGTGTACTGATCTTGACCTTGTTGGTTCTGCCACTTACGAGTTTGTAATTGACCTTCAATATATACTTGAGAGCCTTTACGTAAGTATTCACCTGCTACTTCTGCAAGTTTGCCAAACAGAGAGACGCGGTGCCATTCTGTTTTTTCACGTTGCTCACCAGTCGCTTTATCACGCCATGATTCTGACGTCGCAACCGTGATATTTGCAACAGCGCCGCCGCTAGGCATGTAGCGCACTTCTGGGTCTTGTCCTAAGTTACCGACCAAAATAACTTTGTTTACTCCACGGCTAGCCATGTTTCGCTCCGTTTAAATTCATTCGTGTTTAATAGCGCGTAAGGATAACACCCCACTTGCAAATCAAACAACAGTTCCTGCAACTCTTACCATCAACTTTGTTGCTACATCTCCCAGAATCTCATACTAGCACCTATTTTTGCGCCGCAATTTCAATGAGATAAAGGAAAACTCTCCACCATTTTTTAAACACTCATCGATTCATTGTGATTACAAATCGCGCTTTGCGAGCAAATCAGACACTATACCTGATAGGAATTTTATAAATTTAAAATCACTAACAATGAGAACAGTTTATGGCTAAAAATATCTATGCACGCACCCTCTACTTCCTCTGCGAAGAAAAAGAAGCCCACTACCCAATTATAGATCGAATTGAAGAGAGTCTTGGCTTACCGATACCTCGTATGGAGCCTCAGGACTTTATGTTAGCAATGCAACAGCACAAGCATAAAATTCTACTTATCGATTACAACAACTATCAGCAACTGCAGAGCGCAATTCGCAACTTACCACTTTCAAACAATATTTTTGAAACCGTGTTGATTAACGTTGATCGTCGTTTAACCACCAACGAGCTGCTCAGCTTTGGAAACTTAAAAGCGCTTTTCTATCAAAGTGAGGATATCGCCAAGATTGCTTTTGGCTGTGGGGAAGTAATTAATAGTCAAAATTGGCTACCAAGAAAGGTTGCCGCACAACTGCTACATTACTATCGTCATGTAGTTGATAGCCAGACCTCACCAGCAACCGTTGATCTAACCACCAGAGAGATCCAAATACTGCGTAGCTTACTGACTGGCGCCTCGAATAATCAGATTGCCGAAGATCTGTTTATCAGTGAGTTCACGGTTAAATCTCACCTGTATCAGATCTTTAAAAAGCTCTCGGTGAAAAATAGAGTGCAGGCTATCTCTTGGGCTAAACAACATTTAGTCTGTTAGAGTGAATTGTGCGCTCTAAAGCTACTTTTGTTGGTGCGGTTAATTATCTATTCATCTAAACCATGCTATCTTATCGCCAGTTTAATTTACGTCAGATAGATAAAGGGTTTTATCATGATTAAGAAGTGCCTATTTCCGGCGGCAGGTTACGGAACACGTTTTCTTCCAGCAACCAAATCAATGCCAAAGGAGATGATGCCTGTAGTTAACAAGCCATTGATTGAATATGGTGTCGAAGAAGCCATTCAAGCAGGTATGGACGGTATGTGTATTGTTACCGGTCGTGGTAAGCACTCGATCATGGATCACTTCGATAAAAACTATGAGCTAGAGCACCAGATTAACGGCACCAACAAAGAAGAGCTGTTGGTTGATATCCGTGACATCATTGAATCAGCCAACTTTACCTATATTCGTCAGCGTGAAATGAAAGGTCTAGGTCATGCAATTCTGACAGGTCGTGAACTAGTTGGCGATGAACCATTTGCTGTCGTACTTGCTGATGACCTTTGTGTAAATGAGCAACAAGGCGTACTGGCGCAAATGGTGGCACTGTTTAAACAATTCCGCTGTTCAATTGTGGCTGTGCAAGAAGTCCCTGCAGATGAAACGCACAAGTACGGCGTGATCTCGGGTGAGATGATCAAAGACGATATCTACCGCGTCGACGATATGGTTGAGAAACCTGAACCGGGTACAGCACCAAGCAATCTAGCAATCATCGGTCGTTATATCTTAACTCCGGATATCTTTGAGTTAATCGAACAAACTGAACCGGGTAAAGGCGGTGAAATTCAAATCACTGACGCGCTACTTAAACAAGCGAAAGCGGGCTGCGTACTTGCGTACAAATTTAAAGGTCAACGCTTTGACTGTGGTAGCGTAGAGGGTTATATCGAAGCGACAAACTACTGCTTTGAAAACTTGTATCTAAAAGACAGCAAGAAAGCTGAACTCGGTAAACACTCAACTGAAAAACAAAGCTAATAACCATATCTAATCATGTAAAGGCGACCATTAGGTCGTCTTTACTGTTTTTATATCCAGCATTTTCTTTGAACATTTATCGCACTGTGTAATACTAGAAGTTCTTCCCATACAGAGCGATTACCATGGACAAGATAGAAGTACGCGGAGCCCGCACCCATAACCTCAAGAACATCAACCTCACCATCCCTCGCGATAAGTTAATTGTTATCACTGGTTTATCCGGCTCCGGTAAATCATCTTTGGCTTTTGATACTCTGTATGCCGAAGGACAGCGCCGCTACGTTGAATCACTGTCTGCTTATGCGCGTCAGTTTCTATCCTTGATGGAAAAGCCTGATGTCGACCACATTGAAGGCCTATCGCCAGCGATTTCTATCGAGCAAAAGTCCACTTCGCATAACCCACGCTCAACCGTAGGTACTATCACTGAAGTTTATGACTATTTACGTCTGCTCTATGCTCGTGTTGGCGAGCCGCGCTGTCCAGAGCATAAGGTGCCGCTGTCAGCACAAACCGTATCGCAAATGGTCGACAAAGTGCTAGAGATGCCAGAAGGCTCAAAAATGATGCTACTGGCTCCTATCGTTAAAGAACGTAAGGGCGAACACGTTAAGACACTCGAAAACCTTGCGGCGCAAGGTTTTATTCGCGCCCGTATTGATGGGGAAACCTGTGATCTGTCCGATCCTCCGACATTAGAACTGCATAAAAAGCACACCATTGAAGTCGTCGTCGATCGCTTTAAAGTGCGCGCCGATCTGCAACAACGCCTAGCGGAATCGTTTGAAACCACACTAGAGCTTTCTGGTGGTATTGCAATGGTCGCGCCAATGGATGGCGACGGAGAAGAAACGGTCTTTTCCGCCAATTTCGCTTGTCCACATTGTGGCTACAGCATGCAAGAACTCGAACCTCGCCTATTCTCGTTCAACAATCCTGCGGGGGCATGCGGAACTTGTGATGGCTTAGGCGTACAACAATATTTTGACCCTGACCGAGTCATCCAAGATGAGTCACTCAGTCTTGCTCAAGGGGCTATTCGCGGCTGGGATCAAAAGAACTACTACTACTTCCAAATGCTTAGCTCACTGGCAAAGCATTATGACTTCGACCTCAATCAGCCGTTTAACAAACTGCCGAAGAAAATCCAAGATGTGATCCTAAAAGGCTCTGGTCGAACAGAAGTTGAGTTTAACTACATCAATGATCGTGGTGATATCCGCGTTAAACGCCATCCGTTTGAAGGGATTTTAAATACCCTTGAGCGCCGCTACCGCGATACCGAATCGAACTCTGTGCGTGAAGAGTTAGCAAAGTACATTTCAACCAAATGCTGTGCGAGTTGTGATGGCAGCCGTCTGCGTTTAGAAGCGCGCAATGTGTTTATCGGTGATACTACGTTACCTGAAATTGTGGAGCTGAGTATTGCCGACGCGCTAGGCTTCTTCGCGACCCTAAAACTAGAAGGTCAACGGGCAAAAATCGCAGAGAAAGTGATGAAAGAGATCAACGATCGCCTTGAGTTCTTGGTTAACGTGGGTCTTAACTACCTGAACCTTTCTCGTAGCGCCGAAACGCTCTCTGGTGGTGAAGCACAACGTATTCGCCTAGCAAGCCAAATTGGCGCAGGCTTAGTCGGTGTCATGTATGTGCTCGATGAACCATCGATTGGCTTGCACCAACGTGATAACGAACGACTATTAAAAACCCTAACCCACCTGCGCGACTTAGGTAATACCGTGTTAGTCGTCGAACATGATGAAGATGCCATTCGCTGCGCCGATCATGTGATTGATATTGGTCCAGGTGCGGGGGTTCATGGCGGACAAGTGGTTGCACAAGGTACGATGGCTGAAATCCTCGAAGTCCCTGAGTCACTCACAGGCCAATACCTCTCTGGGGTTAAGAAAATTGAAATACCACAGCAGCGTACCCCATTTGATAAGAAGAAAGTGGTGGAACTCATTGGTGCGACCGGTAACAACCTTAAAGAGGTCAATTTAACGGTTCCAGTTGGGCTATTTAGTTGTATTACCGGGGTATCAGGTTCAGGTAAATCAACCCTAATTAACGATACCTTCTTTAAGATCGCCCACACACAACTGAATGGTGCGACGACAGCAATGCCTGCACCTTATAAGAAGATCAAAGGACTTGAGCACTTTGATAAGGTGATCGATATTGACCAGAGTCCAATCGGTCGAACGCCGCGTTCTAACCCTGCCACTTACACTGGGATCTTCACACCGATCCGTGAGCTGTTCTCTGGCACACAAGAGGCTCGCTCGCGTGGTTACAAGCCAGGTCGCTTTAGTTTTAACGTTCGTGGTGGACGCTGTGAAGCTTGCCAAGGTGATGGCGTAATTAAAGTCGAAATGCACTTCTTACCGGATGTCTATGTGCCTTGTGATGTATGTAAAGGTAAACGCTATAACCGTGAAACCTTAGAAGTACGCTACAAAGGTAAAACTATCGATGAAGTGCTAGAAATGACCGTTGAAGATGCACGACTATTCTTCGACCCAGTTCCGGTGATTGCGCGCAAACTGCAAACCTTGATGGATGTGGGGCTTTCTTATATTCGACTTGGTCAAGCTGCTACCACCCTTTCTGGTGGTGAAGCGCAACGCGTCAAACTGGCACGTGAACTGTCTAAGCGCGATACAGGTAAAACACTATACATCTTGGATGAACCAACGACTGGTTTGCATTTTCATGATATTCAGCAACTACTTACGGTGCTGCATCGCCTTCGAGATCATGGCAACACTGTCGTAGTTATTGAGCACAACCTTGATGTCATAAAAACAGCGGACTGGATTGTTGACTTAGGTCCAGAAGGTGGACAAGGTGGCGGTGAAATCATTGCGCAAGGTACACCGGAAGATGTGGCGCAAGTTGAAGGTTCACATACCGCCCGCTTCCTTAAACCTATGTTAAAATAGTCAAAAGTAGTTAAACCAGCGTATCATACGCTGGTTTTGTTTTTGTAGAAGTGACCCTTTATGGCAACCATACATCTGACCGGAACACAGCTTGAACCTAAGGCAGCAAAGCTTCCGCTGATTCGCCCATTTTTAGTATCCATCGGTGCTATCTATATCTTGGCGATGCATTTCTTTATGCCTAATCCGGGAGGTTCTGGGTTAGCCCTATCATTCAATGCCACTACTTGGCTCGCGTTTGGTATCAGTATCGCGATTGGTCTGTATCAAATAGGCTCCGAAGGTAAACTGCGCTATAACAAACTCACCATCGTATTATTCATCTCTTGCCTGATGATGACTGCCCCAGTGCTCTATCCAGAGAGCTCCCTAGAGCTTTCGCTTAATCGGCTGACTGGGCTATGGATGGGTTTGTTGCTATTTGTTATTTTGCAGCAGTTCCGTTTCAGCAATCGACAAAAACAGCGCCTACTATGGTTTATCGTCATTGCGGTTGCGATTCAAGCCAGTTTTGGGTGGGTTCAGTATCTACTACTGCAACCAAATAATGTGTTTGGCTACAACACGGTGGCAAATCGCCCATACGGAATTTTTCAGCAGCCTAATGTAATGGCGAGTTTCCTCGCTACAGGACTCGCGATATCGGGCTACCTACTTTCACGTCAACCGATTAAGTACCAACGTAAACTAAGTGATGTCACGCTGCTGTATTTGATGCCGCTACTGACCATTCCCTTATTGATCGTTTTAGCTTCCCGAACTGGTTGGCTTGGAGCAGCAATCGCCGTTGCAGCAGTACTGCCTTATCTCTATCGCTTTGCGACACATAAGCGCATTGCTGGCTGGAGCCTAGCAGCACTAATGGGAATCGTTGTTGGTCTGTCACTACCCTTAATTCATCAGGCAAAAACTTCTGCTGATTCAGCGAATATAGAATTGCTGGAAAGTAAGGTTAACTTAAAAAGCCCACGCAGTTATACCTTCCCACAAGCGCTCGATATGTTTATCGAAAAACCGTTTACCGGTTATGGCTATGGTAACTTCGAGGCTGATTACACACTTTATACCGCACGCCAACATCAGTTAAACCCTAACTATCATCAAGGGTTACCAGCAATGGATCATCCTCACAACGAGCTGTTGTACTGGGGTGTTGAAGGCGGCTTATTGCCTGTATTAGGCATTATGCTCGCAGCACTGTTTATGCTGCTGCGTATGTATCAGGCAAAGAAAGGCACGCGCATCGCGATGTTTGGCTTATTTGTCCCTATCGTGCTACATAGTCAGCTTGAGTATCCTTTCTACCACTCATTTGTCCATTGGATTACATTTATTATTTTGCTTTACTGGGTAGACCAACGCTCCAATAGCTACAAAGAAGTCTCATTTAGTAAATTATCTCAAATCACCTTACGCGTAATGAGCTTGCTGATGCCAATACTCATAACTTTTTATATGTTGAGCTCACTGCATACAAATTACGTTCTTACCCAATTTGAGCGCTCAAACCCAAAAGACCCAGCAATATTAGAACAGGTAACCAATCCCATCGTATGGAAAGACCGCTACGACTGGGATGTGTACAGCACCTACCTCAATATTGGATTAATCACCCAAAATCCTGAGTTCATCCAACCGTATGTTGATTGGTCACTCAAGATCATTAAAGATAAGCCGCGCCCGACTTTTTACAACAACTTGATCTTGGCTTATCAAGGGCTTGGAGAAGATAAAAAAGCAGAACAGATCCGCAGTGAAGCGAAATTCCTCTTCCCTAAGCGTGACTTTGATAAGGTGCAATATATTGCGCCTGATATTGATGCACTCACGCCATCAGCTGCGCAATAAGTCAACATCTAGCTCGAGCATAAACACAAAAAGCGGCTAATAAGCCGCTTTTTTTCATCTAGACTACCTAGCGAAATTACTGAGTTAGAGACTCTTCAAGAGCACGCAGGCATAGCGCAACATTTTCTTCACGCGCGCCATATCCCATCAAACCGATGCGCCACGCCTTACCAGCTAAAGCACCTAGACCTGCGCCAATCTCAAGATTATAGGTTTCTAGTAAATGATTTCGCACCTTCGCTTCGTCAATGCCCGCTGGTACATAGACTGCGTTCAGTTGAGGTAAACGGTGCGCCTCTTCAACCACAAAAGTAAAACCTAACTTCTCGAGTCCAGTTTTTAATTTTTCATGCATCGCTTGATGGCGTAGCCAAGCATTCTCGAGTCCTTCATTTTGTAACATCACTAATGACTCATGCAGGGCGTATAAACTGTTTACTGGCGCAGTATGATGATAACTGCGTTTGCCTTCACCACTCCAATAACCAAGTACTAGGCTCTGATCAAGAAACCAACTTTGTACCGGCGTCGTGCGGCTTTGAATCTTCTCAATCGCTTTGGGTGAAAATGTCAGAGGAGCCAAACCTGGAGTGCAAGAAAGACATTTTTGGCTACCAGAATAAACTGCATCCAATTGCCACTCATCGACTTTGAGCGGCATACCACCGAGAGATGTCACGGTATCAACAATGGTTAATGCATTATACTGCTTGGCTAAAGCCCCCAGTGCCTGTGCATCTGAAACCGCACCAGTGGATGTTTCTGCATGCACGAAAGCGACAATTTTAGTATCTGGATTATCTTGTAGAGCTTGAGCAACTTTATCAACCGAGACGGGTGTACCCCACTCGTCGTCAATCACAACCGCTTCTCCACCAGCACGAATTACGTTTTCACGCATGCGCTCGCCAAATACGCCATTGCGGCACACAATGACCTTATCGCCAGCTTCAATTAAGTTAACAAAACACGCTTCCATACCCGCACTGCCTGGCGCAGAGACCGCAATCGTAAACTCATTTTCAGTCTGGAAAGCATACTTTAGTAGCTGTTTTAGCTCATCCATCATGCCAACAAATAGCGGGTCTAAATGCCCAACAGTTGGACGACTCAGCGCCTGCAAAACTTGCGGTGATATATCAGAAGGACCAGGTCCCATCAGGGTTCGGCGCGGTGGAATAAAGCTTTGAATTGTCATAATCGCTCCTTGCAGCATGCTTCTAAATCTTCTCAGGTTAGACCACCTTAGACCAATATCCCGCAAGGGACAATTGGTCATAAGTCTAGTTGTTACAAATTGTTGGATTGTAGGTAAAATTATCTGTTGACTTTGATCACATAAAACCGTTCAATAATTAAACACAGAAGAGGAGCACTGCCTAGGTAGATGCATCGTGGAGCCGCAACTCCAACACGATTCATTGAGGGAGAGTAGTGCCGAGACATCGCTAAATTGTCGGTTTAGTGACGTCGGTTGACCTGAGTTGACTCTCATCAACTGTCATCAGCACTGTCTGATGATGCGCTTCTGAGGTGAATATTATTACCTCTATATATCGCACAACACTCTCTTCTCGTTCGAATGCATCGAACACAAAAACAAAGGACGTTGGGTAACCAGCAACAATTTTAGGAAGCCGTGGGAGAATCGCTGTGAGTTCTTTTAATGTCGCCAAATTTGGCGGTACTAGTGTCGCAAATTTTGAAGCCATGAGCCGCTGTGCGGCTATCATTGAAAACAATCCAAACACCAAACTCGTGGTTAGTAGTGCTTGTTCAGGAGTAACCAACTTATTGGTTGAACTCGCTAATGGAGTAAGCGATGAACAAGCTCGCATAGAGATCTTGCAAAAACTCGCTGATATCCATGAAGCGATTCTAGGTGAGCTAGAGGATGCAACGGAAACCGCCAATGAAGTGTATAAAATCCTTGATACCGTCACTAGTTTAGCTGAGGCGGCCTCAATTCAATCTAGCCACAAGTTAACCGATCACTTAGTTGCGTGTGGTGAGTTGATGTCTACCCATATTCTGGCGCAATTGATGCGTGAGCGCGGCATTAACACGACCCGTTTTGATATCCGCCAAGTGCTGCGCACCGACGATAACTTCGGTAAAGCTGAACCAGATGTGGCGCAAACGGGACAGCTAGCGGCAGAAAAACTGCTACCACTTTGCCAAGATTATGTCGTCGTAACACAAGGCTTTATCGGTTCAGACGAACAAGGCAATACCACTACTTTAGGTCGTGGAGGCAGTGACTACAGCGCGGCATTGATCGCTGAAGCGGTCAAAGCTGAAGGCTTAGAGATCTGGACTGACGTGCCGGGCATTTATACGACTGACCCACGCATTGCCGCCAAAGCATCACCGATTGCCGAAATCAGTTTTAGTGAAGCGTCAGAAATGGCTAACTTTGGCGCTAAGATCCTTCACCCATCGACTCTCGTTCCTGCCCTGCGCCATTATATTCCGGTATTTGTTGGCTCGTCAAAAGAGCCAGAAAAAGGCGGTACTTGGATCCGTCATCAAGTGCAAAGCTCACCACTATTTCGTGCGCTTGCACTGCGCTGCAATCAAACCATGGTCACACTGCGCAGTGATAAGATGTTCCATGCTTATGGCTTCCTCGCCAAAGTATTTGAAATCCTTGCTAAGCACAAAGTTTCGGTAGATTTGATCACCACCTCAGAGATCAGTGTCTCGCTAACTTTAGATCAAACCGACACATCAGGCGGTGCACCGCAACTGCCGGCAGCCGCTCATGCCGAGCTGGAACAGCTCTGTACGGTAGAAATCGAGCAAAACCTTTGCTTAGTGGCACTGATTGGCAACAACATGAGCGAGAGCCGTGGTTACGCTAAGCAAGTATTTGGTACATTGGAAGACATGAACCTGCGTATGATTTGTTTTGGTGCCAGCCCACATAACTTGTGCTTCTTAGTGCACGAGTCAGTATCACGCCAAGCGATCCAGAAGCTGCATAAAGAACTGTTTGAAGGCTGATCGCCAAGATAAAAAAACCGAGCGTGATGCTCGGTTTTTTACATTTACTAGGACACTAATCCATATCAATTTTTACATCCGCTAATGAGCCGGAGGAAAAACCTTCACCCCGTTGAGTTTTGAGCATAATACGTAAATCATTAGCAGAATCGGCACTGTGCAACGCTTCCTCTTCCGCAACTTTTCCATCCACCACCAGTTGATACAAGGCTTGATCAAAGGTCTGCATCCCCGATTGTTGCGATTTTGCCATGGTCGCTTTGAGCTCATGCAGGTCACCGCGACGAATAAGATCTGCCATACGCGGAGTATTGAGCAAAATCTCAAACGCCCCGTGTCGCCCCTGCTCATCTTTATCCCGCAATAACTGCTGCGCGACCACGCCTTTTAGGTTCATCGACAAATCAAACAAAAATTGCTCTTTCTTCTCTTTCGGCACCAGATGCAAAATTCGTTCAAGCGCTTGGTTGGCATTATTGGCATGCAAAGTTGCCATACAAAGGTGCCCAGTTTCTGCAAACGCCATGGCATATTCCATCGTTTCACGGCTACGAATTTCGCCAATTAAGATCATATCGGGTGCTTGGCGCAATGAGTTTTTCAGCGCTACTTCATAACTTTCAGTATCTAGCCCGACTTCTCGCTGAGTGACGATGCATTTTTGATGTTGATGGACAAACTCAATCGGGTCTTCGACCGTGAGGATATGCCCAGAGCGATGACTATTTCGATAGCCCGTCATAGCCGCCATCGTGGTCGATTTGCCCGAACCTGTCGCCCCGACAACCAAAACTAAGCCGCGTTTCGCGATTGCCAAGTCTTTTAAAACTTCCGGTAAATTTAGCTCAGCAAAGGTTGGGATCTCCGTTTCAATTCGCCTAATAACCGCACCGGGTTGTTCGCGCTGAAAAAACGCTGATACACGAAAGCGTCCATATTCACGCACAACGGCAAAATTGGCTTCACGACTAGAGCGAAACTCTTCATGGCGAGATTCATCCATCAAAGAATTCAACAACTCAAAGACTTGCCGCTCATTTAACACATCACTTTGCGGCTGCAACTCCCCATTGATGCGATATAACACCGGAGCACCCACGGTAATGTACAAATCTGAAGCACTGTGCTGCTTCATTCCATGAAGATAAGAATCCATCGTCATACTCATCCTTAGTAATCTAGAGTTCCAATTTTTTGCTCGACTTCTTGCGGCTCAACCAAACCACGGGCAATCAGTTGCTTGGCATTTTGCTCGATCGTCTGCATGCCTTGTGCCGCACCAGTTTGGATCACTGAGTACATCTGTGCCACTTTGTCTTCACGGATCAAGTTACGAATTGCCGGTGTCGCCATGAGAATTTCATGGCAAGCAACACGCCCGCCGCCAATGCGCTTAAGCAGCTTCTGGGCGATTACCGCACGCAGTGATTCCGAAAGCATTGAGCGCACCATGCCCTTATCGCTACCCGGGAACACATCGATAATACGGTCGATGGTTTTGGCTGCCGAGCTGGTATGCAGAGTGCCAAACACCAAGTGACCCGTTTCAGCCGCAGTCAGTGCCAAGCTAATCGTCTCTTGATCGCGCAACTCACCCACCAAAATCACATCTGGGTCTTCACGCAGAGCACTGCGCAGCGCAGCTTTAAAGCTATGGGTATCACGATGAACTTCACGTTGGTTTACCAAACATTTTTGATTCTGATGCACAAATTCAATTGGGTCTTCGATGGTCAAAATATGCTTGTTGTGATTACGATTAATGTAATCCACCATTGCCGCCAATGTGGTTGATTTACCCGAGCCGGTAGGACCGGTCACCAACACTAAACCTTTTTCCAAATTGGCAATCTTTTCGAAGATTTCCGGCGCATCCAGATCCTCTAGGGTTGGAATAGTGGTCGGGATGGTACGAAACACTGCCGCACAACCGCGCGCTTGATTAAATGCGTTAACACGGAAACGACCAACATCAGGTAATTCAAATGAAAAGTCGACTTCGAGACGCTCCTCAAATTCACTACGCTGAGCATCGTTCATAATCTCAAAGACTAAACGGTGCACATCGGCATGGCTAAAAGCCGGTACGCTCAGCTTTCTGACCTCACCGTCGATGCGCACCATTGGAGAAACACCTGCGGAAAGATGTAGATCTGACGCATTATGTTTTACACTAAAGTCCAGTAACTCAGCGATATCCATTTAAATTCCTTAGTAAAGTTAGATATGAGTAGTATTCAACAAAATATTGAACAGATCACCTCAGAGATCTTAAGTGCACAGCAAAAATGTGGTCGTGCTCAAGAGTCAGTACAGCTTCTTGCAGTAAGTAAGACTAAGCCGAACCAAGCAGTTCTTGAAGCTGCGCAAGCCGGTCAACGCGCCTTTGGTGAAAATTACGTGCAAGAAGGCGTAGACAAAATAGCATATTTTTCCGAGCATCATCCTGAGCTAGCGATTGAATGGCACTTTATTGGTCCAATTCAATCGAATAAAACTCGTCCGGTAGCAGAGAACTTTGCTTGGGTTCATACCATTGATCGCGCTAAGATTGCTCAACGCCTGAGTGATCAACGCCCGATAGAGATGCCACCATTACAAGTACTAATTCAGGTTAATACCAGTGGTGAAAGCTCGAAGTCAGGTATTGAAGAACAACAGGTTTTTGAACTGGCGCAGTTGATTTCCTCACTGCCAAACCTCACTTTAAGAGGATTGATGTCGATTCCGGCGAATGTGCCAGACTACGCATCACAGCTTAATGCGTTCAACCAACTGGCGGATTTAAAACAGCGCCTGAGTGAACGTTTCCCTGAGCTGAACTTGGATACCCTCTCTATGGGTATGAGTGGCGATATGGAAGCCGCCATTGAAGCTGGAAGTACTATGGTTCGCATCGGAACCGCTATTTTCGGCGCACGTGACTACAGCAAGTAATAACATAACAACTAGGAAGCCATCATGGATCATAAGAAAATCACCTTTATCGGCGCGGGAAATATGGCGCGTTCAATTATTGCTGGACTGCTTGCAAGCGGCTACCCGGCAAATCTGATCACCGCAACCGATCCCAACCAAGATCAACGTGATTTTCTTGCCAGCCAATATGGCATTAATACTGACGCAGATAACGCAACGGCAACAAACAATGCAGATGTCATCGTGCTCGCGGTGAAACCTCAGCTAATGTCTGTAGTTGCAGAAGGTATGCAGGCGATTGATTACCAAAACAAGTTGGTTATCTCGATTGCCGCGGGTATCAGTGCCAAGCGTCTCAACCAAATGTTTGCTGCAACACTCAACCTTGTACGAGTGATGCCAAACACTCCAGCGCTCGTTAGCCAAGGCATGAGTGGACTTTACGCTCCGCACAATGTTAGCCAAGCAGACAAACAATTTGCGGCAGATTTGATGAGCGCCGTAGGTAAGGTATGCTGGGTTGAGGCAGAATCAGGTATTAACAATGTTATTGCCGCTGCTGGTAGTGCTCCAGCGTATTTCTTCCTCTTTATGGAAGCGATGCAAGCGGAAGCGATCAAACAAGGATTTGACGCGGATACTGCGCGTTTATTGGTGCAACAATCGGCTTTAGGTGCTGCGGAAATGGTTATCGCTAACCCTGAAACTGAACTTTCAACTTTACGTGAGCAAGTGACCTCAAAAGGAGGCACCACCGCTGAAGCGATTCGCACCTTCAATGAACACCAACTAACTGATATCGTAGCTAAAGCGATGCAGGCTGCGGTTATTCGCGCAGAAGAAATGGAAAAACTATTTTAAGCCGATTTACGGCAGTTTAAACACAAGGGTCACCTATGAATTCAATGAGTTTTCTAATCTCCACCTTGTTTGATCTCTACATCATGGTGGTGTTGCTGCGCATCTGGCTACAAGCCGCGCGAGCAGATTTCTACAACCCGTTTTCACAGTTTATTGTTAAAGCAACTCAGCCTGTAATTGGTCCACTTCGCAGAGTGATCCCTTCGGTTGGCAATATCGATTTGGCAACCGTATTGTTTGCCTATGTACTGTGCGTATTAAAGTTCTTCAGCCTAATGGCAATCGCCTCTGGTACATTGATATTTAGCGTTGATTTCTTGTGGCTTGGTCTACTGTCGTTCGCTAAAGCAGCGGGCGGCTTGTTATTCTGGGTACTACTTATCCGCGCTATCTTGAGTTGGGTAAGTCAAGGTCGCAGCCCAATTGAGTATGTCTTCCATCAACTGACTGAACCAATGCTGGCGCCGATTCGTCGCATTATTCCAGCGATGGGTGGTTTCGATCTCAGCGTGCTGGTGCTATTTATTGGTTTGCAGTTCGCTAATTTCCTGATGGGTGATTTGATCGGTCCAATCTGGTTCCAACTATAATGTCAGTAGCGGTATGGCGTGAAGGTGGAGACGTGGTGCTTCGCCTTTATATCCAACCGAAAGCAAGCCGCGACAAAATCGTTGGCTTGCATGGTGAAGAAATCAAGATTGCGATTACTGCACCGCCTGTTGATGGCAAAGCCAATGCACACTTAACTAAGTATTTGGCAAAGCAATTTAAAGTGGCAAAAGGATTGGTAAATATCGAGAAAGGAGAGCTCGGGCGCCATAAACAGGTGCGCATTATCTCCCCCAATCAAATTCCCACTGAAATCGAAGCCATCCTATGATGGCTTTTTGTTTATCTAAATGGATGTAACGATATGAAAAAGTGGCTAATTACACTCCTTGTAAGCTGTTTAGCTCTACCAAGTTATGCTGGACAATTTAAAACCATCAAAGACGTTGAAGCCCATTACTCAGCGTTCAACTCCACCTTTCTCACCCCACAAGTGGCGCGTAGTTATAAACTCAAACGTAGCGGCTACTCTGCAATTTTAAATATTAGCTTGCTCGACATGTCGCAAGTAGGAAAACCTGCAATTGCAGGCAAGGTGTCTGGCACAGCCAAAAACTTACTTGGGCAAACCCGCCAACTGAGCTTTAGAGAAATCAAAGAAGGCGATGCTATCTACTACTTGGCTGAATTTAATATCAGTGAAGAAGAAAATATTAGCTTTAATATCGATATCGATGCTGGCAATAAAGGCAAAGGCGCTTTAAAGTTCACGCAAAAATTTTATGTTGAAGAATAAACGGGACCAAGCATGAGCAAGATTGTATTAGCGACCGGTAACCAAGGCAAAGTGCGTGAAATGGCAGATTTGCTCGCAGACTTTGGCTTTGAAGTGCTGGCGCAGAGCGAATTCAATGTGACAGAAGCTGATGAAACTGGCACAACTTTTATTGAAAACGCAATTATCAAAGCACGCCACGCAGCTAAAGAAACGGGCTTGCCAGCTATCGCCGATGACTCTGGTCTTGAAGTGGATTACCTTAAAGGTGCGCCCGGGATTTATTCTGCGCGTTACGCGGGCGCTGACGCAAGTGATGAGGAGAACCTCAATAAACTGCTGAATGCCATGCAAGGCGTACCAGAAGAGCAGCGCACTGCCCGTTTCCACTGTGTATTGGTTTTGATGCGTCATGCTGACGATCCAACCCCAATCGTGTGTCACGGTAAGTGGGAAGGTCGCATTCTAACCGAAGCTCAAGGTGAGAATGGCTTTGGCTATGACCCTATTTTCTATGTACCTGAAGATAACTGCTCATCTGCCCAACTAGAACCTACGCGTAAAAAACAACTTTCTCATCGCGGTAAAGCACTGAAAGCTCTCTTCGCCACTTTAGCGGAGCAGCGTTAACTGATGCAATTAGTACCACCAGCACTCAGTCTATATGTTCACATCCCATGGTGTGTACAGAAGTGCCCTTATTGTGATTTTAACTCTCATGCGCTCAAAGCAGAGATCCCTGAAGAACAGTACATTAGTGCGCTGCTTGAAGACTTAGATCGCGATATTGAGAAATACCAACTCAACCTCGCCCCGCGCCCATTGCACTCGATCTTTATTGGTGGTGGTACGCCAAGCTTAATTTCAGCAGAGGGCATCAAACGTCTATTGGACGGTATTGAACAGCGTATTCCATTCAAGTCTGGGATTGAAATTACCATGGAAGCCAACCCAGGCACAGTGGAGACCGATCGCTTTGTCGGCTATCAAGCCGCTGGGGTCACTCGTATTTCCATCGGCGTACAGAGCTTTGCGGCTGAGAAGCTCGAAAAGCTCGGTCGTATCCATGGTCAACAAGAAGCCATCAATGCGGCAAAACTAGCTCATCAGATTGGGCTAAACAGCTTCAACCTAGATTTAATGCATGGCTTACCGGATCAAAGTATTGAACAAGCTTTGGCGGATCTCGGCCAAGCGATTGAGCTTAATCCTCCGCACCTCTCTTGGTATCAGCTGACTATCGAGCCAAATACCATGTTCTACTACAAGCCGCCGACATTACCGGATGATGATGACTTGTGGGATATCTTTGAGCGTGGACATCAAAAGCTTACCGAAGCAGGTTATGTGCAGTATGAGATTTCTGGCTATAGCAAACCCGGCTATCAGTGCCAGCATAACCTCAACTACTGGCGCTTTGGCGATTACCTTGGCATTGGCTGCGGCTCTCACGGTAAATTGAGTTTTAGTGATGGCCGCATTGTACGCACAACCAAGACTAAGCATCCACGAGGCTACCTTGCCGCATACCAGAATATGGTTAAACCATATTTAAGTGATGAGTTTGAAGTCGCAGCAGAAGATCGCCCATTTGAGTTCTTTATGAACCGTTTCCGCTTAATTGAAGCCTGCCCAAAACAAGACTTTATCGATACTACCGGGCTTGAACTGAGTGCGATTCAAGACACCATCGATTGGGCGCTTGAGCAGCAATATTTGTCACAAACTGACACTCACTGGCAGATCACCGAAAAAGGTAAGCTTTTTTTGAACGATCTACTCGAAGCATTTATGGCGGATGAAGAGTAAGACGCGCAGCAAAGCTGCGCTTGGATGCGGGATGTTCGAAGACGGAACGCTCTATAAATAGAGTTTTGAGAGAACCCTACTCCATAGCGAAGCGTTCCGAAATCCGTAAGCGCAGCTTTTATGCTGCGCGTTCAAATCCTCAGAAAATCGAACGCCCAATACGCTCTGAAAGCAATTCTAGGGCTTTGGTACCTGCGAGTGAGTTACCTGACGCATCTAGCTCTGGAGACCAGACCGCGATACTCATTTCACCGGGTACGATGGCAATGATGCCACCACCTACGCCTGATTTACCTGGCATACCTACGCGGTAGGCAAACTCACCAGCACCATCATAAAGACCACAGGTAGCCAATAGCGCATTAAGCTGCTTAGTCTGCATTGGCGTGATGATCTGCTTGCCTGTTTGCACCGAGACGCCTTTGTTAGCTAAATAGCTAAAGGTTTTCGCCAAATCGACACAGTTCATTTTCAAAGCGCAAGCATGGAAATAGTTCGCCAATACTGGAATAACATCATTCTCAAAGTTACCAAATGAGCGCATCAGATAAGCGATTGCAGCATTTCGATCGCTGTGCATCATCTCAGAGGCAGCGACCACTTTGTCATAAACAATATGATCTTCACCTGACAGTTGGCGAACGAACTCAAGTAAACGGTGACGAGGGGCAGAAAGACGACTATGCAGCAAATCAGCCACCACGATTGCACCAGCGTTAATAAACGGATTACGGGGAATACCCTGCTCCATCTCCAACTGAATCATAGAGTTAAATGCCTGACCCGATGGTTCTTTGCCGACGCGTTGCCAGATTTCGTTTGGCTTATACAGAGACATAGCAAGCGTTAAGCTCAGAGCTTTAGAGATCGATTGGATCGAGAACCCCTCGTCTGCATCTCCCGCTTTGATCACTTCACCTTGGTTAGTGAATACCGCGATCCCCAACTTAGTATTTGGTACTTTCGCCAATGCTGGAATGTAATCTGCGACTTTTCCTTGCCCAATTAGAGGACGAACTTCTTCCAAAATGTCCGCTAAAATCTCACGTGTCGGTTTCATCTATGACCTGCTTGTGGTTGTCGTTGAAACTCGCCAAAACGAGTCTGTTTACTAGATATTCTAGCCATATCCCTATCTACTTAATGACTTTGCTGTTGTTAGGCAAAAAGCCTAATCAATTAACCCAAAGCATTAAGTGAGATCGATATAGAGTCAAAAAAGCCAACATCGCAATGTTGGCTTTTGACTAATTCTTTTATACCAAACGAGGTTTGGTATCGTAAAGCGAATCGCGAAATTACGCAGTACGTTTGTATTTGATGTCCCAAACGCCGTGACCTAGACGGTGACCACGCGCTTCAAACTTAGTCAGTGGACGCTCATCCGGACGAGGGATGTAGTCGCCATCTGTCGCAATATTGGCAAAACCAGGTGCTTGGTTCATGATTTCAATCATGTGCTCTGCATAGTTTTCCCAGTCAGTCGCCATGTGGAAGATACCTTCTTCCAATTTAAGCTTTTGACGTACCATTTCAGCAAACTCAAGCTGCACGATACGACGCTTGTGGTGACGTTTTTTGTGCCATGGGTCTGGGAAGAACAATTGTAGAGTGCTTAAGCTGCCGTCTGGAATCATGTGCTCAAATACTTCAACTGCATCGTGACACATTACACGTAGGTTAGTTACGCCTGCTTCACGCGCATCAGAAAGACATGCGCCAACACCTGGACTATGCACTTCAATACCGATGAAGTTTTTCTCAGGCGCATTTTTTGCCATCTCTACCAGTGACGCACCCATGCCGAAACCGATCTCTAGTACCACAGGGTTATCGTTACCAAACACTTCTTTCCAATCAAGAAGCTCAGCTTGGTAGTCAATACCCATTGTTGGCCAGCACTCTTTCATCGCATTTTCTTGACCTTTGGTCAGACGACCTTCACGACGCACAAAACTACGTATTTTGCGGATCAACTTGCCGTCTTCATTGTATTCGTTAGTGGTCACTTCACTCATGATTTCGCCTGTTTAAAAATTGGTCTCGACTTAAAGGGATTGTGATTATCCAAAGAATTGCCATTGGTGCAAGCATTTCACGTAAAAAACCTTAGAGTTTATCGGTTGTATTTACCCCACAATCTGTGATGCAATTTTAGACCATTAATCTTACTAATTATAATCGAGCAAGTCGTGACGCCTTTTGCCAAAGCCATAGTTACTTGGTATGACGCCTACGGAAGAAAAAATCTCCCTTGGCAACAAAACAAAACCGCCTACAGTGTTTGGCTATCAGAAATTATGCTGCAACAAACCCAAGTTGCGACCGTGATTCCCTATTACCAACGCTTCCTAGAACGCTTTCCTAGCGTGGTCGATCTGGCAAATGCCGAACAAGACGAAGTTCTCCACCTTTGGACGGGACTTGGCTATTACGCCCGCGCGCGTAACTTACATAAAGCAGCCAAGATTGTGGCAGCAGAGTATCAAGGTGAATTTCCTACCGATATAGAGCAGCTTAATGCGCTACCGGGGATTGGTCGCTCGACCGCTGCTGCGATTTTATCATCGGTGTATAAGCAGCCTCATGCCATCTTAGATGGCAACGTAAAGCGCACTCTGGCGCGCTGCTTTGCGGTTGAAGGTTGGCCTGGTCAGAAGAAAGTTGAAAACCAGCTTTGGCAATACGCCGAACAACATACGCCAGCACGAGATACCGATAAATATAACCAAGCTATGATGGATATGGGCGCGATGGTTTGTACTCGCAGCAAACCTAAATGCACCCTTTGCCCGGTAGAGCAACTTTGTCTTGCCACCAAACAAGGTAACCCGCTTGATTACCCGGGTAAAAAACCGAAAAAAGACAAGCCAGTTAAAGAGACTTGGTTTGTTATGCTGCATTACCAAGGAGAGATTTGGCTAGAGCAACGACCACAAACGGGGATCTGGGGAGGCTTATTCTGCTTCCCACAAAACGAAACAGCGGATATCCAAACACAATTAGATCGCCTACAAATCACAACAATGGACATAAAACGTCGCGAGCAACTGATCGCGTTTCGCCACACCTTTAGCCATTATCATCTCGACATCACGCCGATTTTGCTGGATTTATCAAAACAGCCTGACGTGATAATGGAAGGAAGCAAAGGTCTTTGGTATAACTTATCTCAACCAGAAGAAGTTGGCTTAGCCGCGCCAGTGAAGCAATTGCTGGAGAGTTTGCCATTTGAACTTCAATAGTTAAAAAGGAATCTGTTATGAGCCGCACTGTATTTTGTGCTCGTCTGAAGCAAGACGCTGAAGGTCTTGATTTTCAACTTTACCCAGGCGAACTAGGTAAAAAAATCTTCGACAATATCTCAAAGCAAGCATGGGCTGAGTGGCAACACAAGCAAACTATGTTAATCAACGAGAAGAAACTCAACATGATGGATCCAGAGCACCGTAAGCTACTGGAAACTGAAATGGTTAACTTCTTGTTTGAAGGTAAAGATGTTCACATTGAAGGCTACACGCCACCGAGTGAATAATTAATACCGACAATGAGAAATGGCATCGCAGTTTACTGGGGTGTCATTTTTTTATGTTTAGGATCTGTACTTCTAGGATAGTAATGAAAAAACTCGCCTATTTTTTTACTGCCATGCTGCTGGTTGGTTGTAGCCGTGAATTTGTTGAAAGCATTTATGATGTTAACTACGAGCCGACTAACCGCTTTGCCAAAAACCTTGCCCAGCTTCCAGGTCAATTTACTAAAGATACTGCGGCGCTTGATGCCTTGATCAGTAGCTTTTCTGGCAATATCGAAAAACGTTGGGGTAGTCGCGAAATTAAAGTTGCGGGCAAGAGTAACTACGTAAAGTACATCGATAACTACCTTAGCCGCTCAGAAGTCGACTTTGCCAAAGGCACCATTATCGTTGAAACGGTCTCACCAACCGATCCTAAACTGCATCTAAAAAACGCCATTATTACCACTCTGTTGACGCCAGATGATCCTATGAGTGTTGACCTGTTCTCTTCCAAGAGCATTAAATTGGAAGGACGTCCATTTCTCTATCAACAAGTGGTCGATCAGGACAACAAGCCGATTCAATGGTCATGGCGCGCTAACCGCTTCGCCGACTATTTGATTGCTAATAAGCTCAAAGTCAAAGATGTCGATTTTAAAAAAGCCTACTACGTCGAGATCCCTCTGGTTGAGGATCAAGTTGAGATCCGTAGTTATCAATATGCCGATATCGTGCGCCGCGCCTCACGTAAATATGACATCCCTGAAGATTTGATTTATGCGATTATCAAAACTGAAAGTAGCTTTAACCCATACGCAGTTAGTTGGGCGAACGCTTACGGTTTAATGCAAGTGGTGCCAAAAACAGCCGGGCGTGACGTGTTCAAGCTAGTCAAAAACCGCTCTGGCGAGCCAAGCCCTGAGTATCTGTTTAATCCAGAAAACAATATCGATACTGGTACCGCTTACTTTTACATCTTGAAAAACCGTTACCTAAAAGATGTTAGCCATCCACTCACTTTGGAATACACCATGATCTCGGCATATAACGGTGGAACTGGTGGCGTTTTGAACACGTTTAATCGTAGTGACCGAAAAAGAGCCATGCGCGACATCAATTCACTGCAGCCAAATCAAGTTTATTGGGCTTTAACCAACAAGCACCCCAAGGCAGAAGCACGTAGATACTTAGAAAAAGTCACAAAATTCAAAAAGGATTTTAACTCTGGCAAAACTTAATAGAGACTTTTGAACAAAAACCAAGCAAACAACCATTATTTTGAAAAAAAACTGAAAAACACGTTGACGTAGCGACTGAAAATACGTTTAATACGCTCCGTCGCCCGGATAGCTCAGTCGGTAGAGCAGAGGATTGAAAATCCTCGTGTCGGTGGTTCGATTCCGCCTCCGGGCACCACAATTTCTTAATTGTTGGTGCTTAAGTACGAACAGTTAGTAAAAGAATATAGTGTGCCGACTTAGCTCAGTAGGTAGAGCAACTGACTTGTAATCAGTAGGTCACCAGTTCGATTCCGGTAGTCGGCACCATTCTTTTGCCTCGATAGCTCAGTCGGTAGAGCAGAGGATTGAAAATCCTCGTGTCGGTGGTTCGATTCCGCCTCGAGGCACCATTATTTGGTGCGCTTACTTAATTGGTAAGACACAAACAGAATAGTTCCTCCTTAGCTCAGTTGGTAGAGCGACGGACTGTTAATCCGCAGGTCGCTGGTTCGAGCCCAGCAGGAGGAGCCACATTAAGAAGCCATGTCGAAAGACGTGGCTTTTTTCTTATCTGCTGTGTCCCGTCCTGAAATGTGTTTACACATTGAGGACGAATTATGACCACTTCAAATAAACTCTACATTAAGCGCACTCAGCGTGATTACACACTAGGCTTTAAATTGCAGGTCGTTGATGCCGTAGAAAAAGGAGAAATGACCTACAAGCAAGCACAAGCCATTTATGGTATCCAAGGTCGCTCAACTGTTTTAACTTGGCTGAGAAAGCACGGAAAAATGGATTGGACGCAAAACCCAAGG
>NZ_QLYZ01000062.1 GCF_003350325.1 Vibrio rhodolitus | reverse complement strand
TCAAATCACCAAAGTTGTCTGCAATTTTTATACATGATGCAGACTCGATTTTGCCGGACTCAAATATGTTTTGCTTTCGCAAAACCCAAGAACACTTGAATGTGTTTTTGTGTATTCAATAAATGAATACTTTGAGAACTTTACAAACAACAATAAATTGTTGTTTTGTCAGCTTTCCAAATTGTTAAAGAGCTATGTTAGCTACAAGCTTGCGCTTGTGAACTATCAATCTGTGTGGACACTCATCACGATAATCATCGYATAAGGAGGTGATCCAGCGCCAGGTTCCCCTAGCGCTACCTTGTTACGACTTCACCCCAGTCATGAACCACAAAGTGGTGAGCGTCCTCCCGAAGGTTAAACTACCCACTTCTTTTGCAGCCCACTCCCATGGTGTGACGGGCGGTGTGTACAAGGCCCGGGAACGTATTCACCGTGGCATTCTGATCCACGATTACTAGCGATTCCGACTTCATGGAGTCGAGTTGCAG
>NZ_QLYZ01000061.1 GCF_003350325.1 Vibrio rhodolitus | reverse complement strand
GATCAGAATGCCACGGTGAATACGTTCCCGGGCCTTGTACACACCGCCCGTCACACCATGGGAGTGGGCTGCAAAAGAAGTGGGTAGTTTAACCTTCGGGAGGACGCTCACCACTTTGTGGTTCATGACTGGGGTGAAGTCGTAACAAGGTAGCGCTAGGGGAACCTGGCGCTGGATCACCTCCTTATACGATGATTATTGCGATGAGTGTTCACACAGATTGATGGTTTATAAAGTTTAAGAGACGATACTGGGTCTGTAGCTCAGGTGGTTAGAGCGTTCGCCTGATAAGCGAGAGGTCGGTGGTTCGAGTCCACTCAGACCCACCAATTCCCATCCCAAGGAATGTGGCACACAGTATCAACACCTGATGGGGCTATAGCTCAGCTGGGAGAGCGCCTGCCTTGCACGCAGGAGGTCAGCAGTTCGATCCTGCTTAGCTCCACCATCTTTAAGCACATTTGCTTAAGTGTTCTTAAAAATGGTTTTCAT
>NZ_QLYZ01000060.1 GCF_003350325.1 Vibrio rhodolitus | reverse complement strand
GAGTGCCCCTAGACCAGTCAAGTCGACCGTGTTTTCGGAGCCACACTAATACTGTAGAACAACCTTGTATGCCGTACTTCTCTTGAGCCTGTTTATAAGTCAGTTCACCTCTTTCAACTTGGTCAACGACATCCAATTTAAAAGCGAGTGAATAGTCACGTTGGGTTCGTCTAGCTGCTGATTTCATAACACTCTCCAATTTTCTGATTGGGTTGTGTCAACCTTATTTAGGACGGGTCAGTTACCCAAGTAAAGCGCCTGATTAGACCAGGCGCTTTTTTTTATTAGGTTGTCCCGTCCTGAAATGTGTTTACACATTGAGGACGAATTATGACCACTTCAAATAAACTCTACATTAAGCGCACTCAGCGTGATTACACACTAGGCTTTAAATTGCAGGTCGTTGATGCCGTAGAAAAAGGAGAAATGACCTACAAGCAAGCACAAGCCATTTATGGTATCCAAGGTCGCTCAACTGTTTTAACTTGGCTGAGAAAGCACGGAAAAATGGATTGGACGCAAAACCCAAGG
>NZ_QLYZ01000006.1 GCF_003350325.1 Vibrio rhodolitus | reverse complement strand
TTTTGCGTCCAATCCATTTTTCCGTGCTTTCTCAGCCAAGTTAAAACAGTTGAGCGACCTTGGATACCATAAATGGCTTGTGCTTGCTTGTAGGTCATTTCGCCTTTTTCTACGGCATCAACGACCTGCAATTTAAAGCCTAGTGTGTAATCACGCTGAGTGCGCTTAATGTAGAGTTTATTTGAAGTGGTCATAATTCGTCCTCAATGTGTAAACACATTTCAGGACGGGACAGACTCTTATGACGAAAAAGCCGACATCACTGTCGGCTTTTGTTTATCCAAGCTAAGGCGATGGGATTAGAACTTATAACCACCTGAAATCATTAATACCCACGGGTCGATTTCTACATCAACATTTGTCGTACCGCCAATGGTCGCCGTAGTGTCAATATCAGCATACCAAATTGAACCACCAACAAACCAATCATCATTCAGCATATAATCCAGACCAACGTTTGCCGCCAATCCCCAAGAGTCATCTAGAGAAAGGGACGCGCCGCTATCTAGCTTTTCATCGAAAAAGAATGTGTAGTTAATACCTGCACCAACGTAAGGGCGGAAATCACTTTCAGCGGTGCCAAAATAGTACTGCAGCATAAAGGTTGGTGGCAGATGTTTCGTTTCCCCTGCTTTACCAGCACCTTGTACAGAGATATCGTGCTTAAAAGGAGAAGCGGCTAAAACTTCAAAACTAACATTATCGGTAAACATATAGCCAAAGGTTAGACCAAGCTGCGTATCTGAATCCACTTCTAGTTTGGCACCTAACTCTTCACTACTATCGTCATTAGGTACAACCGACGCTAAACCAGCGCGAACGATAAAATCGCCTTCTTTGTGAGCGAATGCTGAGGCTGAAGTCAGGAGGCTAAGAACCGCTAAACTGCATAGTGTTTTTTTCATTGTTATTTCCTTGTAGGGCTTTTTATGACAACTTGCCTTGTTTGCCCGAAGAGAAACACCACTGCCTTACTCGAACAAACTAAGCGCTAAGTTTTTATAATTGCGGTCAAGTTAACACAGCAAAACCTTACAAAATTGATGGAAATCAATAGTTCACTTTTCACTCACAACTCAAACCATACAATAAAACAGTGATCACTCATTTATGCAAAATGCATAACAGTTATGTAATGCGAACTTTATGTGCATCACGTTTAGGCGATAGAGAATAATGGCTCAAAGCGGATGCTTGAGATTGCGTCACGACAGGGCTTATTTGAACCAAAGGAATAACCACTTGGCACATAAGTATGTGCCAAATTTTACAGATGGTGTGAGATTGGTTTAGAGCAAGTTAGCCGCGACGAAACAAGGTGGCAAACTTGCCATCGGTGCGATAGAGGATCAGAGCAAATAAAATCAAACTGCAGCCAATCATCTTATTCAAAGATATCTGCTCGCCATACCAAGCAATGCTGAGGAATACCGTCCAAACGGGTTCGAGGATCATAATTAAAGCCGCATTGCCCGGTATGATCTGTTTTTGTGCCGTAGTTTGCATCACGTAGCGTAGCGCTGTTGCTAAAATCGTACTGGCCGCAAACCATCCCCAAATCGAAGGCTCCACGTGTACAGGGACCGATTCAAAAATCGCACTGGCAGTCAAACCAATAACACCCGTCACAAACAATTGAATACAGGTCAGCAGCAGGATCGGTAAGGTTTGTGAATACTTGCTATTCACATTGAAGTGCAGTGCCAACACCACTGCATTGAAAAGAAACCACAATTGACTGGTTGAACTCTGCCAACCATCTTTTAGTGACAGAAATGCCAAGCCACTTATTGCAACGGGCAATGACACCCAGAAAATACGTTTCGGTCGTTGCCCAAATAGTATCCAAGCAACAAATGGCACCATCAACATCGAAAGGCTAAGGATGAATGCCCCTTCCCCCAGCGTATCACTGATTGAAATGGCGTGAATCCAGCTCATTAACGCAGTCGCCAGCAAGCAACCGACCATTGCCGCAGCACGAATATCTCGCCAACTGGCACGCTTGAGTGCACCGAAACAAAATGGCAGCAAACATAAAGAAGCGAGTAAAAAGCGCAGCCCAACAAAACCAAACGGCGGTAAGCCTTGGATAGTTTCTTTAGAAAAGATCCAACCAAACGCCGACAAAATCGTTGCCAGAATTAATATGGTTGCCGCTTTTCGTTCTGATTTCACTATCGTTACTCTTTCTGGTTTGGATTGGGTTTGAGTTACTACTGACTTTAACCAGTCAGCAAAACTAGAGTTAGGTCACATATGAAATGATGCCAGTTTGACCAATCATGCGCGACCTAGGCGCTAGTAGGATTCTTACCTTTTGAGAAAATTAGTAACAATCGTTGACGGAACGAAAGATTAATTCGCTGCCTGTTCAAGACGTCGAATCAACTTCGCTGGCGTACCGCCATAGAGACAATCCGGCTCAACATCTTTGGTCACTACTGAGTTCGCCGCAATAACAGAACGCGCACCAATCGTCACGCCTTGGTTAATCACTACGTTGCCACCAATCCACACATCATCTTCGACCACAATTGGTTTGCAGAATGTTTCCCAGTTACGGCGACTCATATAATCCAATGAGTGCCCCGCAGTATAAAACTGCGCATTCGGGCCAATCAGCACATGATTACCAATAGTAATTGGTGCGCCATCTAAAAAAGTAGCGTTCATATTGATAAAGGTTTTTGCCCCAATTTTAATCGTTTGCCCAAACTCACAGGAGAACGGGGAACGAATAATACTGCCTTTACCATAGTGAGCAAATAGCGCTTGATAGAGAGCTTCACGGCTATCCTCAGCAGTGGCTTTGTTTAAATCCGCTAATAACAGCGCGGCGCGATCGCGAATTTGATTGATAGACTCATCACCACCATCAAATGCCAACCCCGCCACCATCTTTTCAAATTCGGTCATATTTTCTTTCCTGCGTGTAAGCGCACGCTAAATAACACAATTAACAATATCAGAACCAAGCTACAAAAAAACCGGCTCGCAAGCCGGTTTTCAAATTCATTTATCGCTGATTAGCCGCCGATGTACTCAGCACCCGCCATGTACTTCTGTAGTACGGTTGGGATACGGATACGACCGTCAGCTTCTTGGTTGTTCTCAAGAATAGCAACCATAGTACGACCAACCGCTAGACCAGAACCGTTTAGCGTGTGTACAAGTTCAGGTTTTTTCTCGCCTTTACGACGGAAACGGGCTTGCATACGACGTGCTTGGAAGTCCCACATGTTTGAACATGAAGAGATTTCACGGTAAGTTTCTTGAGCTGGTACCCACACTTCTAGATCGTAAGTTTTGTGTGAACCAAAGCCCATGTCACCAGTACATAGCACCACTTTACGGTAAGGCAGTTCTAGTAGTTGTAGAACTTTCTCAGCATGACCAGTTAGCTCTTCAAGCGCAGCCATTGAGTCTTCTGGTTTAGTGATTTGTACTAGCTCAACTTTGTCGAACTGGTGCATACGGATCAGACCACGAGTATCACGACCGTAAGAACCTGCTTCTGAACGGAAACATGGTGTGTGCGCCGTCATCTTCAATGGCAGATCTGCCTCTTCAGAGATAGTGTCACGTACGAGGTTGGTCACTGGTACTTCCGCTGTTGGGATTAGTGATAGTTTACGAGGTTCTTCGTCGTTCACTTTCTCAACTAGTGGCTCAGTGTGGAATAGGTCTTTACCAAATTTTGGTAGCTGACCAGTACCAAACAAGCTGTCTGCGTTCACTAAGTAAGGCACGTACATTTCAGTGTAGCCATGCTCTTCTGTGTGAAGATCTAGCATGAACTGAGCGATTGCACGGTGTAGACGTGCAAATTGACCTTTCATGACGATGAAGCGTGCGCCAGTGATTTTAACTGCGCTCGCAAAATCAAGACCGTCACCCATTTCGCCTAGATCTACGTGATCTTTCAGATCGAAATCGTATGACTTTGGCTCACCCCAACGAGAGATTTCTACGTTGTCGTTTTCGTCTTTACCGTCTGGCACTTCATCCGCAGGGATGTTTGGTAGAGATAGCGTGATTTCATCAAGTTTCGCCATCACTTCATCTAGTTCTACTTTCTTAGCATCTAGATCGCTACCAAGCGTACCAATTTGCTTCTTAATCTCTTCAGCACCCTCTTTATCGCCAGCTGCCATTTTTTGACCGATTTGCTTGGAGATCGAGTTACGCGTGGATTGTAAATTTTCAACTTCTACTTGAATGGACTTACGTTGTTCTTCAAGTGTACGGATTGTCTCTACGTCTAGCTTAAAGCCACGACGCGCTAGTTTAGCAGCTGTTTCATCCAGCTCTGTACGAAGTAATTTAGAATCCAGCATTGTTAATCCTATGCTTTGAGTTGTGAAATCGCGTGCTCGCATCATGCGCGCACACTAAATAATTAACCGAACAAATGTATCCAAAAATTACTAGTTTTCATAGCGCTTTTGTGGGCTATTTGCGTCTAAATTAGCCAAGTAATCTAACTTTTCGCCAATTTTGGTTTCTAAGCCCCGATTTGTTGGCTGATAATAACGCGTCCCTAACATTTCCGGTGGTAAATAGCGCTCGCCTGCCGCATACGCGCCCGGCTCATCATGAGCGTAGCGATACTCTGCTCCGTAACCCAAATCTTTCATTAAATTGGTTGGCGCATTACGCAAATGATGAGGTACTTCATATTCAGGTAAGTTATGCGCATCGGTCAGTGCTTGTTTCCAAGCGGTATACACAGCATTACTTTTTGGTGCACAAGCAAGGTAGACGATTGCCTGTGCAATCGCACGCTCGCCTTCGGCAGGTCCCACTCGCGTAAAGCAGTCCCATGCAGAAAGCGCGACTTGCATCGCGCGCGGATCGGCGTTACCAACATCTTCAGAGGCGATCGCCAACAAACGGCGAGCAATGTACAAGGGGTCACAGCCTGCAGCGATCATGCGCGCCGCCCAATACAAAGCTGCATCAGGGTTAGATCCGCGAATCGATTTATGCACCGCTGAAATTAAGTCGTACCAAATGTCGCCTTTGTTATCAAAGCGCGAAACCTTCTCGCCTGCCACTTCTGCCAATAACTGCAACGTGATTTGCTTTTCGCCCTGTGCATTGTCTTCTGCCATATCGTAAAGCAGCTCAAGATAGTTAAGCGACATGCGTGCATCACCGTTAACCAGCTCCGCTAAGCGATCGAGAACATTGTCAACAAACTGCACGGCAACCTTGCCCAAACCACGCTCTTTATCCGCTATCGCTTGTTGCAAGGTCTTTTGAATGTCCGTCGTCGCAAGTGAAGTTAACTTGTAAACGCGCGCACGTGACAACAATGCATTATTGAGCTCAAACGATGGGTTTTCTGTCGTTGCACCAATAAAGGTGACGGTGCCATCTTCGATGTGTGGCAAAAACGCATCCTGCTGAGATTTGTTAAAGCGATGCACCTCATCAACGAACAAAATGGTGCGTCGACCAGCCAATTTGTTTTCGCGCGCTCGCTCGATAGCCGCCCGGATCTCTTTCACCCCAGAGGTCACCGCAGAAACGCGTTCCACTTCAGCATTAGCATAGTTCGCAGCGACTTCTGCTAGGGTGGTTTTACCCGTGCCCGGCGGTCCCCAGAGAATCATTGAGTGAATATGACCAGCCTCTAAAGCACGACGCAGTGGTTTGCCTTCGCCAAGAATATGTTGCTGACCAATATATTGGTCTAGCGTTTGCGGACGCATTCTAGCAGCGAGGGGACGAAAATCTTCGTCCCCTGCGAAATCAAACGAGTAATTACTCACTTATTAATTCCTTTGGTCATCAACCTCAACACCTTCCGGAATGGTAAAGGTGAAGCGATTGGTGTTTGGTTTACTCAAATCAATGTTTGAGAAAGTAAATGCACTGGTTTGACCGTCTTGTTCAATCACGCTAAAGCCTTTCACTGCACCTTTGTCATTAATCTCTAACTTAAACTGACCTTGGTTGCTGTCAACTGCCGTTGGCGTTAACGTGAAGACGTCGCCTTGTTGCACCACCTGGTAGTTATCCCAATCGCTGGCACGATTGCGGGTAAGTAACACAAAAGGCGTCTGCTCGGTTGCTTGCTCTTGCCAGTAAATACTCACTTGCTCGATAAATGGGCTGTAATACCACAAGGTTTTACCATCAGAAATCAACACATTTTCATCCGGCAAAGTTGTTGACCAACGGAACAAGCTTGGACGTGCGATTTCTACTTCGCCTGCGCCTTCCATTACCACATCACCCTCTGGGCTGATCACTTGTTGGGCAAAGTCCGCACTAAAACCCTCGGTCAGTTGCAAACGCTCACTTAATTCTTGTTGTGGCGTTGCCCAAACTGGAAAACTCGCCAATAACAGTAATAGTGTTTTTTTCATATTTGGTTCCTGAATCTTTTCGACTAAGAGGTTATAACTAACAAGGCTTTACGTTATGACCGAACAAAGTCAACTTTGTTGCGATTATTTACCGCAACACTGCTTAAATTTTTTGCCGCTACCACAAGTACATGGATCATTTCTGCCCACTTCTTTGTATGGGTTAACACTTTGACCTTTATTACCTACCAAGGCAGCATCAGCTGCTTGTGCTACTTCGTTGATCATTAGATCAATTTGCTCAATCAAATCAGCCAATGCCGGTGGCGTTTCAATACCCGCTTGTTGCATTTGCGCTTGCGTTTGTTCTTCGTCGATCGCCAGCATAAATGTCGTCAACATCGCTTGCAGCATACGTAAGGTGCCATCATTGGTTTCTGTCTCTAACCACTGAGGCTCAATTGTTGGCCAAAGTGTCATAAACCCCTCGGCAAAGTCCGCCAATTTTTCAGCTTGTTGCTCGCCAGAGACTAATGCGAGTAATGAATATTCGTTACGTTTCAAAAAACTGTATTGATGGTTGATTTGTCCAACCACAGGCTTATTAAGTTGCTCTGCACTATCAGCAAATACTTGTTCCAGCCATGCCTCAGGTTGTAGTGGCTTGGTCGCCAAGTTTGCTGCAAGGGTAACGCCTTCAATAAACATCTGAGATTCTTGGCATTGTAATTCGGCTAAAGAGATAAGTTGATAATTCATGACGCAATCTTCTAAAAAATAAGGCGGCGATTATACCTCGCCAAATGTGCGGGGTCACTGACAATACTTACCAGTATAGTCATGACAAAACTAACAGCAGCTTAGTGCTTACGCCATGAATATAAGATGAACCACCAAAACAAGCTGTAAAACATATTGTCCACTAACTGGCTGATGTTTGACCAAAAATTGACTGTCTATTTTATCAATAATAGGGCAATATTTGATCGATACATTTTGTTACATTTATACCTTGCTGCTTAAATTCTATGAAAACTAATAAAAACACTGGCTTTACCTTAATTGAACTGGTGGTGGTGATTGTCATACTGGCGGTACTCGCTGTTACTGCACTACCTCGGTTTCTAAATTATCAACGTGATGCCCATGAATCACGTGCCGATGCTGCGTTTGCCAGCTTTGAAAGCGCTGTAAATCTCTATCACGCTAAATGGCTATCTGAAGGCGAACCTGCATCAAGCCAGACCGTAGATTATGGCTCTGGCGATATTTATCCTTCCGTTAATGGCTTTCCGATAACTGTGGGACAAGCACCCAGCGATCAAGACGTTCCTTTTAACGGTCAAGATTGCACCGAGCTCTGGCACGCACTAATGACAACAGATCTCACCATCAGCGATATGGATGCAAACCGACCTATAATTCCTTCCCCAACGGATATTGTCGCTTGGTATAACAGTAGTTCTCAGTGCATTTATCACTACACAACCGGTTACAGTGAAGAAGAAATGATGCCTTTAATGACTTACTCACCCATTACCGGTGAGATCACCATCAGTGAAGCGCACAATAACCCGAGTGAATAAACTGATAAGTCATAAGCCGTGACTTCCGTATACGAAATCATTAAAATCACGCCTCCCTAACTGGAGGCGTTTTTTATGCGAGTTGTTTTGGGCCCTATGGAGGGCGTTTTAGATCACCTGATGCGAGAAATTTTAACAGACATCAATGACTACGATTTGTGTGTCACTGAGTTTGTTCGCGTGGTTGATCAACGCTTACCTGAACACGTATTTAAGCGTCTTTGCCCTGAATTAGACCAAGGCTCACACACCAAATCTGGAGTGCCAGTACACGTTCAATTACTTGGACAAGATCCTCACTGGATGGCTGAAAATGCCGTAATGGCAGCCGAACTTGGTGCCAAAGGCATCGACCTTAATTTTGGCTGTCCGGCAAAGTTGGTCAACAAAAGTAAAGGTGGCGCGGCGCTATTGCAGCACCCGGAACTGATTCACCGAGTCGTTAAAGCCTGTCGTGAAGCGGTAGATAGCAGCATTCCGGTCACGGCTAAAATTCGTTTAGGTTGGGATAACCCAGAAGACTGTTTTGAAATCGTTAGTGCGATTGAATCTGCAGGTGCTAACGAGCTGACTGTTCATGCTCGCACCAAAGAAGGTGGATACAAAGCGAGTGAAATAAAGTGGGATTACATTAATCAGATCCGCCAACGCAGCAGCATTCCATTAATTGCCAACGGCGAGATTTGGAACTACCAAGACGGACAGAACTGTATGGCAACCACAGGCGTTGACTCGCTTATGGTATGTCGCGGCGCATTTAATGTGCCAAATCTTGGTAACGTGGTGAAATATAACCACAGTGTGATGCCATGGAGTGACGTGGTCGATCTGCTACTGGTCTACTCACAATATGAGATTAAAGGCGACAAAGGGCTTTACTACCCGAACCGAGTAAAACAGTGGTTCTCTTACCTTCGCCAAGAATACCCGCAAGCAGCTGAGCTATTTAGAGAAATTCGCACCTTTAATAAGGCGGCGCCAATTGTTGAACATTTGCAGCGCTACCGTGACACCTTACAAGCCGCGTAAATTATCCTTGGTATAAATTCGTAATTGTTTAGAAAGCGACGTGATAAATAAGCGTCGTTTTTTATTTGCCTTCATCTTGTACGAGCAATTCTTCCAGCTTGTGGTTTTCGCTCTCACTAAAGCAGACATAGCCAATAGGTACGTTGCTATCTAACGCCGCAATGATCTCCTGTGCACTTCGCTCGCCAAAGCCACCGCACAGCTCAATGACTTCGATACCATCGGCAATCATCTCTTTGGCAACCACCATTGCCTCATCATCACTGCTTACTCCCACCATTTTAGTGGTAAACCCTTTTGTTGCCATCGTCTGATTGGCGTTGTTTGCATCATAACCCGGCGCTTTAACAATAAAACCGTAGCGTTGCAGCATCGTATGTCCTTATATAATTACACCCAATAAAAAAGCAGCAGATCTGGTTTGCCCTTAAAAAGCAATTGAACCAAGTACTGCCGCTTTTCATCGATAAGTTCTCTTCAGCGTTAAATCATCACGTGTTAAATCACTGCACGTGAAGACAGCTGGTAAAATTACCGTAATTAGTTCAGTAACAAACTATCATCGGCAAGCTCTTCACCGCGCACTTTGGAGAACATTTCTAACAAGTCTGGCACGCCCATATTCGCGCGCTGCTCACCTGCGACGTCGAGAACAATTTCACCTTGGTGCAGCATAACGGTGCGATCGCCACACGCCAGCGCATCCTTCATCGAGTGGGTAACCATCATTACCGTCAAATCAAACTCTTTCACAATTCGCTTGGTTAAATCGATAATAAATGCCGCCATACGCGGATCTAAAGCGGCCGTATGTTCATCGAGTAGCAATAACTTACTCTCTGATAGTGTTGCCATCACCAAGCTGACCGCTTGACGTTGACCACCTGAGAGCAAACCAATGTTGTCGCCTAAACGATCTTCTAACCCTAAGCCAAGAATACTGATGCGTTCTTGAAACAGCTTACGACGATTGGTCGACAATGAGTGACTCCAGCCACGGCGCTTACCGCGCATATAGGCTAGCGCCATATTCTCCTCTATCGTCAAATCACCACAAGTACCGGCGAGCGGATCCTGAAATACACGGGCACACTGAGTAGCTCGTTGAGCGACGGTTTGCTTGGTGACATCCTGCTCGTCAATAATGACTCGCCCGCCAACCATTGGTGTTTCACCAGTCACGGCGCCAAGCAGGGTTGATTTACCTGCACCATTTGAGCCAATCACCGTCAAAAACTGATGCTCAGGCACTTCCAAACAAACACTCTTTAACGCCCGGTTCTCCAAAATCGTGCCCGGATTAAAGGTGACTTGAATATCTTCTAAACGAATCATACCGCTTCTCCTGACCCATTCGCTGGTGATTTGCTGACTTTATTAGTACTAGGCTTTTTTGCGCGGAAATGACTCCTAACTTTAGGCGCAATTAACGCCATCGCTACTAACACTGCAGTGACCAAGTTTAAATCTGATGCTTGTAAACCAAACATGCCAGTACTGAGGGCAAATGCGACCGCTAAACGATACAGGACCGAGCCGACGATAACAGCTACTACTGCCACCCAGATCTTTCTTCCCGGGATCAGTGTTTGTCCCAAAATAACCGCTGCAAGGCCAACAACAATCGTACCCACACCTGAGGTGACATCTGCAAAGCTGTTGGTCTGCGCGAATAGCGCTCCCGCAAAACCAACAAAGCCATTGGATAACGCCAAACCAAAGTAAGTATAAAATGACGTGCTGGCGCCTTGTGCCGACACCATACGTGCGTTAACCCCAGTTGCACGCAGACCCAAGCCAAAATCACTATTGAGTAAACGCACCACAAACCACGCTGAAATCAACACTAAAACACCCACCACGAGCGGACGAATCAGTACCGGGTCACCCAAAGTTTCAAATGGCGTGAGAATGGTTTCTTCACCGAGCAACGCCATATTAGGGCGTCCCATAATGCGGATATTGATAGAAAATGCAGCGATCATGGTGAGAATTGAAGCCAACAAGTGCAAAATGCCGCACTTCACTGCGAGAAAAGCCGTAACCCAGCCAGTCATCGCGCCAGCAATAATTGCCATGCCCGTTGCAACCCATGGATCAATGCCAGCCACAATCGCAGTGGCCGCTACTGCAGCGCCCATCGGAAAACTGCCATCGACACTTAGGTCAGGAAAATCAAGTACGCGAAACGTCAGGTAGACACCCAGTGCTACCAATCCGTAGACAAGTCCTATTTCAAGCGCACCGAAAAAAGCAAAAGCAGACATACAAACTCCCTTTCTGCTTAAGTAGGGCAGTTAAACTGCCCTATTAAAAACGATGGCGACTTATTTCACGCTTTTTGTCGCGCGCTCTAGAACAGATTGAGGTATCTCAATACCAAGTTTACCGGCAACCGTCGTATTGACGACCAGATCAGAGCCTTTAGCGACTTTAACATCTAGCTCACCTGGCTGTTGCCCTTCAATAATCGCAGCAACATAGTCGGCGGTTTGCACCCCAACTTGGTAGTAGTCAAAACCTAAGCTCGCAATCGCTCCTTTTTCAACGTAAGAGGTTGCGCCGCCAAGAACAGGCGTTTTCGCTTGGTTGGCTGCTACAATCATGCCTTCGATAGCACTGGCAACTGTGTTATCGGTCGGTGCATAGATGACATCTGATTTGGCTGCGATAGCTTGAGTGGCAGATTGCACGTCAGCACTCTTTAGCGCCGTCGCTTCAACAACCTCTAGACCTTGCTGCTTAGCGTGCTGTTTAAGCAGTTCAACTAAGGTTACCGCGTTGGCTTCACCTGGGTTGAATACAACACCGATTGACTTGGCGTTTGGTAGGATTTCTTTAATAAGTTCAACGTGCTGCCCGACCGGAGAAAGATCCGACAGACCAGTTACGTTCTTACCTGGTTGCTCTAGTTGGCTAACCAACTTAGCACCCACAGGGTCTGTTACGGCTGTGAACACGACTGGAATATCGCGGGTTGCAGAAACCAGCGCCTGTGCAGTTGGTGTGGCGATACCAACTAAAACGTCTGGTCGTTCACCGACATACTGACGCGCGATCTGTACTGCAATGGCAGGGTTACCTTGCGCAGTTTTGTAGTCAAATTCGAGGTTTTTTCCTTCTTCGTAACCTTTGGCTTTGAGCCCGTCAACCAATCCTTGACGAGTCGCGTCCAGTGCCGGGTGCTCAACGATTTGCGATACCGCGACCTTAGCCGTTTTTGCCATGATACTGGTGGAAGATAGTAGTGTTACACCTGCAAGAACGGCAGTTGCGATTGCTTTGCCTGCTTTCATCTTAACTCCTTGATTTAAGCAATGATGGGATGTTGTGTGTTCGCCAATCAAGTTGGCTTATTTTGTTTTATTTTTTAACTGCACACTTTTTGTGCGCATCCATCATTAATACCAATAAGTCACTAAAATGGGAAGCATGTTTTAACATCAAAGCAACAAAAAGAGACTTATATTTTCGTCGCTTGCAGCAGAATATTACGCGGGGTCACTTCTCTTGCACAAAAGTCGCGAATCGTCACACTATATCCACTCTCTTGTAGGTAGCTTGCCTTATCCAATACCAACCACATTTCCAGCCCTCGTCTAAATAGCTGCTGCACAAGCCCCAGCCTTTCCATACGCCAGAAGCGCTTAATGCCTTTTTCAAGATACAACTCAAAGTCACAACTAGGCAGTTCAATGGCTTTTTGCTCGCTCGCCCAGTGGCAAAACGCAGTAAAGCCATCGCCCAACTGTGACTTTTTAATACTTGGGATGGGGATATAACTATCTTGAACGCCTTGCTCGCGCAGCATGATGTCAAACGCCAAACGAAAGCTCATTTCTTGCAAACGATGACGCTTGACGCGCTCGCCACCTGTCACCAATTCTTGCAATGGAATACGCAGCTCGGCTTTTGTTAGATGTAACTTAGATTTTTTGCCGACATGCGACATACCTTGATAGTGGGTGCTATTAATTAGGTGGTAGCAACACGGTGACACAGTCAATGCTGGCAGTTGCTGCTCAACCGCGTGTTTAAGCAGTGTGACGTGTAAATCACCACACGCATGCAATGCAACGGCATGCTGCTTAGGGTTAAACACGAGCTTTGCCTCAGGGCTAAATGCGTCACCTTGGATAAAGTGCATCGCCAGCCCTTGCTTATCCGCTTCCGTCTGGCCCGCATCACATAGGCTTTGCTGGAACTCGAAGCTTGTGACTTTTTGCCCGCTTTGGCTCGCAAGGATGCGCCCAAGAAAACCTTTACCGGAGCACCACTCTAACCACTCTTCACCGGCATTAAGTTGCAAAGCCGATTCGCCCATTGCCACTATCTGTTCAAGCTTACGCCCCGGCACCCCAGAATCGATACCACGTTCAAGCGTCAGCCCGCCAAGGGAGACCGTATCCAGCGCTAATAGCTGCTGAAAATCTTTAAGGTCAGTAAAAAACGCTAAGCAGTCTTGTACCAAGGCAGCAAAGTCACTTTGATAGTGCTCAATTTGCTGGTCTGACAGTTGCTCTAGCCAAGCGCAAAGCGCAGGGTTTAAGCCTTGCCATGGCAGCTGCTCATTTTGGGAGGCAAAAAAGGGTTCAAAGCGCCAATACGCTTGATGATGAAGTAGATATGAATCGATGGTTTGAAAAAGAGTATGCATACTTCCCTCTAAGCGGCGCCTTTGCAAGCGCCAATTCTAGAGGGAAGTGACCGTTTTGAGTAGTAATTATCGCACTGGCAGTTCGATGTCTTTAAACATCTCTTCAATCTCAGCGTTTGATTTGAGCGACAATGCTTGCTCAACGACAGGACGAGTTAGGTGCGGAGCAAAACGTTCCATAAAATCGAACATGTAAGAGCGTAAGAAGGTGCCACGACGGAAACCAATGCTCGTGGTGCTAGCACCGAAGATATGGCTGGCATCGATCGCAACCAAATCATCATCTTGGTCCTTATCAATCGCCATGCTCGCGATCACCCCTACGCCCATGCCCATGCGCACATAGGTTTTGATCACATCAGCATCCGTTGCGGTGAACACCACTCTAGGCGTCAAACCGACCTTATTGAAGGCAGTATCCAATTCCGAGCGACCGGTAAAGCCAAATACGTAAGTCACCAATGGATAGGTAGCAAGGTCTTCAATCGTGATCTGGGCTTTTTGCGCCAGGGCGTGGTCTTTTGGCACGACGATGGAGCGGTTCCAATGGTAACAAGGCAGCATAATTGCATCTTGGTATAGATGCAGCGCTTCGGTGGCAATAGCAAAGTTGGCAGTACCTTTTGCAATCGCTTCTGACATTTGACTCGGAGTGCCTTGGTGCATATGCAATGACACTTTCGGATAACGAGTAGTAAAGCCTTTGATAACTTCCGGCAAAGCGTAACGCGCTTGGGTGTGAGTCGTGGAGATATTTAATGTCCCCATCTCAGGGTGTGTATGCTCACCAGCGACCGCTTTGATACTCTCGACACGCGCGAGGATCTCTTGCGAAATACGAATGATATCTTCACCAGCGGAGGTCACTTGCGTTAAATGTTTGCCGCTTCGCTCAAAGATCTGAATTCCTAATTCATCTTCCAACAGACGAACCTGCTTACTGATCCCCGGTTGCGAAGTATACAAACTCTCAGCCGTCGCTGAGACATTCAAGTTGTGGTTAACGACTTCAACAATATACTTCAGTTGCTGTAACTTCATTTTGCCCTCGTAATCCCTTATCGATATGCTGGCGAATATAACTAAGCCCTTCACTAACCTTCAATTAGGTAAGGCTCAGACATATAGGTTATAAGATTTAGTTATAACGTCTCTTTTAGTAAAATGGTAGTTAAATTGGCAATTTAACCGCAACAGTTGCTGCAATTTGACGCACCAAAGATGAATTTTGCAATCGAAAGCTCAGTTTCTCGTTAGAAATTGTTTTTTCCGTGTTAATAAAACATTCAACACGCAATAATATCGACGGATGGGAATATTTGCTGCCGCAGCCCCCAAGAATCGTGTATCCTTAGCTGCTAGCCGTAATAAACATAAGATAACGGAATTTATGAATATTGGTTTAATCATTGCTCTTGTCGCGATTTTGTTGGTGTTAGTCCTTGGCTACAACATCATCTTGCAATACAACGCGAAAATTGCCACAGCAAAGAAGCAAGAAAGCGCCCGATACATCGCCATTATTGATGCCACAGAAGAACTTATTGGTCATGCGCACCATATGCCATACAGTAAGAACCTGTTGTTGTGTCTAAATAACCGTATTCTTGATGCCGTACAGAATATGTACGAGCTTGATCCAAAGAATAAACAGCTTGAGCAGCGCGTTGAACACGTCAAGCAACAGATCGAAAACTTAAACGAAAACTTTCAAAGCGGTGAAAGCGCAGCGTTTAAAGTACCGAGTAATGATAAGCAAGCCATTGTGATGCTAAAGTTGGTGAAACGTCTGCGTGACACCATCCGCAATGAACACAATAAAGGTCGTTTTGATACTGAAGCATACGTTGTTGAAAATGCTCGCCTTGAAGCTATCCAAGTGCGCATCAACATTGAAAATGTAATCAAGCGCTCGAACGATGCGATTGTGCGTGGTCAACCGGGCACTGCTATTCAATTGCTACGTAAAGGTCTCGAGGTGCTGAGCACCAAGAACGATCCTTACTCTGTACAAGCAAAAGAAAAGCTACAAACTATGTATGATGATCTTGAGAAACGTCGTCAAACACAAAATGCCACCGAGCAACAGCAAATCATGGACAAACAGCGCGAAGAAGATATGGATGCGCTCTTTGGTGAAAAGAAAAAGTGGTAATATACTACTGTTATTCCTTTTAAAAGGTCGCAGCTGCGACCTTTTTTGTTAGTAAGTAAAGTCATGCAGCAACTAGAACAATATCAAGAATTACTCGCGCCCATTCATCAATTTCTGCAATGCCCTACCCCAACACAATGGGTCGACGAAGCCCGTAAACCTGAAAATCTAAAAACGGTACTGATCGATCATCTACTATGTGAACTGAAAGCAGGTCAATCAGCGATGTATCTGATCCGTAAATACGCGGTCGATAAAAGCAGTGCACACAGCTTACTCGATTGGTTTAAGCCATACGAAGATTTCGCCTATCGCGGCAAAGGTTCACTTGAAACCCTCAAGGGCAAGAGCAACATTTCAAAAGCGATCATGGCAAAATCTGACTCACCATATAGCCAAGATCTGATTGATAAAATGGTCTTGCTGATCAAAGAAGAGCTTCATCACTTCTATCAAGTATTAGAAATCATGGATGAACGAGGCATCGACTATGAGCCAATTCCAGCAAGCCGCTACGCGAAGGGGCTGCTCTCGAATATGGCGACCCATGAGCCACAAACTTTAATCGACAAATTGATCATTGGTGCCTATATCGAAGCGCGCTCGTGTGAACGTTTCGCCAAATTGGCACCTTATATGGACGAGGATATCGCTAAGTTTTATGTCTCTTTATTGCGCTCAGAAGCACGCCACTATCAAGATTATCTGGTGCTGGCAGAAGAGATTGCCGGTAAAGATATCTCAGAGCGCGTAGCGATGTTCGGTCGCGTAGAAGCAGAGCTTATTTCCTCGGCAGATAGCGATTTTAAATTCCATAGCGGCATTCCTGCCTTAGCTTAGAGCTCTGCTTTATCCAAAAGTAAAAAGGTCAGTAAATACTGACCTTTTCGTTTTTAAAGCTTAGCCATTATACAAGCGTTGCGTTAATCGCTGCCAATACCGCAGCAGGGTCTGCCGCTTGGGTAATTGGACGACCAATAACTAGGTAATCAGAACCTGCTTGGATTGCCTCTACTGGTGTCATGATGCGCTTCTGATCACCTTGGTCAGCACCCGCAGGGCGAATTCCTGGCGTGATCAACTTGAACTCTTGGCCCAATTCAGCTTTTAACATTGAAGATTCGTGTGCAGAACATACCACACCATCAAGACCCGCATTTTTAGTTAGGTTTGCTAAGCGAATAACTTGGTCTTTTGGTGCCATATCCAAGCCGATACCCGCTAGATCTGGCTGTTCCATGCTGGTTAGCACGGTTACACCAATCAGTAGTGGTCGGTCTTTACCGTAAGGCTCGAGAATTTCACGTGATGCAGCCATCATGCGCTCGCCACCGCTGGCATGTACATTGACCATCCAAACACCCATTTCTGCCGCGGCGCGTACCGCTTTAGAGCAAGTATTTGGAATATCGTGGAATTTTAGGTCAAGGAATACAGAAAAACCACGTTGATGAAGCTCTTTGACGAAATCAGGACCAAACAGCGTGAACATTTCTTTGCCTACTTTAAGACGGCACGACGCAGGGTCAATACGGTCTACAAAAGCTAATGCATCTGCTTTGTTGTCATAATCCAGTGCTACGATGACTTTTTGGTCGATCATCTCATCTCCTAATTAACTTATATTTATCAACTTTGTTTTGCTTAAAAAAATGCAGCTAATAAATTAGCTGCATTATAAATAGTCTATTCACCGTCCAAACCACGGATCGGCTTGATCGTGCCCCACCCTTTACATGAAGGGCAGTGCCAATACATTGAATGTGTTGAGAAGCCACACTTACGGCAACGATAATGCGGTTTCACTTTTAGTTGTTCACCAACCAGCTTCTGCAGCGTCGCCAAACTCTCTTTCGCACGCCCCTCTTCCGCATTCATCAAATGGTAATCCATCAAGCGGAAAAAGCCCTTCATAGTCGGGTTTTTCACCAACTGACGCGTCAATAGCTCTTGCGCGGCAGCCGAGCCATCATGTTGAGCCACAAGCTGAGCAAGCATCAGCTCGGCAGATACGCCCGCTTTACTTGCGATACATTGGCGTAGGAAGTCGAGTAACTCATCTTCTTGCCCTAGATGGTGATAGCAATCAGCTAAGGTCGGCAAAACTTCACTGACAAAGTCAGAGTCTTGCTCAAGAACCATCGTCATGTATTTAATTGTATGGAGGTAATCTTCGCTCTCAAGATACAGCTTACCTAACGCGATACTGGCGCGGACACATTTTGGGTCTTCACTTAGCGCGCGTTTAAAGTGCGCGATAGCTTGCTTACGATCACCATCAGCTTGATCTTGCATCGCCATTTCACAATAGAAATGCGCAATACTAACACGCATGCGTTTACGTCCCAGTTTAAATAGCTGAGAGGCGTAATAAATGGCTTTTTGCCATTCGCGAGTTTGCTGATAAATCGAAACTAACTGCTGCAGTGCCGCTTCACGGTGATCGGGTTCTTCAACCAGCTGTTCAAAAATTTTCTCAGCGCGATCTAAAAAGCCAGATGCCATGTAGTCTTTGGCTAATTGCTGCAAAGCAATATTTTTCTGATCAATGGTGAGACCAGAACGGGAAATGAGGTTTTGGTGGATACGAATCGCGCGATCAACTTCACCACGGGATCGAAACAGGTTACCCAATGCTAGGTGTGTATCAATAGTGTCATTATCAACTTGAAGCAGCTCAATAAAGTGATCGACCGCTTTATCAGACTGGTCTGAAAGCAGCAAGTTAAGACCCGTCACATATTGGCGGGAGATCTGGTTTGAGTGCTTCTGCTTGTCTTGCTGAGCGCTGCGATTACCCATATACCAGCCATAAGCTGCGGCGATCGGCAATAACAAGAAGAGTATTTCTAGCATTGAGGAAAAAGCCTACTTAACTCGATTATGCTTTACTTTGTTCGACCTCAGTCGAGGTAACGGGTGTGAGTTTTTTAAGCTGCTTATTCAGCTTGCGAACTTGCAGCTGAGATTTTAAGTGAAGGCTACCAAAAATAATCCATGCGATAGCAAAACCAGTCACAAACACTACACCGAGCAGAGTTGATAAATGGAAGTCACCTTGAGCTAACAAGTAATTAAACGTCACAACTGCTTGATTTTGCGAGCCTAAAGCCAACGCAATAAGAAACAAAGCTAATACGATAACGATTTTTATAATTTTCATAGTCCATTACCCATCTTAAAATCGACAGCTAAGATTATGCAGTAAAACCCAGTAACACTCCATGGTTATCTTTGCATAAACTAAAAAAGGCGAAGCACCGAAAGCACTCCGCCTTTTTATTAACCAGTTCAGCCTGAGCCTATAGGTTTACGCGTTCACGTAGCTCTTTACCTGGTTTGAAATGAGGTACATATTTGCCCTCTAATTCCACTTTTTCACCCGTTTTTGGGTTGCGACCTACACGTGGCTCACGGTAATGAAGCGAGAAACTGCCAAAGCCACGGATCTCAATACGTTCGCCTTTCTCAAGTGTTGATGCCATGTGCTCAAGAATGTCTTTTACCGCATCTTCGACTTCTTTCGCTGAAAGATGAGTTTGCTCAGCGCAAAGTCTTTCAATCAATTCAGACTTAGTCATAGTTTCCCTCGTAGAGTAATTTATTACTTATTATAGTAACTAATACCAATTCCAACAAACACTTGCTAGTAATTCTAGACAAAATTTACCCAAGATGTACAGCAAGGATTCGCTTTCTTTCTAACCAGTTGCAGAAATTGGTATTAGACCACACAAATAAAAAAGGAGCCTTTCGGCTCCTTTTTGCTATAAGGGAATTAAATTATTCGCCTTTAGCTGCTTTGAAAGCGTCTGCCATAGCGTTACCGAATGCAGCGTCATCTTGCTTGTTGATAGATGCCATTGCTTCTTGCTCTTCAGCTTCGTCTTTAGCTTTGATAGATAGGTTGATTACGCGGTTCTTACGGTCAACACCAGTAAATTTCGCTTCAACGCTGTCACCAACGCTTAGGATTAGAGTAGCGTCTTCTACGCGGTCACGTGCAACTTCAGATGCACGGATGTAGCCTTCAACGCCTTCTTCTAGCTCAACAGTTGCGCCTTTAGCGTCTACTGCAGTTACAGTACCGTTAACTAGAACGCCTTTCTTCTTCTCTGCAACGTAAGCATTGAATGGGTCATTTTCCATTTGCTTAACGCCTAGAGAGATGCGCTCACGCTCTGCGTCTACTGCTAGAACAACTGCAGAGATCTCGTCGCCTTTCTTGTACTCACGTACAGCTTCTTCGCCAGCAACATTCCAAGAAATGTCAGATAGGTGAACTAGACCGTCGATGCCGCCTTCTAGACCGATGAAGATACCGAAGTCAGTGATTGACTTGATCTTACCAGTAACTTTGTCGCCTTTAGCTTGCGCTTCAGCGAAAGACTGCCAAGGGTTAGCTTTACACTGTTTTAGACCTAGAGAGATACGACGACGTTCTTCGTCGATCTCAAGAACCATAACCTCAACTTCGTCGCCAACATTAACAACTTTAGATGGGTGGATGTTCTTGTTAGTCCAATCCATTTCAGAAACGTGAACTAGACCTTCAACGCCTTCTTCGATTTCAACGAAGCAGCCGTAATCAGTTAGGTTAGTTACACGACCAGAAAGCTTGTGACCTTCTGGGTAACGCTTAGCGATTGCTACCCATGGATCTTCGCCTAGTTGCTTAAGACCTAGTGATACGCGAGTACGCTCACGATCGAACTTAAGAACTTTAACTAGGATTTCGTCACCTACGTTAACGATTTCTGATGGGTGCTTAACGCGTTTCCATGCCATATCAGTGATATGTAGAAGACCGTCAACACCACCTAGATCAACGAATGCACCGTAGTCAGTAAGGTTCTTAACGATACCTTTAACTTCTGCGCCTTCTTGTAGGTTTTCTAGTAGCTCATCACGCTCTACGCTGTTTTCAGATTCGATAACTGCGCGACGAGAAACAACTACGTTGTTACGCTTCTGGTCAAGCTTGATAACTTTGAACTCAAGTTCTTTGTTTTCTAGGTGAGCTGTATCACGGATAGGACGTACGTCTACTAGTGAACCTGGTAGGAACGCACGGATACCGTTAAGTTCAACAGTGAAACCGCCTTTAACTTTACCGTTGATGATACCAACAACAGTTTCAGCTTCTTCGTAAGCTTTCTCAAGAACGATCCAAGCTTCGTGACGCTTCGCTTTCTCACGAGAAAGTTGAGTTTCACCGAAACCGTCTTCTACTGCGTCTAGAGCAACATCAACTTCAGAACCAACTTCAACTTCAAGTTCGCCAGCAGCGTTCTTGAATTGTTCAGCAGGGATTGCAGACTCAGACTTAAGACCAGCGTCAACAAGAACGTAACCGTTCTCGATAGCTACTACAGTACCTTTAACGATAGTACCTTGTTGGAATTCAGTCTCGTTTAGAAACTCTTCAAAGAGTTGAGCAAAAGATTCAGTCATTTATTTAATCTTCAATAAATTAAACGTCCACGGGTATCCTACCTCATGGGGTTATTAAATTCGCCAGTCATCATCCTTGCGACCAACGCTCTGAGCCGACCCCGTAAATTACGCAGTCAGTTTAGATTCAATATATTGTAGTGCTTTTTCGACTACTTCGTCGATAGACATCGACGTTGAGTCAAGCAACAGCGCATCCTCTGCAGGGCGTAGTGGCGCCACTGGGCGATTACGATCTCGGTCGTCTCGCTCTTGGATCTCGCTCAAAAGGTCAGCAAATTTAACATCTAACCCTTTATCTTGCAACTGTTTAAGGCGTCGCTCGGCACGTTCTTCTGCACTTGCATCAAGGAAGATTTTCACTTCAGCTTGTGGGAAGACAACCGTACCCATATCACGACCATCAGCAACTAGACCAGTGCCATCGGCAAACGCGCGTTGGCGACGCAATAAAGCTTCACGCACACGTGGCAACGCTGCCACTTTAGATGCAGCCATTCCAGTCTGCTCTTTACGCAACTCGCCTGAAACGTCTTCGCCTTCAAGGATCACTTTAACTAAGTCACCTTCAGCAATAAACTGCACATCAAGATGGGTTGCTAGTGCGACTAGGGAATCTTCGTTTTCAAGATCAACACCGTGGTGAATCGCAGCTAATGCGAGTACACGGTAGATTGCACCTGAATCGAGTAAGTGAAAGCCCAGCTTGTTAGCCAATTGCATACAAAGCGTGCCTTTACCCGCACCACTTGGTCCATCGACGGTAATAACCGGTGTGTGAGAGGACATGAAATACTCCAAGTTGCTTATCGTCAGTGCAAATTGCCCTGACTTTTTCGGCGTGAAATTATAGAGCTAAATGCGACAAGGTTCTAGGGAAGTTTTCGATTTAATCGTTATCTTGATGAGGTCGTAAAGCGACTCAAGAGATCATGCCCGATCCCTTGAGTACAAACACTAAAGTTGGATTCGGTCGATATTCTTTTCGATTGTCGAGCTGCCGATTCCTTTGACGTTACTCAGCTCCTCAACGTTTTTAAACAATCCATTTTGCTGACGATAGTCAACAATCGCTTGGGCTTTCTTCAAGCCAACGCCTTTGAGCAGATCTGCAATTTCTTCTGCCGATGCTTGATTCACATTCACCACAATCTCTATACCCGCATATTTGGGGTTTTCTTGGCTTTTCTCTTGCGCAAATGTTGCAAAAGAAAAGAGTGAAATCAGGGCTGCGATTAAAAGTGATTTAATTTTCATTGCCATTCCTTATTTTACTTAACGATTGCTTTACCATAAGCACTCGCGCCAGCATTACGAATCGCAACGATAAAAAACGAAACGGGCTACTTTCGTAGCCCGCTTTGATAGGAATGTTACTTACATTAGTAGCGCTTATTGCGTCACAGCGAAGTACTCAATATCCGTTGTCTTACGAAGAATGCTAATCACACCTTCTAGGTTCTGCTGAGCATTCATCTGAACCAATTGGTTAGCAATTTGCTCGTTGTACATCGTGTTGAATACATCTGAAACCGCATCCAACTCAACTACAACAACGTCACCATTAAATGATTTCGACTGAGCGTAGCCTACTTTACCTTCTGCAGGTTTTGGCATTGCGAATACAACTTGCGCTAGCGGAGAGCTGCGATCGATCGTTTGCACGTCACCGAAAGCAAGACCATTTTCTGCCAATACGTTCGCATTGCCCGCTTTAAGCTCAGTCACAACCTTAGTTGCTAGCTCAATTGCGTTTTGTTCGCCTTTCACTCGAGATAGCTGCGCAATCACTTGTTCACGCACTTCTGCTAGTGGCAGTACTGTTTCATCACGCATATCTTCTACGCGTACAACAATCACGTGCTCAGGTGCAACTTCGATAACTTCTGAGTTCAAACCGTCTTCGCGAACTTCTGGGCTGAGAATCGCTTGCATCACAGCCGGTGTTTTCAGCAGTTCTGGCGCGTCAGCTTGAGAGATAAAGTCAGTTGTTACGATTTTCGCGTTAACCGCTTCTGCTGCGTCATCCAATGAGTCTGGGTATTCAAACGCAACGCGCTCAAGTTCACTTTGCAGCTCGTAGAACTCGTCTACCGCTTTTTGGTCGCGAAGCTCTTGTTTGATTGTTTCTGCAACTTCCGCATAAGGCTTAGCCACTGAATCTTTTAGTTCATCCAGTTTGATGATGTGGTAACCAAAATCAGATTTCACTAGCCCGGTTACATCACCTGCATTTTGCAGTGCAAACGCTGCTTCTTCAAAAGCAGGGTCCATCACACCACGTTCAATCCAACCTAGTGAACCACCTTCTTCAGCGCTGCCGATATCTTCAGATTTTTCTTCCGCTAGCGTAGCAAAGTCAGCACCAGCATTTAGCTCATCAAGGATAGCTTGTGCTTTCGCTTCATCATCACCCTGAACTAGGATGTGGCTCACTTTACGTTGCTCTTCAGATGAGTATTTGTCTAAGTGCTCTTGGTAGTATTGTTTTGCTTGCTCGTCGCTGATTGCAATTGAGTTTTTCAATGCTTCTGCAGAAAGTTCGATATACGATACTTTAGCTTGTTCTGGACGGGTGTAACGCTCTGGGTTTTGCTCGTAGTATTGCTGAATTTCTTCATCAGTCAGCTCTACTTTCTCAGCAAAATCCGCTAGCGCTAGATTGATCGTCTTCACTTCGCGAGTCTGCATGATCAGCTTGCTTTGTGCCGATACTTCGCCAGGAAGAGAGAAATCACTTGCTTGAACGGCGGTTAGCAGTTGGTTACGCACTAGATCACGACGTAAGTACTCAGCAAAACTTTCAGGGCTGTATCCAGCGCGGCGTAGTGCTGATTGATACACGTCTGAGCTGAACTTACCATCCACTTGAAATTGTGGCATCGCTAGCAGTAACTCACGTACTTGTGCATCACTTACGCGTAAACCTAGAGTTTGTGCGTGTTGCTCAAGTAGCGCATCGTTAATCATACGGTCTAGTACCGATTGGCGGAAAGACGCAACATAGCTTGGGTCAGCTAGTAGGTTAGAGAAATAATCGCCAAGCTGAGCTTGCATGCGATTGCGTTCGTTTTGGTATGCCTGTTCGAACTCACCACGACTGATTTCGACATTACCTACTTTCGCTGCAACGTTGTTACTGCCGCCAACAATGTAGCTACCTACACCAGCGAATACGAAAGATAGAATAATCAGGCCTAGGATAATTTTAACCGCGATGCTATTCACGCCTTCGCGCAATCGATCCATCATACTATTGTTACTCTCCGCGTATGACCCGCACTTACCTCGATGTGAGGCAAAGCGATGTTCATTATTAATTTAAAATTCAGTAGCGCGATAATATCAGAAAAAGAAATGCGCATCAGTATGATGCGCATAAATTAAAAAGGTTCTAACAAACTACTTAAAAAAGTAGTGTGTTTGATTAGTTGCAAGCGTCTTTTAGAGCTTTACCAGCTTTGAAAGAAGGCACTTTAGCTTCAGCGATTTGGATCTCATCGCCAGTCTTTGGGTTACGACCAGTACGTGCTGCGCGAGTGCGAACACTGAAAGTACCGAAGCCAACAAGAGCAACTTGGTCGCCAGACTGAAGCGTACCGCTTACAGCTTCAATGAATGCGTCTAGCGCACGGCCTGCTGCTGCTTTAGATAGGTCTGAGTTTTCGGCGATTTTTTCTACTAGTTGAGTTTTGTTCACGGTGATTCCCCTTTATGTCGTCTGTTATTATTTTGTGAGACGACCTTTCGTTCCATTTCATTTTAAAATTCAGCCTCAGCCCTTGCCATACAAGGGTTTAGGCTACAGAGGCTAACGTTAGCCTCCAAAAAAAACGCTGACAAGCACTTTTAGGCTTATCAGCGTAATCTTTTACTTATTTTTGCTGCACATCACTATTTTTCTACAGCAAACTCAACGCCAGAAGGGTCTCGCTCCAAGGCAATGCTCAGAACCTCATCAATCCACTGCACCGGAATCACCTTCAAGTCTGCGATCACGTTCTCAGGAATCTCTTCCAGATCACGCTCGTTATCTTTCGGGATCAGCACTGTTTTGATGCCGCCACGGTGTGCTGCAAGCAGTTTTTCTTTCAAACCGCCGATAGGTAAAACTTCACCACGTAGAGTGATTTCACCTGTCATCGCAACTTCAGCTTTCACTGGGTTACCAGTTAAGCTAGAAACCAACGCAGTACACATTGCGATACCTGCACTCGGACCATCTTTCGGTGTCGCGCCTTCTGGAACGTGTACGTGAATGTCACGCTTCTCGTAGAAATCAGGGTTAATACCCAGCTTCTCAGCTCGTGTACGTACTACCGTCATCGCCGCTTGAATAGACTCTTGCATCACATCGCCAAGTGAGCCCGTTTGAACCAACTTGCCTTTGCCCAGCATAGATTCGGTTTCAATCGTGAGTAAATCACCACCTACTTCCGTCCAAGCAAGACCGGTAACCTGACCAATACGGTTGCTGTCATCAGCTTTACCGTAGTCGTGACGCTGCACACCTAAGTACTCTTTTAGGTTGTCGATTGACACAGTCACAGACTTCAAGCTCGAATCGAGCAGAATGTTTTTCACCGCTTTACGACAGATCTTCGAAATCTCACGCTCAAGACTACGAACACCTGCTTCACGCGTGTAGTAACGAATGATGCCGATAATTGCCGAATCTTCGATAGTGATCTCGTTTGGTTTCAAACCGTTACGCTTAACTTGTTTGTCAACCAAATGACGCTTAGCAATGTTAAGTTTCTCGTCTTCGGTGTAGCCAGAAAGACGAATCACTTCCATACGGTCAAGCAACGGTCCTGGAATGTTCATCGAGTTAGACGTCGCCACGAACATCACATCTGACAGATCATAGTCCACTTCTAAGTAGTGATCGTTAAACGCGTTGTTTTGCTCTGGGTCTAGAACTTCAAGCAGTGCTGACGCTGGATCGCCACGCATATCTGAAGACATTTTGTCGATTTCATCCAAAAGGAACAGTGGGTTTTTCACACCAACTTTCGACATCTTCTGAATAAGCTTACCTGGCATTGAACCAATGTAAGTACGACGGTGACCACGGATTTCCGCTTCATCGCGTACGCCACCAAGTGCCATACGTACGTACTGACGACCCGTCGCAGAAGCGATTGAGCGACCAAGTGACGTCTTACCAACACCCGGAGGACCGACAAGACAAAGGATTGGACCTTTCAGCTTGTTGATGCGGTTTTGTACCGCCAAGTACTCAAGAATACGTTCTTTGACGCGCTCTAATCCGTAGTGATCTTCGTTTAAGATCTCTTCCGCTTTTGCTAAGTTTTTCTTAACCTTACTGCGCTTGCTCCAAGGAACACCAAGCATCCAGTCAATGTAACCACGTACAACAGTCGCTTCAGCTGACATCGGTGACATCATCTTCAGTTTCTGTAGCTCTTGCTCAGTTTTTTCGCGCGCTTCTTGCGGCATTTTTGACTCAGCAATTTTTTGCTTCAGCGTCTCAAACTCATCAACACCATCTTCGCCTTCGCCAAGTTCTTTCTGAATCGCTTTCATTTGCTCATTCAGATAATACTCACGCTGCGATTTTTCCATCTGCTTTTTCACGCGAGTGCGAATGCGTTTTTCAACTTGAAGAATATCTATCTCAGATTCCATTTGTCCCATTAGGAACTCTAGGCGCTCTGAAATATCAAGAATTTCGAGGACTTTCTGTTTGTCGACCAATTTAAGCGGCATGTGCGCGGCAATTGTATCCGCCAGACGTGCAGCTTCATCAATACCATTAAGTGAGGTCAGTACTTCTGGTGGGATCTTATTGTTGAGCTTAATAAAGCCTTCAAACTGATTGATCGCACTGCGCACAATCACTTCTTGCTCGCGCTCATCTAGCTCGTTAGTCACTAGATATTCAGCGTCAGCAACAAAGAATTCGTTATCGATAAACTGGTGAATCTGCGCACGCTGCTGACCTTCTACCAGCACTTTTACCGTGCCGTCTGGAAGTTTAAGCAGCTGTAGAATAGTCGCAACGGTACCAACTTCGAATAGATCATCTTTGGTTGGTTCGTCAGTTTCCGCTTCTTTTTGCGCAACCAACAGCACTTGCTTGTTCGCGTCCATTGCTGCTTCTAAGCATGCAATTGATTTTTCACGGCCAACAAACAGTGGAATTACCATATGCGGGTAAACTACTACGTCTCGTAGAGGTAGTACGGGGATCTCGATACGTTCGGAACGTTCCAAGTTCATATTATTCTCTCTTCCGCTTAGTCTTATGAGCAGTATATGGGGGCTAATTGGTTGGAATCAATGGAGGAATAAAAAAAAGGAGGATTAAACATCCTCCTTTTTGATAACTGTTGCTATTTAGACAATTACGATTCAGCGCCAGCAGCTTGATTGTCTGAGTTGCTGTAAATCAGCAGTGGCTCAGATTCACCATTAATCACTGACTCATCGATAACAACTTTACTTACGTTGTCCATTGATGGCAGCTCATACATGGTTTCAAGTAGTACCGCTTCAAGAATTGAACGTAGACCACGAGCACCTGTTTTACGCTCCATTGCTTTTTTAGCAATCGCACGTAGTGCATCTTCGCGGAACTCAAGCTCTGAGTTCTCTAGTTCAAATAGCGCAGCGTACTGCTTGGTCAACGCGTTCTTTGGTTCACAAAGAATTTGGATCAGCGCTTCTTCATCCAGTTCAGTTAGCGTCGTGGTAACCGGTAGACGACCAATGAATTCTGGGATTAGACCGTACTTAACTAAGTCTTCTGGCTCAACTTGAGTAAACAGTTCACCGACTGTTTTGTTCTCGTCTTTTGAACGCACTTCCGCGCCAAAACCGATACCTGCACCAGTTGCAACACGTTGATCAATCACTTTATCTAGACCAGCAAATGCACCGCCACAGATAAATAGGATCTTCGAAGTATCAACTTGCAAGAACTCTTGTTGAGGGTGCTTACGACCACCTTGTGGCGGAACTGAAGCAACCGTACCTTCAATCAGTTTCAATAGTGCTTGCTGTACGCCTTCACCTGAAACATCACGTGTGATTGATGGATTTTCTGCTTTACGTGAAATCTTGTCAATTTCATCAATGTAAACAATACCACGTTCTGCTTTCGCTACGTCGTAGTCACATTTTTGCAGTAGTTTCTGGATGATGTTTTCAACGTCTTCACCTACGTAACCTGCTTCTGTCAGGGTAGTAGCATCCGCCATTGTAAATGGCACATCCAAGAAACGCGCTAACGTCTCGGCTAGCAGAGTTTTACCACTACCGGTAGGACCGATAAGTAGAATGTTACTCTTGCCTAGCTCGACACCTTCGCTCGTTGTGTCACCATTGCGTAAACGCTTGTAATGGTTGTAAACGGCTACGGCTAGCACTTTTTTAGCGTAATCTTGGCCAATCACATAGTCATCAAGGTGCTCACGAATCTCGCGCGGCGTAGGCAACGCTTCAGATTGTTTTTTAGGAAGCACATCTTTGATTTCTTCGCGAATAATGTCGTTACAAAGGTCGACACATTCGTCACAAATGTAGACTGACGGGCCGGCGATCAGCTTGCGAACTTCGTGCTGGCTCTTACCGCAGAAAGAGCAGTACAGAAGCTTACTACTACCGCTCTCTTTGCTTTTATCTGTCATTCGCTAACCTCTTAGCCTTAAATCTATACGCTTTGAGTGTATATCAATTTAGGGCAAATTGCCCCCGCGAATTGAGTGAAAGCTCCGCTCAATTCGGCTAAATCAGACTCAAAGTCAGTTTTATTAACCGCGATGGGTCAATACTTCATCAATGATACCGTATTCTGCTGCTTGTGCCGCTGACATAAAGTTATCACGATCGGTATCGCGTTCAATCACATCCATCGGTTGACCAGTGTGCTCAGCAAGCAGTGTGTTCAACTTCTGTTTGATTGAAAGAATTTCTTGCGCGTGAATTTGGATATCTGACGCTTGGCCTTGGAAGCCACCTAGCGGTTGGTGAATCATTACGCGCGCATTTGGTAGCGCAAAACGCTTACCCTTGGCACCACCAGCTAATAGGAAAGCACCCATTGAACAAGCTTGACCTGTACATAGCGTTGCAACATTTGGCTTGATGAACTGCATAGTATCGTAAATCGCCATACCTGCTGTTACGCTGCCGCCTGGAGAGTTGATGTATAGGTAAATATCTTTGTCTGGGTTTTCAGACTCGAGGAAAAGTAGCTGAGCAACAATCAGGTTCGCCATGTTGTCTTCAACTTGACCAGTCAAGAAGATGATGCGTTCTTTAAGCAAGCGCGAATAAATATCGTAAGAACGTTCACCGCGGGAAGTTTGTTCAACCACCATTGGCACAAGTGCATTCATGATAGTATTTTGTTCTTGGTAGCTCATATTCTGATGTCCCTAAAATAAATGGCCCGGATGATTAATATCATACGGACCATTGTTAGCAGAATAGTTAACGCTTAGTCAACTTTTCTACGCAAGATATTGCTTATTAAGCTGGTTGGTTCATTAGCTCGTTGAAGCCAACTTCTTTTTCAGAAACCTGAGCTTTAGCGATGATTGCGTCAATTGCTTGCTCTTCTAGAGCGATATTGCGCATGTTGTTCATCATTTGCTCGTTTTGCTCGTAGTAAGCAACTACTTCTGATGGATCTTCGTAAGCAGTAGCCATCTCTTCGATTAGAGATTTCACTTTTGCATCGTCAGCTTTTAGTTCTTCAGCTTTGATCACTTCACCTAGAAGAAGACCAACAACTACGCGACGTTTAGCTTGCTCTTCGAATAGCTCACGTGGAAGTTGAGCAGCAGCTTCTGGGTTGCCACCGAAACGTTGAGCTGCTTGTTGACGAAGAACGTTGATTTCTTGGTCGATTAGCGCAGCTGGTACGTCGATGTTGTTTTCGTTAACTAGACCGTCGATAGCTTGCTCTTTGATGCGGTTCTTAACAGCTTGCTTAAGCTCACGCTCCATGTTCTTACGAACTTCAGCTTTAAGAGCGTCAACGCCACCTTCAGCAACACCGAACTTAGCAACGAACTCGTCGTTTAGTTCTGGAAGTTCACGCGCTTCAACTTTGTTTACTTTGATAGCAAACTTAGCTGCTTTACCTTTTAGGTTTTCAGCGTGGTAATCTTCTGGGAAAGTTACGTCAATTTCGAATTCCATACCTTTAGTTTTACCTTCGATACCGTCTTCGAAACCTGGGATCATGCGACCTGCGCCCATTTCTAGTGGGAAGTTCTCAGCTTTACCGCCTTCGAACTCTTCACCGTCGATAGAACCAACGAAGTCGATAGTTGCGCGCTTACCAGCTTCTGCAGCTTCTTCAACTTCAGTCCAAGTTGCTTGTTGCTTACGTAGAGTGTCGATCATCTCTTCAACGTCAGCATCTTTAACTTCTGCTTGTGGCTTTTCTACAGTGATGTTCTCAAGACCTTTAAGTTCGATCTCTGGGTACACTTCGAAAGTCGCAGTGAAAACTAGGTCTTGACCTTCTTTAGTCTCTACTGGAGCAAAAGTAGGCGCGCCTGCTGGGTTGATTTTTTCTTTAACGATCGCTTCGATGAAGTGACGTTGCATAACTTCACCCATCACGTCTTGACGTACTGCTTTACCGTACATCTGCGCAACCATTTTTAGAGGCACTTTACCTTTACGGAAACCATCGAAACGACGGTTTTTAGCGATGTTGCGTAGTTCAGCTGTAACTGCATCTTCGATGTTTGCAGCTGGAACAGTAATGTTTAGACGGCGCTCTAGGCCTTCTAGCGTTTCAACAGTAACTTGCATTATTCATTAACCTCAATACTGGCTCAGCTTGGCTGAGCGTATGAGTTACCTAAGCCAAGCTTGGTAACTGCATCCTTGTTTGTACTCTAAGAGCACCTATTAATTTCGAGCATCAACAGCCTATATAAAGGCTATCGAACTAATTAGCGATATCTTTGACCACTTTAATAAGTGAAAGGTATCTCCGATTAGTCTCAGGACATAGATTTAGACGCAGCATTCTAACGACCTTGACTATCACTGTCGAGCCGAACCCCTACTAACGTCTGCGAATATCCTAAATTCTCACTTAACTGCTCCAAATTTGAGCATTTATATCTGAGTAGCTGCCACTCTTGCAGCGAATCAAACATACATTTCTAACCGTGTCAGAGATGGGGACATTAATGTGTTTTTCAAGAGAAACTAGCGTTTTTTTTAATTCAAGTAATAAAAGGAGATCCAAGTCCGGTTTTAGCGCCCAATTTAGCAACCTATCACAACACCTTAGTAACAAAAAACGCTAGGCTAAACGCTTGGTTTATCTACAAGGGTTTGAGCATGCTTTCCAACCGACGCACATGGGTTTATTTGCTGGTGTTGTTTCTTCTGTGTGCGATTCTTGGCGGGCGCTGGGTATGGAATAGCAGTTACCAAAACCAATTGGATCAACATCAATCCCAGTTGGAGCGTTTTTCCAGTCATATTGCCACCAAGTTGGATAAATACGCCCACCTACCTAAATTGCTCGCGCAAGACCGAGAAGTCATCGCGGCAGTGCTTAACCCCAATAACTCAGCGCAAATTGATGTGACCAATCGCTACCTAGAAGAAGTCAATCAAGTGATCAATGCCGCTGATACCTATCTACTTGATGCTCAAGGCACGACCATCGCCTCAAGTAACTGGAATATTGCGCGCAGCTTTGTCGGCCGCAACTTTGCTTGGCGCCCCTATTTCTCGCAAGCGATTCAAGGCAACGCCAGCCAATACTTCGCCTTAGGGTCAACCTCGGGTCAGCGCGGTTATTACTATGGCTTCCCTGTCGTTTACGCCGCTGAAATCATTGGCGTGATTGTGATCAAAATGGATCTATCCGCCATTGAAGGCAACTGGCAGAGCGAGCGGAATTTGTTTGTGGCGACCGATGAAAACCAAATCGTGTTTATGGCTAGTGATCACAAATGGTTATTTCACAGCTTGGTTGACCTTTCACCGCAAGTGAAACAGCGCGTACTCGCGAGTCGCCAATACTTAGACACCGAGATCCGCTCACTCGGTTTGCTGGGTGATCTCAACTTGCCACAAACCGAGCTAGCCAATTTGCGCAAAAGTGGCGGGCAAGGTGATTTTATTGTCACCTCTCAGGTTAATGACGAGCTGCAACTCACCATTCGGGTTCTCACACCCAAACACACGATTCTATGGTCGACCTTTAGCTTTTTGCTGGTGCTAACCCTTGTCTTCGCTATTGCCTTTTTGTCGTTGCAATTGGTACATCAAAAACAGCTCAAACAGCGTCAATTAACCCAAATTCAATCTGAAGCTAAGCAGAAGCTGGAATTTTTAGTCATGGAGAGAACCGCTGAACTGCAAGCGGAAATCTATGAGAGAAGTAAAACCGAGCAAGCGCTGCGTAAAACTCAAAATGAGCTTATCCAAGCAGCAAAGCTGGCGGTACTCGGGCAGATGTCGGCGAGCATTAGCCATGAGCTCAATAATCCGCTCGCCGCTATCCGCAGTTTCGCTGACAACGGCAGACGTTTTCTGGCAAAAGAGCAGCCCGAGCGAGTTGATGACAACTTAGCGCGCATCTCCGCATTAACAGAACGCATGGCAAAAATCAGCGATCAGCTTAAATCCTTTACGCGTAAATCCGACAGCCAAGAAAAACAGTGTTTAGAATTAGCCCCGATGATCCAATCCGCCCATGAGTTGATTGCCGCACAACTTAAAGCACAGCAAACCACTCTTACGCTGCAGATACCCGACATATCGTTACAGGTTAACGTTAATCCTATTCAACTGGAGCAAGTGTTAGTTAACTTGCTGACCAATGCGATTCATGCCGTTAGTGATCTCGCTGCACGAGAGATTAATCTCATCGTAGAGCCTCAAGCAAATGTGGTGCATATCCACATAGATGACTCTGGCTGCGGCATTGCCCCAGAGGTACGTGATAAACTGTTTGAGCCATTTTATACCACCAAGAAAAATGGCTTAGGGCTGGGTTTATCCATCTCCCAACAAATCATACAAGCAATGGATGGCACTCTCAGTGCGGGTGAATCACCTAGCACAGGCGCTCGCTTTACAATTACCTTGCCATTTAAGGATCAATGATGGTCGATGTATTCTTTATTGATGATGAAAATGATATTCGCATTGCTATTGAGCAAAGCTTCGAGTTAGAAGAAATTTCGGCACGTTTTTTTGCCAGTGCCGAGGATGCCTTGCTGGCAATCAAGCAAGATGGTCTGCCCAAAGTCGTGATCAGCGATATTTGCTTACCGGGGTTATCTGGTGAAAACCTGTTAACCAGTGTGCAAAGACAAGACGAGGAAATACCGGTTATTTTAATCACCGGACATGGTGATATCGAAATGGCGGTCAATGCGCTGCGCAATGGCGCCTATGATTTTATCGAAAAACCTTTCGCCATTGACCGTCTGATCGACACCACGCGCCGAGCCATCGATAAACGTAATTTAACCCTTGAAAACCAAGCGTTGAAACGCAGCCTCAAAGCCAGCCAAACTCTTGGTCCGCGCATCATCGGGCAAAATAATGCGATTTCGTCGCTGCGTGAAACCATTTCCCATGTTGCTGACACTAACGCCGATATTTTGCTATTTGGCGAAACAGGTACAGGTAAAGAGCTGGTTGCACGCTCTATCCATGAGCAAAGCTCTCGTCGAGAAAGTAACTTTGTTGCCATCAATTGTGGCGCCGTGCCAGAGAACCTAATTGAAAGCGAGTTGTATGGTCACGAAAAGGGGGCCTTTACCGGCGCTGATAGTAAACGTATTGGTAAGTTTGAACACGCAGAAGGCGGCACCTTGTTTCTCGACGAGATTGAGTCAATGCCGATGCAGGCTCAAATTCGTCTGCTGCGTGTACTGCAAGAGCGAGTGATTGAGCGCGTCGGTTCCAACCAACTTATTCCGCTGGATATTCGCGTGGTAGCCGCCACTAAAGTCGACCTTAAACAAGCCGCTGAACAAGGCGAATTTCGCCAAGATCTTTACTATCGTTTGAATGTGGTCACGCTCGATTTACCCCCTCTGAGACAACGCAAAGAGGACATCCCTGCCCTCTTCCATCACTTTTTACTGGTTGCTGCAGCGCGCTATGGCAAAGACGCCGCATCGATTCCGCAAGCAGATTTGCAAACTTTGGTCAGCCATGACTGGCCGGGTAATGTGCGCGAGCTACGCAACTGCGCCGAGCGATTTGTTTTGCTAGGCAAGCTGGGTGAACTCGCCCAGCATCAAGATGAGCAACAAAGTGCAACGCCTTTGGCTGAACAAGTGGCTGAGTTTGAAAAGATGGTGATTGAACAGGCACTGTCATCCAATGAAGGACGCATCAATGAAACCATGCAGCAGTTGCAAGTGGCGAGAAAAACGCTGTACGACAAGATGCAAAAATATGAGCTCGATAAACGTGATTTTAAAGAGTAATAAATAACGAAAAAAGGGCACTGTGCGTGCCCTTCGGTAACTCAAACAAATACCTTTATTTAAAAGTCATATTTGACGGTCACAGCCCAGTTTCGACCCGCTTGCGTCAGATCTTTATCTTCTTCATCAAGACCGCTGACATCATTCCAGTTGTAGTACTCTTCGTCGGTTAGGTTAAAGACTCCAGCACGTAACGTGATGTCCTTGGTCGGTCTGTAGTATGCCGTTAAATCAACCACTGTTGCGCTCGCAATGGGTTGAATTTCTCCCGCTCGAGAATCCGCTTCTTTTAATATATCTAAATTAATATCGCTTCTTCTTTTCTCTGCGGTGTAGCTTACGTTCAACGATGTACCCCAGTTTTGAGCATCGTAGTTCAAACCAACAACCGCATTCCAAGGGCTAATCTCATTGATCGGTTTACCATCACCATCCTCACCTTCAGCGTAGGCAAATGCGACTCGTGAGCTAAACCCACTCACTGGCATAAAACCATCCCAAGACATTAAATTAGACAGTTCAACCCCTTTGATATAAGCACGATCGAGATTGACATACTGATACTCAGTTAGCGGTGAAGAAGAGACAACACGCTGGGTAATAAAGTTGTCATAGCTATTGTAGAACAGGGCAAACTCACTACTCGAGTTGCCACTCTCATGTCTCCACCCAAGCTCATAAGAAACACTCTCTTCCGACTTTAGATCTGGGTTAGGCGTATTAATATATCGATGGCTTGGGTTACCAAATGAGTAATAGAGCTCTTTAAATTCAGGGGCGCGAAAGCCTTGGCTCACTTGTGCAAATAGACGGTGTTGTTCATTCAGCTTGTAAACTGTGGCTAAACGTCCTGTAAGCGCTGAGTCAGAGAATTTAACGTAGTCACTTTGCGCATTGCCACTTGGGTTGGCGCTTGCATCACCAGGGTTTGTCTCAAATGCGTCATAACGAATCCCCGGGGTAATAATCCAGTTACCAAAGGTCAGCTGATCTTGCACAAACAGCCCATAACGGCTTTCACTCGCGCTTGGCATGTAGAAAAACTGTTCCGCACCACCCGGATCGCTGTATTGATCGTTGACGTTTTTAATGTCTTTATCTTGGAATGAAACACCATAGACAAAGAAGTGTTCAAGGCTACCTTGAGTGAGTGATTTCTCTAATTGGGCATCAAACTGAACGCCTTTGTCACTGTAGAGATAATTTTTAGTTTGAGCGATCGCTATCGGAGATGGGTTTAAAAACGGCACATTGGGGTTAACTGTGCGGTACGTATTGGCGTTTTCTTGCTTGTCAAAATAAGCCAATTGCCACTCCAGTTCATCAAACAACGCAAGATCTGCACTCCAAATATGTTTAAGCGCCAACTGATATTGTTCCGTCTCATCATCAGAACTCGCATCAGAATAGTTTTCATACTCTTGTTCGCCTGCTGAGTTACGTAGCAGATACTGACCATTAAACTCCAAGCGATGAGCATCGTTGAGCTGATACTGTAACTTGGTCAGTAAATCGTTCGCTTTACTGTTCAAAGGTAAAGCACTACCAAAATTCTCGAGTTGCTCACCATCATGACGAGTGTATGCAATCAAAGTTTCTAAATCACCAAAACGATTAGCCAGCGCAACAGATTCTGTGAAGGTATTGTCTTTTGATGAGTAGTTAAACTTAGCATGACCACCAATATCTTTACCCGCTAAAAAGTCCCGCGGATCTTTGGTTTCAAATGCGACGATACCACCTATCGCATCCGACCCTTGCAGAGATGATGACGCGCCTTTGACGATTTCAACCGTTTTAAGTAAGTCTGTATCAACTTCTACACGTGAGGAATTAACAAAGGTGCCACCAGAATCAAATTGGTTTCCCTGCGCTACTCCATCGACCAACACTTTGATTCGGTTACCTTCGATACCACGGATGTTAATCGATTGAATACCTTGGCGGGCATTACTTTTGACCGATACACCTGGCGTGTATCTAAATAGGTCGTCTAAGCCAGTCACCATTTCTTTTTCAATCGCATCATCATCAATAACTTTAACTGACGCTGCAGTATCAAAAATTTGAGTATTGGTTCTTGTCGCTGTAACAACAACCGTCTCTTGTGATAATGAATTCTCTGCATAAATTGGCGCAGAAAAAAGCCCAGCAACAGCTAAGGCTAAAGGTGTTTGCTTTAACATGTTATTTTCCATTTGAAGGGGGACGACCTGACTTAGTGATATTTGTATTTTTTCAGGTCTGATTAGGCTTCCATTGCTCGCAACACTACTTGTTCGTCGGTTGAATATGCCCCTCAGTTAGATGAACGAAATCCAACAGATCATTGCCCGATACTTCAAAGGCTTGACCAAATCCTTTTACATAGCGACCAGACTCTGGCACCAGTCGATATAAATTAAAGTCACCAAGCTGGCTCAAGTTGTCGATGATGTCACCAAAGCGATGACGTAGAGCAGCAACACCTTTAATCCAATCATCACTCTGCTTACTGATGAGTTGCGCTTTGGTGTCAAAAGTGAGTCTTTTACGTGCGTAAATCTGCTTACTCTCGCCCTCATCTTCAATCATAAGGATTGAAACGTTGCGATTGGTTTTGAGGTTTTTCCCGTGAGCCGCAATATCACTGACTAAGATGTAATAACCCTGCTTATCAAAGGCGAAAGGTGCATAAGTCGCATTTGGGATCCCTTCTTCGCTAATTGTTGCGAGTTGGAGAGTCTGCCGAGAGTCTCGAAACTCTTGGATTTCCGGCTCCAAACGATTTTGTAAACGCTCTCGACGGACATCCTGATGGTTAGTCTGTTCAACTTGGGGAGATTGGCTTTCAATGCTCATTTTGAAAATTCCTCTTTCAATGCCTTAAACGCTGCAACTTGTGTAGAAATTAGTTGGCGCTGCTTATCACGCCCTAAATAGATTTTGAACATGCAGTCGCCCTGCTGGGTGAAAAAGCCGATGTAGTGGCTCTCTTTTCCTCGAAATGGTTTACTAACAAAACCGATATGCATAACTAAGTCTAATGCGAGATGACCATGTAACTGCCCCTCTTTGCCCATCAGGTTGTAGTAACCATGGGCAGTTTTTCCACTAGGGAAAGGCGCCTTGAATTCAAAAATAGAACCACATGAATGGATGATGGTAGTGACATCACCCCACTCGGGAAGTCGCTCCAAGATAGCTTGCGCATGCTTACCCTCTACTTGGGTCAACATCACCTCTGGTAGTGCAAAGGTAATCGCACCTTCACTCAAACCAAGTTGCTTGGACATTTCTGAAATTGGCACTGAATCATCGTGTTCCAAAGCAACACTGACTTGAGTTTTGACCGCTTCTTCAGAGCAAGTGCTATACATACTTTCTCCTGTATATTTTCCATATTCAAACTTATCGATTTCGTGAAACACGAAACAACATCCCGTGATTTAAATTTAGCAGACCTCTCCCATAACAGACCGCTTTACACCAATGGGAGGCCCTCGCGCTAAAATTTGCTCTTTAAGTTCGATAGTTAAATTTACATATCTGTAAATAGTAATTGTGGAAAAGATGTTATACAAAAGATATGATAATGCAAATGATATTTGGTATCATTTGCATTATTGGGAATTTGGCATCAATAAATCGCTAGCAAACTACACCAATCATCAAACTTTTGCCTGCAATTTTCGCAATTGACACTCTCTACAGCATAAGAGAGCAGTGACTATGTATATGGAACAATACCTATGAAGAAAACAATCTTCCTCTTGTGGCTTATGATGGGCGCAAACACTGCATTCGCTCAAGAACATCAACCCAAGAATCGTATAATTAGCGCAGGATCTAGCATCACCGAGCTACTTGTTGCTTTGGGAGCGAAAGATCAGTTGGTCGCACTGGATGTCACCAGCAAGCATTTCAACACCGAACAGCAATTACCTTTAATTGGTTATCACCGCCAGCTCTCACCTGAAGGGTTAATGGCGCTCAACCCCACGCATCTCATTGGCTCGCATGAAATGGGACCTGACACCACTTTAGCACTGCTTAAAAGTGGTGGCGTCACGGTCCAGTCCGTTCCTTCCGGCGACACTTTGCCAGATTTGTTTGCACGTATTGATACCATTGCCGCTATCACTGCAACGCAAGATAACGCTAACGAGCTAAAACGTAACCTGAAAGAAAAGCTTGAGCACATGCAGGCTCGCAACATTAGCCACTCTCCCAAGGTGGTATTTGCTATGTTAAGTAAAGGTCGACCAGCAACTGTCGCTGGTGAGCAAACCACCATTGACGTGATTATCAAACTTGCTGGAGGCGAAAACCCTGCCAACAAGGAAATGAGTTCGTACAAACCTCTCTCTCAAGAAGCGATTGTTAATATGCAGCCAGAGTACCTATTGGTCACGCATCGAGATTGGAACAAGCTCGGCGGTAAACAAGGCATTATTAAAGAGTACCCGCTTCTCATCGCCACACCTGCGGCTGTGAATGATCGCATAATTCCAGTCAACGGCAGCGCCATAATTGGTGGACTTGGTATAGAAAGCCTGACACTAGCCGACAAACTTTATCAAAACTTTACCCAAGCGAAGTTATAGCCAGCCAGTCACTATGAACATCTCCAGAATGCTGCCAGCGAAAACGCTCTGTATTATTTCAGCGATTGCCCTATATCTGGCGACGGTCACCTCAATCACTGTCGGACCAATGGACATTAGCTTAGTAGACAGTATTAAGTCCCTTATCCCATATGACAGTGGTGAGCTGCCGGGTCACATAACCATGATCGTTCAACAAGTGCGAATCCCTCGTACCTTACTCGCGATTGCGATTGGCGGAATACTGGCTTTGGCAGGTGCAGTTCTACAAGGGCTTTTCCGCAATCCACTCGCTGATCCAGGAATTATTGGCGTCTCATCTGGCGCATCACTTGGCGCTGCAGTTGCAATTGTGCTGTTTGGCGGGCTTGCGGCAACCTATCCGCTGCTGATGCTCATGGGGACGGTGCCACTTTTTGCTTGTTTGGGCGGGGTCTTGGTCACCTTCATTGTTTATCGGTTAGGGACAGACCAAACGGGCACCTCTGTCACTATGATGTTGCTTGCCGGTATCGCAATCTCCGCAGCTGCCAATGCTGGATTAGGCTTGTTGAATTATTTTGCTGACGACCAAGCACTACGCGATCTTTCATTATGGACAATGGGTTCTCTGGCTGGAGCTAATATTCAGACGCTCTATTTAGCCTTTGCGACTTTAGCGATTTTGTTCGTTACCTATCTGCATGATGCCGACAAACTGAATGCGATGTTACTTGGCGAAGCAGAAGCTCGACATATGGGTATCAACGTGCAAAACGTAAAACGTCGCTTGATTGTTTTGACCGCTGCAGGCGTGGGCATCACGGTAGCATTAGCGGGGATCATTGGGTTTGTTGGGTTGATTGTTCCGCATTTAGCTCGAATGATGATAGGTCCAAACTACAAGTCTCTACTTCCGGTTAGTATGCTGCTTGGTGCGTTGCTATTGCTTGTTGCTGATATGCTTGCTAGAACTATCGTTGCCCCGCTCGATATGCCTGTTGGGATCGTTACTGCTCTGATTGGCACACCTTTCTTCCTGTGGTTATTAATCAAACAAAGAGGGCGTGTGTAATGTTGTCTCTCCTTACTAAGCACAAACACAATACTGCAACGGCTATTTGCAACTTTACCGATAATAACCTTATTGATGTAAGTAACTTATCGGTGAAACTTGGGCATAAAAGCATCATCGAAAATGCAAATTTCACGCTACAGCGCGGTCAATTTACCGCTTTACTTGGCCCCAATGGCACAGGAAAAAGTACCTTGCTCAAAGCTATGACGGACGAGGTTAACTACCAAGGTAAGGTAAAAGTTTATGGCAAGGAGCGCCAATTATGGGAGCCCGCAATGCTCTCTCGACATCTCGGTGTACTACCTCAAAGCAGTTCTCTCTCTTTTAATTTCACCGCACAAGAAGTCGTTGAACTCGGAGGGATTGGGCTAAGCATGACTCAACTGCAACTTGCTAATATCGTTGAACGCAATATGGAGTCATGTGACGTGAAGCACTTAGCTACTCGCTATTACCCCACTCTGTCGGGCGGTGAAAGACAACGAGTACATCTCGCTCGGGTATTAACTCAACTTGAGCAGAGTAACAATAACCGCATCCTATTGCTTGACGAACCAACGTCAGCACTCGACCTGCACCACCAGCACTCCACTTTAGCTCTTGGACAAGCGCTCGCACGCCAAGGAGCATCCGTTGTCGCGGTGCTTCATGACCTCAACTTAGCGGCGCAATACACCGACCGAATCCTTATCTTAAACCAGGGACACATCGTGGTAGATGCCTGCCCTAAAGAGGCGCTGAAAGCCGATATTATTGAGCGGGTTTACCAACACAAAGTTTCAATCATTCCTCATCCCGACAAAGGGCACCCTGTTGTTATAGCCCAATGACGGAAAGTACCGACTTAATACGATCACTTATCTAAAAGCATGTATTTTAACTCCTTGGCAATAGGTGAGTATTTCATCCATACTGAAATCAAAACTAAGGAGTTGGTCTATGGGTGAAAAAACCAAGATAAAAGTCATCAGCGATACCACTCTGATCGATGGTGTTTACCAAGCAGATTCACGTTCTGGTGCAGAAAGAAGAAAAAATCGCCAAGCAAAGTGGCGATTTTATGAAAGGCGCTCGGGGAAAGACCTGCGAAACTCTAATTCAAAAACGATAGATGAGGAGATTTAATCCCCTCACCTATCGCGAAATTACTTGGTAATAATTTCTGGTCCCATCAAGGTGGTTGGTAACCACGTGGATACCCAAGGCACATATGTGACTATGATGAGGAAGAGGAACATTACGCCAACCCACGGCAGCGCCGCTTTGACCACCTGCATCATCGACATCTTCGCCACCCCAGCGGTCACAAACAAGTTGAGCCCAACCGGCGGGGTTATCATGCCTATCTCCATATTCACCACCATCATGATACCCAGGTGAATTGGGTCGATACCAAGCGCAATCGCAATTGGGAAAACCAGCGGTGCGACAATGATCAGAAGACCTGATGGCTCCATAAACTGACCGCCGATAAGCAGCAGCACGTTAACTACGATAAGGAAGGTAATCGGTCCTAGACCCGCCGATAGCATCGATTCAGTGATCATTTGCGGGATGCGTTCTTCGGTAAGCACATGCTTTAGGATCAAGGCGTTAGCAATGATGAACAGCAGCATAATTGTCAGCTTACCTGCCTCATACAAGGTATGCTTAGTATCTTTGTGTACAAAGGCTTGGAAGATTTTCACAATCGCTGGCTTGGTGTTTTGCTTATCAGCAAATGGTCCCATGTCTTTGTAGACAAAGTTGGCGATAAAGAACGAGTAAACTGCCGCAACGGCTGCCGCCTCAGTCGGCGTAAATACACCACCGTAAATACCACCAAGAATAATAACCACCAGCAACAGACCCCAACTGGCATCTTTTGCTGCAGCAAACATCTCGCCCCAGCCAACAAATGGCTGCTTAGGTAGATTCTTAACGCGTGCTGCAATGTAAATAGCGATCATCAACATCACACCAGCAAGTAAGCCTGGAATCACGCCGCCAAGGAACATACGCCCAACCGAGACGTCCGTTGCTGCAGCATATACCACCATTACGATTGATGGCGGGATCAAAATCCCCAAAGTACCTGCGTTACAAATCACACCTGAAGCAAACTCTTTTGAGTAACCATTACGTACCATACCGGCGATAACGATACTACCAATCGCAACCACAGTCGCTGGTGATGAGCCAGACAAGGCGGCGAACATCATACATGCCACAACCGAAGCCATAGCAAGACCACCACGGAACCAGCCAACCATTGCAATCGCAAAACGGATAATGCGTTTTGCCACACCGCCGGTCGACATAAAGCTTGAAGCAAGAATAAAGAACGGGATCGCCAGTAGAGTGTAGTGCCCAGCAAAGGCATTAAAGAGTGTCTGAGCGACCGAAGCCAATGACGCATCTGAATGCATCATCAAAAATAGCATACTGGATAAGCCCAGCGAGACAGCGATTGGCACGCCAATGAGCATAAAGCCAACCACCATAACGAATAGCAACAAAATATCCATTACCTAGCTCTCCTTGTCGCTTTTATTATTTTTTGTATCCATCGCATCACCGGCATCTGCCAGCTCTGCTTTCAGTGCTTCTAAATCTTCCTCAGCTTCATGACCTGCAATCAAACGATCTTGTTTGTTGGTTGCGATGTACCAAGTCACCTGTGCAAAACGGAAGGTCAGCAGTGCCATGCCAATTGGTAGAGCCATATAAGGAATAAAGCGCGGCATCTTTTCATAACGCTCGCCTTCGTTGAGCCAATCCGCTAGAAATTGCAGCATTTCTGGCATTGGAATATCGTCAGTTTCATACCAAGCTCGGTCAGTAACAAATGGGAACCAGTAGTTCCACGAACCAATCAGTAGCAAGGTAGAAAAAGCTAAACAGCAGGCTGCTGCCAGCAAGGCGTAGATTTTACGTAGCTTCTCTGGCGCCATGTTGATGATCACATCGACACCGATATGAAAGTGCTTTTTGACCCCATAAGAGGCACCGACGAGCACCATCCAAGCAAACATAAACACGGTGAGCTCCAATGCCCAAAGTATGTTGTCGTTAAACACGTAACGTGAAATGACGTTAGCAAACGTCAGCAAAGTCATTGCGCCGAGGAAAAAGGCAATCAAGGACTCTTCAATGGCGTCAGTTACCCGTCCGACTTTGGTAAAAAATGACTGTTCCATAGTTATTCGCTTCTAAAATTGTTTCCCTGAAAGAGAAAAAAGAAAACAGGTCCTTCTCCCGAAATACCCAAGCAATCTCAAAAAAGGGGGAATAAGACTACTTGGATATAAAGGACCTAAAATTTACCCAGTGTTCACCGGTGATTATTTATTAGAATCTAGAGCGGCTTGGATAAGATCAGAGCCAATGTCTTTCTCAAACTTATTCCAAACAGGTTGAAGTGCCGTAACCCACTGCTGACGCTGCTCAGGCGTTAAAGTACGCACCACACCACCCGCTTCGATGATGTTGGCTTTGTTTTGGTTATTTACCTTAGTAGATTCAGCGTTACGTGTCGCCGTCACTTCTTGAATAATCGTGTTTAGCTGCTTGCGTTGATCATCTGGTAAACCTTTCCAGAAATCCGTTGAAGTTACGACTAGATAATCAAGAATGCCGTGGTTGGTTTCAGTGATACCGTCTTGAACTTCGAAGAACTTCTTACCGTAGATGTTTGACCATGTGTTCTCTTGACCATCAATAACTTTCGTTTGCAGACCACCGTACACTTCTTTAAATGACATCTTCTGAGGGTTTGCGCCTAGCTGCTCAAACTGCGCCACCAATACGTCGGATGCTTGAACACGGAATTTCAAACCTTCTGCATCTTGAGGCGTCAGTAATGGCTTGTTTGCCGACATCTGCTTCATGCCGTTATGCCAGAATGCCAGACCTTGTAGACCACGGCGGTTCATCGCATTTTTCAGCTTCTCACCCGATTCTGAGTTTTGGAAACGGTCAACCGCGTCAACATCTTCAAATAGGAATGGCAAGTCAAAGATACGGTACTTTTTCGTGAACTTTTCAAACTTTGATAGAGAAGGGGCAGCAAGTTGCACGTCGCCGTTCAGTAGCGCTTCCAAAACTTTATTATCATCGTATAGCGTTGAGTTTGGGAAAACCTGCATACAGACTTGACCATTCATCTCATCGTTTACCCGCTGTTCCAGTAGCGAAGCGGCAATGCCTTTCGGGTGTTTATCTGTGTTGGTTACGTGGCTGAATTTGATCACTGTCTCACCAGGATCACAAGCTGCCATCGCATTAAAGCTTGTTGCTGCCAGAACAGATACAGATAGTAGGGTCAAAGGCTTAAACATTATTATTCTCCTTGTTAAGTGGACAACCCCATCACTGGGTGTTGATGCTTAACTAAGGGCAATAAGCGCGCCAATTTAGTTAAATAAATGTAAATTTATTGTTTTACAGATAGTTAGAACATTCTAAGTATCGTCCCTATCCAATTCATCACCGAACTCAAAATAAAGATGGGTGGAAATCCACCCATCAAAATTGGGCAATTGGGTCACTTTCCCCCAATTTTTACTCACGATAATCAACGGCTAAGCCAGCTAGTTCTGAGAGCAATTAATCTAGCTTTAGGTCGTTCAATTTGAACACCGATTTTGCTTTTTTAACCAAGTTAAAGCAGCTTTATCAGGCAAAGCGAAGTTAATAACAAACTCACGACTGAAAAGTAGCGATAGAGCATTTTCTTGATGACTAAAATTTCATCGGGCGGTGAGAGATTTTGCGTAGCTAAGCGTAACAATTCGAGCAAAACTATCGTTGGTCGCAAGAGATAGAGAATAGATTGACTAGAAAAGAATAGAGGTGTGACTGACAAAAATAATATGTGGGCACTAGAAAAATCGCGTTACGAGTTAGTACCCACACACTTGGTAAGGCTTGACTATACTAAGTGTTGTACGAAAAAAAACACACTTACAATACCTGCCAGCGAAAAAATGCAAGTACGGCTAATCACTCCAAAATTGGAAGGTTGTATCATTTCTTGTTCTCTCATAACCACCTCACTTAATATGACATCTTAATTACAATAATATGAAAATTGGGCGAATTAACAATTTTTTTATGATGAACTTTTTGTGACACTATTTGAACAATCTCACATTTAACTATCAGAATTTGGCAGGTTTTGTCAGATAAAGATGACACTTTTACTAGCCACGTAATTTCTCGAGCCAATAAGGCTATTTTTCATATTTTTCCACCGCTTCAACTTGCATCCACCGAGTAAGATTCATAATGCAAGAACATCAAATGATCTCAACATGTTGCTCTGAAGGTAAGCGTTTGGATTAGTGATAAAAAAGAAGCCAGTCACACTGGCTTCTATCTAGGAAGGAATTAAGAAGATTGTTCGATCTTTTGCGCGCGGCTACGCGCTCTCTCAGCGTCTCTAACTTGGCTTGTTAACTTACGCTGTTTTTTAGTTAACTGCTGAACTATATCTTTCTTGATTGACCACTGACTATTTAAAGCCGCTTGTTTGGTTTCAAAATTTGCTTCCAGATCTTTCTTGGCTTTTATCTGGGCAGCCTTGAAATCGGATTCCAAAGTACGATATTGCTCGGTGATCTGCTTAGCTTGATCCTTCTCGCCTTGGCGTAGCTGCTTATAACTCTGCTCATTCACTTCAATATCAGTCTGTGCTTGTGCAATCGCCTGTTCAAACTGTGGGTAGCTTGCGTCTTTAATTTGTTGCTGCTTTTGCTTGCTAGCATCTTTCATTTCGCTTGACTGTGCTTTTTCTTGTGTTTGGTAGTCAGCCACTGCAGCTTTGTAGTTCGCGTTTACGTCATTTCGACGCTGCTTGAAGTCTTCTTTAATCTCTGCACGAGCCACTTTATATGCATCACTGTCTAACGACTGTTTTTTATCAGCGAGTATTGCCTTCTCTTGCGCTTTTAGATCAGCAGATTGGGCTTTCTTCTGCGCCGACGCTTCTGCTTTTAGCTCTTTATACTGAGCTTTAAGCGCTGCCAATTGCTGTTTGACTTGCTCCTTATCTTCATTGATCAAGCCTCTAATATGATCCTTTTGCTCTTTCTCTAGCGCATAAACTTGCGCTTTAAGCGCTTTTTTCTGTTCGCTCAACTGTGTACGCTGCGCGTCATAACTCTGCTTATTGTTATCTAAGGCCAAGCGATACGCCGCTTTCTCTTTGTCATAGAAGGCTTGCTTTTCAGCATCAAGTCTCGCGGTTAGATCGTTGAAAGCTTGTTTTTTCTCTTGTTTTAACTCGTTTTGGCGCGTTTGAAATTGCTGCATCTCAGGGTCTAAAATCGCAAGGTCAGCTTTTACTTTTTCAAGTAATGCGTTATCACGCTCAATAGCCTTGGTTGCTACATCAACCACATCATCCAAATCCCCATGTTTGACTAACTCAGAGAAAGAGCTCATTGCCTTGCGTGCTTGCTGGTCCGTCTTGCTCGCGCTGCTAAATGGTTTGGTGTTAAAGATGGTACCAAACTCATCATCAGAGTCTTTGAAATCAACAAATACCAGCCCGCCATTGAATGTATGACTGTCTCCCTTTTGAATCACCGGGGTGAGATAAGTCTTACCATCGACCTGACCAACCGTCGTTAATAAATCCTCTTGCCCCACATACTCCACTTCAATGTCCAAACGATACTGTTTGATTTCACTGTTCTCAGCACCTAAAGCCTGACCCAACTTATGCAAAACGAGCCAATCTTTATCGACTGGCATCTCTTTACCAACCTCGACATCGACGACTTTCCAACCACGATGGAAAGCAAGTTCTTGTTGCAGGGATTGTTCTATTTCAGATTCACTTGGCAGACTCGATCCCCAAAAGGCATAACCAGGTGATGAAACAAGCATGGTGCAAGCAGACAAAAGCGAAAGAAGCGGGTATTTGATTTGCGTCATTTGCATGAGGGGTCCCTTTTTATAAAAAACTCATTATGGAGATTCCAAACGAATTAGCGTTTACTCTGCTCTCAGTTGATTAGCCGTTAATTAATATTTCTGTTAATTACACAGCCATTCTGACTGTTTGTTGAGCTATCTCTCATACGTGATTGTTACCCACTACGCGAACTGCGCTCGGGCTGTTAAGGGACAATTTAGGTTAAGCGCGCGGTAATAACGATGTACGTTTATTCAAAAAAAACACGCAAAACTTTATTCATCTAATGACAGAAGCTTTTGATAATAACTTTGATAAGACGCTGGTAATTCAGATAACCCTGTGGAAGATTGGAGCCAGTCTTTGAGCCTATTAATCTCATTAATATCACTGCGGCTACGCAGCGCTAAGCCATATTGAAACAGATAGTTTTTCGCTGCATGGTAGCTATCCGTCTGCTGTTCATACTGCTCAATTTCTGCATATCGTTTGAGTGATGACAAAGCCTCACTTGCAGCGCCTGGCTTCTTACGCCCATAGAGGAATATCACCTCATTTTTGACATCTTCTGCAAGCCACATCGGCGTGTCCGTAAAGTCATGCCATGAAGCAACATCGCCCAATATCGCCATCGCACGTTCGGGTTGCCCACCGATTTGATACAAATAGCTGATAAATGCTCGCCAGCCAAAAGAACTAAGCTGCTGCTGTTTGGCGATCTTATCCATGCCGGACCAATCTTTGTTGCTTGCCGCCAGCATCAGTGGGTATTCACTGCCAAAATAGCTGCGCTTTATTGTTTCACTCACTTCACCAACATAATCAAGGTAGTACTGAAACCTACGCTGTTCGAATTGCATAAATTGCTCAGCAAAATCGGCAATGGGCGGCATATCTCGTTGGTAAAGTGCAATCAATATCTCGGATTGCAACAATCCACTTTGGTTGTACTGTGGATTTTGGCTCACGCTGGGATGTACGCTTAGTAAGCTGAGTTCTTGCGCCTTGGTCACCATGCCTAGCTCAAGTGCATTCATCATTTGCTTGTTCACCGCTTCCAGCATACCGGCAGAATGACCGGTAAATTGTTCGATAAGATCCGCTTGATATTGCTGTATCAACTGCTGATTTTCACGATAATCGAAACTGGTTAAAACCATCGAGGCAGTTTTCGCCATCGTCAAAAACTCGGTCGGTTTTCGGTCGGTTTGCGAGGTCAGCAGTTGCTCAATCTCACTGCGCGCTAGCACCACTTGTTCATCCTTAGAGCGCGTCGCAATATACCTGATTTGCGACAACTCACTCAGTGAGTATTGATCGCGCTGAGCCAACAGGCGCGTTAACTCCCCATCAATTTCAGCGGGCAACGGTTTTAGATAATCCTGCGCAGCCAAGTGATTCAAAATTGAATTGTTAGCGGTATAGCTTGAATAAAGCGCAAGTAACTCTATTTGCTGGCTGGCAGACAGAGTGCGCCATTCATCCTGTTTGAGGTTATCGAGCAGTAGCTGTTGCAGTTTTGTATAACGTGCTTGTTGTTCATCCAGCGAGTAAGGACGAATCACGCCAAGTGCATAAAAAGCGGTCAGCAATTCGTCAAATGACAGTCGCTTGCTGACGTCGATAAGAGAAAAATAGTCAGCAAGCTTATCTTGGTTGTAATCTACCGCTTCAATCAGATGGGGATTTTTCAGCCATTCCTGCTCGACAGCCATACTGCCCCCGAGCGCGTAGTTGGTATGTAAGTATTGGGCGCCTGCTATGCGAAATGCCCAGCGATCAATACTTAGTTGCTGCTTGTAATCCCAGCTGTCATTTTCAAGGCGAGCAAGCAACTCTTCAGCAAGATCAATCTGTTGGGTATCAAACAGTCCTGAAATCAGACCTATCCCTGTTTGGTATTTGGCATCAAGCTCCAACTCACTTTCACCTAACAGCCAGTTTTTTGCCGCATATTGATATAGCGAGTCAACACTTTGCGCCTGATAGTAATAGCTCAGCGAAGGTAAGTTGTTGCTCAGCGTTTTCTCCATTTGCGCGATAACTTGTTCACTCGAGCGCTGCTTTCGCTGCAGTTCACTATTATGTTTGAGTGTTAAAGCGACAAAAACTGCCACGCTACACAGCGTCAAAGCCACACTACCAAAGCGCCAAGGATGACGACGCAGTTGTTTGCCCACTCGATAAAAAGCGTCTGTTCGATAGACATCTACCGGGAAATGATTGAGCGAGCGGGTAATATCAAGATAAAGCTCCGCAGCGGAGAAATAACGTTGTTGAGGTTTGGCGGCGGTTGCTTTAGCGATAATAGCGGCAAATTCTGCCTCAGTAGTTCGTCGCAGTATCACGTCAGCAAATAGGGTTTGAATAATCAGCCCCATCGAATAGACATCAGACTGGGAATAGCTCCAACGACCTTGCTTTTGCTCCGGTGACGACCACTTTTCCGAGTAGCCTTGAATATAACTCAGCTCACCTGACGACAAGTGCGATTGTTCAATGCGCTTAGCCAGTCCTAAGTCGATTAATTTGAGCTTTTGCTCGGGTGTTATCATGATATTTTGCGGCTTAAGATCACCATGAAAGATATGCTGTGCATGGGCATATTTCAGAGCTTGGCAAAGTTGATGCAACACTTCCAAGCGGGCAGTTTGGCTCGGCAGTGTCTCTAACCACGCTTCCAACGTCGTACCTTGGATGTATTCCATCACAATACACGCGCTGCCTTCGATATTGTCAAAACCATACACGCGACAGATATTCGGGTGATCAAGGTCTATCAAACTCGACGCTTCACGAAAAAAATATTTCTCAATATTTTTCGCGCTAATCACATCACGTCGTAGGACTTTGATCGCCGCTTGATGCGTTGTGCTCTGTCCTTCACTGCCTTTGACAATTTGCTCACCAAGGTAGATGCGCCCCATCCCGCCTGATTCAGATAACGGATTAACGATGGTAAAGCCCATGGCAGAACAGCCAGTTAAGTCCGCTCCCTGAGACGCAAACTGAACAAATGAGCTTAACCCGCTCTCTTGCTCATCTTCATCGAGTTTTATCTCTAACATCTCGGCGAGATCATTAGCGATCTCGAGATCGATTTGAGCAATTTGTGCCAAGCGCTCTCGCCTCGCTTGCTCATCTAACTCCAAGAGTTCAATGTAGAGTTCCGTTGCGTCTAAAGAATCATCCATATCATTAACTTAGTTTTTTCTGCAGCCAGACTTGGGCAAATTTCAAATCATTGTCGACGGTGCGTTTCGATACCCCTTTCAAATCGGCGATTTCAGTAATCGATGCCGTTGAAAAATGCTTGAGTTCAAATACTTCAAATTGTCTTGGATAACGACTGCGCATCTCTTCTAACGCGATATAGAGATCGCGATTTAACTCATGCTGGCTGGAAAACTCAGCAGGGATCGCCTCTTGAACTTGTTCAAGTAATTGCTCGGAAGTCGAAACCTTGTCGAGGCAATGATGGGGTTTACCAAACAAAAGATGCCAAACTGACACCCTGACATATTCAAAAAAATCTCGGCGGCTTTCCATCGGTGTCTCATCATGACGCCAGCGATGAAGCTTAACAATTGACTCATTCGCCAATTCAGTGACCGAGCTTTCACGCAACAATGTATCGGTCGGGCGTTGGGTACGCATCAAGTTGGCGATAACGGCTTTAATATCGTCATAAACATGATGGAAAAGCTCCTGACTGGCATCCTTATCTCGGCTTTGCCAACCCATCAACAATCTTGTCGCATGCTCTATATCGTATAGTGACACTTTATTCTCCAATAACTTGTCTATTGGAACTATGCTACTCGACGAGCATAAAAAGCGACATTGTGTATGTTGTGTTTTGTTAACTGTTTCGACCATTGCATACTTCCGAGCCGATGTTTGTGTTGCCACTCTTATCCATCGTGCTTCATTCTCGTGTTTTCATCTAGAGACACAACAAGCTATAAATTGCGCAGTTTTTCTTAAGTTTGCATAGCGAAAAGAGAGCTTCATCAGCCTGATGGACTCTGCTGCTGGTGAGATAGCGGCGAGGATGTAGAATAAATAAACCACCAGAGTCGACTCAGGAAAGAGATATGCACAAAGTTCTAGCCAGTGCATTGCTGCTGTGTAGTTTTAGCGTCAGTGCGGATTATAAAAATTTTGCTTGGAGCATCAGTGATAAGCAAGGCAATCGCGTTTACGATACCAACAACGTTATAAAAGCCGCCATTGAACAAGACCGCTTTATCCCTCTTACCTATAATGCAGAATTTGAAAGTGCCGCCGCGGATCTGTTTCGCCAAATCGACACATTAGGTCAATTTGAACTCAATGCCTTTGCCTCTCCTGCTTTAATTAAAGGGATTCAGCAACTCGTGAATGAGTTTGCCTGTGCCACCTATCGCTTTGAAAAACGGCACGGTGAGACAAGTCAGTGTAATGGCTTGGTTAAAGATAAGGATGTAAAGGAAGGCAAGCCATTTCAAAGTGGTCAATTTGTTAAAAATCGGCTTGATGTGACCATCAATAGCGTTAGACCAAACATGCCCAACCGAAGTTACGATATTTATCTGCCCAGTAGCGAGGAGGTCTCGCTCGATTACACTTGGGGAGCTGTCCATGAACTCGGGTCATTTTTCGTCCGAGCTCGAGACAACAAAGACACCATCCTCACGGTTTATATCGACGGCTACAAGTTGGATGGCAACGGTGAGCGCAGCAATCGCATTACCAAACTGCCGGAAATTATCTTTGTTGTGATACCGCGCGCCTCAAAAATTGGCGATCAAAGCAGCCAAAATGCCGCAGCCTCGTTTGCTCGCTCCGACGCTGACATTATTGTCCCACTCTATTAATTTATCGCGATAAATCACTCTCTAAATAACAAGAAAGCCCTTTTCAGGGCTTTCTTAGTTTCGACTATTTAGGCTGCTTAGCCAGCGCTTGATCGATATCATCAGCGCTGTGACGCTCAGGAACTTGTTCCCACTCCTCACCCCATGAACGATTGACAATTCGCCCACGCTGCACCGCTTGACGCTCAGCAATTTCACGCGCCCAACGTAATAAATTTGGATAGCTTTGCACATCCAAAAATTCTGCCGCATCGTAAGCATTGCCCAAAACAAGGTTACCGTACCAAGGCCACGTCGCGATATCAGCGATAGAGTATTGCTCACCCGCCAGATAACGATTGTCTGCCAGACGCTGATCTAAAACGTCAAGCTGACGCTTTGTTTCCATGGTGAAACGATTTATTGGGTATTCAAATTTCTCAGGTGCATACGCATAGAAATGACCGAAGCCGCCGCCCAGATAAGGCGCGCTACCTTGCAGCCAAAATAGCCAGTTAAGCGCTACGGTTTTAGTCGCTGGATCTTGTGGTAATAAACACCCAAATTTCTCCGCGAGGTAAAGCAGAATATGACCAGATTCAAACACGTGCACCGCTGGTGACACCGAGTTATCAACCAGAGCGGGAATTTTAGAGTTAGGGTTAACCGCAACAAAGCCAGAAGAGAATTGATCGCCATCGCCGATACGAATCATATGGGCATTATACTGCGCATCGCTGATGCCAAGTGCCAGCAGCTCTTCAAGCATAATGGTGACTTTCTGCCCGTTTGGGGTACCCATAGAGTAGAGTTGAAGAGGATGTTCACCAACAGGTAAAGCTTGCTCGTGTCGTGCACCAGCAGTTGGTCGATTTATGCTCGCCCACGTGCCACCAGTCTCGATATCGTCTTTCCATACTTTTGGTGGTGTATATTCACTTGCCATGACTCTTTCCCTTATTTTGTTTTTATAACATTAAAGGATTTGGAGGTTGTGCGTACAAAAAACAACCCCTTGGCGCGACTAATTAGATAGTAAATAAAAAGCCCCTGAAACTCAGGGGCTTGACGTTAGCTTTTCGTCACGTTGACTTGGTGAGTCGCACTTTTCTTATTGTGCGCCACCCACACACGCTTAGTCTTGTAACCAGGCGCACTTACTTCTACATGATAGTTGCCCGCTGGCAGCTTCATCCCCGCTTTATATTTAGGCTTAATGTTCATTACCCGAATACGTGGATTTGCCGCGTTGGTCTTGACGATAAACGGTAAGTCAACCAATTGCCCAGTCTCAACTATCGCTTGCTTTTGCTCCTCAAACCCCTCGCGCATCTCTTGTGAAGCGCGCTGTTTAGGCGGGTTCAACTCTGCCATGACCAACTTGTCCATCACGCCAATAGGATGCTCTAAAGTATTTTCAAACCATTGTGTGATTTTCATGCTGGCGTCGAGGTTAGCACCAATTGGATGCACAATTGGCTGGGTGTGTAAGACCCACTTCAATGCTAAAGAGCCCGCCGGAGAAATACTTTCTTCAACTTTATCGAGGAAATAAGTCGTGGTCGATTTCTCCTCGGTAAACTTCGAACTCCCCACTAGCAGCGGCACGGCAAAGACTGCAATCATCAATGCCACAGAAAGCATAGGACCTACCCATTTCTCCCATGGTTTTTGTACGCCGCTGTGGTCCGCGTCGTAATCGACCAACGCCCAGAACTTAAATGGCAGCTTCACAAACGTCAGTAAGACCAGCATCAACGACAGAGACATCGAAATCGGAGGCACAATGATCGAGCGCAGTGCTGCTTTACCGTTCTCGGCTAAAGGCGCACCATCTTCAAATTGCGAACGAGCGGATTCAATATAACGTAACCAATACTGTGTCTCGCGGTGAATATTGGGCGTGATAACCTTGTCGTAAAACTGCTTGTTATTCCAATCAGCCATCATTGGCTTGACGTAGCGACGTTCACCCATGGTTTGTAAGATCTGCTTTTGCACATCCGGGTGGGCTTGGAAAGCTTTCCAACTCAGGTTCGGTTTAAGATCCATACCTCGCTTGGCCATTTCAGCCTTCCACTTTTTGTTCGTTCTATTGCGAACTTCAGCTTTAACCTGATTTTTAAACGCCGTAACGTGGCTGACGCGCCAACTGCTCTTAAGATGAATACCTTCTTGCGCCGATCGTTGACGAACTTTGCTTGCCGTCACATCGTGTGCTCGGAACTCTTTGAAAGAGCGAATACCCATTGGATAACCCGTCTCACGCTTAAATTTATCCTTCCACAGCACGAGAATTCGTGGCGTATAGTGAGCAACTTCATTGGTAAAGACTTCATTGACTACTTCCTTGCCGCCATCACCGGTGACAATTTCCAGTCCGGCAACAATAGCCGATAGCCCGAGACTCCACGCCGTGTCTTCTAGCGTTGTGGTGCCTTTAGTGCGCCCTTTCTCTTTCTTAAGCCAATAGTTCATCTCGACATAAGGAAGACCAGCGCGGCTTAATGTTTTGGCATACTGCTTTTCTTCTGATTTTATACAGCGATCTAAGCGCTCTGGGTTTTTACGCTTACCGTTGTAGCGATCAATACAACGATTACGATCTTCAAAATGACGATAGATTTTTGGCGCTATATCTTGAGCGCGCGCTTCAGCGCGAGCGAGATAGGCTTTTTCGGCATTGCGGTAATCTTTCCAGCCATCGGATATATAGGTCTCTACTTTTCCCCAAATTCTGTCAGCACGCTTAGATGCACTGCCTAAGGATTGGTTATAGTCATCGACCCCATACTGATAACTTTTGTAGGAATCAACTATCTTTGCCTGCATGCCTTTATAGTCAGCATAGTAATCATCAAACTGGGAATTCGCCTTGTTCTCAATATAGCGATTTAAGATCTCGCGTTTCTTATCTTCAACATGGTGGATAAAATCATCATTGGCGTAAACGAGCCCCCCCATCATGGCAAGAAACGTCATCTCCGTCGGAGAATTGGCATGCTCAGGTTGGTATGGTAACCCTTTAATTTGCACAGCATTGGCGGCCAAGCTTGAACGTAAAATTGAGGCAAAAAAGGCTTCTTGGCGCTGCTGTGAAGTAGAAGGTTCGACCAACATCTTATCGATCAATAACTTTTGACCAAAGAATACGGTTGGCCAAACGATCAAGGCGATCACCAATAGGCTGGTTAACGCCCTTGGCACTGTGCTGACTAATCGCCCTTTAAGCAATAAGTCCGCAATAAGCAAGGTGACACCAATACCCGATATAGTTCGACCAAATAGCTCCACTAAGTGAAGCGTATTATCATCTAGAGAACCGCCGCCCGCGACTTCCACCAACTTGGCGTTAAATACCACCTCTGGAATAAGATAGAGCAAAGATAAAACAAACAGGGTTATCGCAAACCACTTTGGTTTGGGTTTTGACGCCGCTGGATTTGCCGCGTTTTCATTACTAATAGCCATACTGATTTCTTACTTTGGTACTTCGATATTGATAGGTTTTGACTCAAGAGACAGCTCTTCATCTTGAGGGATGAAGATCATTGTCGCGCTCTTAGTTGATGTTGTTTTGGTCGTAGTGCGTTGTACTGTTTTTGCAGTACTACGTTGAGACACTGAACGGACATCACCCGCAGCGCTTAGATAATGGTTATCCGCCAAATACATCACTTGCTCTTCTAGGCGTAGGAAGTTGGCATCACTTGGCAAACGCATGATGGCACGACCGTATTCCGTTGTCGGTTGATAAGCACTTTTCTTGCTCGCGAGCTGCGGATTAAGCTGATGGCATATCTCAAATTTCGACGTATCCATGATCACTTCATCCGGCAAGTTACGGCGCATTTTCTTAAGCGCAACCAGCTGCTTTTGGTGGTATTCGCTGCCATTAATGGTGTAGGTTGCCACCCGCTTTAAGCCCGCTTGCTTGGAACGAGTGTAAATCGTCGAAGCTCCAACAAAACTGCGAATATCGACGTGCAGCCCGCTATTTGCTCCTAATGCACTACGCACAGTTTTAGCGGAATATTTGGTTGATTTGCTGCGCGATCGCTTACGCGCTTCGTAGTCAGACACCCAGTTGAGTTGACGTTGGTATTTCTGATACAAAGGATCTGAGCGCACCGCTTTACGTGCCGTGCGTTTAGCTTGCGCAATAGAGGTTGGGTGCGGCTCCCATACGTAGCCCAGGTACACCTGCTTATCGAGCTCACGCATGTGTTTTAAAACATCGAACTCCATTGAGCTAAAGAAGTAACTGCCCGATGGTAAAGTAGAGCGCGCCATTTTGAGCAAATAAGAGAGCTCAACAATATCTGCATCTTCTTTAATCTCGATATTCAGTTGTTGACCCGGCTGATAACTGCTCGCCCAGCGCTTGAGTGCATCAATCACATACGGCGCACGTTCATCGGTTAAATGACCATCTTTATCACGCACAACCAAGCTATTCCATTCATCGCCATGGATGCGCGACATCTTAAAACGCTTACCATCGTAGCGACCTGTTGCTCGACCCGTGCGGCTATCGTGATGAACCACCCAATAGCCATCACGAGTCAACATCACATCAATTTCAACCCCATCGAAACCACCTAGCGCACCCATTAAAATGCCCGATTCTGAGTTTTCCGGATAGTTGTAGTGACCTCGATGAGCATAAACCTCAACCGGGCATTGCTGTGAGTTAATGTATGCCGGTGTTTGAGCGGCAGTCCAATAAAGACCGCGCGTTGATAACGCATACTGAATATCTTGCACTTCAGTAGGTGTAAACTGTGACAGTTTAAACACGCGCCCCTCCGCACCAATTGGGAGGTGTTCCAGACCGGCAATCTCATCTTGATGCTCAGTGACGTCATCGACACTCGAACAGCCCGCTAACACCACCATCGCTAAGGCTAACCATAGCCACTTAGTTATTTTCATTTTGTATCCTTACATTGGGCTGACGTGGCTGTTGGCTGCGCGCTTCTGTTTAGCCACTTCTTTCTCTTGCTCTTCCGCTTGTTTTGAGAGCGATTCACTGGAACGCAATGTTCGATCTCGCTCATCACTTTGAGTATTCAATGTTGCCATCAATTGGGTGACATGTTCATGGTGATGAGAAGACTCAATCAACGACTGTTCGAGCTCAGCAAACCGATCTGCCGTGCGCTTTTTGGTCTCTAGGTAGGTCTGGCTTTGTTGTAAAAACTGCTCATATAGCTCGAGAAGTGGCGTCATGGAACGATTATTCACATTGCGCCCCGCACTATCACTCCATAGTGTGCGCAAGTTTTCCCAATGTTCTTGATAATGGCTCTTGGAAAAATAGGTCTGTTCACGCTCGTCTTGCAAGTTGACGAGTATGGTGCGGTAATAACTAGGTTCAAAAGCTGGCATGATTATTTCTTTTAATTATCGGCTACTTAATGGCTGATCATAGGCAATCAGCAAAGAAGTTTTGTCCTGTAAGGTGTATTTGAGGGTAAACACTTCGCCTTGAATTGACTCGTGTTGCGTTTCAAGATCGCGCACTTGTAAAAACGCTTGATTGGCTTCACTGTCTAACTGTGAGAGTAGCGAGGATTGTTGATTACAGGTTTGCTCAAAGCGCTCTAACTCGGCTTTGACATGATCTAAAGTTTGCAGGCAAGCTCGCGCCGATTCTTGGCTGTAGCCCGCTTGACGCTTACTATCATTCGCCACTTCTAATGCATAACTCGCCATGGTGACGGATTTTTCGCCGTCACTCTCAGCATTCTTTGCACCGTTTAACTGAGTTTGAGCGCGCCTTAACTCCTGAACGGCAAACTCTTCTTGATGCTGTGCTGCTCTGTGTTTCTCCCGACGAGCCTCAAGCTCGGCTATCGCCAGATAAGCTTTACGCTCTTCATAGGAAGTATCTGGCGGCTCTTCTCGATAAACATCTCGCCCTTGGCTATCGGTATATTGGAAAACACGAACATTGGGCTTGCTCTGTGCGATCTTCAATGCCAAACGAGCATCGAGTAAGTCTTGTTTAGCATCTTCAACTCTCGCCCTCATCAATTCCGTTTGCTGCTCACAATCGGACAGATGATTACGAGCCGCCTTGCACCAATTTTGCGCCTTGTTAACTTGCGACCGCCAAAAGTCATGCAGTTGGTGAGCATCGGTTAAACTTTTTTCGCCCACCGAGACATTTTCTGCTGCATGGTCCACCTGCACTTCAACGCGTTGCAAGCGACTCTGAGCGTACTCAAATGCCGTGGCATAATGCTCTTTGAGCGATTGATATAACTGATACACAGCTAAAACATCGCTCTTAGCCAAACCAAGATATTCTTGAGTAAGGTTGTTCATTGCCTGCGCTTGATAGAGTAATGAGCTAATGAGTTCGATTTGAAAGTCACTTTGGTAATCTAGCTCTTCCAATTGAGCGACTAACCACCTAGGTTGCATGTCGCCTCCTCTTCACTCTCTTGCAGTTGAGATTGACTCAAGTCGCGCCACGCTTGAAGCTTGCTCAACAAACTGTCACTTTGCGCCAGTAACAGATTGATTTCTGCCTCTGTATCTTCAGCCCCAAGACCATGGTAATGCTCGCGAAGGGCTGACCAACGCGCTTTTAGCGCATCAAGCGACGTTTCAATTTGCGTGTGGGCTTGATTGGCGCAGATCACCAACTCTTGTGCCGCTTCCTGCTTACGTAGCTCATTACTCATGCAAGTAACTCCTTAGCACAGCAAGTTTGTGGATCAACTGTTCAGACAAACCATTGCAGCGACCATTAGCGATTTGGCTCGCCAGTGTTTCGATTTCATTCATTTCGCGTTCTAAGCTAGGACGTACTTGCGCAGCGCAATCAGGCAGAAAACGCTCTGCCTGAGCACTTAACAGACCGACCTGCTTGCCAATTTGGCTACTCAGCGATTCCAGTTCACTGATCAAAAGCGGGATTTGTTCTTCAACTCGGTCTAAAGACATGGGTTAGCTCCACTTAGCGTAGTGGCTAGTCAATACCTGCAAACTCTCTTCAAACGATTTGCTGTCGCTGTAGCAATAAGGTTTAAATTTGCTTGGACGGTTTTGCATTTGATCAATATGCAGCGCATAAATTGGCTTGTTGCCATCGGCTTGCAGCTTCGCGGCATCACGAGTCTTAAGTAAACGGAAACTGTCCTCTTCAGACATCTGTAGCGCAATCTTATGACGGAAATTCTCAAGCTCGTTGCGGTCAAACGCCTTGGTTAGCGAACGCACGTTGTCGAAGCTTAGAACAAGGTGGATGCCATACTCTGAACCATACTCAAGCAGTGTCGCTAAATGAGCGCCACCTTCAGAGCCATGGACTTTCATGCCGAAGTTATTGTCTTGCTTCGCCAGTTCTCGAATTCGCTGAGCATCATTAACCACCACATAAATTGATGGTTCAGCCAGCATCTCCTCTTCATCCATTTCACGGCGTTTCTCATACTCCGCCATGACACTTAACAATTGTGGTTCAAAGTCTTTAAACTTCTCAGCGACGCTGGCACGGCCTTGCAATGCGGTTTGATTGACTAGATCCATCACGCCATACCAAGGCGAACCTTTAATACCACCTTCAAGAATATGGACTTGATATTCCTGCGCAGAAGCGTTGATTGGCAATTGCGCCAAGAAATAGCCCAGCATGCCTAAGCGAGCTTCATTGCTATCACCCACTAACAACAAATGTTCATGAGAACGACGACGCAATATTACTTTGGCTTGCCCATGTATATTCATCTCTTTACCCAACCAGAACACACTCGGATGCTCAATCGGATACCACTCACGCTCATTTAAACCCGCTTCGTTTTGCGGTTTATTTGCAATTGCAATCCACTCGTCTTCGCTTGGACGTTGGCTGTATTGCTCGAACAGCGCGTTAATTTGAGTATTTTCAACCACCTCAGGCTGCTCAGTGCCTGCAAGTAATACGGTGTGACAAGTACCTCCTTGTTGCTGCCACTTCTCCACCAGCTGTTTGATAAGATCTTTACAGTGATCGCCAGCGATATAAGCCACTCGCCCAGTATCACAAGGGACTTCATCCACACCGCCACTGTGGCTAATGACTACCTGCCCAGTTTCTGTACAGCCACGGATCAACTGCTTACCTTTCGAACCAAACTCTTGCAGCGAGGTGATCTCTTCACCACTCATCTTCATCGCAACACGCAAGTTGATATTGCTGAAAGTAGCTTGCGGCTGAGACATACCTGCGACAACAAATTTCTGAGAGCCAACGAACATATGGATACCAGCACTGCGGCTTTGTGAAGCGATCGCAGTCATCAACTGCGATCCCAACCCAGTTTTGTCATCTTCAAACAGAGTTTGATACTCATCGATAATCAGCATCAGCCTTGGGAATTTTCCTCCTGGAGAGCCATTGCGACGATAAGTGACAAAGTCAGGACATCCGTGCGCCTTGAAGGTTTCGTTGCGACGGTTCATCTCGTCCAAAACTTCTTGCAAAACGCTGCGCGCCAATTGTGGACTGGTATTCAGCGACACCACTTTGGCATGAGGGAATTTCGAATAACGTTTAAACTCAACTCCTTGCTTACCATCTATCAGATAAAACTGGAGATCTTCTGGACTGTAACGAGTGGCAAGCGACAAGATAAACGCATGATATAAATTCGATTTACCCGCGCCGGTCATTGCTGCCAACATACCATGTGACGAAGGCTGCTTATTACGTTCGCCAAACCACAGCTCGATATCATTCTTACGACTACCAGAACCACCAATTGGAGCCGAAATCATCTCTTCCGCGCTCTCTTGCCACCACTCATCTGAATTGGTTTGCACCACATCAGAAAAACCGAGTTTGGTCTCTTTTGGCTTAGCGCGGCTTAACCCTTCAAGGATGGCATCAATGGTTTTGCTCTCTCTGACATAATCTGCTGATAAAGTCCCCAGCCCTGAAGCATCGCAGTTATCATTGCCATACACATGGCGCAGCGCTGGGAACAAATCAGCACGGTTTAAGCCATTTGGCAGTTCCACATCAAAGTCATAATCGAGCAAGACAATTTTGCCGGCTTTAGGACCGGTGCGGGCTATCTTAGCGAGCAACTCAATTGAGCGACGGTCATACTGCTTAGGGAAATCTTTCGCCACGATCAATTCAAACTTAGCGTTACCAAGGATCTCTTCGTCAACGTCGATTAAGCGCTCAGTTTTGTTGTCTAAATAGCTGTTCTGAATACGGACAATATCGCTAAGAATTTCTTCCAATACGCGTGAAACATCGTTCTCAACTAAGCGTTTAAACGGTAGCTGTTTGGTGTAACTAAAGCTTTGTCCCATATGGGCGGGATCAATCAAGGTAAACATCGATGAATACGGCAACATTGTTGCCAAACGGAACACAAATGTATTGATGGTATGCACCGACGTTTCTGGATTGTGTTTAAAGAAATAACAATAATCGGCACTATAGAAAGGAACTTCCACCGGCAACTCGATAGACCTTTTACCTAAGTGTCCAAAGTCATGAGTGATCAGCTCACCTCCAACGACTAAGTTACGCGGTAGAAAGTTTTGCTCAAACTTATACTCTGACCAATCGAATTTATCTAAGCGCGCTCTAAGTGGCGGCGGCAATCGGCTATGGAGTCTCCCCATATTAGCCATTGCTTGATTTGCCTCTGCAACACTTTCTGCCAGCATGGCTTGGATTTGCTCTTGCACTTTAGGCAATACTTTTTCAGACAACAACGACACCACGTCATCAATGCTAGGGGCGATATTGCCTTGCGCCTCTTTTAGGCTCGCCACTAACTCTTGGCGCTTTGCATCAGCACCAAGCAAAATTTCATCAGATTCTCTCATCACACAAACCTTACATCATTTGGCTTTTAATAAAGCCTGCAACCACCAACACAAAACCTGCTGTCCACATCAGCTTCTTCTTAAGACTCTTGCGTCTTGCCTGTGCCGCAAGCGCCTGAGCTTCCAGTTCTAACTGCTCAGCTCTTTGCTGTGCTTGTAACTCTCCAATGCGGGAATAAAACTTATCTTCTTGCTGGCGCACTTGAGAAAGGGTTTGCGTAACATCTTGAACATTAGATGCAACTTGACTTTGCAACTGTTGCAATTGGTCACGCACACTTGGCTCAAGGGGTAATGTTGTCACGAGTGATTGAGTGGTTTGGTTGTGTCGCTCTATTTGGCTAAAGAGCTGCGCAGATTCGCGCGCTTGTTTGATCGCAGCCGACGGGTCTTCCCCGGCAAGTTGATCACGTAAAGAGGAGTTGAGTGTAGCGCGGTGATCCTGGAAGAACTCAGAGACACGTTCAATCGACTTTTGATATTCGTTCACGCTCTCTTTGACAGCTTTTTCATTGTCTTGCAGCTGTTGGTCACCACTGATAACTTTTTTACCAGACTCAAGGCAGGCTTCATGAGCTGATAAAAAGGCACGTTTAAACTCTTCGACACTAGCGAAGTTAGTTAAGCCTTTGTCTTGCATAGTTTTCCTAACTATAGATTTGATTGTTACATTCAAAAAAATGCACTAGGAGACTATACAAATGTCGCCTCCCTGGCTGACTTGCTCTAATAGAAACGTTCATGTTTCGAGCTATTTATAGTGAAAAAAGACCGTAACATTTCGCTATAGCTAGTTCAATCGTATGAGTTTCTAAACATAAAATACGGTAACATCAACTGGTTAATATGTGACAAGAAACACATACACAAGGCGCATAAACGCCAATCAAATATTAACCCTGCTTTTGAAAGTTAAGACCTAACTCCGCTCGGTTCCACCGACACTGAATTCTTAAAATCACGCAATTTATATTTCCGCTTGACCCGTCCATCAGTCTAGGGTTTAGTGTGCGACCCTTTTATTGCCATACGTTGAGGTTTAAATGTCACTAGGTTTTGATTTTGGTACCGCCAATTGCTGCGTTGCTCATCTTGTCGAGGGCAAAGTAACGCCAATTCCGTTAGTTGATGAGAACATCTATTTACCTTCAACTTTATGTGCACCCAATCCTGAGTCTGTTTCTGAATACCTATTTCGCTGCTTAGACATCGCACCAAGCAATGAGACCAATGAAGCAGTACTCAGACGTGCGATTAAAATTAACCGTGAAGAAGGTTTAGAGGTTCGCAGTGAAGATGTGAAGTTTGGTCATCAAGCGCTAGAGCTTTACCTAGAAGACCCTAAAGATGTTTACTTTGTAAAATCGCCAAAGTCATTTCTTGGCGCTATGGGTCTAAGAGATATGCAGCTCTCTTTCTTTGAAGATCTGGTGTGCGCTATGATGAGCAACATCAAACAGCGCGCAGAGCTCACCGCCCAAAAAGCGTTTGAACAAACGGTGATCGGTCGCCCTGTCAACTTCTTGGGGCGTGGTGGTGAAGCCTCCAATATTCAAGCGGTTGATATTCTTACTCGTGCGGCAAAGCGCGCCGGCTTTAAACAGATTGAGTTTCAATATGAGCCGGTAGCAGCGGGGCTTGACTTTGAAGCTAGCCTAAAAGAAGACAAAAAGGTTTTAGTGGTCGATATCGGCGGCGGTACCACCGACTGCTCAATGATCCAAATGGGTCCAACGTGGCATAACCAAGAAGAACGTAAAGACTCGCTACTGGCACATACCGGTCAAATGGTTGGGGGTAACGATCTGGATATCTTTATTGCGTTTAAATGCTTAATGACGGAATTTGGTTTAGGCAGCAAACTGAAAAGCGGGCTCGATTTACCCCTGATTCAATTTTGGAATGCCATTGCAATCAACGATGTCCAAGCGCAGCGTGATTTCTATGCTCACGATAATTTGTCTGTGCTACGCCAGTTCCATAAAGAAGCGCGCGACCCGGATAAACTGGCACGTCTAGTAAAACTTCACCAAGAAACTTTAGGTCACGGTGTAATTCATCAGGCAGAGCTTGCGAAAATTGCCATGTCAGAGCACGAAAGCTATACCACCGCCATTGACCTCGTCAGCGAAGTGTTCAATGTGCCAACCACTCGCGCTGGCATTGAGGCAGCGATTGAGAACCCAATGAACAAAATTCGTAGTTTGGTTGAAGAAGCAGTGACACAAAGTGGCATCACGCCAGATGTGATTTATATGACCGGCGGTTCAGCACGCTCAAAAGCGCTCACCGCAGCGGTTTCATCAGTACTACCTCACACACCAATTGTAAGCGGCAACTACTTCGGCTCAGTAACCGCAGGCTTAACCCACTGGGCAAACCTTATTTACCGCTAGAACGCTGCACTCTGTTGGCTAACAAACATAAACAGACAACAGAGTGTTTACACATGTTCCCACGACGTCATGCAGGCTTTAAACGTCACACAATTGCGATTGTTGCGCTTAGACTCATACAAGGCATCATCCGCAGCTTCGGCCAAATAACGTGAAGACAAACCGCGCTGAGGCTGCACGGAGCTGACGCCAAAGCTTGCGGTTACTGTCGCCCTGCCTGAAGCTTCACTATGAGGCAGCTGCAAATCGACAATCACTTTACGCACCCGCTCAGCCACTAATTCAGCCCCAGCTTGATCGGTGTCTGGCAGGATGATAGCAAACTCTTCACCACCAACACGCGCAATGCGGTCGAGCTCTCTAAGCTGCATATTGCTGATCGCCTTGGCAACCGTCTTTAAACAGTCATCACCCAGATGATGACCAAAAGTGTCGTTGTAGAGTTTAAAGTGGTCAATATCGAGCATGATCAGAGACAGCGAAGTTTGTGTTCTTGACGCGCGTTCCCACTCTTCAGCAAAAATCTGCTCAAAACAGCGCTTATTGTATAAACCCGTTAAGCCATCGGTGGTTGACAGCATCAACAACTGCTCGTTGGTCTCTTCTAATTGCTGTTGTAACTCTTCTAACTCGGCCAGTTTTTGGTCCGATTCAATTGTTTTACGTCTGAGCGCTTCACGCTGCTGGTAAAGCTCGATAAAGACGTTCACTTTGCCTTTGAACACAATTGGCTCAAGCGGTTTAAACATGTAATCAACCGCACCTAACTCGTAGCCACGGAAGATATGATGTTCGGTTTTAGAACGAGCCGTCACAAATATAATCGGAATCGACTTGGTCTTTTTGTTGCCGCGTAAAAGCTCAGCAACTTCATAGCCATCCATACCCGGCATCTGTACATCGAGTAGCACTAAAGCAAACTCATGATCTAACGTATGAGCCAGCGCCTCTTCCCCTGAAGAAGCACTGACTATCTCGACATCAAAAGACTCTAATAACACTTCAAGCGCAATCAGATTTTCGGGACGATCATCCACTATCAAAACACTCGGACGTTGCGTCATTTTAACACTCACATATGCTGTTCAAAAATTTACCCATTTGATCTAATGGGACGATATGGTCGACATCTACAGCATCAATTGCTGCTTGCGGCATGGCTTGCGCTTCAGCGCTCTCCACTGATTGCACCACCGCAATACCGCCTTTTTGCTTAATTCGTTGCAGCCCTTTAGCGCCGTCAGAATTTGCCCCAGTCAGCACCACACCAACCAACTCGTGACCAAAATAATCGGCGGCAGTCTCAAACAACACGTCAATCGAAGGACGCGAATAGTTAACTGGTGCATCGATTGATAACGCAATCGACCCATCTACCTCGACCATCATGTGGTAGTTCGGCGGTGCGATATATAGATTGCCACGCCGAATCGGCTCTTTGTCCTCACCTTCTTTGACGTTTAGTTGAGAGCGATTTTCAAAGTGGTTAGCCAAGTAACTCTCAACATTGGGGCTAATATGCTGCACTAGTAAAATCGGCAGGCAAAAGCTTGGGCTTAACTCACGCAGTACACACTCCATGGCAGCCAGACCGCCGGCAGAAGCGCCGATGACCACGGCTCTATGGTGCTCTTTATTGCAGTGAAGTTTCATACTGCCTCCTTACACCGCTCTTACCGTGCGCTTTTTGCGGTAGATTTTCTCTCGCTCACACACCAATTCAAATTGATCCGCAAGATCTGAAAAACGCAAACTCTCTTTCGAACCTAAACACAAAAAGCCGCCCGGAACTAAGCTGTCATAAAATAGTTGGAAGACTTTGTTTTGCAGTTCGCGATTAAAATAAATCAGCACGTTACGGCAGAAGATGACATTCATCTCACCAAACACACCATCGGTCGCCAAGTTGTGCGGAGTAAACAACACCCGCTCGCGCAAACGACTTTGCATGATCACATGGTCATAATCTGCGGTGTAGTAATCAGAAAAAGAATGCGTTCCCCCTGCTGCCTGATAATTGGTGGTGTATTGACGCACCAAATCCATCGGGTAAATGCCTTTTTGCGCCTTTTCTAAAATTGCTTCGTTAAAGTCCGTGGCGTACAGCTGAGCACGTGAAGTCATGCCTTCTTCTTCAAGTAAAATACCCATCGAATAGACCTCTTGCCCGGCAGAGCACCCGGCGTGCCAAATCTTCACAAATGGGTAGGTTTGCAGGTGTGGCAACACCACTTGACGCACCTTTTTGTAAAACCAAGGGTCACGGAACATCTCAGTGACGTTGATCGACAAATCGAGCAAGATCTGTTCAAAAAAGCGTGGCTCATAAATCAATTTATGCTGCATCTGCGAGTAGTTGGTCATTCCTTCTAACGCACGGCGATACTCTAATCGACGGCGAGTGTGTGCCACTGAGTATTCGCGAAAGTCATAACCATACTTGCGATAAATCGCCTCTAAAAACAGCTGGATCTCTAACTGTTCATCGTTAATTTCGATCACATCACTCATATCAGTACAACCACACTCTCATCATTGAAATCAGCTTGCTGGTATCAATCGGCTTAGCTAAATAATCGCTCGCGCCCGCTTCAATACACTTACTTCTATCGCCTTTCATTGCTTTGGCAGTCAAAGCGATAATCGGTAAAGCGTTGTATTTCTTCTGCTTGCGGATCTCTTGCATCGCCTCGTAGCCATCCATCTTAGGCATCATGATGTCCATCAAAACTAGGTCGATATCTGGGTTGTCTTTGAGTTTGTCGAGACTTTCAACCCCATCGCGGGCGATAGTGACGTTCATCCCTTTATCTTCTAAAACGTTAGATAGGGCGAAAACGTTACGCATATCATCGTCCACCAGCAGGATATTTTTATCCTTCAACAGCGACTCTTTATCATGTACCGCTTTAAGAATGCCACGCTGCTCGGCGGGAAGCTCCGCTTCAACGCGATGCAAAAATAGCGCAGATTCATCGAGTAAACGCTCAGGCGATTTCACTCCTTTGATGATTATGCTCTCAGCGTATTGATTGAGTTCTTTCTCTTCCTCGCGCGTGAGCTCGCGACCGGTATAGACAATAATCGGGACACGAGCGGCCGTTTCGCTGCGGCGAATATTTTCCAGCAAATCAAAGCCGGTCATATCTTCTAAGCCTAAATCAAGGATCATGCAGTCGTAGCTATGTTCTTCCAACTCATCCAATGCATCTTTGCCGGTTGAGACCGCGATAATGTGCACATCATCTTCACCAATTAACTGCTTAATGCTGTCGCGCTGGATCTCATCATCTTCGACCACCAGTAGTCGTTTTACGGGTTTGGAAATGATGTTTTCAATACTGGCAAATGCCGTGTCGAGCTTTTTCATATCGACAGGTTTGGTTAAATAACCAATCGCACCCATGCGCATCGCATCCAGATTGGCATCATTGGCTGACATAAAGTGAACCGGAATATGGCGCACTGCCGGGTTGTCTTTGAGGCGCTCCATCACTGTCCAGCCATCAATGCCCGGTAAGCCAATATCTAAGATAATCGCACTCGGTTTGTAGTACTCGGCAAAATGTAAGCCCGTTTCCCCGGTCTCCGCGACAATGCACTTAAACCCGCGCTCTCGACCAAAATCTCGCATCACCCCAGCAAACGCGCGATCGTCCTCGATGATCAGCAGAGTTTTGTCCTCCGCAACAATGCTTTGGCGATCATCATCAATAAAGTGCTCATGCTTAGGTTGTGCTGATGGTTTTGCCTCTGCTACGCCGTTGATTGGCGTTTTCGCAACCGGCGCGGCTTGGCTTACACCATTCAAACTTGAACCATTATTACCTGCACCATTAAGAGTCGCGCCATTATGGGCGGGGAATGGTGATTCACTTGACGGCTCTGCTGGCGCTTCAAGTCGCACAACGGGCGCACGGGTGCTTTCACCGGCCTCATCACCAGCTTCTTTTTTAACGTACTCAAGAGGCAAGACAATCGTGAAGGTACTGCCTTTTCGCTCTTCACTCTTAAGCGAAATCGCGCCGCCCAGCAGATGAGCCAGCTCTTTAGAAATAGAGAGCCCCAAACCTGTACCGCCGTACTTGCGACTGGTGCTGCCATCCGCTTGTTGGAAAGCTTGGAAGATAGCCAATTGCTGCTCTTGCTTGATGCCGATACCGTCGTCTTTGACGTGGAACGCCACCAATGACTCGCGTGGTTTTTGCAAACGCTCAGCAAGCTCGGGAGAAGGCAATGCGACACTAAGAGAGACCGAACCTTCATGGGTAAATTTAAACGCATTGGTGAGCAAGTTACGTAATATCTGCTGCAAACGCTGCGAATCAGTTTCGATGCTGGCTGGCAAATTACCCGCGATAGAGACCGAGAAATCGAGCTCTTTATCTGCGGCAATATCGTCGTATAAACGGCGAATATCTTGTTCAATCGACGTAAACGCAACGTTCTCAATATGCAGATCAATTTTGCCCGCTTCGACTTTGGATAAATCGAGGATTTCATTAATCAATGAGAGTAGATCAGAGCCTGAAGAGTTGATCGCTTTTGCTGAATCAATTTGTTTCTGATTGAGGTTGCCATCTTTGTTGTTAGCAAACAGCTGCGAGAGGATCAAAATGCTGTTTAGCGGAGTGCGCAGCTCATGCGACATATTGGCAAGAAATTCCGATTTGTACTTACTGGCAATTTCTAGCTCTTTCGCCTTCTCTTCAACGATCAACTGCGCTCGGTTTAGCTCATCGTTCTTCTCTTGCATTTCAACTTTTTGATCTTCGAGTGCTTTGGTGCGCTCTTCCAACTCTTCGTTGGTCACTCGCAGCTCTTCTTGCTGAGCTTGCAGTTCTGCTTCTGACTCTTTGAGCACTTTGGTTTGCTCTTCAAGCTCTTCGTTGGTTACGCGCAGCTCTTCTTGCTGGGTTTGCAAAGCGCTTTCTGATTCTCTTAGCGCGTTCGCTTGCTGCTCTAAATCTTGGTTCGCGCGCGATAAGCTTTGTTGCTGCTCTTGCGCTTGCTCAAGCAGTTGACTGATGGTTTCACGAGCGTTAGCGGCATTAAAGATCACTGCCGCGTTGGTGCAAGCATCATTCACATAGCGCTTGTGTAGCTTGCTAAATGGTTGCAAGGAACCAATCAATATCACCCCGATAAGGTGAGAGTCAGTCACCAATGGCACAGACATAAAGTGAGACGGTGTCACCTCACCCGCACCATAGTTTAACGTTGGTGCATTATGCGAGATGTCATTGTAAGCAATCATCTGCTGCTCGAATGCGGCCTGTCCGACCATACCCTCGCCTAAATCGACGCTATTAAAGTTGCCTCTGCGATCACTAAAGGCATAACTCGAAGTCAGTACCAGCTTCTTACTTTGCTCATCAAACAGATACAAGGCGCCCAACTCGGCATCCATATGACGGGTAAAAAACGAGACAAAACGCTTGGCAAGTTCCGCCAAACTCAAATCGCCACGCAATTGATCATCTAAACTCTCTTTACCGGTTTTAAGCCAATCCAAATCACGCAACTGCACCGCCATATCGTTAAGCGCATCTGACATCTGTCCAAGTTCATCTTTGCGCTCTAACTGCAAGGTTGAGTTGAGTTTGCCCGAGGCAATATCATTGGCGAAAGCCATTCCTTGTGTCAGTGGCTCAGTCACTGATTTGGCAAACTTCAGCGCGACAAAACCAACCACCACAACCAGAGCAAGAGCAGCGATTAATAAAGTAACGTAGAGGAAGTAAATCGGCTGGGTCACCTCTGCTTGGTCAATCTTGGAGATCATGTACCAGCTATGCCCGGGAACGGGAATTTTGCTAAACGCAATCAAGACATTGTTACCAGCACTATCGACGTAAACATCATGCCCGCCTCGTTCGCCCGCCGCTTTTGCATCACTCCAGTAAGGCAAATCCGTTTGCAAACGAAAACCCACCACATACTGACCATCACCCATCGAGGTCACATCACTACGCAGTTCAAATTTGCCCGTCGAGCGATTGGTACCAATCAAATAGGACTCACCACTTTCACCCAAGCCTACGCGTGAATCGAGGATTTGATTGATCAGGGCTGGTAAGATTTTTACTGCGATAACGGCAGTCACTTGACGCGCTTGGTCAAATACCGGCACCGCAATATAAGAGACTTGTTGTTGCTCATCTTCACTAAAAGCAAAATCTGAGTAAGAGGCTTTGCCGCTGCGCTCAACATCTGACCAAGCGCGGTTTAGTGCAAGATCCATCCCTTTATCGGTCGTAAGAGAAGAGTTAATTCGGTCTTTGTTTTGATAAGAGTAGAGAATTTGCCCTTGCCCAGCACTTAATACGAGCAAATCCTGATAGCCGTAACCACGAACAAACTTGTCAACCAAGAGATCAAATTCACTTGCTTGAGAAGATCGATCTACTGCAAGTGTCGTTATCGATTCGCTTTCACTCAGCGCAAACAATTCAACATCGACAATTCTTTCAAGGAAAAACTCTCGGATCTCATTACTTCGCAATAATTGGATCGACAAAAGCTCTTCAAACGATTTCTCGATTAGGGCACGAGATGCGACTTGTCCATTAAATGCTGTGGCGGCTAATAATGGGACAATGCCAAAGAAAATAAGTATCGCGACCAACTTGGTGCGTATTTTTATGTCTGAAAACTTGGGCATAAATAGATCTAATAGTTTTATTAACAATCAAACCAAATTCTTGCAAAGCAAACACACATTCTCAATTACAAAACCTACTCATTTTGACGCGTATCATACGAATTTTGTATTAAATGTCGCAAGTTATGCACTCAAACCAGTTTATCTTGTGCGGGCACAAATATTCACCAAGGAAATATCGGCAAATTTATAGCTAAAGCTTGGGGTATATTTAATAAAACCGTGCAGAATATCGGTTCTATCCGGTTTAATTTTCCTATTTGATGTGTTTTTTATCCTTTCAAATACAACAAAACCCAACCGCAAAATTGCGATTGGGTTTTAATAGTTAACTCGATTTTCTCTTACTAGTGAAAGTACTTACTAACGAGAGTACGACTGCCACATTGGATTTTCAGCAAAGTAACGCTCAACTAGGTTGATGTTGCTTTCTGCACGCGGCACACGTAAGTGTTCAGCGACACCGTTGTACATCTCTTCGCGTGGCGTTTTGTAGAACGCGTTAATCTCATCATCAAGGTAAGGCAGCACCTGCTGACGAATCATCATTTGGTGAATATCATGCGTCATTAACTGCAGACCGCGCGATGAGTTAGCAAAGCTACTGTCGTGCGAGCCCCAGTGGTGACCAAACTCATGCCCTACGACACCAATACCTGAGTTGTAGTAGTGAGCGTAGTAGTTCCAAGTGTCGATACCAAGCACATCGCCACCGCCAAGACCACCACCAATGGTAGAAATGCCAAGGCGAATACGATCACGGTTCATAAAGGCTTGGTAAATGTTCTGGTAGTCATCCGCAGTAAAGTTACCGCCAGGACCATCAACAGGACCCGCGTTACCAAAGAACTCGTTTTGACCTTGACCAATACTCTGTTTGTAGTTGAACCATAGGTGCTCAAACTCAGGGCTGTTCATCACGTAAGCGTAGTTCGCCATGATGATCATCCATTCACGCGCATAGGCTGGGGTAATTTTCTCCCAATGACCGTTTGCCTGTGAGTAAGTACCAAAGCTCAAACGCCATTTTGATTGCCAATCTGTCAGCTTCTGCACAAACTCATCTGTTTCAGAAGTCAGGCGAATATCAACCAAATCTCGTGGCAGATGCGTCGCCTCGGCAAGACCTTTGATCGTAAACGACTGAGTGCCATCAACACTTGCGTATTTCACGCCATCTTTAAACGCGTGTGACGTTGTGTAACTCGCAAATGGTTCCAGCTGATCAATGGTACCTAATTTGATCCATTGCCCTTCATCACCAAAGCGCGCTTCTACGGTCAGATCATAAGTGGTTTGAGCCGCGTAACTGGTGATATCCAACTCATCAAGACGCTGTGTGCCTGATAATAGGCGGTCGATACGTACTTCGTGGTTAGACGTCAAGCTCTCCCAGCTTTCACCATCAAACAATAGCGGCGTCTTCGTCACTTCAGGCGCAAGCAAATCAAATACATGATCGTTGGTCGCTGGTGTGTTGTCTTGGTGAACACGCAGTTCATCCATATTCGCAATCACCACTGTGCGGTCTTGCAGCATCGCTAAAGCTTTTTCTTCAACTGCTAGGTCAAAGCTCGCTTTTAGTGATTGATCTTGTTCAGTTTCCGCGTCTACGAAACCTTTAAAGATGTGCATCGCCTCACCTTCAATACCACCTTCAACAAAGCTAAACTGCTCTTTGCTGAACTGCTCGACAACACCTGCGTTGCTGCCAACGTACACTTCACCATTGCTGGCTTGGTACGTATTACGGTAGCGAGTATTGGCAAAGCGGTGTTTTGCTTCAACCAACTCATCACCCGCTTGTACTGATGCAAGGTCGAATACGTAGGTCAAGGTGTTATCAAAGTTCACCACCAGCTCATTGTTCACCACTTCCATCTTCACATTACGGTAGATAGAGTTGCTCTCTGGCAAGTTGAAGAAACCGTACTTAGACAACGTCTTGTGGTTGGCTAGCTTCACATCCGCTTGGCGGTAGATAGAAATTTTGCCCGTAATATCAGCAACAAAAATATACTCATGGTTTGCTGCAACGCTGTATGGGTGCGTCAGCGTTTTATCAAACGTGTTACCTGACCAAGAGCCGGTACCCAATGACATAATGATTTGGTCATTGTTATTGGTATCGTAGATATCAACGCGGTTAGACGACAGAGAAGCGACATATAAGCGACCGTCGTGTTCCGTTACATCGCTGACGACGCGGTAAGTCTCGTTAACACCATTGAGCGAAAAACCAGTGATTGGTGCTAGGGCCTGCTCATTTTTCAAATCGTAACGCGCAATATGAGAAAAGCCGCTATGCGTGTTACCCGCGTATACCTTGCCATTACTTAGCGCTACAGATTCCGGTACAAAATCATTTTCCGACTGGTAACCAAAATCAGCGTAAGTGAGGGTTTCACCTGTCCCTAGGAACTTAATCTTAGTTAGGCTTTCACCTTCTTCTAGGGCACAAGTGTAATCTTCTAGCGACAGATGGGTAATACCGCTTGGTGAGTGAACATCACCCTCTGGACCGTATTCAATCAGACAGCCATTACCGTAATCGTAATTACCGTAAATTTTATTTACTGCCACCATTCCAAAGTGGTACCAAGACAACTCCCAGTCATCACTCAAGAAATCAAATACATTGCGGAACAAGCCTTCATCGGTAAATGGCATCGGTAAATCAAACTTGATGTAGTTATCTTGGTTGATCTGGTACTCGATACCATTGACTTCGATAAAGCGCTCACCATCTTTAACGATGACATTGTTTTCATCTTCAGCGTATTTGCGCAGCTCATTAATGCGCTGCTGAATTTGGCTATGAGTATCACGAAGCTCGTTGGTAAAGGTTTGGTTATCGTTGGCCTGCGCAACACCTGTTAACAGTGCTGAGCCGATAAGCAGTGACAAAAGTTTTTTATTCATCGCTTTTTCATATAGTTACGGAGGAGATATAAATCATATTTCTATTTAAAGCGTACTTCGTAGCTGAAAAATTTTTGTCTTGGCTGAAAATCACGAAATTGCAAATTAAACCCGGATAACTGCATTAAATTCAATCGCTTGCTTATTAATTTCTAACAATGGCTGATCGATAGAACTAAAAAAGCCCAATAACTTAATCGCTATTGGGCTTTGCTTTAGCCAACGTTTATTAGTGAATTAAAAGGATATTTACACCAATTCTTGGATGATTTTTTCCAGCTTGTCTAAACCTTCATTAAGGATCTCAGATTCGATTGTCAGTGCCGGTAGCAAACGGATTACGTTCGCTTTCACCCCACATGACAGCAAGATCACGCCATTTTCCTGCGCTTTACCGATAATAGCTTTAGTGAGATCTTGTAGCGGCTGACCCGTTTGCGGATCAGTAAACTCAATTGCCATCATTGCGCCATGCGTACGCACCTGCCCAATCTGCGGCACACTTTGCTGCAGCTTAGTCATACGTGCATTTACAACTTCACCAATGCCATTGGCTTTGGCACACAAGTCTTCCTCTTCGATAATCTTAAGCACTTCAAGACCTGCCACACAGCCCATTGGTGAACCGGCATAAGTACCGCCTAGACCACCAGCAGGTGCTGAATCCATTACCTCAGCTTTACCGACGACAGCGGAAATTGGGAAACCGCCGGCAATGCCTTTCGCTAACGTCATCATGTCAGGTTCAATACCCAGATGCTCTGTGGCAAACATCTTACCGGTACGAGCAAAACCCGCTTGGATTTCATCGGCAATCAACATGATGCCGTGCTTATCACAAATCTGGCGTAGCGCTTGAGCAAACTCGCCTGGCGCTTTGTAGAAGCCGCCCTCACCTTGCACAGGTTCAAAGATAATTGCCGCCACATGTGATGCTTCAATATCACATGCAAACAGATCTTCAAGCGCTTGTAGGCTCTGCTCAACACTCACACCGTGGAACTCATTTGGGTATGGTGCGTGGAACACTTCACCTGGGAACGGACCAAAGCTGGCTTTATAAGGTGCTACCTTACCCGTTAGTGCCATGGTTAAATTGGTGCGACCATGGAATGCGCCTTTAAAGGCAATCACGCCGCTGCGACCAGTATGGGCACGTGCCACTTTGACGGCGTTTTCGACCGCTTCTGCACCTGTGGTTAAGAAAATTGCTTTCTTTGCAGACTCACCAGGGGCAATTTCTGTCAGCTTTTCTGCCAGTTCAACAAACGACTCATATGGCGTAACTAGCGCGCAAGTATGGGAAAAGTTATCCAGCTGAGCCTTAACCGCTTCGGTAATGCGCTTATTAGAGTGACCGGTGTTGTTTACCGCGATACCCGCGGCAAAATCGATATAGCGATTACCTTCGACATCCCAAATTAGGGCATTTTCTGCTTTAGCGACATAAATTGGGTAGAGCGCGCCCATACCGTTAGAAAATGCCTGACTTCTTCTCTGGTGCAGTTGTTGGTTGGTCATTGTCTATTCCTTGAGTTTGTGAGTGTACCTCCGCCAGGAATTATTCCCTTTGGCAGCTTAACTTTATGTTTATGGTTATGATTATTTGCGCCATTTGGCGCGAGATTAATTAACTGGGATCATCTTTGACGACAAACACCGAGCAATGAGAATGGCGCACAATCTTGGCGGCATTTGAGCCAAGAAAGTATGAACGCAACTTAGGCTTAGCCGATGCCATTACAATCGCATCCACTTCAGAGCGTTTGGCTTGCAGCACCACTTCATCAAACACCACGCCATTGCGCACAATCGCTTTACCGCGGTGCTGCTTGGGCACGTACATCTCAAGCATGGTTTGCACGCTATCAAAGGCGCTTTTATGCTGCTCAGAAAAAGCACTGCCGGAAGCGGTTGGCACCATACTGTGGTGAACTTTCGCCTCATCAACGTAGAGCATGTCGATAACGCCTTGCTCATCGATCAATTTAAGCGCCATATCGACCTCTTTTTTCACCACATCTGGGTAGACAAGGTCCACTGGCATCAGAATTCGCTTCAGGCTCATACTAATTTACTCCCATCACTTTATTCGGCAGCCACATCACCACTTCAGGGAACATCATGCACATGATCAGCACACACAGTTTTAAAGCGATAAACGGCAGAATTGAGCGATAAATATCCATCATACTGACCCCCGGAGGCGCGATACCTTTCAGGTAGAACAGAGCAAATCCATAAGGCGGGGTTTGTACCGCGATCTCGATATTTAGAATCATCAGGATGCCGAACCAAATTGGATCGTAGCCAAGCGAAACAACAATTGGGGTAAACAGTGGCGCACACATCAAAACGATGATCAGCTCGTCGATGATAAAACCGAGCAGTAACATGATGACTTGCATCAAGATGATCACCCCAAGCGGAGGCAATCCGAGATCTTGGGTAATTTGCGCCACCATATTTTGCACCCCACTTAGCATGTGGAAGTTACTAAATAGCGACGCGCCGAGAATGATCCACATCGAGACACTGACCAACATTGCGGTCTCAAAACCCGATGACTTGAACATTTCAAAACGAAAGCGCTTAAACAAAATCGCCAGAATAATCGCGCCGACTACCCCAATCGCTCCGGATTCGGTTGGCGTTGCAATACCAGTAATAATGCTGCCCAATACCGCGACAATCAGCAGCAAAGAGAACAGACCATCACGAGCGGTGGTGAACTTCTCTTTACCCGACATTTTGGTTTCACTACCCGTGCCAAGTGGGGCTTTTTTCGGGTTGAGCTTACAGCTGATAATGACGTAGGCCATCAGCAACACAATCGAGATCAACGCCGGAATGATCGCCGCAAGGAACATACGCCCCACCGAGTTTTGCGTGGTGGCCGCATACATGATCATCGGAATACTAGGCGGGATCAAAATACCCAATCCGCCACCTGCCATGATCACGCCAAGTGCTAGTCGTTTATCGTAACCTCGCTCTAACATCGGTTTCAGGGCGATACTGCCTGAGGTCATAATACCGGCACCAATAATGCCTACCATCGCGCCAATCATCGAACAAACACCGATAACACTCACTGCTAAAGAGCCGCGAATACGACCAATCACCATCTGGCTAGCGTTAAACATCGCATCACCGATACCGGAGCGAGTCAGCAGCTGCCCCATGTAGATATACAGTGGGATAGCCAGCAGGATAAAGCTAAAGAAATTACCTTCGATGGTGGTTGGCACTAGGTTAAAAATCCCTTCACCCCAAGTGAGATAACCCATGCCCATCGCAATGCCGCCTAGGGCAAGCCCCACTGGCGCACCGAGTGCAAAGCTGGCAAGAACACAGCCAATGAGTAACAGCGTTAATACTTCAATACTCATACATCCCCCGCTTGTTCTACTAATGTCTCTGTTTCTTCGCTCTCTTCTGGAGCCTGCTCAATCAGCGATTTACCGGTAAACAAGTAGTAAAGATCTTGCACAATATCGCTGGTAAATTGGACGATAAACGCGCCGCAAGCGACTACCATCATCACCCAGAAATGCGCCATCGACGGAGCCCATTCAGACTGACGGCGGTAGTTAAACTCGGCGGCTTCTTCAAACTTACCCAGTGCCATGATCAGCACCACATAAAGAAAGAAAATCGCCAATGAGTAAGAAAATAGATTGAACAGTGAACGTACTCGCGCCGAGACCGATAGATAGAGCACATCCACATTAATGTGAGCTTTATTTTGTTGGGCTAAAGCGCCGCCAAGTGCAGCGATATAACCAAATAAGAAAAGTGATACGTCGTATGCCCAAATGGTTGGTGCACCGAGTACATAACGAGAAAAGACTTCAAAGGCGACTGTCGCTGCCAGTATCGGCATTAAGAGCGATGCTGATACACCAATCAGATAGATTATCTTGTTCACGCCGCGACAGTAGGTTGCTAACACCGTACTCAACATAGACTTCATCCCTAACAGCATAAAAGGAGAAAGGGGGGGATCCCGCCCCCCTTTATTGGTGATTCAATCTGAGTCTCAATCTCGCGTTAAATCACCTTTGTTTTAAACATTGTGTCGATAGTTTTATTGATGTTATTGAGTGTCTTGCACGATTTTGATTAGACGCTGGCTGTATTGGTCAGAGTCTGCATACTCAACCCATAGCGAGCCTGCCGCTTCGTTCCACTTCTGCGCATCAGCTGCACTTGGCTCTGGGCTCCACTTCATGCCTTTTGCTTCCATATCAGCGATAGCTTGAGATTCCCAAAGACGAGACTTCGTCATTTGCTCACGAGCGTGAACAGCACTTGCCGCGCGAACAATCGCTTTCAAATCATCAGGTAGTTTGTTCCATGCACTCTTGTTAACCACTATAGGTAGGGTTTGCGCACCAGCGATTGGTAGACGGTACATGTATTTCGCTACTTCAACGTGGTTGCCGTCACGGTGGTCAATGATGTTACTACCGATAGAGCCATCGATAACGCCTGTCGCGAGACTGGTGTAGATCTCGCTGTAAGAAAGTGATGCTGGCGATGCGCCAAGGTTACGTAGGAACTTGCCGTATGCGCCTGGCGCACGGATTTTCAAGCCTTCAAAATCTTCAATTGAGTTAATTGGCTCTTTGGTTAGCACGTATACTGGCAGTTGGATGTATGGTTCAAGCCAAACAAGGTTTTGCTTGCCGTAAGCTTCTTCCAGCACCTCACCCCAACCTTTCTCGTGGAAAAGCGCGCTGAGCTCACCGACATCATCTGTCATGCCTGGTAGACCCACTTCTACAACGCCTGCAGGGAACTCACCCGCATGCATTGGTTGGAAAGGTGCGCCCATTGTAATAAGACCTGATTTTACCGAGCCAAGAACACCCGTTTGCCCAACACCTTCACCTGAGTACATCACTTGCACTGAAATGCGACCGTTCGACATTGCTTCAATGTTTTCCGCAAAACCTTTGTACACTTCACCGTAAGCTGTACCGCGTGGGTACAAATTTACAAAGCGCCAGTTATGCTCAGCGGCAAATGCCTCAGATACAGTTAAAAAAGTGCTCGATAATGCAAGCGCGCAAGCAGCAACTTTTTTGGTTAGGCTTCCCTTGTTCAATTTAGTTAAAGTTTTAAACATGAACTTTCTCCTTGAGTGATTCTGTTTGCTCTGGCTCAGCCAGTAACAGTTTTCGTGACCTATTAATCCTTCGTTGTCACTGTGTAACTTATAATTACATTCTGTTTACATTCTTTAAATTCGTAATTCTCTACCTAAAGTTTTATCGCCATCAAACCATTGCTTTGAACACCCGAAATCACTGGCGCTATGCGAAATTACAGGCAAAAAAAAGCAGCACTGGAGGGTGCTGCTGAAATATATTGCCCCAACGTCTGGAAGGGGACTCTTTAGGGAAAATATATCAAACTAAGAAAGGAAATTGTTATCTCTTTACCAATCAAATGCCGTGGCACAAATATTTAATTTCTAGGTAATCATCGATGCCATATTTCGAGCCTTCACGTCCACTGCCCGATTCTTTCACGCCACCAAACGGGGCCACTTCGGTTGAAATAATGCCTTCATTGATACCTAAAATGCCGTATTCCAGCGCCTCACTCATACGCCAAACTCGCGCATGATCTCGGGTGTAGAAATACGCCGCTAAACCGTAAGGCGTATCGTTGGCTCGGCGCACCACATCCTGCTCGTCATTAAAACGGAAAATCGTCGAAATCGGACCAAACAGCTCTTGATGGGCAATATCCATCTCTTCCGTGACATCTGTAAGAATGGTGGGTTGATAGAACTGCGCGCCATATTCATGCCCCGCACCACCAAGTGCCAACGTGGCACCTTGTTCGATTGCGGCTTGTACCAAAGCCGATACCTTTTCAAACGCTTTTTGATTAATGAGCGGACCGATCTCGGTTCCTTCGACTAAGCCATCACCGACAGCAAGCGCTTTGACCGCTTGGGTGTATTTCGCCATAAACTCATCATAAATCGCATCATGGATATAAAGACGGTTTGTACAAACGCAAGTTTGACCAGCATTGCGATACTTTGAGATCACCGCGCCTAAGACTGCTTTATCAATATCAGCGTCATCAAAAACAATAAACGGTGCATTTCCGCCAAGCTCTAGTGAAACCTTTTTCACCGTATCTGCCGCTTGGCGTAGGATTAATTTGCCTACTGGAGTAGAACCTGTGAACGAGACTTTGCGCACCAATGGATGACGACAAAGAACATCACCAACTACCGCCGGGCGTGAAGTGGTTACCACATTGACCACACCTTTCGGAATGCCCGCTTGCTCAGCCAGTTTCACCATCGCTAGCGCACAAAGAGGCGTATCTTCGCCAGGCTTAATCACTACCGTACAACCCGCCGCAAGTGCTGGACCGACTTTACGAGTGATCATCGCGACTGGGAAATTCCATGGAGTAATCGCAGCCACCACACCAATTGGTTGTTTGATGGTCATATAACGGTTGTTCGGGTTGGCTGCAGGGATCACATCGCCATAAATGCGTTTCGCTTCTTCCGCAAACCACTCAATAAACGACGCGCCGTAAAGTACCTCGCCATAGGCTTCTTTGTAGGGTTTACCTTGTTCAGTTGTCAGCAGTTTGGCTAATGCATCAGCATTTTCTACGATAAGATCGAACCATTTTTTCAGCAAAACGGCGCGATGTTTGGCTGTCGTCGTGCGCCACTCTTGAAAAGCTGCATGGGCTGCAACAACAGCAGCTTCTGATTCTTCCTTACCCATATCAGGCACAGAAGTAATTCGCTCACCAGTGGATGGGTTAATAATATCAACCTGTTTGCCATCGATGGCATCAACCCACTCTCCATTGATAAAACCACGAGATAAGACCAAATCTGCCATTAGTTCCATTCCTACTGTTATAAACATTAACAATGTCAAAGATAAAAAAAAACAAATCGCGCACAATAGCGCCAGAACGTAACAAAATTATAACAACCGATTGAGGGACATAAATATTCCTCGATAAACATAAAGTTTTACGGATCTAAAACAATGACTAAAAATTCTGTGCCCATCGGTCACATTGGTGACTACGAAATAAAACAACTGAAAATTTTTAAAGTCGTCGCCGATTGCGGTGGCTTCTCTGCTGCTGAAACCGAACTGAACGTGAGCCGCTCTACGATCAGTATTCATATCTCAAATCTGGAATCGCGTTTAAACCTGATTTTGTGCCGTCGCGGGCGCTCTGGATTTGCGTTAACCGAAGAAGGGGCTGTGGTGTATGATGCGACGGTTAAATTACTCGGGGAACTTGAAGATTTTCGCAACACAATTAATCACTTAGATATTCAACCATCCGGTAGCTTAACCGTGCTGTTTAGCGACAATATCAGCTTGGATACCCGCGCGCATATGCCAGAGGTGATCCGCAACTTTGCCAATATCGCCAAAGAAGTGTATTTGACTGCCGAAGTCGCGCGGATGACAGAAATTGAGCGTAAAGTGCTACAAGAAGAGGCGGATATTGGCTTTATTCCTTTTCATCGTGAGCTTGATGGTTTGGAGTACGAGCACTTCTATACCGATATCTGCTACCTCTATGCCAGCAAAGATAACCCCCTCACAGAGCTTTCCGAACAAGAGCTTTCTGACGAGGTGATCAACGGTTTTCCGGTTGCCTATGCGGGGATCAAAACCCAAGAACGGCTCAATTCCCACTTGGCGAAAATGAACCTTAAAGCCACGGCGTATAACTATGAATCACGCTTGGCGCTGATCCTTTCTTCGCGCTACATTGGTTATCTGCCTGAAAACTACGCCAAACCTTATGTTGACTCAGGTGAGTTAGTGGCGATTGCGCCGAGTGAGCGCTACTACTATCTAGAGATCATGGCAATTACCAAGAAAACCAACTCAATCAATAAATTGAGATCGTTATTTATCAAAACCATGCGTGACTATTATCGCAAGATAAAAGAATAACTAGCAGTAATACGGCGATAAAAAAACCTGAAGCTTAGCTTCAGGTTTTTTGTCAGTTAACCGGTTAAATCACGCGGTTTCAGCCACTTGCTCTGCTGCCGCTTCAGGCGTTTCTATCCCCTGCTTTTGCATGATCTTATCGCAGATATAACCGCCAATCGGAATGGCTGAGGTTGCCGCAGGTGACGGGGCATTGCAGACGTGTAAGCTGCGCGCACTTTCAGCAAATAAGAAGTCGTGCACTAAGGTGCCGTCACTTAACACTGCCTGCGCACGTATCCCCGCAGGATACGGTTGCAAGTCTTCCACTTTGATTTTTGGACAGTACTTATTAACCAATTTTAGATAACCCGGCTTCCACCACGAGTTCTTGGTTTCAATCAAACCTGTTTTTAAATGCTTGGCTGAAACTTTCCAAAAACCAGCAAAGCTAAACATATCCAGCACATCACGCAGGCTAAAGTTAATTTTGCCATAGCCTTCTCGCTTCCAACCCTGCACAGCATTAGGACCGACTGTCACTGAGCCATCAATCATACGAGTTAGGTGCACGCCTAAAAATGGTAAATCAGGGTCTGGAATTGGGTAGATCAGATGATTAACGATATCGTTGTATTTCGCTGGCAGGCGGTAGTACTCACCACGATAAGGGATAATTTGGAAATCCGTCTCAATGCCCATCATGCGTGTCATACGATCGGCCATTAACCCGGAACACACCACAATAAACTGGCTATCAAAGCTGATAGTTTCACCTTGGCATAAACCGGCGACTACCACTTTGTCCGCTTGTTCACTCAATCCTGTCACTTCAGTTTCAAGAGAAATCACCCCACCTGCATCAGCAAACTCTTGTGCCATTTTTTCGGTCACTTGGCGATAGTTAACAATGCTGGTCGTCGAGACAAAAATTGCGCCCAAGCCAATGATGTTCGGCTCACGCTCTTTAAGCTGCTGCTGATCCAACAGCTCAACATCCAAGCCATTTTGATGACAGCGCTCAAACAGCGCCTGCATGCGCTCGACTTCAAGCTCAGAAGTTGCCACCAGCAGCTTACCGCAATTCTCCACCGGAATATCATGCTTAGCACAAAACGCGGTGGTCGCCTCTACCCCAGCTTTGCAAAATTCAGCTTTCAGGCTGCCCGGCGCGTAATAAACACCGGCATGAATTACGCCACTGTTATGACCGGTTTGATGGCATGAAAAACCCGACTCTTTCTCAATTAAAAGAATCGATTTATCAGGAAAACGGCTTTGCAATTGCCACGCGGTCGACACCCCGACAATCCCGCCGCCGACGACGACGTAATCATACATTTTGTTCACTTTGGTGCTCCTTCACTTTCATTATTTTAGTTATACCCAAGAAACCTCAAGATGCTTAGCTCTGAGTCACACTAAACACAATTAAAGTAGCTTGGGTATAAAAGCGCTCGGGTAAAAGTGCTTAGATAACAACATTGGCTAAACACACTTATTGCCTCAAACGCAAACAAATCGAAGCTGCAGCCCACTGCAACTTCAATTTGATCATAATAAACGGTTAATCAGGTCAATATTGATTAGCGAGTAAAGTGACCACGCTGACGCAATAGTTCACGCTTAAGACCTTCGTGTGCCACGAACTTATCGCGACCGTGCAACCAACAGTGGTTTTGTACTACCAGCATGCTACCAATACGCACACGCACGTTAAAACAGTTCGTATCACTCTCTAATGACTCGCTCATCGCATTGAGGTAAAGACCTTGTTGCATGTTTTGTGGCTGAGCAAACTGATCGATAAACAGCATGTGTGGCTTACCGTTTTTGTCCTCTTCAAAGAATACTGGGTGCTCAATGCTGTAACCAACATTTTTGCTCGGTGGCGCACTCCAGACAATGTTTTGCTTCGCCATTGGGTGGTGGTAGAACTTCTCAAGATCTTGCCAATCATCCACGTGTAGCAGTAGCGAGTCACCCATTTGCATGTTTTTCTCATCCATCTTCATCATTAGGACGAAGTCTGTACGCTCATCAACATACGTGCCATCGTTGTGCAGTTCCATACGGCGGTGCGCTTGACGTAGGTAGCTATCGCTGTTGTCAGCATTTTTCACCGTAAAGCGCGCATAGTATTTACCATACATCGCATCAAAGTTTGGAATACCAATAAGGTGTGAAACCGCCGTAGAAAGAATCACAAAGAAATCACGCTGTGCATCGCTATCTTCATACAGTGCCGCCGCTTCTTCTGATGGCTCTAAAAGAAATGCTGCACGTTCGCGATCTTCCATCACATCCACTAAGAACTGACCAAGTTGGTAATCACACGCTTTGTCTAGCGCGTCAGCAACGGCATAACGCAGAAATGGCTTGTACTCAAGTGATTGCAGGCTGTAGTTCTGGATAAGATCGGCGAAAGTATCCAAGGTTTCTTTACTTAGAGTGACGACTTGAACACGTGCATTTTCTGAGTGAGCTGTCACAGTAAAACCACAACGTTCCTCTACATTATTATTAAAAACCTTAGCAATATTCATTGTTGAACTTCCTTATTTGGCTGAGCAGGCAAACTGCGTTTCACGTTATTTTGTTGTCATTGCGATACGGCAAATTTGCCCTCCGCTTTAGTTAACAAAACTATAACTTTTGCATGGTCATATTAACAATATATGGTATATATACTTTCCATAACCAAAATAGATTGCATGACAAAATCACAACATGGTTGGTGAGCAAAATGGACTTAAAACGGCTGCAATATTTCCATCAGTTAGCAAAGACGGGCAATTTCACCAAAGCGGCGGATCAGCTTGGTATCGCTCAATCAGCATTGAGTACCAGTATTAAAAAACTCGAGCAACATACCGGCTTAAAACTGATTAACCGCACTGAACGACAGATGAGTTTAACCGCCGAAGGGCAAGTGTTGCTGCGACATGCCAAAATCATTTTGGAGGATGTCGAGCAAGCAGAGAAAGAACTGCAAGAGTTAAAAGGACTCACCAGCGGGACAATTAGCTTTGGTGCTTCTGCGATGTTGGCGTCTTATTTTCTGCCTGATGCGCTTGAAAAATTCAAAAAAGCTTACCCGGGCATCCAGATAAAAATTCAAGAAGCGGGCACGGCGACCCTTGAGCAAATGCTGATCAACGGTGAGCTTGATTTGGCGCTGATCCGCGGTGACCGCGAGCATGAACAGATCCGGCGGATCTTTTTAGCCGAAGACCACATCTCTGCCTGCGTACCTAGCCACCACCCTTTTGCCACCAGACAAAGCGTGACACTGGATGAGTTTTGCCAGCAACCTTTGGTGCTATTTAAAAATGGCTACTTTTTGCGTGAAGCGGTTAACAGCTATTGCCATCGGCATAAAATCAAACCTGATGTTCATTTTGAAACCAACTTGCCTGAGCTTTTGAAATCGATGGTGAAAAGAGAAATCGGCATTGGTACTTGTTTGCCGGTTTTGGTTGCCAATGATCCGCAACTAAGAGCGATACCCTTTGAGCCAGCCATACCACTCAAACTGGGAATTGGTTGGAAGTCGAGTCACTACCTCTCTTCGGCAGCAAAAGCATTTGTGGATTTTTTGCAGCAAACGATCCAACAGCAAACCCAAAACGTAAACGCTACTCAGCTAACTAATAAACATTAACCCTATTTTCTCTCGGTGGTTACATAAGCTATCAGCCACTACACTGACTAGACATTTGCACAGTAAGGATTCAAACATGATTCAACAAGGACAAGCACTGCCAGAGGCAACCCTGAGCCAATTGACCAAAGATGGCATGGTAAACCACTCAACTGGCGAGCTGTTTGCCAATAAAAAAGTAGTGCTATTTGCCGTACCTGGCGCGTTTACCCCAACCTGCTCAGAAGCGCATTTACCTGGCTATGTGGTATTAGCCGACCAGCTAAAAGCCAAAGGCGTAGATATGATTGCGTGTGTCAGCGTTAACGATGCGTTTGTTATGAAAGCGTGGGGCGAAACACAAAACGCCGAAGAAATTGCCATGCTCGCTGATGGTGATGGCAGCTTTACCAAGGCGCTGGGCTTAGAGATGGATACCGCAACCTTTGGCGGCATTCGTTCACAGCGCTACGCGATGATCATCGAAAACGGCGTGGTCACCACCCTTAATGTCGAAGCACCAAAAGAGTTTGAAGTCAGCAAAGCAGAAGCAATTCTAGCGGCTTTAGGCTAACTATCTAAACCCAGTGAAACAGACTGTTTAAGGTGGTGTGATTGCACCACTTTTTTTGGGTGATATATCCAGATGGCCAGTAAATAAGCATCTAAATTTGAAGAAAAGATGCTCGAATCGACTAGGAAGACAAACTTTAAGCCCAAAGCCACTTGCGATCCCTAAAGAAACCTAATCACTAGGGAAAAATTCAGGACGAATTTTAAGGTTTTCAGCGTCGGGAACGCTTAAAACCGACCGGACAACACCCAAGAAAATAAAGCGCCTTTCTGATTACTCCATCCTCGGAACCTTAGCCAAGACAAAGAGTAATTGGACCGCTCACACAAAACTCAAGAAAAGCACCAAAGTCATCAGCGGGACATACAGCCCATACCAACTAACAATCAAAAAAAGACGTTAACCAGAACCCTCCGGTTAACGTCCAATTTCAAACTCGCCTTGATAAGTCTCAAAAAAGACTCAGTGCGGAGTTACTCTTCCTCAACACCACAATCACTGCAGCTTTGTAGCGCAATTTCATGCTCAAATACGGCTTTATCGTTACCTTCTGTCAGTAACTCAGCGATTTCATCCGCCACTTCTTGCTCATCTTCCGCTTCGACATCATTTGCTAGCTCTTCTTCTGAGTAGCCGTAGAAGTTCAGCAATAGGTAGTCGCGAGCTTCTTCTTTTGTACAAGTTACATTAACTGACAGATCTGCCTCTACGTTACCTTGCTCAATAATTGCTGCCACTTGCGCTAAGACATCTTCTTTCATCGCTGGAGTTAACCAACCAAGATCAGTGCTTACGGTCGTTTTAGTACAGTTGTAGCAAGGCAGTTGATGAAAATAGTATTGAAAATCAGTCATAAGTCATTTCTTCTTTGTATGTTGTATAGCGAGATTATGCGCCTTTTCTAGCAAATTACTATCCCTATCCAATCGGGGTTTTGCGCCTGTATTGACGCCAGCATGGTTCGTCTCGCCAAACAAATTTACAAACTGCGCCAGATTGAGATAGAAACATCACTTATTCAAAACTCTCACCTTGCCAAAAGCTTGAATACAAGGCATTAATGGCGGCAAGAATACCAGCCGCTAAAACTCGCTTAAAGCGAGCGGCAAACCTGTTGTTAGTTTTTGATTTGAAAAGAATATGAAAGTAAGACTAGACATAAAGCAATTGCAGATTGGACATTATGTACATCTCCCGCTGAGTTGGGGAAAACATCCTTTCTTACTCAACGCTTTTAAAATCAAAACCAATGAACAGCTCGCGATTATCAAGCAGCTTGGTTTAAACAGCGTCACAATCAATGCGCTAAAAAGTGACGTATTTGATTCGCCAGTTGACACAGAAGAGGCAGCAAACGTCATCGCTGCTGAAACGGAAAGCGAGCTTGCGCCGATCGCTAGCCAAGCGCTCGATGAGATGTGGTCAAAAAAGCAAGAAGGTCGCCAGCAATTAGCGGCAATTGAAGAGCGTATCCACCGCTCTAAAGAAGCCTTCGCCAATACACTCAACGACGTGCAAGAGATCTTTGAGTTGGATAAATCCAACCAAAGCCCCACGATTAGTAACGCGTTGGCGATTGTCAGCTTTATCTACAAGAACATTAGCAGTGAGAGTGGCAGTGCGATTCACCTAATGAACGATTCGGTGGGTTACAGTCGGCTACATTACCATTCGCTAAATGTTTCTCTGCTATCGGTATTAATTTGCCAAGCTAAGGGCTTTACCCCAAAGCAGTGCCAGTTGGTCGCTTTTTCCGGTTTATACCATGATATTGGTAAAACTCAATTGCCCTTGAGCCTACTCTCGACGCCAGAACCAACCGAAGCCAGTGAGATAAAACGCCTTCACTCCCATTTAGACAAGAGCCTACAAATTAGCGCCAAAATCCCTAAATTTCCTGAAGCAGCGCTCAAACTGATTGGGCAGCACCACGAAAGGAATGACGGTTCAGGTTACCCGAAAGGCTTGCGCAAGGATGAGATTCATCAGCTATCGCGCATCCTTATTTTAGCCAATGCCTACGATAACCTATGTAATGGAATAGAAAGCAAGAGTTGCCCGCATGATGCGCTCACGTACTTATACAATAAGTGCCGCGACCAACATGATGTGCAAGACATCATGGCACTGATTCGAGTGGTTGGGGTTTATCCGCCAGGGACGTTAGTTGAACTCTCTGATCAGCAGATTGGTGTGGTGGTATCTACCAACCAAGAGAATCGCCTCAGCCCATTTATTTTGGTGTATGACCAAAATGTACCGCGAGACCAAGCGGCGATTATCAATATTGGTGAGTTTGGGTTAAGCATTAATAAAGTATTGAATGACCGAGAGTTAACTCTAGATCAGTACCATTATTTGAATCCATCGTCGCAATCGACTTACTTTATTGATGTGGAGTAGATCCTTTTAGCGCTTATGCAGGTATGTCCCGCTTAATACTCTGCCGATCTCTTTCCCCTTGCTGCACGCGGTCCAATTACTCTTTGCCTTGCCAAAGAGTAATCAGAAAAGCGCTTTTGCTCGCGGGCGTTGTCCGGTCGGTTTTAGGCGTTCCCGACGCCGAAAACCTTAAAATTCTTCCTGAATTTTTACCTAGAGTGGTGTTTATCTTTAGTTGTTCGAAAGGCTTCTCTGAAACCGAAGTTGTTCTAACTTGGTTTTGCCCCCGAATCGTTTAGAGCCTGTACTTTATAAGAGTGAGGCAACCGGCATTTACCCTACTAAAAGTAATCACTTCCCCCTTGCAACACCTAAAAATATTCCATCTGTTTGATATATCTACCAGTTGCACATATTTGATTGTGCTAGCATCCGAAAGTCAGAATTACACCACTTCAAAGGAGGAACCCCTTGGCTAGACGAGGTAGTGGTTTACGAACCGCTTTAAAGGTTGTTAAGGCTATAGATCGAGCCAACAAGCAAGCTGCTCGTGAATCCCAACGCAGGCAAAAAGCTCGTGAGCGAGCGCATGCTCAGGCAGTAAGAGAGCACGAGAGAGGAGAACGGGAAGCGCAGCGTGAATTACAGAGGCAAGTAAGGCTAAAGAAGTCAGCAGCAAAACAGGCTTTTAAAGACGCAGTAGCTAGCGCCGCAGAGGAGTATCAGGATAGATGCGAAGAGCGAGCAGCATTAAGGAAGCAATTCATACAAGAGGTCCTAAAGTAATCAATGGATAATAATTTACTGATGTTGGCAGGCTTTTCATTAGTAGCTGTCGTATTAACTTACATTCTAACTAAACGATCAGCCGATAAGAAAATAGAGCAATTCAAGTCACTAGATGAAGCTCTAACAAAAACAAAAGAAGAATACGATTCTGCATGTATAAGCCGAGAATCAATAATTGCTGCCAATGAAACGGCAAAACGAGAACTCGAAAAAGTCAATGAAGAAACTGCCGAACTCCAGGCTTTGAAAGGACAAGATGACGCACTAAAACAAAGTATTCAGGAGCAAAAAGCACTTTTGGATTCCGCCAAATCAACATTGGACGAGCTTAACTCCAGCATTGATAAAGGCGAACTTGATCTAGAGGAGTTAATGGGCGATATCGATTTATATTCAAGACTTGATGAATACACTGCTCATGGTCATTTTGAAATGCCGCAGTACCTGTACGAGACATCGACTCGATTTGCTGAAGAGATCAAGGATGTTAGACAGCAACAAAAAGACATGATCAAAGACAAAACCGCGATTACTTTCCCAGAGTCGACGGTTATATCTAACGACAAGTCATTCAATAATAAAATTCTAAATGGTCAGATTAAGCTCATGCTTACTGCTTTTAATATTGAATGTGACCTACTTATCGGCAAAGTGTCTCCAAGTTCGTTTGGGCGCACTCTAGAACGTATAGAAAAGCTTGCCAATACACTAGAAAAGTCAGCAGCGACATTAGAATGCGGATTCGATATAGATTACATCGAACTTAAGTTCGAAGAGTGTAAGCTTCAATACCAATATACACTTAAAAAACAGGAAGAAGTCGCTGAGCAGAAGCTTATTAAAGAGCAGATCCGTGAAGAGCAACGAGCAATAAAAGAGTTTGAAAAAGCAATTGCAGATGCAGAGAAAGAAGAAAAAATGTACCGTAATCTTCTTGATAAAGCACAGCGAGAGCTTGCTAAGGCTACTGATCAAGACCGCTCTGAAATGGAACAACGCATCGCAATCCTCGAGCAACAACTTGCTGAAGCTGAAGCCAAAGAACAGCGAGCTAAGAGTATGGCAGAGCAAACCCGTAAAGGGCATATCTACGTGATTAGCAATATCGGATCGTTTGGTGAAGATGTTTACAAAATCGGTCTTACTCGCCGCCTAGAGCCTATGGACAGGGTTAAAGAACTAGGTGATGCAAGTGTACCGTTCCCATTTGACGTACATGCCATGATTTACACGGATGATGCTCCAGCTCTTGAAACAGCACTACACCGCGAATTCAATTCTAAGCGTGTAAACGCTGTAAACCTTCGTAAAGAGTTCTTTAATGTCGACCTTGCATCCATCCAAGAAGCCGTAGAAAAGATAGCTGGAATAGAAGCCGAATTTAAAATGACTGCTTTAGCTGAGGATTACTATGAAAGCTTGAGATTAAGTGAAGCAGCATAAAGTGGAAATGCACAGAGCTAGCTGCCGTAGCTAGCTCAATTCTGCCCCGAAACGATTGGTAGCAACATAGGTGGAATATAAGCATGGACAAAGTCCATTTATAAAGCGTTAGCGGTACAAGGAGGCTTATGAGTATCTTAAAAAATGCAGTAGATTCAATAGCCATTGGGTTAGAAGACTTTGAGTCAGATGATAAGCGAAGAATAATATCTTCTACTAGAAACATATTTGCTGGAATATTGCTTTTATTTAAATATCGTCTTTGTGAACTTAGCCCTGAAGATTCGGATGAAGCTTTAATCAAACAAAAAGTATTACCAGCAATTGACGCAACTGGCGCTGTAAATTGGATTGGTCAAGGTAAAAAGACTGTTGATGTTCAAAATATTAAAGATAGGTTTAAGTCTCTGGGCATAAAAGTTGATTGGCAAAGACTAGAACGAATTAACAAGTATAGAAATGATATTGAGCATTACTATAGCACTATGAATCACGAATCCGTTCAACAGTTAGTTTCTGATTCTTTTATTATCATTCGTAACTTCATTGCCGAGCAACTTAATACAGATCCAAAAGAACTATTGGGTGAAGAATATTGGAAAGTAATGGTCGAGGTAAACGAAGTTTACGAGCAAGAAAAGGCAGCTTGTGAACTATCCCTAGAAACGCTGACGTATGTTTCAGGTACTATCTTAGACGCTTTCAAAAAGTATCAATGCCAAGAGTGTGGTTCTGGATTAATTGAAGCTCAATATACTGATGTAGAAGCTTTGGAAGCCAACTTTAAGTGTCGTTCATGCGGACATTCAGAACATTACGAAGAATTGTCGGATAAGGCTCTAGCGGAGTATTTTGCTGCTGACTTTTATTTAGCTCATACTGATGGTAACGATGTTCCTACGGTAGATTGCCCATCATGTTATCAAGGTACTTACTTGATAGAAGAGGGTATCTGTTCAATATGTGGCTTTACAGCAGCTTCGTCATGCATACGGTGTGGTGGCAATATTCCTCCTGAGGAAATTTCTGAGTCTGATATGTGTGGTTACTGTTCATACATGACAGATAAAATCATGCGCGAGTAGCACTACTAACAAGTGTTTAGACTTTCAAGGTACCTTTTCTAATCTGATACTAGCGTGTTAGAGCATCTGATCTAACACGTTAATGTCCAAATCAAAGTCAGTGACACCAGTTCACTTGATGGGCTGCTGAGGTATGACACCAGCTGAAAGGATAAGAGTTTAAACGTGGAACCACCGAAGCGTCGCCGAAAAGCAAAAGCCCCGACAACTCATTGAGTTATCGGGGCTTTCTTGAATTAATGGCACGCCCTGTAGGATTCGAACCTACGACCACATCCTTAGAAGGGACGTGCTCTATCCAGCTGAGCTAAGGGCGCGCTACAGGGACAGGATTATACGAGTTAGAACGCTTAACACAAGGGGTTTTCGTAACATTCTGATCTGAATGCTTAAAAAAAATGCATCATTTAGCTTATTGAGCAAAAACACCACGAAGCAAACGTTTGCTTATAGAAGTTCGTCAAATTTTTTGCGACAATGCACCGCGTATTTCTCGCCATTCAATTGTGAAGGAAAGTCATGACAGCTCAAAACATAGATGGGACGTTAATATCGCAAACAGTGCGATCTGAAGTTGCAGCACGAGTAAAAGCACGCAAGGAAGCAGGCTTACGTGCACCGGGCTTAGCCGTAGTGCTTGTTGGTGAAGACCCTGCCTCTCAGGTTTATGTAGGTAGTAAGCGTAGAGCATGTGAAGAAGTAGGCTTTGTCTCAAAGTCGTTCGATCTTCCTGCGACTACGACTGAAGAAGAACTGCTTAGCCTGATTGATGAACTGAATGGTGATGCTGAGATCGATGGCATTCTGGTACAGCTTCCGCTGCCAGCCGGCATTGATACCACGCACGTATTAGAACGAATTCATCCAGAGAAAGACGTGGATGGCTTCCACCCATACAACGTCGGTCGTCTCGCGCAGCGTATCCCAAAATTACGCTCTTGCACGCCTAAGGGTATCATTACCCTACTCGACCGCTACAACATCGACCTACGTGGTAAGCACGCGGTTATCGTTGGCGCATCGAACATTGTTGGTCGCCCAATGACGCTTGAATTGCTGCTGGCAGGTTGTACTACTACAACGTGTCACCGCTTTACCAAAGATCTTGAAGGTCACGTGCGCCAAGCTGACGTGGTGGTTGTCGCTGTGGGTAAACCAAATTTTATTCCTGGCGAATGGATTAAGAAAGGCGCTGTGGTCGTTGATGTGGGCATTAACCGCCTTGATACTGGTAAACTGGTCGGCGACGTGGAATATGATAAAGCACGTGAAAACGCGAGCTTTATTACGCCAGTTCCTGGTGGGGTTGGTCCAATGACGGTGGCAAGCTTGATTGAAAATACCATGCTAGCTTGTGAGCAGTTCCATACTGATAAGTAGGTAGAACACGATACCTAGCTACAGATAAACAAAGGGCTGACGATGATCGTCAGCCCTTTTTGTTTTTAATTGAAGATGTAGTCCACGGATTGCTTTAGCGCGTCACTCTCAACTCCTGAAGTTAGCCGTAAGCCGAACGTTCCGTGCGCTCAGCACTCCGGCATCCGTAAGCGAGGTTTTCACCTCGCGTTCCGTACACCTTAAAGACTCAGAATTACGCCCGCAAGTGATGCGCTCATCAAGTTTGCCATTACGCCAGCAGCGATGGCACGGAAACCGTATTTCGAGATAAATGTACGCTTTTCTGGTACTACGCTACCTAGACCACCAATTAGCATAGCCATGCTTGAGATATTAGCAAAGCCACATAGAGCGAACGTTACGATAGCTTGTGAGTGCTCACTTAGTAATGGTTTTGCTTCGATAAGCTGAATAAACGCCACGAATTCGTTAACCACAATCTTGTTACCAATTAAAGAGCCAGCAACAGTCGCTTCACTCCATGGCACGCCTAGTAGCCAAGCGATTGGTGCAAATACGTAACCTAGAATTAGTTCAAAACTTAAGTTGTAACCAAAGATGCTACCAACCCAGCCCAATAGACCATTTAGAAGAGCAATCACACTCACGAACGCTAGCAGTGTTGCACCAACTGCAACCGCAATACGTAGACCAGCCATTGCGCCATCCGCTAATGCTTCAACCACATTGGTCGCTTTTGGCGTATCTTCATCTTCAAGTAGCACTTCTGGTTTCACTTCTTCGCTTTCTGGCATCATGATTTTTGCCATCAGCAGACCTGCTGGCGCTGACATAAATGCCGCGGCAATTAGGTAATTAAGCTCTACACCCAATGATGCGTAACCAACCAAAGTACCACCAGCAACCGATGCTAGACCACATGTCATAACAGTAAAGAACTGCGAATCCGTCATGTGTTTTAGGTATGGACGAACCACAAGTGGCGCTTCGATCATACCAACGAAAATGTTTGCTGTAGCAGAAAGAGATTCAGCACGACCGATACCAAGTAGTTTTTGCAGACCACCGCCAATCAGGTTGATCACTTTTGGCATAAGACCGATATGGTACAAGCCAGAGATCAGCGCTGAGAAGAATACGATGATACCTAATACGTTGATTGCAAAAGTGAAGCCACCTGTTGCCAAGCCACCGAATAGGAATGCGATACCTTCTTGACCATAGTTGATAAGGTTAGAAACCGCTGCGGTTACGCTACCTAGCGCTTCTTTACCTGCCGGAACATACAGAACTAGCAATGCGAACGTGATTTGCAGTGCAAACGCCAAAGATACCGTTCGGTAGTTAATATTTTTTCTATTTGTAGATAGTAGCCATGCTGTAAACAGAATCGCCACAATACCAAGGATTGAGTTCATAAAATGAATCCGACAAAAGTGGGGGAACAAGATTGGCGCCGGATAATAACCGCGAAAAAATGAGACGCAAGTCACGTTTGTTGCAAAGTTGTGGTTTTGGGTGGTTGTTTTTAAACCACCAATATAACCATATGTTTTTTAACAGGATAAACGATTGCCAAGCGTAATTATTTCCAAATGGAAAATATGTTTCTGACTTCAGAAATAATAACTAAACGTTTGGTCGGCTGATGTAGGGGGCTAATTGAACATCCCAGTGACAAGGAGAACCAATTTTCTGTTTGATGAAATCAATCACCGCCGATGTCTTTTTCGGCATGTAGTGGCGGCTTGGATACACAGCATAAAATGGCATGCTTTGACTGGCTCGCCACTCAGGCAGCAATTGGATCAACTGACCTTGCTTGAACTCATCACGAATAAGGTAAGTCGCCAAGTAAGCAATGCCCCACCCTGCAACTGCCGCATCACGCACCGCTTCAGCTAAGTCAACCGAGTAGTTACCACTCACTTTAACTGCCAACTGCTGCTCGCTATTGCTAAAGCTCCAGTTGGTGTAGTCACGCTCCCAACTGCGGTAAATCAGACAGTTATGCTCAGCTAACTCTTGCGGATGAGTCGGTGCGGCGTGATGCATTAAGTAATCTGGCGAAGCGGCAACCACAAATTGGCAATCAGCAATTCGCTGCGCAACATAGCCTTCTGGTAGGCGTTCATTATTGGTGATCCACAAGTCGAGCCCTTCTTCGAGCATATCCACTTTGTAGTCAAACAGGTGAACCTCTACCTGCAAATCTGGGTGCTGTGCTCTTAACTCTTGGATGGCTGGAATGATGTGCAGTGTGCCAAATGATTGGGAAAGACCGATTTTCACTAAGCCTTCCACTTCATCACGCTGACTTTCAATCTCGGTTTGCGCTTCGTCGATCGTCAGCACGATTTGTTGGCAGTGACGATAAAAGCGTTCCCCCGCTTCGGTGGCAGTAAAGCTGCGTGTAGTGCGCTGCACCAGCTTAACACCTAACGATTGTTCTAGCAGAGCAAGCTGTTTACTGACGTGCGAAACCGACACCCCTAAGCTTTTTGCCGCTTGGGTAAAGTTCTTATGTTTAAGTAGTGCAGCAAACACCACCATTTGTGCGGCTCGTTCTGAAAGCACAGTCTCTCCTAGAAAAATCGAAGGGGCTCAATGAGCCCCTTTAGTATACGTGTTGATATTCAACTTAATCTAGCATGATACGGTCAGCTAAGTGACTCACCGCCAATGCAAAGTAGTAAGAGCGGTTCCACTTCATCAACACGTTGTAGTTGTTGTAAACCAAGTAAACTCGACCATCGGCTTTATCGGGTGCGGTTAACCACGCTTTGACATCAACGTTAGGTAACGCTTGTCCTTCATAACGAGTAATACCAAGCTTACTCCATTCAGCCAGTGACTTCTCTTTACCTTCCACTCGCCCTTCTAGGTTCATATCAAACCCTTCCGGTAGCTTAACTTGGCGTCCCCAAGTGTAAGTGTCATCCCACCCCGATTGGCTCAGGTAGTTGGCAGTCGATGCAAACACATCGGCTTTGGTGTTCCAGATGTCCTTTTTGCCATCATCGTTACCATCGGCAGCAAAGTTGATAAAAGAGCTTGGCATAAACTGACATTGACCCATAGCGCCAGCCCAAGAGCCTTTCATATCTTCCACTTCGATATGACCTTGGTCGAGAATCGTCAAAGCAGCCATTAGCTCTTTGCGGAAAAACTCTTCACGACGACCATCGTAAGCCATGGTTGAAAGTGCATCGACCACACTGTAGTTGCCCGTAAAGCGACCGAAGTTACTTTCTACGCCCCACAGCGCGACGATAAATCTTGGCTGTACACCGTATTTCTCGCCAATACGAGTTAGCTCAGCTTGGTGCTCTTTATACAGCTCTTTGGCTTGCTTTACTTTCCAATCAGGCACTGCGCGCGGGATGTATTCATCCAACGTCAGGCGTTTTTCCGGTTGGTTGCGATCGGCTTTGACCGCTCGAGGTTTGTAAGTCACCTCAGCAAAAGCAGTGTCGACAATTTGTGGCGAAATGCCTTGTTCTAGCGCTTGTGCTTTTAATCCTTCCACGTACTGATCAAAATCTTTGTCTTGAGCCATCGCGGTTGAACTCAAGGTTAGACCTAATACAACTGACAGTATTTTTTTCACTCTTGCCTCCTTGAGCAACAAATCTTTATTCTGATTTTAGACGCGCTTTTTGTTCTTTGTATTCGTCGAGTAGATTCTTCGGTGGCGGCGGCAATTGCAAGAAAAATCCTTGCTCATTAATCGACTGTTTCACTTTTTCGATATCTACTTGTGCCAATGTGCGACCTTCAAAGTTCACCATCATCACCATAGTAGGTTTACCAAACATTTGCATTAGTTGGTCAGGAACTTGTGAAAAATCGTCTTTTTTTGGCACATAGAGGTAAGCGCCTTCTTTTTTAGCACTTTTGTAAATTGCACAAAGCATGGGTAGCCTTTTATCCATCAATCATTGGGAATGTATTGGTTTTGTCTTTTTTTTTAGCAAAACACACAATTGGCAGCAAGATAACTTGCTGAGCGTATTATGGGAATATAACATGAGACCCCTACTCGCAGGCAACGTCATTTCTGCAACAGCGAATTTCAAATGAGGTCCAAAGTAAAAGATGTCACATACCCCGGATTTGAAAGGTAGTAGTTTTACTTTGTCAGTTTTACACCTTTCTGATAATGATGTTGAAAAAACCATTCATTTTCTGCAGGACAAGGTTGAACATGCTCCCGCGTTCTTTGCATCAGCGCCTGTCGTAATCAATGTCTCTTTAGTTGAAGGTGACATCGATTTCGCTGCACTTAAACAAGGGATTACTGATGTAGGTATGATCCCAGTAGGGGTCGCCGGCAGCAAAGACAAACGAACTCAAAATATGGCTCGTGACGCTGGCTTTGCCATTATGTCAGCCAGTAAGTCACCCGCTCAGGCACCCGCGAAAATGGGACCAACTAAAGTTGTGCGTACTCCAGTGCGCTCTGGGCAACAAATCTATGCCAAAGATGCTGACCTAGTGGTGCTTAACCATGTTAGCGAAGGGGCAGAAGTGATCGCCGATGGCTCAATTCATATTCATGGCACGCTCAGAGGGCGTGCGATTGCGGGCGCAAATGGTAACACTGGCGCTGTGATTGTTTGTAACAAACTCAACGCAGAATTGATGTCGATTGCTGGTCACTATTGGCTTACCGAGCAATTCGCCGAAGAATTTTGGCAACAAAAGGTTTTATTTAGTTTGGAAAATGACTCGCTTAAATTCGAGTTATTGACGATTTAAAGATTATAAGGAATAAAGAATGGCACGCATTATTGTTGTGACGTCAGGTAAAGGCGGTGTAGGTAAAACTACATCGAGTGCGGCGATTGCATCGGGTCTTGCGCTTAAAGGCAAGAAAACAGCCGTGATCGACTTTGATATCGGTCTACGTAACCTGGATTTGATTATGGGCTGTGAGCGTCGCGTAGTGTACGACTTCGTTAACGTGATCAACGGTGAAGCGACACTTAACCAAGCGATGATCAAAGATAAGCGCACTGAGAATCTATTTATTCTGCCAGCTTCGCAAACTCGCGATAAAGATGCGCTAACCAAAGAAGGCGTGAAACGCGTTCTTGATGAGCTAGACGAAATGGGTTTCGACTTCATCATCTGTGATTCACCTGCTGGTATCGAGCAAGGCGCACTGATGGCGCTGTACTTTGCCGATGAAGCGATTGTCACCACTAACCCTGAAGTATCTTCTGTTCGTGACTCAGACCGTATCCTAGGTATTCTTGACTCTAAATCTGTTCGCGCAGAGCAAGGTCTTGAGCCAGTTAAGCAGCACTTACTATTAACTCGCTACAACCCAGCGCGCGTAAACCAAGGTGAGATGCTAAGCGTGGAAGACGTGGAAGAGATCCTACATATTTCTCTACTGGGCGTAATTCCTGAAAGCCAAGCGGTACTAAACGCATCAAACAAAGGTGTGCCGGTGATCTTTGACGAGCAGTCAGATGCAGGCCAAGCTTATTCAGATACTGTTGATCGTCTACTCGGTGAACAAATTGACTTCCGCTTCCTAACTGAGCAGAAGAAAGGGATTTTCAAACGACTATTTGGGGGCTAACAAGGCATGTCATTACTGGAATTTTTCCGTCCACAAAAGAAGACTTCTGCAAACTTAGCCAAGGAACGTTTGCAAATCATCGTTGCCGAGCGTCGCAGCCATGACGATCCAGCACCGTCATACTTGCCGCAGCTTAAAGAAGACATTCTTAAAGTGATCAGTAAGTATGTTGCGATTGATCCTTCAATGGTCGATTTAACGTTTGAACACAAAGATGACGATATCTCAGTGTTAGAACTAAACGTTAAGTTGCCGGATGAAGAGAAGTAGGCATTTTTTCGCTTACTAAAGAGCCGATGCAGATGCATCGGCTTTTTTGTATGCGAATAAATGGAACGCAAAGCGAAGCTTTGCTTCGAGAGACGGGAACGCTTGGCAATGCCTAGCTGCGAGATAGGTAAAGGAATACGGAACGTTTCGCTACGCTCCACTTCGGGATGCGAGAACGCAAAGCCGAGCTTCGCTTCGGGAAAGAAGACGGAACGCTTAAAGCTACTGAACGTTCGGTTTCGCCTCTCTTAGGGAGTCGGGAACACTTGGCAAAGCAAAGCTACGGGAAAAAGCCAGCGGTCAGCTCTACAATCTCGATTCTCATTTCTCGAAGCGTTCCCGGATCTCACCTCTCTAAGCCCAGCCTGCTGCGCGCTCCGTCTTCCATAGCAAAGCATCCGCTTTGCGTTCCATCCTCCCGAAGCCCTGCTTGCAGGGCGTTCTCAAATCCCGCCTCCCGAAGTGCAGCTCTGCTGCACGTTCTGCTTTTTTCTGCAAAGCAGAAAAAAGCCCCCATCTTTCGATGGGGGCTTCGCACCTTTTCCCGAATTAAGGTTACGTGCTAGCGAAAACCTTAGTTCATAACGGAGAAGCTAATTAAGCACCAGCTTTCTCTTTCTTACCTTTTTTCGCTTCTTCTTGGTCTGCTTTCTTCTTGATTACAGTAGTACCTTCGAAAGTTTCACCTTCAACGAAAGCTTTACCGTAGTAAGCAGCAAGTAGAACTTCTTTTAGCTCAGTGATTAGAGGGTAACGTGGGTTCGCACCAGTACATTGGTCATCGAACGCTTCTACCGCTAGTTCATCAATTTTCGCTAGGAAGTCAGCTTCATTTACGCCAGCCGCTTGGATAGACAGTGGAATGTCTAGGTCGCCTTTCAGCTCTTCCAACCATGCTAGTAGACGTTCAATCTTCTGAGCAGTGCGGTCACCAGCTTGGCTTAGGCCTAGGTGGTCAGCAACTTCAGCGTAACGACGACGTGCTTGTGGACGGTCGTATTGAGAGAACGCAGTTTGTTTAGTTGGGTTGTCGTTCGCGTTGTAACGTACCACGTTAGAGATTAGTAGTGCGTTAGCAAGACCGTGTGGTAGGTGGAACTCAGCACCTAGTTTGTGTGCCATTGAGTGACAAACACCTAGGAATGCGTTCGCAAATGCCATACCAGCGATTGTTGCCGCGTTGTGTACTTTCTCACGAGCGATTGGGTCAGCTGCACCGTTCGCGTAGCTTGAAGGTAGGTACTCTTTTAGCATCTTAAGTGCTTGTAGAGCCTGACCGTCAGAGTATTCGTTCGCTAGAACTGATACGTAAGCTTCTAGAGCGTGAGTTACTGCGTCGTAACCACCGAATGCTGTTAGAGACTTAGGCATGTTCATTACTAGGTTCGCGTCTACGATAGCCATTTGAGGTGTTAGTTCGTAGTCAGCTAGTGGGTACTTAGCACCAGTCTCGTCGTCTGTAACAACTGCGAATGGAGTAACTTCTGAACCAGTACCTGAAGTTGTAGTGATACATACAAGTTCAGCTTTTTGACCCATTTTAGGGAACTTGTAGATACGTTTACGGATGTCCATAAAGCGCATTGCTAGTTCTTCGAAGTGAGTCTCTGGGTGCTCGTACATTACCCACATGATCTTAGCTGCATCCATTGGTGAACCACCACCTAGCGCTAGGATTACGTCAGGTTGGAAGCTTTGCATTGCTTCTGCACCTTTCTTAACTACAGATAGCGTTGGGTCAGCTTCAACGTCGAAGAACGTTTGAACTTCCATACCCTGAGCTTTCAGTAGTTTAACAACTTCATCTGAGTAGCCGTTGTTGAATAGGAAACGGTCAGTTACTAGGAATGCGCGTTTCTTACCTTCAAGGTCGCCAAGAGCGATTGGAAGGCTACCACGACGGAAGTAGATAGACTTAGGTAGTTTGTGCCACAACATGTTTTCAGCTCGCTTCGCAACAGTTTTCTTGTTGATTAGGTGCTTAGGACCAACGTTTTCAGAGATAGAGTTACCACCCCATGAACCACAACCTAGCGTTAGAGATGGTGCAACGTTGAAGTTGTAAAGGTCACCGATACCACCGTGAGTAGTCGGGATGTTTACAAGGATACGTGCAGTCTTCATCTTGTCGCCGAAGTAACGGATACGGTCTGCGTTAACGTCTTGGTTAGTGTATAGACCAGATGTGTGACCGATACCGCCGATCTCAACCATTGTTACTGCTTGAGCTACTGCGTCTTCGAAGTTGTCAGCGCGGAATAGACCTAGAGTTGGAGATAGTTTCTCGTGTGCAAATGCGTCATCGTAAGAAACTTTACCTAGACCTTCACCAACTAGAACTTTTGTATCCGCTGGAACTTTAACGCCTGCCATTTCAGCGATTGCTGCTGCTGGCTGACCTACGATTTTCGCGTTTAGGTTGCCGTCGATTAGCAGAACTTTACGAACTTTGTCCGCTTCAGCTTTGTTTAGTACGTATGCTTTGTGAGAAGCAAAACGCTCTTTAACTTCGTCGTATACAGAGTCAACAACGATTGCAGCTTGCTCAGAAGCACATACTACGCCGTTATCGAAAGTCTTAGACATTAGGATAGATGCTACAGCACGTTTGATGTCTGCTGTTTCATCGATAACTACAGGAACGTTACCTGCACCTACACCGATTGCTGGCTTACCAGAAGAGTAAGCTGCTTTAACCATGCCTGGACCACCAGTTGCAAGGATAAGAGCGATACCATCGTGCTTCATAAGAGCGTTTGATAGCTCAACTGAAGGTTGGTCGATCCAACCGATGATGTCTTTTGGTGCGCCTGCTGCTACTGCTGCATCTAGAACTAGTTTAGCTGCGTCGTTAGTAGAGTTTTTCGCACGTGGGTGTGGTGAGAAGATGATACCGTTACGAGTCTTCAGAGAGATTAGAGATTTGAAGATCGCTGTTGATGTTGGGTTAGTAGTTGGAACGATACCGCAGATGATACCTACAGGCTCAGCGATAGTCATTGTGCCTAGGTTGTCGTCTTCTTCAAGAACGCCACACGTTTTTTCGTCTTTGTATTTGTTGTAGATGAACTCAGACGCGAAGTGGTTCTTGATTACTTTATCTTCAACAATACCCATACCAGACTCAGCAACCGCTTGTTGTGCTAGCGGGATACGAGCTTGGTTAGCTGCTAAAGATGCTGCGCGGAAAATTTTGTCTACTTGCTCTTGAGAGTAAGTAGCAAATTCAGCTTGAGCCGCTTTTACGCGTTCTACTAGAGCATCTAGTTCAGCTAAGTTAGTTACAGGCATAGGGAATCTCCTAAAATTAACAAATATTAAAAACTTTTTATTAAGTCTGTTGCTCGTTATTGCTTGAATTCACGCTTGGTGATTCGACTTTCAACACGCTTAGTAAATTGCTTTCAGGGCTGAGTATATTATTTCAAGTTGTGAAAAAAATTGACCTGGATCAGTTCTCGCAATCTAATTAACCCTAAAGTAGTGCTCAAACTCAACAAAACAACATAAACAACTGATAAATATAAAATTATTTAGAAAACAAAAACTGAACAAAAAAGTAGCAATCGAACCAAATTACATAGAAAAAGACAATAATCTGTAAAAAAGTTTCATTTTTCTGCCACACACTTTCATGTAGCTCCCAAAATTTGTGCTACTAGGAGTATATCCCAACCACATTATCTCTCTACAAATCGACATAAATTTTGTTGAAAGTGTGCGAATGTTAACGTTTGTGAAGTTATGGCTGTAACCTCTAAACGCGATGCATAACATTCCTACCCCACTGTCGTTACAACATCACCCAACGATAAGATTTTCTCACTCGTAGCAACCCTTATACGTTAGTTTTTTTCATTCGTTTACTTAGCCGTTTTGCACTACATTATGCGCGCAATTTTACCCCTACTGTTTTTCAACTCTGTGAATCTTTGAGTGCCACTATGCAGACTATCGAGCTCGCTATTTTCTTACAGTTCTTTCTAGGACTGGTTGCTGCGGTTAACCCGCTTGGCATCATGCCAATTTTCGTTTCTTTGACCGGTCACATGACCTTAGAAGAAAAGCGCAAAACTGCTTTAACTGCACACGTTGCAATTGCGAGTATTTTGATCATTTCGTTGATCGGTGGTCAGGTATTGTTGGATATGTTTAGCATTTCACTCGACTCGTTCCGTGTCGTGGGTGGTTTGCTGATCCTGAGCATCGCTTTTTCGATGATGAGTGGTAAGTTAGGTGAAGATAAGCAGAACAACCAAGAAAGAACCGAGTCCATCAGCCGCGAGCAAATTGGTGTAGTGCCACTTGCGATGCCTCTTTTGGCAGGCCCTGGTGCAATCAGTTCTACCATTGTTTACGGCGCGCGTTACCCGAACATGGTCGACACTATCGGTATTGCGCTGACTATCGTGGCATTCTGTTTCTGTTCTTGGCTGCTATACCGTTCAGCACCGTTTATCGTGCGCTTCCTTGGTCAAACGGGTATCAACATCATCACACGTATCATGGGTCTTATCTTAGGTGCGCTGGGTATTGAGTTTATTGCTAACGGTCTACGCGGCTTGTTCCCTGCACTAATGGGCTAATCGTTACGACTGATTCGAGGCGAGCCATCCTGCGGTTAGCCTCATCTCTGCTTTCTGGTATGATGTGTATATAGAAAATCACTTTGACACATCATGCCTAAAACCTCTTTAAAGCATCAGCTATATGTTGTTATCTTTGGCACCCACACTAAAGCTGGGCGCGCCTTTGATATCGCGCTAATCATTGCCATCCTCACCTCTCTTGTGATTCTAGTGTTAGAATCTCTTCCTTCTGTGATGGTCGAGTGGAGCGCTCAACTACGCTACTGCGAGTATTTCTTCACTGCGCTATTTACCGTAGAGTATCTATTAAGGCTCTACTGCTCGCCTAAGCCTCGATCTTATGCCACCAGCTTCTATGGCATTATTGATTTACTGGCGATCCTGCCGACCTATATCGCGATATTCTTCCCATCAGTTGCCTTTATGGGCGTGGTGCGCTTACTGCGTGTGATGCGTATTTTCCGCGTGCTGAAACTGGTGCGCTATCTGCAAGATTCAAACATCTTGCTGCGCTCGCTATTGATGGCCAAACGTAAGATTTTTATCTTCTTCAACACGGTGGCGATTTTGGTGACTATTTTAGGCTCACTGATTTACGTGATTGAAGGCCCTGCGAATGGCTTTACCAGTATTCCGCAAAGCATTTATTGGGCAATCGTAACCATTACCACCGTTGGCTACGGTGACTTGGTGCCACAAACCGCACTAGGTAAAGGCATTGCATCGCTCACCATGCTATTGGGTTATTCCATTCTTGCAGTGCCAACCGGCATCATCACTGCCGAACTCAACAATGAAATGAAATCGCACCGTACTTTGGTGAAATGCCCGAACTGTTCAAAGTCGGGACACGAGTCGGATGCGCTTCACTGCAAACACTGTGGCAGTGAGCTTGCAGAGCCCGATGAACGCGTTGTTGCTGGTAAAGAGAACTAAATGACTAGCACGTTGTTTTGATCTCAGTTACAGCCAATATTTCATTTTCTGCTGCTGTAGATACAAAAACGCCCACTCTAAAGTGGGCGTTGTAACAATTCGAGTAATGAGTTTTCAGCTTATTGATTCTCTTTAAGAGATTGGCACTGCTTAGTCACAGGCGTGATATTAGCTTTCGCTTCTGCCCATGCTTTATCTGAATCACCCGCGCAAATTGCTTCAATCATTGGAGCATGGCTCAACGCACTTTGCGTTAGGTCATAGTCTTCATGGGTCATACACAAATAGCTCTGTAGCTGATTGGCAATTTGGCTAAACGCTTTTTCCATGCGTTTACTGCCACTGACCTCAATAATGCAGCGGTGAAGATTAAAATCCGCTTCACTGATTGATTGAATGTCGGTATCTGGCTGAGCACAAAGATCGCAATACTCTTGAAACACGGCGCGTAACTTTTGTTTATCTTCCTCTGTGGCTTTTTCAGCCGCCATGGCAGCCGCTTGGCTCTCTAACGCCACGCGTAAGTTATACAGCTCCCAAAGGTCCTCTTCATCTAAAGAGAAGATGTGCCAACCGGCATAAGGTTTCTGTACCACTAAACCTTCATGAGAAAGCGTATTTAATGCCATACGAACTGTGCTACGTGACAAATCTAAGTCTTTTGCCAAGGTGCTTTCAACGATCTTCTCGCCCTGATCCATCTCGCCTTTGACGATTTTGTCTCTCAGGTAATCTGCGGCTTGTTCTTCTAGGCTCTGTTTATTGATTTTCATTGTTACGACTAGTCTTTACTTTTTGCATACGTCGCCCATTGCTTGGCTGCGACATCCCTTCCATGTTTGACGCTATCATAGCAAATTCTATCGGAGCACCGAACGAATAACGTCGCATTAACAACTGTCTGCTCTAAATATGCTCAGCATTGCATTAAATTCAACCACAATAAACGCAAAAGGCTACAGCATGTGCTGTAGCCTTCAATTTTTAACTTAGCTGATGATTACTGCTTTTCAGCTAGGATGATACGCAGAGTGCGACGTAGTGGCTCAGCCGCGCCCCAAAGCAGTTGGTCACCCACGGTGAACGCGTTGAGGAAGTCATCACCCATTGCCATCTTACGTAGACGACCTACAGGGATAGATAGCGTGCCCGTGACTTTCGCTGGCGTCAGCTCTTGCGCTGTAATATCACGGTCGTTCGGGATCACTTTAACCCAATCATTGTGCGTAGCGATGATCTCTTCAATCTCGTCCATTGGCACATTTTGCTTAAGCTTAATGGTTAGCGCTTGAGAGTGACAACGCATCGCACCGATACGTACACAAGTCCCATCAATTGGCACAGGCGCATTTTGGAAACCAAGGATCTTGTTTGCTTCAACGCCAGCTTTCCACTCTTCTTTACTCTGACCATTGTCGCGTTTCACATCAATCCATGGGATCAATGAGCCTGCCAGTGGCACGCCGAATTTGTCAGTTGGGAACGAACCGCTGCGCATTGTGTCAGCGACTTTTTTATCAATCTCAAGAATTGAGCTTGCTGGATTAGCGAGCTCTGAGCTCACCGCATCGTTAATCACACCCATTTGTGAGATAAGCTCACGCATGTTTTGCGCGCCAGCACCTGATGCAGCTTGGTAAGTCATCGCACTGGTCCATTCCACTAGACCTTTTTCAAACAGACCACCTAAGCCCATAAGCATCAAGCTTACGGTACAGTTACCACCAACAAAGGTATTGGTGCCGCCATGGATGCCTTGTTGAATTTGCAGATGGTTTACCGGGTCAAGGGTAATGATTGAGTCTTCTGCCATACGCAGCGTTGATGCCGCATCAATCCAGTAACCTTTCCAACCGGCTTGGCGAAGTGCCGGGTAAACTTTTTCGGTGTAGCTACCACCTTGACACGTAATCACCGCATCAAGCTGTTTTAAACTTTCAATATCAAACGCATCTTGCAGATCGCCAGCATCTTTACCTAAAAAAGGTGCAGGAATACCCACTTGTGATGTGCTGTAAAATACGGGTTCAATAAGGTCGAAATCGCCTTCTTCTACCATTCGTTGCATCAGCACAGAACCAACCATGCCACGCCACCCAACTAAACCTACTCTCATCGTCAACTCTCCGTGTACTCATTTAAAAAAGGTATTCCTGTCATATTTCATTTTTCGTACAAAAATCTCAAGCTAAAAATTGAACTTTAATCGGTTATTTTTAAATTTATGTTGTTACAAGGCATTTTTAGGCGACATTTTTGCTAAACAAGCGTTGTTAAACGAACAAACATCCACCAGAGACAATAAAACATTTGTAGCACATCATTATCACACCCCAGCACACCACAAACACTCGCCGATCACACGACATTAACCGAATTAACCGCCCATTTACTGACTTGGAGTTTTTTCCTACAAAAGAGCGACAAAATCTCGAAATATTCACCCAGCTAATGTATGGTTTCGCCGAATAAAAAGGAGTTAACACTCAAGTTCTTCACCTAATTTCATACTCTACAGAAAGATTTATTATAAAAATCGCACATTTATGAGTAGAAACAGTTCAACCAGTGATTATTTACAGAATAACCAGTTAAACCGCGTGAAGAGTTCGATTTTAATAGCAAAGAGGCTCGCTATGACGCAACTTACCCCTCGATTGCCAAGCCTGACACAAGTTATTGTTTCACTTGGTTTATTTCTACTGATGGCATTTTCGTTCACTGCCCAGTTAAATCTACCAATTCAGCTAGCACTTTATATCGGTTGGTTCATCATCATTACCTTAGGTCTAAGACTTGGTCATAAATACAAAGATCTTGAGCAAGCAGCCTTAAATGGTATTTCAAATGGTCTAGGTGCAGTTTTAATTCTGTTAGCCGTTGGCGCTCTTGTCGGTACCTGGATCTCTGGCGGTATCGTACCAACCATCATTTACTATGGTCTTAAAGCTATCCACCCTTCTATTTTCCTTTTGGCTACCATGGTAATTTGCTCGCTAACTGCGCTAGCAACGGGTACTTCTTGGGGTGCTGCTGGTACGGCAGGTATTGCCATGATGGGTATTGGTCAGGGTCTTGGCGTTCCAGCACCGATTACTGCTGGTGCCGTGCTTTCTGGCTGTTACTTTGGCGATAAAATGTCTCCGCTGTCAGACTCAGTGATTCTGGCATCATCAATGTCTAACGTTGAAGTCATGGAGCATATCAAAGGCATGCTACCGATCGCGCTAATCAGCTACATCATTACCGGTATTCTTTTCACTCTGTTTGGCTTCCACTACGCTGGCAACGTGGATATGTCTCAGGTGCAAGATGTTATCTCGGCGATGGACAACCAATTCTACATCACGCCACTTTCATTTGTGCCTGTGGTAGTGGTACTTGTACTGCTGGCAATGCGTATGCCGTCGTTCCCGGTGATCAGCTTTGGTTCACTACTCGGTATTATCTGGGCGGTAACCGTGCAAGATGTCGATTTCCTCACCGCATTTAATACCGCATGGGCACCATTTGCGATTTCATCAGGTGTCGACTTTATTGACTCGATTCTAAACCGTGGCGGCATGTCTTCGATGCTTGGCTCGGTTGCGGTCATCGTGTTTGGTCTAGGTTTTGGTGGTCTACTTGATAAAGTTGGCGTTTTAGAAACAATTGCGAAACTGTTTGAGCGCCGTGTTAAAAGTGCGGGCTCTTTAGCAACATCAACCATCGCCACCGCATTTATGGGTAACGTCTTTGGTTCTGCGATGTATGTATCGCTGATCTTAACGCCAAAAATCTGCGCGAAAAACTATGACCGTTTGGGCTTTAAGCGCAAGAACCTATCACGTAATGCTGAGTTTGGCGGTACGCTGACATCAGGCATGGTGCCTTGGAGTGACAACGGTATCTACATGGCAAGCATTCTAGGTGTCGCTACCCTGTCGTACGCGCCGTTTATGTGGTTAAGTTTCGTGTGTATTCTTGTCACCATTATCTGTTCATACATGGGCTGGTTTGTTGACCCATGTGAGCCTCAAGCACAAACAGCCAGTGATGAGGCAACAGAGCTGAAACAGCAAACGGCATAAACAAACTGTAGCAAAAAGTTTTCTGAAAACAGAAGAGCGCCCCCTGTTACTATATACAAACAATGAGGCGCTCTTTTTATATCTATCTTTTTGTAACTTAAACAAAACCTAACAAGGCTAGGCTTTAAACCTCTTGGAACTATGCCGTTGGCTTGTTTCTTACTGCCGAACGTTTACCCAACATATAGCCAAGCCCAAGCGGGGCAAAGAAAATCACGACAATAAACAGCACGAAGTACAAGATGGTACTTTTGATTAGCTCAATCAGTTTATCCATCGCAAGATTAACCACTTGCTGCGAGACATGGTCTAAATCTTGAGTTAACTGCTCACGTTCATGAGAGATGATGGCGGCTACTTCTTGGCGCTCTCTGGCCACCATGGCTTCTAACGCTTTACGCTCTTCGCTTAATTGGTTCAAACGCTGCTCGGTTTTACTATCAATATCTTCCACCAGCGGTTGCAGCTCTATCGCCATTTTTTCCGCCAAATCGCTCATGTATTGTGGGTTATTGATGATGAAGTCATTGAGCGCATCGGAAGTGATCTTCAAGCTATCTAAGGCTTGGTTTACCTGTTCGATGCTAGCGGTACTATTGAGTGCCAATAGCTGCGCTTTCCAAGTCATGATCTTTGGCGTTTGCTCTGAAACTAAGCTTAAACGGTCAGAGACATCACCAATTGCTTCAGGCATAGTGCCTAACGTTGTCACCGCATCTTCTTCGCTGATCTGATTGGCAGCGAGCCAAGCGCGATAAGCTGGCGTGCGAATAAAGCTTAAATCGCTAAACGGGTGCTGCTTAGCAAATTCGCTCACGAAGTGACGCGAGGTGGAATAGGAGTTGCCTTTTAGCAGTGACTTCGCAAGATCATCTATCTCACTCGCAAGATGAGCAGAGACTAGCTTTGCCGCATCATGGGTAAACAAACCTTGCCCATTTCCTTGCGAGTAGAACTGATCCATCTGCTCGGTAAACACCCAAGTATCAATCAAACCGGCCATTGGCGAAACCTGGTAGGCAGCTGACTGTAAGCCCTCTTCAGCGTTAATCTTCCACAGCAAGACGTAAGATTGATGGACCTGATCTCGAGCATCATATTGGTCATGCAACACATCAGCAGCTTGCTCAACTTGAGCAAAAAACTGCTGAGCATACTCTCGAGTGAGAATACGCATATTGAGTTCTTGCTGAGTAAGTGGTGTGGTTTGACTATCGATTTTCACCGCGAGCAATGAACAACCGGATAAAGAGAAAGCAATAACAACAGCAAAGAGCCTTAAGCGATAGATAAACTGCATAATCGAACCTAACTACATCATAACCAAGTACGCGAACAAACGAGTGCACATCTAATACAACAGAAGCACCGAGTATTAGAGCTTATATACTTATACATCATATAGTTATGTTTTAGGTCAGAGAATCTTCAAACGGCTGATTATTTTATCAACCGATGAGAGAACCAGCGCTTACACTCAGGTAGCAGTCAATCCGTCACAAGCGTTGTAGCCCCTGCTCTAACTGCGGTTCAGTTGTCTAACTGTTATGCTGTTCGATAAAGGCTTGTGCTTCTTGCATAGCCTGTTTTAAGCGGCTTTCGAGTACGGGTAATAAGGGCTCAACTAAAGTGATATTTTGCCCAATCGCTTCTTCGATTTGTGCGGCAATATCGCGTAATTGATAAGCGCCAAGGTTACCACCCACCCCTTTCAGGCTATGGGCTTTGCGCATTGCCTCATCGGGAGCTTGGCTAAGTTGCTGGCTAATTTGCTCAACATCATCTTTATGATCTTCTATAAAGACTTCAAGCAACATACACACCGATTCCGTATCCCCGTCTAATGTATCGAGCATGACACTAAAATCAATTTGCGCTTGCTGCTTTTCTTGCTCAGCTTCACTGCTCGTAGGTTGACTCACTACCTCCTCAATTGGCTCATCACTCTCATACTCAATCTCTTGATTAAGGTGATCCACTGAAGACTCATCACTGCCCTCCACCCGGTTTACGACCATAGAATGAAACATCGCCATAATCGCAGTGATAAGAACACCACTCAGTACGATGCCAATCACCATCGCGCGTTCCAGCGCGTGATGGAACTGAATTTCCACTTGACGCACTTCGCTATGCACCGAATGAGTGATCAAGCGCTCAACCAGATACCCCCCCTGAGCAAAACGGCTCATTACTGTTGATGTATCAGCAAGTGCCGCTTGCAAGTAAACACGCTGCTGGGGGGAAAGAGACTGAGACTGGCTATAAAGTGCATCTAAATCGCGATAAGCAAGCGAACTGGAGGTTTGCGAGGAAAACAGCGCTTCAAACACATTGGCGCTGAGCTGGTAGTAAAGCGCTTCGACTTCAGCTTGAGATTGCGTCAGTTCTCGCTTTTGCTGGATGTCGGTAATTAAGTCTTTCAGTGCCAATTCGGTATCAATATAAGCATGGCTTAATTCGACAAAACGCTTGGTGGTAAATAACAGTTGTTGCACATCAGGCTGAAACCAAGCCATTGCCAGCTTGGGTTTTAATTCTTCACACAACTCGGTGATGTTGCTCAGCAGTTGCACTTGTTGGCTGGTCATTTGGCTACGATAAGGCTTGTCGAAATAAAGTGAATTGCGAAACTCGTGGATGTAGTCCCCCATTAATTCAATGTTTTGCACGCGTTTGTCTGTGGCTTGATAATTAAATATCACCACTGCAATCGCGACAAACCACAGAAGTACAAGAGACCAACCTAGCTTTAACTGACGCTTATCCATATGCTGTTTTTCACTTTTATTGTCCACCAATACAAGCATATACGGAAAAAACCAGAACGGTAGAGATGAGTAACAGTTTTGTCGAGAAGAGACAAAAAAGCCTCGCGTTGCGGCGAGGCTAGTCATACAAAATTGGGATTAGCGATTACGAGTTAACTGATCGCGCAGATTTGGCGGAGTGCCTTTAATCGTTAGCGTATCGGTTTCCGGATCATAAAACACACGCTCGCCGAGAAGCAGACTATCAAAGTTGATGTTTAAACCACCGCCCGCACCAACATATTTAGTCAATTTACGCACGGTTGAACGATCAGCAGGGAAGCTTTCTTCTAGCTCGTAGCCATGATCTTGCGTGTAGTCTAAAAAGCTTGTGCCATCTTGCGCCGGTGGCAATTCACCTGATAGCTCTTTAATGTACACTTCATCGCCTGATTTTAGTTGATCATTACAGTAATCATACACTTGCTTTTTGTAGCTGATCGCTTCGTCTTTCTCTAACTTCGAATCGGCACAGAAATCTTCCACCGCTTGCATCAACACTTGGTTTTGCTGCTTAGTATCTAGACCGATTTCTGCTTGCAGAAAATCAAGGAAGAAATCCGCTACTTTACGACCAACACGCCCCTTGATGTAAGTAAGGTAACGGTTCGAGTCTTTATCAGTTTCGTAGCTCGACAAATCGATGCGAGCCGCGATGTCCATCTTACTCAAATCAAGGTATTCGGTCGCACTGATATCAAGACCTTCTGTCACCTTCAAGCTTTGGTTTGACGGGATAATACCCACGAATAGGTAATCCGTAGCTAACGATTGGTACTCGGCAAACACCAAGATCCCCTCGTCTGCAAATGGGTATTTTGCTAACTCTTCTTTTAAGCGATTGGCGCTAACTTGCGAGAAATCATAAAAATCTCGCTCTTTTTTGCGCAGCTCTTGCAACCAGAGTTGAAATTCACTGTCAGACTTAAATGATCCAAAGCCTTTACCAGCTTTCGAATTGAACACTCTATGTAGTTCTGCGACAAGGTTTTCTGTCGAACTGTCGTTCGCGAGTGATTCACCACGAAAGTTGACCACCAACTCATCAGAATCGTTTTTTTGCAATTGATGTAAAATTACGTTTGAAAGGTGTAGGCTCATGTTAAATTTATCGTCGTTCTAGGATTCAGTTGCTCGGCATTGTAGGTTATCATAAGCCGCTTTACTATTATTCATTAGAGTCTTTATGCCGATTACATCTAAATACAGCGACGAAAAATACGAAAACATTTTGACGGAAGTTGCTGCCGTGCTTGAGAAGCATGGTGCAGGTCCAGATCTGTCATTAATGATCGCTGGTAACATTGCAACCAACGTAATTAACGAGCGTGTGGGTGTTACTCAACGCAAAGCTATTGCAGAAAAATTTGCTCAAGCACTGCTGTCTTCAATCGACGACAAAGCACACTAATTTAACCGGATAATAGAACGTACATGGTAGATAACGGAAATACATACGCTGAGCGAGTTTCGCGTTTAGTTGGTTGGGGACACTGGTTTGCCTTTTTCAACATTATCGCAGCCATGCTTATCGGTACCCGATATATCACTCAATCACCGTGGCCTGAAACACTACTCGGGCAACTATATCTCGCGGTCTCTTGGGTAGGTCATTTCGGTTTTCTTGTTTTTGCCGTCTACCTATTAGTTCTTTTCCCGTTAACGTTTGTCGTACCGTCACGTAAGTTATTCCGCTTACTGACGGTATGTTTAACCACACTAGGGTTAACTTTATTGTTGATTGATACTCAAGCGTATCAATCTATCAACTTGCACCTAAACCCAGTGGTGTGGGAAGTCCTTTTCACTGATAACAGTGAAAACATCAGTGGCGTAAGTGCTGACTTACAGCATCTGTTTGTCGTTTTACCGCTGATCTTTTTAATCGAACTTGCTCTGTCTGAGTGGGTTTGGCGCAAACAGCGCAAACTGTCGCACAAACATATCGGTCGCCCAATTGCCGGGGTCTTTTTCCTCTGCTTTATCTCAAGCCACCTAATTTATGTTTGGGCAGACGCTTATTTCTACAACCCAATCACGTCACAGCAGTCTAATTTCCCACTGTCATATCCAATGACCGCGAAGTCATTTATGGAGAAGCATGGTCTGCTTGATCGTGAAGAATACTTAAAACGCCAGCAAGAAAACCTCGGTGAAGCTGAGCTTGTGCGTTACCCATTAGAAAAACTTGAGTTTAACCGCCGCTCAAATCCACTCAATGTCTTGGTGGTGAGTGTGAACAATTTGCGTGCTGATGCGCTCAACGCGACTGACATGCCGAACACATTCCAATACTCGACGGAAAACTTGAGCTTTAATAACCACTTCAGCTCAAGTAATGACAGCAACGGTGTGTTCGGTTTGCTATATGGCTTGCCAACAAGTTATGCAAGCAGCATCAAGGCGCAACAGTCATTGCCAATCGTGCTGGAAACACTAAAAGACAATGACTACCAAATTGGTCTATTTAGTGGTGATAACTTTAGCGATCCGCTCTATAGCGATATTGTCTTTAACGGCTTAGAAGTAACCACCGTTACTGAAGATGCAACGGATTCAGGCGATCGCAAAGCGATCCAAGCTTGGAGTCAGTGGGCAACAGAGCAAGGAAATCAACCTTGGTTTAGCTTTATCGAGCTAACAACGTTAGATGACTTTAGTGACTACGACAGCAAATCAGGTAATGCGGTAGCGGATCTTAAAGAGAACTACCGACAGTCTGTTAATTCTGCTGACCATGAGCTTGCGACTCTGTACCAGCAAATCAATGAATTGGGCTTATCTGACTCAACTGTCATCGTGATCACCTCTAACCATGGCACTGAGTTTAATGAGACTCGCACTAATAGCTGGGGCTCAAGCACCAACTACAGCCGCTACCAATTAGAAGTGCCAATGATTATCCATTGGCCTGGCAAAGTTGCCGGACAGTACAATCACCGTACGAGCCATCTCGATCTGTCTGTGACCTTACTGCAAGATCTCATGGGCGTTTCGTCCAACCCAGCGGATTACAGTAGCGGTCGCAACTTGTTTGATGAGCGTGCCCGTAAGTGGATTTTAGCCGGTGATTACCATGAGCTAGCGTTGATCACCAATAAGAATACGACTGTGATCGACAAGTATGGTAACTACAAACTTTATAATAGTGATTACAAGCGCTTGCGCGATGAGAACCCTGCTCTTCCTGTCATTATGCAGGGATTAACAGAATTGCAGCGTTTCTACACAAAAAGCCAATAAATCATAACGTTATATTTGACCCCACCGATTAATCTCGCTAGATTAATCGCATCGGACTGTAGCGCAGCTTGGTAGCGCACCGTCATGGGGTGTCGGGGGTCGGAGGTTCAAATCCTCTCAGTCCGACCATACACCTAAAAAAGAGAGCTCCGGCTCTCTTTTTTGTCATTGAATAATGACGAAATAGTTAAATAAATGGGTGTTTGAATTGAAATTTGCCTAAAACGCTCATATTTAAATCAAACAGTAAAAACAGGGGTTTACAAGCTCTCTCATCCCTTATATTATGCGCACCACACGGAGAGATGGCTGAGTGGTTGAAAGCACCGGTCTTGAAAACCGGCATACGTTAATAGCGTATCTAGGGTTCAAATCCCTATCTCTCCGCCACATTCAAAACCCTAGTCGAAAGACTGGGGTTTTCTCGTTTTAAAACACTAAAAATTTGAGAAGGGCTCTAAATCCCTAGTCGTGTGCGACCCCAGCACTCCGCCACATTCAAAACCCTGGTCGCAAGACTGGGGTTTTCTCGTTTTAAAACACTGAAAATTTGCGAAGGGATCTAAATCCCTAGTCGAACGCGACCCCGGCACTCAGCCACATTTAGAAAGCCCGCAAATTTCTTTGCGGGCTTTCGTCGTTTCAGGGCTAATGCATTATTGAGTCGAAATACTAAGTCAACCGCCTCAGTTTTTCCTCACTTAGCGCATTACAAAATTTTCATTGTGCCACTGCTCTTCTTGCATTCCCTGTTTAACTAAACCCTGCTTAATGTCCTCTAGCATCTCAACTGGTCCACAGCCAAACATCTGATATTCAGAAATAGAGTTATTCAGCTTGCTTTTAATCACGCTAGCATCGAGTCGCCTGTCTAGATCGGATTTCGAATAGAACTGTACTCCTACCTTGCCACACTCTTTTTTCACCCATTCAGACATGCTTTCATAAAACTCACCCCGACCCATGTAGAAAAGATGGATTTCTTGCTCACTTGATGTCTTTGCACTTAGCCAAGCAACGAAAGGCGTAATACCAATGCCACCCGCAATCCATACTTGTGGTTTGCTATCTTTCTTGTGATTACTGAGCTGTCCATAACCGCCATCCACAGTGACCATCTGACCCACTTTTAACTCCGTTTGCAGCTTAGCTGTATGTTGTCCGAGGTTTCGAATGATAAAGCTAAGGTTTTTATTCTCAGGGTTAGAAACAATGGTAAATGGGTGAAAATGTTCAATCTTCTCAAAACCAAAGTCGAGGTAGGCAAACTGTCCTACTTCATAGTCAATGGCATCATTTATCGGCACCATTTGAACTGCAACAGCATCCCCAATAGCGCGAACCTCAACCACTTGATACTGCTTATAAGATTTCTTAACCAAGAACGATTTGTAAATAATACCGGCAATACCAACCAGCGACACTAAGGCTAATGACAAACCAGTAATAGTCGTCAACTCAAAAGGTACGTCAGAGAAAAACGTATGGTAAACCGATACTAAGAATATCGGCGCCATCAACTTGTGAGTATAAAACCAAATCCGATATGGTAAGCGTCGAACCATGCTTACCCCACCAATCAACAACAAACCATATACTGCCCACTGCCCCATCTCCTCACCAAATTCGGTGAATGCTGGGAATGCACTATTACCCGCAGGACCCGGCACCAACAACCAGTGAAAACTAGCGCCAAGTAAACCCGCAATACCTAACCATTTATGCCACACGTAAGCTTTATCAATACCACCGAGAGCCTTGTCCAACCATTTAGGTCGACAGCTAATGACTATCGCGGCTGACATACTCATCATTGATACAGTGGCAAAATATGCTGGGATTTTTCGCGCTAACTCAAGTTCTTGTGGGAGCAGAAACCAAAGACCGATACTAACTACAACACCAATCAAGACAGCCTTGAATACCGGTGATAATTTAAACATTCTCATTTCCAATTATTTCTTATGAAGACATTATGTCTGTCGATAATTGAACTCAGAATGAACAACTTACCGCCATTTTCTATCGAGAGATCACCGAGCAATCAAAGAAACGCAGCTCTCCCTTTTCATAAGATATGGGCAAACTATAATCACCGTAAAATCAACACTTTGCATCAATATCTCAATCCTAAAATCATTTTAATCTAAATGATTGCCAGCACCGCGGTTTTCGCGCAATTTCCAGCACCGAGTATTCCATTTCCTTTCTCAATACAAAATAACGGTGTAATAATGAAAACCAATAAATCACTTACTGCCTTATTCTTGGCTTCTGCGCTATCGCTAGGTTTAGCAGTTCAGCCTGCTATGGCTCACGAGTACACACTTTCAGTTGAAGACGCAGAGCGCTACGGCATTGAAGTACCAAAAATTAAAGTGAACTACGATGTGCTTCCATACCAGCACATTCTATTTGGCTTCCAACTGCACGTTGAACTTGAAGGCGCAACACTAAACACAACTAACGTTAATACTTTGAAAGCGGCAACAACCATTTCGACGCATAACGTGGTTCGCCCTTACCGCGCTAGCGCAAATACGATTAGCTACCGCATCTCAGGTGAGTTTGATCACCGCGCAGTCAACTTCATCGACTTCACTTTAGATAAAAGTGTGCTTTCAACCGATCACGACTTAACTATTCGCATCCCAGTTGATATCGACGTTACACCACCAGATACCCCACATGCATTGGCAAACACAGTTGCAACACTAAATGTCGATGGTGTACATGCTGAAGATTTTCTAGTGGATTCAAATCGTACCCTTTACAAAATCACTCTAAGTGAAGGTGAATTCCTACCAGGTTGTGCAGACCCAATCGCACATAGCATCATCCGCACCAGCAACATTGAAGGTATGGTACGCATCTGGAAGAAAACTAATAAGACTGTTGAGTTTGTTGTTGAAGGTGGCTACCACAAACCAATCGTGGGTAACTGGAACTTCGAGCTAGAGCCGAATACGACAACACTGAATAAGACTCTGCACCTAAGCACTCCGGTTGCATACTAAGTTTGAACAAAAGCACTCTACTAGAGTGCTTTTTATGAGTTTTCTGACCTAAAGTGAGCTTCGAGTGATAAATTCTCTCTAAATCGCTCACAAATAAATCAAACAGTAAATTTAGGGGTTTACAAGCGGATCAGACCCTTATATTATGCGCACCACACGGAGAGATGGCTGAGTGGTTGAAAGCACCGGTCTTGAAAACCGGCATACGTTAATAGCGTATCTAGGGTTCAAATCCCTATCTCTCCGCCACTTATTTACACGAAAAAGCCCTTGATTTTCAAGGGCTTTTTCGTATCTGTAGTACTGCAAGTCACTTCTAATCCAATGAGATGAGACAATGTACCTACAAAAAGCGCCCAACGGCGTCTATCAAACCCGCATTTGCGTCCCCAAGCCATTAAGACAATTTGGTTATCCATTCGACATCAAAGTCAGCTTAAGCACCAAAGAACGCCCAGAAGCAATTGCACGCAACTATATAAGTAGCTAACTTCCTTCGAACAGCTATTGGAAGCATTGATCCTTCACAGCCTCCCAAGTTTGCACACTTTAAATCAGGGCTTGATCAGAACATAGATAATATCCGCCATACATTTGCTGCTAAAAAACAACTCTAACCACTCTACCATTTGGTAAGCTTTTTTCCTCCATAAGCCAATTTTTTTTCAAGCAAATTTTATCTACAATAACTAACCCTAAACCATAACCTGAGCTAGAGTCACCAAAATTCACTCCGCCATTTTTATTTATCACTAATAGAGTATTTTTTTTCTGCTTGATTATGACTTTTCCTTCCTGTGTATGTTGAAAAGCATTTCTTATCAAATTAGAAATAACGATCTTAAATAATTCTCTATCTATTAAACATTCAAATTTGTCAGTGTATATCTCAACAGTGACCGTTTTCCCAACTAAAATAAATCTCTGCTCGTTAACTACCGTTTCAATCAAACAACTAATCAATGTTACAATTTCATTCTCTCTGATTAATTCGTTCTTATTCAAATGCAGTAACGAATCACATATTAAAGTCATATGTTTACTATTAACATCTATTCTATCAACGCATCGTAAAATATTATCTTTTGAATAATTCCTTTCTATCATTTTCTTGACCAAGTCAGAATTTGATCTGATAATCGATATGGGAGTTCTAAGCTCATGACTAGAATATTTAACAAAATCATGCTCGCTTTCTAAAGCATTCCGCTCGGATATAATTGACTTAGACATTATAATAGCCAAGTCATTCAACTCCTTAAATTTAAAGTCAGGAAGAGTAGTTAAATCATCAGAACTATCAATTGAACTCGCCCAGACTCTAAGGGAAGTAACTGGCTTGCTTATCAATCTAAACAAAAAAAATAATAATAATAATGTTAGAAATGAAAATGAAATTATTGAAATGATCGTTAACTTAAATTCGGGGAAATAGTTTACTTCTAATGTATCTGAAAGCTTGTCATACTCACTATTTTTTATTATTAAAGAAATATACTTCACTTCATTATCTGCATTTTTCTTAATCAAAAAGAAAACAGTCTTTTGAGGTTCCATACCTGACATATACTTGGAATCGCTCTTGATGGATAATTCATTTGATATTAAATCTTCTTCTGAAAACTTTAACTGAAATATTATTGGCAAATCGGTCCAATCAGATGCAACTACATAAGGTAGATCAACGACTGGATGACCCGGTTTGGGATTAGACAACTCTGCAATTTCAAACATTACGGCTTTAACAACTAGTCGCCCACCTTGTAATAAACTATAGTTCGAATAATTATAAAAAAACACCACAAAGGTGATGCATATAATTGATGCTATGCAAGTGGAATAAACTTTTATACTACTCTCGATTTTCATTACTTATTCTCAATCAATCTACGTTAAATTAATTTCATATGAAAGATATATAATACATGCTAGGAGTAGCTCTCGTTTACAGAGCAAAATTAGCTGGTCTTACTTTATCTAACCCTTCGCTTTTATAGGTAAACCTAAACATGGTATAAGTCAGATTCGACTTTTTCTACTCGGACGACGTAGTTTCCTTAGAAAATCGACTTTCATACACAAATAGTTACTCGAATCGATAAAATTAGCGTAACTTACACCATTATGCTCTCAAGCACATACAGAATTATGGTCGCCTTTCAGATGCCAAAACCGTGATCTTCTTGATAAAGGGTATAGATCAATTGCTAAACGACCAAGCTTTAATTAATCGCTATTCACTATTATTGAAGAAATCATTCAAAACTACAAAACAGTTCAAAAAATCTATGGTATTACTCATTTCGTTTTAGCTCTTATGCTAAAAAGTTAATGTAGAAAATGATTATTTTCACTTTAGTACATACCCATATTTAGACACGGTCTGTAATAGATTATGTCCACCACTTTGTTTCATTGTTTTTCTTAGATTGTGCATATGGACTTTCAAACTATTGCTGTCGGGAAACATGTCCCCCCAGACAGACTCAATAATTTTTTCCCTACTAACCGGAGCGGGACTGGAAAAAACCAGTGTTTTTAGTATCTTGTATTCCACAGGTGATACTTTCACTTGCATCCCATCGATAACCACTGAACGGTTTGATAAATCGAACTCTAAATTACGTATTTTCCTTTTTTTAACCATACCGATACGACGACTAAGCAAACTTGTTACTCTTGCTGCTAACTCTTCTATTGAGAATGGTTTAGTTAGATAATCATCAGTGCCTACTTTAAATCCACATAGTTTATCTGACAAGTCGACTCGTCCACTCAACATCAAAATTGGAATATCATTCCCTTCCTCCCTTAGGATCTGACATATTTTAAAACCAGACATTAGCGGAAGGTTTACGTCAAGAATAACGGCGTCATAGTCATTCTTCTGAAGCAATTCGAGACCCAAAACTCCATTCGCCGCATGGTCGCTCATAATACCTTCAACGTCAAAGTAATCGACTATTGTTTGTGCTAGTTCAATATTGTCCTCTATGATTAGGATGGATTTGTTTACCAAATTCATAACAACGAAGCCTTAATTAATAATAAAATTACGTACATTTTTGTCATGACACTGAACTTCCACATTTAACATCAATAACGATAAATTATAAAATAATCCCATATGATAATGTTTTCATGGTTAATAAAAGGTTAAGAATAGCACATTGCACGCAAAAATAATTTGTCGTGACCATACATACTTTTAATTCAAAGGAGCAACCCTATTATTTCCCATTCTTACGAAGAATATGATTTTTTAGTATTCGACTTTTCTTCTGGCGCAGTTAACAGCCTTACTTAGGTATTAAAAGAAAAATAGTTGGTGTATGAGATTCCTTTAATTTCAATCCTGGGTAACTAATTAGGCGTAAAACATTTTATGGAATATAAAAAAGCCGCCTTCTAAGAAGACGACTGAAACTACCTAGTAGATATAGAATGAGAAAGCACTAGAACTGTTTAACAACAGTTCTAATTTTTTAGTTCTAGTAACACTGCGTTAACTCATCATAAAAATACAGAAGTCAGATATTACTTTAGAATAGCGGGAGCACCACTCCGTTTTATATGCTCATAAATAAGAGTAGAATACTCTGCCTGACCATCAGCAGTAGGGTGCACTGTATCTTTAATTATTGTCGTATCTGGTTCAAGAGGGTCATTGGTACCATCAGTAGACCAATTCATATAGTCTACAACTTCAACTTCTGGATATTCTTTCTTAAATACTTCGCTTATCCATGTATTTATTGCAGTGGCATTCCTACCTTGCTCCGCGTTAAAACTAGACCTTGCTCCAATATTTGCCATCACTAATTTAATACTATTACTTCGAGCAGACTCCGCGAAAAACTCATAATTTTCTTGAATAATTTCATTAGGAACATTGTTTTTTATATCATTAGTTCCAACGTGGACAAATACTAAAACTGGTTTCTTAGGGAGTGTTCTTGTTGACCCAAGAGCATCTCCGTAAACGCCATCAATACCTAACACATCACGACCCCAACGCTCTTTTACTTGCGACGAAGTTTGTCCAGATATCCCATGATTATAAACAAAACTACCAGTTTGATGAAGAAGACCATAAGCTAACTGCCCATATTTCGGGTTATTATCTAGGTTATTAGCTACAACTGTTTTATTAATCGTTAATCGACTATCATTAGGAAATCCTGCTGAAATTGAATCTCCAATTACAACAATTTCATTTACTCTATATTCGCATATTGAATACAGCTGCGTATTTCTATTTACATCAATAACCTGATCATTATTCAGTGGTTTTTCTAAAAATACAGCCATTACTTCATTATTCTCGTGATTAACTTCCGATGTATGGACGCCTCTCACTTTTGGGTTCCAACCCAATGATGTTAAGTCGGATTCTTTAATTACCGATAGATACCCCTTTACTGTACCAAGTCTCCAATTATCAACACCGAGTACTTTGTTCTCATTCAAGTAATTACACCAGTTATCTGCTTGACTATTCCTTTGATACAAATCTCCACCTTGTCGGGTAAATGAAACCTGCCCACCAAAATTACCACTGTATGTTTTTAGACCAGGGTTAATCTCTGATTGGCTCTCGTTTGTAAACCCCAATGAGTTTGCTAAAGATACAGATGGACCAGAGATATAAATTGATCCATCAGATAATTTAATAGTCTTCAAGCAGTTTAAATTTTCATTCATATCCTCAGAGTCATTAAAGTCATAACTACAAATGTGAGGAAATATTTCATTGCTTTCAACATCTATTATCACTGCTTCAGATGTTATTCCTCTGAAGTAAACACTTACATCAGCACCTGCCGCTGCTTGTGATTTAACAGTAACCAAGCCTTTATTCATCACAATAGAATCTGAACTCGAATTCCACTCCGCTATAGATGTTATATCTTCGACACTACCGTCATCGTAATTAGCAATTGCGCGAAGGTAATTGCTGCTTCCTATTCTAGGAAAAGAAATTTGGTCAACATTAATATCATGTGCATTCACTATGCTTATTGAAGTGGGTATATCGCTATGGTCTTCACTTGAGGGTGAGGTTGATAATTCACTATTACAACCAAAAATTGAACCAATCAGAAATATTAATATTACTTTTTTCATTTAATAAATTGTCTTATATACTTTCTATAAAAAATTAAATTTGGTCACAGCTTAGAGTTAATCAACATATAACTGTGACCATTGATGAGATAGCTGTCTACATGAATAAACAGCTTTATTTGAAGAATAACCTTTATATTAAACAACCATATAAACAAAAACACATGCATTATTTACATCATAGTGTTTTTATTAGATGTAAATTAAATATAACTAGTTAACTTACGGTGTTGTCACTAAATACCCGTTGCTAGCACAATCGACTACGGAAACATTTGTATTCATGCAAACATAAAATTGTTCAGTTTTTCCTTTTTCAGGATACTCAGCAAATGAAGCTTGCGATAAATAATAATCTTGCACACCAGCTATTGCTAGAGAACTTGATGTCGCAGTGGTCAAATATTCCTTTTGCTTTGTTGTATAGCTATGTGTACCACCATTTCCATTACTTCCTAACGTTGAAACTAGGACATTTACACCGGGAACTTGTCGGCCTTGAGAGTCTAAAGCCAACGGTCTTAAATATGCCGGCTTTCTATTATTACTTATAACAAGTACAGAAAGCTTTATATCTGACAGATCACCAACAATAATAGATACCGCATTCGATTTGATACCGTTATCACTAATCAGTTTAATTTCATGCTCTCCTAAATCAGTGCTATTAGCATTAAACGTAACTTCACCGGCTGCATTCGTAACTGAACCATCATGAAGCACAACATCACTCGGCTTAAATATGCTGAGAGCTTCTCCTTTAATAAGGTTCGAGTATTGATCCTTTACAGTTGCTTTAATTTTCACAAACGAGAATTCATTTGATGATTCATAGGGTACATTTTGAGTAAACTTTGCATCATTTATTGCAACTAAATCTATTGTTGCAACCTCACCTGCAACAAATGTTACATCTGCCATTTTGGATTTACCGTTATGCTCAGCAGTAATTGTGTGCGCTTGTGCTTTAGTCGAGGTCATGCTCACTGTTGCAACACCATTCACATCCGTCGTTACTGACGTTGGCGTTGTAAAATTAACGCCTGAACCTGCAAACGTAACTGTCTCATTTGGCACTGGGTTGCTGTTTGCGTCCATCAACTTTACGGTAACCATGTTAGTCGCAACGTTGTCAGCTATGGCATTATCGGTTGTTGCTACCATCGTTGAGTTAACAGTAATGTCAGCTGTCGCACTGTCGGCTATAAACGTCACATCTACCGTTTTAGATTTACCATTATGCGCAGCCGTAATTGTGTGAGCTTGCGCTTTAGTGGCGGTCATACTCACTTTCGCAACACCATACACATCCGTCGTTACTGACGTTGGCGTTGTAAAATTAACGTCTAAACCTGTAAATGTAATTGTCTCATTTAGCACAGGATTACTGTTTGCATCCATCAGCGTAACCGTAACCATGTTTGTCGCATCATTGTCTGCCACAGCATTATCGTTTGTCGCAACCATCGTTGAATTAACAGTAATATCGGCTGAAGAGTTGTTTGAAATAAACGTTACATCTACCGTTTTGGATTTGCCATTATGCTCAGCGGTAATTGTGTGAGCTTGGGCTTTAGTCGAAGTCATACTTACTGTCGCCACGCCATTCTCGTCCGTCGTTACTGACGTTGGCGTTGTAAAATTAACGCCTGAACCTGCAAACGTAACTATCTCACTTGGCACTGGGTTGCTGTTTGCATCCATCAACGTCACCGTAACCATGTTTGTCGCAACATTGTCTGCCACAGCATTATCGTTTGTCGCAACCATCGTTGAATTAACAGTAATATCGGCTGAAGAGTTGTTTGAAATAAACGTTACATCTACCGTTTTGGATTTGCCATTATGCTCAGCGGTAATTGTATGAGTTTGAGCTTTAGTCGAAGTCATACTTACTGTCGCAACGCCATTCTCGTCCGTCATTACTGACGTTGGCGTTGTAAAGTTAACGCCTGAACCTTTAAACGCAATTGTTTCACTTGGCACAGGATTGCTGTTTGCATCCATCAACGTCACCGTAACCATGTTTGTCGCAACGTTGTCTGCCACAGCATTATCGTTTGTCGCAACCATCGTTGAATTAACAGTAATGTCGGCTGAAGAGTTGTCTGCGATATACAAGACTGCGGCATCATAGGGCATATTTCCTGACTGTATAGTGAATGCAACATTACCTGCTACTGAGCTCCTCAATTCAATAGATGCTTTACCATCGGCATCAGACTTTACCGTTTGAGTTTGAGTTCCGTTCGTAAATAATGCCCCTGAAGCTTCAGTGCTAAATACAACGTCTTGGTTGGTGATTGGGCGATTAAAATCGTTTACAATAGTTGCCGTTATCACATAACCAACGGCATCCTCTTGCCCTACAGCGGATACTTGTTCACCGTTAAATTCAACCGGACTAATTGGCGTTGCTAAGTAAGTAATAACTCCATTTTGATCTCCTTCTACTATAATTTTCGCAGCTAGTGGCGTTGTTATAATTTCCCCTGATGTTAGAGTAAAGCTCACACTTAGATCATAAATATTCGGGTTATCAGCTTTTCTTGCCATCATGGGCTTAATCTCAGGAGCGACATAGGTGGTTTGCGCTACGATGTCATTTTTAGCTGTTCCTGAAATATGTATTTCTTTGATAAGTGATTTGTCGCCAGTAAACACTAACCAATCATCTAAATGATTACTTGTCCCTTCTGTTGTCACGTACACAGGCTGTTTGAACTCAACACTAAGTTCTTCCTTTTTTTCGCGATATTCTAGACGAATGTTATGGTCACGCTCTACCAAATCATAAATATGTGCATCAAGGTTTGTTGACGCTGCTACCTGATTTGGATCAAGCTGTTTACTCAAAGGAGCGCCAAGTCGGAAAGTTAGATTTGCGCCTAAGTTAATTCCCGAATCACCTCCTTTTTCATGTTCATAACCTGCACTGAAAGTCAATATTGGAACAGGTTGATAGTTTAATGTCGTAGATAGCTTATAGAGGTTATCAATTGGCTCATCACCATTGCTAACTTCGATATAGTCACCAAAAAATTGTTGATATTGGGCGGATAGAGATAAGTGTGGATAGCTTGGCAGATATGCTTTTGCGTTGACATCAAATCCTTCAGCAGGACGCTCTTCTAGTGTTGAAGAACCAAAAGCTTCAAACGAATCCGGGCTCTCTTTCCAATCAGAAAGAGGAAAATAGTAATTACCAGAAAACTTGACAAAATCTCGCGCATATTCTGAGCCTAAACTTACTCGCTGATGATAGCGAGTTAAATCATAATCATAGAATGCATTAAAACCATACAATGAATTGTCTGTTTTGTTGCGATAACCAATACCTAGATGGGCAAAATCTCGTCCGTTGTAATGATCATCACTATTTAGCACAGCACCTGGTTGTAGAAACCAAGTAGAGCCATATCCCTCAGTTTCTGCACTGAAAAAGGGAATAAGCAAATCTATTTCACCAGACTTTAAATTAAAACTAGAATCAAACTCAACATGCACTTGTGCGGTACCATATTGTGATAGCCAGTCTTGAGCATAGTTAGACGTAAAGCGACTTGTTTCTTTGCTAGCATAATCTAAAACTTTATCTTCAATGTCTGCTCCATTATCAATATCAGTAATAGCCTGAGCTGCAGTAGACAACTCGTCAGAATACTTAAAATCGTTAGAACTATCAGCATTATCATGGGCAAACAACGAACGTGAATCGCTCTGGTTATCTGGACGACTAAGAAGATAGAGACTGCTTTGGTCAAAATAAATAGGAAAATTATCAATGCCTTGATTTTTTAGGGCTTGACCGTACTCGATAACAAACTCAGGGTTCACAGGACCAATAATTACGCGGTATGCGTTAGTTTGCCATGGAGCTGTTGAATTTAGCACTTTCACCTCTAGAGATGGTGAAAGTTGTTTTGCTTGGATAATAACATCATCCAACCATTTTAAATCGGGTTTATCTCCAGAATAAGCATGAAAATAGATAGGATATTCAAAAATGGAAACTCCCCCATCTTTTAGTGGTGGTGATAAATGCATTCCTTGCTTATTTTCAGAATATGAAAGCTTAGGGAACGCATAAACAGAGGGCGATATAATTAGTGAACAAACTTGTATCATTAACAATATATAACTGGTTATTTTTTTCATAGCTAGGAACGTAGAAGCATTATTAGGAATGCGAAAGATGGCAATAAAAAAAAACAACAGCAACAATATTATTTAATGGTTACGATTATTATTTATTTAATTAATTTTTTGTATTTATAAAACAAAAACTTAGACATTAAGATAAAGATATTTTTCTAAAAAAAATAATGGGATAAAAAAGAGATAGGAAGAATTAGATATGATTTTTTGACATCTTCGCGTCAACTTAACCATATTTTAACCTTAACCAGATATTAACCTTGATAGTATATTTACGTCAAGTTTAAAAATAAAAAAACTCTATCTCATTCTCCGATTTGGCTCAGTAAGTTGTTTATCCCATCCTAAACTCACAAAACGAAAATTAAAACAAGTTACTGATATCAAAAGGAAAAACTCAAAAAACCACAAATCTAGCCTTTAGACTGTTACATAGAAGGTAAAAAGAGTGGTAGTAGTGGAAGCGTCGAGTACGACGAACATTACATTTCGCGCTCAAAACGAACACACATTAACTCATAGCTACAGAATTAAGTTTATCGAATGTCAGCTGCGGTGAAATAATCCGAAGATTGCGCAAGTAGACCCTCAACAAATCGTAACTATCGTTGGCGATAGTGTTTATTATATGAGGTTGCGAAAAACACCATGCACATAAAGCAAGATTTAGCGCACATTCAACTGAGGGAGTCCGAAGCCTTATAGTTACAATAAATCATCCCCCTCAATCTAAGAGACAACTGGCAGGGCTATATCGTTCAAACACGCGCTGGAAAAAGAAGTACCGATGTCTTAAATGTTTGATCTCTGAGGCGGCGATATTCCGAGTGGGGAAACATCTGGACAGTAAAATAAATTCACGAAATTACAATACCTAAGTTTGCGAAACTTACAGCAAGATAAAAGCACTGAACATAGAGTATAAAGCAAGTCCACCGGAGAGCACCTACTATTCATCAAGTGCTTTTAGACAGAATCCCTGACTTTTAACTGTATGTATAAGTTTAGTACTGTATTCAGCATCTATAGCCTTCCTTAAGTTAAACATGTGAACCTTCAAACTGTTAGTTTCTGGTTGATCATCACCCCAAATTTTATTGATAATAACTTTCTTATCTACAACAAATGGTGATGCTCTTGAAATGATTTCTAAAATCACATAACAAATAGGCGTTAGGTCTATTTTTTTTCCTGAACGAGTTACAACTTTTTCGTCATAATTAATAAAAAGATCATCTAGTTTAAATATTGAAACCTGACCACTTTTTCTTTTAGAAAGCACTTTAACCCTAGCTAATAGCTCTTCAAATTCAAATGGTTTTGTAAGGTAATCGTCTGCCCCCACTTCAAACCCTGTCAATTTATCTTTTAAAGTGTTACATGCCGTTAGCATTATAATCGGAAGGTTAAACCCTGAAGATCTCAGTTTTTTTGATATTTCCAATCCTGATATTTTTGGCAAGTTTACATCTAACACCAAAAGATCATAGTGATTATTCTCTACCAACTTCAAAGCACTCATTCCATCTGAAGCAAAATCACAAATGATATTTTCCATACCAAATAATTCAATTAATGTATTAACTAAATCTTGGTTATCTTCGACTAACAGTATACTTAATTTGCTTTCTAACATATCTCATCCACTCAATAAATAGTGACCGTGAGATGACTTATCTAACTTTGTAAATAAGAACACTTACATCACATCACATCACATCACATCACATCACATCACATCACATCACATCACATCACATCAATTTTATCATTATGACCAAATCGTCAATCATACTAACATTAACCATGTATTTACCCTACAACTTGCTTGACGCATAAAAAAGAGGCAACCAATGGCTGCCTCTTTGTCGTTATTTCTGTTCCAATTTTTCGTCAAAGCTGACTATGACGATAAACCAGGATAAGACCCAAACTCTTATCCTTACGCGTCAATTAGTTTACTCGGTACTTAGCGATGATCTCTTCGTCAAGCTCAACACCCAATCCTGGAGTGTTTGGTACTGCTACATAACCATCTTCAAATGCGATTTGGTTTTTCACTAGAGAAGTAAACAGTGGGCTTGTGCTTTGCGAGTACTCAATTAGGTCGCCATGTTCACGAGATGCTAGGAAGTGTACCGTTGCTGCAATCAGGATACCGGTTGAGAAACCGTGTGGAACTAGCTTCATACCAGCCATGTGTGCCATATCGTAGATCTTCACCATTTCAGTGATACCACCACAACGTGTTACGTCTGGTTGAACAAAGTCAGCACCCGATTTTTCGATGAAGTTAGCGAACTCGTAACGCGTAGTTAGCGTCTCACCACCAGCAAGTTTTTGCGAAGTAGATTGAGAAACCTTACGGTAGCCAGCCAGCACGTCATCAGTAATTGGCTCTTCAATCCATAGTAGGTTGAATTCTTCTAGCTTCTTAGCCATCTCAATGGTGTGACCCGCTGTGCGCCATGCGCTTGCTAGGTCAATAGCGATTTCAACGTCTTTGTTGATCGCACGTGCCGTTTCACACACTGTCTTGATGATTTCGTAGTCAGTTTCTGCGTTTTTACCTAGCGGACCACCACCAAATTTTAGCGAAGTGAAACCTTGAGCCAGTAGCTCAGTTGTACGAGCAACGTTCTCTTCTTTCACTGCTGACGGGATAAATGTACCGTATGCGCGGATCTTCTCACGGAATTTACCGCCTAGAAGTTGCCATACTGGCACTTTGTAGAACTGACCAGCGATATCCCAAAGCGCCATATCGATTGCTGAGATAGCGTGGATCATAGTTGAGCGACGACCTGCGTAGTGCGTGCCGTTGTACATCTTAGTGTATAGACGTTCGATTTCTAGTGGGTTTTCACCGATCAGAAGACGCTCAAGACCTTGAGAAGAACCGTGGCTTTGTGTCGCTTTGATACAAGCTTCAATCATCATTGGTGAGCTGTCAGATTCACCCACACCAGTGATACCTGCGTTAGTGTGAACACGGATTAGTACGCCATCTTCACCCCATTCACACGCCTCATCAAGAGCTGGAACGCGCAGGTGGATAACTTCTACTTCAGTAATTTTTAATTCGTTAAATAGCATGGTAATTCTCTACTATTGGCAATAATTCAGTGAATACCCAAGCCACCTCTCGCTGTAGGCGCAGCGATAATGAGGCAACTCAGATAAATTAATTCTTTCAGGGTTAATCAAATTGTGGAGCGATTTGATTTTTGGGGGAAAGCAGCTGCCAGACCTTGTGCTGGCAGCTTATTCGAGGCGAACTACTTTTAATTAAGCAGCAGCTTCTTGAACAACTGGTTTCTTAGTGAAACGGTCGCCCACAGTGTAGATACATAGTGCGATAACTACAGTCACAACACCTGCCAGTTTTTGCAGAGTCATTAGCTCACCTAGTAGGAAGTAAGCTACGATCATCGCGAATAGCGGTAGAACGTTTAATGCCATTGTTGTGATAACTGCGTCTTGAGTTTTCAGTGTCGCGACTTCCCATAGAGCGTATGCGATACCTGAACATAGCAGACCTAGCGATAGAATCGTCGCAATGTGTTTACCATTTTCAACTAGCACTGCTGCAGAGCCAAAATCAGCACCTGTTACCAGACCGACAATAAGTAGAGCGATTGTTGCTGCACCAAATTGGTAGAAACAGCTAGAGAATGTATCGTAACGAGAGTTTAGATCTGAACCGAACTTACCAAGAATGTAGTTGTAAGTTACGAAGCCAAGTACGCCGAATAGTGCGAATAGGTGACCTAGGTTAAGACCTTGAATTTTGTTCGATGGGTCGTAAGCAATCACGCCAGCACCCACTAGAGATAGCACAACTGCAAATACTTTAGGTGCAGATGGCTTGATTTTATCAATAACAAATACCGCAAGCATAGTTAGGAACGGAGCCATACCGTTGATAACACCGATCTCACCAGATGAGGTGAATTCATAAGCTAGGATAGTGAAGTAGAAGAATACCGCTTGCGCAGAAACACCTGCTGCAGCCAATAGAAAACCGTCTTTTTTGCTTTGGATTTTCTTCAGCGTATGCTTCTTAGAGAACATAAATAGAACAACAAAACCTAGTGTTGCAATCGCGTAACGCGCAACGGCTAGAACAACAGGATCTAGCTTACCAGCTAGTACACCGCCAAGTGGGAATGAAGCACCCCATAGGGCAGCACAAACAAGAGCAATGGTTAGACCAAGTGATTTATTTGGAGCAGGTTTACTCATTTCTTTATTCTCATATAAAGGCGTTGCATTAACGCCTTTTGGATAACCCAAGCAATTTCTCGCTGTATCACTCAAGAGTTACTTGGGTAAACAACGTAATTTTTATTGTGGGCAAATACCGATAACGTGCTCTAGACGTTGATCTTTTTGGTACAGAGAAGCGTAAGCGAAACCAACACCTTCTAGGTTGGTAGGCTCACCATTGGCAACATCAAACACGCGCTTAACGATCTTGTTCGATACGTTATCGATAGTGTCTGTTGCGTCCATGATTCCACAAGCGTTGATATCCATATCAGCCGTAATTAGAGAGCTGTTACCAGACACTCGGATTACTGGAACGATTGAGTTATTGAAACCTGCAGCACCTGCAGTCCAAAGAATTAACTGACAGCCAAGAGAAGCGAAGTGCATTGCAGCACCACCACATAGCATGGTTGTTTCAGTTAAGTAGAAACCAGGAGTGGTTGGTTTCTCACGGTGAATGTGGTTGATACGCAAACAATCTTGAATTGGACGCGTACCCGTCTTGTGCATTGCACCTTGTGATTTTTCATCGATAGTCGTTAGACCGCCAACACTGTTACCGATAGACATGGTTTCTGTGCCTTCGATTACGTGCCAACGTTTTAGGTCTTCAGCGATCAGACGTTCAATTTTCTCACCCACTTCAGGTGTTACTGAACGCTCTTTTAGGATCTCTTCACAACCTAGTAGCTCAAGCAGCTCGCCCGCCATTGTAGTTGCGCCCATGTCGATTAGCTTGTCAGAAGCTGCACCAACAGATGGATTAGAAGCTAGGCCACTTGATGTGTCTGAACCACCACATTTGATACCGATACGCAGTGCAGAAACTGGTGCGTCAACACGCTCTACGCTATCTGCGTATGCTTTTAGCTCTTTTGCCAGCTCAATACCATCTTTAATTGTCTCGATAGTACCTTTGTTCTTGATTACTGTTAGCGTGTGAACCGGTAGACCTTCTTTACGCACTGGCTCTGCAATCATTTGTGGGTCGATTGAACCACAACCCATTGCGATAACCAGTACGCCTGCGATGTTCGGGTTAGTTGCTGTGTGGATGATGGTGTCGATCATCTCTTCGTTACCACCATACATACAGGTGTAGTGGTTAGTGACAACAACTGAGTCATCAATTTCTTTACTGATGTTACGTGCGATACCTTCACAACATTCATCAATAGCAACAATCATTACGCTGTTACGGATACCAAATGTACCGTTTGGACGTGGGTAACCTTTAAATGTGCTAGTCATTATTGCTCGATCCCCATTTGCTTGATGATTTCTTCGATGATTGCTTCTGGAATGTCTAGGCGTTCGCTGCGAACGTTTTGGACATGAACAAGTTGACCGAGTGGGATTTCAACAATCGACTTACCGATAGAGTGACCACATTTCAAAATGTGTTCATCGTTCGCGATATCGCCAAGCGCAATCTTGTTGCCAAAAGTGATCTTTTGTAGCGCTTTGATCTCTGCGATTACTTCGTTGTCTGCTGAAATGATCTCAACTAATTCGTGTTTTTCTACATCGCCAAGTAGCGTTGCTACGTTGTCTGTAGAAGAAAGTTTTATTGCTTTCATTGTATTTACTCTGTCTTATCGTTAAACAGTTAATTGTCCATTGTCCGACAATCGGCATTATACAGTTAAACAAACGACAAAATATGACTAAAGTCACAACTTGGTGTAATATTTTTGAATATTCTGAAATGCGTGTGACTAATGAGTCTGGGAAATGAAAATAAATAAACAAAGCCTAGAAGACCAAGCTACTGAATTTATTAAACATATGATCGTCAGTGGTGAGCTTTCGCTAGGAGAAAAGATCGTTGAAAGTTCTTTATCAAAACAACTAGAACTTTCGCGCAGTACAGTACGAATGGCACTCAACACCCTCGCCCATGAAGGTTTAGTGGTGCAAAAACCCTATGTTGGTTGGCAAGTATTCGATCTTTCAGATGAGGATTTGTGGGAGTTATACCATCTTCGTGTGGCAATTGAGTCGCAAGCTGCGGTAATGGCGGCTGAAAAAGCAACCGCCGAAGACAAATTAGCTCTGCGTCAGGTCTATGATGAATTTTGCCAGCTATGCGAAAACGGATCATTGGAGTTAGTGACAGTGTGCCAAAAGGACTTCGAACTGCATCGAAAAGTGGTTGAGATCAGTACTAGCCCTAAATTTCTTAAGATTTACGATCAAATCGCTAATCTGCTTAAGAGCTATATCAAGCTTACGCACACCGATTATGACTTGTCACAGAGTGCGGTGAGCCACAAAGGTATTGTCGAAGCAATTATCTGCGGCGATGGTGAACGTGCGCGCTTTGAGTCAAAACAAAACATCACAACTTTTACCGAATTAGGTCGCCTCACCAATCTAGCCAGTGCATAAAGACTCACTAATTAGATCGTGACAAATAAGATGCTTGGTCACTCACCGAGCATCTTAACTCCTGCCCGCCAAATACTCTCCCCTACCCGCCTTTTAAGCAAAGAGCGCAGTTCGCGTAAACAAAACGTGTAAACTTTATCCAACACACGATAAATTTTTATCGTCAAAACAATGAGTTTTATTGCTACCAATATGTGACGTGTATCACTATAATACGCGCGTTTTAAATTTCACTGTCCACCCTTAAGTTATGAACTCGTCTGATTTAAAGTTTTTCCTCACTCGATTTTTCGTCCTATTTAGCGCGTTTATACTGCTGTTTCTTGCCATGTTCACTTATCACTCCAAGCAAGAACTCGCCTCGGCTAAAAGCAATATGAAAGTAGAACAAAGCGCTCTGCTCGAAGGTAAGAAAAACTATATCGAATGGGTGATTGGTTCGGTAGTGAAAGAGACCGCGCTACTAGCGGATCTGCTCGGGCAACAAAAGATCTATAAAGCCGGTGCTGATCTGGATGAGCAAACCAAAAGCCAGTTGCTACAACATACCAGCAATGCCCTTTTAGCGATGAGTCAACGTAAAGAGATCTATGATCAGATTCGCTATCTCGATCTCGATGGCAATGAAATTGTACGCGTTAATTTCTACGATGGTAAAGCACACCTTATTACAAAAGATGAGCTGCAAAACAAAGCTCACCGCTACTACTTTCAAAAAGCAATGGCGCTAGGATGCAATCAGGTTTATGTCTCCCCAATCGATTTGAATATGGAACATGGCATGATTGAGTTACCACATAAACCGATGATACGTATGGCAACTCCTGTGTTTGATGAGCAAGGCAAAAAGCGCGGTATCGTTATCATCAACTATCTGGCTAAGTATCTGATGGATGGTCTGCGTCTGTTCAACCTCGACAGCGGCACTAACTACATGTTGATCAACAGCAATGGCTATTTCCTGTTTAATGATGAAAGACCGGATCTTGAGTTCGCTTTTATGTTTACAGATAAGCAGGATCAAACCATCTATAAAATGTTCCCAGAGCTTGCTGAGCAGATCAAAACCACTACATCAGGTCAGTTAGAATCGGACTCTGGGATCATGACGGTAGAGTCTGTTGGGGCGATTGATCGAGTAAATCCGTATTGTTTCCAAGATTTCCACGTATCAAACAACGATACGACGGCATGGAAATTAGTGTCTTACGCTGACTTTGAAAAACGCATCGATGTACAACATCCAACCGACTTTCACGGTACAATAATACAATTGGCGGCTTTGTTGAGCGTGGTATTGGCACTGTGTATCGCAACTTATCAGCTAAGGGTGCATCGCGATGATCGACGTATCCACTATCTTGCCCATTACGATAGCCTAACGGATATTTATAACCGTGGAGCGTTTCAAGCGAAGTCGCAGAGCGTGGTGGATAAAGCAATCAAAGCGAAAAAATCACTCTGCTTAATCTTTATTGATTTAGACGATTTCAAAGCGATCAACGACAACTATAGCCACCAAGCAGGCGATAAAGCGTTAAAACATGTCGCTAATGCTATCAAGCAAGTATTCGGTGAAGGTGCCGTCGTTGGGCGCATCGGAGGGGATGAGTTTGCCGTGCTTTTACATAGCGCAGCTCACCTATCTGACGTTCAAGAGAGTGCAGAACGCTTGATTGAGCAGATACAGCAACCATTAGAAATCGCGCCTAATACGTTCATTAATGTCGGAGCAAGTATTGGCGGGCATTTCTGCAGTGGTGCTTGTTGTGAAAGCGACGAACTCATCCACCATGCTGATACCGCTATGTATCAAGCCAAAAATGCAGGGAAAAACTGTGTCGTCATTATGGACTGCGAGCAGTCTAAGCCATCTCGCGCTAGCTGAATTGACTGTCGAAAGCCGCATTAAGTAATTGCATGTGCATTGGGACCAGCTCCTGATGCACACTGCGATAACCGCCCCCTACAACACAGGCAATCGGTAATCCTTGCTGCTTTGCCAAGCGAAGCAAAAAACAATCTCGTTGATACAAACCTTGCGTTGAGACATTGAAGTAACCCAGCTCATCATCAATATGAATATCGACCCCTGCATCATAAATAATAAGATCTGGACGATGAAGATTGACGGCGGTTTGCACCACGCTGTAAAAATGGTCGAGAAACTCAAGATCACCAGTTTCCCTCGCCAAGGCGATATCAATATCTGAGTGTGGCTTTTTCGCTGGGAAATTCTTATCACAGTGGAATGACAGAGTAACAATATCATCCTCGTTAGCACACAAGGTTGCGGTGCCATCACCATGATGAACATCGCTATCGATGATCAGCACTTTATCTATCTGCGGGAATTCTAAAGCGCGTTTGGCAGCCAAGACTAAGTCGTTAATCAGGCAAAATCCCGATCCAAAATCGTAGTGGGCATGATGATAGCCGCCACTTAAATGAATCGCGATACCATGTTCAATGGCTAACTCGACGCTTAAGCATGTACCACCCGCAGAGGTTAAGGTGCGCTCAATCAGTTGCTCACTCCAAGGAAAACCTATGCGGCGCATTTTTGCGGCTGGTAGTTGGTTGCTAAACAGCGCTTGGATATAGTCTGGGTTGTGAACTTTCTGCACTTGTTCGATAGATAACGCACTTGGCTCGACAATGGAAAATTGCCCTAACCAATTATGGTCCTGTTGCTGACGCTCAAGTAACGCTTGATGCAAAAGCTGGTATTTGCTGATCGGGTAACGATGCTCAGCAGGTAAATCAAGCTTTGAATAGATAGGATGGTAAACAATCGGGATCATAACAATCGTCGTGGTAACAAGGCATAAGCTCATGTTAACAGCTTGAAATTAAGCTGCAAAAAAGATTTAATTGATATTAATTATCATTTTCAACTTATTGCTATGCACTCTTCTACTCTCTATTTCTTCCTTGGAATCGCAGCCGGTACTCTCGGCGCTTTATTCGCATTTATCGCTATGATGTTGACCGCATGGATGCTGATTGATTTTATCATCATGCCCTAACACAATAGACCAATCTTAGTTGAGTATTCTCACGTTAGTCACTTCAGGAGAGGTTATGAAAACGATACTAATCACCGGTGCAAACCGCGGTATTGGCTTAGGATTTGTTCACCATTACCTAGCACTAGGGGCGACAATCCACGCCACTTATCGTGATGCCAACAGTGCCGAACAGCTGCTCACTCTCGCCGAGAAACATACTAATCTGCATTGCCATTGTCTCGACATTACTGACTATGACAAGTTTCACCAACTCAGCGCCACAATCGGACTGCTAGATCTGCTGATCAATAATGCTGGCTACTATGGTCCTAAAGGCTACGGTTTTGGCAATACGGACGTTAATGAATGGCGCAAGGTATTTGAAATTAACGCAATTGCTCCGCTGAAATTAGTCGAAGCGCTGCACAGCAACTTATCTCAAAGCTCTAACCCCGCCATTGCTTGCCTATCTTCTAAGGTGGGCAGCATGACTGAAAACACCTCTGGAGGGGGCTATATCTATCGCTCATCTAAAGCGGCACTCAACTCGGTGGTCAAAAGCTTAAGCAATGATCTCTCACCACAAGGCTTTACTGTTGTGGCGCTGCACCCGGGTTGGGTGCAAACCGAAATGGGCGGACCGAACGCACTGATCGATGTAGCCACTTCAGTTGAGGGACTAACACAGGTTATCGCCAACTTGCATCACCACCAATCGGGGCAATTTCTTAATTTCGATGGAAAGCAAATTCCTTGGTGATCAATTAGCTATGAAATTCCCCATACAAGCGAGTTTATAAACTTAACAAACGCGCTTGAAAATTCGCCTTCGGCTTCCAAAATTAAAATGATTTCACTCAATAAGGAGAGTCTGATGGCGGATAAACATCTAGTGAATTTCAGTGAAGCGCATGAGTTAAATTACTGTCTACGAAGTGCAGGTAAACGCCAAACCCAAGCTAATCGAGATGCCTTGATTGACTTGGGTAAGCAGGTGAAAAGCGAACTTGGTAAACGAGTATTAACACAAAATGACGTACGTGGAGCAATCGCTGATAATGGCAGTCTATTTGACTAGGTCGAGCGCGGCTTTGTGACGTAGCCGCCTCTGTTATTTACTCGCCTTACCCTTCCCTGCCGCTGGCTTTTTACCTGTCGATTTGGTGAATGCGCGCTTCTTACGTTTAAAAGCAGGTCGCTCAACTTTCGGTAGATGACGTAAAGAATCCGGTACTTCACCACTTTTCACTTGCGTCATCAAACTGGTGATACGTTCTTGTAAGGCTTGCATAAATGGCTGGTAAGCGTGATTTCGCTCCGCCATGCCTTGCAGTTGGTGCTCCCAATTGGCCGTCATATCTGGATAAGTGGATTCATTGGGTAGTGCATGGATCAAGCCGCGCCCCGCTGGAGAGCTTAAAATACTCTTGCCTTGTCGGGTCAAAAGTTGCCGCTTAAATAGCGTATCGAGTATACCCGCGCGCGTCGCTTCTGTGCCAAGACCATCTGTTTCGCGTAGAATTTTTTTCAGCTCTTTATCTTCAACAAAGCGGGCAATGCCGGTCATTGCTTGCAACAAGGTTGCTTCGGTAAAATGCTTTGGCGGCTCCGTTTGATGCTGCTTTATCTCGCCTTCGCGGCAAGTCAGTACTGTCCCTTCGGCAAGCGGCGGCACGTTATCTACACTGGCGTCTTCATCGTCAGTTTTGCCCATCAGGGCTTTCCAGCCTGCGGCAACTAACTGGCGCCCTTTTGCGACAAACACACCACCAGCAATCTCAAACACCAATTTAGCTTCGGCATAAACTGCGGGCGGATAGAATTGCATTAGGTACTGCCGTGCAATCAACTGGTAAACTTTCATTTCATTGCCGGAAAGTGCGTTGACTGACGCCTGTTTCGGCGTAGGAATAATCGCGTGGTGCGCATCGACTTTTTTATCGTTCCACGCTTTCGATTTGAGGCTTAAATCTGCACCACTAACCGCTGCGCTCAACTCTTTGGCATTGTTAGAAATCGCTTGGCTCACACAGCTCGCTTGCGCAAAGTGCTCTTGCGGTAAGTAACGACAGTCCGAACGAGGATAAGTGATCAATTTATGTTTTTCATACAACAACTGACACGTGTCCAGCACTTGCTGTGCACTCATGCCATAACGCTTCGCCGCATCAATTTGCAGCGCTGATAAAGAGTAAGGTAGAGGCGCCGCTTGTTTAGTTTGCTTTTGCTGAGATTCGGTCACCTTGGCAGGTTGATTGGCAATACGCCCAGCGACATTTTCCACTAACTTACGATTCAGTACGCGCCCTTCTTCATCTTGCCAAGGCTTACAAGCATCACTCGGTTGCCATTTAGCGCGGATATCAAACGCGCCAAACTCGCCTTGGTAAGGGATCAAAGCATGGAGACTGAAATAATCACGCGGAACGAAGTTTTCGATCTCTTCATCGCGGCGCACCACCAGGCCCAAAACAGGAGTTTGTACTCGCCCGACCGACAATACACCCTGATAACCCGCCTTTTGACCTAAAAGGGTATAAGCGCGAGACATATTCATACCATAAAGCCAATCGGCACGTGAACGTGCTAGAGCCGAAACAGACAACGGAATAAAATCACGGTTGCTGCGCATTGCGCCAATCGCGCGTTTCACAGCAGGTAAGTTAAGGTCACTGATCAACAAACGCTGAGCACTCTGCTTTTTACTTTGCGAGACCTTACAATAATCCAACACTTCATCGACCAAAAGTTGCCCTTCTCGATCCGGGTCACCGGCGTGAATAATTTGAGCACTCTCTTTAAGTAGCTTACGTACTACCGTCAATTGCTTACTGGCTGACTTACGCGGTCTTAGTTGCCACTGCTCTGGCACAATCGGCAAATCATTAAGGTTCCATTTTTTATAGCGCTCGTCATACACATCAGGTTCAACTTGCTCAAGTAAGTGACCGATACACCAAGTCACTACATCACCATTGCCGCAACGAATAAAACCTTGCTCATTCTTTTTCGGACCCGGCAGTGCCGCTGCAATCGCGCGCCCTAAACTTGGTTTTTCAGCAATAAATAAACGTGACATAACGTACCTAGTGATCTCTATCAGCAGCACAAATAAATAAGGGTCACATTATCGAATGTGACCCTTATAAATCAAGAAAAACTGTAAATTTAAACAGTATTACTCAGCATCACCTTGTGCGCGTGCTGCTGCTTCTTTTACTAGTGGCTGTAGCTCGCCTTTTTGGAACATCTCAATGATGATGTCACAACCACCGATTAGCTCACCTTCAACCCATAGTTGTGGGAAAGTTGGCCATTGCGCGTACGCTGGAAGCTCAGCACGGATGTCTGGGTTTTGCAGAATATCTACATAAGCGAATTTTTCGCCACAAGCCATTAGCGCTTGCGCCGCTTGTGAAGAGAAACCGCAGCTAGGTAGTTTAGGTGAACCTTTCATGTAAAGAAGGATTGAGTTCTCTGCGATTTGCTGTTTGATTTTTTCAATAGTTTCCATTGCTTCCTCTGATGGAGTTACTGCAAGATATCAGCACATTTTAAACCATTGTCTAAGAATAAAAAGCACAGAATTATTGCGGGTATTATTAAGTATAATTTCACGCTATCTTAACACGATATCTACGCACAGGTAATCTCAAGCGGAATTCACTGAAATTTAGCTAAAACCCCGTTTTTTGTGTGTCTAAATAAACAGTTAGAAACGAATTTTTTCTAACACTATTTACTCTAGCGTGCTTTTAATCACGTAAAAAGTTGATAAACTAGCAACAAGTCAGTCAAATTGACAACGACACGCAAGGTCGCGGGTCGGATAAAACAATAAACATCTGGAAGCAATTGAAAGAGTGTTACCTCTTTCTAATATATGGAGAAACGAGCAATGGCATTTGAACTACCAGCTCTGCCTTATGCGAAAGACGCATTAGAACCACACATCTCAGCTGAGACACTAGATTTCCACCACGGTAAACACCACAACACTTACGTTGTTAAACTAAACGGTCTTATCCCTGGTACTGAGTTTGAAGGTAAAACTCTAGAAGAGATCATCAAAACTTCAACTGGCGGTGTTTTCAACAACGCAGCTCAAATCTGGAACCACACGTTCTACTGGCACTGTCTAGCGCCAAACGCAGGCGGCGAGCCAACAGGTGCAGTAGCTGACGCAATCAACGCAGCATTCGGTTCTTTCGAAGAGTTCAAAGCTAAGTTTACTGACGCAGCGATCAACAACTTCGGTTCATCTTGGACTTGGCTAGTGAAGAAAGCTGACGGTTCTCTAGATATCGTTAACACTTCAAACGCAGCAACTCCTCTAACAGAAGAAGGCGTTACACCGCTTCTAACTGTTGACCTATGGGAACACGCGTACTACATCGACTACCGTAACGTTCGTCCAGACTACATGAACGGTTTCTGGGCGCTAGTTAACTGGGATTTCGTAGCTGAGAACCTAGCTAAGTAATCCAATCACGATTTTATCGTACAAAAAGCCTGCATCTAGCAGGCTTTTTTTGTTGTTGACGAAATTTAGCTTAAAGTTTCTGACTCTCTCGCCGCTAATTTATCTGGAAAGAGAGGAATATGATGCAAGTAGAAGCCGTCAGTAATATCAACACAATAAGCGAACTTCAGTTCGGCACGGGGATAAACCATGCCGTTCATGCTGGGCGCCGTGCTGATTTTGCCCTGCTGGTATCGATGTTTTCCAATGATGTTCGAGACAACACACCTGTCGAGCAAATCGATCAGGTCGAAATTACTGACCAAACATTGCGCCAACGGTTTGACTTGCAAAAACCACAGCAATTGCAATCAGATCAAAGCTCTTACCAAATCTCAGCGCAACAAGCTCACCAGTTTCACCATGGCGGACTAGCGAGTGCCAAATTGGCGCATTACCTAATCCCCGAAGCACTAGTCTATCTTCCTGAGCAAACGCACAGTTTGCCCGAAGAGGTCTACCACAACCTATCTCTGCACCAACAGAGAAAACTGGGTGAAAAAGAGCCGAGAAAGCTGATGCCATTTGACTTGTACAATCAACTCGTCGAAGCACAACGCACCGCCCAAATCCGCGCACAAGCGTAAAAAAGTGCCGCACCTAGCACACTTTTACGCATCCGAATTGTCGGTTATCTAGTTTGTGAATGACCGCAAATAATCGGAAACTTATGCAACTCATACACAGCTTATTTGAACTTATTCACATCTAAATAACAATTAATCTACCATTCTTTGTAGACAGATTTTTGACGTTAGCTAGGTGGAGATAAAGTATGAAAATAGACAATGCAGTAGTGTTAGTAACCTCTGCTGGTTCTAGAGTTGGGAGCACGCTTGCGACCCATTTTTCATCTTTAGGTGCACTGGTCATTTTGTGTGATACCGACAAGCGTTTGCTGGATGATACATATAACCGCTGTTTAACTATTAACCCAAGTGTTCACCAGTTCACCTTGGTCGATTACACCATACCGTCGATTCAACAGCTGTTTAACTCTATCGAAATGGCGTTAGACTGCTCACCCGATGTGCTGATCAATACTTGCACCAGCAAGGCGGTAGCCAATATTTTTGAGCAATCTGCTTATGACTCTTTTGCAAACAATTTGACCACCATGGCGAGCATTCTGTTTGGTTTTGGGCAGGTTTATGCCCGTCATATGCGACAAGAAAAAAAGGCCGGCGTTATCGTCAACGTAATTGGCTATACCAACTATGAAGATATGGCTGGTTTTGATAACGCCTCTTCATTTGTTTCAGGCTTTACCCAAAGCTGGGCGAAAGAGTTAACGCCATTTAATATTCGCGTCGGTGGCGTAGTGCCATGCGGTGAAGCCAATGGCTTGAACTGGGCGGAAGTGCAAGATGAGGTTATCCGCACCACCGAGTATATTGTCACCAATGACTATTTTAATGGACGTATTGTCGCTGCCTAACGCGCTCACAGCGTTGTTAATACATTCTCTGCCGCATCTTCTAACAGGTCGAGTACCAACTCGAAGCCTTGCTCTCCACCATAGTAAGGATCAGGGATCTCTTGCTCTTCACCGGCGCTAAAGCTGAGATAAAGTTTTAACTTTGCTTGGTATTCCGCTGGGCAAATTGCTTGTAGATCATGCAAGTTGTCATGATCTGCCGCCAAAATAAGATCAAACTTGGCAAAATCACTCTGTTCAACTTTGCGAGAACGAATGCCTTTAAAAGAGTATCCACGCAGCTCAGCGGCTTTTCGCGCTCGCTCATCAGGTGGGTTACCTTGGTGGTAACCAATTGTCCCTGCCGAGTCTACCTCAACATCAATCCCCAACTGCTGTGCTTTGGCACGTAATACTGCTTCACCAGTTGGTGAGCGGCAGATATTACCCATACAAACAACCAGTATCTTTTTCATTCGTTCCCCTGAATTATCAATGGTTTTTCTTAACCTTACTTGCGTATATCATAGCAAAAATGACCGATAAAAAAGGAATTCCCATGGTAGCTGAAAACGATAAACAACAACGTCATAAGGCACGACAAGAAAAAGTAAAACAACAAGTCGACGCCAAAGTTGCCGCCGCAACTGAAGTCAAAGGCTTACTGCTTGTAATTACCGGCAATGGTAAAGGCAAATCAACCTCAGGCTTTGGCACTATCGCACGTGCTGTTGGGCATGGTTTGAAGTGTTCTGTCGCACAATTTATTAAAGGTACTTGGGACAACGGTGAGCGTAACTTACTAGAAAAGCTGGGCGTTGAATTTCAAGTGATGGCGACCGGTTTCACTTGGGAGACGCAAAATAAGCAAGCAGACACAGAAGCCGCGCAATTGGTGTGGCAAGAGTGCAAACGCATGCTGCAAGATGAGTCGATTGATGTGGTTCTGTTTGATGAACTGACTTATATGGTGACTTACGGCTACATTGATCTGGATGAAGTGGTGGAAGCGCTAAATAACCGTCCGAAAATGCAGTCTGTCGTGATTACCGGGCGTGCAGCTCATCGCACCCTAATTGAGATGGCTGACACTGTATCTGAAGTTAAAAACGTTAAACATGCGTTTGAGTCTGGCGTCAAAGCACTTAAAGGTGTGGATTGGTAATTTAACCAATCTGTTTATGACAGGCTTACACCTCATCGTTATCAGATTGATATACCAAGCATAAAAAAGCCCGCGTCATCACGCGGGCTTGGATTGCACTCTCGAACGAATTAATTAAACAGACCTTTAAGCAGACCGTTAATCGCCTCTTTGGTCTTTTCGTCTTTGATTTTTTCGCCTAATTTTTCATCCAGTTTTTCAAGACCTCGGTCGATCTCTTTTTGCGCTTTCTGTTTCAGCACATCATCAAACACCAATTTGAACTTCGGATCTGACCATTTACCAGAGATATTGACCGGGATGGTAATGTCTTTTAGCTCATCGATATCTTTGCCACCTTGCCCTTCAAGAGAACCCACAATCGATGTACTAATGGTAAAGTCCGCAGTCTCATTGAGGTAATTGGCACTGCCTTCACCACGAACGCGGAGCAGTGGTGATTGAGCATGAAGGTTGTTGGTAGAGACCACACCGTTTTTCAAATTCAGCGTTGCCGTCATCGCACTGAAGTCGGTTTTCTTAACTTGGTCTTGCCCTTCTAACGACTGACCTTTGAATTTGGCGTAGTTTTCACGGATAAGCTGCGCGACGTTAATGCCGTTTACTGCACCGTCGGCAAAATTAATCTTAATCGTACCTGCGAGGTTTTTCTTCATTGTGGTTGGAGCTAGACCTTTGCCTGTCACGTCCACATCAATATTACCTGTCCCTTCTAGCTTGTCGACTTGCGCCACATCGATCAGCAGGGGTAGTACTTTCACGCCTTTGATTTGTTTTTTAGCGCTGTAAGTGGCTGGAGATTTACGCGCATCAAGGGTTGCCGTTGCTTTGATGGAACCATCGTACAGATTCGAGCTAAATGAGCTTAACTTCACCACACCACGATTAACGCTAAACTTCGCCGCCACATTTTGCATTTTGGCGTTACCTGCTTTGAACTTATCGATGGTAATCGCACCATTCACATCAAGCGTTTTCAATGCTGATAAATCCGGCTCTTGCTCTTTAGCAGGGGCAGAAGCTTTCGCTTGCTGATTTGAATCACCAGTACTTGGCGAAGATTGCGCCTTCTCGGTGGTTTCTAGCCCCAAAAATGCATCAACATCAATCTCTGGACTGTGCAGATTAAACACAATCTTTGGAATATCAGCCAGCGTCACATCCAATTTGCCATCAAATTGTAAGGCATTGGCAGTCAGCTTTTCTAACACAAAGCTTAAGTGGCTCTTGGTCAAATCAAACGATAAGTCTGACGCCATATCGATTTTCATCGGCGACTGAGGCAATGCCGCACCTTCTAATGTTGCGTCTAAAGCCAACTGTTTCATGGTTACTTTACTGATTGCTTTATCAACCGTCAGTTGTGCACCACCTTTAAGATCAAGCGCTAAATCTGCTGCTGTACCTTTCACTGCGTACTTAAGATTATTCACTTGATCAAAAGCAAAGGTATCAAGTTGGATACTGGCGGAGTCAATTTTGTTGCTCGCATCACTGTAGCTCGCATCAAAGCTGATATTTTTCAGCTCATATTGGGTAAAGCCAGTCGCAAGCTTCAGCTCTGCACTACCTTGGGCTGCAAATTTCTGCTGATTAGTTTCACCTTTCATCGCAAAATCCGCTTTGCTCCACGCATCGAGGGCAAATTCGGTCAAGGTGAGTGACACATCGTACAGCTTAGTGTGAGTGCCCGCTTTGTCGTCTTGAATATCCAGTAGCGCATTAGTGATAGAAACGCCCGCTAGGCTAATGGTCCATGGCGAAGACCCTTGTGCATTAGCCTCTGATGCAGGAGCACTAACTGGCGCTTCATCTTGTTTGGTTTGCGTTTGCTTATCTTGATTTTGAGCAAGCGCATCAAGGTTTTTCACCCCATCTTTACGGGTTTCAATATAAAACTCTGCGCCATCAAGCGTGACGTTACCAATCTCAAGCTGTTGGCTAAAGAGCGGCATTACCGAAACATCAATACCAACTTGTTCAACTTTAAATAGATTTGGCTGGTTGAACCCTTGCGGATTTTTCAACTCAGTCTTACCCAAGGTGAAACCAACAGAAGGGAAAAATTGCCAATCAATGTCGCCTTCAATGACAAGATCTAAACCCGTTTGCTGTTTAGCTTGCTCAACGATCAGAGGCTTGAATTGGTTTGGGTTAACGAGCAACACCAACGCCAAGATGGCGGCGATAATTACCACGATAGGAATGGCGAGCACTAACGCGATTTTCTTCATCAGCAGAGTCCTTGCTTTGACTGCCTAGCGGCGATATTGGGAAAGTTTACTGAAAGTATAATGGTTTAGCGCAAAAATAGTACAAAAACGATTATCTTGCAGCAAAAAGAAAGTGGCACCTAAAGTGCCACTTATCTAGAAAAAAATAAAGTTTCGAAAATCAGAATTACGTTAAGATTTCAGAAGCTTAGCAATGTGTGCTTTTAGAACATCAATCGCGATACGGTTTTTACCACCGCGAGGAACGATGATGTCTGCGTATTGCTTAGATGGTTCGATAAACTGCATAAACATTGGACGAACAGTTTCTTGGTACTGTTTCAGTACCGATTCCATCGTACGACCACGCTCTTCTACGTCACGCTTAACACGACGCAGTAGACAGATATCAAGTGGAGTATCCATAAACACGGTCGCGTGGCAAAGCTTACGCAGACGTGGATCTGTTAGAAGCAAAATACCTTCAAGAATGATCACTTTTTTCGGCGTCATTGTTGTGGTGTTTGCTGTACGAGTATGTTCTGAGTAGCTGTACTCAGGCACTTCAACCGCTTCGCCTTTAACAAGCTTCTCTAGGTGATCACACAGTAAGTCGTGATCCAGTGCATTCGGGTGGTCATAGTTGGTTTTTACACGCTCTTCCATGCTCAGATGAGTCTGGTCGTTGTAATAGCAATCTTCCGTAATCACACCAATTTGATGATCGCCTACCTTCTCACGAAGTTCATTGTAAATAGTGCTTGCGATTAAGCTCTTACCAGAAGCTGAAGCGCCAGCAATACCGACGATTACACATTGATTATTATCAGACATTATTCTTGCACCCGATGAATTGATTGGTGATTGGTGATCTGTGACCTGCTAAAAGTTTGGCATGGAAAGGTTAGCAGAGCCAAATTAAACTGCCTGATTATAGGGAGATCGTCCGAGAGATACCAGAAAGTAATAGATTAATTCTTCTTTCGACACTAAATGGAATAAGCAATAAGCGAGCAAACGTTTAGCCAGAATAAGCCCAGCTAAACGTGATACGCAAATAGGTTTATAGCATGGTGATATTGATGGCGTCCGGTTGCACGTCCCCACGCCAATATAGGCGAGCACACACCGCTTCTGCCAGTTCCAGATACTGTTTGCTGTGCACTGAATCAGGACGAGCGGCAACGGTTGGACAACCTGCATCAATATCTTCACGCAGATGAATATCCAGTGGTATTTGTCCCAATAAATCCAGGTTATATTCCGTTGACATTTTCTCCGCGCCACCCGTACCAAAGATATGTTCTTGATGACCGCAGTTACTACAAATGTGGTAGCTCATATTTTCCACCAGCCCGACCAATGGAATGCTCACTTTATCGAACATCGCCGCCCCTTTGCGCGCATCGGCTAAGGCAAGATCTTGCGGCGTGGTCACAATCAACGCGCCTGTTACAGGGATTTGCTGAGCAAGGCTCAGTTGTATATCCCCTGTGCCCGGCGGCATATCGATCACCAAGTAGTCTAAATCCGGCCAGTCGGTTTCATTCAGTAGTTGCGCTAGTGCCTTGGCCGCCATAGGACCGCGCCAAATTGTGGCTTCATCTTTCGAAACCAAATAGCCAATCGAATGTGTGTAGATGCCGTGCGCTTCAACCGGTTGCATCCACTTATTATCTCGCACCTCTGGTTGCGCTTCGATTTGACCGATCATCATCGGTACCGAAGGACCATAGATATCGGCATCCAGCAAACCCACTTTCGCCCCGCTGCGTGAAATTGCTAGCGCTAAGTTTACTGACGTGGTCGATTTACCAACGCCACCTTTCGCCGAGGTCACCGCGATGATGTTCTTCACCCCTTTGACCGAACTGCCTAGATGGTTAACCAGAGTTTTTACTTGCACACCAATGCGATAGTTAAACTTTGCTACCGCTTGGCTTTGCTGCTGAGCTTGAATCCACTCATCAATATCTGTGACAAGCTGATTCGCTGCATAAGGCAGTTTAATATCGAAAAAGCCCTCGGCATCGACACTAACGATACCCGGCGTTGACGCCCAGTTTTGAATCACAGAGTGGTGTTCATATTGGCTAAGCCAATCGCAAAAATCTTGTTTGGAATTGAACTGACGCATAAGTCCTCCTTTATCTCTCCCATCGTAGCATTCGAGCCGCCGATACAGAACCCTGAAAAAACTGGGGGAATGCGGTTTTGACTCCTTGGAGTCGCTGTTTGGATCAGGTAGTATTAGTCTCTATTTTTTTGTACCTATCGAGAAAAGCGAATATTAAGTATGGCAAACGATCCAAGAAACTTTCCTGCAAGGAAAATGCTGGTAACTTGTGCCCTTCCGTACGCTAACGGTTCGATCCACCTAGGTCATATGCTTGAGCATATCCAAGCTGACATCTGGGTTCGTTACCAACGCCTACGTGGCAACACTGTAAACTTCATCTGTGCTGACGACGCTCACGGCACGCCGATCATGCTTAAAGCTCAACAGATGGGTATCTCTCCAGAAGAGATGATCGCAGCAGTAAGCGAAGAGCACCAAAAAGACTTCGCTGGCTTCGATATCAGTTTTGATAACTACCACAGCACGCACTCAGAAGAGAACCGCGAGCTGGCGTCTCACATCTACCTACAACTGAAGAAAAACGGCTTTATTTCTAGCCGTACGATCTCTCAGCTGTTTGACCCAGAAAAAGAGATGTTCCTACCAGACCGTTTTGTTAAAGGTACTTGCCCTAAGTGTAAGTCTGAAGACCAATACGGTGACAACTGTGATAACTGTGGTGAAACGTACAGCCCAACTGAACTGATTAATCCAAAATCAGCAGTGTCTGGCGCAACACCTATCATGAAAGATTCTGAGCACTTCTTCTTCGACCTACCTCAGTTTGAAAGCATGCTACAAGAGTGGACTCGCTCAGGCTCGCTACAATCTGAAACTGCGAACAAGATGCAAGAATGGTTTGAGTCTGGTCTGCAACAGTGGGATATCTCACGTGATGCACCATACTTTGGCTTTGAAATCCCAGGTGAAGAAAACAAATTCTTCTACGTATGGCTAGATGCACCTGTTGGCTACATGGCTTCATTTAAGAACCTATGTGACAAAACTGAAGGTCTAGATTTCGACGAATACTGGAAGAAAGACAGCACAACTGAGCTATACCACTTCATCGGTAAAGACATCGTTTACTTCCACAGCCTATTCTGGCCTGCAATGCTAGAAGGCAGCGGTTTCCGTAAGCCAAACAACGTATTCGTTCACGGCTACGTAACGGTAAACGGCGCGAAAATGTCTAAGTCGAAAGGTACGTTTGTAAAAGCAAGCACCTACCTAAATCACCTAGACCCAGAATGTCTACGTTACTACTACGCGGCAAAACTAAACAGCCGTATTGATGACCTAGACCTTAACCTTGAAGACTTCTCTCAACGTGTAAACGCTGACGTAGTAAACAAGATTGTTAACCTAGCATCACGTAACGCTGGCTTCATTACTAAACGTTTTGAAGGCAAACTGGCTGAAAACTTCGCAGAGCCTGAGCTATACAACGAATTCGTTGCAGCAGCAGATCGCATTGCTGAGCTTTACGAAACTCGCGAATTTGGCCGTGCGATTCGTGAAATCACCGCATTGGCTGACAAAGCAAACCAATACGTTGATGAAAAAGCACCTTGGGTTGTGGCAAAAGAAGAAGGCAAAGATCAGGAACTTCAAGAAATCTGTTCGGTAGGTATCAACCTATTCCGCGTTCTGATGACTTACCTAAAACCAGTAATGCCAGCACTTGCGGCTCGTACTGAAGCGTTCCTAAACCAAGAACTAACTTGGGAAGGTATTGCTGCGCCACTAACCGCTCACGAAATCACGGCGTTTAAAGCTCTGTTCAACCGTATTGATCCTAAGAACATCGAAGCGATGATCGAAGCATCAAAAGAAGACGCAGCAGCAGAAATGGCAGCAAAAGAGAAAGCAGAAGCAGCGAAAACTGAAACTGAGCTAAGCAAAGACCCAATCGCAGAAGAAATTGAGTTTGATGCATTTGCGAAAGTTGACCTACGTATCGCGAAAATCGTTTCTTGTGAAGCAGTGCCAAAAGCAGACAAACTACTGAAATTCCAATTGGATATCGGTGGTGAAATGCGCCAAGTATTCTCAGGCATTAAAGCTGCCTACAACCCAGAAGACCTAGTAGGTAAACTAACGGTTGTTGTCGCTAACCTTAAACCTCGTAAGATGAAGTTTGGTATGTCTGAAGGCATGATCCTAGCAGCAGGTCCTGGTGGCGCTGATCTATGGATCCTTGAGCCACACGAAGGTGCTCAACCTGGCATGCGTGTAATGTAAGCTTTTTGCTGACAAGACAATCGCTTTAGTAAAATCCTCGCTTCGGCGGGGATTTTTTTATCCACCCTCCCCCGATTGGTGAAAGCTTGCACCAACTTGGCACAACCCCGCATTGCAATAAAACTTAAATAATTGATATTTAAATAATTAATCTTTGGCATTGATACTGCTCTAGCTGAGTAAGCCCGCAAACAGCAAGGAGTCGCCATGTTTGTTATTGTTTCAATGTCAGTATCGGTCCTGATACTCGCTCTGCTCTATCACTATTCACGCGTTCGCTCGCAATCACATCAACGCAACTATCAGCAAATCGTCTCACTGAGACTGGTTATGGAGCTATGCCGTCGTCATCGCGCTTTCACTCACCATGCGATCGCCAACGCAGATGTTTCCAGTGACAACTACGTTGCCAAACAGTTAGAAGAAGAACTTGAACTTGAATCAAGCAAGTTGATTGGCTTAGCCACTTACGACAACAAACCGATGTTTCGTGTACTACAGCTAAAACTCAAAGGACTAAGTAGTGACTGGCAGCAACGTTCCTTCGCGCGTAATCAGAGAGTTCATGGCACGGCAATACGCCATTGCATGTTCCTGATTGACGATATTGCTCTGGCTTGGTTACTCGAATCAGGCAGAGAAGATCTGAGCAATGAATACCATATGAACTGGCAACAAGTTCTCGATAGCATGGAAGTGCTAACCCAACTGAGGATTTGCATTCAGGAAGTCGATCAACCTGTTGGTGAAATGCGCGTCAAATACTACAGCGATAAAATTCGTCATAAGCTGCACCAATTGAGCCTAATCAGCACTTTACCTATTCGTTCACCGCTTGGAGTCGGAGTTTTGGACTCGCTAGATAAACTTATTGCCTGCGACAACATCAATCTTGAGCAAGGTGAGTTATATCGCTTAACCACAGATGTCTCGCATCTTATCGCACAAGTTTACGATGATATGCTTTCTGACATCACGCAAAGCCTTTATCAGCCTTTGCCAAGCACCGACTCTCAGCAGTGGCAGACAGAAATCCATACTGCCCGCTAATGTAAAACTGTTGGTTGGTAGCTTTCTCTGGTAGAGTCGCGCCCATATCGATATTTCCGCTCGAGGCTTGATTGCCTCGGCGAACTGCTGAATTGGGATCCCTTTTGACTAATAACGAAATTTTGCGTCGTATCCAACACGCGCTAAACCTTAAAAATGCGCAAATTATCAAAGCGTTTGAACAAGCTGACACCAACGTTGCCCACGATAAGGTCAATAACTGGCTAAAAGCGGACAACGACAAGTCTTTCACTAAGATGAAAGACAAAGAGCTCGCGGTGTTCTTAAACGGTTTTATCAACCTAAAACGCGGTAAAAAAGAGGGTGAGCAGCCAAAACCAGAACAGCAACTGACTAATAATATGATCTTTATGAAGCTGCGTATCGCGCTGAACATGAAGAATGAAGATGTGTTGGATGCACTTGAGCTAATGGGCGTTAGCCTAAGCAAATATGAAATTGGAGCCTACTTCCGTAAGCCGAACAATAAGAACTACAAAGAGTGCAGCGATGAATTGCTGTGCGATTTTTTAAACGGTGTGCAATTTACCCAGCGTCCAGACTCAGTTGAGTTCGCAGGTTAACTAGCAGACAAAAAAATCCCCAACGCTGACGACCAGAGTTGGGGATTTTTTATTCGCATCCGTCGGTGTTTATCGCTCTAAAACCCACTGACGCTGAACAATCAATCGATAACGAGCTAAAGCATCTTACGCGCAGCTTCTACCACCACTTTGATTGAGCGTGCTTCTGTCTCTTTTAGTGTCGCGTGATCTGGGATCTCTTTCTGGGTGCGATTGATAATAACGCCAGCTACACAGCCCGCTTTTAGACCTGAGCTTGCACACATGGTTAGCAAGGTCGCAGACTCCATCTCGAAGTTTAGTACGCCCATATCTTGCCACTCTTGCATAGAGCCTTGGAAACGCTTAACCACTCGACCAGTAAAAGTATCGTAACGCTCTTGACCTGGGTAGAAGGTATCGCTTGATGCGGTCACGCCCATGTGTACCGTAGCACCTGACTCTTCTACCGCAGCTTTCATGGCTGTCGCGACTTCAAAGTCAGCTACCGCAGGGAACTCCATCGGCGCAAAGTGCAAGCTTGCACCATCAAGACGTACAGAACCTGTAGTTACAATCATGTCACCGACATTAACATGCGGTTGAATTGCGCCAGTAGTACCTACACGTAGGAAGGTACGAACACCGAGTTGAGCAAGTTCTTCCACCGCGATTGACGTTGATGGGCCACCAATACCAGTTGAACAAACAATCACTGGCTTACCGTCAAGTTCTGCACGGTAAAGGGTGTACTCGCGATGGCTAGCTAAAAATACTGGGTTCTCCATTTGCTCAGCAATTTTTTGTACACGCGCCGGGTCACCAGGAATGATAGCTAGTGTCGCACCAGCAAGATCAGCTTCGGTAACACCTAAATGGAATACAGCTTGAGACATAAGAAAACTCCTTATTACGTCGAGTTGTGCGTTCACACTCGATCTATAAATTCATTGGGTACGTGGTTAATGTAACCAACTCACACTATATATTTAGTGATACAAATCACACATAAATAAGTAACAAGACACCAACTTACACATAAAAACGGTTGGCATCACATTACACTGCACATAGCATCCTCTTATTGCATAAAAAAGAATAGCCACTAAATCAACTTTAGCGGCTATTTTTGCTTTCAATCTTCGCAGGCTTAATTAGTCTTGCTTACTTTCAAACTTCAACAAACGCAATGCGTTTAAAGTCACTATCGCTGTCGCGCCGCTATCAGCCAGTACCGCGACCCAAAGCCCGGTAATACCCAATAAACTGGTGACTAAAAAGACCCCTTTTAATCCCAGCGCCAGCGCGATGTTTTGGCGAATATTGCTCAGCGTTGCACGAGATAGCTCAATCATCGCTGCCAGTTCGACCAAACGGTTGTGCGTAATCGCTGCATCCGCAGTTTCCAGTGCCACATCCGTTCCGCCGCCCATTGCAATGCCGATACTCGCCGCCTTCATAGCTGGCGCATCATTAATACCATCGCCAACCATCGCTACATTATTGCGCGACGATAACTGCTCAACATAATGCACTTTGTCTTGTGGTAACAAGCTGGCTTGAAAATCAATGTCGATTTGCGCGCTAATCGCCGATGCACTGCGCGGGTTATCACCAGTAAGCATGATAGCGTTAATTCCGAGAACTTTAAGCGCTTTCACTGCCTGTTTGGCGTCTTCACGTAATGTATCTTGCCACGCGATCAAACCTAGCACTTGGTTTTGTTTGAGTGCCACAATCACGGTTTTACCTTGATCTTCTAGTTTGGCAATGCGGCTAGCTAACTCAGCGTCAAGCTCAAAGCCCAGTTTGCTTGGAGCCAGCGCGCGAAATAGCTCACCATCAATAATCCCTTGAATGCCGCTACCAATCAGCGCTTGTTTGTCACTGGCTTCGGGTAACTCAATCCCTTTATCTTCTGCGTGTTTCACTAGTGAGCTAGCCAGCGGATGACTCGAACCCACTTCAATCGCCGCAATGTGTTTGAGTAACCAAGTCTCATCAACTCCGGCAGCGGTCACTACATCGGTTACTTCCGGTTTGCCCTTGGTTAAAGTACCGGTTTTATCAAACGCCACCGTTTGAACATGCCCAAGCTGCTCTAACGCTGCGCCACCTTTAATCAAGGCACCACGACGCGCGGCAGCAGCTAGCCCTGAGGTAATTGCCGCAGGCGTTGAAATCACAAGCGCGCAAGGACAAGCAATCAACAGTAATGCCAAACCACGATAAACCCAAGTTTCCCAAGGCTGAGCAAACAGCAGTGGTGGGATTATGATGACCAGCAATGAGACCAACATCATTAAAGGGGTATACCAACGGCTGAAGCGGTCTAAAAATCGCTCTAGCGGCGCCTTACGTGATTCAGCTTCTTCGATCAGATGGAGAATTCTGTCGATAGCATTTTCACCTTGGCGCGAAGTGATGGTTAAGCGCACCACTTTATCGACTACCACAGCGCCTGCCATCACTGATTCATTGGCAAAGCGCTCAACTGGAATCGACTCGCCGGTAAGAGCACTCTCATCAAAACTTGCCGCACCGGCGTTAATTTTACCATCAGCAGGTAATCGAGCCCCAGGCGCAACTTCAATCACATCGCCAAGATTTAGCTCACTGGCAGAGACTTCAATCCGCTGACCATCAACAATTTTGGTTGCGGTTTCAGGAACTAATTCCATTAACGCTTGTACGCCACTACGCGCCCGAGAGGCGGCAAAGGCTTCTAGACGCTCACCAATCAAAAACAGCAAGAGTACCATCGCAGCTTCGACACTCTCACCTAAGTACAATGCGCCGATTGCCGCGACACTCATCAGGGTTTCAATCGCAAATGGCGTGCCCGATTTGGCTAAAGAGAGGGCTTTTTTTGCAATCGGATAGAGACCAACCAAACAGGTAAGAATAAACAGCCATTCGCTCAGTTGTGGCTGATAAGGTTTAATTAAACCTGCAAATGCCATCGCAGCGGCGATCGCAATGATTTGCCCATTTTGCTTGATAATGGGTAACCAGCCTGTCGGTTTAGCTTGATTAGATTTTTGATTGGGTGAGCTGAAGGTAAAGCCAGTATCTAAAATAGTTTGTTCAACCAAAGCAGCAATAGAGGCGTCATTGGATTTCACGATCAGTTTTTCGGTGGCAAACAGCACCTTGGCTTCAGTAATACCTGAGATTTTATTCACTGCCGTTTCAACCTTGCGGGCGCAAGATGGACAGTCCATGCCATTAATTTTCCAACTATGACTAAAGTGAGCTTGCAGACCGGAGTCGCTTTCCTCATCGGTTGGATCTGAGCCACTGCCACAAGTTGAACTTGAGCAACAATCGGTGTCTGTAGTTGCTACGCTTGCCATTTTGATGCTAGTAATTTTCGGGCTCGCACATGAGCCAGCTTGGCTTGGATTTGCTGCCGTTTTATTTGCACGGCATGCTTCATGTTTGGTGCACATAGATGATTCTCCTATCAAAGTACACCCTAAGCATAAACCTTGGAGTACACTCCAAGGTCAAGCATTTCACGCCAGTTAGCTCGATCATTTTTTGTTTGCCGCGACTTCTTCTATTAACACCGCATCATGGCTACAAAACGGAGTGGTATTCACGCTGGTGATCGCCGGATCTTTCGGTTCTAACTCGGTCACATCGCCTTGCATCAAATCCTTGATGTGCTTGCGCAAGACCAACATCGCTAAGATGCCAAACACTACCGTACCCACCGCTTGCCCGTAAAGAACGCCTAACGCGCCAAACCAACTGGCACCGAGATAGACAAATGGCAATGTGCCTAACGTTGCTTTACCAAGGTTCAACGCCGTGGAATAAAGCGGCTTTCCTAAGTTGTTAAACGAGGTATTGGCAACAAACTGCATACCATTAAAAATAAAGCTCACCGCGACAAAAGTGCAGAACGTCCCGACAATCAGCGCTGCATCCCCTGTCAGGCTAAAGCCACTGATCACCAGACCCTGAACAAAATAGAGCACGATACAAACGAAGATGGTATACAGTGTGGTCACAATCAGCGAGTTATTGAGAGTTTCTTTTACCCTATCAAAGCGCTCTGCACCAAAGTTTTGTCCGATAATTGGTCCCACCGCGCCAGAGAGCGCAAAGATCACCGCAAAACAGACTGGCGTTAAACGCCCTATCACAGCAAAGCCTGCAACAAAATCTTCGCCAAACTGCGCTATTGATGAGGTGACAATCGCATTACCAATTGGAGTAGCAATATTGGTAATGATCGCGGGAATGGCGATAGCAAGAATCGCTTTCGCATTACATTTCCAAGCAAACCAAGAAGGGATTGCTACCAGATCGTGAACTTTAATTAATGGGTAGAGGGAAAACGCCAACACGGTGCAGCGCGCTATTACCGAAGCGGCTGCTGCGCCTTCGACGTTCCATTTAAATACGAAGATAAACAGCGGGTCTAAAATCGCATTAACAATGCCACCAGCCAACGTCGCCCACATTGATCGTTTGGCATCTCCAGCAGCTCTAAGCCCAGCACCGGCAGCCATACCTAACGCTAAAATAGGACCACTTGGGATCAAGATTTCAAGATAAGCTTGCGCTCTTTCTGCCACAAATCCTTGCGCACCAATCGCTGCAAGTAGCTCTGGAATGTAGCTGTACATCACCACGCTCACCACACAGCTAATGGCAAAAGCAGTCAGCATGGTACTAGCACTAAGTGCGCGGGCGTAGGTAAATTGTTTACTGCCTATCGCTTTTGATACCAAAGCGCCCATTGCAATCGAAGTACCGATTGAGATAGAGGTTGAAAAGAAAACCAGTGTGCCAGCAAAGCCGACTGCCGCAGCCAGTTCCACTTGCCCCAACATACTAATAAACAGCATATCGAGTAAGTCAACCACAAACAGAGCCATAAGCCCGACCGAACCCGCCCCTGACATCACTAAGATATGTCGCATTGTTGATCCTTCAACAAACTTGGCACTTTGATCGGTCATCACTTTTCCTCTAGCAAAATAAAAAAGGCGCCTTGGCGCCTTCAGTTATTATTAGGTTATCACACTGGGTGCTTAAAGCACGCGTCGATATTTTTCGCTATCGCACGCAATACATCTTTACGCGTGATAATCCCTACTAGCTTGCCATTTTCCAATACCGGATAAACTTTAGGTTTGCCGACTTGCATCATTTCCGCCAATTCGATCACCGACATCTCTGGTGAAACCGACAGAACATCTGGGTACATGCAATCGCTGACGATATGAGTATCTTGGCAGTAGTAGCTAACTTTGATCAGTTTATCGAGCAAATCTTGTCCAGAAAGAAAGCCGATCACTTCTTTGTTCTCATTAACAACCGGTCCACCAAGATAGTCAGAGCCCATTACCTTGTCCAAGGCAGCGCTGAGTGACATCTCTGGTGTAAAAGTTACCGCTTGCAGTTTCATGTAGTCTCTTACTTTTAACGATTCCATGTAGGTCTCCTTGTCGTGCCACTGACTAAATCATATTGAGTAAAAACTTGCTTAAGTTAATTGTCGCCTAATTTCTTGATTTTACTAAATGGGAAGCGGCAATTTTTATAATAGGCTGTGTCTATCATTACGACTAGAGATAAAAAAAGACCACTGACTTTCGCCAGTGGTCTCAATATTTTCGAGCGTTATCGCAGGATTACTTTTGCCAGCGCTCTGCCGCTTTCGCATCTGAATCACGAGAGTCTACCCAACGAGTTGCCTCTGTCGTGCGCTCTTTTTTCCAAAATGGCGCTTTGGTTTTCAGATAATCCATGACAAATTCACAAGCTTCAAATGCCGCACCTCGGTGGGCACTAGCAACACCAACAAATACGATTTGATCGCCAGTTGTCATATCACCCACGCGGTGAATAACTCGGATTGCTTCTAAAGGCCAGCGCTGCTCAGCTTCATCACAGATTTCAGCCAGCGCTTTTTCCGTCATTCCCGGGTAATGTTCCAGAGATAAACCAACCACGTCGTCGCCAAGGTTCATATCGCGAACTTTGCCGACAAACGTTACCACTGCTCCAGAAGCGTTACTTTGCGCGAGCGCTTGATACTCATCACCAACATTAAAATCAGCAACTTGAACTAATACACGCGGGTCCATCTTAGCCCCCTGTTACTGGCGGGAAAAATGCCACTTCATCACCAGCGGTTAGCGGATGAGTCAACGGAACAATTGATTGGTTCACAGCAGCTAATAAACGACCTGGATCAAGCGCTAAATCCCACTTACCTTGTTGCGCCGCTAAATGGGCACGCAATTCTTCAACGGTAGTGAACTCACCTTCAAGTTGCAGCTCATCGGTTTCGACCAATTCACGAGTTTGCGCGAAGAATAAAACCTTAATCATGCTTCCACCTTAAAGTGTCCAGATTTACCACCCAATTTCTCTAGCAAACGCACTTGAGAAATCACCATATCTTTTTGCACCGCTTTACACATATCGTAAATGGTCAACGCGGCAACTGAAGCAGCCGTTAACGCTTCCATCTCAACACCGGTTTTACCCGCCAACTTACATACCGACTCGATGCGCACGTAATTTTCGGCTTCATTTGCTTCTAGCTGCACTTCCACTTTAGACAGCAGTAGAGGATGGCAAAGTGGGATTAAATCCCAAGTTTTCTTTGCAGCTTGAATACCGGCAATTCGCGCTGTCGCGAATACATCACCTTTGTGATGCTGACCAGAGGTGATCAATTGCAAGGTTTCTGGTGCCATATGAACAAAAGCTTCAGCGCGCGCTTCACGTACTGTTTCTGCCTTGCCCGATACGTCCACCATGTTCGCTTCGCCAGAAGCATTGATATGGGTAAACTGGCTCATGAGTGCTCCGCGTTAAATAAATCAGTAATTAAACTGAAAGGTGTGGCATAAAGTTACATGGACGGTGGCTCGCATCAAGCTGCTGCTTGATGATCTTCGTCCAACCAGTACGACATGCACCTGTTGAGCCTGGCATAGCAAAAATTACTGTGTGGTTAGCAAAACCTGCGATCGCGCGAGATTGAATGGTTGATGTGCCGATTTCCTCGTAAGAAACCAGACGGAATAGCTCACCAAAACCTTCCACTTCTTTGTCAAATAGTGGTTTAAGCGCTTCTGGTGTACTGTCACGAGAAGTAAAGCCAGTACCACCTGTGATCATAATTGCTTGTACATTTTCGTCTGCGATCCATTGAGAAACGATCGCGCGAATTTTGTACATATCATCAATAACGATTTGTTTATCAACAACGTTATGACCTGCATCTTGTGCGTTTTCTACAAGGAAACGACCTGAAGTATCATTTTCTTCAGTACGCGTGTCAGACACTGTTAGAACTGCAATGTTTGCTGGTTGGAACTTGCTTTCTGCATGACCCATTTGCTCACCTACCTGTCGTGATTAGTTTTGTTCGCCGCTCTATGGCGGCGATAAAGAAGTTGGAAGAGTGCTTAGTTAGCCGCCAATTGAAGCCAAATGTGGCGTCATACCTGTATTACCATCTTGCAAGAAGTGGCTGACAGACTTGGTTTGTAACTGCTCTTGAATACGTTGGATTAATAGCGGCTCTTGCTCGTCTTGCTCCAGAAGATCACGCAGTTCAACGCCATGATCACCGAATAAGCACAGATGCAGTTTACCTAAAGCGGAAACACGTAGTCGGTTACAGCTTTCACAAAAACCTTTTTCGTACGGCATGATCAAGCCTATTTCACCTTGATAGTCAGGGTGAACAAAAACCTGTGCTGGGCCGTCATTTTTCTCACGAATTTTGAGTAACCAACCATTGGCGATCAATTGATTGCGAATTTGCACACCCGATACGTGATGGTTTTGGAACAACTCATCCATCTCGCCCGTTTGCATCAACTCAATAAAACGCAATTGAATTGGTCGGTCTTTAATCCAATCAAGAAATAGCGGCAATTGGTGTGAATTCAGATCTTTCATCAACACAACGTTGACCTTGATCTGTGAGTAACCAACCTCGAAGGCACGATCGATACCCGCCATTACTTGATTGAACTTATTCTCGCCCGTGATTTGATGGAAGAGGCGTGGGTCAAGACTGTCGACACTAACATTGATGTGAGTTAAACCCGCTTGCTGCCACTCGGCAACTTGCTTCTCCATGCGATAGCCATTCGTGGTGGTCGCAACTTTACCAATGCCGTTGGTATTGGCTACGGTTTCAATGATTTGTGTAAAGTCTTTACGTAGACTTGGTTCACCGCCAGTAATGCGGACCTTACTGGTACCACAATCCGCAAACGCGCGAACAACGCGCTGAATTTCAGGCAGTGATAAAAAAGACGAGTTTTTCTGCCCCGAAGGTTTGTAACCATCAGGTAAACAGTATGTGCATTTAAAGTTACAGACATCTGTAACAGAGAGACGCAAGTAGTAAAACTTGCGATGGAATTTATCTTCTAATTGTTGCGCCACGGAACACCTTTCCAAACACGGGAGGCATAATCATTTCCAACTATGCCCTTGTGACATCATGTCACTGGCTCACAAAGCTTATTCGTCACTGAACTTAGCTTACGGAGCTCGGAGTTATGGCAACCGTTACCTGTTCACAATTTGTTCAATTGAGAATTTAACGGCAGCTACCGCATAAAATACTTAAAAACTGTGAGGGATTCCACCCTTAGGATGAAAAAAAACGTACAGCTCACTCAATTTGCCCCCTATTGAGTACTCAGGACAGATCGATTAACTTAAATTGTAGTTGGTATAGCTGAAAATAAGAAAACGAATGACAATCTATTCAGAAAAAAAGGTCGTTGCGATTGGTGGCGGTCACGGTTTGGGTCGAATGCTTGCTGCCCTAAAAGATTTCGGCACAAATGCAACTGGTATTGTAACCACCACAGATAACGGCGGCTCGACCGGACGTATTCGCCATTGCCAAGGTGGTATTGCTTGGGGCGATACTCGCAACTGCGTAAATCAACTTATCACCGAGCCTTCGATCAGCTCGATGATGTTTGAGTACCGCTTTAAAGGTGCCGGTGAGCTCGATGGTCACAACCTCGGCAATCTTATGCTGACCGCATTGGACAACCTCTCGGTACGCCCGCTTGATGCCATCAACCTTATTCGCAACATGCTTAAAGTTGACGTTCATCTGGTGCCGATGTCAGAGCACCCTTCCGATCTAAAAGCACTGTCAAAAGAAGGCAAATGGGTCACTGGCGAAACGAGTGTGGATGAGATGGAAGCGGATTTACAACGCTTAGATCTTGACCCAGAAGTACCAGCGACGAAAGAAGGCGTACAGGCTATCGAACAAGCAGACCTGATCATTCTCGGTCCGGGCAGTTTCTTAACCAGCGTGATGCCGCCACTACTACTCCCTGAAGTAGGACGCGCGATTGCACAAAACCGCAACGCGAAACTGGTATTTGTCGAAAACCTCTCGCCTGAGTACGGACCTGCGGGTCGTATGGAGTTGCGTGAGAAACTAGAATGGTGCGAGCGAGCCTGCCAAGGTCGCAAACTGGATGTCGTGCTTGGCGATCACCCTCACCCGGAGCTAAGTGAGTGGAATTGCATCACGACCGATTTGGCCTCACCAAATCGAGACTGGCGACATGATCGTCAAAAACTGCATGCCGCCATTGTCGGGTTACTCAGCGAGTAAGAATTCATACTGTTGATGGGTGATCTGCAATAGATCCAACATCTTCTGTTTGTGCTCTGGGCTGGCAAGCATCAGCCCAGACTTACCCGCACTATCGTAATCTATCGCCAAATTGCGCAGCGCCTCAGCACCAAAGCTCGCTGCGCTGCTCTTCAAAGCATGGCTGATCTCTTTAAGATAGCTATCTTGATCGTTGTCAGGCAAATTGAGTTTCTCAGCATATTGATTTAACTCAGTGAGAAAAATACCGAGTAAAACTGGCAAGTTATCTGCTCCAATCTCCTGCTTTAGACGTTCTACTTGCTGATGATTAATGATGTCCATATTGCCCTACTGTAATTGTTTGTCATTCCAAGCTTGCAGCTTGCGATAAATAGTCGAAGGGCTTACGTCGAGATAACCTGCCGCTTTAGGAATATTTCCTTCACATGCCTTTATTGCTTGTTCAATGGCACGTTTTTCAGTTACCCAAAGAGGGAAAATATCATGCACGGTGACCACATCTTTCTCTTGGGTGGTCAAAGTCACATTTTCACTCATTGGCTGATCCAGTGGTGGCGGTAACATATCTAAACGGATTTCTTTGCCGTTATTTAATACCACAACGTTACGCAGTACGTTCTGCAATTGGCGCACGTTGCCTGGCCATTCATATTTGGCGAAGCAATCCACCACCTCTGGCGACAGTCGAATAAAGTCTTTGCCTTCTTCTTTCGACATAAACCCTAGCAAAGAGTATGCAATTTCAATGACATCTTCGCCGCGTTCGCGCAAAGGAGGTAAATGTAGTGGGATCACATACAAGCGATAGTACAAGTCTTCACGAAAACGTCCCTCTTGCACTTCTTTCCAAGGGTCACGGTTGGTTGCGCAGACAAATCGCACATCAACGCTTTTCATTTTTGATGAGCCCACCTTTTGGAACGTGCCTGTTTGGATAAAGCGCAGCAGCTTAGTCTGCAAATCTAAATCCATCTCACACAGCTCATCAAGAAACAGTGTTCCGCCGTCGGCAAGCTCAGCGGCGCCTTGTCTGTCGGTGGCTGCGCCGGTAAACGCCCCTTTCACGTGACCAAACAATTCACTTTCAATCAGGTCTTTTGGAATGGCGGCGCAGTTGATAGCGATAAAGGGTTTGTCACCGCGCTTACTGGTGGCGTGTATTGCTTCCGCACACACCTCTTTACCAGTACCACTTTCACCGGTGATAAAGATACTCGCCTTACTTGATGCAGCCGAGTCTATCGTGCGGTAAACGGCTTGCATGGTTTGGCTACTACCAATAAATCCTTGATAACCCTGATTTATTCCTTCTTCCGTTTTCAGCTTACTGGCTTTACGAATCGCGTTATTTACAGTAACGCGCAAGCGGTCAGCCTCGCATGGCTTAATCAAAAAGTCTTGTGCGCCGTGGCGCATCGCTTCGACAGCGGTATCAATTGAGCCATGCGCGGTCATAAAGATCACGGGCACATCTGGATTTTGCTGTTTCACCGCATGCAGAACGTCCATACCCGTCATATCCGGTAGACGTAAATCAAGCAGGATTAAATCTGGGGTGCGAAAGCTAAGGCTTTCAATGGCGTCACGTCCGGTCCCAACAATGTTAATGTCGATACCAAGCGGCGTAAGATAAGAGCGATAGAGCGCGGCAACCGAGGCCGTATCTTCTACCATCAGAAGGTATTTATTTTTTTGTGTTGGATTATTTTGCTGCATAACCTAGCCAGGATTTTGATTGCATTTTGTTCCAATAATTGCATTGCGCATTGCAATTTGCAAATATTGACCAAGAAAAATCCAAACTTTGTATGAAATATTAGGCTTAATCAGCGATTAATAATTGGCATGAATAGTGCTGTAGTAACAATGACCCTAACGGGTCACCTAGCCAACTGACGTTGTTAGTGAACTTAGTATTCACAAATGACAGCCAATAGAACCATTTCTATTGGCTATTTTTTTGTCTGTAATTTACCACCTAGCTATTGGCAATAAATTGAGCGCGTAGTTGCTCGATTTCGTCCCGTTTCGCTGCTGCTAATTCAAACTCAAGATCCTGTGCATGCTGATACATTTGCGCTTCCAACTTGCTGATCTCTTTTTCCAGCTGTTGTGGCGTAAGTACATGGTAATCTTGAGAAGGCTCTGCCACTTTCGATAACGGTACCGCTTTACCCGTACGCTGCTTGCGCGCTTTACCAATATCACCAAGCTCCATGATATCTTTGATATTTCGTTTCAGTGCTTGTGGTTCAATGCCTTGCTCTAGGTTGTATGCGTGCTGCTTCTCGCGACGACGGTTGGTTTCGTCCATGGCACGTTTCATCGAACCAGTAATTCGGTCAGCGTAGAGAATCGCTCTACCATTTACGTTACGAGCTGCACGGCCTATGGTCTGAATCAGTGAGCGCTCTGAGCGTAAGAAGCCTTCTTTGTCCGCATCAAGAATCGCGACCAACGACACCTCTGGCATATCCAAACCCTCACGAAGTAAGTTAATGCCCACTAACACGTCAAATTCACCCAAGCGTAAGTCGCGAATGATTTCAACTCGTTCTACGGTATCGATATCTGAGTGCAGATAACGAACACGTACATCATGTTCGCTTAAGTATTCGGTTAAATCCTCCGCCATGCGCTTGGTGAGAGTGGTGACTAACACTCGCTCATCTTTTGCTGCACGAATACGTACTTCTGACAGAAGATCATCGACTTGCGTCGCAACCGGGCGCACTTCAAGCTCAGGGTCTAGCAAGCCTGTGGGGCGTACCACCTGATCTGCAATCTCGTCAGCTGACTTTTCTAACTCATAGTTGCCAGGTGTAGCAGAGACAAAAATGGTTTGCGGCGCCAAGGCTTCAAATTCATCGAACTTAAGCGGGCGGTTGTCTAATGCCGACGGCAAGCGAAAACCATATTCAACTAGGGTTTCTTTACGTGAACGGTCACCTTTAAACATCGCGCCAATCTGCGGCACCGTAACATGGGACTCATCAATGATGAGAAGACCATCTGCAGGCAAATAGTCGAACAAGGTTGGTGGTGGCTCACCCTCACTGCGTCCACTTAAGTAGCGCGAGTAGTTTTCAATACCGGAGCAAAAACCAAGCTCGTTCATCATTTCGATATCAAACTGTGTACGTTGGCTAATGCGCTGCTCTTCAAGTAGCTTGTTATTCTCAAGCAGGTATTTTTTGCGCTCTTCTAACTCTACTTTGATCTGCTCGACCGCTTCTAAAATTTTATCGCGCGGTGTGACATAGTGCGTTTTCGGGTAAACCGTGTAACGCGGCAAGTCACGCTGCTTAACCACACCAGTCAGAGGATCAAAGATGCTGATACAATCAATCTCATCATCAAACATCTCAATGCGCAGTGCATCTTGATCGGATTCTGCCGGGAAGATGTCGATCACTTCACCACGTACGCGAAATTGCCCGCGCTCAAACGCGACATCATTACGGCTATATTGAAGCTCAGCTAGGCGACGTAAAATATCCCTTTGATCCATCACATCGCCGCGACGAATATGCAGCATCATTTGTAGATAAGATTGCGGATCGCCCAAACCATAAATCGCTGAGACCGAGGCAACAATAATGGCATCTTTACGCTCAAGTAACGCCTTGGTAGCGGATAAACGCATTTGCTCAATGTGCGCGTTTATTGAGGCATCTTTCTCGATAAAGGTATCCGTGGTGGGTACATACGCTTCTGGCTGATAGTAATCGTAATAAGAAACGAAAAACTCAACCGCGTTATTGGGGAAAAAAGCTTTCATTTCTCCATAGAGCTGCGCAGCCAAGGTTTTGTTTGGCGCAAGCAATATGGCGGGACGTTGAGCAGTGGCGATAACATTCGCCAAAGTAAAGGTTTTACCCGAGCCCGTTACCCCTAATAAGGTTTGATGGGCAAGACCGGCATCGAGACCTTCCAGCAATTGATTAATCGCCGTTGGCTGATCACCCGAGGGTTTGTAGTCTGATACTAGGTCATAAAGTTTACTCATGACATCCTCAAAAGCTTATCTACATCATATGAGCATTTTGACTGTATACATATACAGACTCAAGCCCCAATTTAAAAATAGTCTAAGATTTGGCGATTGTTTTTGTTATTCATGCTAGATCCCAACAACAGAAGCTGATATTATTCCCGACCCTAATTAGCGCCCCTCGCTAAAATCCCTCTCGCTGTCATTCACAGCTTATACACAAAACACCAGTTATCCTTTGTTTTTCCACAGCGATCTTTTCTTTGTTACTGATCTCAAATTTGATCAAAAGACAACTTAGTTGCTTGTAATTACTGCCTCTTTCATTTGATCAGTGAATCTTTCCATCTATAAATAATGATCATCTTTTTATCGTTATTTCGCTTATTAAGTCGTAATTCACATACTTATCCACAATTTTAGTGGATAACTAATTGCAGCCCAATAACCACGCGGGGTAGCGAAAAGTAAAGTTATTTTTCTTCGCTAATTTTTATTTTTGACCGATAAAAACTATTGACAGAAAAAAGGGCTATAGATAAGATTCGCCCCGCTTAATGCAATTCCTCCTTAGCTCAGTTGGTAGAGCGACGGACTGTTAATCCGCAGGTCGCTGGTTCGAGCCCAGCAGGAGGAGCCAAATTCCATAAAAATGCCGTGTCCTTTGACGCGGCTTTTTTATATCTATTTTTCACGGTCTCCCCTCTGCTAACTCGCAAACAGCAAAAAGACGCCCGAAGGCGCCTTTGTTATCAACTATTGCTATCAACTATCCCTTGAATCAGGGTGACAGACTCCGTCTGCAGCGATTACAACACCATACCAGCAAAGATAAAGCCAAAGATGATACTGAACACTAGGCTCAGTAGACCCGGGATCATAAAGCTGTGGTTAAAGATGTATTTACCAATCTTAGTCGTGCCCGTGCGGTCAAAGTCGATTGACGCGATGATAGGACCGTAGTTTGGAATAAAGAAGTAACCGTTTACCGCCACGAAAGTCGCGATAATCACTTCAGGTGGTAGACCCAGCATAATACCTACTGGTACCAATACTGCCGTAGTTGCACCTTGGCTGTTAACCATCACAGAAAGACCAAACAGTGCGAAGGCGAAGGTCCATGGTGCCAATTCCACCATACCCGATACCGCTTCTTTAACCATCACATCGTGACCGCCGATAAAAGTATCGCCAAGCCATGCAATACCAAAGATTGCCACAATCGCACGCATACCCGCGTGGAAAACTGAACCTTGGGTAATCGCATTGCCATCTGGTTTACAGATTAGGATGATCAAAGCACCCATTGCTAACATGATGATTTCAATCGTATGTGCCATACCCATTGGTGAACCATCAAAGTTTGGTCTTAGGAATGGGAATGCACCCATGATAACCACTGCCAATGCACCAAATAGGAACAGACCAACCGCGCGTTTCGCTTCTGGACGAATTTCGATCTCTTCTACTTGAGTCTCTTCTTCCATCTCTTTGCGGAAAGCTGGATCTTGCATGCGGCGTTGGTATTCAGGATCGTCTTTTAGCTCTTTACCTAGTTTGTTCACAATTAAACAAGCAGATGCAAGACCAAGGAACGTACCAGGAATAGTTACCATCAGAACGTCAGCAAGAGTAATGCCTTGCGGCTCAAGGAATGCCACTAATGCAACCACTGCAGCGGCAATTGGGCTAGCAACGATAGCAAACTGAGAGGCAATTACCGCCATACCGAGTGGACGCTCAGGACGAATACCACTACGACGACTTACTTCAGCAATCACTGGCAGCACTGAGTAAGCTACGTGACCAGTACCCGCTAAGAAAGTGAATGACCACGTAACAAGCGGGGCGATAAAAGTAATTTGGCGAGGGTTCTTACGTAAAATGTTAGACGCCACTTTAATCAGATAATCAAGACCACCAGCCGCTTGCATCGCCGCTGCCGCAGCAACCACTGCCATGATCATTAGCATTACATCAATTGGCGGACTGGTTGGTTTTAGACCGAAGACAAAGCTTAAGATCGCCAGACCAATACCACCCATTACACCCAGACCGATACCACCGATCCGAGCACCAATTAAAATACATCCCAAAACAACTAAAAATTCTATCAAAAACACATCAAACTCCTTGATGACAACGTTTAAACTAAAACCTTGCAGATAGTAAGTTTTTTGTCATTTTCGTTTTCAGTACAACTTCACAGAAGCAACACGAAAAGAAGGCGTATTGTAAAGTTTGTTTAATGCCTCTCGCTACCGACGGTCATTTGTTATTTCAATGTAATTGGATTGCTTCAGTTATAGTGGTTTTGCGCAACATTCCATCTCACGCTGCGTGGCGCACGGAAACGTTTTCCGCTCTTTTAGCACGTATTTTGCGTATAATTTTTACTCAACAACCTAAAACCTTATCTTTCCTTGGTTGTTATTAAGCAAGCAAAGCGGGATAATATCGGGATCGGATTTCTTTAAATAAAAAATTATGACCGAATATCTTTTGTTGTTGGTCGGCACTGTGCTGGTGAACAACTTTGTACTGGTGAAGTTCTTGGGCTTATGTCCATTTATGGGGGTTTCTAAGAAATTAGAAACTGCTATTGGCATGGGGTTAGCGACCACTTTCGTTCTAACTCTGGCGTCAGTGTGTGCCTATTTAGTGGAAAGCTATATTCTTGCCCCACTTGGGCTGCAATATTTGCGTACCATGAGCTTTATTCTGGTGATCGCCGTGGTGGTTCAGTTTACTGAAATGGTGGTGCACAAAACCAGCCCAACGCTCTATCGCCTGCTGGGAATCTTCTTACCGCTGATCACGACCAACTGTGCCGTGCTCGGTGTCGCGCTACTTAACATCAATGAAAACCACAACTTTATCGAGTCGATCATTTACGGCTTTGGTGCAGCAGTTGGTTTCTCTTTGGTGTTAATCATCTTTGCCTCAATGCGTGAGCGTATCTCAGTTGCAGACGTACCGACCCCATTTAAGGGTGCCTCTATTGCAATGATCACCGCAGGTCTTATGTCCCTTGCCTTTATGGGCTTTACAGGTTTGGTGAAGCTGTAATGAGTTCAATACTAATCGCGATTATCGCACTCGCGGTACTTGCCGCTGTTTTTGGTGCCATTCTCGGCTTTGCGTCAATTCGTTTTAAAGTTGAGGGTGACCCGATTGTCGACCAGATCGACGAGATTTTGCCGCAAACACAGTGCGGTCAATGTGGCTACCCAGGCTGTCGCCCTTATGCTGAGGCGATTGCCAATGGTGATGCAATCAATAAATGTCCTCCGGGCGGTCAAGCTACGATTGAAAAGCTGGCTGATCTAATGGGCGTTGAAGCAACCGAGTCTGCACACAACCTTGATGAGGCGGTTAAAACTGTCGCGTTTATTCATGAAGATATGTGTATTGGTTGTACCAAATGTATTCAAGCCTGTCCGGTCGATGCGATCGTCGGTGGTACCAAAGCGGTACATACTGTGATTAAGGATGAGTGTACTGGCTGTGACTTATGTGTATCGCCTTGTCCAACGGATTGTATCGAGATGATCCCTGTAGCTACGACTACAGCGAATTGGAAGTGGCAACTAAACGCCATTCCTGTTGTTGATGTGACCGATTCTGCCTCTGTGCAGAAAAGTGTGAATTAAGGACTGGTATGCAGCCACTAATTAAACAAATCAAAAATGGCGCTCTTTGGGACTTTCCTGGTGGGGTTCATCCACCAGAAAATAAACTGCAGTCACTTAAGACACCTTTAGCCAGAGCTTCGATAGCCAACCAACTTGTGTTGCCAATCAAGCAGCATATTGGTCAACCAGGCAACTTAATTGTCTCTGTTGGCGAGCGAGTACTAAAAGGTCAGCCACTAACCAAATACGACACCAGCTTTATGTTGCCTGTGCATGCACCAACATCCGGTACTGTCACGGCTATCGAACCTCGTACTACCGCCCACCCTTCAGGTTTATCTGAAATGTGCGTGGTGATTGAACCCGATAATCAAGAGGAATGGATTGAGCGCAATCCTGTTGCTGATTACCAAAGTATGACGCCTGAAGCCTTGATCGAAATTGTTCGTCAAGCAGGTGTCTCTGGTATGGGCGGCGCTGGCTTCCCAACCGCGAAAAAAATTCAATCGGGGCTAGGTCGTACTGAAATCCTTATCGTCAATGCCGCTGAATGCGAACCTTACATCACCGCCGACGATGTGTTGATGCAAGAGTATGCCCAAGCAGTCATTCAAGGCATTGATATTGTTGAGCACATTCTTAAGCCTAAGCTCACCATTATTGGTATTGAGGACAATAAACCCCAAGCCATTAAAGCACTTGAACTTGCCGCTCAAGACAAAGATATTGTTATTCGCGTCATTCCGACCAAATACCCTTCGGGTGGTGAAAAGCAGTTAATCAAAGTGCTGACCAATAAAGAAGTACCAAACAACGGCATTCCCGCTGATATTGGCTTATTGGTGCAAAACGTTGGCTCCCTGTATGCGATTCAGCGCGCAGTTATCCATGGCGAACCTTTGATTGAGCGAATCGTCACGCTGACGGGGAACACCTTTAAGCAGCCAAAAAACGTTTGGGCACTGATCGGCACACCAGTACAAGCGCTACTTAATGAGTTTGACTATAAAGCCGATAAGAAATCGCCACGCCTAATTATGGGTGGACCGATGATGGGCTTTACTTTGCCACACACCGACGTGCCAATCACTAAAACAGCGAACTGTATTTTAGCGCCAACCCGTCGTGAGATCCCAACCGATCAATACGAAATGGCTTGCATTCGCTGTGGTCAGTGTGCTGAAGCTTGTCCGGCATCGCTGTTACCTCAGCAACTGCAATGGCATGCGAAAGCGCAAGAGCTAGATAAATGTGAAGAGCTCAACATCAAAGACTGTATTGAGTGTGGTGCTTGTGCCTTTGTTTGCCCAAGTGAAATCCCTCTTGTTCAGTACTATCGCCAAGCTAAAGCTGAGATCCGCATTCGTAAAGAAGAAGCGGATGCATCTGAGCGTGCGCGTGTGCGTTTTGAAAACAAAAAAGCACGTATGGAACGCGACAAAGCGGAACGTGAAAACCGCTTTAAGAAAGCTGCCGATGATCGTCGCAAAGAGATGAAAGATTCCGGCGGAGATGATGCGATCGCGGCAGCTATTGCACGTGTTAAAGCCCAGAAAACCCAAGAGCCAAGCCAAGAAGCCAATGTTAAACCGGCTGTCGCGGCTGCCATTGCACGCGCGAAGGCAAAACAAGCCCAAGCACTGCAGCAGGGACAAACTGAGCCAGACAACAGTGAAATGGCGAAACTACGTGAAGAACGTAAACGTCAAGCGCGCGAACGCAAGGCTGAAAAACAACCAGTAAGCGCTGATACAGCAGATAACAGCACTAGCACAGCAGACAAAAAAGACGCTGTTGCCGCAGCCATTGCTCGTGCTAAAGCGAAAAAAGCTCAGCAGCAAGCCAGTGACGAAAGCGAGAATGCTGCTGGCGATAAAAAATCAGCAGTTGCCGCTGCGGTAGCCCGCGCCAAAGCGCGTAAAGCAGAGCAAGAAGCGCAAGCCGATAAGACTGACGCGACTGATTCGCAACCAGAGCAAGGCGATGCGAAAAAAGCTGCGGTCGCTGCTGCCATTGCTCGCGCTAAAGCACGCAAAGCAGAGCAAGAAGCCAAAACGGATAACGCTGATGCCGTTGAAACTGAAGCAGTCGAAGCTGAAGCCGTTAAAGCCGAACCTAAGCAAGACGATCCGAAAAAAGCTGCAGTCGCTGCTGCCATCGCTCGCGCTAAAGCACGCAAGGCACAGCAAGAAGCCAAAGCGGATAACGCTGATGCTGTTGAAACTGAATCAGTCGCAGTTGAAGCCATTAAAGCCGAGCCTAAGCAAGACGATGCGAAAAAAGCTGCAGTTGCTGCTGCCATCGCTCGCGCTAAAGCACGCAAAGCACAGCAAGACGCGAAAGCGGACGACGCTGATGCCGTTGAAACTGAAGCCATTAAAGCCGAGCCTAAGCAAGACGATGCGAAAAAAGCTGCAGTCGCTGCTGCCATTGCTCGCGCTAAAGCGCGCAAAGCTGAGCAAGAAGCCAAAGCGGATGAGGCTGATAGCGTTGAAACTGAAGCAGTCGAAGCTGAAGCCGAATCTAAGCAAGACGATCCGAAAAAAGCTGCAGTCGCTGCTGCCATTGCGCGCGCAAAGGCACGTAAAGCACAACAAGAACAACAAAAACAATCTGAGGAGAAAGAGTAGTGGCCTTCTTTATTGCCAGCTCACCCCATGCGCATAGCCGCAGAAGCACTCCTGATCTTATGAAATGGGTAGCGCTTTGTGCTTTGCCTGGTCTTATCACCCAAACTTACTTCTTTGGTTGGGGCACGGTGATCCAATTAGTCATGGCGATCATCATTGCACTTGGTCTTGAAGCAATCGTAATGTTGCTTCGTAAGCGCCCACCAATGTCGGCGCTGCGCGATAACAGCGCCCTAGTCACCGCTTGGTTGTTGGCGATTGCGATTCCACCCTTGTCACCTTGGTGGGTAATTACAATTGGCTTAGTGTTTGCGATTGTGATCGCCAAACACTTATACGGTGGTATTGGTCAAAACCCATTTAACCCAGCAATGGTTGCGTATGTGGTGTTGCTGATCTCTTTCCCAGTACAAATGACAAGCTGGATTTCGCCACAAGAGCTGCAAGCTACGCCAATCAGCATGGTAGACGCGTTTTCGTTGATCTTTACTGGCTTTAATGTCGAAGGACTGTCACTGCAACAGATCCGTACTGGCATTGATGGCATTACCATGGCAACCCCGCTAGACAGCTTTAAAACCGCAATAGTGGCAGGTCAAACAGCAAGCGAAGCCATGTCTCAACCGCAGTTTGGTGCATTTGCAGGTCTTGGCTGGCAGTGGGTGAACCTTGCCTATCTTATTGGTGGAATTGCACTGATTAAACTTCGCGTGATCAGTTGGCAGATCCCGGTTAGTTTCTTAGCGGGTCTATTTGTGATGAGTGGTTTGTTTATGCTATTGACGCCTGACCAAACTGCTTCACCAATGGTTCACTTGTTCTCTGGTGCAACCATGCTTGGCGCTTTCTTTATTGCCACAGACCCAGTTTCTGCCTCAACGACAGTTAAAGGTCGCTTAATCTTTGGCGCTTTCATCGGTGCTATGGTGTTTATCATTCGTAGCTGGGGTGGATTCCCTGACGGCGTCGCATTTGCAGTGTTACTGGCAAACATGTGTGTACCGCTCATCGACTACTACACTAAGCCACGTACTTACGGACACTGAGGTAAGCCATGTTAAACGCAATTCGTAAAAACGGGGTGGTATTGGCTATCTTTGCATGTGCATCGACCGGTTTAGTCGCATTGACTCAATACTTAACCAAAGACCAAATTCAAATCCAAGAGCAAAAACAGTTACTCTCGGTATTAAACCAAGTGATCCCGCAAGAGATGCACGACAATGTGCTATATGAAGCTTGCACACTTGTCCAAGATCCTGCACTTGGTACTGACGCGCCGATGCCGGCTTATATTGCAACGTTACAAGGTCAACCAACCGCAATTGCACTAGAAGCTATTGCACCTGATGGTTACAACGGTGCAATTAAGATCATTGTCGCGGTTAAGCAAGATGGTACCGTGACTGGTACTCGTGTTCTTTCCCACCAAGAAACTCCGGGGTTGGGGGATAAAATCGATCTGCGTGTCAGCGACTGGATTTTGAGTTTTACGGGTAAGCAAGCCACGCCAGACAATGAAGCGAGTTGGCACGTACGTAAAGACGGCGGTCAATTTGATCAGTTTACTGGCGCGACAATCACACCGCGCGCTGTGGTCAGATCGGTAAAACGTACTGTCGATTACATTAACCAGAATCGTGAACAACTACTCACTCAACCACGTGGTTGCGGAGGTACTCATGGCTGATACTAAAAAGCTATTTAAAGATGGCATGTGGGACAACAACCCTGCCCTCGTTCAATTACTTGGTCTGTGTCCATTACTAGCTGTTTCATCAACCGTCACCAACGCACTTGGGTTAGGCATTGCGACCCTGTTGGTTTTGGTCGGCTCAAATGTGACCGTTTCCTTAGTACGTGATTATGTGCCAAAAGAAGTGCGCATTCCGGTGTTTGTGATGATCATTGCTGCGCTAGTAACTTGCGTGCAGTTGTTGATGAACGCTTATGCCTACGGTTTGTACCTTTCACTGGGGATCTTTATTCCTCTGATCGTAACCAACTGTATCATTATTGGTCGTGCTGAAGCATTTGCTTCCAAAAATGACCCATTGCCTGCTGCTCTTGACGGATTTTGGATGGGACTTGGCATGACCAGCGTTCTGGTGGTGCTCGGCGCAATGCGTGAGATCATCGGTAACGGCACACTATTTGACGGAGCAGATTTATTGCTTGGCGATTGGGCTCAAGTACTGCGTATCGAAATTTTCCAGTTCGATAACAGCTTCTTGCTCGCACTGTTGCCGCCGGGTGCGTTTATCGGGGTTGGCTTTTTGATTGCCTTGAAAAACGTGATCGACAAAAAGCTTGCTCAGCGTCAGCCAAAACAACAAAAACCAACTATTGAGCGCGCTCGCGTAACCAATTAACCTATAAAGCTCACTCTTCGCAGTGAGCTTTTTTATACACCCATAATAACAATAGCCAGCTGATATCAAGAGATGCTTCACTTTTATCTCACTGATCCTCTGCTCGGTCATACACAAGAAGCAGCTAACAAATGAATAATACCAAGCGTATTGAAATTCTTAAGCGGCTCAGGGACAACAACCCCAACCCGCAAACAGAGCTCAACTGGAGTACGCCATTTGAATTACTGATTGCCGTTTTGCTCTCAGCTCAAGCAACGGATGTCAGTGTCAATAAGGCAACCGACAAGCTCTACCCTGTTGCCAATACCCCACAAGCCCTGTTTGATTTGGGCGTTGATGGCGTCAAAGAGTACATTAAAACCATAGGTCTATTTAACTCCAAAGCCGAGAACGTAATTAAGACCTGTAAAATCTTGCTTGAGCGACACAATGGCGAAGTTCCTGAAAACCGAGAAGATCTAGAGGCGCTTCCTGGCGTTGGCAGAAAAACCGCCAACGTGGTTTTAAATACTGCCTTTGGCTGGCCGACAATTGCCGTCGATACGCATATTTATCGCGTCTCCAATCGCACTAAGTTCGCGATGGGCAAAAATGTCGATCAAGTTGAAGAGAAATTGCTCAAGGTCGTACCGAAAGAATTCAAACTAGATGTTCACCATTGGCTTATTTTGCACGGTCGCTACACCTGTGTAGCTCGCAAGCCTCGCTGCGGTAGCTGCATTATTGAAGATTTGTGTGAATATAAAGAAAAAACAGAAGTTTAGCTAAATTCAAGCCCCAAAATGCGGCTGACAGATTGAACGAGATTCGTGCTAATATTTGCCGAACTAACCAACACTGGAGTGAACAATGTCAAACGGACGTATCTTACATACTATGCTTCGCGTAGGTGATTTAGACAAATCTATCCAATTTTACACCGAGGTCATGGGCATGACCTTACTGCGCCAAAATGAGAATACCGAATACAAATACACCCTTGCCTTTCTGGGCTATGGTGATGAATCTCAAGGTGCAGTAATCGAATTGACCTACAACTGGGGCACTAGCGAATACGATCTGGGCAGCGCTTTTGGTCATATCGCTATCGGTGTAGATGATATCTACGCGACGTGCGATACCATTAAGGCGGCAGGCGGCAACGTCACTCGTGAGCCAGGTCCTGTTAAAGGTGGCACCACGCACATTGCGTTTGTTAAAGACCCTGACGGCTACATGATTGAGCTGATCCAAAACTCTCACGCATCAGCAGGTCTTGAAGGCTAAACTAAACCAAGCCAACTCATGCTAGTACTAGGGCAGCACTCGCTGTCCTTTTATTTTTGCTTTACATGATAATGGTTATCATTTAATCTTACCTCACGTTTCATAATGAGGTTGGAGAAATGGAGATTTCAGACTGGGAGAAACACACCTTACTTGCTGACATTGCATTGCAAGAGCATGACCATTTACGTTGTGTTTTGCACTATCAACAAGCGCTTACCTTAAGCGAGCAAATTAGCGAGTCGGTTGAGATCGAGGTGGAAGATAGACTTATGATCTCGGTTATCTCTTGTCACAACCTAGCCTCTTTCTGGCGCACCATTGGTGACACTAAGTATGAGCTAAAGTACCTTAAGTTGGCCTCTGAAAAAGTACTCACGCTTGTTCCCCAATGTCCTAACTCCGATTGTGATGCTTTTGTCACCTCAATGGGTTGCTGTAAGAAAGCCTTGGTCGAGTTTATGAAACGTCACCCTAATGCGAAAATAGCTCGCTTAGTCCAGGATATCGATACCGCGACTAACTGCAACTTGATCGCCAAGTTCAAGTTAAATTAACTCCTATTTTGGTCACTAGTCATTAATAAAAAACCAGCGATGAACGCTGGTTTTTCTTTGTCTTTGATTGTTAGACCTGAGTGCGACCAAGTGAAATGACCACGCGTCGGTTGCGATCTTTACCCAGCGGCGAAGCGTTATCTGCCACCGGTCTGCGTTTACCATAGCCTTGCACCTCAATACGGTCCTCTGGCAAGCCAATCGACTTGAAGTAATCACGCATCACTTCCGCACGCTGCTCAGACAGGGCTTGGCTTTCACTCTTACTGTCTTCTGAACCTGTGTAGGTTGAGACTAACACCAAATCAATATCTTGGTTGTAGCGAATATACTCGGCAATCTGCGACAAACGTTTCTGCGATGCTTTATTAAGCTGCACGCTGGAGCGATCGTAGTGAAGAATCGTAAAGGCGATATCTTCAAAACTATAAGGCAGCAAGTTGGCAATACAATCACTAAAGACATTGTACTTTTGCTGGAATAGTACCGATGAAATGGCCACTTCGACACGTCGGTCGCCACTTTGCCACTCTTGGTAACTAAACGTTGGTGAGCGCCCTTTCTCTAATTCACTCAGAATGCTCCACGCAGTTTGCCCACCGACATAACCATCAAACTGTTTAAAAAAGCGTAAATTGGTCATGCGATCAGCGCTGTCGCCAGGTCGCCAAGCTGGCGGCATAGATACCAACGAGACATCGCGAGTTTCGCCCATTGGACGTTTCATCTTTAACTCGAAATCTAAGTTAATTTTTTTGCTCGCATTAGAGGTAAATACCGCGTCGCCAAAATTGGGAATAGGATGCACGAGTTGGCATTGCAAAGGGTTATTAACCACCATTTGCCACTGGGATTGTGTTGGTGATGCACCATAATACTTATCCATCGCCCAAGTGTTGGTGCTCAGGATAGCTATCGTACATGCTAAGCTGCTTACAATCCGATTCTTCATTCTATTCATTTCTCTGGTGTTGAGTGATTACGGCACTAATTTGCCTATCCTGTCGCTCATAGGATAATACCACTAGTTCAGAAGCAATATTCCCGCCAACTTTTACTATCGCTGCGCAGTTGCGCTAAGTTTGTCCAATCTCGTCCCAACGATAGTGGCTGATTGCTCACAGCTTGAATCATAACCAGCTTACCTTGCTTAATTGCAAAGTAATCTTGATTGGTATTGCATCAAGAATCTGCAATAATGCAAGCCTTGTCACACAAATGTAAAAGAATATGACTATTGAAAATGAAGCTTTGACGCTTAAAAAACGCTTCCGTGGGTATTTCCCGGTAGTGATTGACGTCGAAACCGCGGGATTCAACGCCCAAACCGATGCACTTTTAGAGATTTGTGCCGTCACATTAAAAATGGACGAGCATGGCGATCTCCATCCAGCATCGACGCTTCATTTCCATATTGAGCCCTTTGAAGGGGCAAACTTAGTTAAAGAAGCTCTTGAATTTAACGGCATTCGCGATCCGTTTAGCCCACTGCGTGGTGCAATAGCAGAATCAGAAGCCTTGAAGGAAATTTATAAGCTTGTGCGCAAGGAGCAAAAAGCGGCAGATTGTAGCCGTGCGATTATTGTTGCTCACAACGCCACTTTCGATCATAACTTCGTTATGGCAGCGAGTGAACGTAGCAACCTAAAACGTGTCCCTTTCCATCCTTTTGCGACCTTTGATACTGCCGCGTTAAGTGGTCTTGCTTACGGTCAAACCGTTTTGGCTAAAGCTTGCAAAGCCGCGGGGATGGATTTTGATAACAAAGAAGCCCACTCTGCACTATACGATACGCAAAAAACCGCAGAGCTATTTTGTGGAATCGTCAACAAATGGAAAGCCTTAGGTGGCTGGCCACTTGTCAGCGATGAAACAGAAAAAACACAATAATAAACGCAAACACACAAGAAAGAGTTAACTATGAATCCTGTTGTAATATCTGTATGTATCATGCTGATACTCGCCCTAATGCGGGTTAATGTTGTCGTAGCGCTAACCTTTAGTGCTATCGTTGGCGGCTTAGTCGCTGGCATGAGCTTAAATGAAGCGGTTTCCGCTTTTGAAAGTGGTTTAGGTGGTGGTGCGACCATTGCATTAAGCTACGCGATGTTAGGTACTTTTGCTGTTGCGATTTCTCGCTCAGGTATCACTGATCTGTTAGCGAATAGTGTTATTCGCCGCCTCAATGGCAAAGAAAATAGCGCCTCAACGACCGGTCTTAAATACGGTATGTTATTCGCGCTAGTCCTAGTGACTATGTCATCACAAAACGTGATCCCTGTGCATATCGCTTTTATCCCAATTTTGATCCCACCTTTGTTAGCGGTGTTTGCCAAGCTTAAGCTAGACCGCCGTATGATTGCGTGTGTATTAACCTTTGGTCTAATCACGCCTTACATGGTTCTTCCTGTTGGTTTTGGTGGTATTTTCCTTAACAACATCCTGCTGAAAAACCTGCATGATAACGGCTTAGACGTGGTGGCATCACAAGTACCAACCGCAATGCTACTACCAGCAGCGGGCATGGTATTTGGTTTGTTGACTGCGATTTTCGTCAGTTACCGTAAACCACGTGAATACGCTGAAACAAGTCACACCAAAGCGAGCCAGGAAACTCAGGAAATCAACAAGAAAAACATTGTTGTGGCAGGGCTTGGTATTGTGGCAGCGCTGGCGGTACAGCTGACAACGGGTTCAATGATTATCGGTGCCCTTGCTGGCTTTATGGTCTTCACTTTTGGTGGCGTGATTGCATGGAAAGAGACCCATGATGTGTTCACTAAAGGCGTACACATGATGGCAATGATCGGCTTTATTATGATTTCAGCGGCGGGTTTTGCGGCAGTAATGAAGCAAACTGGTGGCGTTGAAACTCTGGTTCAAGCTCTCTCGACTAGTATCGGTGATAATAAACCGCTAGCAGCACTGCTTATGTTGGTAGTTGGTTTGCTAGTGACCATGGGTATCGGTTCGTCGTTCTCAACCATTCCAATTATCGCGACGATCTACGTACCACTCTCACTTGCGTTTGGCTTCTCGCCAATGGCAACCATTGCACTGGTTGGTACAGCAGCCGCGCTAGGTGATGCAGGCTCACCGGCGTCAGACTCAACCTTAGGTCCAACATCGGGTCTAAATGCTGATGGGCAACACGAGCATATTTGGGAAACGGTTGTACCGACCTTTATCCACTACAATCTACCTTTGATTGCCTTTGGTTGGATTGCCGCCATGGTGCTATAAGCCAACTATTATTGAGACAAAAAAAAGCTGACATCATGTCAGCTTTTTTTATTCATCGAGATTACTGATGCTGTTTTGCCATTGCTGCCAATACTGGCACCATGTCTTTTAGCAACTCTTCTTCAACTGGCTTACCTTGTGGGTCCGTCACGTTAATTGAGGTACGGTTACCTAGATCACCAAAGAGGAAGGTATAAGTCACTGACTTAAGCGCGATTGGCTTCACGCCCACTTTTTGCCAGAACTCATCATCAGGCTCAAAGTACTTCGCTTTGATCGTACCTTGAGATTGGTTACGTTCTTCGATCTTAAAGCCCATCTCAGGCAAAATCTTCGGTAAACGAGCCCACAGCACATCATATGATGAACGCGCGATAATCACTGGTAGACCAGAACGGTCCGTACCCATGGTGATTGGGATCTGCTTAACCAGCTCATTCGCTTGACGCTCGGCTTCTAGACGAACATCTAAATCGTAGCGAGCAGTGATCAGGTTCGCCATCAAAGCGCTGTAACGTTCTTTGTTGGTATAAGTAACCGGAACTTCATCATTACCTTGGCGCCAATCGATCAGTGCAAGTACGATCACTTGACGACCATTGCTTTCACCACGCGTCAGCTCATAACGAGCACTTAACGGCGCAGATTCATCTTCTGAAACCCAAGTAACCCACTCTGTTTCAATACGCGTATCGCTCTGTTCACGCACTTTAAGATCGCGCTCTGCAATCATGGTTTGTGCCGTTTGCCAAACGCGGTCTGCTTCGTCTTTTCTCAGTAGCCAAATTGCCACGTTGCCATCTGCACGTTCAACACGCGCGCCAGGGATCAGCTCAAGTACTTGCTGAGGTGGACGAATATCTACTTGGTTACCTACACCACCTTTAAAGTCACCTTGCGGGATAAGGTAGTTAGTGTAGTGACGAACCTCAGTGCCCGGCAATGGGGTCCAATCCACCAAAGCTGGGGTATTTAGGTAGTCGAAGTCATTGTCCGCTTGACGACGCTGATCAGCACCACCAGAACATGCACTTAAAACAAAAACAGCTAGTGAACTAACGACTAGCTGGGATGACAACTTCATTGAAACTCCTGATAAACAAATGCTGAAGCATTAAGCTTCAGCAATCCTTAATATTTAGTAGATGCCTGCATCTTGCATAGCTTTAAGCACAATAGGCTCAGCCGCTGAAGAAAGCTCGGTTAGCGGTAAGCGTAGACCACCAAACTCAATCAATCCCATCTGTAGCGCTGCCCACTTCACTGGGATTGGGCTCGACTCAACAAATAGATTCTTATGTAGCGGCATCAAACGTTGGTTGATAATCTCAGCCTCTTCATAACGACCTTCTCTGGCAAGACGGAACATGGTCGCCATCTCTTTCGCTGCCAAGTTGTTCGTTACTGAAATCACACCTTGACCACCAAGACGGACAAAATCCAAGCCTGTCGCATCATCGCCACTTAGTAAGATAAAATCTTCGCCACAAAGTTCACGATGTTTTGCAATTCTGCTCAAATCACCCGTCGCATCTTTTAGCGCAACGATGTTTTCAATTTCAGCTAGGCGTGCAACCGTCTCTGGCTGCAGATCAACCGCAGTACGACCAGGTACGTTGTATAGAATCTGTGGAATTTCACTTTCTTCCGCAATTGCTTTGTAGTGCTGGTAGAGACCTTCTTGCGTTGGCTTGTTGTAGTATGGCGTTACGCTCAAGCATCCAACGATACCTGAGTTATTTAGTAGACGGCTAAACGTCACACACTCATGAGTTGCATTTGCGCCAGTGCCTGCGATAACAGGAATACGACCTTCTGCAAACTCAACCGTTTTATGCACTACCTTGACATGCTCTTCGATAGTTAAAGTTGCAGACTCACCCGTGGTGCCTACTGCAACGATACCGTCACTGCCAGCTTCGACGTGAAAATCTACAAGTTTCTTCAGGCTAACGTAATCTACTTCGCCGTCTTGAGTAAATGGGGTTATAAGCGCTACGATACTTCCTGAAAACATGTCCTTCTCCGATATTTTATTACTTTCTGCATGGTACTGTATCGAGATGAAAAAAGACAAGCGCTTAACGCCCCTTAAGTCACCGATTTGCCTCAATATAGCGGACTAATTCCACTCAAGCCGCAGAATTAAGACCTAGGTCAAATTGTCTTAGCGCCAATTCTGCTCTGCCCACCACTTGCGCATGAATAAAAAGTAACAGTTTCACTAGCGCTTATCGCCAATCTTCAAGCCTTACTCTATTACTCATCTGTGCGCCAACTTTTGCCCGAATAGTTGGCATAGTAAATTCCAACACATTGAGAATTTTCTACATAAACGCGAGCAAATGTGAATAAAATGATCATTCTCGCCATTTTCAGCAGCAATAACTATGCTAAAGTACCTGCCTAATAAGCAAAACAAAATTGAAGTGATAGTATGACTCAACATCTGGTAATTACTGCGGTAGGAAGTGACCGCCCTGGTGTATGCGATCAAGTCGTGCGTTTGGTCACGCAGTCTGGTTGTAATATTGTCGACAGCCGCATTGCACTGTTTGGTAGTGAGTTTACGCTGATCATGCTGCTTTCAGGAAGCAATGGCGCCATTACTCGCGTCGAGACCACTTTACCACTGCTGGGACAAGAGCAAGATCTAATCACCATAATGAAGCGCACGGCAAAACACGCGCATCAAGATAAAGCTTACACTTTAGAAGCCTTTATCGAGTCGGATGACAAAGTCGGGTTAACCGAAAAATTCACCCATTTCTTTGCCAGCAAGCAAATCGACCTTTCTTCTCTTAGCGCGCAAACCATCGACAAAGAGAAGCTTGAAGCTCAACACGACCAGTTTCATCTTGCCTTAACCGCCTCGGTCGACTCTGAGTTTAACCTAATGCAACTGCAAGAAGAGTTTACTGATCTCTGCCGTCAGCTTGACGTAAAAGGTTCTCTGAATTTCATAAAAAACAGCCAATAATAAAGGAATTATCATGAATACGCTTACCGCTGGCTCACCAGCACCAGCTTTCTCTCTCTTAGATCAAGACGGCAACACTGTGACTCTCGCCGACTTTGCTGGCAAAAAGGTGTTGTTTTACTTCTACCCTAAAGCGATGACTCCAGGTTGTACGGTTCAGGCACAAGGACTACGCGATACCAAAGCAGAGCTTGATGCACATAATGTCGTGGTATTGGGTGTAAGTATCGATCCGGTAAAACGCTTAGGTAAATTTATCGAACGCGATAACCTCAACTTCACTTTACTCTCTGATGAAGATCACGCGGTAGCTGAGCAGTTCGGCGTATGGGGCGAAAAGAAATTTATGGGCAAAGTGTACGACGGTCTGCACCGCATCAGCTTCTTAATTGATGAAAACGGTGTGATTGAGCATGTGTTCAATAGGTTCAAGACCAAAGACCATCATGAAGTCGTGCTTAACTACTTAAACGAGAAATAATTTTCCCGAACAGAATACAAAAACGCCAGCGAATTCGCTGGCGTTTTATTTTATCTAGACCCTAGACAATAAACTTGTTCAATAGCTCATCTTGCTGACGCACGCTTTCCGTTTGATGCTCCATCGCAACACTTGATTGCTGCGCGGCATCAGAAACTAATGTAGTCAGATCTTTAATACGCACAGTATTACTGTTGATCTCTTCTGCTACCAAGCTTTGCTCTTCTGCTGCAGAGGCAATCTGTAAGTTCATATCTGTGATACGTTGAATGATCGCTCGAATAGCTTGCAGTGATTCATTGGCTTGCTGCGCTTTATCAACCGCGATATCCGCGGTTGATTTGCTCTCACTCATCGCCGAAGAAACCGCACTTGCTCCAGATTGAAGTTGCTCAATCATGCCACGAATTTCAGTGGTCGATTGCTGAGTACGCTGCGCCAGTGTACGCACTTCATCGGCAACTACCGCAAAACCACGGCCAGATTCACCCGCACGGGCTGCTTCAATCGCAGCATTGAGTGCTAACAAGTTGGTTTGATCTGCGATGTCATTGATCACTTTAAGAATGGTTTCAATGTTATTGGTGGCAGAAGCTAACCCTGCTACCTCTTCCACCGCTTGATCAACACGCAGCGACAGCTGACTGATCGCTTCAGTAGTATCACTTACCACCGTTGAGCCTTGGTCTGTGACCAGTTCCGCTTCTTTTACTGCCTCAGCGGCGCCTTGGGCATTATTGGCGACATCTGATGCGGTTACCGACATCTCATGCATCGCTGTTGCAAGTTGCTCAAGCTCTTCCAATTGACTGCCAACCGCACGCGAGGCGTCTTGAGCATTTACATAAGATTGCTCAGTGCCGACTAAGATACTCGCACCAATCTCTTTTGAATGAATGATTTGCTGCTGCAAATTTTCGGTAAAGGTATTAAAGCCTTTCGCCAACTGAGCAAATTCCGCATCAGTGTTGGTATCTAGACGTTTGGTTAGGTCACCTTGACCAGATGCAACATCTTGAATCGCTAGATTAAGTTCATTAAGCGGGCGCATCAGCGCTTTAATTAGAAGCGACAAACCAAGCACACTCAGTACCAAGGCAATCGACACGTAGATAATGGTACTAGTGCGCATCTCATCAATCGTTGCCATCACAACCGATTCATCAAGCAGCGAACCAACATACCAACCTTCTGAAGCAACTTTAGTAAAGCGAACTAAATAAGGCTTGCCGTCTTTTTCAAAACGCTGTTCACCCTCTTTGACTACCACTTGTGGAAGATATTTCGCGATCGATTGACCATTGTTTTTAGCATCAGGGTGGGCAATCGTGGTGCCGTCTTGAGCGACTATAAACAAGTAACCGGCATCAAACAGATTGGTTTGGTTTACTTTCTCAGCAAGCGCGGTTAACTCCATGTCATAAAAGACAACGCCAAGAAAATCGCTCTTGTCACGCATCGGCATAGCAATAGAAATAACCACGTTGTTGGTCGATGAATCTACATAAGGTTCCGTCACAATCAAACGACCTTGTGACTTAGCATCTTGATACCAAGGACGAGTGCGGGTTTCATAGCTTGAGTCTACAACCCAAGCATCATCGTTTTCGATAACTTGCCCATTTGACTCATAACCGGCACCAACAACGATAAACTCGTTCTTAACTACTGGGGTTTCTAATACAGACGAAACATAAGCTTGATCGTTTGGATTAAGCTCAATCATCTGCGTTGTCGCTTGAGCCAGTTTGCGGCTTGCTTCCATTTCCGAACTTACCGCACGGCTAAGCTCTTGTTCAATATCGGTTAAGCTGGTGCTGACTAGATTTTCAACTTCTGCTTTTACCAGCATTGACTGCTGAATAGACAATGCCGCGACGGTCACGAAAAGCAGTGCCGAAGAGGCGGCTACAATTTTTTGGCTGAACTTCATTTTTACCTCATAAAAAAACCAGCTACACCAGTGTTATCGGCTAGTTTTTGCCAAAGTTTATACCTAGATCACCTAGTATTTTGTTAGAAAGTAAGAATCATATATTAAGCTCTTGTATTAGTTGCATAAAAAAAGCCAACCTCGATAAGGTTGGCTTAATTATTTGGACTGAAAGTCTCACTATTTGCTCACTTGAGCCTCGCTTTCATCTGGTCCTGGCAGCGCATTCCAAACCGCTTTTACCAAGGTTGCTAGAGGAATAGCAAAGAACACACCCCAAAAGCCCCACAGCCCACCAAACACCAGCACGGCAACAATAATCGCCACCGGATGAAGGTTCACCGCTTCAGAAAACAACACTGGGACCAGAACGTTGCCATCCAGAGCTTGGATAATGCCGTAGGCAATTAATAGATAGTAGAACTCAGGTGAAAGCCCCCATTGGAACAAACCGACTATCGCGACTGGCACCGTGACTGCCGCCGCACCGATATAAGGGATCAATACAGAAAAGCCCACCGCAACCGCCAGCAACACGGAGTAACGTAAATCCAAAATTGCGAACGTAACGTAACTGACCCCACCAACAATTAAGATTTCCATTACCTTGCCACGAATGTAGTTAGAGATTTGCTCATTCATCTCGTCCCACACCTTAGTTGCAAGTTTACGGTTACGCGGCAACATGCCGCTCGCCATTGCGATCATCTCTTGTTTATCTTTTAGCAAGAAAAACACCAGCAAAGGCACAAGGATCAAGTACACCGCTAAGGTTGCTAAACTCACCAAAGAAGCAAGCGAGCCCTTAACCACACTCTCGCCGACACTGATCACTTGGTTTTTCGCGTTCGTGACTAATGACTCGACAATTTGGAAGTTAGCTAACTCTGGGTATTTTTGTGGCAGTTCAGCAATCACCTGCTGCAAACCCGAATACATATTCGGAATATCATTGATAAGGTTGCCGACCTGCGTCCAAATAGTTGGGACTAAGCCAAACAGAGCAATCAGCGCCAGGCTGAAAAATGAAAGGATGGTGATCACCACAGCCAAGGCGCGCGGAATACCAAGCTTCGACAGTTTTGATACTGGCCACTCAAGCAAATATGCGAGTACGATCGCCACCAGCAAAGGCGCGATTAAGTTGCCAAAGAAGTAAATGGTAATAAAGCCGAATAGGAGGATTGCGACTAAACTGACGGCGTGTGGATCAGAAAAACGTCGTTTATACCAACGACTCACCATTTCTAACATCTAAGGCTTCCCTCTTGTCACGTTTAATGAGTAATAGTTGTCGAGCTGCATTAATTCAACATCAAATGAATGTTGGCTTAAAAAGCGAACAATATCTGACTTAGAGCTACCGTCAGTAAGCAAAATTTGCAGCTGTTGATTAGGTTCTAGCGCCATCGCGTGACGCTTGGCTAACAACAATGACATGGGGCATCGCTGCTCCCGCAAATCTAGTTCTTTCATCTAACTGACAATATCCGAATAAACAGGATGAGCCGCTCATTGTATACTTAACTGCTTAAAATTGCTCGCCCTGCGGAGCTAAGCCGAAATATAACCGCTTGTTAGTGACAAAGATGGTGATAGCGAATAACTTTATTTGCTTTGAAACCCTCACACCAATAAAGTGTCTATATTAAAGCAAGCCCATAGCGCTATTCGCTTACTAGGCTTAGCAAACTCTCTACGGAATGTCTTTATGACCACAGCAAAGTGCGTCATTTGTATAGGAAACGAACCAGCTAGCTATGTTTAAACAGACGCGATCGTTCATCGCCCTTTGTATTGCGACGACACTGTGTATTCCTTCTGCGCCATTGATGGCCAATAGCCTCGACTTGCCGGACATTGGTACCGCAGCCAGCAGCACCCTGACGATTGACCAAGAGCTTCAATATGGTGATGCCTATATGCGCATGCTGCGCAACCGAGCTCCCATCATCAATGACCCAGTATTAAATGAATATATCGATACATTAGGACATCAGTTGGTGGCCAACGCGGATGACGTCAAAACGCCTTTCACCTTCTTTATGATTCGTGACCGCAACATCAACGCCTTTGCATTCTTTGGTGGTTACATTGCGCTGCATTCTGGATTGTTTTTGCATGCCCAATCAGAAAGTGAGTTGGCCTCTGTTTTGGCGCATGAAATTGCCCACGTTACCCAAAGGCATTTAGCGCGCAGTATGGAAGAGCAAGCGCGTCGCTCACCTGCGACTATGGCTGCGCTCGCAGGCTCTTTGCTACTGGCGATTGCCGCACCTGAAGCAGGGATTGCCGCAATAACGGCGACTACAGCGGGGAACATGCAGGGACAAATTAACTACACCCGCAGTAATGAGAAAGAAGCTGACCGCTTCGGCATTGCCACTCTTGCCAAAGCTGGTTTTGATGTTGGAGCCATGCCACGCTTTTTTGGGCGCTTAGCGGAAGAGTACCGTTATGCGACCACACTGCCACCGATGCTACTGACCCACCCGTTGCCACAAGACCGTATCACTGATACGCGCGCAAGAGCGCAAACTTACCCAGCAAAGCGAGTCAATCCTTCGCTCAATTACCATTTGGCTCGCGCGCGCATTGTCGCTCGCTACGCGGGAATCAAATCTGATGCAGCATTAGATTGGTTAGAGCGTACCGAGAAGAAAGCGCAGCCGGATATTAAACCCGCAATGCAATACGGACGAGCTCTGGTCTACTTAGACAATAACCAGCTAGATAAAGCTGCGCCAATCTTAACCAAGCTCTATCAGCAAGATAATTACAATCGCTTCTATCTCGATGCTTTGTCTGACCTTTACATTGCCCAAAAGCAGCCAGAAAAAGCCAGCGCCATGTTAGAGCGTGCGCTCAAGTCAGAACCCAACAATCCAGTATTAATGATTAACTATGCCAATAGCCTTATCGCACAAGAAAAGTTCGAGCCGGCGATCCGCGTTTTACAACGTTATACTCATGACAATGGCAATGATGTTAATGGTTGGCACTTGCTCTCTGAAGCCAATATCAAACTCGGTAATAGCCAAGAAGATTTAGCAGCCCGAGCAGAGATTCTTGCCTTAAAAGCCAACTGGAACAAAGCGATTCAGTATTATACTCAGGCAGGTCAAATGGCTGAGTTAGGCAGCCTAGAACAAGCCAGATACGATGCACGTATTGACCAGTTGATGGTCCAACGTGATCGATTTATGGCATTACAATAAAAATAGGAGACGTTCCATGTCAGTCGTGATTTATCACAACCCTCGTTGCTCAAAAAGCCGCCAAACGTTAGCGCTACTTGAAGAGAATAATGTCCAGCCGGAAGTCATCAAGTACCTAGACACCGCACCATCAATTGCTGAGCTAAAAACGCTTTATGCACAACTCGAACTAGACAGTGTGCGCGGCATGATGCGTACCAAGGAAGACATCTACAAAGAGCTTGAGCTCGCTACTGCATCAGATGACAAACTGTTTGCTGCGATGGCTGCCAACCCAAAACTGATTGAGCGCCCAATTGTGGTCGCTAATGGCAAAGCCAAACATGGTCGTCCACCAGAACAAGTTTTAGAGATCTTATGAGTTGCCAGCTAATTGTTCTTTATTACAGTCGCCACGGCTCAACCAGAGCATTAGCTAGACAAATCGCACGAGGGATAGAATCTATCCCTCAGTGTGAAGCGCTACTGCGCACTGTAGATGACTTTTCCGCCAATGAGGCTGAGCCGCAAGATCCCATCATCACCGTTGATGAACTCAAGCGGTGTGATGGTCTAGCAATGGGAAGCCCAGTTTGGTTTGGCAATATGGCTGCGCCACTTAAGCATTTTTGGGACCAAACCAGTGCGCTCTGGCTGGCTGGCGATTTGATTGATAAACCAGCTTGCGTATTTACTTCCTCATCCAGTCTGCATGGTGGACAAGAAACTACGCTACAAAGTATGAAGCTGCCTCTCTTTCACCATGGCATGCTAGTGATGGGGATCCCTTATTCTCATCCACAGTTACATACCACCCAAACTGGTGGCACCCCATATGGCGCCAGTCATGTCGCCCACCATACTCAAACCACACTTTCCACTGAGGAAAGTGAACTTGCGCAGCAACTTGGAAAAAGACTGGCCACCACCGCACTAAAACTAATCAAGGAGTGATTATGCCTGATAGCGTGATTAATGATATGCAACCGACAACCCGAGCCTTTCGTTTACTGGCTTTGGGGGCGAATTTAGGTTTACTCGCTTGGGTGGCAATTTGGCAGCTATCGCTATCACCGCATCCTCATATCAGCAGTACCACCTTAGCTATTGCTTGGTGTATTCCACTGCTGTTACCACTACCCGGGATCTTAGCTGGTAAACCTTATACCCACGCATGGGCCAACTTCGTTCTGATGTTGTACTTTTTGCACGCCCTAACGATTCTCTACGTGGATGGTGGTGAGCGTTTACTCGCTGTGGTTGAACTACTTCTTACCAGCGCTGCGTTTGCCGGCAATATTCTCTATGCCCGTACTCGCGGCAAAGAACTTGGTATGAAATTAACCCGTTTGTCGGAAGTCGAAAAGAAAGAGCGCGCCAAGTTCGAAAAGTAACGCACCAAGTAAAAAAAAGGTCTAGCAATGCTAGACCTTTTTCATGATATCAAACTAGGCGTCAATATCCGTTTCTACGACACTCTCTTCAACTGCTTCGCCCTGCTCTTCTTCAACTGGCGTAGGCGCTGCGTAATGTCCGCCTTGCCACTCAAACATCAACGCCGGTTGAGGCTCAACTTGCACTGGTGCCGCTTGTTCAATAATCGCAGGCAAGGCTTGTTCGGCTGGATTACTAGCCAGCGACTCCCCTTCCACAGGCGCCGTCACAACTGGCTGTTCAACAATAACAGGCTGAACTGGCTCAATCGCAATAGCCTTGGCTTCGCGCATACGCAGCACTTGCTGTTCAAACTCCGCAGGCGTCGCTAGAAGATGAACTAAGAAAGTCACATCTTTACCTTGGATCTTCATGATATCAAGCGAGGCAACCGAGTTAAGCTGCTGAAGTTTGCGCTCCAAGACAAAGAAGTCGACCGCATTATCCAGTGAGGTAAAACGTACTTCAATCGCTTCAGATGACTCACTTGCCACCACCACACTGCTTTGTTTTGCGTAGTAGTCACTAATTTGGTTGATCATCTTGTCGGCAGCATCCGCGCCATTATTGCTACCTGATAAAGGCGCTTGGCGGGTAACACCAATGGTCTTCGGCGCTTGGTCATAGAGCGTCCAACGCAGAGTATTATTGCTCGCGCGCACTACTAACACCGCATCAGCAGGGTAACGTTGACTGGCTTGACCAACGGGCAGAGCAAAACCGCCCCACAGATCAGAGATGTTCACACCTGTCACATCATCGAAATCACCAACGGGAAGCGTTACCGGCAAACCGCGCTCAGCCGCTTGTTGTTTCAACTGCGCCAATGTTGTCGAGCTTGAATGCTCCCAGATAATCGCTCGTTCTGACGTGGTTTCTTCCACCAGCCAAACCAGCACATTGGCACGCTGCGCAGGCCAAGTTGGCAGTTGTGCTTGACTTAACAGAGCGTTAATTTGCGGTCCATTAAAACGCATTTTAAGCGTTTGCTGACCCCCTTGCTGGCCGTAACTCAGTTGCGCTACGTACTGAGAATTCTGTTTCAGTGCTTTTTGTACTACCGGATTATTCACCGCATCGGTTACCCCGGAAGCACGCACCACAACTTCTTGCATACCTTGCATACGCGCCTGCGCATCAGGTTTCTCAATGCTTTGATCCAATACAATTTCTGTTTGGTACAGATCAACATTGGTAAGAGCGAAGGCTGGCAAGCCAACTAGCCCCAATGCGAATAAAACAAAACAACGCATATTTATCCTAGTATCAATTACTGCAATTTAATCGCTGATGATAAGCAACTTATTAAGAGTGAGCAACAAAAGCGCGCGCAACCTGACCAAATTTTGACCTCAACTGTAACTTCAAACATTTTTCTGCCAAATGACATTTGTTCCAGAGCACTTTGAGGTCGATAGCCGATTATTGACAATATTGATATAGACCTTGCCCACATTTTCGTAAACATTTGATCCAGTTCAGATTGAAATCGTTTGCGGTGGTGATAAAATCCCGCGAATTTTTATTTTGAGCCATAATTTCGCCGAATAATGCTCATAAGCTAGCAAAATACAGTGAAACTTGGACTGTTTACCACCATAAAGGAATAAAACAATGAAAAATGCCATTCAAGGTGCACAAATGCTCTTCGTCGCATTTGGTGCTCTGGTTCTGGTCCCGCTTCTCACGGGCTTAGACCCAAGCGTTGCCCTATTTGGTGCCGGTATCGGTACTCTGATCTTCCAAGTTGTTACCCGTCGTTCTGTTCCTATCTTCCTTGCTTCTTCTTTTGCTTTTATTGCTCCTATCCTTTACGGCGTTCAAGCTTGGGGTATCCCGGCGACAATGGGCGGCTTAATGGTCGCAGGTCTGGTTTACGTTGCTCTAGGCGGTTTAATTAAACTTCGCGGCATCGAAATCGTGCATAAACTGCTTCCACCTGTGGTAGTTGGTCCGGTTATCATGGTGATCGGTCTTGGCTTGGCACCGAATGCTGTCAGCATGGCGCTAGGTGTGGCTGGCGGAGAGCAAGTTATCGATAAAAATACAGCGCTTATCATTTCTTCAGCGTCACTGCTGACAACCGTTGGTATCAGCGTGTTCAGTCGCGGTTTCCTAAAATTGATGCCAATCCTTGGTGGTATTGTCGTTGGCTACGCACTGAGCTTGTTCTACGGCATTGTTGATTTCACCCCTGTTCACCAAGCAGCTTGGTTTGCTATGCCTGCGTTTGTGATGCCTGAATTTAACATCAACGCAATTCTATTTATGATCCCGGTGGCAATTGCACCAGCAGTTGAGCACGTCGGTGACATGCTAGCTATCTCAAACGTAACGGGTAAAAACTACCTGAAAAAACCTGGTCTACACCGCACTATCACAGGTGACGGTCTAGCCACTATCGCAGCCTCTATGGTCGGTGCGCCGCCAAACACCACTTACTCAGAAGTAACTGGCGCTGTAATGCTCACCAAATCTTTCAACCCAGTTATCATGACTTGGACAGCTATAACCGCGATTACTCTATCGCTGGTTGGCAAACTTGGTGCGGTGCTACAAACCATTCCAATGCCGGTAATGGGCGGTATCATGATCCTATTGTTCGGCTCTATCGCAACTGTGGGTCTAAACACACTAATCAAGAACAACGTTGACTTACACAAATCTCGCAACCTAGTTATCGTAGCAATTACGCTAGTTTTCGGTATTGGCGGCATGGCATTTGGCATCGGTGATTTTAGCCTACAAGGCATCAGCCTATGTGGTATCGTCGCTATCGTGCTTAACCTAGTGCTACCAAAAGACTTGGGTGAAAACCACGTCGTTGATAACGCGCAGATGGATAAGTAAGAGATAACGGAACGCTTCGCTTACGGAATACGGAATACGGAATACGGAATACGGAATACGGAATACGGAATACGGAATACGGAATACGGAATACGGAATACGGAATACGGAATACGGAATTTTAACTAGCGAAACGCATTGTACAAATAAAAAGGGTGACGATTATCGTCACCCTTTTTTCATTCGATTGACCCGTCCTAAATAAGGTTGACACAACCCAATCAGAAAATTGGAGAGTGTTATGAAATCAGCAGCTAGACGAACCCAACGTGACTATTCACTCGCTTTTAAATTGGATGTCGTTGACCAAGTTGAAAGAGGTGAACTGACTTATAAACAGGCTCAAGAGAAGTACGGCATACAAGGTTGTTCTACAGTATTAGTGTGGCTCCGAAAACACG
>NZ_QLYZ01000059.1 GCF_003350325.1 Vibrio rhodolitus | reverse complement strand
TGTAGCTCAGGTGGTTAGAGCGTTCGCCTGATAAGCGAGAGGTCGGTGGTTCGAGTCCACTCAGACCCACCAATTCCCATCCCAAGGAATGTGGCACACAGTATCAACACCTGATGGGGCTATAGCTCAGCTGGGAGAGCGCCTGCCTTGCACGCAGGAGGTCAGCAGTTCGATCCTGCTTAGCTCCACCATCTTTAAGCACATTTGCTTAAGTGTTCTTAAAAATGGTTTTCATCAGAAAATCTAGCTCTTTAACAATTTGGAAAGCTGACAAAACAACAATTTATTGTTGTTTGTAAAGTTCTCAAAGTATTCAATTTATTGAATACACAAAAACACATTCAAGTGTTCTTGGGTTTTGCGAAAGCAAAACATATTTGAGTCCGGCAAAATCGAGTCTGCATCATGTATAAAAATTGCAGACAACTTTGGTGATTTGATTATCAACTCGAAACTCCTTCGGGTTGTATGGTTAAGTGACTAAGCGTACACGGTGGATGCCTTGGCAGTCAGAGGCGATGAAAGACGTAGTAACTTGCGATAAGCCCAGATTAGGTTTAGGT
>NZ_QLYZ01000058.1 GCF_003350325.1 Vibrio rhodolitus | reverse complement strand
GAGCAGGCAAAGTGAAGGTCACCATAAAGTAAGGGACAGGTAACAGCTTTCGTTTTTGACGCAGTAACCAGTCCGACGTGGTGCGGTGTTGGCATTGGGGGCAATGCCGATGACCGCATGAGAGCGGCAGTCGGTCATCGTGGTGACAGTGAGCGCAGAACCATTGTGAGCGACCTTGCTGCTCTGTTTTACACAGCAACATTGCTTGGATAGCCGAGCGCATCTCATGGCTAAGTTGATTAGCATACTGATGTTCCAGCGCCTCTTTGTGTTTGCGAAGTAGGTCGATAAACGCACTCATGCCGCCTCCCACGTAATACTCAATGCATTGGTCAGTTGATTGATAGCCAGCGCCGCATCGCGATGTTTTTGTTGTGTCATGCGGGTGTATCGCGCCGTGGTGTTGAGGCTGGCGTGACCAAGTAGCACTTGCAGAGAACGTAAATCCACCCCTTGCTCGAGCAGATGAGTGGCAAAGCAATGGCGCAGTGAGTGCGGGGAGATATGTTTATTAATGCCACACTGTTTAAGCACGCGTTTCATGGCTTTTTGTATGCCGCCGCGGTCCATTGGGTT
>NZ_QLYZ01000057.1 GCF_003350325.1 Vibrio rhodolitus | reverse complement strand
TGGCGGAGTGGACGGGACTCGAACCCGCGACCCCCGGCGTGACAGGCCGGTATTCTAACCAACTGAACTACCACTCCGCAGTGGCTTACTCGCTATCAAGCAAGTGTCCATAATATAAAGCCTGGCGATGTCCTACTCTCACATGGGGAAGCCCCACACTACCATCGGCGCTAATTCGTTTCACTTCTGAGTTCGGCATGGAATCAGGTGGGTCCAAATCGCTATGGTCGCCAAGCAAATTCTYTAATCTGGAAAGCTGCATTCTCTTATATAAAGAGCGTTCTTACACATTCAATGTTCTAGTTGAGTCCAATCAAAACCCCTTGGGTGTTGTATGGTTAAGCCTCACGGGCAATTAGTATCAGTTAGCTCAATGCCTCACAGCACTTACACACCTGACCTATCAACGTCGTAGTCTCCGACAACCCTTTAGGATACTTAAAGTATCAGGGAGAACTCATCTCAAGGCTCGCTTCCCGCTTAGATGCTTTCAGCGGTTATCGATTCCGAACTTAGCTACCGGGCAATGCGTCTGGCGACACAACCCGAACACCAGAGGTTCGTCCACTCCGGTCCTCTCGTACTAGGAGCAGCCCCTTTCAATTCTCCAACGCCCACGGCA
>NZ_QLYZ01000056.1 GCF_003350325.1 Vibrio rhodolitus | reverse complement strand
GCTCAGGTGGTTAGAGCGTTCGCCTGATAAGCGAGAGGTCGGTGGTTCGAGTCCACTCAGACCCACCAATTCCCATCCCAAGGAATGTGGCACACAGTATCAACACCTGATGGGGCTATAGCTCAGCTGGGAGAGCGCCTGCCTTGCACGCAGGAGGTCAGCAGTTCGATCCTGCTTAGCTCCACCATCTTTAAGCACATTTGCTTAAGTGTTCTTAAAAATGGTTTTCATTAGAAAATCTAGCTCTTTAACAATTTGGAAAGCTGACAAAACAATCTTTATAGATTGTTTGTAAAGTTCTCAAAGTATTCATTTATGAATACAACTAAAAACACATTCAAGTGTTCTTGGCTTTTGTCTTATTTTTTTAAAGTAAGGGAGAAGAAAATTGAGTCCGGCAAAATCGAGTCTGCATCATGTATAAAAATTGCAGACAACTTTGGTGACTTGTTCATCAACTCGAAACTCCTTCGGGTTGTATGGTTAAGTGACTAAGCGTACACGGTGGATGCCTTGGCAGTCAGAGGCGATGAAAGACGTAGTAACTTGCGATAAGCCCAGATTAGGTAGTAACAACCATTTGAGTCTGGGATTTCTGAATGGGGAAACCCACTAGCATAAGCTAGTATCATTAACTGAATTCATAGGTTAATGAGGCGAACCGGGGGAACTGAAACATCTAAGTACCCCGAGGTACCCCGAGG
>NZ_QLYZ01000055.1 GCF_003350325.1 Vibrio rhodolitus | reverse complement strand
GATGAGTGTTCACACAGATTGATGGTTTATGAAGTTTTAGAGTGAAGAGTTCCCAAACTCTTCAAATCCAGTGTCCCGTTCGTCTAGAGGCCTAGGACACCGCCCTTTCACGGCGGTAACAGGGGTTCGACTCCCCTACGGGATACCATTGGGTCGTTAGCTCAGTTGGTAGAGCAGTTGACTTTTAATCAATTGGTCGCAGGTTCGAATCCTGCACGACCCACCATTTTCTCGATGGGGCTATAGCTCAGCTGGGAGAGCGCCTGCCTTGCACGCAGGAGGTCAGCAGTTCGATCCTGCTTAGCTCCACCATTCGAGACTTCTTCCACAAGAAGTAAAACTAATGTGGGCGATTAGCTCAGTTGGGAGAGCACCTGCCTTACAAGCAGGGGGTCACTGGTTCGAGCCCGGTATCGCCCACCATCTTTAAGCACATTCACAAGAGTGTATTTAAAAATGGTTTCTTTCTTTAAATAGAAAGCTAAATCTGCTCTTTAACAATTTGGAAAGCTGACAAAACAACAATTTATTGTTGTTTGTAAAGTTCTCAAAGTATTCATTTATTGAATACACAAAAACACATTCAAGTGTTCTTGGGTTTTGCGAAAGCAAAACATATTTGAGTCCGGCAAAATCGAGTCTGCATCATGTATAAAAATTGCAGACAACTTTGGTGATTTGATTATCAACTCGAAACTCCTTCGGGTTGTATGGTTAAGTGACTAAGCGTAGCGT
>NZ_QLYZ01000054.1 GCF_003350325.1 Vibrio rhodolitus | reverse complement strand
CTGGCGGATCCCCTCATAATTCTCCCAGTCCACAGGCATGTGTCAGCCGTTGGTATTCCACTATCGCCCAGTGATATTGTGATTCACTTATTCGGTACCTTCGATGGCAACGAACTTCTTTACCAAGCCTTGGGATCGAGAGTACGCGTCGGTGCTTAATGGTGTTCGCTTGAAAGTCATAATGCCATTTCGCTTGTATAGCGATTAAGCCATTCCACCACATAATAATTTCTGCCATTAACGCCATAAGTAGCAATATGTCGATTCGATTAGTACAACGTGTCCGATTGTGACGAAGGGCTAACCCGTAAGCAGGGCTTTTCAAATCTCGAAACGACTCTTCAATTTGCATCCTTTTGGCGTATAAACGCGTTATTTTTACGCCATTTAGTACATCGTTGGGGATGTTAGTAACCAGAAGCCAAGGCTCTTTTGCGCCCTTGTGGAACACTTTCCCCGCAGAGTGCTTTTGACAGGTTCGGCTATGTCGATGTGCTTTTCTACCTTTGGGAGTGCTTTTGTATAAGTAGGCAAAGCACAAGAGTGGCGAGCGTCTTGCGAACTGGCTTGCACCTAAAAACTGGACCTTGTTCGTCGCTTGAGGGTAGAAAGTTTTGTTCCACTGCCAAGGAGCTTCACCACACTTTATTGAGACCTCACCGCGTACACGCCCAAGCCAAAACCAACCCTTATTGGCAACTTGACGAAACCATGTATTCCTAAAGCCCGCATCAGAGACAACAATAGGCGTACAGCCATTTGGGAGCAGAGTTTCTAACTTATCGA
>NZ_QLYZ01000053.1 GCF_003350325.1 Vibrio rhodolitus | reverse complement strand
CCTCGGGGTACTTAGATGTTTCAGTTCCCCCGGTTCGCCTCATTAACCTATGAATTCAGTTAATGATACTAGCTTRTGCTAGTGGGTTTCCCCATTCAGAAATCCCAGACTCAAATGGTTGTTACTACCTAATCTGGGCTTATCGCAAGTTACTACGTCTTTCATCGCCTCTGACTGCCAAGGCATCCACCGTGTACGCTTAGTCACTTAACCATACAACCCGAAGGAGTTTCGAGTTGATAATCAAATCACCAAAGTTGTCTGCAATTTTTATACATGATGCAGACTCGATTTTGCCGGACTCAATTTTCTTCTCCCTTACTTTGAAAAAGTAAGACAAAAGCCAAGAACACTTGAATGTGTTTTTAGTCGTTTACCTTTCGGTAAACATTGAGAACTTTACAAACAACAATAAATTGTTGTTTTGTCAGCTTTCCAAATTGTTAAAGAGCATGTTTCTTACGAAACCATTTTTAAAGATTCTTAAGGAAAAAACCTTAAAGATGGTATCCCGTAGGGGAGTCGAACCCCTGTTACCGCCGTGAAAGGGCGGTGTCCTAGGCCTCTAGACGAACGGGACACTAAGAAACTCTAAATAAACATATCAATCTGTGTGGACACTCATCGCAATAATCATCGTATAAGGAGGTGATCCAGCGCCAGGTTCCCCTAGCGCTACCTTGTTACGACTTCACCCCAGTCATGAACCACAAAGTGGTGAGCGTCCTCCCGAAGGTTAAACTACCCACTTCTTTTGCAGCCCACTCCCATGGTGTGACGGGCGGTGTG
>NZ_QLYZ01000052.1 GCF_003350325.1 Vibrio rhodolitus | reverse complement strand
ACGCTTAGTCACTTAACCATACAACCCGAAGGAGTTTCGAGTTGATAATCAAATCACCAAAGTTGTCTGCAATTTTTATACATGATGCAGACTCGATTTTGCCGGACTCAAATATGTTTTGCTTTCGCAAAACCCAAGAACACTTGAATGTGTTTTTGTGTATTCAATAAATGAATACTTTGAGAACTTTACAAACAACAATAAATTGTTGTTTTGTCAGCTTTCCAAATTGTTAAAGAGCGATGCCACTTTTTATCAAAGTAACACTTTCTAAAGGTTCTTTAGAGGGCAAAAAACCTAACCACCTTCCGTTTTACCGCAGTGGTTTGGAGTTTGACTTCCAAAAACATTTAGAGAGTGGTGGGCGATACCGGGCTCGAACCAGTGACCCCCTGCTTGTAAGGCAGGTGCTCTCCCAACTGAGCTAATCGCCCACAATATTTGATTTCCTGTGGAAGGAAATGGTGGGTCGTGCAGGATTCGAACCTGCGACCAATTGATTAAAAGTCAACTGCTCTACCAACTGAGCTAACGACCCAATGGTATCCCGTAGGGGAGTCGAACCCCTGTTACCGCCGTGAAAGGGCGGTGTCCTAGGCCTCTAGACGAACGGGACACTGGATTTGAAGAGTTTGGGAACTCTTCACTCTAAAACTTCATAAACCATCAATCTGTGTGRACACTCATCRCRATAATCATCGTATAAGGAGGTGATCCAGCGCCAGGTTCCCCTAGCGCTACCTTGTTACGACTTCACCCCAGTCATGAACCACAAAGTGGTGAGCGTCCTCCCGAAGGTTAAACTACCCACTTCTTTTGCAGCCCACTCCCATGGTGTGACGGGCGGTGTGTACAAGGCCCGGGAACGTATTCACCGTG
>NZ_QLYZ01000051.1 GCF_003350325.1 Vibrio rhodolitus | reverse complement strand
CCCCTCTTTGGCCCGTAGGCATCATGCGGTATTAGCCATCGTTTCCAATGGTTATCCCCCACATCAGGGCAATTTCCTAGGCATTACTCACCCGTCCGCCGCTCGCCGCCCAACAAATCCCCCGAAGGTTCAATGTTGTCGCTGCCGCTCGACTTGCATGTGTTAGGCCTGCCGCCAGCGTTCAATCTGAGCCATGATCAAACTCTTCAATTTAAGATTTTGGTGACTCAATGAATACTGATTACATTACATAGTAATGTTGAATTGACTGTGCCGATACTAAGTATCGAATTGGTCACTCAGTTCATTGAAATCAAATTTGAAGCCGAAGCTTCTAATTGGATTATCATCAACGAGTGCCCACACAGATTGATAGGTTTATATTGTTAAAGAGCTTTGCTTTCAGCACCTTAGTGCGTCAGCGAGGTGCGTATAATACGCTTCCCACTTTGAAAGTCAACATAAAATTCTAAGTTTTCTTAAAACTTTATGGTGACTTGCTTATTAAATAAGCAAGCGCGAAATAAAGCCTGGCGATGTCCTACTCTCACATGGGGAAACCCCACACTACCATCGGCGCTAATTCGTTTCACTTCTGAGTTCGGCATGGAATCAGGTGGGTCCAAATCGCTATGGTCGCCAAGCAAATTCTTTAATCTGGAAAGCTGTTTTCGTTCTTACACATTCAATGTTCTATTTGAGTCCATCAAAACCCCTTGGGTGTTGTATGGTTAAGCCTCACGGGCAATTAGTATCAGTTAGCTCAATGCCTCACAGCACTTACACACCTGACCTATCAACGTCGTAGTCTCCGACAACCCTTTAGGATACTTAAAGTATCAGGGAGAACTCATCTCAAGGCTCGCTTCCCGCTTAGATGCTTTCAGC
>NZ_QLYZ01000050.1 GCF_003350325.1 Vibrio rhodolitus | reverse complement strand
CGCGAGAGGCCCGAAGGTCCCCCTCTTTGGCCCGTAGGCATCATGCGGTATTAGCCATCGTTTCCAATGGTTATCCCCCACATCAGGGCAATTTCCTAGGCATTACTCACCCGTCCGCCGCTCGCCGCCCAACAAATCCCCCGAAGGTTCAATGTTGTCGCTGCCGCTCGACTTGCATGTGTTAGGCCTGCCGCCAGCGTTCAATCTGAGCCATGATCAAACTCTTCAATTTAAGATTTTGTTCGACTCAATGAATACTGATTACATTACATAGTAATGTTGAATTGACTGTGCTAAGACCGAAGTCTTAATTGGTCACTCAGTTCATTGAAATCTAATTTGAAGCCTAAGCTTCTAATTGGATTATCATCAACGAGTGCCCACACAGATTGATAGGTTTATATTGTTAAAGAGCTTTGCTTTCAACGCGTTAGCGTCTCAGCGAGGTGCGTATAATACGCTTCCCACTTTGAAAGTCAACATAAAACTCTAAGAAAACTTAAAATTTTATGGTGACTTGTTTACTTAGTAAACAAAGTCGAAATTAAAGCCTGGCGATGTCCTACTCTCACATGGGGAAGCCCCACACTACCATCGGCGCTAATTCGTTTCACTTCTGAGTTCGGCATGGAATCAGGTGGGTCCAAATCGCTATGGTCGCCAAGCAAATTCTTTAATYYGGAAAGCTGTTTTCAGTTCTTACACATTCAATGTTCTAGTTGAGTCCAATCAAAACCCCTTGGGTGTTGTATGGTTAAGCCTCACGGGCAATTAGTATCAGTTAGCTCAATGCCTCACAGCACTTACACACCTGACCTATCAACGTCGTAGTCTCCGACAACCCTTTAGGATACTTAAAGTATCAGGGAGAACTCATCTCAAGGCTCGCTTCCCGCTTAGATGCTTTCA
>NZ_QLYZ01000005.1 GCF_003350325.1 Vibrio rhodolitus | reverse complement strand
GGGTTTTGCGTCCAATCCATTTTTCCGTGCTTTCTCAGCCAAGTTAAAACAGTTGAGCGACCTTGGATACCATAAATGGCTTGTGCTTGCTTGTAGGTCATTTCTCCTTTTTCTACGGCATCAACGACCTGCAATTTAAAGCCTAGTGTGTAATCACGCTGAGTGCGCTTAATGTAGAGTTTATTTGAAGTGGTCATAATTCGTCCTCAATGTGTAAACACATTTCAGGACGGGACATCAGATAGCAAAAAGCCCGCTAGATGTTAGCGGGCTTTTTTGAATGTGGCGGAGAGATAGGGATTTGAAAACTATCTACACTGAGACCTATAAAAATCAAAGTCTTTGACTCAATGGAGGTTTTTCCGTTGAAAATAGAAAAATCAGATATACGTCAATGAATCACACTAGATCTTACAGAGTAGAGCGTAAATTGCAATTATTTTATTGGTCATTTATGCGCTGCTAAGTTCTAAAATACCCAAAACACAACAATCACCTGAATTATCCAACAAATCATTAATGTAATTTTTGTAATTTAGCGATTACAAAAATTAACTCTTATGTAATTCCGCCTCAATATTGATCTATATCACATGCTTGGGCCAGTCAATACATAAACTGCATCGATTTTTTACAACTAAACTATTTGGTGCATATGAAAGCTAAATTACTAGCAACACTTGGTCTAATCCTTTCTCTTTCTCTAACGGGATGTGCGAATATTCAGCACTATGAAAACATCAGCGTAAACCAAAACGTAAGTCTACAGACCTCTATCGGTGGTAGCGTATTTCGCTTACAGAAGACTAAAGATCTCCCTAACGCTTTCGGAGGTGCTGATATTTATGGCGGCAAAGTTAATACGGGTTACTCTGATTTAAGATTCATGGGTATGTCTGACAATAATGAAGTGGTTTTTCGATTCACAGATGTTGTCGTTGAAAGTAATGAGACAACGATGTCTCGCTATGGCTCGGATCGTACTTACATGAGTGCTGATGCTTGGGGGAACGTATCAGCGACTACATACCGTAAGCAAGATGCTCAATCGACTCAATTACCACCAAATACAGTTGAGTTTAAAGTACCTATGACGACGAAGTCCTTCCCTATTGGTGGTTACAATATCGTGATTGAGCAAGCGACAAGTTACAGTCTGCAATACGTAGTAACTAAGTAAGGCTGATTGAATTAATGTTTAAGAAAATCATATTAGCGACTGCCTTACTTGTTATTTCTGGCTGTGCGAATGTTGGGCAGCCTGAAAAGATGCGTTCTAATGCGACTTTGGAGTGGGCAGATGGTTTCACTGAGCGTGCACTAGTCTCTGGCTCAAAGCGCTCTATTACTGTGCCATTTGGAGATCAAGTATTTGTTTTCCTCATCGATGAGCAAAGTATTGGTAAAGACTGCCTAGTTTACAGCTATAAACACGTTAGTGGTGGTGTAGCACAAGCAGATATCTGCTTTGGTAGTGAAATGACTCTATTTTTAAATGGTCAGGTGCTTAATAGTGGTCACATTTATCTAGATAACGGACAGACTTTTACTGAGGTTGCTCAGACTCGTGAATACGCTGCGAAATTAAAAGTTCAAGAACAGTTAAAACAAGAACAGGATGAGAAGCAAAAGGAACAAGCTGCGAAAGCTCTAGAGCAAGACTTAAAAGCTAAAGAGTTAGAGTTATTCATCATTGAGCAACAAAAAAAGCGTGTAATTGCTGAGACGAAGGCAATTGAAACTCATAGTGATAAAACTGACGAAAAAATTGATGCTACAAATGATCTAATCCGAAGTGTTGGAAAAGGTATTGAAAATCACGGTGTCAAATAGTTAATAAAAGTTAACGAGTAGAGCCTCATCAAAAGATGAGGCTCAAAAATTTAAATCGAGTTAATTTCTACAATTAGAATTTCATATTCTATTTCGATAGCACTAATCTAATGCATGTCCCATCTAACCAAGCATTAATGCGGAAATCTGTATGGCTAAGATCTATCCTTCCTGGAGCAATATTGAAAGGCTAACTGTTAAACCAACTGAAGGTGAACTGTATCTCCTGAAAAAAATAGATGAAAGTCTTGATGAATCATATGAGGTGTTTTTTAACGCATTTCTTGATGGAGACAGACCTGACATAGTTATCGTAAAAAGAGATTACGGGGCTATTATTATAGAGGTTAAAGATTGGTCAGTTAATAACTATGTAGTAACAAAGGACAACAAGTGGTTAATCAAAGATCGCGTCATTCGCTCACCTCAAACACAAGTTTTCAGATACAAACAGAATATGTTTGAATTGCACCTCCCTATTTTAGGTTTAAAAGAGCTAGTAAATAGAAACTTTTATAATGTAATTGGTACGTATGTATATTTTAACTGCGCAAGCAAGTTAGAGATTAAGGAGCTATACCAAACTCCAGAAAATGAAGTAAGAATGGAGTTGAATTTATTAAATTCTTCTATAAAGAACAGAGAGATAGAACATTTTGAGTATGATAAAAAACAAAAGTATTTAAGTAATAAGATAAAACAAATTTCTCGCGACGCTTACATCTCTTATGGTAAAGATAATATTAATGATCTTGTATCTAAAATAAAGGGAATGAGGAAGAACAATCTTTTTACGAATGACATATATCTTGACTTCATCCGTAGGCTATCTCCTCCTACTCACATTTTAGACCAAGGTTTACCTATAGTATTTGATAGAAAGCAAGAATCTTTAATTAATAGCGTATCTGAAAAACGTAAGGTAAAAGGGGTGGCTGGTTGTGGAAAAACTTCAATTCTCGCAAAACGAGCGATAAGTGCCTTTGAACGGCATGATAGTGAAGTTTTAATTCTCACATACAACATTACTTTGAGGCACTACATTCGCGATAAGATTTCGCAGATTCAATGCAAAGGAGCAGGTAATCAGTTTGAAATCATGCATTACCATGGTTTTATCAATAATAAACTAAATGAGTATGGTTTAGATGTAGCTCCGTTGTTAGAAAAATACCAAGGCACAGATAAAGAGAAGCTTGAAAAACTGTATAAGGATCGAAACTTATTTGAGTCTCTGCCTATAACTGAAAAATATAAAACAATATTTATTGATGAGGTACAAGATTATGAACCAGATTGGATAAAGATTATTCGAGATTGTTTCCTTGAACCTAATGGTGAAATGATTTTATTTGGTGATCAATCTCAAAATATTTATGAGCGTGATGATAATAAAAGAGAGTCAGCGTTAGTACAAGGCTTCGGACGTTGGGTTAAGTTGAGTAAATCGTATCGATCAGAAATTGATACGCCTTTAATTCAGCTCTTCAAAAGCTTCCAGGAAGAGTTTCTGGTAAGTAAATATAGTGATAGTGATGTATTTGAATCGAATTATATCCAAGGAAGTATGAACTTTGACTTACTAGCATATGAATCTTATGGCTCGAGTATTAATACAGAGAATGTTATTGACTTGATCAACTCTTATGTAAAAGAGAAAAGTATAAATCCAAATGACATAGCAATAATATGTTCTAAGGTTGAACCTCTTATTTCCATCGAAAAGAAAATACGTAGTGTTGAAAAAACTAAAATTATGTTTGAGGATGAAGATGATTTAAGGCAGATAGAACATATTACAGGAAAGGAACGTGTCAATAGAATAGAAAAAATCAGACGAAGGAAGAAATGCTTTTTCATGCAGAACTCTGGCGTTATAAAAATGTCTACTACCCATAGTTTCAAGGGGTTGGAGTCAGACACAGTATTTTGCATTTTGTTAAATGATGATCACGAAGAAATGGTATATACAGGTATAACTAGAGCAAGGAAAAATTTGGTTATTTTTGATTGCTATGATAGTAGATATAAAGGATTTTTCAGTAGTAATATAAAACAGTGATAACCAATATTACTAATTACTATTAATTGTGAGTATAAACATGAAAAGAAAAAGTATAAATCAATTTAAGAAAGATTTTGTTATATTTCCTTTCCCTGGAATGGGGAAAACTGATTTCACTGATTTTAATTTTGACATTTGCTATACTGCTATAGGAAAGTTTAAAGCTATAATTGCAAATCTGCCGATAATCATTATAAATTATTGGCACGTTACCTTATTAGGTAGGGAATACCTTAAACCATTAAAGGAGTTGGAGCTTTCAATTAGTTCAGTTCGGGATTCAATAGGTGAAGCAGTAATAAAATCGAACTATATTCGTAACAATAATAAATTTGTTTGGTTAATATTCATAACCTTCGCGTCACTTATGATTCTGTTAGCAAGTCCGATTTTATTTGCTCACTTTCTTTTCTCAGTTATCAAAGTGTTCACTGCAATCATTAAACAGTTGATAAAGGGCATTTTTGTTGAAAAACATGTGCTTGGCCATGTATCTCCTGTTAAGGGGAATCTAATCTTTATAAATAATAAAGGCAGCAAGCGTGAAGAAAGAACAATTTCTCACGAGCATATGCATTTGGTTCAGTATTCAAAGAGCGATTTGGCTGAAGTTATATATGAAAATAGAACTAATCTTGAGAGATTATTATTGTCGAATAATCCTTCTTCTCATGAGTCATATCTCTTCTCGAGATTAGAATTAGAAGTTAGGCTTCATGAGTTTATTAGATTTAATTACCATAACAATGGTAAAGTACCTATGTCTCGTGATGAATTCTATAATGAGATTCGTTGTTTCATGAATAATGAACACGACGAAGATGTATTAGGAAGTGATATTATAAAAATGTCTAATGTAATTAGTCTTTCGGCATACGAATTTTGTCGTAATGAAAATGGTTACATAGAATTAGATGAGCGGACGTTTAAAGAGTTTCTTGATATTGAGAATAAACTGTTAGATAAGTTTGTGCTTGAGATACTTTTTGTAAGTTATATAAAGCTAATGCGGTATTATGGTTATGGTGATTTATCCAAAAAACTTGGTAGCGAGGTGATGTTTCCAAATTTATATAACTTTACTTACGGCTCCTAACTTTGAACTGCATTAAGTGATTTATTAGTAAGATTGTTATAGATTACTTACTCTTGGCTATTGTCACTAAGTCAAATAGCAAATTTTTACTGATATTGGTACCACTTATTCACCAATCCAGCTTAGAAATTTCGTGCTTATAGCTCTCACCCTTAGCTAGTTTCGGCAACAGGTGAAGCTCTAATTGATAGACTCTAGCTATGCGCAGCAAGGTTTCGATCGAGCAAGATGCTGGGTCATTTTCGATTTTAGATATCGTTGCTTGCCTTAGCCCACTTAACTCTGAAGCCTGCTTTTGTGTCAATCCACTGTTTTGCCTTGCTTCTCGCATCCAGTTTGCCAACGCTAATGGATCACTCACATACATCTTCTATCTTCCTTTTACCCAGTAATTCAAATCCTCATATACTCTATGGCGTATATTTTCTGTTTATACGTTAAAGAGTATATTTGAGCCGTCAGCCTTGGGCGGATAGGTACTTGTAATACGTTGCTCTACCTACACCCTGTGCTTTACATGCAGCACTGACGGTTTCACCGTCAGAAACTAGCAAATGAACAGTTCGGCACTTTTGTGCGGTCTCTGCGTTAACAGGTCGTCCTTTATAGCGCCCTTCTCTCTTTGCTTTTGCTATACCTTGCTGAGCACGTTTTTGGCGCGTTTCGTAGTCATCACGAGCCATAGCTGCGCCCAGATCCAACATGAAGTTGGTTAACGCCTGCTGAATTGCCGATACTGACACATCTACATCAGATAGAGACTGGTGGGTCATAGGTTGATCGACAACAACGATTGATATCCCTTTAGCTTTGATTCGTGCTTTCAGTGTTTCCCAGACTTGAAATGGCAAGCGTGTCAATCGATCCATTTTTTCAATCAATAGAACATCACCATCTTCAGAGTCTTCAATGAGCCGATCTAGCTCAGGACGATCGGCTGCTGTACCAGAGATATTCTCCTGGTAGAAAGACGCAATCTGTAGATTATGGGATTTTACGAATTCTCGTAACTCTTGTTTTGCGCGAGAGGAGTCTTGCTCATCCGTCGAGGCTCTTAAGTAAGCTCTTATCATTTTACACGTTCCTGAAATGGCTATTTGTCTACTTTAAACTGTCCATAATGTAGTGTCTATTTTAAACTGTTTTTTAAATGGAGATTTGTGAGGAGTGACCTGTCTCTTTTAGGTATGGTTAAAAAAGACAGGTTTTTGTTAGGAAAGTTCGTTCTCTGAGATAGAAGCTCGAAAGACTTTCTCCGCTTTCTCGCTGGTCATTAGAGATTGAGCAGAAAGTGCTAGTGGCTGCAAAAAACCTGGTAGGTTTTCATTAAGGTTGTCGATAAACATACTGGTGAACTTTTCAACCAATACAGGTCTCTTGTTTGCTTTCATCACTAGCCGCATAAAACTAGCTTCAACCAACGCCACTATCGTTGTTTTAACTTTGGCAGTGACCTCTGCCAACTGGCTCCTCATGAGTCCCAGAGCAGCTTTAACCTGCGCAAGCTCCTCAGTTTTGGTGTTGATTTCAGTATCCAAGAAAGATAGCTTGTCGTTTCTCTGTTTTGTCTCAATATCAAATCGAACCAACTCTTCAGCATGTTTCATTTGCACCATGAGTAACGCATCTTGCTTCTTCGCTAATTGATTCTCTGTCGAAGACAGTAATTGCTGAATCTTAGCTAACGCCTTTCGTTCGTTTGCGACTTCTTCTTTAACCATACTCTCAAGGTTAAAGCTGCGTTGTGCCTTGGGTAGCGTCGATTGAATATTCATGGCTCTACGCTGCTGTGAACGTCGCTCAGCTTCAGGGCAAAATTCTGCCGATATGCCGAGGCTATTCAGATAGCGAGCATTCACAAACGAGTAAAACATCCTATCAAATTCAAATTGCGAGTTAGATACCTGCCAGCCTTGCAATTTTCCATCAAAAGGCAGTAACTCAGTCCTATGCACTGGGCCGAACGAACGTTGAAATTTCGCTGTTTCGATACGCTGCTGTTTTAGTAAATCACGTTTCCTGGTTTGTTCATTTAGCGTAGAGACATACACATGACAATGAGCACCAGTATCCGTATTAAGTAACCTTTCGTCATGATGACTTAAGACTAGGATGACATCATAATCGGGAAAATATTCCCTATAGAATGCCGTTACCATTTCGGAGTATTGTTCCAGTGGAACAATACTAGTATCAACTTTCCACCTATGTGGAATTTTGAAAACGACCTCTTGCAGATAACCTTGGTTGCTTCGAGGCTCGGCCGAACATAACTCGTTGTGCAGATCAAAATACTCAGTGAGCATTGACATACGCTGCTTAACTCTCGCCATAGCTGGTGGGTTATCACGAAGCTTGCGCCACCAGCTTGGCGGAATCGCTTGATCATCACGCACTTCATGCCAACGTTTCATTAAGTTAGCAGCATCGTGATTACCAAGGTTCAGCTCTGATGCAATTGCATTTTTTAGTCTGCGTTTAGATTGCGCCCGTTTCTTTAATTTAACCTCACGGTTAGCGACCCTTGGTTCTGGTAGGAGATTATATAAAATCTCCTCCTTTTCTTCATCGTTGAGCTGAGACAGCTTTTCCGTTTTCTCATAGCGAGTAATCAGGTTACAACCAGCAAGTTCATCACGCCATTCCAAAGTCTTCACCTGCAAAAGGGGTATACGCAAAGAGTGAGCAAGTGAGTTTTTAAGGGCTTTTCTGTCTATTGAACTATAAGTAAAGTTAGCGATACTAAAGAATAAGCGTATAGGCTGCATAGCTCCTCCTAGCACAAATAGCCCTCAACGCAAATTCAAAACCACCATGCTTTATAAACAGGTATTGATACGATGTAGGTTTCTGATTTCTACTACCAGCCATTATGCCACCTCATCAAATAGATCTTTACCGTTCGTGTTAGCGGCTTTCTTCTTAAAATGCAGATCTAGTATGTTGGTTTGGTCTTCTGCATCTTCGACTATCCACTTCGCATAAACTTTATCAATCATTTCTGTATCAGCATGCCCCATGACTTTCGCCAACCAATCCTTGTTCACTCCCGCTGTCAACGCGTGACTAGCGAATGTGTGACGCATCTGTGAAATACCCCTTGCTTCGATCGACTCACAGTATGTTTTCAGATGCAATTGATCCGCGTCTTTAATGAACTTCTTCCAGAATTTTTGAGTGACATCTTTTACATCTCTAAAATGATTTCCATTTTGATCAGTAAACAGAAAAATACATTTCTCTTGAGTGCGAGTTTTACCATCGCGGCCTACGCGATTTAATTTCACTTCGCTATGGTTAGCTGCACGTTTGAGTTGCTCTCTTAAAATAGTATGTAAACTACTATTGATTGGGATCTTGCGTTGTGAATGTACGGTTTTTGTACATTTCAGTTCACCCATTACCATAGAGTTTTGAACTGTAAGGGTCTTATTTTTCAGATCTACATCTGAAGTTCTTAAGGCGATAGCTTCACATGTTCGCAGACCGCTATATGCCATAACAAGGCAAAGGGCTTTACCACTATCGATAGCCGTCAACGTTTTTTCAAAAGTTCTTAGCTCTTTTAAGGTAAATGGGAATGCAGAGTCATACTCATCTAAGCTCCTATTTTTAATTCCTGCCATTGGTGACTCGGTTATGTTTTTATTGTGTAAAGCAACATTGAAAACAGCTCTTAGCAGGCGAAAATACTCATTCAATGTTTTGTTTTTATAACGTTTTTTTTCTTCCACATCATACATCCACTCTAGGATATCTACATGCTGTATATCTGCGATATCGTACTCACCGAAGACCTGGTTCAACTGATTTAGCTTCGAATCGTCCGCATTTTTCGTAGACTTCTGGTGGGCGTTTCGAACACTTCGTTTGAAGACTTCGACAAAGTCAGAGAAAGTAATGTAACGCTGTTTTGATTTTAGTTTCTGATTTAACACGATTTTATCCTCAGTAGGGAGTTGACTTGAGCGCACTCTAACCAACACGGGAAAAACTGTAAATCTGAAAAATTCACAGAAATCAGCCACTTGCAAAAAAGCACATAATAAATCAAATGGATTCACATCAATAATATTTTATTATTATATAGTTGAAATTTAATAACTAAATGTTATTTATCGATATTTACACATATAAATGAAGTGTTTATACAAAAAGAACTAAATCACCCAAAATCCAAGCTGATCCTGTTTGTAAAACTGAAAGCTATGGTAGCAGTTAACCTAGATCCACCTATTGGCAGACGAAATGTCAAAACTGGCACTCAACGTGCCAAGACTGGCAGTTGATGTGCCAAAGTTGGCAGAAGAACTGCCAACAAGCCCGAATCCGTTCTATATAGGACTTCTTGTTGTTCATGGTTGTAAAAGAGATACCTCAATCAATATTTGTAGAACTGGAGCGCGGCAAAAGCGTGTGGAAGTTGAAGAGTGTATTGCGAGAGAAAGGCAGCCCCGCTGATGCGAGGATACATAACCTACAAGCAATCAAAGACAAGACGGCTGAGAAGCTACAAGATAGAATGCAGAGAATTCTAATAGATTAGAACCTTAACAGAACGTTCCAGCCATAAAGCCTGGCACGTCGTCAGTTTAATGGCTTTGAATTGATTTTGTGCAGAAACGTACTGGGACTTTTGCACTAACAAGTTTCCTCTTGATGAGAAAAGGCATCTTGAAACCTAAAATACTTGCTATGTGATATTTACAAAGTAAGGAACTATCACAGTGAAGAGAACACTAGCGACAAGATGTAGTAGAGATATAGCTATTAGCGAAAGTGCCTTTGCCTTTTTCTTAATAAGACCATTAAACTCTGCAATCACGTACCAACACCTTAGCATCCAAACTACTATTAACATCGACGCTATAAATGTAATGAATCGATTGCCACCTTGTTCAAGGTAAATTTGAAATGGAAGTCCAATAAAACTATTAAGCAGGTAAAGCATGCCAACAAACAGAAACGTCAACTTTAGGTTAGCTAAGTAACTTCTTGTTGAACCTAAAATATGGAAACTTAGCTGAAACATCGCAGCCAAAACAAACACATAAATAGTTTGAAATAGCCCCATTGAAAATAAGGTAGGCTCACCTTCAATTAGGTGAAACCGTACGATAAGCGAGTAAATATATAGAGACATTGATAACAATGAGAAATAGATTCCCATCGTGGTTGACCAAGTCGGCAAGTTGTTACCCATCATTTGCGTGATCGCTTGATGTCTAAGTAAGATAAGACCATACATTGGTACAAATTGAGCCTTAAAATAATGTATCAAATTTTTCAAAGATACTCCTTTTCACATAACGTCGCCTTCTTACGAATCACCTAATAATTTCAATATAAAACCATGAGTAGGCGCACATCACTCATTTCGATCTAATGAATTTCGCCAAATAAATGGACTTAATAAGAATACCTAACGATGCGCGATGTTCAAATACTACAGCAAACTATCGAAAAACAGTGCCTAAACCTTCACAAAAACGACGTAGATCTCTGATGCAGGCTTTAGGAATACATGGTTTCATCAAGTTGCCGATAAGGGTTAGCAGCGGCGAGACCGCGATAAGAGATCTTCAATATGTGTTTATCGTAAGCAATACTTAATGACCGAAATGACAAAGCGAAGTAGATAGCTTTGTTGTTCGAAGAGCATTGGCTACTCACGTAGCCAAAAAGATGTTATTGCCTATTGACAGGCAGAAGGCTCATATGTGTTATAAATAATTTACAAAAGTGTGTGGAGATACTTTTCTAGCCATTCACAAAACTCGTCTTTTATATGCTTACTTGTTAACCCAACAATATCGGGGTTGTTTATATTTACTTCTAATGTATGCCAATCTAGACATTTCGGGAGTGTATGAGAACTCCAGTCTGTCTTATCTAGGCGTTCATATGAATAATGTACTACACACTTTTTGTTTGAATATATAGAGACCAAAAATAGAGAAACAGGTGGAGATAAATCATTATTTGGTTCAAATTTTATTCTAAGCATTTGTTTATCTGCATTGTGAGTGTACTCAAATCCAGATATCACATTTCTGTACTTAGTGACCGTCTCCAACTTGTACTCTGTATCGTCATAATCACCGAAAGCAGCCATACTTGCTGCAAGACTAGCAATACCTAAGCCAGAACGACTGGGATTTTTAGGCAAAGCTTTATACTCTTGCTCTTCATAACTAACACTATCATAATCTGGACGTACAAAATAGCCGACATTATTATTGTCCTTAATCCATGAACCTATTCGCTTAGCATTTGGGACGTTCCAAGCCACACTCAATTCTGATATATCAACAGAATATAACTTGATGACATCTTGTTCCCATTGAGAGAAATCATCAAAAATTCCACTTAAGAAAGTCTGAATTGAATCTTCACTGAAGCAACTATTACTAGCTTTTTCCAATATTAATCTTGATAAATTTTGGGGATCTTTTTGTGTTTGTACAACATCATCGGTTTCAGTTTCATCACTATCAAATCCAAACTCACCATAAATCAAATCTTGTACAGTTTGTGTTACTAACCCAAACTTTTCAGTGTTATCTGCTTGACTAATAAAAATAGGTGCTGGTGCATCCTTAGATGCAAAGTCATCCGCTACAAATGCCATCATATCTCTATATCGAACTTCACCAGTTCGCTCAGTTAAAGATAGCAGAATACTTTCTGTAAAATGACTAAATTCTTTTCCAGCTAAAGAGCTTTCATTTTCGCGAGACGAGAACCAAAAATATAGATCTTTTAGCTCATTCTTACTTGCCGACTTTTTAAACTCTACTTCTGTATTAGACTCACTTTTAATGTATTGAGTGCCACTGAAGCAAGCATCCACAATTTTTACACATAATTTTGGCGAAAGTTTTTTGATGAGACCATCAAGTTCTGTATTTCTTAAACCCGTTGATTCTTTTTTTGAACGGTCAAAATCAGACAAAAGGTAGAAGAAGTCATCATTATAACGCTCGCCATGCCCACTGAAATAGAAAGTCAACTCTGATACATCAGAACTAGAGTAATTATCTACAAAATCTGCGATTGCATTTTTTACATCATACGCACTTTCGTTTTCATTAATATACAAAATATCATTAACATCTTTTACATTAGAAAGTACATCTCGCATGACCCTTGCATCATTTTTACATGCACTTAGATCATCAAATAAAGGTGATCTATATTTTTCGACACCAATAACAATTGCTAAATTCAAATTTTACTCCTTATTTATAACGCCAAATTAAGGTGTGAAGCACGCGACCACGATACTCAATTTGACCACCGTAAACACTGAACTTAACCCAAACCAAAACTGCCAAGCTTGCTGAATCACTCTTAAATTGTTTGATAGCTCACGGCTGAAATTTGAGAGCTTAGCCGATTGAGTGGTTGGAATTCTGCCAAAAATGCCTCGTTTAGATAAGCGATGAGTTCTTTTGACGACTTATACATAGCCTTAGCTTTTTCTAAAGTACACTGTTCTTGCCAACCAGCAGTAACCGTCGGTACTGCTTCAGATACCGATAGTTCATCATTTGACTTAAAATTAGTGTCTACATATTCAGTTCTACCATGTGCAAGAGCATTTCGTGCATCAAAAAGCTTATCATTCACCTGAAGTAACTTGTCATATTCAGCTTGTGGAGTACCACATGCTTTGAGAACAGATTTAAGCTTGTCTTTCGCTGAAAATTTGTACTTACTCTCGATTACATTAAACTCCTTACAATCGAGTAGGTCTTGGTCGAATGAATCTCTCTGCTTTTTATGCACGGATTTCCTTAATGATTTCATCATTATTTGTGCTTGTGCCGTATAGCCTAAGACTTCAGCAAGCCTGGCATTAAAAGACAACTCTTTATCCGTAGTTTTCATCGCTTGCAGTCTTTCAACAATATCTTCTTGGCTGTAGTCATCTAAATACTTAGATACACGCCCTTCAATAAGGTAGATATTTTCACAGAGATAATTTAAGTAACTTTCAACCATGAAAGCAGTCAACGCTACGGTAGTTAACCCAGCAAATTGATCACCAAAATTACCCGCAGATAGAGTTCTTTCTACTGAGGCTGAAAAATAAGCATGAGCATACACTGTGCCTTTTGATTGACCTTCCATTTAACCCTCATAAGAATAATTATTGTATAGTGGGCTCATCACGCCACGTTACGGTGAACAACGTTATTACACAGCTTAATTAGTGTACCTAAATCAATGAACTCTAATTATGTACTGAAGCCACCAAGCGTTAAGAATCACTCTTGAACACTTTTTTACGCAACTGAGATTCGATATGAATATTTTCTAGCGATTGCCAACGCAATACTTGAAGATCGTTGGTAATGAAGAGTTCATAGCGACCGTCCCACTTAGATAAACCTAATTCACTCAAGAGTGAAGTATTCATTTGAACTAGTACTTCGGGGTTCTCTGTATCATTCGTAAACCCAATGACCGAAACTTTTACTGACTCTCCAGGCGGCTTAGGATTCTCAATTAATACCGAATCACCAACTTTGTACAAGTGACCTTTTTCATGTTGCTTGTTAATCTTAATGTTGAATGTTTCAAGCGAAGAAGAACTAGAATAAACGGCAGTAGCTCGAAACCTATCAAGAGTTTCTTTCCTGACCAATACATCTTGCTGTTGTGCCCAATATCTAAACGATGATATCCACTGATTAACTTCACTTACTTGTTTGAGGTTACTCTCTACAGCAGTTGTTAATTCTGTGGTTTTGTATTCAAAGTCACTTTTTAGAGATGATGTACCCTCAATGTGATCGACTCTAGAAAGCCAGTTTTCGCCAAAATGTTTAGTTAGTGCTTTTTCATAAGCCACATTCTGCTTTTTTAGTTCTGACACTTCATCAGATAAGGACTGAAACTCACTGTAGGTAATGCCTGCCATATAGACAACGCCACAAATTGCTATTAAAGAAGCTGTTATACCAGCCCATTTTGAGATCTCATCTGACACTTCAATTCCTTTTACATATCCTGTCTTGGGCGATTATACCAGATGGTGGTGATAAGTTGCTCTACGCCTTGTTAGGGTGTGAGCGACGCAATACAGATGCCGCGGCAAGCCACCTTAAACTAAACGCAATGCATAGCGAGAATGCCACGCATTGCGAATCACTCATAAACAGATTGCTCTCACCTTACTAAATGTATTAAGAATTATTTGTTTTAAATCCCCAAGCCTTTTTTTCGCTCTCAGACATAGCAGTATAAATAGGAGAAAAAGTACTATTTAGCTCAGAGCTAACATTCCCAAAAGCAGCATAGTTTGTACATAAGTAACGCTTTACTGTATTCGGCCATTTTCCGAGTTTTGCTGCATCTATGATGATCCCTTTCGCATCGTGGTAACTAGCACCTTTTCTAAGCTCTCCAAGTCGGCATTCAAATTGACCAAAACTCCAGTTATCTGTGCGTTGCTCGAATTCATCTAGTAATTGTGTTTTATATTGTGCCAGTGCCATTATTAACCTCTAAACCAGTTAGTTATCTTAAAATTAAAGACTCATAATATATGCAACAAAGCTTTTATCAAACATAATTATATAGTGTAAATAAGTAAAATTCTGAGTAGAAAAAGGGGGAATCTGTGTTACGTCTTTGTCTATCCATAAGCGTAGCGATTACGATGACTCATTTTCTTTTTAGCAAGCGAAAAGCTTCCATCATCGTTCTAAGTCCAGGTGACACTATCACCAGATCGACCTCTTCTAAAAATCACAAATCGTTAACTAGCAATATAGCTGCACCATACAAAGCATACCTGCCTTAAGGCAGGAAACTCGAAAAACGCTTAATCGATGATTAGGTGAACGTTACGTCCAACACGTTTCAAATCACGAATAGCAGTCTCTTCGGTTGCGACACGAAGTGGCCTACTCACACGTCGAATACTATCGACAATGTCGGGAACCGATTTTTTCGTATGAGTAAACTCAATCACACCGTATCGAGTTTTGTATTCACCTTTTCGGCCTGTTGTCATAACAGTCAAGCGATCTACAGGGATTTGTGAAATAACACCGTATTCTGACAATGCCGATTCTAGGCTGACATAACTGTATTCACCTCGTCTTAACGTTTTAGCGATAATCTCTAATGTGTTCGCACTAAATCTATCTTTGGATAACGTGTACAAGTAAATACCGCGAGCAACTCGCTCTAGGATCTGGTTTTTCACTAACCGCTTCAACGTCTCATTCAAATTCCTTTCAGTATCTTCGTGGAATATTTTCTTGAGATCTCGATGTTGAAAGATGTAGCGCCCTTCCAGATCCCATTCGTTCAGGCGCAGGATTGCTTCACTTTGCTTCATGATAGGTAAACACTTATATCCAATTTAACTAGTATAACTGTCCACTAGTAAATGGTGAGTGTAGGTGTTCACATTTTCTAACTCGGCTCTTAACTAATACTTTTGGCAGAACAGAGCCATTGAAAATGTGAGATCATGATCTCAATTTCTAGAAATCAGGAAAATATGTTTACAGTGATACCTTACTAAGTTTTTACCCAAAACATCGCTTATCCATAGGTTTGATAAATAAACGTAAATCTAAAATCTTCTTTTACCTGTTATAGATAAAACAACTATTAAGTCATTAATTTTATTAAAAATATTAATGGCATACATATTTGACGAATCTTTTTCACCATCGTACTTTGCTCATAAAGGCACCAAAGTTAGTTTGTTCTGAACTAACTAACAAACCAATTAGGTGCTTCTAAAACGAAAGTAAAGGTGAACAAGATGGCTAGGCCGAAATCATATTCAGAAGAAGAGTTAATTAATGTAGCTAACGAGCTACTAAACAAGGGGATCGAACCTCGGGGCTGGCGCATACGTGAGATCCTAGGGCGTGGTAAAACCACTTCGTTTGACTCGGATATAAAACGTCTAACTGAAAGTGGTCAGCTTCCAGAATATATCAAACCATCAATTACAACCGAGGTTCTGCCAGCACGCAGCGAAACTGAACATGCACAGCTACCATTGGAAATTCAGGATGCATACAAGATCACGGAAGCTGAGCTTTCAGAGTCGATATACGCGCTTCTTGTAAGGTTAAATGACATTACCGCATGTCATTATGAACAGCTCACTAAAACAAGACTTCAAAGTGCGCTCAGCGAGAAAGAAAGCGCTCTTGAGGAGAAAAGATTAGCTGAAGAGCAAGTTATTAAAACAGAAGAGCGCGTTCGCGCTCAGGTAGCGAATAATGAAGAGCTTGAACTTCAATGTGAAGAATTGGAACATCGATATTCTGAGCTTGAACAAGCTCAGGCTAATATTTCATCCGAATTGATGCAGTTGAAGCGCGACAACGTAAAACTGTGCGAGGATGTTAGGTTATCTGAAATCACTATTCAGGATCTTGAAGAACAAGTTCTTTCCCTCTCAACTGCCAACGCAATTCTAGGCACTCAGCTTGAGGAAAGGAACTTACAAAGCATCAAGTTAGAAGAACGTTATTCAGACTTGGAAAACCAGCTCGATACGACAAAGCAGCAGCTAACCGTTGCAAACACTAGATCTGACAGCATCCAAATGGATTTAGCTAAAACAGATGAAATCATATCTTCGTTACGTTCTGAGCTATTAGAGACCAATAATCGCGTACAAGTGGCAGAGAATAAAACTCAACTCCTATCGCAAGAGAACGGGCATCTTCGCTTCGTTAACAAAGAGCTAAGCCGTAAGCATGGTGGTTTGGTTGAGCTACAATAGGTCTACATTAAACAGAAATGATTTTTGCAGATTACAGTTTCCGCCATTCCAAGATTTATATATCCCCTGCTGAAAAATAAAGCTGGCATTCACCAGCTTTATTTTATTAGTCAACGTAGTTTCTAGTCGATCAATTCTTGAACGCCAGTAAAGTCCAGATTACCAATTTTCCCATCTTTAACGGTTACTAGAATCGAACCATAAATGCGATCAACATCCGCACTTACAGGAGCCACTACATATCCATCATATTCACCATCTGGAACATTAGGAAGAAATGCGTACTTTGATTGATCTCGAGAAATTGAGCCTTTAGCAACAGCATCTTCAGTTCCTTTTCTCATTAATAGCACTTGGTCAACATCTAGGTTAACGTCATCTATATACGATCCTGAAATCTCTTTAGCATTCAATTGCGCAATAACATTGTTACGGTATAGAGTCGAATCGTCTTTAAGATCTGTATACGCTGTCTTAATATCAAGCTCACGCTCTAAATTAGCCATAGCGTTAACAAAGTTATAGCCAATAGAGTTCTCCATTACGGTAAACATCTGTTCAAAGCTCATACCACTGTTAACGTAAAATAGAACATTGTTCTGATACATATCATACATATCATTAAAGTATGCAGTATGAATCGCACTATCTTGCATTAGGTCAACTTCATCTTGCCAAGTTTCAATGCCCATTGGCGTTAATGATGTATCACTAATGAAGTCATCCATCTTATGCGTAGTGTTCTTTAGTGGGCGACCAGCAAAGAACTCGGCAGAGCCTTCCATGAACCAACGAGGCATTTCAAAGAACTGAGCGCTGTCATTTAGCTTCTCGTATTGGAATACATGGAATAATTCATGCTTCGCTAGAATATAAGAATCAGCAAAGTCACTATGATTAACATCTAGAGTGCTAGGCGAGAATACAAATAGGTTAGCATAACCAGTACCAGTGCCTTTCTTTGCGTCGTTGTAGCACGCCACCCACTTGCTGCCAGATGTGATGTTTAGGTCACTTGACGGATTTAGCTTGCTGTGAGCAATAAGCTCATTAAAGCCTGCCTGAGTGATTTTAGCAGACTGAATCAACTCATTCTTATCAAAACGAGTAGAATCATCGGCAAAGCCAACCATGAAATGGTCTGTTTCAATGTACTCTTGGTTGCGATCACACAGCATCATTGAAGTTCCAGTTGTAGTTGCAACATTAGCTATTTCGCTTCTGACCTTGGACAAAGGCCAATGTTGAATAAGGCTTGTTGATGGAGGATTTGTTACGCCCCCGCCATTACCCCCACCATTATTATCTGACGAGTTTGAGCCACCATCATCGCTACCACATCCAGAAAGCGCCAACACAACGCCTAATGCAACAAGGTTTTTACCTTTCATACTTACCTTTAACAATCGTTGTCTATACTATAATTAATTAGTTATTGCACCCATACGGGTGCAATTCGGTATGATAGTATCTGCGATATTGATTGCACCCAAATAGGAGCAATCATAAACATGAGAGAGATCACGGTTCGAAAGAACATAACTGGTTCAAAAGTTAAAAGTATTAGGTTATCCAAAGAATTATCCCAACAAGATGTTGATCGTATTGCATCATTGCAGGGGATAGACCTAACTCGTAGTAAACTGGCAAAAATAGAATCGGGAATGATACGTGTTACTGATGAAATGTTACGCGACCTTGCTGTAATACTTAAGGTCAATGTTAACGACTTTTTCGAAGCATCTATGTTTCCAGAACGTTTTGAAGGAACTCCTGATAAGTAACCTACTTTGTTGCTTAAATCGCAGAGCTACAATTGGCTCGGTTACATTCACTTATCGTTATCCAAGTCTCATTGCAACACAGCTACCTTAATGCAGTTCTGCACCTTAATAGAACGTGTCCCTGACCTTTGTAACTGTTACGAAAGCGTTAGTTAAGCTAGAGACGAACTGACCTGATAGCGCTATAAAGCATCAGGTATCAAAGCTATTTCAGTCGGCAATTCCAAACACGAAGGTCCCTCCAAACGAATTAGCAACAGGTAAGCAATCCTTACACTTAACAGTTGGCACTTAACAGTTGGCACTTCGTAACTCAGAAGTGCCCCAAAGTTGCGTAGCTCAGCAATCTTGACTTACTTCTTACGACATTAGTTGACCTACTTTTGCTAATGATTAAATATGTACCCAGTTTACTATGGTGCGTTGGGCAGATAAGGTCTGATTTTGAACCAAAGTGAGGCTTTACTGTTTTACCAAAGCCTTCAATAGTCATTGAAAATGATATCGTTCAATATCAGTTAGTACTTAAAAAGGGTTGAAGTAAAATTGATTAAGACAGATTGGGAAATATTTAAAGCAAAGTTTTCAACAAATCCACAAGACGCTTTTGAATGGATGTGTTATCTCCTTTTTTGCAATGAATTCCGAGTGAAAACTGGTATTTTTCGATATAAAAACCAGTCGGCAATAGAAACCAATCCAATTTCATCAAATGGAGTCAATATTGGCTGGCAAGCTAAATTTTATGCAACTGCATTATCTAGTCACAAAAATGATATACTAGAAACAATTACAAAAGCAAAACGTGATTACCCTGATTTAAATAAAATAATTTTTTACACAAACTCAGAATGGGGGCAAAACAAAGGAAAAGAACCACAAGGAAAGATAGAAGCAGAAACAAAGGCAAAGGAAAATAACTTAGAAATTGAGTGGCGATGCTGTAGTTTTTTCGAATCGCCGTTTGTTGTCGATGATTGTAGTCGGTTCATTTCGTACTTTTTCACTCAATCTGACAATTTGTTTGGGCTTTTGGAGTCGTTTGAGTCTCATACAGGTACAATTTTGGATGATATTGAAACTTCTATAGCCTTTGGCGACCAAGATGTTTCAATCGATCGCTCTAGTATTATATCTGAAATTGAAAAGTCAGACACTAACGCGTTAATTATAAGTGGTGAAGGCGGAACAGGGAAAACATCTCTCATAAAAGAACTTTATGGTAATAAGGGGGCGAATGATGCCTTTTATGTACATAAAGCGACAGAGTTTTCCGTTAGCAACTTAAATGAATTTCTATCAGGTGTTTTTTTAAAGGACTTTATTGAAGCACATGAAGGGGCTGACAATAAAACAGTTGTTATTGATTCTGCGGAACACTTAATTGCTTTAGAAAATACGGCTCCTATTAAAGAGTACCTTTCTAGCTTAATCAAAGCTAAATGGAGGGTGTGGTTCACTACGAGAAATGCCTACCTAGATGACTTGGTTTTTCAATTATATGAAGTGTACAAAATTAGTTTTAAGCCGATACATTTAGAGAATCTGAACGAAGATACATTATTTGAACTTGCCAAAAAACATGATTTTGTCATCCCTGATGATAAAAAGTTCAAAGTGCTCATATTAACACCATTTTATCTCAGAGAATATTTGAGGCATTATCAGGAGAACAAAGGTGCAAGCTACTTTGAATTCAAAGAGTCTTTATGGCCAAGAGTCATTGCGAAACGATCCCCACAACGAGAGCAATTTTTTATACATCTTGCCGAAGAAAGAGCTAATTCAGGAAGATTTTTCGTCATTCCAGACTTTAGCTACTCAAATGAAGCGGTAGAAAAAGCATTAGTTTCCGATGGAATAATCAGCTATGAGCCTACTCGTGGGTATTTTATTACTCATGACATATATGAAGAATGGGCGCTTGATAAATTCGTAGAGAGCAATTTTTTAACTTCAGAAAATTCAGAAATATTTTTTGAAAAAATACAAGAGTCTTTGGCCATAAGAAGAGTTTTCAGGCGGTGGTTATCAGAGAAACTTAGCGCGTCCAATGAAGATGTTAGCCACCTTATTATGGAAACCTTGTCATCTTGCAAAATATCTAATTTGTGGAAAGATGAAGTTTTAGTCTCTATGCTTCTGTCCGATTATTCCGATTACTTTTTTAGAGTGAATAAAGATTCACTATTGGAAGACGATTTCCAACTTCTCAAGCGGTTATCCTTGCTGATAAGAATAGGATGTAAGGAGGTAGATAATAGCCTTTTTGACAAGTTTGGTGTCAGGGCGCCAGATATTTTATCAATGGAGTATGTAATTACTAAGCCGAAGGGAAACGGGTGGCATTCGCTTATCAAGTTCATCTATAATAATATAGAAAATATAGGTGTTGATAATATTAATTTTGTATTACCCGTTCTCCATGACTGGAATAGTCACAATAACTCTGGTGATGCAACAAAATGTGCTAGCCTAATTGCTCTAGCATTTTACAAGTCGGCAATCGAAGATAGAATTTATATTGGAGATGACAGTTTTTCCAAAAATTTGATTCTAACTATTCTTTATGGAGTCAGTGAAATAAAAAGCGAGCTTAAAAAGATCATTGATGAAGTAACTTTAAACAACTGGAAGCGACATAACGATCCATATCACTTAATGAGTAAATTCATTTTAACAAGAATGGAATGTTTTAATGTTGCTACTGAAATCCCAGAAAAAGTAATATCTCTAGCCAAATGTTTTTGGATATATGAACCACAAAAGAATGATTGTTTTTATGGTTCAAGACTAGAGATAGAGCATGAATTTGGTGTTGAGTCTAGTCACCAAGACTATTATCCTGCTAGTGCTTATCAAACACCTATATATGCCTTATTAAAGGCCGATTTAAAACTAGCACTAAATTTCATTACCGACCTAATAAATTATTCATCAAAAACATATGCTGTATCTAGCCTTGATAAAGGTCAAGTAGAGACTGCAATACTGTATCTAGATAATGGTAAAAATGTCAATTTACCTATTTCAAGTCGTCTTTGGTGCATGTACCGAGGAACACAGGTAACCCCTAATCTACTTGAATCAATACTAATGTCGCTCGAACGTTTCTTTCTTGAGAGAGGAAAAAGTACTAAACCTGAAGTACTTGAATATTATCTAAATTATATCCTAGAAAGAGCTGAATCTTCTGCGCTTGTGGCTGTTGTTGCAAGCATAGTATGTGCGTTTCATGAGAAAACATTTAATGTTGCCAAAACTCTATTTAGAACGAGAGAGTTTTTCTTTTATGACTCTTCTCGAATGATTCTGGATCAAACACATAAGACTCAACTTACCTCGCTGAAAAACTTTAGTATCAATCCAATGAATGAGCTTCATGAGAATGAAAGGATAAGTGCCTGTGACAAAAAACATAGGCAACATTCACTAGAAGACATAGCACTCCAATATCAATTTTTTAGAACTGAGGACGTAAGTGAAAAGGAATCAGAAAAACGACTTCAGGAAATTTGGGAAATTCTGGACTATCACTACAAGAATTTACCAGCTAAGGAACACGAAAATCATCAACATAAAACATGGCGTTTATTTTTGGCTCGCATGGACAAAAGGAAAATGGCTCCTGAAGCGAAAAAAGTAGAAAACGGTATAGCAATAGAACTCAATCCTGAAATTGCTCCAGATCTCAAAGAATATAGTGAAATGTCTCAGCGAGAAGCAAATAAGCCTTTTGTACATTTAGCTTTAAATACTTGGGCCGATAGCAGGCTCTACGATAGAGATAGTTACAATAAGTATGAGTCTTATGAAAATGAGCCATTGACTGCTTTGAGTGAGGCAAAAGAAATATGGAATAAGCTTTCTGAGGGCTGTATGACGGAGGGATTGCTGTTCGATCGAGCCACACCATCGTATGTATGCACTGTGTTGTTGAGGGACTTCAAAGAAAAATTAGGAAAAACCGAGCTAGAATTTTGCAAGGAAGTCATATTTGAATATGCAAACATCGTTAACAATGATGATTACATACATCAGATTGGTGACGGCCTTGTTCCTGCTTTATTTGTTCTTCCAAGGTTAATAAAAGATTTTCCAGATGAAAGATTTACTATCAAGCTTATCTTAATTAGAGCTTTAATGAGACATGACTCGATATCGATGATGGGAATGGATAGGATAAATTCAGTAGCTATTCAAGCTGTGCAGCACTTATGGAACGACGACCCTGAGTTCATGAAGTCTTTGTACATTGGGTATTTGGTAGTTGCTCAAAAATATAGAGTTGTTCAGGATCGTTTAAGGCAAGAGGCGTATGAACAGAAAAAATATGATATTGATAAAAATGACTTTGAACAGGAGTTGTTTAAAGAACTAGAGAGTGTAATAAAGAGTATAGAAGATGAAACCATCAAGGAATCCGCAATCGACAATATTGAAAGCGTAGATAGCGATATATTGATAACTGCTTTTCAGCTTTTGCCATTAGGTAATGTACTTAAAGAATCTTTGCCCTTTGTCGAGGAAATTATTAGGGTAATTTCACAACAATTACTCTCACGTGATAGAGAAGAGCGTCTTGATTATGCATTTAGACATGAGTTTTTGAAACACTATGCTCGTTTTGTCCTTCATCTAGATAATGACAAAAAAGATAGATACCTGAAATATTTTACGGATAATTTCACCTTGAGCGAAGGTACGGCAGATTTATTAAATGAATTTGTTAGCGCTGAAGACTCGCTGAATATGCCAGACTCATTTTGGTATGTATGGAACCGATTTAAAAGCTACATCGTTGATTCACTTAGTAGTCAAGGTTGGCGGCATGATAAAGAGCGCACAATCGAATCCTTTCTATTTGCAAGAATCCCTTGGAAGGACGATGCACTGGCTTGGCATACCTTTTCGGTTGAGAATAAAGTATTTTTTTATGACCTGAGCGGTAAAATAGGTGGAGAGCCTTCTTTCATCTATAGTATCAGCAAGCTACTTTGTAGCATTGGAAGTGAATTTATAGATGATGGTATTTACTGGATCTGTAATGCAATAAAAACCTTTGACATCGACTTGTCGCAAGACAAATCAGGAAATACACTATTTTACTTGGAAAGATATATGAGAAGATATCTATTCAAAAATCATGATAGAGTGAGACAAACACCTAAGTTAAAGGTACAGGTATTGGTTGTGTTGGATTTCCTAGTTGAGCAATACTCCATTACAGGTTACCTCCTTAGAGAGGACATAGCCTAGCTAATAACCATTGTAGCCGAGGTATGAATTCTGGTGGACTAAACTAAGTTCACCAGAAGACTGTAGCCAAGGTTACTGTGCCGTATAACAAATGCTTAGGGTTTCAACAGACTTTTTCTAATCTGACAGAAACGGAATAGAGCTATGCGTCTAAATAATATCTGTCCAGTTATGAGTTACGATGCGTTCAGACCAACCACGTCCATACATTAGTGTATGTATATTAATCTAGTTCAATTTAACGCCAGCAACTCTTAACAACATTATGCACCTAATATCTATTTTGAGCATCGGTAGACGATGTAACTCAAACAGAAAAACTTAAGCCAAGAGTAATGCCGCGTTGATTGAACCGTAAGCAAGGTGATTCTATAGCCTGCCTCGATCTACTCCTGATGCTTGCTTTGGTTAAGTCTCGCCAAAGTGGTGTTTATCCGAAAATTAGAGCACCGCAAGCGGTGCTCAGATAGCAATTGGATTTACTCAACCTGTATTGAGATTGACCATCCATTTCCTCTTGTTGTAACGCTCACGTCCAAACCATGGCTTTGCACAAAATCAATTAGTTGCAAAAGCTTTTCTTCCCTTTCAATCTCTTGAGAAAGCACACCGTAACCAAGCATCTCTTTGAATCCGTAAAATGAATCCACAACAGCGTAGAGTTGATTCACATGCTGGATGTAATTCGCCACCGTTAAATCACTATTTCGCTTTAACGCCGTCTTCAGGCGGTACACAAGCCGTATGGCTTCTAGGCTAATCCCGCATGCGACTAGATTTGAGAAATCATAAACCTGCGTGAATTCAGCATGGTCTAGAGCACTTATTACAGACTTCAATTCAAAGTGAGCGAGCTTACGCATGGCAATCTCCTTCTAGAGTAGGAAAGGTATTCACCGCTCCTTGCAGCTTAAGTAGATCAGTATTTTTGCCGTATCGCCCGTAAGTGATATTTGGGTGAGCATGACCGACGATTTCCGACACAACGTGCTCAGCAACCTCGGCCATTTTTAGCTCATCAATAAAAGTATGCCTAAATGAGTAAGCTGTAGGTCGCTCCTTGGGCTTCATTCCAATAGCAGTTTGTACCTTGCCTAAGTGTGTTCTATAGCGGAAAGACCAATCATGGTTCTTACCGTGGGGTTTATAGTCGAATAGTTGCTTCAGGCGCTTACGGTTACGTTCTTCGACATATTCAATGAAACCAGAGTCCACTAACGCACGATGGACAGGAACTAAACGATATGCATTTTTGGTTTTAAGACGTTGCCTCTCGTTAGAGTCAGAACAGGTGATGCAATAGATCCCACCGACCTTCTTAACGTCTGTAGTCGATAACTGGCACGCTTCAGCGGGCCTCAAGCCATGATAGATCTGTAATCTCGTTACCCAGTCAAATTGCTTATCCCTACTTAGATACTCACTTGAAGAAAGTAACTTAGTGAGTTCATCTAATGTCCATCGCGAACGCTCCTCAGAAGCTTTTGAAGCTTTAGATTTGGGAGCTTTTACTGATTGGAATGGATTACTGGCAATCGTTTCTCGCTGTACACACCAAGTAAAAAACTGCCTGAGCGCCGCGAGGTAGTCTTTGATTGTCTTAGAACCCAGCCCCCGAGCTAGTAGGCTGTCTCGATATACCATAGCTGTTTTAGGCGTTACTGGTAGCTTTCGCTTTCTAACAAAAAATATGAAGTCTGTACAACGCTGCTTTAGCTGAACAGAAGATAGATGAGTAATATTTTCAAGGCTTTTCGAGCGAATAAAGTCATCTAGTTCATTTGCGAAGAACTTCGAGTCTTTCGAAGGCTGTTCAGGCAAAGCTTCCACAGGTGCTGGTGGCGGAGTTTCGACGGTAACTGGCGCATGATGAGGCTCCATCTTCGAACTCGTCTTAAATTCCTCGCGTACACGCTTTATCAACACCAGGAGAATGGCTTTAAACGTCTTGTACGGCATGTACTGATTGAGTGCTCTATCGAACAGAGAGCAGATAGCACTAGCTAAACGAGTGTTACGCTTAATCGCTTCACGACGCGTTTTAGTAAGCAAAGAGAAGCGAACTTCCTTCGGATAGTCATGTGAGTTTTGTAGAAAAACAGGGGTGGCAATACGTGTGTAGTACACGCCAGAAGCCAGTTTTATCAAATACATATGTATCACCTATCTGTGTTAGGTGACTTTTCTATGCTTCAGATACGAAAAAAGCCTTTGATAATCAAAGGCTTTTTTCTAAGAATAAGTGGCGGAGAGATAGGGATTTGAACCCTAGATACGCTATTAACGTATGCCGGTTTTCAAGACCGGTGCTTTCAACCACTCAGCCATCTCTCCGTTGCGGGACGTATATTAGTGACAGCCGATCCGCTTGTAAAGCAATAATTCATAGCCCGTTGTTCAATCGCTCACAAAGCCAGCGCCGGTTTGGGCTGAATTAACTACTAAATGAGCGACTTAATATGCAACTCAATCAAGCAAAAGCTCTAGCTGATCACATTACAATAAAATAGTGTTTTATTGTTATTTTATTGAATTATAATAACTTTATAGCTTTAAGAGAACACATGTACGCCCGAAAGTAATTGCAGTTATTTGTGAAGTACTTCAAAATTAGTGCAATTAGCGCCGTCTATGGTCTTTTTCTGAGGTTTTTATGAAAGTCGCTGACTTATTTAAACATCGTGGTGAACACGACTCCAAGCATCAATCTGAATTCATGCAATGGATGTCCCCTGCTGTACGTGAGTACTGGGGTGAGTTTCTGAACAAAGCGAACAACCGCCACCTATTTACTAGGTTGCGTGACCTTCAGCAACCTGCTGTTAACGACGAGCCGCCACAGCCAAAACCAATTGAAATGAAGCCTGAAGCACAAGCGCTTTACATGGAATTGGAACAGAAAATCGATACTGTGATTCACACTGGCGAGTGGGTACACGTTTCTCAAGAACGTATTAACCAATTCGGTCAAGTTACTGAAGATATGCAATGGATCCATACCGATCCTGAGCGTGCAGCGGCAGAATCACCATTTAAGACCACTATCGCACACGGCTTCCTGACTTTGGCATTACTACCAAAAATGACGGACAGTGTTGATCCGGAAAACACTTTGTTCCCAACGGCGAAAATGGTGGTAAACCTTGGTTTGAACCAAGTACGTTTCCCATACCCAGTAAAAGCGGGTAACAATGTTCGCGCAGTGAGCACTCTTTCAAAAGTGACCCCGATTAAAAAGGGTTTAGAAATTGAGCGTGAAATCAAAGTGGAAATTGAAGGCGTACGCCGCCCAGCAGCAGTAGTCGTTTCAGTTATTCAACTGCACTTCTAAACTGTTAGCAGTTTGACGATTTATTGAGAAAGGAGAGCGGCGCTCTCCTTTTTTATTGCCTATTTTTTGCATCGATATTGGCTAGTTGATTACTTAGCTGCGGTGTAGCCGTAATCAGTGATCAGTTGCTTCGCTTGTTGGCTATCAAGAAAGTCGACAAACTGTTTCGATTCAGCATCTAACTTGTCATTTTTGTACAGCACCAAAAACGGGCGTGCAAGTTCATAACGGTTTTCAATCACGTTCTTGTTCGTCGGCTCTACCCCTTCAAAATTGATTGCTTTGACTGAGCTATCAACCGATCCCATTGAAACAAAACCAATCGCTTGAGAGTTATGGTTAACCAGTGTTTTGACCATGCTGTTGCTGTTTACCACTAAGTTATCAGGGTTCACATCAGACACCATTCTGCCATTTACGATTTTGGTTAAGCCGAGTAAGCTTTCAAAGCTATATTGTGAGCCTGAAGAGGCTTCACGCGTTACCACGGCGATTTGTTGATCCGCCCCGCCTAACTGTTTCCAGTTGGTGATTTTGCCTTTGTACACATCGTAAAGTTGCTCACGAGTAATATTAGTTACTGAGTTAACTTGGTTCACGATGACCGCTAAACCATCCATAGCGATAGTTTGTACCGTCATAGATTCATCTAATTCACTTTCGGTCAAATAGCGTGAACTCATACCAAGTTCCGCAACGCCCTTTTTAACCAGCGTAATGCCTGCTGTTGAACCGATGCCCTGAACGGCAATGTATGTGTTTGGATTTGCTTGGTTATATTGCTCGGCGAGCACATCCATTACACGAGCAACAGAAGTCGAGCCTGAAATATTGATTTCGCTGGCTGATACAGAGAGTGTCATCAAAGGTAGTGAGATTAGCGCAGCTAAGGCGACTCGAATCATAAAGTTCTCCATTTACTAAAGTGGTCATTTACGCCTGATAACCAACAGAGTGCGATTTGCACAATTCGGCGGTTAACAAACCAGCATTAGCATATGGCGATTTGATGACAATTTTGTGAAAGGGGGTGCAGACGCCAGCAAATGTAAGCCATACTATAACGGTAGTAACGATTGTTCTGGAGAGGATATGGGGTTAGTAAGTTTGCTGCAGCGTCAGGTGGAAAGCCGCGCTGAAACTATCTGTCGTTTCCGCAATCAAAACCTTCCTGCCGAATTAGGTAAGGCAAGCTTTGAGCCTATTACCAATGGGGTGGTGTTTTTTAAACAGCACTACCTTTTGGATTCAGCGCACTGCGATTACACGTCGCAAGTCGCCAAAATTGAGTGGGATGATAGCGTCAACTCGTGGTGCTTATTTGTCGCTGATGAACAAGATGACGAAATATGGCTTCCCTACCCCTATTTGCCACAAAGCAATGACTTAACCGCACTCATGCGCGAGTTGGATAAAGATCCTAAATCTTTGTTCTGGGATGATTAAGCCTGTTGCTTGGGCAAGTGAAACATTCCTTCTGTCAGCAGTTTAATATTGTGCTCTAACAGCTGTTCAAGAAACTGATCATTCAGCTGAACACCATGAATTGCTAGCATAGATGGCGGGGCGACGAATGGAAACACCATCAGTGAAATAAACGAGACTCGGCATAAGTTCGGCTCAAGATCGCGGCGAATCACACCATTTTCAAGTAGTTTATCAAACATTATCGTCTGGATTGGTTTGGCAATATCATCAATAACTTTCTCTAACAGACGACGCTGAACCATAGACTCTGGCGTATTCATCACCTGCAAAATCAAACGCGGAAACTGCGGGTTTTTACTCATCTCTTGATAGTAAGTTCGCATAATGCTGACCAAGTTGCCTTGACTGATTTCCTTTTGCAGTTTTCCCATTCGTTGATTAATCGGCTCTAGGGTTTCTCGCAGCATGGTTTCGAACAAACCTTCTTTGTTGCCAAAATAGTAGCGGATTAAAGAGCTATCGACTTGAGCTTTGCTAGCGATTAAACGAATGGAAACTTTGTCATAAGCCATAACGGTAAATAGCTCACGCGCAGCGGTGATAAGCTTGTCACGCGCATCAGTTTTACTACTTGGTCTACCGGCTTTACGTTTATTCATGCGTTTGTTCTATCCCTCTGACATTTAATAAAAAAGCACCGCGAGCGGTGCTTTCAGCTTATCTGATTTTCATCTCTAACACGATAGGTTAGGTATCATGTAGGAAGACGTTTTCATCCACCAAGGTAGACAGCATTTGCGACTGGTTAGAGGTATCAAGTGTTAAACTCTGTGCTAAGTTTTCTACCACTATGGTTTGCTCTTCACCACCGACGATATCACCTTCTGGTTTGATGGTCAGGGTGACATCATTGTTCTGCACGCCAACCTCAATATGGTCTAGTAGCTCATTGATATCAACACTTGGTGATTTCAATTCAGGTAGTACATCTCGCAAGTCGATCTTGTCTTCTTGAAGAGTAAAGTCCGTGATCGTATCAACAGCGCCATCGGAGATTTCATTCCAGACGAACACATCTTCACCCGTGCCACCGGTAAGAATATCCGAGCCAAGTCCACCCTCAATAATGTCATTGCCCGCGCCACCGATGATGGTGTCATTCCCTTCACCACCAAACAGCACATCGTTGCCATCACCGCCGACAATGCGATCGTCACCCTGACCAGACTTGAGCTCTACTCCACTATCATCACCGATCAGCTGCACGTCATCGACTGCGGCTGATTGGTCAATATCGCTACCATCGGCAACCACATTGAGCGCGATATCTAGTGGTGTCGATTGCGCCGTTTCGCCATCATCATTAGAGACTGCGACTAACTGGATAGTGTGATTACCAATACCCGCACCGACGATCTCTATGCTATCAATCTCATCAGCATCAATGGTGTAGACGCCATTAACCGCAGTCACTTCTCCTGAAGAGGTATTAACCGTCGCCCCCGCAGGCACCTGAGACATCTCTAACGTAAGGATCTCGTTAATATCTGTCAGCGCGGCAAGAATACCGACAATGGCAATACCATTGTTGCTGGCCGCGAGGTTGGCAGAAATGTTACGCACATAGTCAAAGCCCGGTTTCACTGACAAAGTCGGCGCATCTGCCACCGGATTAACCGTAATTGTATGATCTTTGGTGGTTGTCAGTGGAATACCCGATGGGTTACCAGAATCTGTCGCCGTCACCGTCAACGTGATATCAGCAGCAGTGGCAAAGCTGGCATCCAGCATCACCCCTTCACCACTGTTTGGCGTATCTAGTAAGGCGTTAACCTCATTGAGCGGTCCAAGCAACGTAATGCTGCTGCCCGTTGCCGGAGTAACAGTAATATTGCTTGGCGTTGGCAACACCACACTTAACTCACCGTAACTGACCTCTAGCTTCACGCTAATCAAATCACCAGCATAAGCATCAACGTAATCCACATCACTTACCATAATGCCCGAGATTTGCTGCGCAGCGGCTTCATCAATGGCTGTCGTTGCAGAATTCACATCGACATCTGGAGCATCGTTGACACCTTCGACCGTCAACGAGATGGTTCCCGTGTCAGTGAGGAAGTTGTCCACTCCGTTATCCGTACCGTTATCTTCAATTTCATAGGTAATTTGCACATCACCATTGAAGTTAAGCGCAGGTTTGAATGTCCATGTGCCGTCGATATTTTCCACAATCGTGCCTTGATCGGCAGGGACACTCATCGATTTAATGATAAGCGTCTGTCCTTCCGGATCAGGGTCGCTGCTTAGCCCTGGACCAATCAACTGCGAAGGGCTAATTTGAATCGAGTTGTCTTCATCAATCGTGCCTAGATTAACATCAACCGCGTTTGGCTTGTCGTTAAGCTCAGAGACATTAATAACAAACTCAGCCTGATTCTCATTGTCGGTCGCTGGCGTACCATCAACTAACCCAAGGTTGCCGTTGTCATTCACAGTTGCCGTGACTTTAACACCATCAGGGTCAATCAGATTGTTGCTATTTAACGCTGGGGTAAACAGTACCAAATCTTCGCCCAAGGCTTTGTTTATCTCCGCAACCGTACCTTGAATCTCAATCGTGTTACCACCTGTGATAGTCACGGTTAAACCATTCGCTGCTGCTACCGTGGCATCTTGCGCAATCGTGCCACTGTCGACGGTTAACGTCAGTGTGTAGTTAGCGCTTGGGTCGTCCAGTGTGGCGTCGATGTCATTGATGGTGAAACCTTTCACCGCAACCGTGGTATCTTCTTCGGTTTGCAGATCGCCAATGCCTTCAAAGTATGGACGGTCATTCACTGCCTCAACCGTCACGCCGACTTCAAACTCGCTCACTGGTCCTAAGAACTTATCACCATTGTATTTGGTATCCACTGACTGAACTTTGATAGTTAAAGAGTCTGGGTTCCACGTACCTTGGTTTTGTTCACCAGAATTAAACACAATTTTATCTAATGACTGGGCATTGACCTCTAGTTGCCAAACGCCGCCACCAAGATTGGTTGCCAGTGTCGTGCCATCAGGGAAATAAATTTCGCCGCCGTCTGGAACGTTTTCTACCGTCACAAGTAGAGTCTCGGGTTGGTCTTGGTTTGCATCACCCGGCAGCAAGTCGACTTTATCTGTCACGCTAGCGTTGATGGCGATTTCAATATTCTCACCCTCATTGCCCGTTACGCTCGCCACTGGGTCTGTATCAACCACATCGCCAACCGGTGTCACATCGATTTGGAACTGTCCGGTATGTTCAACAGGCACACCTAACAACTTCTCTTCGGTATACACCACAATGCCAATATCAGCCTTGCCACTAAAGTTTGCCGCAGGCTTAATCGTGATATCCGAGAGATCAATGCTAGTCACGTTTGGATTATTCAATTGAATCGTCCATTCGCCACCACCGTTGTTCTTAACCACAAAATCACTCGACGAGCTGTTTACAATAAAGTCATCTGGTAATCCTGTTAGCTTGACCGATAAGAACACTTCTGAACCATCGGTGTCATTTAAAGCAATGGTCAAGCCAGAGCCACCAGCACTAAGATCAATATCAGTATCTTCATCGCCGACCACAACCACATTATTGCCATCAGGTGCGGTAATCGGGTCAATCACTGGTGTAATTTCAAATGAAGCATCAACATTAAACGTCCGATCCGCCTGACTGTTTGGCGTTTGCGTCGTGGACGTATCATCAAAGGTTGTTTGATCGGTAATTGTTCCTGTTACCGATATTCCAACAGTATTGATATTGTTGCCCGTTGGATAATTCTCTTTCGGTACAAAATAGATCTCTTGAAGCGCCGCTTCGATAACTGCCGGATCGGTCGATTCAATCACCAATTTACCCGGCTCAGTGGTTGAAAGTGGCTGACCATTAATATCAGCAAAATAACCAAGATCGCTATCTGCTAATTCAATTTCAACTTTAGTAAGAACTTCACGACCTTCATTCGTGGCATTGCGTTGGTCGGCCAGGTCGATATCAACCACCAATTTTATCAGGTTGTCTTCTAGTGCTTCACCCGCAACTTGCGCCCCTGTGCCTTTCTCTACCGATGTCGCGCTGACACCAACCGAAGGAGTGACATTATTATCACTTGGCTGGGCTGTGCCGCCATCCGGTTGGCCAGTGACTGGAACATCAACCAATGGGCTAACCGCAACAGGTACTTTATACAATATCGAGTTTTCATCCCCTGACTGGGTATCTGTCGTCACCACGGTCATTGGGATAAGGAAATCACCCGCGTAATCGTCTGGCGTGGTAAACGTCAGACCCGGCGGGAAAGTCAAAACACCACTTGCGTCAACTGAACCTTGGAAGATGTATAGCTCGTTGGCAAAGTCATATTGTGCACCGCCAATTTGCAGCCCTTTTACCTCATCAGGAATGTCAGCTGCTGCAATCACGACCGTCACCTGATCAGGTACTGTATCCGCGGTATTCGGTTCTATTTGGAAGATCTTTGACAGCTGTGAGCTTACATCGAAAACATTATCTTCGGTGCCAATCACAATCGCAGCAGCATTCTCAGCAAGAGTGATCTCATCAATCTCAGCAGCAACACTTGGGGCTGGTGTCACCGATTCTGGGAACACCAAATCAATCGTTGTGCTTACTTCTCTTGGCGCACTGCCTTCGTTTTCATCACCTTTGTCGATAACTTGCGTGACAAACTCAACGCCGATGGTGTTTTCACTCGCCGAAGTGCTGTATTTCAAACCGTCCGGAGCTGAAATGGTAAAGTTTTCTTCGTCAATAATGGTCCATGAACCGTCACCATTGTTGATACCACCGAAGACATACAACTGATCCATCACATCATCAAAATCTTCACCCGCTGGTACTTTAAAGCGCACCACTACTTGGTCAACGACTTCATCTGAACTTGGGTCTAAATCTTCAAAAACGACAACATTGGCATCGCCATTTTTATCATTGATGGTAAAGACAATTTTACCGTCATCCGAACCATTATTGGTTGGATACTGATCATCACGAATCACAGTGACTGGATTGCCATCTTTATCTTCGATACGCAGCGTACCATCTGGCTCAACGACAGGGTTCACCACCACAGTGATGTCACCTTTCACATCTGCCGTTTTAATTAAAGTCGGATCGTCTTCATCAATCTCTTGAATCGTAACGGTCGTTTTCAACGGGAAGTTTGTACTTGAATCCTCTGGCGGCTTAACACTAATACTTGGTGCCGCTGTCGATTGATCTAACCCAGTGATGGTTAATGTCGAACCGTCAAAACTCGCACCAGGGAAATCACTCCAAACTTGGTTATTAATTTCAACATCACTGCCCGGAGGAAAGCCTTCTATCACAACTTTGGTAACGTATTCGTAGTCTCTGCCATTAGCCGTTGGCTGACTATCAGGCGCATTGTCCGGATCGGCAGTAACATTCCATGGCACTTTGATAAAGGTGTCTTCACGGCCAGTCACCGAGGCGTCATAAGTGTGCGTCGCGCCACCGGCTTCAATGACAGGTTCGATATTAACGCGAAGCTTGCCATCAATCTCACGCACATGACCATCATTCTCTGTAACAATCACTTTGGCATCAATGATGATGTCGTCAGTCGAGTATTTTGTAGGGCGAATAGTAATGCCCGCGTCGTATTCATCTTGCGTGATATTGGCTTGGTAAAGCGAGCCATTAGGACCTTCGCCAACATACACTAAGTCGATAGTACCGCCGTTCGCATCAAGCAGCTCAACATCATCAGGAATATTACTCAAGATCGCAGACAGTGACTCTGACTTATCAACCACGCCATCTTGCTCTTCACCAGACAATACCGCGAAGCTTATTTTCGCCTCCGTGCTTTCATCAATCGTCACCTGCGCGCCGAAAATCCCAGAGCCATCGTCATATTGGTACCATTTACCCAACTCCGGCCCTGTTGCTGGCTCCTCTGGCACATCAGGCAGATATGGGATATCAGCAACCCCTTTGACTGTCACGTTGACGGTTTTCGGATCTGCCATTGGCTTGATATCCACCGCTTGGTAAGGGTTACCAGCAGGATCGATTAGCGTCGCGGTATCTTTAACGAAGCCTTGTACGTCAAAGCTAAAGTTCTCATTGCTGTGCAATGGCGGCTGAACTTCCACAAATCGCAATGCTTCTTGTGGGATCTGATAAACACCTGGTGAAACCTCAACAATTGGGTTATCGCCAGTGCCAATCCAGCGCACTTCATACCCCACCAGCGGGTCACCATTTTCTTGGACAAAGTTGGTTAACTCAACAAACTGGCTTTCAGAGTTGTCACCAACGGTATCAATATCATCGGTAGAACCTAGAGTGATCACTTTATCCAAAGTGAAATCTAAATGATCGGTTTCAGGGTCAACCGTGTCTTGATTAGCAGCATTGTCTTCAAAAATAGTGATACGGCTGACACTAAACGACCCTTGGTCAGCGCTTGGTGCAACGTTGATAACTAACTTTTGCACTGCCGATTCGGCAGTATCTTTGGTCGCCAGCGGGTTATCGTTCTCTTTTGTTAACGCATAGACATCAAAGGTAATCGCCCCAGCAAAATGATCCACAGGATTAACCTGAACATCATCAATATCCACAGCTTCGATAATATAAACGCCCGGAGATACCTCGCTAATTGGCTGTCCTGCCCCATTTTCCAGAACAAAGTCACCTTGACCTGAGGTCACTTCCAAGCGATAGGTGATCGTTTCCGGATCACTGGTGTCTTGAGTTTCAGCCTGAAGCTTAAGCACAGCATTAGCATCATCTTCGACAATCGAATAACGTTCTTGGGTATTGCTCGTATTCCAAGTCGCAATATCGGCGACTGCTTCTACCTCAATATGTAGCTGGGACGTCACGGTATGATCGGCTACACCACTATTTAAAATCGAGACAGAAATCGGTACATCAAAACCTGCATCGCTGGATGAGTAGTTTCTATCTGGCACAAAGTAGAGGTTATTTAACGTAGCAACGTTATCGCTGCCAATGGTTTGAACCACATCACCACTTGATAGCAATACACTGCCGTCAGCTTGTACCGTGAGCGCTTTGTAAGTTGACGTTGCGGCATCGTAGAAATAGAACTGACCGTTATAAGTGCCAGGGCCAATCACCACATCACCTATTTTTTCATCGTTATCAATATCAAACAAATCAACCGTTAAGGTAATTTTGCTTGGCTCAACGGCTAACCCAGTTTGGTTATCTTCGGCATTGCTGTTGCTAATCGCAGGATCAAAGGTGAGCGTATCTGAACGTCCTGAATCTTCGAACGTCGTCACTTCAGCGGTTTTTATTTCCGCATCTTTATCAAAGATGGTTACGGTATAGGTTTTCACCGATGTATCTTGGTCACCATCAGTGGCTGTGACATTGAGACTAAAGGTAAGCTCGCCACCATCATGAGCAAGGTTTGTGACTGGCGTAAACAAGAAGCGCCCACGCTGAGAATCGTCAGGGCGGATCTCAAGCGAACCTAGTTGCTCGTAATTAAAGCCACCGCTGCCATCAGGACGCATCTCTACCACAGTCACTGTCGTAGTGATGCTATTTGGATCAATGCTTTCCACATAGCTGCCATCAGCCAGTTGGAATCGGATTTGCGAGTCTGCGGTGCTGTTGGCTTCAACTAGAGTAATTTCTGCGCCATCCGCTCCTGGGCGACCAAACATATTAACGTTAGTGCTGCTCGTCTCACCCTCAGTGACTTCAATGCTGCGGTTAGCGATACGCGGCACATCATCGACCACATCGATCGTCAAAGTGGTTTCGCCTGTTTCATCACCATCAAAATCCACCGCTTTGATATCAAAATCAATCGGCTGTAGGTTTTGCCCTTGCACAGGCGCATGATCAAACGGCTGAACGAGGGTAAACGAATACGTATTGTTGGCAGTATCAAACACCAGAGTAAACACCGTGTCACCGCTAGTCTCAGTCACCGCGGTATGTGTTACCGTGTTGCCAGATTCAATTACTGTATCCCACACTAACCCTTGGTTATCAGATGAGAGTTGATCTAATACTGTATCGAGGTTGGTGATCTGGTAATCAGCGATAGTATCCGCGCCTTCGACCACGGTGAACTGACCACCAATGGTGGTGCTTTCTTTGTTACCGTCTGAGCCAATGCCTGGAATGTCATCTTCATCCACGCTAGTGTCACCAGTAGTGCCTGTTAACGACGGCTTGTCATCATTAATATCAACAAATACCGTTTGCTTACTGGTATCACCATCTTTATCTTCGGCGACAACGGTGAAACTGAGGGTCGTTAAATCCGAATTCTCAGCATGGTCAATTGGCGCCAGCAATTTAAAACTATAACTACCGTCAGCGTTTAGCGTGAGTTCAAACACATCAACACTGCCGGCTTTCGCCGTGTAGACATATTGGTTAGTAGTTGCATCGATAACTGGCGCGCCAATCGTCACATCCACTCCGCCAGATTTAAGCCCAGCGACGGGATCGGTAGTCGACTCAAGGCTGTATTTAATAACCGAGTCGGCACCTTGGGTGGTGTTAAAGCTGCCACTGTCAGTTAACGCACTAGCGTCAGGGCTTGAACCTGCTTTGAGATCATCTTCGTTTACGCTTAAACGATCTGCTGAGTTGATCAGTGGAATATCATCGATGACGGTAATATCAAGCGGCAGCGGCGCACTCTGGTCGTTATCAAAATCGACCACGCTAACTTCAAAACCAATGGAAAGGCTGTTTTGCGGGTCAGCCAAATCGACCGGATGGTCGAGCGCTTTAAGCAACGTAAACTGGTAACTTTTCGTATCAATATCAAATACGACAGTAAACACTGACTCGCCCGATGCAGTTTCTGCGGTGTAAGTAAACTGGTTACCAACCTGAACTGGTGAACCATCACTCCACTTGAGAGCTTCACCACCAGAGGTGAGTGAATCTAACACAGTATCTTGGTTAGCAATCACCACCGATTTAATCCCGTCAGCACCAGCGGTAAAAGTGAAGGTACCGCTAGTCGAATTCGATTCTGGGGTCGAGTCTGAGCCTACAGTAGGGATATCATCCTCATCCACATAAGCGGGTATAGAAATGCTGTCGATGGTCGGTGCATCATCATTGATGGTGACTGGCAGAATAATCGAGCTTAAATCCCCGTCGAAATCTTGTGCTTGAACGGTAAATTGAAGCTGCTTGCTGTTCTCGCTATCGGCATGATCAATCGGCTGTTTTAACTCAAAGGTATAGCTGCCATCAGCATTTAACGTCAGCTTAAACACTTCAACTGTGCCCGCTTTCGCGACATACGTGTAGCTATTGGTAGTTGGATCAATGACTGGGGAATCTAACGTAATTGCCACACCGCCCGACTCTAAACCTGCGATCGGATTAGTTGCAGGATCGAGGCGATAAAGTACTACGCCATCAGAACCCTCTGTGGTGGTGAAATCACCGCCAACTAGCAAATCACCGGAACCATCTGTACCTAAAGGTAGATCATTTTCGTCGACGCTAAGTGGCTCAACATTGGTGATCTCAGGAACATCATCTTTAACTTTAATGGTTAGAGTTTTCGGTGGACTGGTATCATTGTCAGAATCCGTTGCCGAAATATTAAAACCAATCTCGATATCGTTTTCAGCTTCAGTCAGGTCAATCGGGTGATCCAGTGGCTGAAGTAAGCTAAAGCTATAACTGTTATCACTGGTATCAAACACCATGGTGAACACCGCATCGCCAGAAGCCGTCTCTGCTGTATAAGTAAACTGAGTGCCAGCTTGCACAGGAGAATCATCGCTCCACTTGAGCGCCTCGCCACCTGACTTAAGCGTAGTGATATCTGGGGAGGTTCCTTCAATTTGGAAGCTCTTGACCCCATCGGCACCTTCAGCAATATCGAAATTGCCCTTGATTACGGTGGACTCTTTGGTTGGGTCTGAACCCTCGACATCGGCGGTAGTTAAATCATCTTCATCAACTTGGGTTTGACCAGTAAAACCGTTGATGATTGGCGCGTCATCGTTAATCGTGACAGGCAGAACAATTGAACTTAAGTCACCATCTTGATCTTGCGCTTGGATAGTAAAGTCAATTTGCTCGCTACTTTCACCGGTCACATTATCAATCGGCTGTTTTAACTCAAAGGTGTAGCTGCCGTCAGAGTTTAGAACCAACTCAAACACTTCGACTGTGCCTGCTTTGGCAACATAAGTGTAAGTATTGTTGCTGCTATCAATGATAGGTGTGCCAAGTGTAATCGCAATACCACCCGACTCTAAGCCAGATACAGGATTGGTCGTCGGGTCAATGCGATATAACACGACCTTATCGGCACCTTCAGTGGTGGTGAAATTGCCACTTGCGGTAAGACTGCCGGTTCCATCTGTGCCCTGCGGCAAGTCATTCTCGTCAACACTAAGCGGCACAACGTTGGTGATCTCTGGAATGTCATCAACCACAGTAATGGTCAGCGTTTGCGCCGTGCTGGTGTCGTTATCAAAGTCAGTAGCACTGATATTAAAACCAATTTCAATATCGTTTTGGTTATCAGCTTCAGGGTGATCAAGTGGCTTTAACAAGTCAAATTGGTAACTATTATCATTGGTGTCAAATACCATGATAAAGACCGCATCACCAGACGCTGTCTGCGCAGTATAAGTAAACAGAGTGCCATTTTGCACTGGAGAATCATCACTCCATTTAAGTGCTTCACCTCCGGATTTCAGCGTAGCGATATCTGGCGAGGTAGACTCTATTTGATAACTTTTAACACCATCAGCACCTTCTTTAATCACAAAGTTGCCGGAAATCGACGTTGATTCCTTGTCAGGGTCTGAACCTTGATGACTGGTGTTATCCAAATCATCTTCATCTACTCGCGTTTGCCCAGTAAAACCACCAATGACTGGCGCGTCATCGTTTATCGTGACAGGCAAGACAATCGGGCTAAGATCGCCATCTTGATCTTGCGCTTGAATAGTAAAGTTAACTAACTCGTTATCTTCTCCATCTTGGTGATCGATTGGCTGTTTTAACTCAAAGGTATAACTGCCATCAGCATTCAGTGTGAGCTTAAACACCTCAACCGTGCCCGCTTTGGCTACATAGGTGTAGTTGTTGTTGCCATCAATAGTCGGCGGATCAAGAGTAAGCGAAACGCCAGCCGTAGCTAAACCCGCGACTGGGTTAGTTGTCGGGTCGATACGATACAGTACTACGCCATCGGCGCCCTGTGTGGTAGTAAAGTCTCCACCGACAATCAGGTCACCCGTTCCATCAGTGCCTTGAGGTAAGTCATTTTCATCAACGCTGAGCGGCTCGACGTTTGTGATTTCGGGAACATCATCTTTAACGGTGATCGTCAGCGTTTTAGGGGCGGTGGTGTCGTTATCAAAGTCGGTTGCACTGATATCAAAACTAATTTCGATATCATTTTCACCATCAGCCGTTGGGTGGTCCAGTGGCTTGATTAAATTAAAGCTGTAGCTGTTGTCATTGGTATCAAACACCATGATGAACACGGTTTCACCAGAAGCGGTCTCAGCAGTATAGGTAAATTGTGTTCCACTTTGTGCTGGCGAGTCATCACTCCACTTCAGCGCTTCACCACCGGACTTTAAGCTAGCAAGATCCTGTGAGGCAGTATCAATTTGGTAGCTCTTGATCCCATCGGCACCCTCTTTAATATCAAAGTTGCCGGTGATTGATGTCGATTCTTTACTCGAGTCTGAACCTTGATGAGCGCTGGTGTTAAGATCATCTTCATCAACCTCGGTTTGCCCAGTAAAACCATTCAGCACAGGCAAATCATCATTAATCGTCACAGGCAAAACAATTGGACTTAAATCGCCATCTTGGTCTTGCGCTTGAATAGTAAAGTTAATTAACTCGCTGTCAGTACCTGTTTGATGATCAATTGGCTGTTTCAGCTCAAAGGTGTAACTGCCATCGGCGTTTAAGGTTAGTTCGAATACTTCGGCACTGCCTGCTTTAGCCGTATAGGTATAAGTGTTGCTGGTAGCATCAATCACTGGGGAATCTAACGTGATGGTTACACCACCCGAAGTTAACCCTGCAACAGGATTAGTCGCCGGGTCAATGCGATAGAGAACAACCCCATCTGCACCTTGCGTAGTGGTAAAATCTCCACTTGCAGTCAAGCTGCCACTACCATCTGTGCCAAGCGGTAAATCATTTTCATCAACACTTAACGGCTCAACGTTAGTGATCTCTGGAATATCATCGGTGATCTTGATCGTGAGGGTTTGCGGCGCTGTTGTATCGTTGTCAAAGTCCGTCGCACTGATATTAAAACCAATATTCAGCTCATTCTCGCCATCTGCCGTGGCATGATCAAGAGGTTGAGATAATTCAAAACGGTAGCTGTTGTCATTGGTGTCGAATATCAAGGTAAATACCGTTTCACCAGAGACTGTTTCCGCGGTATACGTAAACTGCGTCCCACTTTGAACTGGCGAGTCATCACTCCATTTCAGTGCTTCACCGCCAGATTTAAGCGTGGTGATATCTGGGGACGTGGTATCGATTTGGTAACTCTTTACGCCATCTGCTCCCTGTTCAATCACAAAGTTACCGTTGATGATGGTCGTTTCTTTGTCAGGGTCAGAGCCCGGAACCGAAGAAGTGGTTAAGTCATCTTCGTCCACCTCAGTTTGCCCAGTAAATCCGGTGAACTGAGGCTTATCATCAAGAATAATGATAGGCAGTAAACCTTGTGCGGTATCACCATCAAAATCTGTGGCTGTGATAGGTAAACTGATCGTGGTGGTATCACTTCCTTGGGCGTGGTCAATGGGCTCGAGTAAGCTAAAGGTGTAATCCCCGCTTGGCTCTACTTCAATGGTAAACACCGGACCTGACGATGTTGCGCCAGTATAAGTAAAACTTGAGTCGCCATTATCTACTTCGGTAATGACTATCGTCTCGCCGTGAGCTTTGAGAGCCCCTTGCTGATTAAACTGAGAAATATCGAGACGATATTGGGCGATTTGGTCACTGCCAAGCCCCATATCAACCATGTTACCTTTGACGGTCTCAGCAATATTTGTGTCCGTACCATCGGTCAGGTTGGCTTCATTCACTGTCACGCTAGGGACTTGAGCGATATCGGGATCATCACCATCCACAATGGTTACAGTTGCTGCGATTGGAGAGCGAATCGCGTTACCACCGCTGTCAGTACCTGTAATGTCGAAAGAGACGACGATCTGATCATTAATCAGAGCAACGTTACCACCGCCAACACTTGGCACGTGGTCAATAGGCTGATTTAGTGTGGTGGTTAAGGAGAGTTCGACATTTTTACCCAGATTACTGGTATCTATATCGATTTTGAGCACTTCATCGGCACCGACAGTACCAACAATAGCATTTTGGCTAGCATCGTAAGTGAAAAGGACGTCTTGTCCTGAGGCAGTAATGTCTGTATTAAGTTCGTTGAGTAGTGCAGTTAGAGAGTTTGCTTCAGGGACAAAACTGTCCGCGTCGAGCGGTAAGTCACCCGCTTCAATCAAAACCTTGTTGGTTATCGAGGTTGGGTAGCCATCAATGGCATCTAGGTCTCCCTCGATCAGCAGTTCGGATATTGACTCACCACCAGCGGCAAACACTAAACCTCTACCATCGTCTTCGGGGTCGTCTATTTGGTCTCGCGCTATCCCTGAGGTTTCAAAAAATGTTTGAGCTAACACTTCCGGGTTGTTGAATTCTACTGTGATAAAACCTGCGTTTGCTGAGCCAAGCACACCACCGGCAGCAGTAGCTTCTAAAATTTCAGTCGGGTCTTCCCCTGCTAAAATTGCCGCTTGAATTGCTTCGATGTCATCAACGTTGAAGTCACCATTTTGCCCGAGGTCGAATGAGATTGAGCCATCAACAAGAGCCGTGTTAAGGGTACCTTGCTCATCACCACAAGCAACGCAGTTCTCTGGGATATCAACCACCTCAACCTGCTCGGTCAACTCAACACTAGAGTTTTTGGCGGTCACAATCAGTTCGTTAGCTTTGAGCACATCACCGACGGCCAGAACTCGTGCCTTTCCATGGCTGTCTATCGCGATCACTTCACCCACGACTTTGACGACTTTTGTTCCCTCGATAAGAACTTGCTCGTCCATACTATCCCCCGAAATCTTGAACTTAATAAGTTGTTATTTTATTGATGTTTTTATCAGCTCTAATGTAACAAATTTTTTCTGGTTTGGGTTACATTTCACAAATTAAAGTGACATGTTTTGCATTATGTTAAGTATAGTCTTGGAAACGAGATAAATGGGGAAGTTCGTCTGTATAAATACGACTTTAGAGCTTTAATATTACTAGGGTTTGGATTATCTTCTCCCCCGTTAACAAACGACTCTCGTTTTTTAAGTATTTAGAACGAAATATGAGGTCAAAAAGACACCAATCTTTTACTGTTAACTGCACACTGAATATTCATCTAGAGTAATAAAATCGGCTTTCAATGAGATCACCAAACACGACTGGGACGAACGCGACAAGCTTAGGAAAAAGCACATTTAGCCATTTGCCAAACTTAATGCCAGTGGTCGTTATTTTTTTGCTCGCGTTTGCCTTCTCGCTACTGGGTAACTACTACTACACACAAAAAGCCATCAAGCACGATGGGCAAGAGATCGTTAATTTACTCGATAACTACATTGATAAAGTGGCACATGAACTGGTCGCTTTAAATGGTACCGTCAGTGCAAACTGTTCTCCTCAAGACAAACTACGCTTACGCGAATACGCATTTAACTCACGATTTATCAAGGAAGTTGGCATCTACCGTGATGGTTATGTTGTCTGCACCAGCAATGAAGGTCCACGCAGCATTAAGTTATCAAACCTTATTTTAGATCGTATTAGTGACTCAAAAAACCAAGTCACTATTTCCATTGGCAACTCTAAAAGTGGCATATCCACTTTCTTCATTTACGCCTCCGTAGACAACTCCCTCGGTCTCAATGCACTGCTGCCACCCGAGCGCTTTTCCAATCTGATTGCGCAATACCTAAAAGCACGTGAGTACCAGTATCGCCTGACTATACTCAACTATGAACTTACTCAGGGCAGTAGCGCGCAATCTGACTATACAGAAAGCTTGACCTTTGACTCTCAGCATTACCCATTTAAGATTGAGCTAAAGCCAACCTTAGGCACTTATCAATACCACTATTTCGCCCATTTATGGCAAGCGATTCTGGTTGCATCCATCTGTTCGCTACTCTATTTAATTGTTGGTTATCAATTGCTTGCTAAACGCTCAATGGAATACACCTTGCTTAGTGCGATTCGCAACAATGAGATTGAACTGTATCTACAGCCGATTGTTGATATTGACAATAATCAGGTGGTGGGAAGTGAAGCGTTGGTGCGTTGGAATCATCCCACGCAGGGCAGAATTTCACCTGAGGTGTTTATTCCCTTGGCGGAAAATCTAGGGGTAATAGATTCACTCACAGAAAAAATGCTGTTTATGGTGGCAGATTTTCTCCATGCTAACCCAAGTTATCAAGAGTCTAAATACGTCAGCGTCAATGTTAGTCGTATCTCTCTGATCGATGGTCACTTCTTAGATAGCTTGACCCAATTCGCCGAGCAATACCCTCACTTTGTTGACAGTATTTTGCTGGAAGTGACGGAAAGTATCGATCTCGATAAGCAACAACTTAACAGTGCGTTAAACAACCTAACTTGTATACGTGCGCTTGGATTTAAGCTGGCAATTGATGATTTTGGTACCGGGTATTCTGGGCTTAATTTCATTCGCTTACACTCATTCCAAGTTATGAAGATCGACCAAGTGTTCATCAAGAGCTTGTACTCTGAGTCAAATATTACGCCAGTCCTTGTCTCTATGATCCAGCTAGCGAAAGAACTTAATATGAAAGTAATCGCCGAGGGTGTAGAAACTGAGCAGCAGATAGAAATCTTACGTGGGCTTGGTGTGAGTTATATCCAAGGCTATTACTACTCTTATCCAGTAAGACCAGAAGCACTGCTGAAAATAAGTGAGCAGGATAACTATACGCCAGCGGCAGAAACCGCGGCGTAAAAAAGCCAGCGCAAAGGCTGGCTCATATCAATAAAGAATACGCTTAGCTCGCTCTCTATGGCACACCGTGCCCTTTAGAGGCAACCCAAACTCGGTACCATTGCTCACGCGTCAACTCAATACTCAAGGCATTGATAGCTGTTTCAACACGCTCAATTTTGCCTGACCCAATGATTGGTAGCGGTTTTGATGGCAACTTACGCACCCACGCATAAATCACTTCATCAATTGAGTTAGCGCCAACCTCAACACGGATTAGTTCTAACTCTTCACGCACTCGTTTCGCTTGCGCTGTTTCACCACTAAAAATGGCACCGCCACCTAAACATGACCACGCCATAGGACGAATGCGCGCTTTTTGCAGTTGATCAAGCGTACCGTCATGGGCGACATCAAAGTTAAGTGGGTTAATCTCTACCTGGTTAGTAACTAATGGTTTGTGTACTCTGTCCTGTAGCAAGTCAAACTGAGCAGGAGAAAAGTTTGACACACCGAAGTGCTTCACCTTACCGACTTTGTGTAGCTCAGCAAAAGCCTCTGCCACTTCATCGGCATCCATCAAAACATCAGGACGATGAATGAGCAATAGATCAATTTGCTCGATATTTAAGCGGCTTAGTGAGTTGTTTACCGATTCGTAAATATGAGCGGCACTGGTATCGTAGTGATTAACCTTGCGCTCTGGGAACTTATCGCTACACAGTTTAATATCGCATTTGGTCACAATTTCAATCTGATTGCGAACCGAAGGATCGAGCTTTAGCGCTTCGCCAAACAGCTGCTCACACTCGTAATTACCGTAAATATCAGCATGGTCGACTGTAGTAATACCCAAATCGATGTGCTGCTTCAAAAATGTTAGGCGCTGCTGAGGTGTCATCCCCCATTCTGCTAGGCGCCAATAGCCTTGCACTAGTTCTGATAAATCTGGTCCTTGCGGACCAACCGTCACTTTAGACACCATGTCTTACCCTCCTAAAAAACTGAACTTAGGCTATGCCGGAATCTTCCCTTACTCAATATGCAAATCAGTACATTAAGTGATGAACTTCTCATTTTGCGCCGTCACGCACAATAACACAGGTTGCAATAGCGAACCTTAAGTGAACGTGCTAGCCCATCATTGCACTTTTTACTAAACCAGCATTAATAAGTTTAGAAGCTCTATTTTTGGATAACTGAAAACAAAAAAGGCTCCTATGATAAGGAGCCTTGCAAACGAAAAGAGAGAATTACTTCAGGGCGCGACGCGCTTTAACCGCTTCAGCAAGTTGCTTGAGCGTTTTCTCCGTATCTTCCCAGCCAATACAGGCATCAGTAATTGATTGACCGTAAGTCGACGCTTTACCGTCAATCAAGTCTTGGCGACCTTCAACTAAGTGAGACTCAATCATCACACCAAAAATAGCGTCTTCACCACCAGCAATTTGTTGGGATACATCTTCACAAACATTGATTTGACGCTGGTACTGCTTAGAGCTGTTGGCATGACTGAAGTCGATCATCACTTTTTGCGGCAAACCTGATGCTTCTAGCTCTTGCTTAATTGCCCCCACATGTTCGGCGCTGTAGTTTGGCTCTTTACCACCGCGCAAAATGATATGGCAGTCAGGGTTTCCGCTGGTTTCAATAATCGCAGAGTGTCCAAACTTAGTAACCGAAAGGAAGTGGTGAGAAGCGCTTGCTGAGCGGATAGCATCAGAGGCAATCTTGATGTTGCCATCGGTACCGTTTTTAAAACCAACCGGGCATGAAAGACCTGATGATAGCTCGCGGTGAACTTGAGATTCAGTTGTACGAGCACCAATTGCCCCCCAACTGATCAAATCAGCGACATATTGCGGCGTGATCATATCCAAGAATTCACTTGCCGTTGGCATTCCCATGTCTGTCAAATCTAGCAGCAGTTTACGACCGATACGTAAACCATCATTGATTTTGAAGGTGTCATTAAGGTACGGGTCGTTAATTAGACCTTTCCAACCAACGGTTGTGCGTGGTTTTTCGAAGTAAACTCGCATCACCACTTCAAGTTCTTCACCTAACTCATCGCGAAGCACCTTGAGCTTCTTACCATATTCCAATGCCGCTTGCGGATCATGAATTGAACACGGTCCAACAATCACGAGTACACGGTCATCTTTGCCCTGCAAAATATCAGAAATTGCCTTGCGAGAACGAAAAGTGGTTGAAGAAGCGGTTTCTGTCGCCGGAAACTTCTCTAAAACGGCAATCGGTGGGAGTAATTCTTTTACTTTATTAATACGTACATCATCGGTTTGAAACATCGCTACTTCTTCCTGTTTTTACGATAGACCCATATGCAACTGAAAGTTTGCTGTCATTTGTCTATCTTATTTATCCTGTCCCTTGTAACTTATCTGCCTAAAACAACACTTGCAACCACTTTTTAAATCAAAAGGCAATAATTTGGCATTTTTTACAAAAAGCAAAATATGTAAATTTAAACATACACACAATTAATGGACATTCGGACTAGAGCAAACAGAAACATTAACGTCTTAATATCATTACGTTAGCGATACATCGCACGCCATGCCATTTGTAGTTGAAGAGGGAAATAGCGCGACTGTTTTACTAGGACGTAAAACTTTTACTCATGAAGCGTAAAGAAAAGTGTGCGCTGGGCACGTATAGATATCACACAACCGCCTGTTATTTAGGCAATACAGGACGAAAATGTAACCCTGCATTGCCTGTAATCATCGGCTTATTCAAAGACGATTAGAATAATCAAACCGCACCCCAGTAGTGATCACCTAATAGCAATAAGAAGAGTAGCATCAAATGATAGATAGAAAATTTAAATGTCTCTATCGCGGTTTTTTCCTCCGGATTGAATTTAAGCTTCCATGCATAACCGATAAAGCCCGCACTTAAGAGAGTGGAGCCGATCCAATAAACTGCACCGGACATGCCAACTAATGCTGGCAATAAGCAGATGATGGCTAACAGCACGGTGTAGAGCAGGATCGAGGTTTTGGTATACTCCTCGCCATGGGTGACCGGCAACATCGGGATGTCCGCTTTGGCGTAATCGGCTTTGCGATGGATCGCTAGCGCCCAGAAATGAGGTGGTGTCCAGATAAAAATAATCATCACTAACAACCAAGCGTGACCATGCAACTCACCCGTTACAGCCGTCCAGCCAAGCAGCGGTGGCATTGCTCCCGCAATTCCTGCAATAACTATATTTTGCGGCGTTGCGCGCTTTAAATACATGGTATAAACCACTGCATAACCGAGCAAACTGGCAAAGGTTAGCCAAGCCGTTAGCTGGTTCACTCCTGCAAATAGAATTACAAACCCGAGTAAACCTATCGAAGTCGCAAACAACATCACGCGGCTTGGCGCAAGCTCACCACATGGCAGTGGTCGACGATGAGTGCGAAACATGATTGCGTCAATTCTTCGATCAATTAGGTGATTAAACGCAGCAGCGGAACCCGCCATCAAACCAATACCAACCATACCCAACAGGCTTTGTTGTAGAGGTAACGCCCCCGGTACGGCTAAACACATGCCAACCAAAGCAGTCAGTAGCATCAGTGCGACCACTTTGGGTTTAGTTAAGGTTAAGTAGCTGCGCCAAATTGAGCGTTCTTGGCGAATATCCGCAGTGATTGTTTTACTCATAGAAGGCCTCCTTGCCTAAGCTCTGCGAGTGAGAACAGGCGTTAAAACTTCCTGCGCGAAGAAACAAATAATTGATATACAAGGTATTGATCAGTAGCAGTGCCGCAACAAGGTTATGAGCAACGGCGATTGCTAGCGGTAAGCCAAAAGAGACATTGCTGATGCCTAAGCTAATCTGTACAAATAACAACATGCTGAGGCTAATGGCTTGCAGACGATATTGAGTGATGTTTTGACGCCAGAGACCAACAATTAGCGCCAGCAGCACAAGCGTTATGATCATCGCGCCGATGCGATGCGAGACATGAATCGTCATTCTCGCACCATAGTCTAACGTGCCAAACTCATAGCTCTCTTGCACCGGCTGAATCAAGCGAAACGCGTTCTCAAAGTCTAAATATCGCGACCACTCTCCCTGACAAATCGGCAATTCAGTACACATCAGTGCGGCGTAATTTGACGATGTCCAGCCACCAAGGGCAATTTGTGTAATTAAAACAACTACCGCCAACAAGGCTACAACGCGAAGACCCCGACCAATATTTTGACTCTGTAATAACTTGCGCTCAGTAACGCGCCAATAGGTTAAAGCAAGCAGACAAAATAACGTGAAACCGCCCAGTAAATGTCCCATCACCACCACTGGCATCAGTTTCATTGTGACTGTCCACATACCAAGCAGTGCTTGAAACAGTACTACCAGCGAAATTGATAGCGGTAATACAACCCCTAGTTGTTTTTGCTTTAAGGCAACCACCGTGATGGCAAATACCAGCAGACCTAAACTCCCCGCAAAATAGCGGTGGATCATCTCAAGCCATGCTTTGTCAGCCTCCACCACTAAATCAGGATAGAGAACCTGAGCTTGGTTTAGTTCACTCTCGGTGGTTGGCACATCAAGTTGACCATAACACCCTGGCCAATCTGGGCAGCCTAACCCGGCATCGGCAAGTCGCGTATACGCCCCTAGCAAGATCACACAAAACGTCATCACTAAGCTGATTTGAATCAATCGTTTAAGCATAATTGCTCTCCCTATCCAACACGCGATAATTTAAGCAATTTGCGTAAGTCAGCTAGTAAACCTTTGCTTTGCGGAATGAGTTCATCTTCTGACTTAACCTGCGGATAGCGCATCACCAATTGACCGAGCGGGTCAACAATTACATACTCAAATTGACTAACGATTTGGCTAAACGAGCCATTCACTGCCACCATATCAAGCTCAAGATCCGCCAGCGCTTGAATATCACTGTTTTTGTCCACCAATACCAATGGAACAACGCGCTGTTGATACTTACCCAATGCAATGTGGCTTTGTTGTAAGTAGTGTATTTGCTTAAGACAAAAAGCATCGCACTGCGCGGGGACAAGATAACCTAGCTGCCACTTTTCTCCTTGATAAGGGTTGTCTAAACCCAAACTCTTAAACGTTTGAGCAGGCTCAATCAGCTCCCCTTTATTGGTGACACCAGAGTTATACCACTGCTGAGTAAGAACTAATTTTGCCAGTATCGCCGGCAATGCGAATACCGTAATTAAGGCTAATAGCTTAAACCGACTGCGGGTAATTGATTGGCTCATAGACTCTCCTTAGTCGTACTCTTTAGGGCTTTCCTCAACCAGATTATGGCGATAATCGCTAAGGCGAATGCCATCGAAAACCATTGAAACGCATAACCTTGATGCTTATCAGCGCTCATTGGGAGCGGATTCCATGGTTGTGGATAATGCCATTGTGCTTGCCTTGGCTGAAAAATGTAGCTCTCAATCGGCAATTGCCAATACTCGCCAAGTTGGTCGGTGTTCAAATTTTGGATTCGCGCTGGCTCGGTTGGCTCTAACATCAAGTTACTGCTTAGCGGGTTAGTGGAGCGAGTATATAAACGCCCTTCCCGATTATAATTTTGGCTCAGCCATGCCACGTCGGGTAAATCAGAACGAGAGGATTTTGCAGCGACAAATCCAAGCTCAAGCAACACATTCCTTCCGTCTATTGCGCGAACCAGTTGTAAGGCAAGATAGCCAACCTCACCATTATAAGTTTGGTTATCAAGCAGCACGTAATAGCCTGCCAAAGGGGACAAATTTGCCGTAACTTTTACACCATAAAAATCTTGCTTGTCTTGAGGGTCAAAGTCGGTCAAGCGAATTGCAGTTTGTTGCTCATTACTGGTTAACATATTTTGCAACTCAAGCTTTTGCTCCGCGCGATTTAATTGCCACATTCCTAGGTTGACCAATATCGAAATAGCAACCAAGGTTAATACTAACGCAAGCCAAAAAAGTGGCTGTTTCAATAACCTAACAAAGGATGACGATATGGTTTTCATTTTCAAATCAGTGCTGGTTTTATTGCTACTTTTTATCATTGCTAACCTCGCCAAAGCCCTGATTGAGATGGTAAAAGGTCCTGATGAATCCGAAGATGAACAGGATGACCAACCACCAATGAGTCATTACCTCGGACGTCGAGTTGTCCTCTCTGCCCTTGCTGTTGTATTGATGCTTGTCGCTCTCCTTAGTGGATTTATTGAGCCTAATTCTCGACCTTTTTAATTGTGATTCGACTTGTTAAAGCACATAAACGAACACAAACAAGCACAACCACACCACATCGACAAAATGCCAGTACCAACTCCCTGCTTGGAAGGCAAAATGGTCTTTAGGGGTAAAGTGATCTTTGGCGATCCGACCCAATAAGACGATTAGAAAAATTGAGCCTAACAACACATGCAGACCGTGGAAGCCAGTCAACATAAAGAAAGTATTGCCATAAACGCCGGACTGTAAGGTAAGGTCGAGATCTTGATAAGCATGGATGTATTCAACACCTTGGTAATATAAAAAGAATGCCGCCAAGACGATGGTGATTTCAAGCCACACAATCAGCGCCATGCGTTTGTTTTGCTCAAGGCTAATGTGCGCCATATGCAAGGTAATTGAAGAAAGCAGCAGAATAATGGTGTTGTTAAGCGGAATGCCTTGCCAGCTCATAGCAGTAGTGGTTTGCCCATCTGGTGTTGTGGTTAATGGCCAGATTGCCTCAAAAGCTGGCCACAATACCTCGTGGGTCATCACATTGTTATCTGCGCCGCCCAGCCAAGGCACTGAAATCATTCTGGCGTAAAAAAGCGCACCAAAGAAAGCACCAAAAAACATCACCTCAGAGAAAATAAACCAACTCATCCCTTGGCGAAATGAGCGCGCGATTTGCTCCGAGTAAAGCCCACTCATCGACTCGCTGACCACGTTCGAAAGCCACCCTGCCAGCATATACAATAAGAATAAAAAACCTAACCCCAGCACAATTTTTGAAAACACACTGGCACTGCCGCCTTCCGCCATGGTTTGTACCGTCAGCCCTGCGCCTACCGCGACTAAAAATAGAGCGATAGCGCCAACAATGGGCCAACTGCTCTGTGCCGGTACGTAATAGGATTGATGCTTAGAACTCATGGTGTTACTCCTTTCTGCTGGGCGGATTTAGCAGGCGTCACTTTTGCTGTTGTAGTCGACTTCGCAACAGTATCGGTAATGTCATACAGGGTGTAAGAGAGTGTCAGTGTATGGATAGATTCAGGAACATCCTTTTCGATGTAGAAAATCAACGGCATTTCTGCGCGGCTTTGAGCATCCAAAGGCTGCTTATTGAAACAAAAACATTCGACTTTATTAAAGTAGCTCGCCCCTAGCCCGGGAGAAACAGAAGGGACTGCTTGACCTACAATGGTGTAATTAGCGCGATTAAAAGCGATGTAAGCCGTTTGGATCACCTCGCCAGGATGGACTTCCATCGAGGTGACTTCGGGTTTGAAATCCCACTGCATATTGGGATTGGGATGAGCGATAAACTCCACTTTAATCGTGCGCGATCTATCTGGCGAAAGCGCGGTAGGCTGCTCGACCGCTTCAGAGTTGGTCTTGCCATTGATTCCCAGCGCATCACACATAATGTCGTACAAAGGAACCAGCGCAAAACCAAAACCAAACATTGCGACCGTTGCACCAAGCAACTTAATCGTTAGCTTTCGGTTCGCAGCACGCTTATCGCTTGTGTTGGGCTCTTGCATACATCACCACCTTTAGTCCACTTTTGGCGGCGTCGAAAATGTGTGGTGCGGTGCGGGGCTTGGGACTGTCCACTCTAACCCTTCGGCACGATCCCAAGGTTTCGCCTCGGCTTTTTCGCCACCCTTGATACACTTAATCACTAACCATAGGAAAATCAATTGGGATAAACCAAAGGCAAAGCCGCCAATAGATACAATCTGATTGATATCTGCAAACTGAATGGCGTAGTCGGGAATACGTCTTGGCATTCCGGCTAAGCCGAGGAAATGCATTGGGAAGAACAGGACATTGACTGAGATAATTGAGCACCAGAAATGCCATAAGCTCAGTTTGTGGTCATACATATGCCCCGTCCATTTTGGCAACCAGTAATAGGCTGCCGCCATGATGGAGAAAACCGCTCCGGAAACAAGCACGTAGTGGAAATGCGCGACCACAAAATAGGTATCGTGATATTGGAAATCAGCGGGCACTATCGCTAACATCAGCCCCGAGAAACCACCAATCGTAAAGAGTACAATAAAGGCGATCGCAAACAACATCGGCGTCTCAAACGTCATCGCCCCTCGCCACATTGTCGCCACCCAGTTGAACACCTTCACCCCAGTTGGCACCGCAATAAGCATGGTGCAATACATAAAGAACAGCTCGGCAAAAACGGGCATCCCGGTGGTAAACATATGGTGGGCCCAAACTAAAAACGACAACAGCGCGATACTGCACGTTGCATACACCATGGAATGATAGCCAAAGAGTTTCTTGCCGCTAAATGCTGGAATAATCGCCGATATAATACCGAAAGAAGGCAATATCATGATGTACACTTCAGGGTGACCAAAGAACCAGAATATATGCTGGAACATTACCGGATCACCGCCCCCAGCCGCATCAAAGAACGAAGTGCCAAAATACTTATCGGTTAAGACCATTGTCACCGCTCCGGCGAGCACTGGCATCACCGCGATAAGTAGAAACGCCGTGATTAACCAAGTCCAAACAAACAACGGCATTTTGAACCATGTCATACCTGGCGCACGCATGTTCACAATCGTCACGATAACGTTGATCGCGCCCATGATTGAACTGATACCCATGATATGTACCGAGAAAACAAACAGTGCGGTACTGTCAGGTCCATAAGTTGTAGAAAGAGGCGCATAGAAGGTCCAGCCAAAGTCAGGTCCTCCCCCTTCGGTAAACAGAGAGGCAAGCAAAATCGCAAACGCGAATGGCAAGATCCAAAAACTCAAGTTGTTCATGCGCGGCAATGCCATATCCGGTGCACCAATCATCATAGGTATCATCCAATTGGCAAGCCCGGTGAAGGCTGGCATCACAGCACCAAACACCATAATTAAGCCATGGACTGTAGTCATTTGATTGAAAAACTGCGGATCAACCAGTTGCAACCCTGGCTGAAAAAGTTCCGCGCGGATGATCATTGCCATCGCGCCGCCAGTGAGGAACATAATGAAACTAAACCACAAATAGAGCGTGCCGATATCTTTATGATTTGTTGAATAAATCCAACGCGCTAAACCTCTGGGTGCATGATGCTCTTCATGTTCCAGTGCAATGGTAGAATTGGCTCGGCTTAACTCAGCATCAGCCACGGGTGATGACTTTTCATTGTGAGGAGTTGAAGGCTTCATAGTTCCTCCTTGTTACCTTGCTCTTGCATGGTAAAGGTATTAATGTCTGATGCTTGCACTACATCCCCTGTATCGTTACCAAAAGCGTTTCGCTGGTAGGTGATTACAGCGGCAATTTCTTGCTCAGTGAGTTGGTTAGCAAAAGCCTGCATGGCGGTACCCGCTCGCCCATTAACAATGATATCGATATGCTCACCAGTTTCACCGGTAGCAATACTACTGCCTTTGATCGCAGGGAAAGCACCTGGTATCCCTTCACCATTTGCCTGATGACAAACCGCACAGCGGTCAACGTAGACCTGCTCGCCGCTTTGCATTAATTCTTCCAAACTAAGCTCGGCAGTTAACGCCGCTGCAGCCGCTTGTTTGGCTTGCGCAATCTCAGCTTTTTTCTCGGCAAGCCATTTGTCGTAGTCTGCTTCGGTCATCGCGTGTACCACAATCGGCATAAAGCCATGAGCACGACCACACAACTCGGCGCATTGACCTCGATACACCCCGGGCTGGTCAATTTTAGTCCAAGCCTCATTAATAAAGCCGGGAATGGTGTCTTTCTTCACCGCAAAATCAGGCACCCACCAAGAGTGAATCACATCATCGGAAGTCATAAGAAACCTAACTTTTCGGTTGATTGGCAGCACTAGCGGGTTATCTACCTCTAGCAGGTAATTGGCACCTTTTTCTTCAATACCATCAATTTGATTTTGTGATGTCGCCAATAAGCTGAAAAATTCCACATCTTGCCCGAAGTAGCTGTAGTGCCACTTCCACTGTGAGCCGGTAATTTTGACTGTGAGATCAGATTGAGAGGTGTCTTCCATCGCAACCAGTGTTTTAGTAGCCGGAATTGCCATGGCGATAAGAATGATAATCGGGATAACGGTCCAAATGACTTCGACTTTGGTACTTTCATGGAAATGTGCGGCGACCGCACCCTTCGATTTTCGGTGCTTGTAAATCGAGTAAAACATCGCCCCAAACACAACAAAAGCAATTGCACAGCAGATATAGAATATCAGCATGTGGAGGTGATATACCTCAGAGCTGATCTGAGTCACCCCTTGCGTCATATTTAAAGCGCTTTCTTCTGCGAGCGTGTGAGTTGACCAAGTAACGGCGATAACTTCCAATGTCAGCCAAACCGTGAATGGTATTCTTTTCAAAAGACCTCTCCTCTTTGCCTCTGCACTGACAACCAGTGCGAAAAACCAAAGGTTCAATCACTTTTACGCAGAACACCCGATACCCAATCACATCCATACTGATATCGTGCCATCCATGCGCTTAGTATCCGGATTTATCAAGTCGATTAGGAAGAAACGACTTGTTTGGGCTAACCTAAAACCAACGCAAAATGTTATATTTATGTTAATTAAGGCTAGTTAGCGATTCAAAAATGTGCAAGCTGAGGTACAACAAATTAGTTTAGCGATTGCGCTCTCGTAAATGATAACTACTAACATTTAGTATTTTGATATACAGCCTCAAGGCTACGCCAGATATAAGGGAAAAAAGATGAATGAACACATTGCTCAATGGTTAGCTATCGACCCAGATCCGCGAACTCGTGAAGAGCTTCAGCGTCTGGTGGATGAGAAGCAAACTCAAGAATTAGACGATCGCTTTCGCTGCCGCCTAGAGTTTGGTACTGCCGGTCTACGAGGTAAAGTTGGTGCAGGTCCTAACCGTATGAATCGCCTAGTTATTCAACAAACCGCTACAGGGCTTGGTCAATACCTTCTGCACCAATTTGACGATGCGAAGCAGCGTGGTGTAGTGATTGGTTACGATGGTCGCCCTGATTCAAAGCAGTTTGCCCACGATACTGCTGCCGTTCTTACTGCGCTTGGCATTAAAGTCTACTTAACTCATGATGTTGCCGCGACACCGATTGTCGCTTTTGGTGTTAAGCATTTAAATACGGTTGCTGCCGTCGTGGTGACAGCAAGCCACAATCCACCAGAATACAATGGTTTTAAGGTTTACTGGGAGAATGGCGCGCAAATTATCCCTCCGCACGATTCCGGCATCGCTCATCATATTGATGTCGCTGCAGAGTCACCTCTAGAACTATTGTGTGTCGAAGAAGCTGTAGCGCTAGACCGATTAGTCTGGCTTGACGATTCGTACTATCAAGCATATCGCGATGCGATGAATGCCAACCCACTACTGGCTAATCATACTCAACCAGATAGCATTGGTGTCGCTTATACCGCGATGCATGGTGTCGGTGCTCGAATGGCGGAAACCTTACTTGCCGATGCAGGTTTCAATCAGGTTTACAGCGTTAAAGAGCAGCGCGAACCTGATGGAACGTTTCCTACCGTTAATTTCCCTAACCCAGAAGAAGCTGGGGCTATGGATATGGTAGTAGCATTAGCGAGCAAACATGGCGCTGATATTGCATGTGCCAACGACCCTGATGCAGACCGCTTTGCCGTTGCGGTGCGTAAACCTGATGGCGAGTATCAAATGCTTACGGGGGATCAAGTTGGTGCACTATTTGGTCACTACCTGCTCTCGCAAACGGAAGCGAGCAAACAGTTAGTCGGTAACACCATTGTGTCTTCGACCCTGCTCGATAAAATTGCCAAATCTCACGGAGCGACCTATTACCAAACCTTAACTGGTTTTAAATGGCTAACCAATGTCGCGATGCAAAAACAGACCGACGATAGTCAGTTCTTGTTTGCTTATGAAGAGGCGCTGGGTTACACCGTAGGTAATCAAGTTTGGGATAAAGATGGTCTATCGGCATTAGTGGCTTTTGCCCAACTGACTGCCGAGCTAAAAAGCCAAGGAAAAACCATTTGGGATCAGTTAGAGAGCCTCTATCGTCAGCATGGGATGTACGTGAATGCACAGCGTAGTATTGCACTTGCCCCTAACACGCCACCGGTTGGTGAGAAACTTAGAGCAAATCAACCGAAGGCGATTGCAGGGCGCGCAGTTGAAAGCATTGAAGATCTCAAAACACTGCGAAAAACCTACGCTGATGGTACGAGCGAGCTTATCGACTTACCGCCAAGTGATGTACTTATCTATCACTTAGCTGGTGGTGCACGCGTGATCGTACGTCCATCAGGTACAGAGCCTAAGCTAAAATGCTATTACGAAGTCGTTGAACCTTTTGCTACAGAAGAGGACTTCCAAGTCGCCCAAGATAAAGCGCAATTAGCCATGGATATGCTCATTGCTGAACATCAACATATGATTTAGACGCTCAAAAGAAAAAGCGGGCATGATGCCCGCTTTGTTATGCGATGCCATGTTTGCGAATCTTATTGACGTTGATGTTCATTAGATGTCGCAGTACATAACGGAACATAAACTTTTTAAAACCATTTAGGTTACTGCCTCTCACTTGATAGAAGGCGTCTGGGCGGTCGAATAAGCCATAATCATCCGCAAGCCCCTCTTTTTGGATATAGGTATCTTCACCCTTCCAGTCAATCTCTGGATCTTGCAGACAAGTCACTGCAACCCCATAACCTGAGAAATCTTTACAACCAAAACTAAAGCGCTTTTGAACCTGCGCTAAGTACGGTTTATCTATGATGTAGCCTTCTAAGTTGATCCATTTGCCATTGAAATAAACCTCAACCCAACTATGAATGATTTTCTCTGGAGCGATGGCGAAAATGTACTTCGGAATCGCCCCAAGTTGTAGATCGTTATAGATGGTAAACCCGTGAAAGCGAGTCGGAATGCTAACAGCACGTAGTAACGCCATCAGCAAAGTACCTTTGGTATTACATTGACCGTAACCATCACGCAATACTTTACTAGCAGGGATTGTGTCATCAAAGTTGTAGCCAAATTTGATTTCGTCACGCACAAAGCTATAAATTTCGCCAATTGCATCGTATTCGTCGAGAGTATGCCAACTACGTGATTTGACCAGTTTCTGAATTGATGAATGCTGAAAATCTAACATTGCGGTTTGTTGTAAATATCGTTTCATACTGCTCTCCTTAGTGGTTGAGTGCAGAATAAACCGTCTAGGCAACGAAAAATTGAATAAACTTGCTATGCTCTAATAAAGTTGTACTTCAAAAACAATTATATGGGATGAAAGATATGACAGGGATCAAGCCAATTTTCGCACTCTTCTCACTCACTCTAACCGCCAACGTTTATGCCTACGGTAAGGTCGAAAATATTGAAAATTGCGCCAAGCTGTTACCTGATGGGCATCAATATCGCGTCTCTATCCAACTAAACGTTGATAAAACCCAAGAACCCAATGTGTTTGATGGTGATTTCGCCGTAGGTGGTGATATCGAAGAAGAGCAACGCGGTGAGATCCAACCCTTTGTTGAGTGCGTTGGACCTTTAATTAAGGTTCAAGTTGAACCCGTTAGCGAAGAACAGAAGCTAGAAGATCTCAAACCTCTGTTCCAAGGCATTGTTTATTAAGCTGTCTAATCTTGTTTAAAAAACATAGCTTTCGATTCGCGAATTGAGACCCCAAATATTGATTTGAACGTGCGGCTTAAGTGGGCACTATCCGAAAATCCCGCTCTATGGGCAGCCTCAGTGGCTGACTCTCCCTCTCGGATCAACTTAACCGCGCAGATTAGCCGACGCCACAGCAAATAAGGTCGCCATGCGATGCCCATTTGTTGTTTAAAGAGATGCAAAAACCGGCTCTCTGACAAAGCTAGTTGTTCCGCTATCTGTTCGGCGCGCCAGTTATCTGGCTTTAAACACTCGCTGGCAAAGCATTGATTAAGCTGAGTTAGTAAACGTTCGATACGCGGATCATTTGACGTCACTTCGCCAAGCATCTGTTGCCAATCTACTGTCGCAGAAAGCTGCTGCAAGATAGCGATGACTTGTGGAAGAGGAAAGTGATTCTCGCTCGGTAAAAGCAATTCATGACTAAAGGCAAATTCTTGATATTGGTTATCAACTAGCAACTGCTGTAAACATCGCCCAACCTCAGACTGAGGCTCAACCAAGATCACCCATCCTTTTTTCATTTGCAGACGATGAGCAACATTGCTTGCCAATAACGAGCTAGAAAGTAACTGACCGTCAATCAACAGCGAACCACTGTCTTCAAACACCGTCAATTGTAACAGGGCGTGAGCATGTTGAGCGGTATCGACCATCTCACCATAGCTGACTAACATGCCGGGAATAACCCAAACTCTTGGCGCTGCGCTCATCATTTAGCCAACGTGTTTTTGCAAAAAGATTTTGTCCACGCCCGGCATTGGGAAGCCGGTAAAACGTCCCACTTCTTTAAAGCCCATTTTGAGGTAGAATTCGCGCGCTTGGAAAGTGAACGTATCAAGGCATATTGTGGCTACGCCAAGTTTCTTTACTTCAGACTCGACACGTTCAAATACTTGCCTGCCCAGCCCTGATTTACGTTGATTCTCATCAATCCAAAAATATTCGACAAATAGAGTGTTTGTATAGACTTCACCAAATAGTCCACCAACAAAGTGACCTTGTTGATCTTTCACAACACAGGCGACCGTTTGGCTATCATCATGGGGGAAAAACTGAACGTTATAACTACGTAGCCCAGCTAATATATCACTTTTTACCGACTCATCTGGGTTCAGTACAAACTCTATTTGCATCATACAACTCCCTTACATGCATATTCACATCGTCACTCACGAGCTAGCTCGTCTAACGAATACAAAAAAGCCAGCTCTACGCTGGCTTTCTCAATTATAACGCGAGTTACGCAGTAAAAAACGAACTCAGCATCCAAATTGCCAAAATTAGGAAGATAGCTCCCATAAATTTATGCTGGTAGTTTCTAAACTTAGCGTTTTCTAGCAGACCTTTGCCCAAGGTTCCAACCAATGCAACCAAAACTAGGTTAAACAGAAGACCAAGAACATTAAGCAGTAAACCCAGTGCTAGCATCTGTTCGCCAGAACTTGCCGTGATGTTACTCGAGACAAACTGCGGCAAAAACATAACGAAGAAAACCAGTGCTTTTGGATTAAGCAGATTACTGATCAAAGCACGTTGATAAAAGGTGGTCGCCATCTTATTTTGCTGATCAAGCTCAGGGGCATCAGCGGCTTGCGAGCGAACACAATCCCAGCCCATCTTTAGCAAGTATGCACCACCTAATAGGTGTAAGGCTTTCAGGGCTAAAGGACTCATTGCGATTAACGCTGATACACCCAGCGCCGCAAGAAGAGTAAGAATAATTCCAGAGGTTGCATTGCCAAGGCTAGCGAACACGCCAACACGTCGCCCATAGCTCATACTTGAGCTGGCGATCAGCAACATATCTGGACCTGGCAGCAACAAAAGCGCCACCACTGCCGTCAAATAAAGCGGCAGAATAGACATATCGATCATGATTATAAATTACTAAGAACAGGACGAGGCGCATTTTATATTGCACTGAATGACATATCCAGCCCATTAGGCTAATTTTCACCGTAATAACAGCCAATATGACACACGTAGCATTTTGTTCTTAGACTTTGCGGGTAGAGGTTCGCTACTTAATTTGTGTTATGTTGCAAAGAGCAATTTTGTACAAAAACTCTCAACAAGTTTGAATTACTCTATGCCAAGGGTGCTAGGAGTTGGATAAATGGGTAAAAAGGACATTACCGAAGGGGCAACATTTCAAACTGCCAAAGAATTAGGCGGTCTCGAATTTATTGAAGCCAAATATAAGAATCATAACTTTTCTCGTCATAGTCATGAAGGCTACACCATTGGCGTGATTGAAAAAGGTGCCCAACGTTTTTTCCGAACAGGCGGAAACCATATTGCTCCTCAAGACAGCATTATTCTGGTCAATGCTGATCAAGTGCATAATGGTCAAAGTGCCACGGAAGATGGTTGGGAATACAAAGCGATGTATCCACTTCCAGAGCAGTTTGCCATACTCACTGACGGTCTGAGTACAGAATCAGTTATTCCCTACTTTCCTGAACCAGTAGTGTATGATCCTGAGATGGCGCAACAGCTCAGGCTTGTTTTTGACACGTTAGAAAACTCAGACAACCGGCTACTGCGTGAAACTTTGGTTTACGGCACACTAGTCAAACTCATGAGTCGACATGGGAAAAAACGCCGTGAATATGAGCCCAGCACTCGTAGCCAAAAGCAGTTAATGATCGCCAAAGAGTTTCTTGATGATTTTCCTCAAGCTGATGTTTCACTGGAGGAGTTAGCAAAGCTCGCTAATCTCAGCCCCTATCATTTCGCGCGCTCGTTTCAAAAGGAGTTTGGCTTCCCGCCTCATGCCTATCAAGTGCAGTCACGCTTACGTTACGCAATCCGTTTGATGAAACAAGGTCACTCTCTTTCTGATATTGCCCAAGAGTCAGGATTTCATGATCAAAGCCACTTGCACCGCCATTTCAAACGGGCGATGGGAGTGACACCGAAACAATACATCCAATCTCTCACCTAGGCTAAAAAGAGCTAAATTCGCGCAAGTTTGTACAATTTCTTCGCCTCCTTACATGGCGAAATAGCGGCTGAAAATACTAATAACAGCAAACGCGTCCAAGTGAGGAGATTAAATGAATACAGAAGTTCACGTTATGCCAAATAGATACTCACTGTTTATGCAAGGGACAGTAGCGATGATACCGCTTAGTGTCGCCGTAATTCCTTGGGGATTACTCGCCGGCTCTTATGCGATTGAATCGGGGCTTAACCCAATCGAGAGCCAAGCGCTATCTGCCATTTTGTTTGCAGGCTCAGCACAACTGGTCGCCACGGGGATGCTTAAAGCCGGCGTAGGACTGACAACCATGCTGCTGACTACACTGTTTATTACCTCACGACACTTTTTATATAGCGTCTCCATGCGAGATAAAGTAGGCAAATTACCACTGCGCTGGCGTCTAGCCTTAGGCTACCTGCTCACTGATGAACTCTTTGCCATTTGCGGTAATCAATCGGAACAACGTTTTGAGCCTTGGTACGCGCTCGGTGCTGGCCTTAGTTTCTATATTTGCTGGAACCTCGCCACTTTGGTTGGCATCGTTGCTGGCAGTTATATACCGGCACTTAACGAACTCGGGCTTGAGTTCGCAGTTGCTGCCACCTTTATTGCTCTGGTGATCCCTAATATTAAAAACTCACCCACTTTGGTTGCGGTTTTGACGGCTCTGGTGCTATCGGTGGTACTTAACCTTCTCCAATTTGAAGGAGCTCTGATGGTAGCGAGCTTAGGTGGGATGTTAGCTGGTTATTTTGTTGAAACACTTACGAGGAAGCCGCAATGATTATGTTATCAATTTTAGCGATGGCGGCTTTGGTCTTCTTTAGTCGTTATGTGTTTTTAGAGCCAAGATTACCCCTAAGACTTGCACCACAAATTCAGAGTATGTTGAGTTATTCAGGTCCAGCAGTATTGACCGCCATCTTAGCGCCAATCGTATTTGCCCCTGAGGGCGAGCTGTGGCTAGCGGCGAATAATCCATATTTGCTCTGTGCCATTCTTGCTTGTTACCTCATCTATAAAACGGGCAACGTTCTACTGACCACGGTGTTGAGTATGGTAGTGTTTCTGGTGCTCAATAATATGGTTTTGCAATAACTTTGCTTTGAGTGGGTCAAACGAAAACGCCAGCATTATGCTGGCGCTTGAGTCTATTTTACTACTTTAATTTGCAAGCCACTCAATTTCAATCAAGGTCTTTCCGGCGTGAACTAAACGCCCTAAGAAAATATCCCCTGGCTGAACTTCTCCCACCCCTTGCGGTGTACCCGTCATGATCACGTCCCCATCACATAAGGTCGTGTAACTCTTGAGTTCGCTTAAAATGATGTGTGGTGGGTATATCATCTGTTTAACGCCGCCGCGCTGGACACGAACGCAGTTAATAAACAGTTCTATTTCAAGCTCTTCGATATTTAGCCCTTGAAGAGAAATAAAACGGCTAAAGACAGCGGAACCATCAAAGGCTTTGGCACGCTCCCACGGTAGACCTTTCTCTTTAAGTTTGGCTTGCAGCTCTCTCTTGGTGAGATCAAGCCCAATACCAACCGAAGCTAGCTGCCCGTTTTTCACTACAAAGCAAATCTCACCTTCGTAATGTAGGGTCTCTTGATGAAACGCGATAAGTTGATTGGTGATAGCAGTCGATGGTTTGTTGAATACCACCATTTGCTCGGGAACGGCATTGTTTAACTCTGCTATATGATCGAGATAATTGCGCCCAACACACAGCACCTTGCTTGGTTGGATCGGATTGTCTTCAACAATAATAGAGTGCATGCCATCGTCCCTGAGGTAAAATTAAGAAGGCACATTCTAGCCAAAGTTTGTTTCAGGCAAACAATATTCGCTATTTAAAGTAAAAAACTCAGAGCTTGCGCTCAAAAGCAAACTCTGAGAATAAAGGCAGAACTTAAAGGGGATTAGAAGAAGTAACGTGCACCTACAGTGTATTGATCTTCATCTGCGGCCGGAATTGTATTTGCGACGTCATCATACAAATCATTACCTAAATCAAACTGGTAACCAGCGAAAGCCACTAAACCTGATGTAATCGTGTACTCGACTTGCACTGCACTTTGGCTGAATACCGTTTTATTGTTTTTGTCATCTTCAACAGTTTCGTAGTTAACACTGATGTTGATACCATTATCTAGACCAAACGCAATCAAGCCTTCAAACTGTTCCGTTTCTTCCATAACATCATAAAAATAGTCATTCTGACCATAGACAATGGCAGCATAAAGCCCTTTACCGTACGTCCCGTACTTTAAAGACACCATTTGAGATTTTGCATCTTCAGAGCCACCTGCATCTGAAATATCACCACCGCTATACACGTAACCTAAACCAAAACCCATAAAGTCAGCGGTAACGGCTACCTGTACTCGATCATCCAAGTCAAAGTCTCCAGACGACGTCTTAGCAATGTTATCGTTACGAACTTTCAAAGAAGATCCCGCAGCTTCGCCTTGCCAACCAAGCCCAATGCCAAAACTTAGTTCATTGTTTATTTCAAATTTATTGCGGTAACTCACCATTTTTTCAGCACGAGCAGAACCCAATTGATTGTGGTTCTCGTAAATAAAATCACTCGCAAAAGCAATAGGTTGGTCTGTTACTTTCACCACATCGTAGTAAGGAGCCCACTGAGTACCAACAACTAGACGACCTGCTTGCTCATGCGTTACACCAATGTAACCCAAACGAGTTGTAAATGAGGTATCACCCGCGTCGAGGTATTTAATCGCCCATTCACCTTTGGCATCAACGGTAACACCGTTACCAATTTCTTTTTTACCCTCAACGTTTAAGCGAGGTGATATTTGGTGCACTTGAAAGTCCGCGTCCGAATAGATCGCACCATCTCTTTCACCAACACCCACGTCAACATAACCGCCAATAGCTAAAGAAGTACCATCACCACTATACACTTGCGCTGCAAATGCACTGGTTGAAGCTAGAAATGTGGTTGCCACTGCCATGGCTAGATTCGTCATTTTCATCGTTATATTTCCATATTGTATTTAATAGCAAGCCGAACTAACGGAACTACCTTCAGCCGTAGCTCTAATACAAAACTAGTAACATAACTGTAACTTTCAAATTCAAAATGAAATAAATTTCCGAGAATAATGACTAATTACATACCAATTTATATTTTTAATTATTTAAGCGACTAATAATTCGAACTTAATTATTCAAAAGAGATATCATGCGATATTTTGCGATCGACATCACGCCGTTGCAAAATTACCAAATTTGTGATCAATGCACTCACTTGCTCCTCATTTTTCCTAAATGTCTATTCAGTTTATCTTGACTGATGGGTTTATTTTTAGGCTAAAGAAACAAATGAACTGAATAGAACGAGCCAGAAAGCACACAACTGTGGCTAAAGACGAGCAAATGTGGGAGGCAAATTAGTGACCACCGGATTGATTCACACTGGTTAATATGCGTGCTAACTCATATTTTAATTGAAAGCTCATAGACGTCATTTGAGGCTTATTTGATAATTATAAATCATTGAACTACATAAATTTATGTCTCTATTTCGCTGTAAGAAGACTATGATAAATTACCCATTAAAGCGCGCAGCAACGCGCGGATTTACCTTAATTGAAATGGTATGCACCATTGTGGTGTTATCGATTCTTGCAGTTACGGCTGCAAGCGCTTATGTATCCTTCCGCAAAGATGCCAAAATCGCGGCGCTTATGGGAGCAAAAGATGCGTTTGCTACTATCTCTATTCAGGTTTATACCAAAGCGTTATTGCAAGGTGAAACTGAGGTAATTGCCTCACAGCGCGCCAATATCGACTTAGATAACGACGGGACAAACGATATACAAGGCTATTATGGTCTGATCCGAACTGTCGGCTCCGCTAACGAATGGGGCGGATTGGATGAAGGGTTTAACGTAAGGACATGGTATGGTGCATCAAGCCCAACCGAGCCTTACTTCTTAATTGGCTATGGTGATGAGACATTAAGCCAACATAACTTGTGTTACGTTGAAATATACTACCCTAATGACTCATCAGGCGAAATTAACTATAACTTAGTCAGTGAAGATTGCTAAATAGAAAAATAGTTACTCGGAATCCCAACGCCCCATATATGCCGATGAATAGTCCGGCTCATCAATGCCTATAGCCAAAGTCGCACTTGGCTTTAATGGACCAATTTTCGTTTTATAGGGGATAAAGCCCGCCCACACAGGAATATCTAAATCAGCTTGATCGTCATTCACCTCGCCACAACTCACCTTCACTGACGCTTCAGTTAAAGGAATGCTCAATAGCATCGTCGCATCGAGCTCTTTATCGCTACTTAAACGAATATCTTCACATCGTCCAGGCGCAATCTGCTCAATGAAATGATTGAGCAAGCGATCTTTCTCCCCACGATCGACCACCGAGGTAAAACTGCCGAAAACCACCGCTGAGCGATAGTGAGCACTGTGATGAAACGCAGAACGCGCCAGAACCCAACCATCAAACAAAGTGAAGGTTAAACAAGTTTGATGACCTTTAGCGAGATTACGCATTAGGCGACTGTTATTGGCGCCATGGATATAAACTTTGTCTTCAACCCGCCATGCCAACATTGGGATCACCACCGGGCCTGATGCTTCATTTATCGCAATGTGCGCAATCAAAGAGTGATCAATCACTTGGTACAAAATATCGACATTATCTTGTGCTTTATGCGCAGCTTTTTTGACTTTACTACGTGGTGTATTGGATAACATAAACTTCCCTAATAAACATTGCTTTAGAGTCAATATAAACGCAAACTGGCATTGTATAGAGAGCCACTTTAAATCAATCTATAGATCCAGTTTAAGAGAGTCACGATGCCGCATATTGATATTGGAGATCTAAAACTTCCTGCTCAGTACAACACGCTACAGCAAGGGTTGTTTGACGAAATTAGAGCAAAAATTGTTCATGGTTTATGGGCAACAGCAAGTAAACTACCTTCAACACGGAAACTCGCCGACGAGTTGCAGGTAAGCCGTAATACTGTCTCTGCGGTTTACGAGCAATTGGTATTTGAAGGCTATATTGAAAGCCGCAAAGGCAGTGGTTTTTATGTGTCGCTTGAACTACCTGATCACTATCTGCCAGACAATGACTGCAAAACATCAATCGCTGTCAGCCCGATTCAACAAATTAAAAATCACTCTTTTGCTCCGGGTGTACCCGATCTTAGTGAGCTACCGCTTAAGAAATGGCAGCGTTATTTACAGATCCATGCTTCACGCACTGCGATTTTAGGCAGCCACGATGTACAAGGCTGTTATGAGCTGCGCCAAGCCATTAGTGACTATCTATCTGCCAGTCGCTCAGTAATCTGCAATGCTAATCGAATTATTATTACCAGCGGTGCGCAGCAAGCACTTTCTATCAGCATCATGGCAACCATGAATGCCACTGACACTTTGCTGCTAGAGTATCCAGGGTATGTGCAAATGGATAAAGTGGCGAAGCTATTCAATATCGATAAACAACATGTCGATGTTAATCCATTTACTGGTCTGAACATCGAACAATTGTTAGCAAGTAAAGCTAAGGCTCTCTACGTCACCCCGAGTAATCAATACCCTATGGGTACCACGATAAATACCGAGCAGCGGCTTAAGATCATTGAGTGGGCGCAGCGTAATAACAGCTGGATCATCGAAGACGATTATGACAGTGAATTTCAGTTTGCCCATCGTCCATATACCAGCATGCAGGGTTTAGCAGGTCAGCTCAACTTAGACAAGCATGTCATCTATGTTGGCTCACTGAGTAAAGTGATGTTTAACGGCTTACGTCTTGGCTATATGGTGGTGCCTGAACATCTAGTTGCAAGATGTAATGAAATCAAAGATGCGCTCAGTGGTGACTCTCCGGCGCACATGCAATACGCCTTGGCAGACTTTATCGCCGATGGTGAGCTACTGCGCCACATCCGTAAAATGCGCCGTTTGTACAAACAAAAACATCAATTGATGACCCAAGCCATAGAGCAACATTTTGGATCTAATGTAGAGATCATTAGCCAAGCCGGCGGACTTCATATCACTCTACGTTGGCTCGGTGGACTGGATGAGGAAACGCTGCGCATCAAAGCCTTAAAGCACGGCATTACGGTGCGAAGTCTTAGTTACTACGAACCTGATGGCAATAAAGGACGCACATGGCGTGGTATCGTTCTGGGTTATGGCAATACCCCACTTGACTCGATTGATGTCAAAATCGCGCAGCTGGCTGATTGCTTTTTTAGCTAGACAATAGCGAGGATATAAACTCATCCTCGCAACATTACACTCTTTATAATGGAGACTAGAATGCATAACTGAATGCATTCTGATTAATGCCAAGTTAAGCCGTTATTAAAGCACGAACTCGTTCTAGCGTTTTATGGGGATCTTGATAGTCAATCGCCAGCTCAACCACTTGTCCTTCGCGCTCAAAAAACAGTGAAGGGAAACTGTTGCCACCTATCGAGCGAGCGAAGGCTATTTCACGCAGCATTGCTTGGTTAAGACTTTCACTGTGCAGATCTTGGCTAAACTTTTCACAATCGAGTTGAAGCTCTGCTGCCAGCTGTTCTAAAACAGGTGTATCGCTTGGATTTAGAGCACGCAAGTAATACGCTTTTTGAATCGCGTTCACCATCGCACGCTCTGCCCCTTGTTCTCTCGCGGCGAGCACAGCGCGACAAGCAGGATAAGTGGAACGACGCGGCGTGTTCTCTGTCCAAAATTGATGGTTAAACTCGGTGCCAAGATAATCCGATATTCTGTGCCAATAAGAAGCGATCTGACGCTGCATTTCTTCTGGCATTGGCTCATCACTGTCTGGAGCTAACCCGCCAACCAAATAATGAATATCCAAACTAGTGGCAAAATCATGAGCCAGAGCCTGTTCAATTTGCTTCCACGTTGGTTGATAACCCCAACACCATGAGCACATTGGATCATGCACATAATAGAGTTTCGCTTTACTCATCTCACCTTCCTTGCTCTCTCAATTCTTCTGTCTTTGCTATCGACTCTAAACTCTTTGGTCTAGACTCTAAATTCTCAGATCTAAACTCTCGCCTCTCAGCACTCAACTCTCGTCTTACAAACAAAAATGGCAGTTTTGATCATCGAGTCCATGGGTACCATTGCGACTAGCAATATGTTGCTGACCAGCATCTAAACCCATTTGATAACCTTGATCTAGCGTTGCTCTGTTCATCGTCAAGCGCTTCACGGCAAACTCATCTGGCGGCGCAATAACACGAATGGTCGCATCACTTGGCGGATTACGGATAAACTCTAATGATTGATTATAGTTATCCGCTCTGACCAACATTGATTCTGCCACACTTGGGTAACGCGCCAGCAAACGCTTCATTAACCAAGGTGCGCGTGCTGGTCGCATTTGGTAATTCAATGGTTGTGATAGCACCACGGTAATATCGCGTGCTCCACGACGATACGCCTCTTTCACCGGAATGGAATCGGCAACGCCACCATCGGTATAGCAACCACCCGAAAAACACGGTGTTGTACGATACGCGATCGGCAATGCTGTAGTAGCTTCCAAGACATTTTCTAGGTTACATGGTTTAAGTTGAAAATAGTCCGCATTGCCAGTTTCAATGTTAGTCACTGCTGCATACATAGGGATTTGATACAACGCATCTTCGTTGAGTGGAAAGCGCAGATTGGATTCTTCAATTAACCAACGAACATCGACCAAGTCACCACCTCGAGCAAATCGGGTACGGTTGAAAAAGCGTTTGTCAGTCGCCAGCTCAGTAATCACTTGATAGCTACGACGGGGAGCATCAGACAAATAGCCGAGCAGATTAGATGCCCCAGCAGAAACACCAATAACAAAGTTATACGGCTTAAAATTCTGCTCCATAAAAGCATCCAACACACCACTGGCAAAAATGCCACGCATGGCGCCACCTTCGACTACTAAGGCTCTACTTGTCATCACTAACTCTAAATAATCATTACTAAATTGAATGTAAGAAGATTAGCGAAACACGTGCCACAACTCTAATTGCTTAAAGTTATCGGATTAATCAGCAATTTCTATTAACGCGTCATTGCAGCGCTCTGTTAGCCCAGTAATTTGTAAAAGTAAATGGTGCCATCAAGCGTACCATTTGAACTAAGTGCGAACTGAGGGATCTCACCCGCTTGCTGATAACCGATGCTTTGATAAAGTGAAGAAGCGACATCCCCTTTGCGGGTATCGAGCACCAGCAGTGATACACCCTGCTCTTTCGCTGCATGCTCCATCATGCTCATTAATTGCTTACTGATCCCTTTACCGCGTTGCTGAGTTTTCACCATCAACTTTTCAACTTCACCACGGTGTTGTCCATTTGCCTTTGAACACAAACTTAATTGTACCGCTCCCACCACATGCTGTTGTTCGATGGCAACGTAAAGTCTTCGCTCACCTTCTCTTAAATCCGCTTCAACACTTAACCAATAGTCATCAACTTCAGCACTGTCAATCGGCAAAACAAATCCAATCGAAGCACCATCTTCAACGCTATCAATTAGCAGTTCACGCAAATCAATCTCATAACCAGCAATGCTTGATATTTCCTTATATTCCACGTTCTACTCCTTAAATAGTGGTTAATTTCCACCAGCAATATCAATAAACGATCCGGTGACAAACGAGGCTTCATCACTGAGTAGCCACGCTATCGCACTAGCGACTTCTTCGACTTTTCCTCCCCGTTGTAACGGTATCTTACTTGCTAAACGGTCAACTCTATTCGGCTCCCCACCATAAGCATGCATCTCCGTATAAATGCAGCCCGGTCGAACGCCATTGACCCGAATATTACGTGGTGCTAATTCCAGTGAAAGCCCTTTGGTTATTGAATCCATCGCACCTTTGGATGCGGCATAGTCGATATATTCAAACGGCGCACCAGTTCTCGATGCCGCCGAAGAAACATTGACGATGGAACCGTCGCTTGGGAGCTGTTTTATGAACTCTTTACTACAAAGAAAACAACTCATTACGTTGGTATCTAGAATAGTGCGAAAACGCTCTGAACTGATGTTTTCCAGGGTGGATTGTAAGGAGAGAATACCGGCATTATTAACCAAGTGAGTGACGCGACCATATCGACTGGTCACTGCTTTGAACATCGCTTTCACTTGCTTTTCATCTGCGACATCCGCTTGAAATGCAAAAGCTTCACCACCGTGCTGTTTTATTGCCGTGACCACGCTTTCTGAGGACTCAACATCATTAATGTAATTCACACATACCCAATAGCCTTGACTCGCCAGTAGTTTGCACGTTGCTGCACCAATTCCTCGACCACCACCAGTGACAATCACTACTTTTGCCATCCCGTCTCCTAACCATTTGGCTTCCTTACAACTCTCGAACTAGTGTTCAACATCAATGGTTAAGTTTCAACCAATTGGATACCTTCTTTTACAATTACTTGTTTTATATTGATAAGCTTCTCAAATACAAAAAAGCCCGCACAAGGCGGGCTCAAGACTGGTTCTGTCGAACTTAGCAGATTTGACCTGCGGTAATCGCAATATCTTGTTTGTTATCGATAGTTGCCTGAGCAACCAAACGTAAACCTTCAACAATCACATCCAAAGACATGGTTGCTTGGTTACCGGTGGTATCTTGCTCTGGTAGCAGTGGGATATGCACAAAACCATGAGCGATATTCTTACCACTTAAGTAATGCTGTACGCCATAGAATAAGTGGTTACACACAAAGGTACCCGCCGTGTTCGATACTTGGCATGGAATGCCGTTTTCTTGTAACGTGCGAGTAATTGCTTTGATTGGCAACGTCGTGAAGTAAGCATCAGGACCGTCAACGACTACTGGCTCATCAACAGGCTGATTGCCACCATTGTCAGGAATGCGGAAATCATCCACGTTAATCGCGACACGTTCAGGCGTAATACCAGCACGACCTGCCGCTTGACCAACCGTGATAACAAAATCTGGTTGATGTTGTTCAATTGCTGCGATAACCGTATCTACCGACTCATAACGAGTGACTGGCACTTCACATACGACAATCTCACCACCATCAAGCTTTGCTTGAGCCAGTTTATTCACCGCTTCTAGCGCAGGGTTAATTGACGCGCCACCAAATGGTTCAAAACCAGTAATTAGTACTTTTTTCATCATTATTCTCAAAACGCAAAGCTATACATAAGGAAGATATTAAACGTTAGGATCGCCAAACCTGGGATCACCTGCATCATAATAACGTGGTGCTTATTCTTAAGCTCTAACAGCGCCGCCGGCACAACGTTAAAGTTAGCCGCCATTGGCGTCATCAGTGTACCGCAGTAGCCAGACAACATACCCAGCACACCAATAATTGCCGCGTTACCGCTATGGTCTAGGATAAGTAGTGGAATACCGATACCGGTGGTGATAACAGCAAACGCCGCGAACGCGTTACCCATAACGATAGTAAATAGCGTCATGCCAACACAGTAAGCAATCACTTTTACCAGCAGCATATTTTCTGGGATCATTAGCTTCACAATTGAAGCTACGGTATCGCCCACTCCCGCTTGGTTAAACAAATAACCCAATGCGGCAAGGAATTGGGACAGAATCGCAGCCCAACCTATCGAGTCAATCAAACGACGACCTTCATTAAGACTGTGCATTGGCTGACTCTTAGTGATCACCAAAGCTACGATAATCGCCGCAATAGAGCTAATGCCTAGACCAACCAGTGCACCTAGAGAAGTTAGCTGGCTGATCAATACCGTACCAGCAGGAACGACAATCGCTGGAATAAATAGCTTATTCTTTAGAACGGAAGCACTTTGCTTACGCTCTTGATCATTGGTTGTGCCGTAGTTGCCTGTGCCCATAAAGCCACCAGCCGCTAAAGCCGTCAGCGCTAAAACCATCACGCCGGTTACCCAGTGATGGATCATCGCACCAAAAATAAAGGTAATGCCATAGATTAGCCAAAATAGACCACTACCAATACGTTTAGGGTTCTGTTTATCTAGGAAACTTTGCAGTGAAAAAGCCAGTAGCAGTAAGCCGGTAGCTTGGTATACATATTCAAGCATGGATTATTGCTCCTGTTGCGACGCGTTGGTCGTTACTGTAGTTGTCGCTTTATTTAAACGCGCACTGATGTACTTAGTGTAAATCCCGAAGACCACAAACGATGCGATCGCCGTTGGTAGCGCCCAAAGTGCCATTGTTTCCAATTTCACATCAAGTTGGTTATCGCCCATTACGCCTTTAATCAGTAGTAGACCACCAGTACCAATGAACAGCAATTGGCTAAAGAAGTTACCAAAGTTCTCACTTGCCGCAGACAACGCGCGAATCGTTTGACGTTTCTCATCAGCGAGATTTGGTGATGCTTTCTCAGCTGCCGCTTCTGACATAGGAGCAATCAGCGGACGAATCATAGACGGGTGACCACCGATGTTTAATCCCATACCATTGGTGATCTTACGCAGCAGTAAGTAAGTCATTAAAATCTTACCCACTGAGGCTTTTTTCATTGAACCAATCAGATCTTCTGCACGTTGACGCAAACCGTAACGCTCAAGAATACCAATCATTGGCAGTACTAAAATAAACAGCGACATGTAACGGTTCTGGGTAAAAGATTGACCAAGAGCAGATAGAATATCCATCACCGCAATGTCTGCCACCAAACCAGTAGCAACACCAGCAATTAAAATTACCAATAGAGTATTTTGCTTTAGAGCCAACCCTACAGTGATTATCACAATGCCAATTAATGGCCATAAATCGATCATAGGTTTTCCCTAAACTTCCCGTAATTATTATTTTCAATCAATACGTTAGAAATTCGTATTGATGCCTCGAGTATAAGGAACAAAAAACACGTGCTTCAATCGGGATTTTTTGTGATATCCAGCAGGTTATTTTGTCGAAATACACCATGAGATCGGATCTGTTTCACACAAAACGCTGGTATAGCAAACGTTTTTCTACGCGTATTAGCACGATAAAACCCTTACTCACGTTAAAAGAGCTGTGCTAAAGTGCGCGCCTGCTCAATAATGCCCTAACGCTGCACATTAAAAGGTAAACTCATTATGTCATTTTCATCTCTTTCACTTGATGCTGAAATCATCTCCGCACTACCAAATGACATAAAGTCGCCAACTGAGATTCAAACACGAACCATCCCTGAACTGATTGCAGGCAAAGATCTACTTGCTCTTGCCAACACTGGCAGTGGTAAAACTCTCGCGTATGCTTTACCGCTTATTCAGCAATTAATTAAGACGAAAAATGACAGTCTATCTTTAGTGCTTGTACCAACTCGCGAACTTGCAACTCAAGTCGGTAGTGCGATTGATACTGTTGCTAGCAAACTCAACCTTCACACTGTTTGCCTAACAGGTGGGAGCGATAAAGAAGCTCAAAAACAGGCGCTAGCAAATAACCCACACATTATCGTCGCCACAACCGGACGAATGCTCGACCTTTTGGCAGACAATGCACTTGATGCCAAACGTATTACCACCTTGATCTTGGATGAAGCTGACCGCCTACTTGATATGGGCTTTTGGCATGATGTGCAAAGTATCGCTGAGCAAATTTCTGCCAAGCGTCAAACCGCGATGTTTTCTGCAACCTTCTCAGCAGAGCTAAAACAAAAAGCCGCATTACTAATGCATAAGCCAAGCGAAATTTCTGCGCACCCAGAAAACAGCACCAACCAAGACATCGAAGAAACGCTCTATTTGGTCAACAAAGGCAGCAAGACCAAAGCACTGATCCACCTACTTGCACAAAACCCGTGGCAGCAAGTTTTGGTTTTCATTGGCGCCAAAGAGAATGCTGATAGCCTCAGCAAAAAGTTAACCAAAGCAGGCATTCAAACTACGTGCTTACATGGCAACAAAACGCAGCAAGAGCGTGAAGATGCTTTGGCGGAGTTCAAATCTGGCAAAGCACGCGTACTGATCGCCACCGATTTATTGGCGCGTGGTATTCATATTGATGATTTACCAGCGGTCATTAACTTTGAGCTACCAAGTTATGCCGAAGTCTATGTTCACCGTGTCGGTCGTACTGCTCGTGCCGGTAAACAAGGTGTGGCAATTTCTTTAGTGTGTCACGGTGAAACCGCGGCGCTCAATGCGATCAGAGAGTTAACCCAGCGCGCTTTGCCACTGGTGGAGATGGCAGAATTTCCGGTGACCGATAAACCGTCAAGTGGCGAAAGCAAACGCGCACCTCGCGATAAAAAAGCTAACCGTCGCACCAATAATAAAAAGAGTATTAAGCAGTTTCAGGCAAAGAAACCAAGAAAAGCATAAATGCATTAAACGCAAGCCCATATAAGTATCTTGCTTACATGGGCTTGTTTCTTAACTCGCTTTAACCTCGAAAAAGTGACAGACAACCATTCACAATCAGCTCTCCACCCTCGTTGATTTCTGATTTCGAATCAAACGAGCAATGGTAAACAAATTGACCGATATCGCACTTAATTCCAGTAAAGTGCCGCCTATCGAACCCAACAGAATATTGTTGACTAGCCAGCAACCAGCACCTGCCAAAAACGCTAAGCGCATCTTGATGCCGTGCAGCATAAACACCGCATAAGAACCAATCGCTGTGCCGAATATTGGCCATAAGTCTTGCAGAGAATCAGCCACAACCAGACCAAATGCAGTACTGGCAAAAATGAATGATATTGCCGCTCGTTTGGGTGATAAATAATGTGGAACAAAGTAAACCGCCGTGGCGGTTCTAAAGGCAGAAAGAAGTGAGCTAAGTGCTGAAACCAACGACCCCATCAACAAGTAATGAATCAGATGGTTTAGGTTTAAGGTGAGCATAACGATCTTCAAGCGACGATCGTCTTTTTGGTAAAAAGTGGATAGCCCCAAAGCAAAGCTGATCAAGCCAAATAATTGGGCTATTGAAATCGCCTCAGAGAACATATCCACTCAAAAATTCTTAACTACTGTGATTCGACTAACGAGATAACCAGCCGCCATCAACAGCGATAGTATAACCATTGATATAATCAGCAGCGTTAGATGCTAGGAATACACAAGGTCCCGCCAAATCAGAAGGCTCACCCCAACGACCTGCCGGAATGCGATCAAGAATTTCTTTGTTACGCGTTTCATCAGCGCGCAGTGCAGCGGTGTTATTGGTTGCCATATAACCCGGCGCAATCGCGTTAACATTGATGTTATGTTTTGCCCATTCATTCGCCATTAGACGAGTGACACCCATTACGCCGCTCTTCGATGTTGTGTATGAAGGAACGCGAATACCACCTTGGAAAGACAACATTGACGCGATATTAATGATCTTACCGCCTTGCCCCTGAGCAATAAACTGTTTCGCGACCGCTTGAGATAGGAAGAATACCGATTTCACGTTAATGTTCATTACGTCATCCCAGTCTTGCTCAGAGAAATCTATCGCGTCATTGCGGCGAATGATGCCCGCGTTGTTCACCAGAATATCGATACGACCCAACTCAGTTACTGCGCGATCAACAATTGCAGGAATATCATCTAGCTTCATCAAGTTAGCGCGCACATCAATAAACTTGCGCCCTGTTTGCTCGACCAAAGCAATCGTTTCTGTCGGCTCAACAATATTTACACCAACAATATCACAACCAGCGTTAGCCAAGCCTAGCGCCATACCTTGACCTAACCCAGTATCACAACCCGTTACGATAGCCACTTTACCTTGAAGATTGAACGAATTAAGAATCATCTCTATTCCTTAAAAACTGCATCAAATGCTGAAAAACGTTCAGCACACATTTCACTCTATTCCAGCAAAATATCAACAAGATGAAATGGCGTATAGTTATTTTTAAAACGACGTTTCAAAAATAACTATACGCTTCACAAAACAACCAAAAAAAATCAAACCGACGTTTCAATATTCTTAATGTCACTATGTAAATCGCTAGCCGACTCATGTACGAAATGTATAATGAAGCCCATTCAACATGTCCCAACATGCACAAGGTAAATCAATGGAAAAGGCAACGCAGCCGGAAGCCGTGTCGTCGGTACTGAAGGTATTTAGCATTCTTCAAGCTCTTGGCGAGCAAAAAGACATCGGGGTATCGGAGCTTTCTCAACGCTTAATGATGTCTAAAGCAACCACATACCGCTTTCTGCAAACAATGAAAATGCTCGGCTATGTGGCTCAAGAAGGTGAAGCGGACAAATATAGCCTGACACTGAAATTGTTCGAGCTTGGTGCGAAATCACTGGAATACGTTGATCTCATTGCTATTGCCGATAAACAGATGCGTATTATCGCTGAGCAAACCAATGAAGCACTTCACCTTGGTGCGTTGGATGAAGACGGTATTATCTATATCCATAAGATCGATTCCGGTTATAACCTCAGCATGCAATCTCGTATTGGACGTCGTAATCCGCTCTATAGTACCGCTATTGGTAAAGTCCTACTGGCAGAGCGCGAAGTCGAGTTTGTACAGCAAACACTGGCAGACGTCACTTTTGTTAAACACACCGATAAAACACTCGAGAATGTAGAGCAATTGCTTGAAGAGCTTAATCTGGTAAAACAGCAAGGATACGGGCAGGACAATGAAGAACAAGAGCCGGGCTTACGCTGCATTGCAGCCCCTGTTTATGACCGCTTTGGACAGGTGATCGCTGGTCTCTCGATCTCTTTTCCAACCATTCGCTTTGATGAAGCACGCCTCAGCTATTACGTAGAATTGTTGCAAACCGCCGCATCTCGCACCTCTGAACAACTCGGCTACCAAATCACAGCCAAATAGAGTGGCGGGTAAAGTTAGCAACTAGGTATCCAGACATATAAATAACCTAGTTGCTTTTAATGCCATCTTGCCTTGAATTAGAAAAAGTGAAATAGCTTAGAGCTGTAGCTTGTTACACCCTTACGCAATAAGTTGTTTTTCGGGCGTTCTGCTCGCCCAGTCAATCGCTCCTGCCATTTTTTAACCCTTGATTGTGATGCTAACTTTCTCGACAGAGGCGACTGTTGCTGGGTGTAGTCATGCTGAAAAATAACACTCACTTCTTGCGTTTCTTGAATGCCAACCACCAACATATTGGGTCCATTTAAAGAGAACATAAAACTCTCCTTTTCAATTTCCAAAGGCTGCTCCTCCGTTTCCCACAAGCCAACCCTATCACCACAGTACAAGGCAATATTTAATCCTCTTAAAGACCAAAAACTACTCGCAGGTCCGCTGTAGTTATCGGTCAAGCGTATATCATCAGCAAACAAGCCTTGCGTCGGACGTCCTTTTTCTAGTGCCCCATTGGAGATAAAGTAGCTGAGGTTGGTTTTGAATGCGCGTTTAAACTGCCCGAGATATTCGTTGGGTAAATTGGCGCCACACACATCAAGAGTGGCTATTAAAGGGGCGGTAGCAGATAAACGATAACACGCACTGCGCCCAAATAGAGGGAAGCCTTGTGAGGTAAAAAAGTAGCGATACTTGTCGCTAAAATCTTTCAGACCCTGGCGAATAAAATCGGGGTCAAACGCTGGGTCAATTTGATCTAACCAATAAAGCGAGTAGTGAAATCCCCAGGCATTATAGTAATCGTAGTTCCCCTTTGCCCCATCTCTAAACCAACCATCACCAACCAGAAACTCTTTCACGCGCGCATAGCGGGAGTGCTCTATATGGTCCTCGCCAGTTAAATCTTTTAGTACCAGTTGAACGGCTAAGGGAAAAAGATGCCAATTGTTATCGACAGTTTCAACATGATTAACTTGAGTAAACCAAGCAACAATCTGCTGCTTTTGCTTCAAAGACAGTATTTGCCATACCTGTTCTTTGCTTAGCCAGAGTGCCAATGCCAAATCTGCGCTTTCACATATCCGTTGGTCATAGTCTTCAATGTCGCCCCAGTAACCCTGGTGATTAGGATCCGTTCCTGCAAGAAACGCTTGTTTGATCCAATCGGCAACATCGAGTCGCTCATATTCCAATGAATAAAGTCCAGATCCGGTCGCTTGATTGGCATGCAACCATGCTGCCAGTGTCGGGAGCACTCGGCTACACCCTTCCATTGCATCAAGCCTTGCGGTTTGTTGGCTCGATACTCCAGGGTAGTAAGCATGGCTATAATCCCATACAGCATAGTGATTAAAGGCTTCTGCAACATAAGAAACGAGTGCCTCACATTGCGACTTGAGATCTGCTTTGTCTTGGAAAATAGCTCTTATCTGCTCATCTCGCTTTACAAAGTCACTTCGTTGCATTTTTCGACGAATCAGGTTTTGCTTAAATAGCGCTAAGTACGCCTTCAAATCAGGATGCTCACACGGGATATGAGGGCGCTCTGATGCTTGAATGAACTTTGTCATTTCGTCTCCTCGAGACTACGCGTTTAGGTCGTGCGTTCAGATCATGCTTACAAACCACGTGTTCAGATAAAAACGCACTGAATAAAAACACAAAGACCAATCAAACTGATTGGTCTTTTATATACAAATTACAGCAACTGATTAGTTAAGAAGTTCACGAACGAAATCCGAAATTTCATCGACTTGGCTGTTTTCAAACAGACATTTTTGGAAACGCTCACCGAGGCACGCTACACGTACGAGCTCAGCATCCATCGCTTTTAAACCTTCAAGATAATCTTTAGCAACAGCTCGCTTAACATCATTCAAAATAGCCGCGTTTTGCTGTTGCGGTAGCGCGCGCTCAACAGGGTAGCCTTGACCACGCTCACAACCAGACATCATCACTTTTTCAAAAATGCCACGCACATTTAGCTCAGCCGCCCAACCAAAGTTTTTCGCAAAAGCTAATGACAACGCGTTGCCGTTGTTAATCTGAGTAAACAAAAACGCATCAGAAGGCTCAAGAGCATAACCACATACAACGTTTGCATGTGCGTTACTGGCCATCAACGCGCCTTGACCGGTACCACAACCTGTAAAGACAAAATCAACCGCTTTAGCCGCTAAAAGAATCGAAGCTTGAATACCTAAATGAATGTAAGTGAGATGATGATCGTCTGCATCACACATACCCACGTTAAATACTTCGTCGCCACTTTGTGCCGCTACATATTGAAGCTCTTTTAAGATAATTTCGTTTTTAGCCGCTTGGCTATTTTCCATCGTCAATGCAATTTTCATTTTAGTTCTCGAATAATTAGTTTAATGATACTGAGCCGTTTAATATTTATTTAAGCCTTTCAAAAGCGGTATCAATTGACCATCTGCGTATTAGGTGAAACCATCACGAACCAATTTGTATGTCGTTCGTGTTTATCGTTATGTTATTCTGTGAGTTCTAACATCGCGGTTGCGGCAAGCAAAAACGCACCCGCGCCGTAATCGATATTATGGTCATACTTAACATCACGAGGATTAAATGCAGGCAGTTGAACCCAGCCAATCATGCCATTGTCGTGAATACATCCTTCAAGTGCTGCCCACGCTTTTTTGACTACCGGTAGATAAATCTCACGGTCTAGGTGACCTTGTTCAATACCCCATGCAAGACCGTAGCAAAATAGTGAAGTAGCACTACTTTCCGGAGCAGGGAAACTTTGCGGGTCAAGCAAACTGGTACGCCAAAACCCATCCGCTTGCTGATACTTAATCACTTCAGCAGCCAGTGCAGTGTACATTTCAATGTAACGCGAGCGTGTCGGGTAATCGGCTGGCATATGAGCCAGAATGCGGGGTACCGCTGCCAGCACCCAACCAATACCCCGACTCCAGAAGACTTTTTCTCCATTCGCTTCACGTAATTCAGTGCCTTGTGCATTGGGAATATAGCGTTTGTCGCGGTAATACAGATTAGTTTCATCATCAAATAGATTATCAACTGCATCCCACCATGCTTTGTCCATATAGTTGAGGTATTTGTCATCACCTGTGGCAACTGTTAGTCCGGCAAAAACGGGCGGGGCCATAAACAGAGAGTCGCACCACCACCAATCTTCACGTCCCGGCTTTGGCTCATTGACCATAATGTCCAGTGCTTTAGTCGCATATTCAACGGTCTCTGGCATGTCAAATAACGGGTAAAGAGGTAAATACGCTTGCATGCATACATGATCATCAGCGAAACGCGGTAGAGGTCCTGGACGAAACCCCGTGTTCAAGGTGAAGTCTAACAACCCTTCAAGATATTCATCATCTTGAGTTATTTGCCATGCCTGCGCAACAGATGCCCAAAATACACCTCGTTCCCAGTCAGTCGCTTTTAAAAAACGTTTTTTGCCTGTACTGCGAGTAACAAAGCGCGTGCGATGATCTCGCTGCCAACGATATACGCCCTTCATTTGCTCTAGAATTTGAACATTATTCATATTGAACCTTATTCAATCTAATCACATAAAGATAATTAGATATTAAAATAATTATGCAAAAATAGATTTTCAGATAAAAAAGGCACTACTAATCTGACTAAACAAATCCAATAAAGGGGGAGTTATATTGAATTAAATTTAGTAGTGCCGTTAATCTAAATTAAGAGTTGTGTATTGTTTATAATTCGTCTTCGAATGAATCAGAATTATTATTCTCTAACCTGGCTATTTCTTTCGCCATATCTTTCATCGATTGTAAACCAATCTCACAAACTACTTCTGCTAACTCTTCGAGCGAAATACCATCGCGTTCAAAACAAGCATTGGTAATCATAGGCAGATTACAACCTGCTAGAACTTTAACATCACTACGATTGAGCATAATAGATACACCACGATTACACGGAGAACCGCCAGGTACATCAGTAAGAATTAAAACGCCTGAACCATCATTCATCTTCTCAATTGAAGAAAGCATTTGCTCTTCCAACTGCTCAGTTGTCATTGAAGGTACAAAATCAATAAATTCTAACGACTCTTGCTCTCCTACTATCGCTTCTACCGCTGATTGCATACCAGTTGCAAAATTAATATGCCCGGAAACAATAATACCAATCATAATTAACCTTTATTAGAAAATACCGACTAAGTGACCACTAACACCCACAAACAGAGTACCGAAAATAAGCGCAGTTGGTGATTTACCTTTTTTCACTAGATAGTACATCAACCATACTAATGCCATTGGCAATAAGTTTGGCATTAGCTTATCTAACATACCGGTTTGCAAGCTAATATCAGCAGCGCCCGCCTCTAGCTCAATTACCGTTGATACTTTAACGTATTTAGCAACCATCGAACCGATAACGCCAAGACCGACAATGTTTGCTGCTCGGCCTAGTTTTTCAGCTTGATCGGATAACTTTTCAAGGGCAGACACACCTGCGTTATAGCCAAGGAACAGCAACCAAAAGTACATAGGGATACGGTACGATTGATAAAGGATAAAGAACACTAAAACGCCTAATGGGTTGCCCTGCAAAGCAATCGAACTACCAATAGCAAGCGTTAGTGGCAACATCACAGAGTGGTCTAGTGCATCACCCACCCCCGATACAGAGCCCATTGTCGCCGCTTTTACCGACGCAATTGTTGATGGTTTTTCTTTGCTCTCTTCCATCGCAATTGCCAAGCCAAGCGGCAAGGTGAACATCTTAGGGTTTGCATTGTAGAACTGTAAGTTGTTCTTTAACGCCTTCTTAAGGTCTTCTGGATTTTGGTGGATTTTCTTTAGTGCTGGGCTAATCGAATAACAGAAACCACCTGCCTGCATACGGTTGAAGTTAAAGTTACCTTCCATTAATAGCCCACGGAAGCCAATTTTCCACAAGTCTTGTTTGGTAATTACTTTCTTAACTGACTGATCACTATAGCTATCTGTATTACTGATTACTGCACTTACCGCATCTTCATGGTAATGATCAGGGTTCATTGTCATTTCTGCATTAGAGTTCATCGTCAAATACCTGCGTTTGAGTCGTTGCTTGAGGAGTGTCAGACTTTTTGTTGTTCATGTAATCCAAGATAGCCACACAAGTAAACACAAGTGCTGTACCTAGAATTGGCATATTAAAGTAAGTTGAGCATACGAAACCTAAAAAGAAGTAAGGTAGAATAGCCACGTTAAACATTGTACGAAGTAACATTGCAAAACCGACTGCTGGCATCATGCCGCCCGCGATTGCCATGCCTTTCACAATGCTTTGTGGTAGGTATTCTTGAATGAACTCAGCACCAGTGGCACCAAAGTAGATTGCGCAGAAGCCCACCACGCCGTAAAGCAAGGCACGAGCACTAAGACCAATGTAAATTAGCTTATCAATACCTTTTAGGTTGAGGCTCTCTGCATATTGATCCGCTTTTTGCATCATAGGTGCACAAGAAGTGAATAGGAAAAGAACACATGTTTGCATTGCTAACGCGAACGGAATCGCCATACCAATTGCAGCCTCAGGTGTCATGTCGAGTTTAATCGCGAACATAGTACCTACGATCGCACCAACTGTTGTATCCGGTGGCTGAACGCCAGCGTTTGCGACAAGACCAAGCCAAGCGAGTTCAAAAGTTGCACCCGCTATCAGACCCATTTGTAGATCACCGAGAATTAAACCCACAACCGTACCTGTTACCAGAGGTCGGTGGATACCTGTAAATACATCGAATTTATCGATGCCACATAGTGCCGCCCAAACAGCGACTAATATAGCTTCCATTAACATTTTGGTTCACCTTGGATATTAGAGTTGTAAATCTTTAGTCATTTCAAAAATACATTCTTTATCACTTTCAGGCATATGCTGAATTGTGCTTACACTTCCATGGTCACGTAAAACACCAAACGCAGCCATATCATGTTTGTCGACGTTAATATATTTATTAACCGCTACTCTTCCTTCATGGAAATGCATATTACCAATATTTATTTCTGGTAATTGGATTCCACCTTGAACAATTTTCGCAAAATCAGTTGGATTCTTACATAGCAATAATATCTTACGGTCCATACCGGCTTTAGGTAGATTCGCGATCGTTTGATCAATCGTACGGAAAAGAACCGCAAAATCACTACCAGCAGAGGCTTTAAAAGGCGCTTGAAGTGGCTCCATCTGTGCAATTTCATCATTTGCTACCAGAATTGTATTTGCACCGGAATGCTTGCCCCACTGTAGACGAATTTGACCGTGAATTAGACGTTCATCAATACGTGCTAAAACGATATTAGCCATGCATGTATCCTTTATTTATTTGTTAATATTTAGTTTTAATATTCTTACATTATTCAATTCCAATGATTTTTTAGTTTCATCATCCAAATTGTAATCTGTGATGACAGTATCTATTTTATTTGGCTCGCAGGTCCAAAATGAATCGTTATTATTAAAAGCTGATGATTCAACAACTATGGTCAATTTTTCAGATAAATCGCAAAGTAATCTAATCATATCGGCATCAAATTCACTTTTTGAAAACACACCTAACTTAGTGTTGAAACTTTCTACGTGAATAAATGCATTATTAAAACGATACTGCCTTAAACTATTAATCATGTGTGAACCTGTCATTTTCATAAACTCAGTATTCACACGCCCGCCTGTAACGAAAAACTTGCAATCCGTTATGTGAGGGACTTTTTGAATCAAATTGAGATCTCTCGTCACCACTGTGGCGCCCTTAAGATCTTTTAAACACTGCAACGATTTTCGGATTAGTGGACTGCTGTCGACAAAAACCGTGCTCTTTTCTTCAATTGCTTCATAAAAAGCATGCGCTACGTATTCATGAAACTCTGTACCACCGTTCTGGCTTTTTGACGTTGCAGACATCGCCAACTTAGCAAGAACATCGCGATTCACTAGCGCAAAACCATGCGAACGGACGATATAACCGTTTTCATCAAGAAAACGTAAATCTGCACGAATCGTCGCCCCGGTAACATTAAAGTACTCAGCCAACTCATCGACATGCATCTTGCCACGCACACCTACCATATTGGCTATTTCAAGTCTTCGTTCTATGGCTGTTTTCATTCGTGCGCCTCCACTTTCTTTTTCGACGCTTCGACAAAAACATTTTCATTTGTTTTCATTTGACTCAATTCTCTTTCAAGTTTTTTTATTGAGCAATCACTTTTTACTGCAAGCATGATTAAACTCACAAATTTCAGCGATTGAAGTATCCGCATTATAACGCATGCAAAAAACCATGCCATATCATGCGCCGAAACCATATATTGAAGCACTTGGAAATAACTCAATAATGCGAATAAAATCATAAGGTTATAGTTAATTCAATAATGTAATCATGCTTATAGATAGCGATAAAAATGTTATTCGGGTCACACATTAATGTGACTGTAACCGAAATAATTGTGACTCAACTTTCAATTTCACAGATAGAGAAAATCAAGCAGTTGCCAGCTAGATTGATGTTATAGATAATCGCTTTAAGAACAAAAATGAAAGCAAATGAAAATTGAAAAGTGAAAATTTAAAGCTATAGGAGGAAATGATGCGAAGTACCAAGTGGACCTAGGCTATCGAAAACACTGTGACACGATCAGTGCTAGATAGCAGATATGGCATCAGCGATTATCGATGATATATTTTATAGGTGGTATCTTTATAAGTGATAAGTAACGAAGGATGTTGACCAGCGCGCCCACCTAGGCTTATCCAATGCTTTATCGGAGTAACTAGCCTAGTGAGCGTTGAAAAGTAGCAGTGTCAATACGAAAGCACGCATGATAAATGTGATATTAACCTATCATACCTTTCATCACGGGAAGATAAGCCGCACCCAACACGCCGCTTGAATCGCCATGCAGTGCTTGTTTGACTGGAGTTGTGACATTTTTACTAAAGCTGTAGTGTTTCAGCTTTTGCTCAATCAATGGATAGATTGCAGATTGGTTAGAAACGCCGCCCCCTAATACGATCACTTCAGGATCAATTACGTTGACGATGCAACCTAAAACCCTTGCGAGACAATCTGCATAATATTCAACGTGTTCAACGGCATCTTTGTCGCCATCAGCGTATCGATTAAAGATTGCTTTTGCTGACAATTTGTCATGTTTTTGTGCCCAAGTACGCTCAAAGCCTGTACCAGAAACAAACAGCTCATTGCAGTTGTTAGAACCACAGTAACACTGAGTCGCCGGACCATCCTTGTCAGGATCATAACCCGGTAAAGGGTTATGCCCTATCTCACCGCCCAAGCCATGTTGACCATCCACAATGTTGCCATGAATAACGATTCCGCCACCACAACCAGTGCCAATGATCACTGCCAAACATGAATTTGAAGCATCTTTTGCGGCACCGGTTTCAAACTCAGAGATAGCTAAACAGTTAGCATCATTGGTTAAGGCGACCGGGAGGTAATAATGAACTTGCAGATCCCCAAGAAAATCTTCTCCGTTGAGATAAAGAATATTGGCACCTTGCATCTTACCTGTTGCACGATTGATTGAGCCACAACAACCAACACCGATAGACTGCACCTCGGTTGTCTCCATCAAGCTATCAATGACTGACTTTACCGCCACAAGGAAATCATCGTAACCCGATTGTGGCGTTGCCACGCGCAAGCGCTCAACCACATCTCCGCTAACACGCGAAACCACCACGCCTTCGATTTTAGTACCACCGATGTCGAGTCCAATTAGCATAACCTTAATTCCTTTCTTCTCAGAACTACTTTGCTTAGCTTAACTTGTTTGGAAAACTGGTTGTGAGCGCCAAGCTAAAAATCACTCAAGAGCCCTATATTTAATTGGCATCAGTTACACCTTTCTAGGCTCACTTCACCCTTGCCAACAGCGCAGCAACAATTAGTTTAATTGCTCTACAAAGCCACAAAAAATCTTGCGCATTTTTTTTATTAATTCGTCGCTTACATAATTTGAGCTCGATTGTAATATGTAAATTATTGTTGCACGAAAGCGTGAATTGTAAATTATATTAAGCTAGTATCATCGCATTACATTGCACATCATATAGCTAGTTATAAAGGAGTATTAAATGAACGACACTATCAAACAGGCTCGTCTACAAAATAAAATGAAGAACCCTGTTGTCGCGCTAGTCCTAGGTTTTGTAATCCCAGGCGCCGGTCAAATGTACGCAGGAAGCGTTATGTGGGGAGTAATTAACTTGCTGCTCATTATCGTGTGTGCAATCACTGTTATCGCTTCACCCGTTGCTTTCATCTTGTACCTAGTATCACTATTCTTTGGTTACAAAGGTTGTGTTAAGTACAACGAAAAACTGCTAGACGCAGAAGAAGCAAAAGAAGCAACTGCGTAATCATTTATAAGACCCGAGCACTCGCTCGGGTTTTCTCTTCATATTAAGCCCTTACCAAACTTGCTGGCTAGTTTCATAATCTTGGTGCCGACGAATAATCAGCCCGATTATGTTCTTATCAGTTCAGATATAATGCTTTTAGAAAAGTTGGTCATTTCTCCAAGTCAGTTAGCCGAAGAGTGATAAATATCAACAAACACCATCCTCCCACGTTCACTTAACTGCTGTTAATTGCTCAGCGCTATCAGATTAATAGCTAGGACAAATTAGCGCTCAACCCTGTGCAGGCGTACATTCCACTCATCAAAATGATTGGAACCTTTTATGAGCACTGTTACGCCAACTTCAAACACCATCACCTATGCCAGTTCTGCGCCGAGCAGTGCGCTTAAAGGTTCAAGCAAGCGTCTTATTGGACCCGCATTTATCGCCGCGATTGGCTATATCGACCCAGGTAACTTTGCCACCAATATCGAATCCGGTTCAGCATATGGCTACCAATTGCTTTGGGTTGTGCTTTGGGCAAACCTAATGGCGATGCTTATCCAATACCTTTCAGCAAAGCTTGGAATTGTCACCGGCAAAAACCTTGCTGAACACCTACGCGATACTTTGCCAAAATGGGCTGTTGTGCCCTACTGGATTCAAGCTGAGATAATCGCAATGGCAACCGATCTTGCCGAATTTATTGGTGCTGCGGTCGGGTTTCAACTATTGCTCGGAGTCAGCCTGTTCGAAGGCGCGGCAATCACTGCCGTACTCAGCCTCGCGATTTTAACCTTAGGACGCCGTAGCCAAAAACCACTCGAGTTTTTGATAGGAGCGCTACTAGTGTTTGTCGCCGCTATTTATGTAGTGGAACTAATATTTGCCAAGCCAGATGTTAAACCTATGGTGACAGGGCTATTGCTACCAACACTCACCGATCCTAAGCAAGTCTATTTAGCTGCGGCGATCTTAGGCGCGACAGTAATGCCCCATGTGGTTTACTTACACTCTGCACTGTTTAGCGGAAAAAGCACACACAGCACCAAGCAACGCTTAAAAATGACCCGCGTCGATGTATTGATTGCAATGACAATCGCAGGCTTTGTAAACATTGCCATTATCGCAATGGCAGCCGCTGTTTTTCACCATACCGGGCACAGTGATATCGCCAGTATCGAAACCGCTTATCAGACTCTCACACCCTTGTTGGGTAACGGGGCGGCGCTATTGTTTGGTTTATCCTTGATCGCTTCGGGGCTATCTTCCACTGTGGTTGGTACTCTTGCCGGACAAGTCGTAATGCAAGGCTTTGTCCATGTATCCATCCCGCTTTGGCTGCGTAGAAGCATCACCATGTTGCCTGCTTTTGGTTTTATTTCGATGGGGGTGAGCACAACCGATATTTTAGTCGCCAGTCAGGTGGTATTGAGCTTTGGTGTCGCACTAGCAATTATTCCGCTGCTGATACTGACCAGTCGTCGCAGCATCATGGGACATTTTAGCAATCATCGTCTTGTTTCCGCTGTTGGCGGTGTGATTGTTAGTCTCGTTCTTGCACTAAACGCTTACCTGCTTTGGAGCTTAGTTATTTAGTGGCTGATGCTAGCTTGTGTTAACTAACATCTAATCTATCGATTTCAATCAGGCATCCGAACCTTCTTCCGGATGCCAATCTTACATTACGAGATTTTTTACGACTCAGTGATCACCGTTAAATGCACATCTTCTGAGCTCACCTGCAACTCGCCTCCTGAGCCTCGAATTAAACTACCATCAGGGTAAGTTTTACCTTGATACTCAATCGAACCATTCACCACATAACAGAGAAATTCCTGTGGTAGCTGCCATGTTTGCTCTTTTACTAAACGGGCAACATAGATCTTGGTCGCTGAACTGGCTGTATTACCATCAGCAGAGTCACCATAGATTTGGGTGATTTTGCCAAGTTCAATATCATACACTTGATAATCTGCCGGTCCCTCACTGTGCTCAGGTAAAGTCCAAACTTGCAATAAACGGCAGCGGAACTCTTCTGGATTGACTTCATTGTGGCTAAAACCCTCTCCACCCGAGCGCTGCACCTGAACTTGATTTGCAGTTAAAGCTTGCCCATGCTCCAGCGACCCTTCGTGATGCAGGTTACCTTCAAGCATGACCGTAATGACATTAATATGATGATGGCTGTGCATTCTACTTTCACCAAATGGCAGGTAACGCGCATCCGCTAAATAGACAAACTTGCCGAGTCCATCCCATGTCTGTGCATTACCACCAATACGCTTATCGTGCACCATACGCGTTTCTTTAATGCCCGCAAAGCCACCGCGATGCAGTGTATCCCTGTGTAACTCTTGCATTTTTGCTTTCCTATTTTTACTACAAATACAATTGTTAGTTTTCACATCTAATTTACAAAATCACCTGTACGTTCGGACACTAGTATCCTTTTTGCAGCAATTTAGTATGAGTTCTACCCACAAGGCACGCTGCCAACTTGGGAAATTTCAGACTAGAAAATCATCAGGGAGAGTGAACCGTGAAAACCATTTTAACCATCTCAGCCAGTAACCGCGCCGAGTCAATCAATGCCGAGCTACTCAACTATGCCGTCAAGCATATCAGCGGTGTCGAGATCTCTGCCTTAAGCATGCAAGATGTGAAACTGCCATTCTATAATCAAGACCTTGAAGCAAGCGATGGTATTCCCGCACAATTTGAATCGATTAAACCGCTACTCGATTCTGCTGACGGATACCTAATTGCTTGTCCAGAACATAATGGTCTTATGCCGGCAGAATTTAAGAACTTCCTTGATTGGCTATCGCGAGTTTATAGCAGTGAAAAACCAGCGTTTGGTGGTAAACCAATGTTACTCATCAGCACGTCTCCAGGTGAGAATGGCGGTTCAACTAACCTCGCAACACTGGCGCGCTTACTCCCTTGGCAAGGGGCAAACATTGTCGCCAACTATAGCCTAGGTAGCTTTTATCAAACCTTTCAACAAGGTAAGCTCTCCGAGCAAGAGCACGCTGCACTTTCAAACGCAATCAACAATCTAACCACAGCGGTCAACGCAGGTTAACCTCAGATGCAGCAAATCAAACTGATTTCAGAAATTGTCAATCCAAGCTATCTATGCGAATACCAAACTTGGCTTAAGTCGATGAATCAAAGTGTTCGCGCTTATCCGGGCTTTATTTCTCTTGATATCATCGAGCCTCGCAACCAACAGCAACTTGAGTTTCTCATTCTGGTTCGCTTTGACAGTGAGCAAAGCCTAGTGAATTGGGAATCTGAACAATCAACCCGCTCAATGCTGAAACTGTCGCAAAAGTGGCTCAACCGCAGTGAAAATACGCAGGAAAAAATCGCCCCAGAGCTTTGGTTTGGCGTATCAAACTTGCCATCACGACCTGCGTTTTACAAACAAGTAATATTAGGTGTTCTCGCCGTATATCCTTTGGTCACAAGTCTTGGTTTCCTTGTCGGTCCTCATCTAGAAGGACTTGATAAGAATCTCAGCACTTTAATTCTTGTCTCGTTAGTTTCGGTATTTATGACTTACCCTGTGATGCCGATGTTAACGCGATTTTTGAGACCTTGGCTGAATCGTTAGGCAAAAAAAGCATATAAATTGACAAATGTGTTACTTTCACGTTTAAGTAACACATTCATTACATTTGGTAAGATGGCAACTGACACCCAAACCTTGCAACGTCTATTGGATTTAGCCAATCAATGCGTGCAAGCAACAAGTACTCAGACTGATGCACAAAATATTTTGACGCAGTTAAGAGAGCTTATTCCTTACTCATCCGCTTTATTAGCCCTTGACCACAACTCTGATTTTTCATTCCAAACCGAACGACAGATGGTCGTAAAAGATCAACCCCAAGGCTGGATTGATCACTATTTTAAGCAAGAGTACTGGAAAGTAGACCATATTTTGGCACGTATTCAGATCAATGACGGATCTATCTCTTGGCGAGAAAATGAATCCCATATTATCTGCCCCGACTTCGCGGCAGACTACCAGCAAAAACTCGGTCGTGAAGGTTTGTCGATACTGGTGAAAAACGACACCGGCAGTACCATCATCTCGCTCAGTACCGATAACCGCCCTATTAAGGCTGAATATCAATCCAATTTAGATTACATCGCTCCGCATATTCATGAAGTGTTTATGCGTAAAGGAGAATACAACCGATTTGCGCTCGGCTTCCCGCAATTGAAAGCGCGTGAGCTGGAAGTACTTAAGTGGGCAAAGGAAGGCAAAAGTAACTGGGAGATTGCTCAAATCCTCAACTTATCTGAACGCACGATTAAGTTTCACTTTACCAATATTTTCCAAAAGCTAAATGTGGTCAACCGTTCGCAAGCCGTCGCTCGTGCAGTCCATGCCAAGCTGATTGAGTTGTAGCATTCAGTTGTTAGACCGTCTATAGAATAAAAAATGCCGCTCATATCAGTGAGCGGCATTTAGATGAATAACTTAGTGTTATTGCCTGTTAAGTATTTGCTGTTTAGAGCAATACCAAGTTAAGCGATAAACTGAGCCAAGATGATAACTACACCACAAAGTGTTGCTGCTGCCATTGCGATTGGACCACCTTTAACACGGTATAGGTGCGCTTCTTTGTGCACTTTACGAGAAGCGATAGTCATAGCAACTGGTAGGAAGATAGCAATAACAACTAGCGCGATTGCTGCATAACCTAGAGCCATGATAAAGCCTTGTGGGTAGAACAAAGCAAACGCTAGTGGTGGAAGGAACGTAATCAGAGCAACAGAAACACGGTTACCTTTCAGCTTGTCTTTAGTTGTATCACGTAGGTAATCGAATAGACCTAAGGAAACACCCAAGAAAGACGTCACAAGTGCCAAGTCAGCAAATAGACCGATCATCACAGCAATATTCGAGCTACCTAAAGTTTCACCCAGAATTGCAATCATTGCACCTAGTTCACCGTTCTCCATAAGAACGTCTTGTTGAACAACGCCAAGCGTACATGCCAACCAGAATAGGTAAACCACTAGTGGGATACATGAACCGATAAGCATTGCGGTACGTAAGCTCTTCGTCTCACCATCGAAGTAAGTAACGATTGATGGAATAGAACCGTGGAAGCCGAATGAAGTAAAGATTACAGGTAGTGCTGCGAAGAACAGACCCCAGCCTTTTGGTGAAGCAGCAAGCAACGTGCCTGAAATGTTAGGGCTCAAGAAAACTAGAACAGCAGCCATTGCTACCATCATAGCACCGAACAAAACACGGTTTACTTTATCCACTACTGCAGTACCAGCTGCAACAAGCGCCGCTACGATAGTAACGAAGATCAGAGAGCTCATCCATGCAGGGATTTGGATACCCGTTAGCTGGTCTAAACGTGTAGCCATGTTGCTACCGCCACCAGCAACGTATGCCGCACATAGCGCATACAGAAGCATAAACGTCGCGATTGTCGCTGCAACTTTACCAGGGTTACCTAAAAATTTAGTAGAGAGAGTGTGTAGGGTCGCTGAACTGTCAGCATGTTGGTGAACTTCTAGCATCAACATAGAGGTGTATGTCATTAATGCCCAGAAACCAAAAAGTAGTAGAACAGACACGCCAAAACCTAAACCTGCTGACATCAGCGGGATAGAAAGCATACCAGCACCGATAGATGTGCCAGCGATGATTAAACCGCCGCCAATCACCTTCGAGGTGCTGTTTGTCGATGTTGTTGTGGTTATTTCCATATGTTGCCTTTTTATTATTAACAGTAGGTACTGGCACTTATTAAATAGAGCATTTCGATACTAGAAAAGAGTATGACGAATAAACGCAATTGGATTACTTGTATATAATAAACAACAGAAAAATTAATTAAAAAGTGAGAGATCACATCTCTTTTATTTAAAAAACTAAGAGGTCAATATCTAGCATTGAGTGACGAAATTTGCATCAACACTGATAAATGGGAGGTCACAAACACTTTTACCACGTACACTCTTTGTACGAACCATGTACATTTTAATGTACATGAGCATGTATTAGGCTGTTTATGTATATTTAATCAGACAAATTGATAATTGAGGGTATATTTTATTTATCAAAATATTAATTAGACAACATAGTACTTAATGCAAATTTTACATTTATTTAATCTTATCAGTTAACCAATTTAAAATAATAATCATCAAATCGATTAGTTTTCTTTCTAGCACTCTATTTTAAATCGATAATTCAACTCTTCATGCTTTATTTTATAAAACACCTGCTAACTTATATTTATCTGCAACAGAAAATATGCGCTTCTATCGCCTTGGATGCTTAAAGGTTAGGTGATCAAACTCACGCCACTAGCCAAATGAGTAAAAATCATTACAATACGCCGGTTTTGATTTTCTAAGTAGGTACGAAGTGAAACTGGGCAAGCGATTAGCGCAAATAGAACAAATGGTCACGGCTGGCTATACACATATTTGGGACTGCTGCTGCGATCATGGCTTGCTTGGCACTGCGCTACTCAACAAACACACCAATTCCAACGTGCACTTCGTTGATATTGTGCCCGAATTGATCACCGGCGTGACAGGTAAACTGCAGCATTTTTATCCTAGTGAGCAAAAGCGCTGGCATACGCACTGTATCGATGTTGCAACGCTGCCGCTTAAGCAATTTGCAGGCAGCCATCTAATCATCATTGCTGGCATAGGCGGCGACTTAATGATTGATTTCGTCTCGGCTATCGTCGAGCAGCATCGTGGCGAGCAGATCGACTTTCTACTCTGCCCTGTCCATCATCAATTTAAACTTAGACAAAGCTTACAGCTGCATCAGCTCAGTGTGATTGACGAATGCTTGATGAAAGAAAATCAACGTTTTTATGAAATCATGCTGGTGTCTACTACCGCAAGCAAAGGCAATGTAATCAATTTGGTTGGCGATAAAATGTGGCAAGCGGTGAGCCAAGAACAAGCTCATATCGGGCGAGAATATTTAGATAAGACATTGCGTCATTATCAACGCATACAACAAGGCAAGAAAAAAGATGTGGCTCAAATTGTAAAAAGCTATCAAGCAGTCACACTTTAAGCAAGGTGGTTCTCCCTCACCTTGCTAGCATTGGCTATTTTAGCCGTGGCGAAAGTCATATTTCAGCGGCTTAACTACGCTATCAAGCCCTTCAATTTTGAGTGCTAGGCACAACTTGAGCAAATCACCTAACTCACCCTGCGGCCATCCCTTCTTATCAAACCAAAGTAAGTACTCTTCCGGTAGGTCGATCAACACTCGACCTGCGTACTTACCAAATGGCATTTGCATACGCGCCAATTTCAGTAGATTCTCTTTCTCTAACATCACTATGCTCTGTCACTCGTCGTCGGCGCAGCATAGCACTGTTCACTGCGCTGACAAAGCCTCGTTTTGGCAACTCTTAAGTCAGCCTGAATACAAAGCTTGCTAAGGACGCTGCCAACCATCCAGTGTGATCGCCAAGCGATCAACCCAATAGTTGATGGCATCTTTAGCATCATCAAGAGAATCAATCATAGTGGAGAGATCTTTATTACCTGCTTGACGGTCAATCGCGGCAAAAAGCGCTTGACCACTCGACGCATCGCTAACCAAAAGCTCGATGCTCGCGCTGCCAACGTTGGTGTGCTCACCGGTTGTCACTTTAGATATGGTTGATAGCGCCAATCCGAACGGTAACACGCTACTTGTCACAGCTAAAATAGGATTTGGTGTTTCAACATTACTCAAGGCAATACTTAGCCTTAGGGTACGCGGACTAGCTACTTCAACGACGCTTTTGTACGGATCGATCGCTTGTTTAATTCTTGCAATCAGATGATTGGACAGCTCTTCAATCTCTGCAGACGATAGCGTTTCTTCCCCAGCAACCACGATCACCTGATCGATAATTACCGAATCATATTGCGCTAACTTGGCATGCAAGCGTTCCGGATCGCGCAGTCCAAGTTTTGCCCATACTAAGTCGACGCCCCCATCAGGACCGGGCTGAAAATCTTCGTAAGATGTAAATTTGGTCGCCTTAGCAATCGGACCCGATGAACAACCAACCACAACTATGGATAGCAATCCCAACGCAAACGCTCTCATTCTCATCGACTACTCACCTTAATCTAAAAAGCCACAATTAAGGAATGATATACCATATAAGAGTGGATATCAGTGCAAGCGATTAAAAATCAAGCAGTTCATGATTTTATACTGCCTGAGGGCGCCTTAGCGTCTCTTAGCGATATTTTTAGTGGGTTACGCGATGTAAGTACTCAACAACAACTTGGTTGCCATCGATATACGCACGCTTAATCTCACCATCAACCGTCATTCGACTTTCAAGATAAACTTCTTTTACTTCTGGTTGCGAACGCAATGAAGGAACAACACGGTCAGATTCTAGATTGAGTAGATGACAAAAACGCGAAATAAACGCCATAGAGAGCGGGCGCTCACCACGCAAGATGCTGGAAAACTCGAGCTGACTAATACCAAGCTTTTTGGCAAATTCCATTTGCGTCAGGCGCATTTTAGATTTTTGAGACATCCAAACGTGATACAAAGCTTCGCTGTCTTTAGCGGTAAATTCCATAGTGGGTTCCTATTTCTACACTGCGCAGTTAACACTAACCGCAATTTCCTAACTCGCCTTATAGTGGCGTAGGTGATTAATTATTTGCGCGCATTGTGGCGAAATAGCCAAATGAAATGTCAATGTTTGGTAAGCGCCAGATAAGAGTTATGGCAATTAAACCACTGACGTGAGGCTGATCGACAAAGGGCTAAATCGCTTAGCTCTAGGTACAAAAAAAGCGGGCTGTAACACCCGCTAAGTTATCTAACTGAAATCACTGAATATTAAAGCCAACTCGCAATAAGCATTTTAAACCAATCAATAATACGCTTGAAAATGCTTCCTTCGTCGACGCTTTCTAATGCCGTCAACTCAGCTTTGGCGACTTCGTCACCACCCACAGTGTAAACAACCTCACCGACCACTTGACCAGCTTGGATTGGAGCGACTAAATCACCGTTATAAACCAGTTCAGCTTCCACTTTATTGACGTCGGATTTTGGCAAAGTCAGGTAAATATTTTCTGCACTGCCTACTTTCAAGCTATCCGACTCACCCATCCATAGGCGCGCTTCACTAAGAGGTTTCCCCTCCGAACTGGCTAACACAGTGTCATAAAATCGGAAGCCATAACTAAGTAACTGCTTACTTTCTGACTCACGGCTTTTAGTGCTGCTTGAACCCATCACCACCGAAATCAAACGCATGTCGCCACTGGTTGCAGACGTCGCCAAACTGTAGCCTGCTCCACTGGTATAACCGGTTTTCATACCATCGACATTCAAGCTTCTATCACGTAGTAGCCCGTTACGGTTGTATTGCGTTATACCGTTATAGGCGTACGAGGTTTCACTATACAGTGGATAGATATCAGGCAAGTCGCGGATGATCGCCTGGCTTAACAAAGCGATATCGTAAGGCGTTGAGTATAAACCCTCGCTGTCTAAGCCATGCGGATTAGTATAAGCGGTATTATTGAGCCCCAGACGTTTAGCCCAGCTATTCATTAAGCCAACAAACGCACCTTCACTGCCAGCAACGTGCTCAGCAATCGCTACACTGGCATCATTGCCAGATTGAACAATCAGACCGCGATAAAGATCCATCAGCGATACCGACGTACCCACCTCGATAAACATCTTTGAAGAGTCAGGAAAATTCTTTGCCCACGCATTTTGGCTAATGGTCACGTTATCTTGCAAAGTCACATTGCCCGCGTTGACCTCTTGCCCAGCTACATAGGCAGTCATCAGCTTGGTTAAACTGGCTGGATTTAGAGGATCATGTGCATTTTTCTCTACAAGCACTTGTCCAGTATTGAAATCCATTAGAATGTAGCCTTTTGCACCAATCACCGGCGGATCGGGAGTAATAGAAGGCGCAGCTAACACAGCTGAAGAACTAAAGGCACTGACTAACAAAGCAGATTGTATTAAACGTTTTGTTTCCATGGCTCTCTACCAATTAAAAGACTTGTTTCAGTATATTGAAAGCGTAGGCGCTTTCAGCAGCTCTGTTACGCTTGGTTACTGTTATACAAGATTTGTGGCAAAGAAATGTGAACTCGCTTATGCAACTGTTTTAAAAGACACAAAAAAGCCAGCTCATTGAGCTGGCTCTAATGCAATAGATTATTTCTGCTTATGCAGCTTGTGGCACTTTCGTGATTGAGTCTCGGTAGCTAAACCACAAGTAAGTGACAACAATCGAGAAGAATAGGTAAGACAAGGCAAACACTAACGGTGAAGTGATCAACGCTTGTGAAATACCAAACGCTACGCCCGCAACCGTGATGGTTAGCTTAGCAAACAAACCGCAGATTAAGAGAAATAACGCAAACTGTGGAAAACGAGAGGTTCTAAATGCAAACCAGTAACAGCTACCTACTGCGAGTGCCGCTACGCACAAACCTAACATAAATGAATGGAAATGATCCGCTGATGCTGCGCCAGCTGATAGTGATGCCATTAGAATCAGAACTAGTTTCATAGTGCTTACCTTTAAAAATCGTTAAAGCATCCTTTCATAAATGAAAACTCATTTTTCGCACATTTTCTCACCAAATCCGTAAAGTTCAAGCGCTAATTTCTATGCTGTCGAAGCAAAAAAACTAATAACACCACCATTTCCACATTTTATTAACATGCTAAAAGCTCATTCTTCTTTTAAAACTGAAAGTTGCACTAAAACCTATAGAAAAAACCGCTATGTTAACATTTAATTAACATGCGAATTCCAGCGAAATGAACATAGAAAAATGTGACATAAATGGCATGACGTCATAGTAAGCTGCAAAAGAGCACGCTTATTTGACATTGATTGTTAGCAGAGCTCTAGTCGCAAGGATACGCTTGAAAACAGTTGGGCACACAACAGCACTTGATGAACATATTACTTATATTGCTTTGTCATAAAACAGGTACAGCGCAACGATATATGTTATGCACATCACGCTTAGAATGTAATATTGTTATGCAGTTCTTATTCCAAGAAACATAGAATTATGACAAATGTAAGTAAGTCAGTATTAAATTCCAGTCATAATTTACGCGGACGATATTTAGTTCAAATTATTAGTTTAATTTCACTGGAATTATATTGACTTAGATTGGTTAAACCTTAGACTGGTTGTTAGCTAGAAAACGGTTCTTGTCTAGAACGCCGTTTCGTTGGAACTCGAGTATTTCTGTCGTAACGTCGTGCGCAATAGCAATCTCCTTTTCCACGCTATCCGTGCCGCTTGAGGCGTAACAGAGAAATACATAGGAAAGACAGATGTCAGATACAGTGACTGGTACAGTAAAATGGTTCAACGAAACTAAAGGTTTTGGCTTCATCAAGCAAGAAAACGGTCCAGACGTTTTTGCACACTTCAGCGCAATTACTGGTGACGGTTTCCGCACTCTGGCTGAAGGCCAAGCTGTTGAATTCAGCATTACTCAAGGTCAAAAAGGTCCACAAGCTGAGAACATCAAAGTTCTTTAATTTGTCGACAAAATCGATTCTAATAGCCAGCTAATTTAGCTGGCTATTTTCATTTTTGTGGCAAATAAATATGGCACTCAAACCAACAATATATAAATTCCGTATCGCTTTATCAGATACCAACCGTGATTATTATGACTCGTTGTCATGCACTATTGCTTTGCATCCATCAGAGACCGTGACCCGCATGATGGCGCGAGTGATGGCATTTTGTTTAAATGCTTCACCAGAATTAGTCTTCACCAAAGGCTTATCAACCATTGAGGAGCCGGATCTTTGGCATAAAAACCTCGACGACACCATTGAAGAGTGGATTGAAGTTGGCGAACCTGCGGTTGATCGCGTTAAAAAAGCCACTCGCCTGGCGAAAAAAGTTCAAATCTATGCATTTAACAGCAAATCAGATGTTTGGTGGAATCAATCTAAGTCGAAGTTAGCGTCACTAAGTGCAACAATTCACCAATTTGATGCCAATAGCATTGAAACACTAGCTCAAACCGTTCAACGCGGCATGGATCTCTCAGTGATGATCACAGGTAACAGCTTATTTGTAGACAGCAGTGAAGGCTCTCACGAAGTGACTTGGGAAACCCTACAGCGCCATGATTGAATTAGAACAAGCCATTTGTGATATTCAGGCTGATAAACTTTCTGTGGTGGATTTTACCAGCCCACAATGGCAATCCTTTTCCACTGCTAACGCCATGCTATTTCGTAAGGTGCAGCTAGCCAAACCAGAGAATCACCTTACGCATCACCTATTGGGCTTGTTAACTAAGGCACATATCGAAACATTAAGCCGAGTCACCGCGCATAAAGACTCGGTGGATGCGATGCAGCAAGCATTCGATGAAAACCTCGGTGAGGATCATGCTGCCCGCTTCCAATACCAAGATGGTCTGCAACTCGTGCTTGTCACCCATTTGTGGCTCTACTTACAAGGCTATTTAGGAATGGATTTTAGTCTCGCCAACGATCATGCCGAGCAGACAGCCTCCACCCTTGTCACAACAACGGGTAAAGATGTTCACCAACTTCGTAGTGAGTTTATGGCAAGTTATTATCAAGCTCGGCAGTTGACTGAAAATAAAGCCGACAGTGGTGGTTTACTCAGTTGGTTAAAAGGCTTGTTTCAGCGTTAACTGACTATTACCAATTCATCTTTGCGCTTTAGCTATGATGGCTTCTAACATCAATGAAGCCATCTGTTCTCTCACTCAATCCCTCGCTTAGTATTGCTTTCTTATGCGATTATTAGTTGTTGGTCGCTCAAAAACACCTCTTCGCTCAACGCAAAATCAACACATAAATCTTGCGCCAAAAATACCTATCAGGTATTAAGCATTTATGCTTGTTGTGAATGTGTTAACTATGAAAATAAAAGAGCATTACAACCTAATCTTCTTCCTAATTTTGAGTTACTTACTAACAATTATTGGGGTAGAAACCAGAAAAGCCTTAATCGAAACTGACGTCGCGATGCTGTTTCTATTGATCAATCTTGTCAGTGGCTTATTTCTCAAGCCTCGTGATGCTTACCTAATTTTCGTTATTAACATTTGCGCCTTTCACTACTTCATCTTACCCGAGTTCAACTCGTTTAAATTTCAAAGCGCGCATTACCTAGTCACCTATGTTGCCCTCGCATTGAGTGGGATTTTTGTCGTCCAACTGTCACAATCACAACGCAAAGAGCTACACAAAAATCACCAACTCACCCACGAGCTTGAAACTCGTAACACCTTAGCCCAGCACTTTCTTGCGCAAACGACATCAGAGCAAATTGCCAATGCGGCAGTCACGTTTTTAGCCAAGCAATACCAAATACAATCAGCAATATTTACAATCCAACCTCATTGGCACTGCCTGGCGAAAACCGACCAATTTGATAACGCTTGGCTTAACGACTGTCAGCAAACACAGCCACCCGCATCGCTAAGCTATTTATGGTTTAGTCATGATAATAAAGCGCTTGGCGCACTGGTTATCGAACAGTATCAAGAGAAAAAAATCGATGCTTGGTTTTTATCCCTCGTATCTCTCTCACTTGCTAGAACCAATGCTATATTGGCTCAATCTCAAGCGGAAACCAATCATCAAGTCGAGCAAGTTCGTTCAACCTTGCTCGCTTCTGTGTCACACGATTTAAAAACACCCCTTGGCGCCATTATTGGTTCAGCTACCACCTTATGCGATGACAAGCTGCAACTGAAAGAAGAGCTCAAACAAGAGTTACTCCACTCTATCGCCGCTCAAAGTGAGCGCTTAAATCAAAGCCTAACTAAATTATTAGACATCACCCGTTATACAGCGACAGATCTGGTTCTCAACCGAGAATGGCTAGAGCCAGAAGAGTTGCTGGGAAGCGCAAGACAAGAGTTACATACTCTACTCAGCTCGCATCAGGTACACATCTCAGGTCCGCCAATGCTGGTAGAACTTGATGCGCTTTTGATGGAGCAAGTGTTGTGTAATCTGTTGGAAAACGCAGCGAAATACAGCCCAGCCAAGAGTGATATTCATATTACCTATCAACACAACGATGGTCACTTTGTCTTAACCATAGCGAACCCTTGCACTGCCCTCGCCGAGGAGGAGCTTGAGAAAATCTTCAGCCGTTTTTATCGCATCGACAACAAGCATGTCGAAGGAACCGGGCTTGGTTTGGCGATCTGTAAAGTGATTGTCGAAGCTCATGATGGCAGCATCCACGCCGACAACCTTACTGACTATGGCATTCAATTTACCCTTAGCATTCCTTGCGGGCTATTTGACCTACAGAAGTACAATAACGATGAACAGTGAAACAAAAATACTCATTATTGAAGATGAGCAACCAATTAGCCGCTTTTTGAGTATCCTGATCGGTGGTCACGATTACTCAGTTAAAACAGCAGACTCGGCCAAACTCGGTCTTCAGATAGCGGCGAACTGGTCTCCTCACCTTATCTTGCTTGATCTTGGATTGCCTGACTTAGATGGTTTGAAACTTATAGATCAAATAAGAGCGTGGTCCAACACCCCAATCATAGTGATATCGGCAAGAAACCAAGAGCAAGACAAAGTCGCCACGCTGGATGCCGGAGCGAACGACTATCTAACCAAACCCTTTGGCAGTGAAGAGCTACTTGCCAGAGTTCGCGTCGCATTAAGGTTTGCCCATCAAGAAAACATCGCCACTCCAACTCGTTTTCAAATGTCGGATATCAGCATCGATTTGGGATTACAAAAAGTGATGCAGGATGGGCAAACCATAAAACTGACCAAGACCGAATACAACATCTTAAAGTACTTATGTAAAAATGCGGGCAAGGTGCTCACTCACCGACAAATATTGAAAGAAGTCTGGGGAAACAACTACATCGAGCATTCGCATTATGTGCGCATTCACATCGCACAATTGCGCCGCAAACTGGAGCTAGACCCTGCTCAGCCGTTACACATCATTACCGAAACTGGCGTTGGTTATCGCTTAATCAATACAGTCGCCTGTGAATAACCGACTATTTTTATAAAAAATTTATATCGCTGAGCAAAACCATACAACAAGTTTACTTAATAGTATTTAGTATTACTCGTACCTGATAAGGCATAGCAATGCCTCCGGTTAGTTTGTTCTAACTATGGAAGGTGTCACTATTATTTACTTATGTATTTATTCCCGATGCACTGCATCACGTTCCACCAGTAGTTGTAGCCAGCTACTGGTTTTTTTTCGCTTCTGTTTCTATTGGCATAAACCCATCACATGTTGAATGACGCAATTAATTGTCATGATTAATAATTCTATTAAATGCTGAATCTTTATATTTTCTTTATACCCTAAGCCAATTCTTTATATAAACCTTAGCCCTCTCATTTTTAATTTATTGTTAAATACAAACCAATCCACAACATATTGTTAACCATTGCCGTTGTCGGATGCTCTGTCCTGCTCTTTGGGCAAGACACGTGAAGTAACCCTATAAAAATAAAGCAATATCGTCAGCTCAATTAGAAGCCTAAAAAGGAAACAATAATGAATAAGAACGATAGCGTACCTCTACCCACCAATACCCGGGAATGGCTAATCAATCGCAACAGCTTGATCATCATTGCCGACATCCTGATCTTCGCCTTGATGTATCTCACTCTACCGTTTGAACCAAACGTAGTGCTTGGATTAAGTATTCTGGTTTTCATCGCCATTTTGTGGCTAACCGAAGCGCTGCACGTCACCGTTACGGCGATTCTCGTTCCGGTACTTGCAATTATTTTTGGCGTATTCAGCACTCAAGCAGCCTTAAATAGTTTCGCTAACTCCATCATCTTCCTTTTCCTTGGCGGCTTTGCTCTTGCTGCAGCGATGCACCGACAAGGTCTTGATCAGGTTATCGCCGACAAAGTGCTCATCATCGCCAAAGGACAACTTAGCGTTGCGGTATTTATGCTGTTTGGCGTAACCGCCATCTTATCAATGTGGATCAGTAATACCGCCACCACGGCAATGATGCTGCCTTTGGCATTAGGGATCTTAAATAAGGTCAATGAAAAGAGCGGTCACAGCACACATGTATTCGTACTGCTGGGGATTGCCTACAGTGCCAGTATTGGTGGGATGGGAACGATCGTTGGTAGTCCACCCAATGCCATCGCTGCAGCTGAAGTTGGGCTGACGTTTACGCAATGGATGAGCTTTGGTTTACCGATTGCCGCCGTGTTATTGCCTGTGTCGATTGTCGTACTGTATTTCTTACTTAAACCGGATCTTAAAGGTGACTTTGAATTAAATACAGCAGCGATCGATTGGGATAAAGGCAAAGTGGTTACCCTTGGTATCTTTTTGACCACAGTTACTTTTTGGATTTTCAGTACCCCTATCAATGCCATGATTGGCGGAATCAAGAGCTTCGATACCGTCATCGCTTTAGGTGCAATTTTAGCAGTGAGTTTTTGTCGCGTGGTGCATTGGAAAGACATTGAGAAAACCACTGACTGGGGCGTGTTGTTGCTGTTTGGCGGCGGTATCTGCTTAAGTAATATTTTAAAAGCAACCGAAACCAGTGCATTTTTAGCCACCGCGCTCAGTCAAATTGTTGCCGATTTAGGTATTGTGCTTGTTGTCGCCATGATTGCTACCTTTGTGGTGTTTTTAACCGAGTTTGTTAGTAATACAGCCCTGTCTGCATTGTTTATTCCGTTGTTTGCTAGCGTGGCTGAAGCATTTGGCATGTCACCAATTATGCTGTCAGTACTAATTGCGGTTGCGGCTTCTTGCGCCTTTATGATGCCGGTCGCAACACCGCCAAATGCCATCGTGTTTGGTACTGGCAAAATTGCGCAAAGTGAAATGATGCGTGTTGGCTTTATTCTCAACGTCGTGTGTATTGCCATCCTGACCATTATCGCCGTTACTTTCTGGTAACATCTCTCTTTCAAAAGGAAAAAACAAAGCTCCCGTTTGGGAGCTTTGCTTCATAAGTAACAAGCTTTACAAGTAAGCGTGAGGACCAAACACTTCATAGTGAATACGCTCCCGTGCAACGCCCATCGCATCAAGTTGTTTAACGGCAAATTCCATAAAGGCAACTGGACCACATAAATAAAACTCACCATCATCGATTGGTAATGATGCCAGTTGAGTCAGATCCATCATGCCATCTTGATCGCGATACCATACTTGGTGTTGCCAACCATTTTCTCCGATCAATGCTTCTGTCTCATGTGCGAAAGTATGTTGTTGCTGAGATTCACAGGCATAGTAATAGCTGACATTGTTTTTACCTTCTGCCGCCAATGTTTGCGCCATTGCTTGAATCGGTGTTGCCCCTACTCCAGCCGCGATTAGCACCACTGGCTTATCAGTCACTTGGTAGAAAAACTCACCCGCAGGTGGATAAACCATCACCGAGTCACCCGCTTGCAGTTCATTATGCAGGTAATGCGACACTAACCCTTGGTAGGAGTCTTCACTGTCATGTATTCCTTCGCGCTTAACCGAAATACGGTAGCTGCTGCCATTCGCCGCTTGAGACAGAGAATATTGACGAATTTCGACATGCTCACTTTGAGTTGGTTTAACTTCAATACCTAGATACTGCCCTGGTTGAAAATCGGCAATTGCCTCACCATCAGCAGGACGAAGCTCAAAGCTGGTAACCAACGCCGACTCTGGCGTTTTCTTGTAAATCACGAACTCACGTGCACCGCGCCAACCGCCATGAGTCGCAGCATTACTTTGATAGATTTCTTCTTCACGATTAATAAATACTTGGGCTAAAAATAGGTACGCAGCCGTCCATGCTTCTTCTACTTCTTGGGTAAAGGCTTGTGGCGCAAGCTCACGTAGCGTCTCAATCAAGTGGTGACCGACGATTTGGTAGTGCTCGGCTTGAATGTTAAAACTGGTATGTTTGTGCGCAATACGTTCAACCGCTTGAGTTAAGGCAGACAAATTCTCAATGTTCTTCGCATACGCCGCAATCGCTTCAAACAGGGCAACGCTCTGACGTCCCGTTTTTTGATGCGTCATGTTAAAAATATCTTTTAGCTCCGGATTGTGGCTAAACATGCGTTGGTAAAAGTGCTGGGTTAACGCAGGACCCGCGCCCTCTAGTAAAGGAATGGTGCTTTTCACTACAGTGATATGGTTTTCGTTGAGCATAAGAGTGTTTCTCCTGATTTTTTATACCCCAGCGACGACAATTTGCTCGGGCATAGTTCTCTATTATTGAGAACTTACACTGTAAGAGCAGGAATGATGCCAAGTTTATAAACCCTTAATTTGCTATCTTTTCAGCGATTTAGTCTTTGCATTTGAGTCATTTTGACAGCTTTATTTTGAGTCAAAATGACACTAAAATAGTAAATGCACTCATTAAAGGTTAGCTCATGCAAGATATTTCGATTTCAACCTTGCTGGATATGACAGCAGGATTAGCCAGTGGTCATAACGATCAAGACCGATTCAACAAATTACTCGATGCCATTCGCAAGGCTGTGCAATGTGATTGCGTCGCCTTACTTGGCTTACAAGGTGATACGCTGGTACCTCTTGCGATACAGGGGGTCACGCGCGATACACTAGGTCGCCGTTTCAAAGTCAGCGACCACCCGCGCTTTGAGCAAATCTGCCAAGCTGAAGGTGTGGTGCGTTTTGATGCCGACTGCCAATTGCCTGACCCATTTGATGGTCTACTACTCGATTACGACGGTGAGCTGCCAATGCACGCATGTATGGGCTTGCCACTGATTTACGCTGAACAACTGCTGGGCGTCTTAACCTTTGATAGTCTCACTCCTAACGTGTTTGATCGTATTCCAGAGCGCAGTTTAGATGCGCTATCGGCGATCGTCGCTTCACACCTTAAGGTGGCGTTAACTGTTTCTCAGCTTGAGCAAAAAGCCAAACAAACCCAGCAAAAGTTGGAAGAGTTAAATCAAGAAGTGTGGGAGCGTGACGGCGGGGAAATCATTGGTAATAGCGCCGCAATGCAAAATCTTAAAGATGATATTGCCGTTGTCGCCTCTTCAGATTTCACCATTTTGATCCACGGTGAAACTGGTGTCGGTAAAGAACTGGTCGCTCGTAGCTTGCACCACCAGTCAACTCGTAGCCACCAGCCACTCATCTACGTTAACTGCGCGGCAATTGCGGAATCATTAATAGAGAGTGAACTGTTTGGTCACGTCAAAGGCGCGTTTACCGGTGCCGATAAATCACGTTTGGGTAAGTTCGCACTAGCAGATGGCGGCACACTGTTTCTTGATGAGATTGGCGAGTTAAGCTTAACTGCGCAGAGTAAACTATTGCGCGCATTGCAAAACAACGAGATTCAGCCCGTGGGGCAAGACTCAGTGCAAAGCATTAATGTACGTGTCTTGGCGGCTACTAACCGCGATTTAAAACAAGAAGTCGAGCAAGGACACTTTCGCGCCGACCTTTATCATCGTCTTAGTGTCTATCCTTTAGCTGTGCCGCCACTGCGTGAGCGAGAGGAAGATGCGGTATTACTCGCTGGTTACTTCCTCGAACAGGCACGTAAAAAGCTTGGTATCGTCCAATTGAAGTTCAGCCGCGACGCACTGCTGCAACTCCCTCGTTATGATTGGCCCGGGAACGTGCGCGAATTAGAACATGTGATAAACCGCGCGGCACTGCGAGCCCGAGCAAAGAGCAACCATGTAGCGACTATTTCTGTTAGCGCCGTCGATCTTGCGTTAACCAACAATGAAGTGACGCCAGCTCAGCCCGAGCCGCTATCAAACAAATCAGCGGCACACCTTACGCAGGTGAAAGATCTGCGCCAAGCCACCGACGAGTACCAAGCTAAATTGATTATCACCGCTTTAGAACAAGCCAAGTTTAACTGGGCGCAAGCGGCAAGGCAGCTTAACCTAGATCGAGCGAACTTAGTCCGCTTAGCCAAACGACTCGGCATACAGGTCACCAAGCAGCACAAGGTTGATTATCGCTAATTCAAAAACCAGCGTTACTTGTATAAACAATATTGTTGTTTATGCAATGTAGCTTAGTTGTTACAATGCAGCGCATAATTATATGAACGAAAAAGGAATGTTATGAAAGTCATCCGTTGGATCTTAGGTCGTATTATTTTGGTCTTGGACTTTGTTTTCTCTCCCCGCGGTGTCAAACGTTCACCTGAAGCTCAGCAAGTAGTCGATCAAAAGGCGGCGCAACTCGCTCTGTATCAATTTGAAGCTTGCCCGTTTTGCGTCAAAGTGCGCCGAGCGATGAAACGCCAATCGGTAAAATTCGACTTAAGAGACGCAAAAAATAATCCGCAGCACCGCTCTGAACTTGAAGCGGGTGGTGGTCGAGTGAAAGTTCCTTGTCTGAGAATTGAAACGGAACAAGGCGTAGAATGGATGTATGAATCTTCGGATATCGTCGCTTATTTAGAAAAAGAATTTGCCTAAACACATCCACGGCAACTATCTTAAAATCATAGAGATATCCCCTTTCTTATCAATTTTTGGATTGGGGAATCTAATCCCAGACACCGCTCTGTCATTGGTTACGAGTAAGACAATTAGTAACTAGGCAGTAAAAGGACACTGTTTAAGGAGTGCGACTGGGTTAATTGAGCCAACCTACCGACAAACTATGCGGGCATAGGCTCTATGTGAGAGATAAGGAGCGTGATTTTATGGATAAATTCACCGTGGTACCGTTTGAGCCTCAACGCATCAAAGCGATTGTTTTCGACCTTGATAACACGCTGGTCAGTTCTGACATGGACTTTTTTTGGTTACGCGATGAACTTGGTTGCCCGGCCGACAGAGACTTACTCACCTTTACCGAAGAGATTCGCTGTCCTGAGCAACGTGCAAATGCTGAGCAGAGGATCCTTGACCATGAGCTTGAAGACGCACGCAGCTCCTACCCGATGCCGGGTTGTGTCACCATCTTAAGATACATTGAGCGCAAAGCACTACACACAGCGATCATCACCCGCAACTGTCTGCAAGCGGCTACCACCAAGGTAAAGCACAACAACCTCAGCATAGAACGCATCATCAGCCGTGAACATTTTGCACCCAAACCCTCTCCCGATGCGCTAAATTCCCTTGCTGATGAATGGCAACTCGCGCCACCAGAAGTGCTGTATGTCGGCGACTACCTGTATGATTTACAAGCGGCGAACAACGCAAACATGCCTTCTTGTCTGGTTGATCACGGTATTAAAAAACCATTTGAGCACCAAGCTTCGGTTGTAGTAAATCATTTAAATGACTTAACTCAGTTGCTAACCTTAACCAATACAGGTAACAATAGGTAACAATTTCAATAATATCAGTCTCAATTGCTCTGGAGGCTCTTACCATCGATGCCTCTGGGGATTCGTTGTGACTGCTATACACTGGTAGGAAGCCAACAATGTCTAAAAACAAAGTGCTGGTTTTATATGCTCACCCGTCGCAGCATCGCTCAGAAGTAAACCAGCCGCTCTTTGATGCGGCGAAAACTATTGAAGGTGTCACCACTGTCGACCTTTACTTCGAATATCCAAGCTACAACATCAATATTGATCGCGAGCAAAAACGCTTGGTCGAGCACGACATCATCATTTTCCAGTTCCCACTATACTGGTATTCCACCCCTGCCATGCTTAAAGAGTGGCAAGATCTGGTATTGGAATATGGCTTTGCCTACGGCAGTCAAGGTACTGCGCTAAAAGGTAAGCGCTTTATGTGTGCTTTATCGGCAGGTGGTCGAGCAGACGCCTATCAAACCGAAGGCTACAACCATTTCACCATTCGTGAGCTGCTTTACCCAATGGAACAAATGGCTGCGCTAACAGGCATGAAATATATGGCTCCACTGGCGCTTTTCGGGGCGCGAACAGCCAAAGAAGAAGGCCGTATTACCCAACATGTTGAGCGCTGGAAAAAGCTACTTACCGCCCTTGTGAGCGATCAATTCGACTATAAACGCGCTTACGAGGTTGAAAAGCTCAACCCATACCTTAAGCAACTGATCTTAGGAGATAAGTAATGACTGGTTATTTTCTGCAGGCATTTATCTATTTGGTTGCTGCGGTTATTGCCGTACCGATTGCTAAACGCCTTGGCTTAGGCTCGGTACTTGGCTATTTGATTGCCGGGGTGATCATTGGTCCGATTATCGGCTTGGTCGGTGAAGAAACCACAACTATTCAACACTTTGCCGAGTTTGGTGTGGTGATGATGCTGTTCCTAGTCGGCTTAGAACTTGAGCCAAAAATGCTGTGGAACATGCGTAATCGGCTACTCGGTCTTGGCGGTCTGCAAGTGGGCGCAACAACCGCAGCGGTGATGGGCATTGCAATGGTATTTAATCAGCCTTGGACCATCGCTTTAGCGATTGGTCTGATTTTTGCGCTCTCTTCAACCGCTATCGTTTTGCAGACCTTCAATGAGAAAGGTCTCACTCGTACCGAAGGCGGACAAAATGCCTTCTCTGTGCTGTTGTTCCAAGATATTGCCGTTATCCCGATGCTGGCATTTATTCCTTTGCTAGCACTGCCTGAGTTAGTCGAAAAAGCCCAAGCAGCGGCTTCTTCAGCGGCAGAGCATCATGAAGAGCTAAGCTTAGTTGCAGGCTTACCGGGTTGGGGCTATGCGTTAGTGATTATTGTCTCTATCGCAGGGTTAGTGGTTGGAGGACACTACTTAAGCCGTCCACTATTTCGCTTTGTCGCAAGCTCAGGTTTGCGCGAGATTTTCACCGCAACTGCATTGATGTTGGTGGTCGGTATTGCTGCCCTGATGAGCCTCGTTGGTCTCTCTCCTGCACTTGGTACTTTCCTTGCTGGCGTTGTGTTGGCAAACAGTGAGTTCCGCCATGAACTTGAGTCAAACATCGACCCATTTAAAGGGCTGCTACTTGGGCTATTCTTTATCACTGTGGGCGCAGGGATCAACTTCGGTATCCTCTTCGATGACTTCTTCCTTATCATTGGCTTAACCCTTGGTGTAATGCTGCTAAAAGCGCTGATCCTGTATGTTCTCGCCTTTTGCTTCCGTATCCGCAAAAGTAACCGCTGGTTATTTACCCTAAGCTTGGCGCAAGCAGGGGAATTTGGTTTTGTGCTACTAAGCTTTACCACGCAAAATCACGTCATCCCACTTGATGTGGCTCAAACGCTCTCTTTGGTCGTGGCGCTTTCTATGTTCCTCACTCCGGGGCTATTTATCTTGTTTGATAAAGTAATTTTGCCTCGCTACCAACAAGCATCAAACGAAGGGGAAGCAGACCAAATCGATGAAAAAGGCACAGTGATCATCGCGGGTATTGGACGTTTTGGTCAAATCATCAACCGCTTGTTGGTTGCGAACGGTATCAAAACTGTAGTGCTTGATCATCAAGCCGACCAAGTTGATATGGTACGACAAATCAATACCAAAGCTTATTTTGGCGATGCGACTCGACCGGATTTATTGCACACCGCAGGAATTGAAGAAGCTGCCATGGTGGTGGTTGCCATGGATAACCGCGACGCTTCACTTGAGCTAGTCAAATACATCAAGCATACCTACCCGAAGGTTAAGATCCTTGCCCGTGCTTTTGACCGTGGTGACAGCTATTTACTGCGTCAGGCCGGTGCCGACATCATCGAATCTGAAACTTATCATTCAGCGCTAGAACTAGGCGCTCATGCGCTAAGAGAGCTTGGTCAACATCCATTCCATGTCGAGCAGCAAAAAGCCAGCTACAAACGCGTGGAAGATAAAAAGTCAGATATGCTTTACCAAGCGTGGCTGGACGATGCCTCTGGCGAGCGATTTGATAACAACTACCGTCAGTTGTTCATTCACCTCGAAGAGCAAATCAAGCTTGCGCTGGCAACCGACAGAGCGGATAAGCATAACAACGATGAGCGCGGTTGGACACCGCCACCGAAAGGGTATGCGGAGGATTTTAAAGATAATCTTTAAAGTGTTTTAACCACTCGCTACTCGATTTGCTCTAGTAATCAAGTAGACTAATATAATATCCCTAAGCCGAGGTTTCCTCGGCTTATCTATAACTAGCGCGCAATCATAATATGACCAACACTCAAGAACTCTCTCTCGCTCGCCAACTTTTCAAGATGACATGGCCAATGCTGTTTGGCGTACTGTCTTTAATGAGCTTTCAGTTGGTAGACAGTGCCTTTATTGGTCAGCTCGGCATTTTACCACTTGCCGCACAAGGCTTTACTCTACCAATCCAGATGATCATTATTGGCATTCAGGTGGGTCTTGGTATCGCTACCACCGCAGTTATCGCCAAAGCGATTGGCGCCAATCAAGCTCGCTATGCGCAGCAGTTAGGCGGGCTCGTCATCGTGATGGGCTCGGTCGGTGTCGCGCTATTTGGCGTACTGATTTATCTGTTGCGTGAACCGCTGCTGTTGATGCTGAGCGCACCAGAAAGTGTCTTTCCCATCATAGATAGTTACTGGATTTATTGGCTAATCAGCTCTTGGACTGGTGCTCTGCTCTATTTTTTCTACAGCGTATGCCGAGCGAATGGCAATACCATGCTCCCGGGAACGCTGATGATGGTGACCAGTCTGATTAACCTTGCGCTTGACCCGCTGTTTATCTTTACCTTTGGCTTGGGCATCAATGGTGCAGCGCTGGCGACCGTGGTCGCATTTGGTATTGGCATTCTTGTTATTGCGCCGAAAGTTACGCGTAAGCAGTGGGTCTGCTTTGACTGGCATGATCTTGACTTACCGGGTAGCTTAAAATCGATTGGTAACATCATGGGACCGGCGATGATAAGTCAATTGCTGCCGCCGCTCTCTTCGATGCTAGCGACTAAGCTGCTGGCGGGTTATGGCACGGCAGCCGTTGCCGCATGGGCTCTGGGTTCACGCTATGAGTTTTTTGCAATTGTTTCAGTGCTCGCTCTGACCATGTCGATGCCACCAATGGTGGGACGCTTATTAGGCGCTAATAAAATCGCAGAAATTCGCCAACTGGTAATCATCGCTTGCAAGTATGTACTTACTTCTCAGCTATTTATTGCTTTACTGACATTGGTCAGCAGTGGCTTCTTGGCTCGCCTGATGACCAGTGATATCAAAGTGGAACAAATTCTAGATTGGCACCTAATGATCGTCCCGTTTAGTTTGGGACCTTTGGGGATTTGTATGCTGATGGTTTCTATCAATAACGCGTTGGGGAAATCCTACACCGCATTAACCATCTCCGCGCTGCGCCTGTTTGCCTTTTTCCTACCTTGCTTATGGTTGGGTTCTTATCTCGGTTGTATTGAGGGTATTTTTTGGGGTGCGTTTATCGGCAACATCGCAGCAGGATTATGTGCTTGGTTTATGTATCAAAATGCGGTGTCTAAAGTTGAGCAACTGGTTGAAGGAAAATAAGTTGCATTAATTTTAACCAACCGTTAACCTGATGAAACATAACAAAGGAATTATTCAATGAAATTTATGTTTACTTACCTGTGGCTCCTTCTCCTTAATGCCTGTAGCCGGTAGGTAAACCTGTGCCTGGCTACGAGTTTGTAGCCAGCTTGCATTGACTCGTAGCCTTTTTTCAAACATCAAGGAACGAGTCAATGACAACACAACCGCAACGCTTATCGTCCTCACTATTTTCCTCCCAACATCAAATTGGATTGCTATGCGCATTCATTGGTTGCCTGCTGTTCTCGCTTAAACCGATTTTAGTCAAACTCGCCTATCAAGCTGGAGGTGACGCTGCGTCAATTATGGCGTTACGTGCCATGAGCTCACTGCCGCTGTATCTGTTCACGTTAATGTATATCTGTAGAAAAGCGAGTGCTCGCAGTAAAGTTCGACAATCAGGGTTAGCCGCAGCAGGTGTTGGAATTTTGGGCTACTACCTTGCCAGCTATTTAGATATCACCGCACTGGAGTTTATCTCGGCTCAACTTGAACGATTATTGATTTTCTTGTTTCCATCCTTCGTGGTGTTGATCAGTTGGGTGGTTTACAAACAAGTACCAAGTAAAACCGTTATTGGTGCAACCATTTTAGGTTATGCCGGTACCGCGCTAATCCTGGCTCATGATTTCCAAACACTTGGTTCATCCGTGACGCTTGGCGCAGCATTGGCCGTCGCCTCTGCATTCGTGTTTGCAATTTACTTAGTCGCCAGCAAACCACTAATCGGCAAGCTAGGTAGTTCGCTATTTACCAGCATTGGGATGGGCAGCGCGGGGGTAACCATTCTTATCCATTTATTGATGAGCGACACCATCATTGCTAATTGGTCTATTGAGTTAATTGTGATTGGGGTTGTGCTTGGTATAGTTTGCACTGTATTGCCATCTTACTTTGTGGCTGCCGGTATGGCGAGGCTGTCACCGACACAACTTAGCTTAACCAACAATGCCGGCCCTGCCATCACTGCCACTTTTGCTGTGCTTATTTTAGGTGAGCTATTCACCGTGTGGCACGCAGTCGGCATGATCTTGGTTATATTCTCAGTTGTTTTGATAAATCGTTCAAAAAACTGAGGTAACCGGAGCAATTAAGTCGTATGATCCGCCAACCTTTTTCGAGTTTCAGTTTATATGAGCAGTAATCATCACCCTATTAAAGGCGCAAGCTGGATGCTGACCGCAGGTCTAGCATTCGCTATTGTTAACAGTTTGGCGCAAGTTGCCAGTATCAACTTCGGGCTATCTTCAACCACGGTCGCTTTGGTTCAATATGCTATCGCGCTTGTGGTGATTTTGCCTTACCTGAAAACGCTGGGCATTCGTCAATCGCTTAGAACCGAGAAGTTAGGCTGGCACATTTTCCGAGTCTTTCTATCGGTTATTGGCATCCAGCTTTGGCTGTGGGCATTGGCTTACCCCGTTCCTATTTGGCAAGGTATTGCGCTGCTAATGACTTCACCTCTGTTTGCCACAATCGGCTCAGGGCTATTTCTTAAAGAAAAAGTGGGCGCTGCACGTTGGGGCGCAACACTGACCGGTTTTATTGGTGCGATGATCATCTTAGAGCCTTGGTCTGATGACTTTAGCTGGGCAACACTGCTTCCGGTTGGCGCCGCTTTTTTCTGGGCATGCTACTCATTGATGGTGAAAAAGCTCTCTTCCGACGACTCGCCATCGACTATGGTGGTTTATCTACTGATCCTTATTACACCATTTAATATCTTGCTCGCGCTGCCTGAATGGCAGACACCATCGGGCTTGAATGTTTGGTTAATCTTACTGGCAGCTGGCGCTGCAACAGCGTTAGCCCAGTGGGCGATCGTTAAAGCTTATTCAGTGGCGGACGCATCATTTGTTCAGCCATTTGATCACGCCAAGTTGCCACTTAATGTGCTGGCTGGCTGGGTTGTCTTTGGCTGGGTACCACCTGGTAGGCTTTGGCTAGGCGCCGCGATTATCATTGCTTCGGTAGCCTTTATTACCCAATGGGAAAGCAGAAAAACACGAATAACCAAAGCTTGATGAAAGAAAAGCTCTCGTCAGTCGTTCTACTTAAATAACTGCTGTTTAGACAAGTTACTGTTTTGATAATTCTGAACTAAATTTTGTTTAAACAGTAAAAAGAAGAACGACAATTTGGCTAAGGCGAGTGTTCTTAAAGCGCCTTGCAAAAGACCTTTAGGGAGATCAGCATGACAACACCAATTAAGATTACACTCTATCGCTGGGCAGGCAGTTGGGGACCATTTAAGGTCAATATTCCTTGTGGCGAATGCACGCTGACCAAAGATATTCTGCAAGATACTTTTGACAATGAGTTGGCGGGGATCCCAATTGAGCTTGAGGTGAAAGATTGGTTATCTCATTGGTGGGAGCCACTGAAGCTCGGCGCTTGGCATGCACCTATCTTGGTCGTTGAAGGTAAAGTGATTAGCCAAGGTGAAGCGTTAAACCGTGGCGTGCTGGTTCAGTCCGTGATTCAAAACTGGACCAAACAAGATACGCTTAAAGGCAATATCGTTTACGGCAAAGCCACCTGCCCTTTCTGCGTAAAAGCGAAGAAGATGCTCGACGATGCGGGAATCGAGTATCAATACCACGACGTAGTTAAAGATAGCGCCGCACTGTATCGTATGATCCCGGAAGTTAAAGCCATCATCGGTATGAAAACACCTGTGACCGTGCCGCAAATCTGGCTCGATGGTCAGTACATTGGCGGGGCTGATAACCTTGAGGCATGGATTGAAAAAAAGGGACTAAATAAAATGCCTGATAATGTCGTCAACCTAGAAGCCAGCCAAGGCTAAGAAGTTAAAACAAATAACCCCAGCAATAGGCTGGGGTTATTTTTAAGCTCTAAGGCAAAGTCAGCAATGCTTAGCTGCGCTTTGGCTGCTGGTAAGTCTTACCTGCCGCTTGGTAAGTCTCTTTGCGCTTTACTTCAAACATCGCATCGAAGAACCACGCAACGAAACGTATAACATCATCACCTTCGTTCATTACGTGCTCAACGTACTCTTGCTCTTCGCCCTGCTCATTTTCATGAGTGGTGACATGGTAAATGCGTTTTTCACCATCAACTTCGGCTAAAGCAAATTGACCTGCTAGCGATTCCGCTGCCTCAGCAACTTCTTGGTCTTCACTCGCTTTTAATAGCGCTAATGCTTGCGGTAGGCTTTCTTGTTGGCTCGCTTCTTTTACTAAAGCTTCAAATTGTTTGTGTTCCATAACGTCACCTAAAGGCAATAAATATTCAGATCGGCGGCATTGTATACCTAAGCAATGGCGAGATGCTAGCATCAGCGTAATTCCCTGCTTTTTCTGTTGCTTGTCAAATCCGAGCAAAACTCCCCAATCCACTCTCGACTTTTACTTGAATTTCATTACTGTGTGCGTAAATTCAAAAGTGGTGCCAAAGCGGTTTAACAAGGAAATAAAATGGATTGGTTGCAAAGTGCTAAAAGCTATATTTTAGTCGTGGATGAAGGCAGTTTTAATGGTGCCGCAAGGAGAATGAACACCACCAGCTCCGCTATCAGCAAGCGTATCCATTGGTTAGAAGAGCGTATTGGCGTGCAATTGCTTAAGCGCACCACGCGCACCGTCACTCAAACAGAAGCCGGCGCTCTGTTCTATCAACGAGCCAAAGTGCAACTCGATGGCTGGCAATCCATTGTCGATGAGACTCGCTCTATTGACCAATCACCTGCGGGGCTTTTAAAAATTGGCGCCACTTTAGCGGTCGGCTCAAAGTTTCTGGTGCAATACCTCGATGACTTTCTCGCCCTGTATCCCGATATTTCTATTCAGCTAACCACCACCACACCAGGGCAACTTCCCGCACTGAGTTTAGATCTGTTTATCAGTCGTGAAATTGAGCAGCTCAATTCACTCAGCTTTAAAGCCACTCGCCTATTTGAGCACAAGGCGGGCTTTTACGCCTCGCCACGATATTTAGAGCAATATGGTGAGCCAGTCGATGTCGAAGATCTTGAGCAACATAACATGCTCAATTGGGGTGAAAGCCCACAGCGAGAAGTGAAATTATCTAAAGGGCAGCGTATTTTACTTACCGGAAATTTCGCCACGACTAATCCAGAAGCACTGTTTTACGCGGCAAAAGCTGGTATGGGTATTTTGCTAACCAATGACGTGATGATTAAAGAAGAGCTTAAAATTGGCACGCTCAAACGCATCTTACCAAATATCAGTGCGGATGAAGCAACTGTCTATGCTTACTACCCAAAGCTGGATTATCAGAACACACGTACTCAACTGTTTTTGGATTACTTAAAAGCTCGATTAGGATAAAAAACTCGACTCAGTTTGAAAAAATATGCCACTTGTACCATATTTAGTGCAACAGACATGCACAGCAAGGTGACAAAGATCACTTTTAATAAGGAGATGTCAGGTGGCCCAAAAGACTACATCCACGCTCTCAATTGATGTTGATACCATAGATAAGATCGTTGCTCTTGATGGTCAGGAGCTTCTGCATCAAGTCACCATGGTCCTGCATCAAAAGTTTGGCAGCCAATGCACCTGTATAGTTGAACTCGACAAACTGAACTTCTTCGCTCAGACCTTATCCTTTGCTTGTCAAAAACAGATCCAGACGCCATTTTGCTACTCTTTAGCCGGCACGCCTTGTCATGAAGTGAGTAAATCAGCGCAATTATTTTGCTTATACAGCGACAACGTCGCGCAAAACTTCCCAGAGGATGTATTCTTAGCTGAGAATGGCATCCAAGCCTATCTTGGTGTGCCGCTGCGCGCCAGTAACGGCGAGAACTTAGGGATATTGCTTTCTACTTTCACCACGCCGCTAAATGATATGGATGAAGAGAGTAAGAGCCGGCTTATCTATCATCACACTTTTTTTGCCAATATCATCGTGCACAGTCTGCGAGCAAAATGGTTTTCTTCCCGTTCAGAAAGCTTGGTCAATCAACTCAGCCATGAAATCTCCCACGATGCACTAACCGGGCTACTCAATCGTAGTCGACTGTCTGATATGCTCGAAGGATATGCCGAAAGCTACCACCAGCCTATTACGCTGGTCTATATCGATATTGATAACTTCAAATCAATCAACAACCTATATGGTAACTATATCGGCGATCAGGTATTAAAATATGTCGCGATGACCATTGAAGAGCAGCAACCAGAGCAAAACCACGCCTTTCGTATTTCTGGTGACGAATTTGCCTTTATCACCTTTTCCAACGACCCGATTACGATTTGCCAGAACATCATGCTCAAGCTGCGCAGTGGTTATCGAGACGCCTCACACAACATCAAAATTGGCGCCAGCATTGGGCTTGCCTGTAAATCAGACAGCTCCGTCTCAGCGGATCAATTAATGCTCAACACTTCGTTAGCGCTGAAAGACTGTAAGCAGTCTCCTAACCACCGTATTCAAAGCTACGATACCCATTTAAGCACCCAATATTATCGTCGTACTTTGATTATTGATGCGCTGCGCAAAGAGCTGGATAACACCAACTATGACGAAAGTGAAATCTACGTTGTACTGCAGCCTATCGTAACCGTCGGACAAGATGCTTGGGACTATTTTGAAACGCTTGCTCGTTGGGAAAGCGATACGTTAGGCAACATCTCACCGATGGAGTTTATCGAGGCAGCTGAACAATCTGGGTTAATCGTAGAGTTGGGCGAGAGAATCGTTGAGTTGGCTTGCAAAGCGAAATACGATCTCGAGCAGGGTCTGGGCTATAAAGTACGCTTGAGCTTAAACTGCTCTGCGCATGAACTGGCAGACTCAGCGCGCTATCTACATCAGCTCAGCCATTCATTGAAAAAGTATGATTTTCAACCCAATGAGTTCACCATCGAGTTGACCGAAACCGTGCTGCTTTCGCAAACCAATGAAGTGCGTTTTATCTTGGATAAACTCCGCTCGCAGGGCTTTACCGTCGCACTGGATGATTTTGGTACCGGATACTCAAGCCTTAACTATATTCATAGCTATCCGATTGATGCGATTAAAATTGACGCCACGTTTGTGCGCAACATTCTGTTTAATGAAACCGCAGAACGGGTAGTAAACTTGATCATTCAGCTCGCCAAGCAACTCAAAGTGAACTTAATTGCTGAAGGGGTAGAAAATGAAAGTGAGCTGCAAAAACTCGCTCAGATGGGCTGCAACCAAATTCAAGGTTACTACTTCTCACGACCAGAAAAACCCGGCAGTTTGATTCAGCGTTATCGCGAGTCAAGCTTAGAAGTAAAACGCGAGTAAGCAGAGGGTATCAGGCTTACCACAGTCAAGGTGAAGGCGCCGTTAAAACGGCACCTCAACTTGCATCATTAGGTTGTCTTGCTGGTCTTCATGCCACATATAGTCGAGCCTTAATCTAGGCTCACCCGCTTCCTTCTCACCAAAACCCACGCTAAATTGTAAACCGTGATTCATTAACCACTCTTGCGTGGTCATTTCCTCTTCATCTTCTTCTGGAGACCAAACACCAATACCAAAGTAACTGCTGGAAAAATGCTGACTCAAAAAAGGATTAGTTTGCGCTTTGAGTACCCAATCTGACCAATAATCAGAGTAATCTTTGCCAGCAGGGCGCTGCAACGCATCGTAATCAAGCTCACCAAGCGCTGGATAATCCGCAGACAATTTAACGGGTACACAATCACGAAATTTATCGTAAGTGTCAGGAATCGCTATCTGCTCAGCAACCCCATAATAGGTTTTTTCGCAAGCAACGGCACTAACCGAAAGCAGACCAAAAACAAGCGCAAGGCTCATCTTCGTCATATCTACCTCAAACAAAAGTTAAGACTATTTTTATTGTTCTTTATATCAATTACTAAGGCGTAACTATAGCTCAGTATATTTAGTAATAGTGATTTTCAGTCAAAATTTTGCAAACTTTCGTTGTAGTCAGGTGGTCTATCGGCAGGTTCTGCTGCAGTGCTTGGCGAATATCCGTACTTCTAACCGCAATCTTTTCCGGGCAAGCCATCAAACTCCAACGTTTAGCAATCTCTTCTGCTTTGAAAAACTTACTAAAGTTGAACAGATTGTCCGGTCCCATAACAAAGGTAATGCCTGCTTGAGGGTGTTGTTCTTGCAGCGCACACAACACCGCAAAGGTGGTTACCGCTTCTTGGTTGGCTTCAAATAGCTGCTGTTCAATCGTGCAACACTCGACATTGTGTGCGCTAAGATCGCTAATGAAAGCTTCAACCAGCTCAACCCTTAGCGAATAATCCAACATTTCTTTGCCCCAAGCGTGCGCGATGCTTGGCAACAGCAATACGCGGTCAAAATGCCCCAATGACTCAATCACACTGCGGTGACCCAAACTCGGTGGGTTAAATGCGCTTCCAAATACAGCGATCTTTGTCATTTTTTGCCCTTATGTGCGACGAAATCCGTGATCTCGGTTTTCTATTTATTGGTTTTCGGTATGATACTGACTATACCCAAGCAACTTCAAGATGCTGCATGATAAGTATCCTACTGAAGCAAGTATATCGAGGTTACTTTGGTATAAACCTAATTATTTATATAACTATGCTGCAGGAAGAAAACTAATGGAACAGTTGATTCGCGATGAAATGCGCGTTCTACCATCGATTGACCCTCATTTTGAAATCACTCGCCGTGTTGATTTCATCAAACGCAAATTGACCGAAGCGGGTTGTAAAGCTCTTGTGCTTGGTATCAGCGGGGGTGTTGACTCTACCACTTGCGGACGTTTAGCGCAGCTTGCGGTAGACCAACTCAACGAAGAGCATGGCGGTGGTTACCAGTTTATTGCTGTTCGCCTACCTTACGGCGAACAACAAGATGAAGACGAAGCACAACTTGCTCTGAAGTTTATTCAACCAAGTCACTCGGTTTCCGTTAATATCAAACAAGGTGTGGATGGATTGCATGCAGCGTCTCATGTAGCACTTGAAGGCACAGGTTTAACTCCGCAGGACAAAGCAAAAGTCGACTTTGTTAAAGGCAACGTTAAAGCCCGTGCACGCATGGTCGCTCAATACGAAATCGCAGGTTATGTAGGCGGTCTAGTACTTGGCACTGATCACTCAGCTGAGAACATCACTGGTTTTTACACTAAGTTTGGCGATGGTGCTTGTGATATGGCACCACTGTTTGGTTTGAGTAAGCGTCAAGTGCGTGAAGTTGCGGCGACGCTGGGCGCGCCAGAGCAGCTAGTGAAAAAAGTACCGACCGCAGATCTAGAAGAATTGGCGCCACAAAAAGCCGATGAAGATGCACTTAACCTCACTTACGAGCAGATTGATGACTTCCTTGAAGGCAAGCCTGTAAGTAGCGAAGTTTCTGAGAGATTGGTTAAGATTTACCAAATGACACAACATAAACGTCAACCAATTCCGACGATTTACGACTAGGTCTTCAATACCAACAAGGGAGCTTAACGGCTCCCTTGTTCATTCTAGCTCAAGTGATTAGCATGGCTGCATGCAGGTTAACTGTCTGGTAACCCTTAAGCGCGCTCTTCCAGACTAATATTGTTATTTGCCCACAGCAGCGCTTGTAAGCGATTCTTGGCATTTATCTTCTTAAAGATATTGTGCAGGTGGGTCTTGACGGTATTCTCGCTGACAAATAGCTCGTCAGCGATTTGCTGATTTGATGCGCCTTGACCGAGTAAACGCATGATCTCTTTTTCACGCTTAGTTAGGTTGGCATAGACTTGCGACGTGGTCACCACATTCGCACTGCGAAAATGTTCAATATAATCTTGGGCGACACGGCGCGATAACCACATCTCATCAGACATGATTTTCTTCATCCCTTTCAGCAATAGATTCATTTCATCTTCGACGTAAAACACGCCAACAAGGTTGCGCCATTTGAACAGTTGCGCAGAAGAAACATCCTTAGGGCAGTTAATTACGATCTCTTTGCCGTTAACGTTACTCTCATTACGCAGGTTATTGTAGATCTCGAAATTGCTCGCATCGAAATAGTTATAATCGATCAAGATATAATCACCCAAAGATGGGACACCTTGCGCAGCTTTGGTATGAAAATCTTCTAGTGAGATCAAATCCACCTCTTGTTCAATTCCCCGCTCAAGCGAGTCTTTAAACAATCGAGATTGCATGCTGACATCTGAAAGCAATGTAATTTGGGGGCTAAGGCTCATGATCAATTCTCCAACTAGACGTTACTGCTTATTTAAAACTATCGTTTAGTCACAATTAGTCAACATCACCTATACGCATATACTTGTACAACATTGATTAAAAGACATCCATTACAATCACTTAAAGCAACTTTCTTAATTATGAGAAAGAGACCAATTGTTAATTTAGCCTGTAAATAGTCAGCAAATTATTTATTTGAGTAAGTTATAACTAAACAAAAGTCGTACCTCTAATTTACTGAAATTAGTGCTTAGTTCTTCAACTCCTTACCTCCTTCCCACCATTAAACGTAAAAAAGCCCCTGCAAGCAGAGGCTATTTAGAACACTCACAAATTCTATGCTCCGCGATAATAGCGCTGTGGCACAAATGGCATTTTCGCCACTGTCATTGCCAGCATTTTCCCGCGCACCTCGGCAAACACTTGCGTGTCTACTGCAGAGAACTCGGATGCAAGATAACCCATAGATACTGGCTTACCGGCATTCGGTCCCGCCGTACCACTGGTCACCACGCCAATCTTGTTCCCATCAGCGTCAAACAGCTCAGCACCTTCACGCACTGGCGCTTTTGTCTCACCGATAAGCCCAACACGCTTACGTGATACTTGCTTAGTTTCAATTTGCTCAAGGATGATATTAGCGCCAGGAAAGCCACCCGCACGCTCACCACCTGTGCGGCGGATTTTTTGAATGCCCCATAGAAGGCTTGCTTCAACTGGCGTAGTAGTTTCGTCAAGATCATGACCGTATAAGCACAAGCCACACTCTAAACGTAGTGAGTCACGTGCGCCTAAACCAATCCATTCAACTTCTTCTTCCGCGATAAGACGCTTGGCTAACTCTTCCGCTTGTGCATTTGGTACAGAGATCTCGTAACCATCTTCACCGGTATAGCCACTGCGTGAAATGAGGCACTCAACACCGAGCAACTCAAGCTTAGCAACATCCATAAACACCATGTCAGCTACCGCAGGTTGCAAGCGCTTAAGTACTTCAACCGCTTTCGGTCCCTGCAGCGCCAGCAGCGCGCGATCGTTTATCACCTCTAACTCAACGCCTTGTGGCAAGTTCGCCTCTAAATGTGCAATATCCTGCTTCTTACAAGCGGCATTAACCACCACAAACAAATGATCGCCCAAGTTAGCCACCATCAAGTCATCCATGATGCCGCCTTGTGGGTTGGTGAAAAACGCGTAGCGTTGATTACCTGATGGCAAATCGACAATATCCACAGGCACAAGTGTTTCGAGAAACGCCGCTGCGCCATCACCTTTTAGTCGTAACTGCCCCATGTGCGAAACATCAAACAAACCGGCTTGCTCACGCGTGTGTAAATGCTCTTTCTTCACACCAAGTTTGTATTGCACCGGCATATCATAGCCAGCAAACGGCACCATTTTTGCGCCTGCTTCAATATGCAGTGCGTGTAAAGGTGTTGTCAGTAGCGCTTCGTTCATGTGATGTCTCCAAATATCCGTTTCGAGTTCTACTTAAGAAAACTTGTTTCCGATAATAAACACGATAGCGCATTATTTGCACGATCAAACTATCATCGTCACGCCAAAGTGTGACATTTAACATTTTTAGAACATGCATTAGTTCGGCGATTGACCGGGGAATAAACTCGCAGTTGCCAATCAGAACAAGGGCGCAGCGCATAAAAAAGAGCCAGCGAATGCTGACTCTGTTTCTGATTCATCGTTACCCTATTTCCTATCGGAAACAAGCCACTATTTGGCGGTCACCCAGAGGATCAGGGCATCCTCTTCACTCACTGAGACCAGCATATGCCCCATATTGGCATCGTAATAAGCACTGTCCCCTTCCACCATTTCAACTGGCTCGTAAAATTCTGAGTAGAAGGTCACCGCACCAGAGATGATCAGCAGGAACTCTTCGCCGTCATGTCTGACCCAATCACTGTATTCTTCAAAGCTGCGCGCACGAACGCGGCTTTTAAATGGCATCATTTTCTTGTTGAGTAGTTGAGTGGCAAGAAGCTCATGCTCATAGGTTTGGGTGGGGTGCGGCTTACCTTCACCAGCACGGGTGAGATCTCTTCGCCCTGTCGCGACCTTTTTCTCTGGTGGCTCAAACAGCTGCGGCATATCGATTTGCAAGCCGTGAGCAAGTTTCTGCATGGCTTGGAAGGTTGGAGAAATTTGCTCATTTTCAATCTTGCTCAAGGTAGAACGAGCAAGCCCTGTGCGCTGGCTTGCCTCCTCAAGCGTAATACCTAAGCGACCGCGAATATCTTTAATGCGCTCGCCTAACTTAAGCGGCGCGATGGATTGCTCTTGGCTCTCTTTTGCCAAGGTCAGCGATGGATATTCATCGTAGATCTCTTCTGACATGTATCCCCCATGCAGTTACAACTTCCTGTCTTTGGTTTCATTGTGCAATAACCACTGGTAATAAAAAAGGATAAAAGTTGACCAATACGTGTTGTCGTTAACAAAATTTGAAACTATGTTTCCTATAGGAAATTTTTGGTTGATTGTTTTTACGCCAACCGTTATGTTACCAACTTGTTAGTTAGCGAGATGCTTTTGCCATTGATTCTAGAGCCACACAACGGACCAGTTGATATGGATTTACCCAGTTTGGGATGAAATTGATCGTGCTGCCAGATTCGCTTGAACCCGCAGCTTAGCCGACACACTTGAATGGGTCGACGGTGACCAAAGAGTCCATCGTAGCGTAGAACAACGATGCGATAAGATACTCAATAGCACCGCAGCCACGCCAAGTAGTAAGGAAATAAAGTCATTTACAGAAGCAAGGTTTTACCTTGTCGACCATTAAGGAAGGTCACTGATTATGAACCATCGATATCAAAATCATCATCTAGAGAACTTCTTCTCCACGCAACTCTCCGCCACTGATGACGCCGTTTTTGCCGGTATTCAAGCAGAGTACACTCGCCAAAATGAACAAATTGAGCTGATCGCTTCTGAAAACATTGTTTCTAAAGCAGTGATGCAAGCACAAGGCACTTGCCTAACCAACAAATACGCCGAAGGTTATCCGGGTCGTCGCTACTACGGTGGCTGTGAACACGTCGATACCGTTGAAGCTATCGCAATTGAGCGTGCAAAAAAGCTTTTCAACTGCGAGTTTGCCAACGTGCAGCCTCACTCAGGCGCACAAGCCAACGGCGCAGTCAAACTGGCACTACTACAACCGGGCGATACTATTTTAGGTATGTCGCTTGATGCGGGCGGTCACCTAACCCACGGCGCAAAACCAGCCCTCTCTGGCAAATGGTTTAACGCGGTTCAGTATGGCGTTGATAAGCAAACGCTAGAGATAGATTACGAAGCGGTTCGCCAACTGGCTCTCGAACATCAACCAAAAATGATCATCGCTGGCGGCAGTGCCATCCCACGTACTATCGATTTCGCCAAGTTCCGCGCCATCGCCGATGAAGTAGATGCGCTACTGATGGTCGACATGGCGCACATCGCAGGGCTTATCGCCACTGGCGCGCACCCTAGCCCACTGCCTCATGCACATGTGGTGACCACAACGACACACAAAACCCTGCGCGGTCCGCGCGGCGGGATGATCCTCACTAACGATGAAGCGATCATCAAAAAAATTAATTCAGCGGTTTTCCCAGGTCTGCAAGGCGGTCCACTAATGCACGTCATCGCCGCCAAGGCCGTCGCTTTTGGTGAAGCATTGGGACCTGAATTTAACACTTATATTGATTCGGTGATCAGTAACGCAAAAGTTCTCGCTGAAGTATTGCAAACTCGCGGGTGCGACATTGTAACTGGCGGTACTGATACTCACTTAATGCTGGTTGATTTAAGACCAAAAGGACTTAAAGGCAATCAAGCAGAACACGCTCTAGAGCGTGCTGGTATCACATGTAATAAAAATGGCATCCCATTTGATACAGAGAAGCCTATGATTACATCGGGGATCCGCTTAGGTACCCCAGCTGGTACAAGCCGCGGCTTTGGCGTAGAAGAATTTAAACTGATCGGTAATTGGATTGGCGATGTGCTTGATGGGTTGGTTGAGAACCCAGAAGGCAATGCAGAAGTGGAACAACGTGTCCGCAAGCAAGTTAAAGAGCTCTGTGCTCGCTACCCACTTTACCAATAAAAATTAAATTTGGAGATTTAGCAATGGACAAAACCCTCAAGTTTACTGATAGCCACGAATGGGTACGTGACAATGGTGACGGTACAGTCACTATCGGTATTTCTGAACATGCACAAGAGATGTTAGGCGACGTGGTATTTGTTGACCTACCAGAAGTTGAAGATTCAATCGATGCAGGCGAAAGCTTCTCACTGGTTGAGTCTGTAAAAGCCGCTTCAGATATCTACGCACCAGTAACAGGTGAGATCGTAGAGATAAACGAAGAGTTGGAAGACAGTCCAGAGCTTATCAACGAAGAGCCTTATGATGGTGGTTGGATCGCGAAAGTGAAACTTTCAGACCCAGCAGAGCTCGACGATCTAAAAGACGCCGACGAATATCTAAGCTCTATTGAAGAAGAGTAATTAAGGAAACAGCAAAAAGCTGCCCGTGAAAGTGGGCAGCTTTTTTTAAAGGTTCGTATAAGTCGTCGCGAGAGTCACTCAACTCTTTCGCAGAATATGAGCCTTTCGAAAAGGTAAAGGACAATGACAACACTACTTCAAAGCCTCAGCACTCAACATGAATTCGTTGCTCGCCACAACGGACCAAATCAAGCCGACCAGCAAAGCATGCTGGCAGCAATCAATGTAACCAGCTTGGACGAGTTAATCGCCCAAACAGTCCCTGCACAGATTCGCCTTGAGCAGCCACTCAAACTGGCTCCTGCGCAAAGTGAAGCGGATATGCTGACCGCGATGAAACAGTTCGCGGAACAAAACGAACTAAAGCGCACTTTCATCGGCCAGGGTTACTACAACACCTTTACGCCGAATGTCATTTTGCGCAATGTGATGGAAAACCCGGGGTGGTACACGGCTTACACGCCTTACCAACCAGAAATTTCGCAAGGTCGTCTAGAAGCGCTACTGAACTTCCAACAAATGGTGATGGACCTCACCGGCATGGAAATCGCCAACGCATCACTGCTAGATGAAGCGACTGCAGCCGCAGAAGCGATGACCTTATGTAAGCGCGCAGGTAAGAGTAAGAGCAACACCTTCTTCGTTGCCGCTGACGTGCACCCACAAACTATTGAAGTAGTGAAAACACGCGCTAAATTTATCGGCTTTGAAGTTTTGGTTGATGAGCTTGACTCTCTACCAACTCACGATGTGTTTGGTGCGTTAGTACAATACCCGTCAACCACCGGTGAAGTACGTGACATCACTGACCTCATTGCCAAAGCGCAAGCCAACAAAACACTCGTTGCGGTTGCGACCGATCTTCTCGCCAGTGCACTCATCAAACCTGCCGGTGAAATGGGCGCAGATGTAGTGATTGGCTCAGCGCAACGCTTCGGTGTGCCTATGGGTTACGGCGGTCCGCACGCAGCCTTTATGGCAACCAAAGACAAGCACAAGCGTACGATGCCAGGTCGCGTGATTGGTGTTTCTATTGATGCCAACGGCAACCAAGCACTGCGCATGGCAATGCAAACGCGCGAACAACACATTCGCCGCGAAAAAGCGACCTCTAACATCTGTACCGCTCAAGCGCTGCTTGCCAATATGGCGTCATTTTTCGCCGTTTACCACGGCGCAGAAGGCTTGCGTACTATCGCACGTCGCACACACCACATGACAGCAATTCTAGCGGCAGGCTTAACCAAAGCCGGTTATGAGCTAGCGCACAACAGCTTCTTCGATACCATCACTATTAACACAGCAAGTAATACCGAAGCGCTGTATCAAAAAGCACAATCTGCTGGCATCAACCTACGTTTGTTGAAAGCGAGCCAACAGCTTGGCGTGAGCTTTGACGAAACCACGACCATCAGCGATGTGGCAGCTCTATTTGCGATCTTCGATGTGCAAGAGAACGTTGCCAACCTATCAGCAGATATCGAGAACAACGAGTTCGCAGCGATTCCTGAATCTTGCCGTCGCACTTCAGATTACTTAACGCACCCTGTGTTTAACACGCACCACAGCGAAACTCAGATGATGCGTTACCTAAAACAGCTAGAGAACAAAGACTTCTCGCTGACTCACGGCATGATCCCACTGGGTAGCTGTACTATGAAGCTTAATGCCGCAGCAGAGATGATCCCGGTCACTTGGCCTGAATTTGGTGCGCTACACCCATTCGCCCCAATCGAGCAAGCCGCAGGTTACAGCGCTCTAGCGAAAGATCTTAAAGAGAAGCTGTGTGAGATAACTGGCTATGATGATTTCTCATTGCAACCTAACTCAGGTGCCTCTGGCGAGTACGCCGGGCTAATCGCGATTCAGCGTTACCACGAAAGCCGTGGTGATGCACACCGCAACGTATGTTTAATCCCAAGCTCTGCGCACGGTACTAACCCAGCAACCGCATCGATGGTTTCAATGAAAGTGGTGGTGGTTAAGTGTGACAACGACGGCAACATCGACCTTGTCGACCTCGCTGAGAAGATTGAAAAGCACCGTGAAAACCTATCGAGCATTATGATCACTTACCCTTCAACGCACGGCGTGTACGAAGAGCAAGTGAAACAAGTGTGTGAAATGGTGCACGAGGCAGGCGGTCAAGTTTACCTAGATGGCGCGAACATGAACGCGCAAGTAGGTTTGACCACGCCGGGGCTAATTGGCTCTGACGTTTCGCACCTTAACCTGCACAAAACCTTCTGTATTCCACACGGCGGTGGCGGCCCAGGTATGGGACCTATCGGTGTGAAATCGCACCTTGCACCTTTCCTACCAGGTCACATTGAAAATGGCGTAGAAGGCGAAGACTTTGCGGTATCAGCCGCCGATTTAGGCAGCGCTTCTATCCTACCTATCTCGTGGGCATACATCGCGATGATGGGTGAAGTTGGCTTAACCGAAGCAACCAAAGTAGCGATTCTTAACGCTAACTATGTGATGGAACGCCTGCGTCCACACTACCCTGTGCTATACCGTGGCACCAATGGCCGCATCGCGCATGAGTGCATCATTGATATTCGTCCACTCAAAGAAGAGATTGGCATCAGCGAAGAAGACATTGCTAAGCGCCTAATGGACTACGGTTTCCACGCGCCAACCATGTCTTTCCCTGTCGCGGGCACGCTAATGGTAGAGCCAACTGAATCGGAAGATTTGGAAGAGCTAGACCGCTTCTGTGACGCGATGATCGCGATTCGCCACGAGATGGACAAAGTGAAAAACGGTGAATGGCCACTAGATAACAACCCACTAGTAAAAGCGCCGCACACGCAAGTGGACTTATCTGCTGATGAATGGACTCGCCCATACTCACGTGAAATTGGTTGTTTCCCTTCTAAAGCGACTAAGCAATGGAAGTACTGGCCGACAGTTAACCGCGTGGATAACGTCTATGGGGATCGCAATTTGATCTGCTCGTGTCCTAGCATTGATAACTATGAAGAGTGATTTTTGATTTAAAATTCAGAGTGTTAGTTATCTTTTAGTATAGTTGAAAAGCGAACCTTCGGGTTCGCTTTTTTGCTTTATGGAGTTTCAGATCTTTGGGGTTGGTATGTCCCGCTTATACCTGAGGCGCATTTCTCTATCCAATTAGATAGCGGTCCAATTACTCTTTGTCTTGCCAAAGAGTAATCAGAAAGGCGCTTTTGTATAATTGGTGCTGTCCGGCCGGTTTGAGGCGTTCCCGACGCCGCAAACCTAAAAATTCGTCCTGAATTTTTGCCTAGTTAGGGAAGTTTGATAGCCCGAACTTGGATATTAATTGACGAGGAAATGAATAAGACCTGACCTCATTTGTTACAGAAGCGATTGTTAGCTGTATTTTCGCGTAAAACTTTAATCAAGAATTTCGCGCAAAAATATTAGCTTTGGAACCTTAATACCTTGACTATCAGCCCCCCAAACAACTGTAATGTGACCGTTAATAGATAACTTATTTTTAAGATCCATAGGCTTAATTGTTGGATCGAGCTGCAACTTAACTCTTCTTTTATGCAGAGAAGGGGCGACGACAGCCCAACCTCTTTTAGTTGAGTCTAAATCAATAGCTCGTATTTCAAGCCGAACATCATGAAAATCCTCTATAACATCTTCTGCAACTTCCGGCTTAGACTTGTACTCAGGCATTGCTCGAACCGATGCATTAGAAATTTGGATACTTGAATCTTCATTGAATGTAATCGTTGCATTAGGGTCAAGTTTCGCTGGTTTAACTACATTCAACGAGTTTTCAGCCAACTTCTCTTTATCTTTAATCGCAGAAATAACAATATTAGTGAACTCCTCGGCTGACATGTCTACCATACCAGCCCCAATTTGAATGATAGTGTTATTATTTGCCTCTACAGTAGCTTTAGCTTCTTTGTCTGACGAGGTTGACGACCTCCCTAAATAATATGCACCTCCAGAGAGAATCATTGCCACAAGCACTGCTGACAAGAAATTAGGATTTTTATTCATGATTTGTTCTATACCTAGTTTTTGCCTCGTATTCTCAATGCACTCATCAAACCTTTGCTGATTTCCAAATATCAACTTTACAACTAGGTCTTCCCATATACTGTCTGAGCGAAGCTCTTTAATGAAGACTTCAACATCGATAATTTTCGCATCAGGGAAAAGAGCTTCAAGCACTTCCGGTGCTTGTTTTACTAGGCTTTCGAATGCAATCAGTGAACGCGCAATTTCACCAACAGGAACGTATTCCTTATTGGAATAATAAATGCGCTGACTTACTTCTTGATACTGCATGCAACTTCTTAAAAGTGAGAATTATTGTGCGCATAGTATATTGTTTCATATAGGTAATCATCGACTTACTTCACTATACAGCTAAAAGCCAAATTAAGTGAGTAACACTCGCAACAACCTAAACTACTGTGCCTTAAAAACATCTAAGCTGGTTCAAACAGAAATGCCAATCGCGGCTGTTAGAACAATACTCTTGAAATATGTATCCACTGCCCCAATTAAACCATTCCTTTTAGTTGAGGTAACAATATGACAAAAAACGAAAAACTTACGCTGATCGCATCTCTCGGAGCTGCACTACTATCACTTTACACATGGTCGGAAGATGGAAAAGGCGATGACACCCAACACGCTTACGGTATTTATAGTGATTACTTAAAATCAAGAAACCAATGCTTGAATGAACAAAAGTGTGCCGGGCTTGACGACCTTGCAATTCTCACTGCTGAGAGAATTTTCACTTTAGCAAATGATGATGCAGCTTGGCTTAATACGATTACATACATCCATGCTAATGATCCAAGTTTCTTTACAGAAATACACTGCAATACCCTCAATTCAGATTTTCAAGACTTTCTAACAGAACAAGACTTAACTTACAGCTGTAAATAGAAAAGCCCCAAGTAAGGCGACAAACCTTACTTGGCATAACTCCAACGGGAACACACCTTGCCTCTACCTAGTCAGCCAATATCCAACAAATAGTCACCCAATACAGACACACCACTAGGTAAAAATTCAGGACAGAATTTTTAGGTTTTCGGCGTCGGGAACGCCTAAAACCGACCGGACAGCGACAAAGAAACCAAAGCGCCTTTCTGGTTACTCTTTGGCAAGACAAAGAGTGACTGGACCGCTTACAGAAAACCCAAAGAAATCAGTGGACTTAAAAGCGGGACATACCAACAACTAAACCACTAAACGCAAAAACGAGATCCCCGCATTCGCGAGGATGACAAAGCTTCAGGAATCAAAAGCGTCAGGTCTTGCCTTTTGCCCAGTCAATTCCCCAATACAAACACCCCACTAGGTAAAAATTCAGGACAGAATTTTTAGGTTTTCGGCGTCGGGAACGCCTAAAACCGACCGGACAGCGACAAAGAAACCAAAGCGCCTTTCTGGTTACTCTTTGGCAAGACAAAGAGTGACTGGACCGCTTACAGAAACCCCAAAGAAATCAGCAGACTGATAAGCGGTACATACCTACAACTAGGCAAGAATCCCCACCCATAACCAAATCCAAGATCAAAAAAGGCGAACCCATCCGGTTCGCCTTCCATACACTAAAACTAACAACCCGCTTACAAGCACCACCTAACCTTAATTAGACTTTGCTGCCGCCTGCTGCTCAACCATAAAGGTAATCACTGCTTCATTTAAGCACGACTTACTGACATATTGGCGTTGCTTACCCAGATGAAGAATCAAACCAAGATCGCTTTGTTCTAGTTGGTCGATTTCACCCCAAGCGATTTGGCGATCAATTTTGCCGCTTTTATAACGCACACCATCGGTGTTGATTTGCAGCATCACTTTATTGCCACGGCTTGAACTGATGGTTTGTCGCCATAGCCACCACGTTCGTTTGCAATACACACTGAAAGCTTCAACCACACTCAACACGATAAAGAACCAACCAACATAACCGTTAGGCAATAGCTCAAATTCTAATAACACTACACCAAAAATAAGAAACAGGATGGCTTTCAAATAGGCGTGCGGGAATTTAACAGGCTGGCTGGTTTGATCATAACACTCAGCAAAGAAAGGCTTATCGAGTGTGTATTCAGTGGTGAAATCGAAATCTTTAGACATGTACGGTTACTTTAAGGTTTCTGTGAATGAGTATTTCATGCTGCGCTCTGGCAACGCTTGCATTGTAGCGCTTCTCTAAGCGAATCATTAACCATTTCGACGCTGTTTTGTAAATCAATACTACCGATAACTTATGAGCTTAATAATGCGATATAGACCAGCAACTGGAAAGCTTACAGCAAAGCCAAAGAAAGCAGCAGGATAAAAGCGGAACATACCAACTCAGTTAGCTGCAACCCAAAACAAAAAGGCGAACCATTCGATTCACCTTGCATCAATTGAGCAAAATGTTTACTTCAACGGATCGTTATCCGGCAGTGCGCTATGAATCCAAACGGCTAGCCTATGTTTGATACTTGCGCCATCAAGCTTGCTTTCAGGTAATGGCGTGATCTGTTTGGCATCGACCAAGAACAAATAAATTGCTTTCACTCTTAATGGCTGTGGGGACTGAGGCAAGTCGAAACCTTGCATCTTTGCCATCTTCCCGCCAATCTCTAGTGCCTTTTTAACCAGTTTATCTTCGTTATGAAGCTTGCTGCTTTTTGACATGGTTAGAATCCTCTTCTTCACTTGGAATAAGAATACCTTAACTGTCGCAAGCCGCGTGTTAGTAAGCTCTCATATTGATAAGTTTGGGCTATATTCCATCACCCAGCGTGTTTGATTGGGTCCAAAGTAATCCGCCTCTTCAGTAATTTTACTAAAGCCAAGCGATTGATATAAACGCAGCGCTGCAGGGTTCTCTGGATCAACCGTTAAACGCACCCGTGCATAACCTTGCTGCTCTAGTAGGTGAGTCAATAACTTGCGCCCAATACCTTGGCCTTGCAGCTCAGGTGACACTGCCACGGAGAGAATCCAACCAATATCTGGCGTTTCACTCTGCGCGAGGATCAAAAATGCCAGCATCTCTTGCTCTCGAAACGCGGCAAAGCATCCTTTTGGCCAGCAATCGTAAGACTGGCGGAAAAAGAAGTCCGGCAGAGCGTGAGCGCCGAAGCATTGCTGTTCTAGCTGCGCCATCATGGCAAATTCATGTTGCTCAATTGAGCGATAAGTGACTGTCATATCAAGAGTAATCGATGTGAGGAGGAGTGCTAAAGACCGCTATATTAGCAGCACTGATTACTTTTAGGCTAGACAAGGAGGGGTGGCTAAAGGTCATTTCGCGAAATATCCGTTTTTCAGATTTTTATTGCTCTTGATCTTAATAATCAGCCAAACGTGGGAGATCACCGTACCTTTTTCGTACAATGGGTCGAATCAAAGGATTGATAACTTGGATTGCAATAATGCCCTCATATGGAACGGTTACCGTGAGAACTTTCTCACCGATCAGAACACCTCTAAATACCAATAGTGAATTGAGAGCGTCAATGCCAGCAAATGAGCATCAAGCACTCAAAATAGATCTAAGCGAAATTCTATCGCACTATTTCGAACAATATGAAAGCACTGTCACCAATGGTTATACCAACATCAACAGCGATAACCACCCTTATTTCTTTCAGCCAATATATTCGGGGCATGTTGACCTTATCAACTTTGATGCTTTAGTCACTAAACAACAGAAATATGCTTGGTGGAGCGAGTCTTTACTCAAGCAATGTGTAATCCATTTCTTTGACGATTCAATCGCTATTCTCGAACTACAAATTGACATAGCGATTAACCATGATCTAGATGCCGAACATCTCAGCAGTGGTGAGCTAGATAGCGATCTGACTCAGTTAATTAAGCTGCTCTACGAAACCTCAATTTATCCCAAGCTTGGTTTCATTGCCGATGCCCTCAACAAGAAAAAATTAGTTAACGTCATTCAACCTAAAGACTTTAGGATATTTGATGACATCAATTTTCACGCCGAAAAGCCAAGCACTGACGCCGTACTTTGGACTGGTAGAGTGATATTTCAACCACCCAACAGCACGCCACCGCAACAAACCATGCTCAAGCGTTGGATCAAAGCCGAAGATGAAATAGAAATCGAGCGACACTATATAGGCTCCGGTAACTCGCTGGTTGTCGAGTATAAGGACTTAGAGTCATGGTCTCGGGTACAGCGTATCTGCCAAGCCTATAATGCCATTTTGTACCTACTTAACACCAAGCTTAAGCAAAAATATTCCCAGTTAGCTAAGTATGATGAAAAATGTAACACTCGTAAAAGAAAGTTGAATGCCTTATTGGGACAGTCAATTCGCTCTTTGGAACATATCGAGTTTTGTCGACTGGAGTTTAAAGATGCTCATATCGGCACACAAGCCTATAGAGGGATTCTATTGACTGAAATAATTGATGCATGGCAACTTAATCAATTCGAAGAGCTAACTGTCAAACGCGCTAACCTAATTAAATCTAGAATCGATGCAATGTTAGAAGAGCAGCAAGCGGCAATAAACAGAACCGTGGAATATTTACTCTCTGGTATTGGCTGTTTGGCAATCATTGATTTAATGATCAGCTTAGTTTCAACGTCAAAATCTCTAGAAGAGGACCATGTTCCCGGGTTATTTGATCTTTTCAGAACAATGCCACAAGATGGTTCGTCATGGCTATCTGTCCTTCTAGTGATTGCCATTTTCATCTATCTCTACCGTATAAGGACTTAACGCAAATGGCACTGACAACTCAGCGAACTCGCTACATCGCCATATTCACAATTGAAGATGATATTCTCGATAAAGCATGTGAAATGTTAGGACAACATTTATCAGAGTCCTTTGGTGGTGTAACCATCTATTCTGGCGAGGGCTGCCACGGCTACTGGTCGGAGAACGCGCATCAATATCTCAATCAATACAGTGCAAATGTTCACCAAGAACAGGTCATCATAGTACAGCTTTCTGTTTTGCCTGAATTAGCCCAGCAGGCATTAGACGTACTCCAGGTTACAATTGCCGCTATCTGCAAAGATCTCAATAGCTCGACGCGATATGTGCACGTAGAAAGTGAACCCGTAACAGCACACCACTTTAAATTAGATCACAAAAAATCAAAAGCAGGCGATTAACTCCGATGTCATAGTCTTCCGTTTTGTCAGCTTTAAAACACCATCAAAACCATTAATGACTTCCATACATTTTTCAACTATTACCGACATATCAAGCGCTAGCTACGTTTGATATGTCAAGTTAACCGCCTAACTAATGTTCAATTTCATAAGTCGTTACATAACTCGAAACTTTGACGCTTTACATCTAGTGCGAGACAATGAACACTTCTCCACGAAATTGATAAACATCCGACACATTAGAGTCATTAGTAAATTATGAATAATACGACCGCGAAAAAGTCGAACCCTCTATTTGAGATCCTTTTTAACGTCTTCATCCCTTCTTTCATCTTGATGAAGTTTAGTGGCGAAGAGCATCTAGGTACGGCAATGGCACTGGTTGTTGCACTGGCTTTCCCAATTGCTTATGGCGGTATGGACCTTATCCGCAATAAGAAGTTTAACTTTATCTCTGCACTTGGCTTTGTCAGTGTGCTGCTTACTGGCGGGATCGGTTTACTAGAGCTGGATACGCGTTGGTTAGCGCTTAAAGAGGCATTAATCCCTGGTTTGATTGGTTTAGCGGTACTTGGCTCTACCTTTACACGCTTCCCATTTATGCAAAAGATGATTTTAAACGATACGGTTTTGAACCTGTCTTTAATTCAAGAACGCTTAAATGCGAATGGCAAATCAGAAGCCTTTGAACGTTGCCTTATGTCATCAAACTATTTGTTCGCGAGTACATTTGCGTTCTCATCTGCGATGAACTATTTCCTTGCCACGTGGATTGTCACCAGCCCGGCAGGCACAGCGGCGTTTAACGAAGAGCTGGGTAAACTTACTTTATACAGCTACCCAATCATTGCGATTCCAAGCATGTTGATGATGTTTGGTATCTTCTACTACGTTTGGCGTCAGATCCGCGCGATGACCTCGCTTGAAACAGAGCAGATCTTCCATACCAAGTAATCGACAAAATTTTAGGCTTTCTTTACGCCAGCCTTTTCGAAATGGCACATCTTTAACCGGATGTGCCATTTTTCTTATCATGCCAGTCTTTGACTTTTGTCTTGCAACTGGTCACTACCCGCCAGCTTGAGCCAAATTACACCGACAATGATCACTCCAAGCCAAAATGCTTGAGTGAGCGATAGCATCTGATCAAAGACAATGCCGCCAAAAACTGACGCGCCAATCGCACCGATCCCCGCCCAAACCGCATAGCCAATTCCAACATCAATCACGTTCAACGCGACACTCAAGGTATAAAGCGTTAGCAAGAAGAAGATCACTGCAGATATAGACCAGCTCAGCACGGTAAACGCCTCGCTACCACCCACACTCAGGGCGTAACCTATTTCAAATAACCCAGCGAGCAGTAGCATTATCCAAGCCTTTGTTACACTGGTTTTGTTGGTTTCTGAAGTCATATTTGTTCCCTTTCTTTAAGTCCTAACTACGTCCATTTACTTAGGCTGCACCGCTTAAGCGCAAACCGATCACACCACCAATCACCAGTGCTATCCCCAACAACTTTTTCAAACTTAAACGCTCGTTAAGAAACAACGCGCCAAGAATTACAATCCCTACCCCTGCAGTTGAAGTCCAGATGGAATAGCCCACACCAACATCAAAATCAAGCAGTGCGAGGCTTAAAAAGAAGGTCGCTATCGCGCCACTTATCAGCGTCGCGGCTGTCCAACCTGGTCGGGTAAAGCCTTTGGCATTTCCAGCTGAAATCGCAACGGCAATTTCAAACACGACTGCCGTTCCTAAATAGATCCAACTCAACATGTTTTTTTCTCCTATTTTCCCTTTTATCTCGATTAACGAGCCTAAGTCCGGCTCCACTCCATAATGAGAAACAGCGATAAATATTCGCCACTCATATACTTGCATGTGCAAGCATATTATTAATTGCGCATTTATTCGTCAATATGCTTGCGCATGCAAATAAAAATATGGGAATTTTAAGCAAGAGAAAAAAATGCTGAAAAATAGATAATAAATATAAATTTAATTCAATAAATACAATTAGTTAACAACTAGCCCCTTAAAATTCTCTAAAGAATAAATTAGGTTTGAAGCGCAATAACCGACACGCAAGCACTTTGGTTAATGCGAGGGATATCTCTTTATTCTCTTGGTAATTACATCGAAAACAGCAAAGTACATGTGTGTACAAGTTTACAAACAAGCGATATATTGATTTACGTTAAATGGTTGGGTACTAGATAGCATTAAGGATTTTGAACATGGCAGCGCAAGATGATCTTTGGCAACGAGTAAAGATCGTGGTCGACAGTGTTGAACAACAGTTAGCTAAAGAGCTACAAAGAGAGCATGGACTTGGCATCACAGAGTTTCGCGCTTTAAAGCTACTCTCTCAAGCACCTGATTCTGAACTACGTATGCAAGAACTCGCTAAACTACTAGGGCTAAGCCAAAGCTCAGTAACACGCCTTGTTGAGCGCCTAGAGCGCGGCGGGCATACTATTCGTGACTTATGCCCCAAAGATAAACGCGGCGTGTATTCAGTGATCACGGGACGTGGTCGTGAAGTAGTAAGCAAAGCGCAGCAAGATTACAACGGCTACCTCAACAACGCGTTTGAAAATGCCGCAGCGCAGCCGGAAAATCAGCACGTGATCCAATCTTTACGTACGCTTATTCAAACCGAATCAGCCATTGAGTCATAACCACTTTTCTAAGTTGAGTGACAAATCCTTGATAAAACAAAGGCGAGCTTTACTGCTCGCCTTTGCTATTTAGAATAGATACTGATTACTCGTCATCACTCTTTGGTGCAACTTTCTTCTTAGGAATAAAGACGCTGTCACCTACTGCCACGTTTTGGTAGAAACCTTTATCGCGCTTAACTGGTTTCTTCGGCGCTTTCTTCGCAGTTTGCTTGTTCTTATTGCGGTAATCCACTTTACCGTTACGAGAAACAGGCTTCTTCGGTCTTAAACCTTTGAACTTACCTTCCAAACCTTCAAGCGTTGAGAACGCTAAATCTTGATGTAGGTAAGCTTCGACGCGTTTAAAGCTATCCCAGTCTTTCGGACCTACTAATGAAACCGCATCACCTTTGTTACCAGCACGACCAGTACGACCAACACGGTGCACATATTCTTCGGTGTGTTTCGGCATATCAAAGTTGATTACGTGTGTTACGTTAGCGATATCAAGACCACGAGAAGCGACATCAGTCGTTACTAAGATCTTAAATACAGCACGCTCAAACTGACTCATGATGGTATTACGTTGAGTTTGGTTTAAGTTGCCGCTTAGTGCGATCGCTTTAAGCTTTTTCTCGTTTAGCTTAGCGGTTAGACGCTCGGTATCATCACGCGTTGCGGTAAAGATAATTACCTGACGGTACTCAGACTCTTCCAGAACACGCTCAAGGATTGCTTCTTTGTGATCTAAGTGATCACATAGGTAGAATTTTTGCGTGATGTCTTGGTGCTCTTGGTTTGAGATACCCACTGCGATGCGTTTTGGCGAATCTTGCATCTCAGCCGCAATATCGTTGACTTCCGCGTGATCCAGCGTTGCTGAGAACATTAGCGTTTGACGGCGACGGTGCTTAGCTGCGTTATTAATGCGGCGAAGCTCAGGGGCAAAACCAAGGTCTAGCATGCGGTCTGCTTCATCTAGCACTAGCGTTTCTAAGCCATCTAGAAATAGCGATTTGTGCTCAAGATGGTCAGCCAAGCGTCCTGGTGTCGCAACGATGAATTTCGGGTAACGGCGTAGCGCTTTCACTTGGTCGTTAAAGTTCTCACCACCTACGATTAGTGTTGCATCGTAAGTAAGACCGCCAAGCATCGCGCGTAGCTCACCGTAAACTTGTTTTGCTAGTTCACGCGTTGGCGCCAAAATCAAACCACGAGGATCTTTTGCTGAAAACGCTTTTGACTTAAGCGATTTGTGAAGCATAGGCAATACAAACGCCAAGGTTTTACCTGAACCGGTTTTTGATGAAGCAAGCAAATCTTTACCAGCAATCGCTACAGGGATTGCTTGTTTTTGGATATCTGTTGGCTTCTTAAACGCATAGTGGTTCAAGTTTTTTAATAAGCGATTATCTAAGCCTAAATCTTTAAACTGCAAAGTATTCTCCAAGGTCAGCTTTGGCGTGGAGCCATCAATTAAAATTAAACGCGGTATGATACCCCGAAAGTGAGCAAAAGGGATAGAGATCACAGAAAATAATCGCGACCGTCCTTGACGAAATCGTGAACAGTAACTCGTAATTTTAGTATGTTTTTGCTTCGGTCATGCAAAAAACAGCTAAATTCTTGGATTATTTTGACTTTTTGATACTGTGTAAAATGTATAAATAGAGCTACACTATGTTTGTTGCTATACATTTATGGGTATAGGACATTAATGATACTTACAAATGCAAGGAGTTCATCCATGAACAAAATGTTTATCGCAGCTGCAGCGACTTCAGTTCTTCTACTAGCTGGTTGTGCATCAGGTCCAGACGAAGCAACAACTGCAAAACTAGACGAACTAAGCAATCAAGTAAGTCAGCTAAGCCAAGACGTTAACTCTCTAAAATCTGACGTGAACAAAGCTGGCGGCGCAGCTATGGCAGCACAAGAAGAAGCAGCACGCGCTAACGAGCGTATCGACAACATCGCACAATCTTACACTAAGTAAGATCTTGCTTGTTGTTCACTACGTCTGAGTTGCGATAGCAACTGGAAAAGCAGTGAACTCACTTAAGAGCTCATAATTAAATCCGATATCATTGATATCGGATTTTTTTTATGAAATTTTGATTACTCTGACGAGAGCTTAGCCTTTGAGTGACTTAATCAATACTGAAGTGTCCATGCGCCCCAGCCCTTGTTCCTGAAGGCTGGCGTAGCGGTTATCCACTTCTTGGGTTAAAGGCAGCTCCACGCCAAGGCGCTGTGCTTCTTCTAGGCAAAAGCCTAAATCTTTACGCATCCAATCAATCGCAAAGCCGAAATCAAACTTATCTTGAGCCATGGTGTTCGCGCGATTTTCCATTTGCCATGAACCGGCAGCGCCAAACTTAAGCGTATCGACAACCTGCGCGATATCTAGCCCAGATTTTTCTGCCAAAATAAGTGCTTCACTCAAACCTTGTAAAACACCAGCAATACAGATTTGGTTAACCATCTTACAGCGTTGGCCTTGACCATTTTCACCTAGCAAGGTGCTTTGCTTTGCGTAAACATCCATAATTGGTGCCACGCGCTCAAACACCGCTTGCTCGCCACCGCACATAATAGTTAGTACGCCGTTTTCAGCCCCCGCTTGACCACCAGAAACTGGCGCATCAATAAATGCGACGCCCTGCTCTTGCGTAGCTTGTGCTAACTCAACAGCCAAGTTAGCTGAAGTGGTGGTATGGTCCACCAGCACTGCTCCCGGTTTTAAACCAGCCAACACGCCATCTTCGCCATAAATAACGCTGCGTACATCATTGTCGTTGCCCACACACACAAACACCACATCACAGCCTTGCGCCGCTTCTCTTGGTGTTTGGCAAGCGATGCCTTGGTACTCGGTTTGCCACTTTTCAGCTTTAGCAAAAGTGCGGTTATACACACGTGTCGTGTGTCCAGCTTTGCTTAGGTAACCCGCCATCGGATAGCCCATAACCCCAAGACCGATAAAAGCAACGGTTTTGCTCTCCATGTTTTACTCCCATATTATTTTTATAGTGGCTCTATCGATTCTGCACTGGAAAATTCGATAGAGTTAGAATGCTAATCACAATGACGTAAATCGTTTTTTTTGGCTAATGCTTTTTTGCAAATATTCACTCGGTTCATCACCCTTTTTGTGTAAAAATGCTCCTCCACTCCATTCTTTATTTGCTACAAAATGAATTTTAAAGCCGCTATTTTTGATATGGATGGCTTGCTACTAGATACCGAGCGCCTGTGTATGCGTGTATTTAAGCAAGCTTGTGAAACGTTAGGCTTCCCATTCCATAAAGATGCTTACCTCAACATCATCGGGCGTAATGCCGCAGGGGTAGAAAAGATCCTTATCCAAGCTTATGGCGATGACCTAGCTGCCATTCATCAAGAATGGAAGCGCAACTATGATGCAATCACCCACCATCAAGCGATTGATGTTAAAGAAGGCGTGGTTGAACTGCTTGAGTGGCTAAATACCAATAACATCCCAACGGTAGTTGCGACTTCAACGCGCAGAGAGCTCGCAGAAATCAAACTCAGATTGGCAGGCTTAGATCGTTACTTCGACGGGTTAACGTGTGGCTGTGAAGTGAGTCATGGTAAGCCAGATCCAGAAATCTATATACTTGCCGCAAAGCGTATTGGCGTAGAGCCAAGCCAATGTCTTGCCTTTGAAGACTCAGCCAATGGCGTGCGTGCAGCTGTGTCAGCAGGTATGCAAACTTACCAGATCCCTGATTTAGTCGAACCAAATGACGAGCTCATAGCGCTTGGTCATAAGATCAGACCTTCGTTAAGTGCAGTATTGCAAGAGTTGAAAGTAAGTTGATAACAAGAGGAGCCATGAAAGGCTCCTTTTTTATTAATAATATCCGGTCGATTTTAGGTGTTCCCGACACCTAAAAATTCTTTTCTTTATTCCTCCTAGTGTAAAGCTTATCACTTTCCAATTAAGAGCCAATTTTAAGATGGGGAAATAATTAAAATAAAGCCAAGAAATTAGCCAAATAGGATTACAAAAAATACAGGCTATAAATTTAAAAACAACTCCAACTAATTTAGTTATTTAACTGGTTATTATTTATCGTTTTAACTCTAAACATTATAGTTAATTTGAAAATATTTATGTCAGCGCCTAAAAAAGAGTTTAGACCTCCAACCAATGACTATCGCCGAGATTCCCTCCAGTGCTAGGTGCTATCACTTTCGACGTGAAGGCTCGCAGAGGGACAGGCATTGTTGTTTTAGCGATTTATTTGTACCTCTCTTGCTACCCTACGACTAATGTCTAACTATTAGTAACGTCCCTTTTAGCTTAAAGTGTCAATCACTTAATCTCTATGTTCAACTTTAGTGACGTATTGATTTCTTCTTTTATACAATGGTTATTTATAAGGATTCTTATTAATAAAAAACAACCGTAATTAAATTATTAAAAACTCTATTTCAACCACACGGCGTCAACAAAAAAACAATTTCAAATCACATAACCTCACATTCTTAAAGTGGATAATATAAATAACTAATCCACAGAGGTTTCGAGCCGTGAGTAAATAATGTTTATTAGAATTGCACAGCAAAGATGTGTGAGAGAAAGGAATCACAATGAGCAGTACTTTAGAGCCCCTACACGTACAAACAGATAAGCCTCAAGTCAATGAGGATGAACTCTCTTATGAAAAGCAACATAAACCAAGCTCGGAATTTGCTTCCCGAGAACAATATTTAGAGCACGAACTGCAAATCATGGCGCCTAAGCGCTGGCGCCCAAATTTACCATTTAAAGATTATCGATTTGAGTTAGAAGATACCATCCCCGCGATGGCAGGGACGATTGGTAAGATTGTTATGGTCGGCGCCATTGCGGCCACCTTTGCAGGCGCTCTTGGGCTCAATGAAGGCTTTATTTTAGAAAATGTTCGTTATGAGTTACTGATAGCCTCTATTTTCATCATTCTTTTCTCCGGTTTTTTATTACCGACCGCTAACCTCGCAGGTACACACGGACCACTCATCCCGTTAATTCCTATTGTGGTTGCCGCAGGCGGACACCCTATGGCATTTGGGTTGCTGATTGGGGCTTTTGGCTTAATCTTAGCCATCAGTAAAGGTGGCAGCATGTTAGCCAACCTCACCAGTAAAGGGGTATGTGGTGGTCTATTACTCTACCTCGGCTTTGTTGGAACCGTTTCTCAAGTTAAAAAGCTATTCGCTTGGGCTGAGGGAATCGGTATGAGTCACATTGCTTTTGTGGTGATCTTATGCACGATTGTTTTGTATGCATTATTAGAACATTTTCGTAAACGTTGGCTAGCAGTGCCGCTTAGTTGCTTGCTAGGTGGTAGTTTAGCTTTTGCCATGGGCGCGCCGTTCTCTTTTCAAACCGAGCCAGGTTTACCCAATATGAACCCTATGTATTGGTGGGGAGAGAATACTGGCTGGATGTTAGGCTTACCTACCGTTGAACATTTCATGGTGGTATTACCTTTTGCGATTTTAGCCGTGGCTATGTGGTCACCTGACTTTTTAGGGCATCAAGTGTTTCAAAAAATCAGTTACCCTGAACGTACAGAAAAAGTACACATGAACATTGACGATACCATGACCACAGCTTCAATTCGTCAAACGTTCGGTTCTCTGCTCGGCGGTGCTAATTTTACTTCTTCATGGGGTACTTATATCGTGCCAGCGGCGATTGCTAAACGTCCTATTCCTGCTGGCGCTTTGCTGACCGCACTGTTCTGTATCATAGCCGCGATTTGGGGCTACCCAATGGATTTAGCAATCTGGCAACCTGTACTTTGCGTTGCGCTCATTGTTGGAGTATTCGTGCCATTGCTAGAAGCGGGAATGGAAATGACGCGTGAAGGTAAAACCACGCAATCAGCAGCAATTGTTGTATTTTCTTCAGCCCTAGTTAACCCAGCATTTGGCTGGTCTCTAACCATGCTTTTGGATAATCTCGGCTTAGTCGGTTGTAAAGAGCGTAGCGGTGAACTAAGTAAAATGAGCCGCTGGGTGTTGCCTGGCATCATGTTTATTGTCCTAAGTGGTGTGATGGCACTAGTTGGTCTTCTGCCGGGTCTTCCTGCGATTCTTCCAAGTTTTCGTTAACCTCTCGGGAAGTTACAAATTCTAAATTTAAATCAAAGCCTACACTCATAAAAAAGCGCATTTCCAGTTCCTCTTTGGTAAGACAAAGGGGAACTGGCGTCATTAAATTAGTCGCTCCAGCAGATAAATTTAGCGCAATCACCACCCACCATTCTAAATAGAACATACTGCCTCTTTAGACGGTACGTACCTGCAACCGATCGTCCACCAGAGCGCTTCTACTGTCCAAAACCTGCTGAACAACAACCCAAAGCAATATCAACCTAAAACAAGATCGCTTTCTTCACCATAGCTTAAAGAGCGGTCACCCTGTCGTTGCTCAAACACAAATATTTTCCTGACATCAGCTTTCTTAACCCAGCGTTAACTCGACACAGCATATATTCGCCAGAAATTACCGATGTACGCAGTGAAATTGGCATACATCCTCATCTAGTTATTACTGAATATTGGGAAAATACATGAACGCAAAAGGCTTTACTTTAATTGAGTTGGTCATCGTTATCGTCATTCTGGGTATCTTGTCTGTGACCGCTGCCCCGCGTTTTCTAAATTTACAAGACGATGCAAAAAACGCCGCGATAGACGGTTTAAAGGGAGCATTTCTTGGCTCTATGGGGATTGTATATAGCAAGGCAGTTATCTTGGGGATTGAACAAAAAAGCGAAACAAGCTTAGACACCGATGCCAATGGTAGTGCCGATTTAGATATCGCTTATGGTTACCCTAAGGCTACATTCAAAGATCTCTCAATTGTAATTCAAGGATTACAACAAGATTGGGGACACCGAACTGACCCGAACCGCAACATTATCTACTTTGGTTTGCCCGATTATGACCAGTATTGCCTTAAATACTCACAGGCTAATGCGACGACCTCTGCGACTACCGAAGTTGTTGATAACAGAACTGAATGCCACGGTCTAATCGAACCAAGCCTCCAGCAATAGCGCTCAGCAGGTAATGCCTCTTATATGCGCCTAGTTAATATAAATACCATTTATTGAAACGATAAAAATAAACAATCAAAACAAGGGTTAGCGTTAACTTAACGTTAACCATCAAAAACTTAAAATATGAACCATATCACACACTGTGCCTCTTAAAGCAAAGGCTTTGAGATGGAATTTAGCTTGTTAAATGGATGACAAGAAACAAGAGGCTAGTGAGCTCATGGTTTGGAGCGACAAAGTTCGTGTTCCAACAGTTACTACAGCATGAAGGTTTCTAATGTCTGACTTTTACTTGTTATACCAGCCAAAGATGAACGACAACGTTATTGTTGGTCTTGAAGCATTACTAAGACCCGTTAACGTAATGCAATCCATACCTGACTACCTAACCGGTGTGACCGACACGGTGGCGTTGGATCTAATGGTAATGAAACTGTGTCTACAAGATGTCGAGCAATATGACATCAAGATTCCAGTTTCGATCAATATTCACCCTACATCTCTGTTGAATGATGACTTTGTTACCAGTGCAATTAAGCAACTAAAAGATAGACACATCATTCTCGAGTTGGTCGAACACCAAGATGTAGATCTGAATGGTACGTTTTTAAACAGCGTATCGTTGCTTAAACAAAACAATATTCAGATATCTATTGATGACTTCGGTAAAGATTTCGCAAGGACCGATCTCGCTTTAACGATTGGTGCAGATGAAGTGAAATTCGATCGCTCTTTGGTACATGACATCGAGGTGAATTACAGCAAGTTTCGACATCTCTCTTTCCTGTACTCAAAAATAACTACTTTATGCACACGCAAAGTAGTTTTTGAAGGCGTAGAAAACGTGCGTCAGAAAGAGTTAATCGAGTTGTTTGCAGAAAGCCCTGTGATTCAAGGTTTTTACTTCTTTAGACCGATGCTATTGGAAGAGATCGTTAAGCTCGATGGCTTCGTCAATCATGCGCCAGAAACCTATTTGGAAGATTCGCAGCGCGTGGGGTTGGACTTGGATTATAAGCTTTATAACTTCCTAGTCGAGAATGGAACCTGTTCACTCACAGATGAAGCGGTAAACCGTTTTATCGAACAAAACGACGTGTTGGGTTTAGTTCATAACCAAGACATCAAGGTGACGTTGAAGAACTTGCGAGACATCTACTTTAATAGCTCAACCATTATTGGTAACGGCGTAATGTCCTTGATTGATTCAACTGAAAAACTGGTGATTATTCGCAATGAGCACGGGGTTGTTACCTACGATAACGCCGCGCACCGCGAATTAGTTGGCACCAGTATTGTGGGAATCGATCCGCAAGACATTATCAGTGAAAACGAAAGTTATCGTCTGTGTCTCGAGAAAGATAAATACATTCTTATTGATGACGATCTGATGTTTCACAAGGATAAAGAGTTTTTTGATGGCGTCGAGTACGACACTATTCGCGAGAAGATGATTTACAACGACAAGAAATTCATCATTACCACAGTGTGTCCGTCGAACGTTGGACTGATGGATGTGAGCAAGGATGAGTTGACCAAGTGTTATACCCGCTCATTTTTGAAATATCAGTTGAATTCATATGAGGATCGTATCGTCGCGTTTTTGGATATGAATGGTTTCAAAGCGGTTAATGATACCTTCGGTCATCGGGTTGGAGATGCTTGTTTGGTCGATTTTGCCTGCTTACTCAAAACATCATTGCGTGAGAAGGACTTGGTGATTCGTTATGGTGGGGATGAATTTGTGATCGTTTTTGACTCATCTTCTTACGACGATATCGAAAACAGATTGAACTCATTAAATGCCAAAATGACCTCTTACTTTGACAAAAAAGGCTACGACTTATCGTTCGCTTATGGTCTAGCCAAAGTAAGCAATCACGATATCCATGCCGCAATCGAAGTCGCAGACACAAATATGTACGCCGCTAAACGTCAAATCAAACGCCAGCGCAGTGTGGATTTTGTAATTTAATCGCTTAGACAGGGACGTCTCAAATTTCTAGAGGTTTTATGAACAGTAAAGGTTTTACACTGTTTGAGATGGTTCTAGTGATTGTAATTTTGGGCGTTTTAGCGGTGGTTGCCGTGCCTAAATTTATGGGATTACAATCAGACGCCAGAATCGCGACTCTCAAAGCTACTCAAGGTGTCATCGACTCAGCATTTGCTGCGGTGGCAGTTAAGTCACAACTACCGTCAGCTGACATCCAGCCATGTGACTATCACAAGCAAATGCGTTGTTTGGTATTAAACGGTCAACAAATTCGCCTAACCAATGAAGACAATTACCCATGGTTTGTGTTCTTCCCTGATGAAGCATTTGCACAATTCAATCAACTCGTTGATGCCGATATCGCCCAACTAAACGAAGATTATCATGGTGTTGAAGCCCTTAACTTTGAAACAGACTACGACGGCGGATTTTGGATTTTTCCACCATTTGAAGGCGATTGGGACGAGCTCACGGAGTTTCGTTGCCGCATTCACTACACCCCAGCGACAGCAACTAAAACAGGCAAAAGTACAACAACCCTAGAGACAGAAGATTGTTAGTGATGGAATAAAGTAAATGGATGTAATACACAAACATATATTATTGGTCGATGATAATATTGAACTCGCTAAGACCATCATGGAATATTTCGAGATCCAAGGCATCAACTGTGACCATGTATCTAACGGAATGCTGGCATTAAAGTTAGCACGCTCAGATGAATATGACTTGGTTATTCTCGATGTAAATTTACCTCAACTATCCGGTCTTAAGGTGTGCGAAGAGATGCGTTTAGATGGTATTGATCTACCGGTGTTGATTTTAACCGCGCGTAGTGGTCTCAATGATAAACTCGCGGGTTTTCAAGTCGGTGCTGATGACTACATGATTAAGCCATTTGCGCTTGAAGAGCTAATAGCTCGTGTTCAGGTGCTGCTGAAACGCAGGAATGGGGCTCAAGCACAGTTTGTTGTCGATGATTTGATTTTAGATCTTGAGAGCCGGACGGTTTTTCGTGGTGGGCAAGAATTAAGCCTATCCCCTACTTGCTACAGCATTTTAAAAGTTATGATGAGAGCAAGCCCCTCTCCGGTCAGTAAGAGTAAGATAATACGCTTGGTGTGGGGAGACGCATCACCGGAGAGCAACAGTTTGAAAGTGCACATGTTCAAACTTCGTCAGGCCGTTGATAAAGGTCGCGAGACAAAATTGATTCATACACTCCCAAATTTTGGTTATGTACTGCGCGCAGAGCATTAAAATAGGATTTACCTGTGAAGATTAAAGAGAGCCTCAGAGTTTACGTTATTACTGTTTCTGTTGCGCTGGGGATCATACTCGCCACAGTCGCAGGCTCTTACAGTACTTATAACCTTTATATTGGTGTCGATTTGGTTGTTAAGGGCGTTATGCTCGTTAAGGCTGAAACCGAACATCCCTCTGACGGTAAGCCGATAATAAACTCCCCCTTTGTGATCGCGTCCAGCTGGAATGACCTGCCACTGATTTTCCAGTTAAAATTCAACAAGGATCAAATTACGACGGGCGAATTGTGTAAATCCACCGAAGTGTCATACAGCGAGGATAAGGCACCGAAACGGTTTATCTATTTACTTATCAAAACTGAAGTATCAGGAACAACCAAATATGTTGCGGTGAAGATAAGAAAAGATGCATTTGATGAACTAACCGATACGCTCAACATAAACTTATTACCACAACTCGACTATATATTGCTGTTTGTCGCGATACTTCTAGCGTTTTTCTTGATTGGTTTGTTCATTATCTTGCATAAAGTGACCAAGCCAGTAGAGGAGTTAAAAGCGTGGACGATGAGTATTCGAGAAAGTGGTGATTTAGCCTCTATTCCAGATTTTAAATTTTCTGAGCTAAATATGATGGCTCGGGTGATTAGTAATTCGTTGTTTGCGGTACAAAAAAGCGTTAATAAAGAAAAGGAATTTATTCGCTATGCTAGTCATGAACTAAGAACACCGATTGCTGTTATTCGCTCCAATGCTGAGTTAATGAATAAGATGATCGCTAACGATATGCCAAAAGAGCGGTTGTTTAAAAATCTGCAAAGAATCGAAAATAACAGCATCGCGATGTCAAATTTGTGCGAAAGCTTATTGTGGCTCAACAATGAAAAATCCACTGAACTGAAAGAGATTATGACTAGCCTGGGCGTGTTGGTAGAAGAAGTGGTGAATGAGCAGCGTTACATGTTAGAAGGAAAGTCCGTAGAGGTCGAAATCCACGTCGATAACTATGAGTGCTTGCACCTCTCCGACATGTGTAAAATCGTTATCACTAACCTAATACGCAATGCGTTCCAGCATACTATTGAGGGTACGGTTGTCATCAAGCAAAGCGGTATGGAGGTCGAGGTGACAAATCTGGACGTTAGCAACAATCTAACTCATGAAACCACAGGTTTTGGGCTTGGACTACTGCTGATCAAAAAGATCTGCGATAAATACTTCTGGCAGTATCAAGAACATGTCCTACCTAATGGTCGCGTAGTTAAAGTGATCTTTGCGTAACGAGAGTCGCTCATTGGAAGAAAATGGTTTTATATTTTTCCTACTAGGTAGTTATCATACCAGTGATTCTGTTGGTGAGTGAAACCAGCCAAAATACATGTTAAAGACTACAACTACCTGAGGACAAAACCAAAACTTTTCACCGTGTGAAGCAGCTTTTCCTCATAGTTATCGTCTAGCGCATGCCTTAGCTTAAACATATGAACTTTTAGGCTATTAGTATCGGGCTGCTCGTCACCCCAAACCTTTTGAATTAAATCTTCTCGACTGATTGGGTTTGGGGTTGAACGCAGTAACACCTCGAGAATACGGTAACCCGTTGGTGATAGTTTGATTTCATCTGCACCACGTTTTACGTTACGCTCTTTAACGTTCATTTGTAGATCTTTGAGTGTTATAACGTTGACTTCACCACTACGACGACGTGATAGAACCTTAATGCGCATTAATAGTTCTTCAAAAGCGAATGGTTTGGTCAAATAGTCATCAGCACCCGCTTCAAACCCTGCAATTTTATCGTCCAACGAATCACGAGCAGTCAGCATAATGATTGGCACGTCTTTGCCTTGCTCTCGTATTTTTTTACACACTTCTATACCAGAAAAGCGCGGTAAATTGACATCGAGAATCACAACGTCATGATTGGCTTTCATCATCACATCAAGGGCGGCAGAGCCGTTTGAAACGTGATCACAGCCGATACCCTCCAATTCGAAGTGTTCGATGGTAGTTTCTGCCAGTTCAAGATTGTCTTCGACAAGCAACAATTGAAGTGTATTCACCTGGACCATGATCATTTTCCTAAACAAAGAGGGAATGTATCAACGAGCAAGAGATGCATTCGCTTTCTAGTAAAGTAAATACACTAACGAAAGACCTATAGTTTGACAACTTAATCCAATGCTTTATAGGTGCCGCATACCTACACGCGAATACAAAATGAAAACGAGACCCCATAAATTCATCACTTGATGAATATGTGGGGAATTATGTTACTTTTCTTCACCTTACTAAAAACACTACTCTATAGCTAAGTTAAAGATTTGATCACATTGCAGCCAGAGAATTTCAACTAAGCTGCATATATCACCAAGTGAACTAGAGACTAAGTGCATGAAAAAACTCCTGTTAAGCGCCCTATTGCTCATCACACTCAATGCTTGTACACCTATCGAAAAAGAGAAAGCACTTGGCACTCTTGAGCGTGACCGAGTCACCTTCTCTGCCACAGCAAATGAAATTATCCGTGAGTTACCGGTCAAAGAAGGCAGCATGGTCAATGAAGGCGATGTACTGGTAAAATTGGACACTAAAAACCAACAAGCCCTACTCGCTCACGCGATTGCCGAACAAGCCAAAGCGGATGCCTACTTACTGAAACTCACCAATGGTGAACGCCCTGAAGATATTGCAGCTGCGCAAGCGCGTGTTGTGCGCAGCCAAGCACAACTCACCGAAGCGCAAAAAAACTACCAACGTAAAGCAGAACTGGTAGCGAAAAAGCTGATCAGCCAATCCGAAAAAGATGCAGCGCTTGCTGCGCGTGATTCGGCTCGAGCTGAGTTAGACTCTGCCAATGAAGAATTCGCCAAACTAACCGCAGGCTCTCGCCTTGAAGACATCGAACAAGCAAAAGCAGCGCTTGCGGCAGCCGAGGCTGATGTCGCATTAGAAGAGCAAAAACTGGCGGAGCTCACCATTGTCGCCACCCGCTCTGGCGTGCTGGATAACCTACCGTACAACTTAGGTGAACGCGTGCCTGTTAACGGTATTGTCGCGGTAGTGCAAGCCAGCCAGATCCCTTATGCACGCGTTTATGTTCCTGCCAGTCACCGTGTCGATTTTATTGCCGGTAAAGCGGTGAAAGTGCATGTTGATGGTGTCGAGCAAGCCTTTAACGGTACTGTACGCTGGGTATCAACCGAACCATCATTTACCCCTTACTATGCACTCACTGAAGAGGAGCGCTCTCGCCTGATGTACTTGGCAGAAGTGGACCTAACCCAAGCGGCAATCAAATTACCTTCAGGTTTAGCCGCGCAAGTGGATCTTAGTGAGGAGTAACCATGTCAGATTATGCAATTCAAGCCAGTGACGTGGTGAAAAAATTCGGTGATTTTACCGCGATTGAAGGCATCAACCTCAATGTACCTAAAGGCAGTATCTATGGTTTCCTGGGTCCTAATGGTTGTGGCAAATCAACCACCATTCGCGTGTTGACTGGCTTGCTCAGCCCAACCTCTGGCAACGTCGATGTGTTAGGGCTAGAGATCCCCAAACAGTCGGAGCTACTACGTTTAAAAATCGGTTATATGACACAAAAATTCTCTCTCTATGATGATCTTACGGTAGAAGAAAACTTGCAGTTTATTGGGCAGATATTCGGTATGCCAAATAGCGAACTGCGCAATCGCATCAACCAACAACTTGCCATTTATGGACTCGATCAACGCAGAAAGCAGCGCGTTAGCGGCATGAGTGGCGGACAGAAACAGCGTCTTTCTCTTGCGGCTGCAACGATGCACAAACCTGAATTACTGTTCCTTGATGAGCCCACTTCGGCGGTAGACCCTGAGAATCGCCGTGAGTTTTGGGAGCAGTTGTTTGATCTCAGCGATCAAGGTACCACCATCTTAGTCACGACCCACTACATGGATGAAGCTGAACGTTGCCATCGCCTCGCCATTATGGAGTCAGGACTGATTCGCGCCGATGGTGAGCCGGAACGTCTCATGGCTGAAATGGGCGTGAATATTGTTGAAGTCAAAGCCCCTGCGCTACGAGCACTGAAAGACAAGCTCCTGCAACGCCCACAAGTGCGCTCAGCGGCGCAACTGGGTATTCGCCTACGCGTTTTGATTTATGATCAAGTAACCAACCCGATGGAGTGGCTTGCCAATGAGTTCCCTGAACTAAAAGGCGCTGAAATGAATATCGCCCGTCCAAGTTTAGAAGATGTGTTTGTTACCGTTACCGGGGAGGGACGCCAATGATCAAGAGTCTCGCCCGAATGAAAGCGGTGATGATCAAAGAGATCCGCCAGCTTTCTCGTGATCGCATTACCTTTGGTATGGTGGTGATGATCCCGCTTATTCAACTGCTACTGTTTGGTTTTGCAATTAATACCGATGTGCGCAATATCCCTGTTGCTGTGGTTGATCAAAGCCAAAGTGCCGCTGGTCGCGTGCTAACTGAATCTGTTCGTGTCACGCAAGTGGTCGATATCACCCAGCGTTTTGCCACTCCACAAGAGGCAGAGCAAGCGATACAAGAGGGTCTAGTGCGAGCTGCGTTGATTTTGCCGCCTGACCTCACTCAGCGTATGGTGCAAGGGCGTGAACTCGGACAATGGATCGTCGATGGCTCCGATACCATGATCAGTGCTGCAATACTGGGCTTACAAAGTATGCCACTGACGGATTTCGATTTTGAGATCAAACCTCAAGTGCATAAAACCTTCGAAGTTGCGCTGTTTTATAACCCGAGCCAGCGCTCAGCGGTTAACATCGTTCCTGGCTTACTCGGCGTGATTCTTACAATGACGATGATTTTGTTTACCAGTGCTGCCATCGTACGTGAACGTGAAAGAGGCAACCTAGAGCTACTCATCACAACACCGATCCACTCGATGGAACTGATGGTCGCGAAGATCGTACCTTATATCTTCGTGGGTTTAATTCAGGTCGGGATCATTCTGGGATTAGGTCATTCTATTTTTGGTGTCCCAATCAATGGCGCGCTCAGCCAAATTTTACTGGGAACGCTGCTGTTTATCGCCGCCAGTTTAACCTTAGGCTTAGTCATTTCGACGATTGCGAGTACCCAACTACAAGCGATGCAGATGACGGTATTTATCCTGCTGCCATCAATTTTACTCTCGGGTTTTATGTTCCCTTACGAAGCCATGCCAGTGGCTGCGCAGTGGATATCCGAGGTATTACCGGCGACTCACTTTATGCGCTTAATACGCGGGATAGTATTACGTGGAGCAGATTTAGCTGATTTGTGGCGTGATAGCCTCTGGCTTGCTGCCTTTACGGTTATCGGCTTAATGGTTGCGTCGAAACGCTTTAAAAAGTCCCTCGACTAAGTCCAATCAACATCTCTTCCCTACTGCGCGATCGGTTTACGAGTAAACGGATCGCGCTTTTCCTTTACACCAAGTACACTTATCACTTGTTACTTAGGGCTCGGTTATCGCTATAATCTCAGCCGTAACCAGTACCAATCTCAAGAAGATCAAAAATTAATAGAATGAAGAGATCATAATGACAAACTATTTTGAAAGCCCTTTTGTCGGCAAACCGATTGAAGACCAAATCACCAACCCAAACATCATTGTGGGCAAACACAGTTACTACTCGGGTTATTACCACAAGCACAGCTTTGATGACTGTGCGCGCTACTTGATGCCTAACCGCAATGATGTCGATAAGTTGATCATCGGCAGCTACTGTTCAATTGGCTCAGGTGCGGCTTTTATCATGGCGGGTAATCAAGGTCACCGTCACGATTGGGCGAGCACTTTTCCGTTTTTCTACCAAGAGAGCCCTTTGTTTGCCGGTGCTAATGATGCTTTTGAACGTGCGGGTGATACCGTAATTGGTAACGATGTTTGGATTGGCTCTGAAGCGATGATTATGGCTGGGGTAAAAATCGGTGATGGCGCAGTCATTGCTTCACGCGCAGTCGTCACCAAAGATGTAGAGCCCTATTCTATCGTTGGTGCTAACCCTGCCAAACATATTCGCTACCGTTTTGCCGCCGAAGAAATTGCGATGTTATTAGAAATGCAGTGGTGGAACTGGAGTGATGACGCGTTGCAAGGTGCAATGCCATTACTAAGCTCGCAGGATATCGCCGCGCTTTATCGCTACTGGCGTGAAAACGTACAAAAATAATCTTCAATGGCGCTCCTCTGGACGCCATTTGTCCATTTATGTGTGCCAGATGCGCATATTGTTAGCTTGCTCTCACTATTTACCGACCTAGATCATTGAGTTAAGGGGGCGATATTCTATATATTTCGCTCTGGTTAAATTGATTCAGAGCAGTGGAAATGGGGAACAATTTAGATATCCAAAGTATTTTTGTCTTAGTTAAAATGCATGAACTAAGAAACGTAAAGCTAGTCGCGGACGCGGTAGGGAAAACCTCTAGTGCCGTCAGTAAAATCTTATCTAAACTTAAACTTCATTTCGAAGACCCGCTATTTATTCAGACCCGCAAAGGTTTCGAACCCACTACGTTTATCGAAACCAACATCAGTCACTTTGAAGCTATTTTGGCTACCTTTGACTCTATTCAGCCGACAGACTTTGATCCACAAACGCTTAAGCAAGAAATTATCCTATATGGACACGCGTTATTTTGGGATAACTTTGGCGACAAGCTCTATTTAGCCCTGCGTAAAGAAGCGCCCCATGCCAAATTTTCCATGCGTCAATGGAACCTGGAAGCACGCACTCGTCTTATTGAAGGCGAAAATTCCGTGCTATTTGGTATTTACGATGAAACTCTGCCGCAAGTTATTCAGCAAAAAGCGCTATGTAATATCTCCCCTGCTTTTTATGTTCGCGACGATCATCCCGCGCAAACTTTTGAAGAACTGAAGCAATATCCCTTTGTGATCACAAGAAACCCTGGCTGGAATGACGTGCGCTACCCGTTATTTGAGCGTCTGGCGAGCCTTGGGCATCGTATTACCGCAGATGTCGAAGTCGAGAATACCTTGACCATCGAAAATATCGTCACCAATTCCGATCACTTCTCTTTTACCATGTCGCGAGTGATCCCTAAAAACTGCCGAGCAATTGGGCTTCCGCTCACAAATCTCAATCTTCATTGCGTGATGAGTTTTCACCGTGCAAAGCAAAACGATCCGCAAAAAACGTGGCTTTACAACGTTGGTGAACGCGTACTGTCCAACCTAAGCTATTGATAAATAATAGATTATCAAATCAAGAACTTTAAGCCTCACTTTTCTAGCCTCACTTTATGTGAGGCTTTTTTATTGCTTAATAAAAAGTCAAATTGCATACCATTCGAGCTAAACGCTCATTATGTGAACTCAGACACGGTAATTTCCAAAATGGAAATTCCGCATTTCCTGTAAACGTGAGCCAAGTCTCATTAATATTCACCACATCGAGAGGGGCACCGCCCAAAACCTAAATAAATAAGAAGAAGATCAAATTATGAAAAAAGCACTAGTTATCGCATTGTCAGTACTTTCAGTTTCAGCTTTCGCAGCGCACGCAGCATTTTCAAGCCACGCTGTTAATGGTCAAGCTCAACAAACTGAACAAGTAATTAAAGCTATCGGCAACGGCGCAATCAGCTTCGGTATGTCTGCTAGCCAAATTGAAAACGCAGTGAAATAAGAAATAAAGTCAGCTCAACACAATTAACAAATAAAAATCAGTCATAAAGGAAAACATCATGAAAAAAGCACTAGTTATCGCACTATCAATCTTCTCTGTTTCAGCATTCGCAGCACACTCATTCACTGCAAATGTATCAACAGAGAAAGCTATTAAAGGCTTCGCAACTGGCGCAATCAGCGTTGGTATGTCAGCAAAACAAATTGAAAAAGCAATTAACTAATTTAAACCAACCAGCTCAACACTTAACGACAACACTGAAAAGGAAAAGGTAAACACTATGAAAAAAGTACTAGTTATCGCGCTATCTATCTTCTCTATTTCTGCTTACGCTGCCCATACCAATGCTCATGTAACGGCAGAACAAGCGATTAAGGGTGTTGCGTCAGGCGCGATTATTATTGGTATGACACCAAAACAAATTCAAAACGTACTGAAATAACCCGAACTAAAATAACCATTGTTAATTTGATTAGTCATTCAAAAAATAAAATTTAGAAGGTAATAACTATGAAAAAAGCTCTGATTATCGCGTTATCTATTTTCTCGGTTTCTGCTTTTGCTACCCAAGCTAACACAGCGACGGTATCAGCAGAGCGAGTTGCTCAAGGTCTTGCTAGTGGTGCGATTAGCGTTGGCATGTCGCATGCACAAATTCAGCAAGCCATTTAATAAAAAATCGGTCATTAGTCGACGATGACCAACAAAACATTGAAGAGGTTTTACTATGAGAACGGCAATTGTTATTGCTTTGTCCCTGTTATCATTCTCAGCATTTGGCGTACACGCAGCCAATCAACAAGATGACGCAGACAATCATGACAAATCAGCCAAGGCAGAAGTGACAACAGAGCAAACCATCAAAGCGATTGCTACTGGCGCTATTGCCATTGGCATGTCACCAAAGCAAATTGAACATGCAGCAAAAAGCATGAAATGATTTTTGGCTCAAGGAGGAGCGGTTTTTCCCAAACTCCAATTTATAATTAATCTAATAACGCCCTACACCCACTAATCTCTAACCTCTAATCAGTGTCTACCCAACGGGATCATTCCCCTCAACTCTCAACTCTCAACTCTCAACTCTCAACTCTCAACTCTCAACTCTCAACAAATGTTATCACTCACCAATAAACCGCATGGCATACATTACAAAAAAGTTAAACATTCTAGCTATTGATCAGCAAACTGATCGGTTATATCAGCGTATTTTTTTCTAAGACAGCTTGTTGCATTTTATTGCAGATTATTTCACCAAGTAGCAGTTTAGACGTAAATTTTCTTTTTTGGTTTACGCTTTTTATCAATAGTTTATATCGCTTTTGGCGAAACTAAAGACACTAACAGAAGTGATCAGGTTGGATGTTATTAAACCCTTATGGGACAAGGGCTAGCAGCTAAATTGCAATTTTGGAATTTATCTTTGTAAATTTATCAATTAACGATTCGTAACAGAAGTGTTAAGTTAGCGGGGTTGGTCATACTGAACAAATCATTCGTAAGATCGAGAATGTTTTAACAGTTTGAATATGGATGTTTACCAACATCTCCAATTAACAATTTCAAATTGTTGCCCAATTTTTCGCCCATATGTTTGCTTATCATATGGGCGCTTTTTTTTTGCCTGTTTCTTACTAGGCTACTGTTAATTGGGTTGTGGCTGATAACGTCCAGGTTTATGGTTCATCGCTAAAATCAGATTTGTCACCACCGCACCAACGACCGATAACGCAATCAAACTCCAATGCACGATAAACAGCGACATAAAGACTATGCTGCAATCAAGCGCCATCTGCACTTTGCCTGCACGAATGCCAAAGCGGTCTTGTAAAAACAGCGCGAGGATATTAAAACCGCCTAAGCTCATCTTATGACGAAAGATAACCAGCATCCCTGTACCAATCAATCCTCCACCAATTAGCGCTGCGTATACCTCGTGAAGCTGCTTTAGCTCTATAACATAGTGTAAATGGTCTACGGCTAACGACACGATTGCCACTGCTACAAAGGTGTTGATGGTGAAGCGCCACCCCATACGAGTAATTGATAAGTAGTAGAAAGGCAGATTGAGGGCAAAGAAGACTTGTCCGAAACTAAAGTCGGTCACTTTAGTAATAAAAATTGCCAAACCAGCCGTCCCACCAGTAAGCAGCCCGACTTGATTGAAGAAGATGACGCCTAATGAAACCAATGCGCTACCTAAAGTAAGCGCCAATAAGTTTTCATATAGGGAATGGTCCTTATCCATGTATGCTTTCCTTTGCTTTCTCCCTTGTAAACAGCACAAGGGCATATTTTCCGTGCCATAAAATGGCGTCAGCGGTCAAAAATGTCGAATAAATAGCAAAAAAAACGCCACGCGCAAGCGTAGCGTTAAGTTTACATGGGTGTGTGAGCTACTTTTACTCACTCTCGATTAACGTTACTCCACTCCATGTGGTTCAACGATTTCAACTGGCACACCGTTTTGCGCCAAAATCACAGCGCGAGCTTTAGAATCTGACTTATTCATAGCTTGTAACCACCAAGTCAACTCCTCGGGTACACCAAGGATTTTCTTGCTGCCGTCACTGCGAGTTAATGGCTCATGAGCTTCCAAATAAACGCTGCGGTCTGGCTCTAAACTTAGCTTCACAGGCTCGTTGATAACGGTGACTTTCACGCCCAAATTAACTTGCTCAAACAACCACTCAATATCTTTTGGATCCATTCGAATGCAGCCAGCGCTGACACGCATCCCAATGCCAAAGTCTTTATTAGTACCGTGGATCAAATAGTCTCCCTTGCCATGAGCAAGGCGCAGCGCATATTCACCAAGTGGGTTGTCAGGACCGGCGGGAACCACCGCTGGAAGCTCAATACCTTTCGCTGCGTACTCTTTACGAATCGAATTTGGTGGCGTCCAAGTCGGGTTTGGGCGTTTTTGACTGATCTTGGTTACCATCTCTGGCGTGTCACGCCCGATACGACCAATACCCACCGGGAAGATATGTACGATGTCACTTTTCGGCTCAAAGTAATACAGACGCAACTCTGCCAAATTGATCACGATACCTTCACGAGCCACGTTAGGTAAGATCACTTGAGTTGGGATAGTTAACACATAACCTTCAGCAGGCAGAAACGGGTCTACCCCCTGGTTTGCCGCCATCAGCGCAAGAAAACCAATATCATATTGCTTGGCAATATCCGCCATGCTTTCACCTTTTTGGATCTGATGAAACTGGATTTTACCGACGATATTGCTGCCTTCTGGTGGCAATTGATAACTCGTTGCCCATGCAGAAGCACTGAAACAACTAAAGATAAGGAGCAGCTTACGCAGCATTACAAAGAATCCTTGGCATCTTGAAAGAGGCGTAAGGTTAGCTCTCTTTCGCTTTTGTGATCAACTATTGGATGCGGATATGACAAGGTATTTACATTGTTCCATAGCCAAGGCTTATGAACATACTTATCAGGCACAGCTGTAAGCTCTGGTATCCAACGGCGTACGAACTCACCTTTAGGATCAAAACGCTCGCCCTGAGTGACAGGGTTAAAAATGCGGAAATAAGGTTGACCATCACAACCGGTCGACGCACTCCACTGCCAGCCGCCGTTATTGGCGGCATAATCACCATCAATCAGCTTGTACATAAAGTATCTCTCGCCTTCATGCCAATGGATATGAAGATCCTTGGTAAGAAAACTTGCCACAATCATTCTTAAACGATTGTGCATCCACCCCGTGGCGTTTAACTGACGCATTGCCGCATCTACAATAGGGTAACCTGTGTTCCCCAATTGCCACGCTGATAAATAGCTTTCATTGCTAAGCCACGTTACTTTTTCTGTCCAACTGACGAAGTTGCGTCCTTTAGATAATTTTGGCTCAAAATAAATTAAATGCTGATAAAAATCGCGCCAAATAAGTTCACTTAACCAAGTTTGGCGCCCAGTACTCAAGTGCGGAGTTTCACCGAACATCAACCTCGCAGTGCATTGACGTACGGACAACGCACCTATTGCAAGATAAGGCGACAATCGACTCGTCCCCTCGATGGCAGGAAAATCGCGCAGCTCTTGGTAATCATCGATATCTTGTCGGCAAAAATCGCGCAAGATCTGACGAATTCCCTTCGTCTCAACCACATAATGCTGACTCGACTCTCTTGGGTAGTCAAACGGTGAACTTGCCGAGAATATTAGCGACTCAAATTCTGACTGGTCGACATCTGTCTCACACATTACTCGAGGCGCAGTCGTCACCGGGTATTGTTCAAACTTGGCAAGGCAGTGCTTCTTAAATGGCGTAAAGACTTTAAAGTAGTCCCCCTGTTTATTGAAAACAGTGCCGGGAGCAAATAAGCATTTATCATCGAAACTCGCGACTTCACAATCCGCGCTATCAACTAACGCCTGATCTCGCTGGCACTCGTTCCATTCATATTCTTTGTTGAATACGATTCGACTTGCGTCAAGCGTTTTCGAGAGCTCTTTTAGCCATTCAACACTTTGTTCAAAAGTCTCCACTTGCTGATAGAGCAACGGAATATTTAGCTCAGCAAGATCAGCTTGCAATTCAAACAAGCGACGATAAATCAGATCTGCCTGTATGGGAGCAAGATGATGTTCACTCCACGTTTTTGGGGTCGCGGTGAATACCGCAACCACCTGCTTACCGGACGCGATGGCTTGGTGCAACGCGCTATTGTCCTCCACTCGTAAATCACGTCGCAACCACACTATTTGCATCTTATGTCCCTATACTTGAATTAAAGATTCGACCAGTGGGCTAGGTAAAAATGCCTCACCCATTTTCTCAGCCAACTTGCTTATCGATTTTAATTGCACTTGTGCTGGTGCCTGCGCCGCAAAAATCGAGACCGCCTGATGCTTGGCTAATGTTGGATGATCCACCAGAGCACTGACATCTTCTACTGCTTCAATAAAGCTGATGTTGTATCCGTTATCGGCTAATTTCAGTGCCCAAAGCCTAAGCTCAATCGAACCAAGCGAGTCATAGCTAACCAACAAGCACTTTCCGCGCCTTGCTACTTTGTTTTCAGCTTCCAAAATAGAAGAGAGCTTGTCCAAAACTAAAGATTGAAACATGCCATATTGCAGGCTTTGTTGACTGCGTTTTACTTGTTTGAGCGCATCAGTTGCCGGTTGAATAAATCGCGCATTGATAATATCAAGCGGGTATTCCTTACAGACTTGCCCCAACACAGAGTCAGCTTTGCTCTTGTTTAGCATCGCAAGTGCAGCAAGCATTTGTTCAACTTCGTCTAAGTGCTCGCTGCTAACTTCACTCTCAACGCTATCCACTCCGCTTTCGAGCAACGCTTTGACTTTGCCAATTGCGACGCCCTTTTCCAGCCAACCTTGGATCACTTTGATTTGCTCGATATGTTGCTCAGTATAGAGTCGGTGACCTTTTTCAGTACGTTCCGGCTGAATAATATTATAGCGACGCTGCCATGCTCTTAGAGTCACAGGCTTTATGCCCGTGAGCTCTGAAACTTCTCTTATTGCGTATAACTTTTCTTCACAATGCATAGCGTAGACGTAACTCCTCTGGATATGGATTTAAAAAGGCTTGGTTTTGTAGGTATTCGTTTGGCGTGCGCTGCATATGATGCTTCAGTAGCGTCATCGGCGCCAGCAATGGCAGCAACCCTTGACGATAATCATCAATCACTTGGCAAAGCTCTGCTTTCTCGTTGGCGTTCAGATCGCGTTTAAAATAACCTTGAATATGCATCAAGACATTGGTGTTATTTTTTCTACTAGCGCGATTTGCCATCGCTTGCATCAGACCCGTTCGGTAGAGCTGGTAGAACTCTTCCAGATCATAATTGGCAACGTCTGCGACAAGTTTGCCTAGCGATTTATAGGACTGAGGATGATGTGCCATCAAAGTCAGTTTGTAGCGAGAATGGAAGGCAACAATTTTACCCGCTGTTGGTTCACCGCCCATCGAGTCATAAAAGTCTTTCAAGCAATACACTCGAGTGACGAAGTTCTCTTTGAGAACCGGATCATTTAAGCGACCATCTTCTTCTACAGGCAACCAAGGCATACGTTCCATTAACTCTTTGGTGTACAAGCCAATGCCGACTTTATCCGCATTGTTCTTACCGTACACTTTTACGCGCTCCATGCCGCAAGTTGGCGATTTAGCGCAGACGATGTAACCACATAGATCTTGTTTGCTTAACTGATCGACTCGCTTGGCAGAAAAGTCGAGCATAGATTGCGTGTGATCTTTGGTCGCGTCTTTGGTTTCCACCAAAGTAATGCGTTCTTCATTGGTCATAAGACGGATAGTTGGTCTTGGCACTGGCATACCCGATTCCACTTCAGGACACACTGAGACAAACTCAAATACGTTCGCCAATTCTTTGGTGACAAAACGACTTAGTTTGTGTCCTGCGTCGAATCGTACTTTCTCACCTAACACACATGCACTGATACCTACTTTAATGCTCGCTTCCATGATCTTCACTCCGCACTCATTTGATTGGTTGTACAATTTTTATTTATGTACAAGTATAAGCACAAAACAGACTAATTGTACAAAATTATTTTTGGTACAACTTTTAGTATCGCGACAACTAAATCGATCACTACGGAAGAGAAAAAAGATTCAATCGATTGCCTTTAGACTTTCAACAGATTTGGTTATCAATACGCGATATTTTTGTTCCACCCCCGAGTTTTGTGACGAAAATCTCATGGAGACAGGTTTTATCTAGCTAGTATTGCCTCAACAAACATTTCTCAGTTCAACAGAATTAGTTACTATCTGTTGTACTCCTTAGAATATTGGAGCAAAACTATGGCTACCCCACACATCAATGCAAAACCAGGTGATTTCGCTGAAACCGTTCTTATGCCGGGCGATCCACTGCGTGCAAAATACATTGCAGAAACCTTCCTAGAAGACGTTGAGCAAGTTTGCGATGTGCGCAATATGTTCGGCTACACAGGGACTTACAAAGGTAAGCGTGTGTCAGTCATGGGACATGGTATGGGTATCCCATCTTGCTGTATTTACGTTCACGAGTTAATTGCTGAGTACGGCGTGAAAAACGTTATTCGCGTGGGCAGCTGTGGCGCGGTTCGTGATGACGTTAAATTGATGGACGTTGTGATTGGTATGGGCGCGTCAACAGACTCTAAAGTGAACCGCATTCGCTTTAATGACCACGATTTCGCCGCAATTGCAGATTTTGGTCTATTGGAAGAAGCAGTTTCTCAAGCTCGCGCTCAAAACGTGCCAGTTAAAGTTGGTAACGTGTTCTCTGCGGACCTTTTCTACACCCCAGAAGCCGACATCTTTGAAAAAATGGAAAAACTTGGCATTTTAGGTGTTGATATGGAAGCGGCTGGTATTTACGGCGTTGCTGCGGACTTAGGCGCAAAAGCCCTAACAATTCTGACTGTTTCAGACCACATCATTCGTGGTGAAAAGCTGAGCTCAGAAGAGCGTCAAAAATCGTTCAATGACATGATGAAAGTCGCTCTAGAAACAGCGATTAACGTTTAATCAATTTGCCAGTCTCATGGCTGGCAAAACCTAATATCCTGAGGGGGCGATTGTGGCGTCTGGCGATTTGCCTGCGGAAGCGAACGGGTTACAGCTCAACTTTTGTAAAACATTGGCGTGTGACAACTTTGGATTGAGTGATGCTGAACGATATATTGTTCAACATACGAACCCTAAACGACCAGCTATGGTTTGTCGTGAGTGTGGTGCTTTCCCCCCCTTACTTAATAATCAAGAAGTGCTTAATGAGCTTCAACGCCTGAGAAGTTATCACTGCGCGGGTTTGCCTGCGTGTCAAAAACAAGGCTGTGAAAACTTCGGCCTGTCGGTACATACTCACAAACACCTCTATCATGCCTTTGGCTATAGTGGCGATCGTCAACGCTATCGCTGCAAATGCTGCCAACAAACTTTTGTCGATAAATGGTCCGGCAACAATAATAAGCTCGAGTTTCAAGAGAGCTTGCTCGCTTTGCTATTTACTGGCTATTCAGTACGCGAAATCTGCCGTAAGTTGGCGATTAATCCAAAAACCTTCTATGACCACATTGAACATATTGCGAGTCGTTGCCGTCGTAAGTTAGCCATGTTTGATGCTCGCTGGGTTAACCATGCTGAGCAATTTGAGCTTGCCTCTCACTACGTGCCTCTGCAGCCGAAAAGCAACAATGGCGTGTTTTGGCTCGCAACTGGTGACGCCCAATCTGGTTATATCTTGTGTCAAAACGTCAACTACTCTCCCAATGAGGAGCCGTGCGGCGAGATTGATCACAACCCTTTTGCTACACCCGCTCGTTATGTGCCTTACCAATACAGCACCGAAGCCAGTCAAGCGCCGGCGAAACCAGCGCAAGATTTAAGGGAACGTATTGATCAGCAATATCAGATGATATTGGCACGAGGTAATGTGGAAGATCCAATGGGCAATCTCACCAACTTCCACTACCCATCCAAAGGAGCATTGATTCGTCCACCTTATACGTCATACGCTCACTTTATGCATGTGCTGAGTTTGTGCCCAGATGAAAGCAGAGTGACGATCTATTTACCTCAAGATCCACTGCTGCGTTCCGCTGCACTAAGCGTAAGCTTGCCGCGCATTAAAAAAAATAGCATCGACTTGATGTACGTTGATGGTCAATGGGGCAAAGACTTGCCGATTGATAAGGTCGATATCGTCCATATGGGGTGGTGGCGTGATCGCTGGGCCATCTGTCAATCCAAACAAGAGGCAAAAGGGATTTGTTATCTGGCTGGTAATCGCAACACGCCAAAACTTTGGCTACAAAAAGCCAGCATAGAACAAACAGCCTTCTATCAGGCTCGCTTCCAACTGCTGCTTGAAAGCTTTATCAATGAGCCACGCCGCAAACTTAGACCTGCAGGGCTGTTGCCAGTACTCGATATATTTAGAGCATGGCATAATTTGTGCTACCAAAATAGGTCTGGCGTCACGGCGGCGCAAGCGTTGGGGTTAACATCCTCACCGATGGCATTACGCGAATTGCTTTCATAATCGTCATTAATGTGAAGTCCGCCATTAAACCGTCGCTTAGATAGCACTTTTTATGGCACATAAAAGTGTACTTTTTTTATAATGCAAAAGTATGAAATGACCGCCGCTTTGAAAAACCAGCTGTGAAGGACTACATCATTGGACAAAAGCCAGCATCTGCTTACCACAGAACTCGAGAAACTCAGATTACGTATTGAATCTGAGCCACAACAGGTGCTTGAAGCTGCTGAGGTGTGCGCGGCAAAAGCCAATCAGATCCTATTCCCTGAGGGTGTCATTGACAGTCTTATTATTATCTCACGTTGTTACTGGGCGTTAATGGATTACCGCAAAGGTCTTAAACGCATTAAAGAGGCGTACAACAAGATAAACCAAATCGATAATGACGACGCCCTGCCCGAAATACTCCATGTTCATGCGCTGCAATATTGGGGGCAAGCCAAGTTCTACTCGGCGCAGCAATTTTGGATCAAATCACTTGAGCAATCTGCACTGGTCGATCAGGTAGAAATTCAGATTGAATCTTTAATCGGCTTGGGCAATGTATGGCGCGTACTACGCGAATACGAACTGGCGCAAAATACCCACGAACTTGCAGTTAAAGTTGCCAATAATATGCGCATCGATTGGCTTGAGGGCAAAGCAAGAATTCTACTCGCTTGGGACCATTATCTCCTTGGCAACTATATTGAGATGCTGTCGATTCTTGATGGCGCCGAAGAAGCACTGCAACATCATCATGATACTACTTGGCATGCCGAAATCTGGGATTTCCGCGGTCTTGCCCTACTTGGTCTTGAAAGACTAGAGGATGCGGATAAAGCCACGCTCAAAGCACAAAGACTGGTTGAACAAAATAATCTGGTTTGGATGCGCGCTCACTCTTTCGTCAGTCGTGCACGCCTTGAACTTCTGCGCAAACAACCCTCTAAATCCTCTGAGCTATTACAACTTGCCGAACGTGCGGCAAATAGCTTTGATGATGGTGAACTGCTATCGCAAATCTATTTTCAACAATCGCGGGTTGCCGAAGAGGTGGGTGATTACCAAATTGCCTTGGAAGCGTTCAAAAAATACCGTGACCATTCCACCAGCATTCTGCGCGAGCAAACTAGCCGCGAAGGCAATGATAAAGCGCGAGCGTCTAAACGTCTCTTAGAAAAGCGAGCATTAAAGCTCATCAATCGCATTCGTGGTCAGTACGAGTATGATCCCGATAAACACATGCGTCAGGCGGTGTCAGAAAACTACTGGTGGGAGCAACTGGTTCTATTTAAAACCCAGCTCAAACAAGCCAACTATGCGGTTATTGTTTTGCATCACTCTCAAAGCGAATGTCTCGACATTTGTATTGAACTTGCCCATACCCTATGTAATCAAAGCGACATATTGGCACGCTTGAGCCCAGAGCGTGTCGGCATTCTGATTGCTGAAACCGGTGAAAATGCCGAAAGAATCTATGACGTCATGTCCAAGATGGTAGAAATCTATCCTTGGGCACGACGCGGGATCAGCAAAGAATTACCCCATGTCGAGTTGTATGACATTTTAACTTTCCCATTTACGCTGGAACAGCTTGAGCAGCAAGCTCATTTGAGTTTTGGGACTGAGTCAACTTCAATTTCGGAAGAACTATAGATGGAAGCGTTTTTAAATAAAATTTCAGATGCTGGTCTTGATGCCTCTTCCGTTGCAGGTGAAGAAGCGCTGATTTTTTGGCGACATGTGCGTAAACATGTCGCCACAACACCGCAAGAAAAAGCCCAATCTTTGGTGATCAGTGCCGAATTTCGCACCTCGCTCAAACAGTTTCCCGAAAGCATAAATGAGCTAAGAGCCGCGCTTGAGTTATTAACCTTGCCTCAAGATGCTGAGCATATTCTTGAAGTACGCAGCTATCTTGCCGATCGTCTGGTTGATCAGGGTGATTTTGCTGCGGCACTAAACGAATACGTAGCCGCCTCCTCGATTGCTGTCGAAGCCAGCAAAATTGACGCGTATGTTAAGGCAGTAATCGGCATGGGTAACCTGTGCGATGCCTACGGGGACCATGCTCGCGCGCTGCGCTATTACCAAAAAATCGACAGTATTGATCATGCCATTAGCAGCCGTTCACTGCGCCTGCGCTATAAATTGTATAAATTAGCATGTTTGATCGATCTTCGCCGAACCAAGTCGGCGAAAGAACTTATCTCAGAGTGTGAAGAGCTAAGTATCTTAGTCAGTGATAAAGTACTAGCGGGACAAATTCTTCTCTACCAAGCAAAACTATTACGCCAGCAAGGTCTGCTGGAAGAAGCGATGCGCTGCCTTGGTCATGTAAAGTACGCCGCGGGCAACATCAACTCGAACTGGCTTTCCAATATGATTCGTATGGAATTAGGCAGCTGTTTAAATGATGCAGAAAAAATCCATCTTGCCAATTGGGTGTTAGAAAGCGCCCATGCAAGGATTCAAAAAGAAGGCTCGCCAATCCTCAATTTAAGGCTTTGCAACTCACTCGCGGCTGTGTGTGAAAAGCAGCAAGATTTCAAAAAAGCGCTTGAGTATCAACACTGCGCGTTTCGTATTGAAAGTGATTTGATGAAAAAAGTCCCTATCACCGAATTGGGTTCTGGGCAGCTGCGCCGCCTATCACGCTTTGAACTGCAACTTAAACTAATCTTATCGGAAATTGAAAACCGCGAGTTAAAAGAAACCACTGAAAGCCAAAAACACACCGTAGCCAAACTGCAACAAGACGTGTTTACTGATCCATTGACGGGTTTACACAACCGACGCTGGTTGGACGTTAAGCTTAAAGACTTGTTATTGCATGAAGTACCATTTGCGCTGCTCGTGGTTGATATTGACCACTTCAAATCGATCAATGATGAGTTAAGTCACTTAGTTGGCGATAAAGCCATCGTGAGTGTGTCGAGCGAACTAGCGGGTTACTTCCGTTTTAAAGGCGCTTCTTGTGTCCGCTTTGGCGGTGAGGAATTCTTGGTCATTATAGAAAAAGCTAATTTAGCCCAAGCAGAGATGCACGCCGAAAACTATCGCGATCGAATCTTCCAATATAATTGGCAAGAAGTGCTGGGTGAACGCGGACTCACTGTGAGTATTGGCGTGACTCTGCATCGTGAAGGCGAAAATACTCAACGTACTTTCTATCGCGCGGATAAAGCTCTGTATCGTGCTAAAGCAAACGGACGTAACCAAGTTTGTAGTGAGTAGATCGCTCATTTTTCAGAAAAAATCTTAAATTCAGCCTCCTTGTGATGATCTTGTTTCTATACTTCAAGAATAAAGAAAATGACAAGGATGGTGGTTATGTTCCTCGACTATTTTGCGCTGGGTTTACTGATATTTGTAGTACTGGTTCTCTTTTATGGCGTAATTGCCATTCATGATATTCCTTACGAAATTGCCAAAAGCCGCGAGCACCCTCATCAAGATGCCATTCATTATGCTGGTTGGGTCAGCCTATTTACGCTACATGTACTTTGGCCCTTCTTATGGATCTGGGCAACGCTATGGCGTAAAGAGCGAGGTTGGGGCTTCCATCGCTTGGAAGAAGAGCAACATGATTTGCACCACCGACTTGAAACTCTGATTGATCAGGTCGAAGCACTGCAAAAAGATGTTCACGCTTTACAACAACAAGCTAATCTCAACCCGCCGACCCAAGTAAACCAAACGGAGGAGAAGTAATATGGATTTACTACTTATCCTCACCTATGCCGCACTTTGTATTACCGTGTTCAAGGTATTTAATATTCCTTTGAACAAGTGGACGGTACCCACCGCCGTATTAGGCGGTGTGGTGCTTATCGGCACACTTATCTTATTAATGAACTATAACCACCCTTACACTCAGATTGGTAATCAAGTCTTTTCATCAACACCCATTGTGTCCGGTGTCCGCGGGCGCGTTATTGATGTGCCAGTTGAACCTAATCAGCCTTTGAAACAGGGCGATGTGCTATTTCAAATCGATCCTGTGCCTTATCAAGCTGAGGTTGATAAACTCAGAGCAAAAGTAAAGGAAGCTAACCAAGGCGCTCTTGGACTTGAAGCCAAGCTGCAAGAAACAGAAGCGGCTTTAGCCAAAGCTGTTGCCGAGCGCGACAAAGCGCTACGTGAGTTTAATCGTTACCAACGTGGATTCGATAAAGGCGCTTTTACAGAACAACAACTCGATACTCGTAGACAAGCGTTTAAGGCAGCTGAAGCAACGGTCAAGGTCGCCAACACCAATATCGAACAGGCTCAAATCGCCTTGGATTCAGAAATTGGAGGGGAAAACACGGCTGTTGCAGGATTGTTGGCAGATCTGAGAAAAGCGGAATTCAATCTCGAACAAACCACGGTCTATGCGCCAACCGATGGCTTTGCCACGCAATTAGCCCTCCGACCTGGCGTGATGGCGGTACCTTTACCACTAGCTCCAGTCATGACCTTTGTACACACCGAAGAGTTAGTCTATACCGCCGCCTTTAGACAAAATTCTCTGCAGCGACTTCGAAGTGGTTTTGAGGCTGAATTTATCTTTCGCGCATTGCCGGGCAAAGTATTTAAAGGCAAAGTGATTGACGTTCTACCCGCGATTGGTGAAAGCCAATTTCAAGCAAGGGGCGCACTAGTTGGCACTGAGGCATTACGCACCAGCGGACGAGTATTTGTTACCTTAAAAGTGACCGATGATATCGAGCAATATCAACTACCAATGGGCACAGCCGTCGAAGTTGCCGTTTATTCCGACAGCTTCACTCACGTCTCAATCATGCGTAAAGTTCTTATCCGCATGAAGAGTTGGCAAAACTATCTCTATTTAGATCACTAGATTTATCTCGCTACTATTCAAGTAACTGTCAACTAGCCCATACAGTTACTTGAATAGCTATCAAAAGCAACTTTATCTCACGAGAAACAGCGTGCCATAACATAGCAACTTTACACCTAAGACACTGAAAAAATAGAAACTAAAAATAAAAAGCTCTAATCAATCTAAATAGAGCTAAAAAAGTATTTGGACGTCTAGACAGTTAGCTTTCCATCATGCCAATAGTTATGTATAATCCGCGCCCTAAATGTGACAAAAGTCTCATACAACTATTCTAAACTGAGCTTATAAATAGCTTATTAAACTTTCAGGACATTGGTTATCTATGAATCTTTCAGCTAAAACCGTTGTTGTTATCGCGATTGGTGCAGCACTATACGGCATTGGTGGCTTACCTATGTTTGGCATCCCAGTATTTGCCAATACAACCCTAAAACCAGCTATGGCTGTGCTAGCGCTATTCTCTGTTCTTTTTGGTCCTCTTGTTGGCTTTTTGGTTGGCTTTATTGGTCACTGGGTAACAGACTTATTTGCAGGTTGGGGCGTATGGCTAACTTGGGTTTTAGGCTCAGGTATTGTAGGTCTCACCATTGGTTTCTACTCAGCGATGACTAAAGGTAACCTTGAAAAAGGCATCTTTAGCAACAAAGACTTTGTACTGTTTGTTATTCTCGCCTTTGTCGGTAACGTGGTGGGCTACGGCTGCTCAGCCTTCCTCGATACCATCTTGTACGCTGAACCATTTACTAAAGTCTTCACTCAGCTAACCATTATCGCTGCAGGTAATACTGTACTGATTGCTATCGTAGGTTTCTTCATCATGAAAAACGTTGCTAAACGCAATGCGATGGGTCGCAACCTTACCGAGGCTAAATAATTAATGACTATCGAATTTTCTAACTTCTCTTTTAGATATAAGTCGCTGGATAAACCGACACTAAAAAATATCAATCTAAGGATAGAGAAAGGAGAGAAAATCGTCATTATTGGTCCAAGTGGTAGCGGTAAGTCTACCCTTGGACAGTGTCTAAATGGCTTAATCCCGCATTCAATCGAAGGTGAGATCACTGGCTCATTGAGCATCGGTGGCAAACTTTCCTCTGAATTGGACCTGCATGCTTATACCGAACAGGTTGGCACTGTATTGCAAGATACCGATAGCCAATTTGTCGGCCTTAGCATCGGCGAAGACATCGCTTTTGCACTTGAAAACCAACTGGTTTCCAACATCGAAATGTATCCGCTAGTGAAAGCAACAGCCAAGATGGTTGAACTAGAAGATATGCTTGAGCGTTCACCACACGATCTATCTGGTGGTCAAAAACAACGTGTATCTCTAGCGGGCATTCTGGTTGATGATGTTGATATTCTGCTATTTGATGAACCACTAGCAGCACTCGACCCGAAAACGGGCCGCAAAACGATAGAAATCATTGACGAACTACATAATCGTACCAACAAAACCATTGTCATCATCGAGCACCGCTTAGAAGATGTTCTGCACCGCCCTGTCGATCGCATCATTTTGATGGAGCAAGGCGAAGTTGTTGCAGATATGACGCCAGATGAACTGCTAACTTCCCCTTTATTGGCACAGCATGGTATTCGTGAACCACTTTACTTGTCAGCGCTTAAAGCGGCCGACTGCACAGTGACAGTTGCAGATAAACCGTCGTCGCTAGCTAACTTGCCAGTAGCGCAATATCAGCAAGCGTTTAGTGACTGGGCAACAAAAACGCCAGCACAAGATTCAAGTAACGCCATTGACCCTCTGCTAAAGATTCGCGACCTTACCTATTCATACGATGGTGAGCGCAATGCACTGGAAGCGGTTTCTTTTGACGTACAGCCTGGCGAATTTGTGTCAATCTTAGGCAAAAATGGTTCAGGCAAATCGACCATTACTAAACTAATCATGGGTGTTATTGAACCTGATGCAGGCAGCATCCACTTTGACGGTCAAGATATCTCAACACTTAACATTTTTGAGCGTAGCCAAAAAATTGGTGTCGTGATGCAAAACCCGAATCATATGATTTCTCATCATATGATCTTTGATGAAGTAGCATTTGGCTTACGTAACCAAGGGCTTCGCGAAAGCGCAATTAACGATAAAGTTGAGGCAGTTCTGGAGCTTTGTGGTCTGAGTAAATATCGCCACTGGCCAATCGAAGCATTGAGCTACGGTCAGAAAAAGCGTGTCACGATTGCCTCTATTCTAGTGATGGAACCAAAACTGTTGATTCTTGATGAACCAACGGCAGGTCAAGACTATCGTAACTACACCTCGATGTTGGCCTTTGTACAGAAGCTAAATCGTGAACTCGGCATTACAGTGATCATCATTTCGCATGATATGCACCTAGTTCTTGAATACACCACTCGTTCAGTAGTGATTGCGGATAGCAAGCTGATCGCCGATGAGCCAATGACGCAAGTATTCAGCGAACCAGCGCTGTTAGAAAAAGCCAATTTAACCACTACCAGTCTTTACGACTTAGCAGAAAAACTGCATATCGAGGATAAAAACCAGTTTATGCAAGCATTCATCGCCCTAGAGAAGCCAGCCGCATGAATAGTTCAAAAATGAAGTTTGGTATCAGCTATGTTGATACCCATTCACCATTGCATAAACTAAATGGTATTACCAAGTTCGTGCTGTTCATGGCTTGGGTGACAGTGGTACTCACTACCTTCGATTTGCGTATCATCTGTACGCTCATCGTCACAGGTCTACTGTTACTAAAGATGACTAAAGTGCCAGTATCAGTCTACAAACCATTGTTGATTGGTACGGTCAGTGTCTTGATGATGAATGCGCTGTTTATGTTTATGCTCGCGCCGCAGCAAGGTACTGAGTATTTAGGTTCGAGCAACGTACTGGTTGAGCTGCCTGGTCCATACTCAATTACCCAAGAAACGCTATTTTACTTGGTTACCGTGACACTTAAGTACTTTAGCATGTTCCCTATTGCGTTGGTGTTTGTGTTTACCACCCACCCAACTGAGTTTGCGGCAAGCTTGAACCGCATTGGCGTGCCTTACAAAATCGCTTACGCCGTTAGCCTTACTTTGCGCTACTTGCCTGAAGTGAAAAAGGACTTTATCAACATCATGCACGCTCAGCAGGCTCGTGGTTTAGATTTATCAAAGAATGCCCCATTATTCACACGTATTCAGAACGTGGCGAAAATCCTGGGGCCTTTGATTTTCTCTAGCCTAGACCGTGCCGATGAGATTTCAAATGCGATGATTCTACGTGGCTTTGGTCGCAATAAAGGTCGCACTTGGTACAGCATGCGTCCGCTGACATCAACCGATAAGTCGATGCTTGGTTTTATTGCGCTTGTTGTTATCGCCGCGTTAGTCAAACGCTACTTTGATACACAACTGTTCTGGTATCCGTTCTAATACCATTCGCAAGTACCGATACAAAAAAGAGGCTCAATCGAGCCTCTTTTGCTATCTAGCCGTTATTCCATTCTTGCGTGGAAAGCGATTAACTCCACTTCAAAATACGTACTTCGTTGCCTGCTTCCGGCTTAGCGGGAATATTCAAAGAGAGTAGCAATGAGATGGCTGCCATCGCCGCACCAATAAAGAACACTGCCGCTGGTGACACTAGCCAAATAAAGCCAAACGTCACTGGGATGACGACTGCGGCAATATGGTTGATAGTAAAGGAGACCCCTGCCGTTGAAGCCATATCCGCCGGATCAGCAATCTTCTGTAGATAAGTCTTAATCGCCAACGCTAGGGCAAAGAACAGATGATCAACGATATACAGTGCTGCAGCCCACTCTGCAGTTTCAACAAAGGCGTAGCCAACAAACACACCAATCAAGCCAATGTATTCAAACGTCAGTGCTTTGCGCTCCCCCACGCGTCCGATGAAACGACCAATTTTTTTTGCAAATAGGAAATTAAAACCGTAGTTCGCTAAAAAAAGGAGTGTGATATCAGCAGCAGAGTAACCAAAGCGCTCCACCATTAAGAAACCCGCAAACACGGTAAATATTTGGCGGCGCGCACCACTCATAAATGTCAGCGCGTAGTAAAGCCAATAGCGCTTACGCAGCACTAATTTCTTATTCTGGGTCACATTGGCTTGAAACTCAGGGAAGCTAAACGTTATCCATAAGACCAACGCAAAACCTACACCGCCGAATAACAGGTAAATCCACTTAAATTCTAGCTGCAGGATCTCCAAACACACCCATAGTGCGCCGTAGGTAAGTAGCGACGCTAACGCGCCGACCGAGACATATTTACCTAAGGCTTCTGGCGCTTCTTCCTTACTTAACCACTGTAAAGACAAAGACTGCTTCAAGGTCTCAAAATAATGGAAGCCGGTCGACATCAACAGTGTGGTTAGTAGCAACCCCGTCACTGAAGGGAAAAAGCCGGTCAGTGCCGTACCCAAAGTTAACATCGCCAGTGATAACAACATAAAACGTTGCTCACGAATAAACATCAGCACGAAAATCACCGTAAAGGCAAGAAAGCCCGGAATTTCACGTACGCTTTGCAGTAAGCCAATATCAGCACCATCAAAATTCGCTCGTTCGATAACAAAGTTATTCAACAGTGCCATCCAACTTGAAAACGCGATGGGAACGATGATGGAAATTGCCATTAAAAAGTTGTGTGGAGTTTTCCACGTAGAAAGGTGGTTCATCAAAGTTTCCTTATAAAAAGCTTTGATAGGTTACTGAGAGCGTATTGGAAACTCAAACATATTTACTTTCTATACTGAAAACCGCATCTTATAGAAATCAATGACCGTTGGAGATGTATATGGAAATTATCGTGCGACCTACACAAATATCAGATGCCGAAGCACTGGCGGAGGTTTATGCTCAACCTAAAGCACATCGTGAAACGCTCCAACTGCCAAAACCAAGCACTGCTATGTGGCAAAAGCGCTTAGAATGTATGCCTGATAACATCTATAGTTTTGTTGCCGAAGTCGATGGCAAAGTCGTCGGCAACATAGGTTTTGAGCATTTACAGCGACCAAGGCTCAATCACTGCGGCTCTTTTGGTTTAGGCGTGCATGACAGTTTCCATGGCTTAGGTATCGCCAGTAAGCTGATAGAAACCGTGCTCGATCTAGCCGACAATTGGCTACAAATCAAACGCATTCAAATCGAAGTGAATGTCGACAATCACGCTGCAATCGCCTGCTATAAAAAATTTGGTTTTGTAGTCGAAGGTGAAGCGGAGTGTTCAGTATTTCGCGACGGCGAGTATGTAAACACTTACTACATGGCGCGCATCAAACGTTAATACGCTATGTAACAATACTTTGAGGGCATAGCACGGCTAAATGCCACTATGCCCTCTCAGCTCTCAGCTCTCAGCTCTCAGCTCTCAGCTCTCAGCTCTAAATTCTCAAATCTTATTCTTAATTCTCAACTCTAAGATGCTGCCATTGTGGATTGCGCTCTAAGTAACTCACCACAAAACTGCATTTGGGCAACACTTTGACTCCCATACTCTCAATCACCGGCAGAACGCTTTCCATCATCACCTTACCATAACCTTTGCCTTGCAAAGATTCCGGTACTTTAGTTGAGGTAACGATAAACACATCGCCATCACGCTCAAATTTCATCACTGCACTTAACTCACCTTCGAGTAGCACATGAAACTCGTTCGCATCTTGATTAAATGTAACTTCATGCATAATATTTACCTATAATTTATCAATAGACTCATACATATAGAGCAATTGTAGTTTGAACTCTGCGCCAAGCCTCAATAGAATTGTACGCATATTCCCTCAAGTCGTCGGTAGCTCATCGCGAATTGGCACAACTAAAAACATACTAATGGGATAATGGTGGCTAAATGAATACCCCAAACGGGACTTCCACTAACTCAACTATTCAGAAAAACAACTCAGACAACCGCGCCCTTAAGACCATTACCAGCGTCGATGGTCTCGCCATGCTTGATCATGGACGGGAGCTTAATATTGGTATTGTTACTCCAGTTGGTACACAATTTCGTGTCACCAGTCGTCTGATAGGTACTCACTCTAATCATATGATTTTAGTCGAGTTACCAAAGCTAACAGAAGATCGACTACAAGCCTTCTTTCAAGAAGGTTTTTGGGCAACCTTAAATGCAATCTCTCCGCGCGGTGAGGGGGCTGTTCTGACTTTTCGCAGCCAGATACTCCACATCATCCGAGCACCAATCGCCATGATTGCGATGTCCATTCCACAAACGATGCAAAGTTCGCCGCTGCGCAATGAGCCTCGTTATGAAGTGAACTTAGAGGCGAAAGTACATAGCACCAATCACCGCATTGATTGTGAAATTAAAGATTTGTCAAAAAGCGGCTGCTTATATGTCACACCATCCCTCACTCGACCTTTTAATGTGGGCGAAGAAATTTCGTTGCACTTAAAAGTGCCTAACAGTAAAGGTCAGGTATACCAGCCGTTAAGCGGACGGATCTGCAACGTAAAACAAGCCGCGCAAAAACGTCGCTATGGCGTTATCTTTGATGATTTAGGTAAAGAGATCGCCCAATCTCTACTCAGCAATCTCAAATTCGATGGTAGTAAACTCACCTTGCAATGAACACGATATCAACCGTGAGTAAACCTCACTCACGGTCATCTTGGTTTTCATACTTTTTCCACAGAAAATAGGTATACTCGTTTAATCTTACTTCACTGAAAAATAACATGAATTACTTGAGCACATTTTTCAAAGGTATCGCAATGGGTGCAGCGGATGTTGTACCCGGCGTATCAGGCGGCACAATCGCTTTTATTACAGGCATTTATGACACGCTACTGGAAAGCATTCGTCGCATTAACCCAAGCCTACTCGGCATTTGGAAACGAGACGGTTTTAAAGCGGCATTTAACCATATCAATGGTTTCTTTTTACTCTCTCTGTTCGGCGGAGTATTTATCAGCATTGCCACGCTTGCTAAGCTGATATCTTGGCTATTGGTCACCCATCCAATTCCAATTTGGTCATTCTTCTTCGGTCTTATTCTTGTTTCGGTGTTCCATATTCTCAAACAAGTCGAGCAGAAAACCATTAATCGTTGGGTATTTTTGCTACTCGGTGTCGCATTCGCTTACTGCATTACTATTCTCAAACCGCTGCATATGGAGCCAACCAGCATCAACATTTTGATCGCTGGCGCCATTGCGATTTGTGCGATGATTTTACCGGGGATTTCAGGTAGCTTTATTCTGCTATTGATTGGCATGTATACACCGGTACTGGCCGCAGTGAAGTCATTCGATTTTACTATCCTCGCGTTATTCCTAACCGGTTGTGTACTCGGGCTACTGAGTTTTTCTCACGTTTTGTCGTGGCTACTAAAACGCTTTAGAGATACCACGCTAATGTTCTTAACTGGCTTAATGATTGGCACACTACCAAAAATCTGGCCTTGGAAAGAGACAATCACATGGCGAACTAATTCAAAAGGTGAAGAAGTCCCGCTTATTCAGCACAACCTCTCCCCATTTGAGTTTGAACACCTATTTAATCAACCATCTCAACTCGGTATTGCTGTTGTGATGATGCTAGCCGCTATCGCTCTAGTACTTGGCTTAGAAAAGTATGCTGAGCGCACGCGTTAGGCAACAGTCAGCTAAGCGTATTGAATTCGCCTAAATCAATACAGAAAGCCCCGCCAGAGCGGGGCTTTGTTTTATCTCTCGGTCATCATGTGATAGCCACTACTACAAATACTTGCTGCGCGCAGGTAAAAACACCTCACCCAACATGCAACGCACGCTACCCCCACCGACTGTTTCTATGGTGGTCACATCAAGCGGCAGCAGACGACCATGACTCGCCAATTGATTGAGCTGCGCTTGAGTAAAAGCGTTATAGGCAGTTTGCGACATCGCAATCAGTTTCTCGCCATTCACCGATTCTAACTGCAATACGTTGCCACACATCGCATTCATCTGCTCAAGAGAAATAGAAATAATTTGCTTATCTTTCGCCAATGATTTCAACACAAACGTGCGCTCATATTGCGGGATCACTTCATCACAGATCACACAAAAACGCTCACCGATCGCGAGCATCACATTGGTGTGGTAAACAGGTCTGCCGGAAGGAAGCACGGTTTGAAATGACACCACGCGATGATAACCCGCTTGTTCGGCAAACTGCTCCAATACATCTCGATCGCAGCGCTGCGACAAGGCAGCGTAAATCGTGCGATTGATATGGTCGAAAATCATCACACCCGTGCTTTCTAAATAGGCACCGTGTTGGTAGTAGTGCTCAAAAGAGGTATGGCTGTTTACATGTCTGCCTGACATTTCTAATGCTTCACGCAACTCATCAAGACGTACTTCTCTACGTCTATTTTCACAAGCCATTGGAAAAGTAAACAAGTCACCTTCACTGTTGGTACTGAACCAGTTGTTAGGAAAAACAGCATCTGGCGTTGCTTCAGCATCGAGTTGGTAATCCAGAACGATAACTTGAATCCCAGCACTGCGAAGCTGAGTGACCATTGACTCAAATTCTGCCATGACACTACTCTTAAGCTCCTCAGCAGGCAAAGCGATACCTTGCTGAAACTCATTGTCGCGTGCAGTTTCCGAATTAAAGCTAAATTCTTTAGGTGGCACCATCACCACGCAGTTGGCATTTTGTTTTATTGTGTTTGGATTAGTTAAATCTGCTAGGGTTTGCTTTTGTAACATATTTACAAACTCCATTTATATTAATTATTAGATGATTATAATTGCAAAGCTAGCAAAAAAATTACTGAGTTTTAAGTAAATTACGCGCACAAAAAGGGATCTCATCGGCAAATACGAGATAAAACAGTAAATTTTACTGCCATCAATACCTTAAATTGGTTTGGGAGCAATCTCTCAGCCGAAGTGACACATTGGGAGTTACATTCTTGTAGGCAAAACGATAACATATTGATATTCAATATTATGCGCAGCGCATCTTCTCTCCCTTCACTCTGCTGTGCTTTAGGACAATGTATGTTTAAGAAATTTGAAGGTTTTACCAAGCCTTTCCCAGCCCAAGAGCCAGAACAGCCCCCACAAGGCATACTGGCATTTTGTCGCTATTACACCCGTGGTTTTGAAGTCCCCTTAATCATTATGTCGATCATGGCAACCATAGTGGCAATTGTCGAAGTTACGCTGTTTGGCGCGATGGGTAACCTAGTGGATTGGCTTTCAAGCAGCAACCCAGAAACGTTTTGGCAAGACAACCAAGCGGATCTTATCTTTTATGGCGTGTTGCTGCTGGTTGTGATGCCAATCATGGTGGTTGGCTACTCACTGTTGGTGCATCAAACTTTGCTCGGCAACTACCCAATGTCGATTCGTTGGCTTGCGCACCGCTATCTACTGAAGCAAAGTGTCAATTTTTACCAAGATGACTTTGCCGGGCGTGTTGCAACAAAAGTGATGCAGACCTCGCTGGCGGTGCGAGAAACGGTGATGAAGAGCATGGACGTCTTCGTTTATGTCTCGGTTTATTTCACCAGTATGATCGTGTTGCTCGCGCAAGCTGACTGGCGCTTAATGATCCCAATGCTTGTGTGGCTTGGCGCCTATATTGGTATTCAAATTTACTTTGTCCCTAAGCTAAAGCAAGTGGCCACCGAGCAAGCTGACGCCCGCTCTACCATGACAGGGCGCATCGTCGATAGTTACACCAACATCTCAACGGTTAAGCTGTTCTCCCATAGCGAGCGTGAAACTGAGTACGCAGAAGAAGGCATGCAAGGCTTTTTAAAAACCGTGTATCGCCAAATGCGCCTAGTCACCGGCTTTGATGTCGCGGTAGAGATCACCAACTACTTATTGGTATTTTCTATTGGCGCACTATCGATCTACTTGTGGATGGATAACGCCATCAGTGTTGGCGCTATCGCTATTGCCATCAGTTTGGCACTGCGCATCAATGGTATGTCGATGTGGATCATGTGGGAAGTCGGTGCGCTATTTGAGAACATGGGAACCGTAGTTGATGGCATGAAAACGCTTTCAAAACCGATAGATATCAAGGATCACCCCCACGCGAAACCACTGGCGGTAGAACGCGGTGGCATCGAGTTCGACAATGTTAGTTTCCACTATGGGGATAAAGAGAAAGGCGTGATCAGCAACCTTAACCTCAATATCAAACCAGGGGAAAAAGTCGGTCTAGTGGGGCGCTCAGGTGCTGGTAAATCAACCTTGGTTAACCTCCTACTTCGCTTCCATGATGTTGAAGAGGGTCAGATTAAAATTGATGGGCAAGTGATTTCTGAGGTAACGCAAGATTCGCTGCGTGGCAGCATTGGTATGGTGACTCAAGACACCTCACTCCTACACCGCTCAATTCGCGAGAACATCCTTTATGGTAAACCAGATGCCAGCGAAGAGGATCTGCTGCGCGCTACTACACAAGCGCACGCACATGACTTTATCCAAAACCTCAACGACCCGTTTGGCAACGTCGGCTACGACGCTCAAGTAGGTGAGCGTGGCGTGAAGCTATCTGGTGGTCAACGTCAACGTATCGCTATCTCGCGTGTCCTGTTAAAAGATGCACCACTGCTTGTACTGGATGAAGCCACTTCGGCACTAGATTCAGAAGTTGAAGCAGCAATTCAAGAGAGCCTTAATGAGCTAATGGAAGGGAAAACGGTTATCGCTATCGCTCACCGCCTCTCTACCATTGCCGCAATGGATCGCTTGATTGTGCTTGACCAAGGGCAAATTGTTGAACAAGGTACTCACCAAGAACTGCTGAAAAACCAAGGCATCTATGCTCAGCTTTGGGCGCACCAAACCGGTGGTTTCTTAGGTGATGACGAAGAGCAAAGCACCTCGGTCTAATTGCAACTTGATGTATTACTAAGCCCTCTTTAAAAAGAGGGCTTTTTGCTATCGCGACTCTTGGTTATACTTCCCCGCACCAAGAACTACCTGTTGTTATAATGAACAAGAGCTTACTGACTAATATTATTGCGCTTGCCCTCTTGGCAGGCGGTTATCTTTCTCAAAACCAACTGGCGTACTACGCAGGTCTTTTTGCCTTCTCTGGGGCAATTACCAACTGGCTTGCCATTCACATGCTATTTGAAAAAGTCCCGGGGCTATATGGTTCAGGGGTTATTCCTGCTCGCTTTGAAGAATTCAAGCTCGCCATCAAAAACTTAATGATGGAGCAGTTCTTTAACGAGACAAACATCGACAAGTTTCTTAGCAGTGAAATGGCATCAGGCAAAACGCTGAACCTTGAGCCAGTGATTGCCAAGGTTGATCTCAACCCTGCCTTTGATTCGTTGGTCGAAGTGATTGAGCAATCTTCATTTGGTGGCATGCTAGCAATGCTGGGCGGTGCGGAAGCGCTGCAGCCAATGAAGCAGCCTTTTGTGGAAAAAATGCAGCAATCAATCATTGAAATTAGCCAAAGTGATAGCGTCAAGGAAGCTTTAAAAGAGCAACTCGAAGCGCCTGCAATGATGGATGAAATCAAAACCAACATTGAGAACATCATTGACCAACGTCTGAGTGAGCTCACGCCAAAACTGGTTAAAGAGATGGTGCAAAAGATGATCAAAGAACATCTTGGCTGGCTCGTAGTTTGGGGTGGTGTTTTCGGTGGCGTAATCGGTATTATTTCTTCATTTATTGCTTAATGCTTCAATTAAAAACACTAAGGGCGAATCATGGATTCGCCCTTTTTTATACACAAAATTCTCGCACGTAAATTATTGCAAACTTAAATTAGCGCAGCACTAACGCCATTGCTGCCCTTATGCTCTTCAATCACCACTTCGCTGCGTGATTGGATGACGCCAGGCAAACCACCAAGCTTTTGCGACATGAAGTGTTGGTACTCTTTCATGTTCTTCACTCGCACTTTGATCATGGTGTCAAAGTCACCGGAAAGAGAGTAGCACTCTTCGACTTCCGGTAAATCATCTACAGCTTTAGCAAATTTTTCAAACACTGAGAAACTGCTTTGATCCAAGCGAATATGAATAAACACTTGCACATCAAGCCCAAGCTTCTCTGAATTTAACTCAGCATGATAGCCGGTAATAAAGCGCTCTTTTTCAAGTCGCTTTACTCGGTCAGAACAAGGGGAAGTTGTGAGGTTGACTCGCTTAGCAAGTTCAACAATAGGTAGCCGTCCATGCGCATGAAGTATGCGTAGTATCTCGCGATCAATTCGATCCAATTCCATAATACACCGCTCAAATATAAACACTTACAGTGAAACATTATGGAAACAATTTAATCACACTTTAGTCACCTAGAAAAACAATGTTCGGTAAGAATTTGTTAAGCAGCTTTGATATTCGTGATCGACGCGGCAAGTGGCACATTTTGATGATTACAACGACGGCAAAAGTACTGCTTTTCCATTTTGACATAATGGTCGCCCTGCAGAACAGTAGAGAAAAAACACACCAATGAGCGCAGCATTGACGCATTTTCACTCTCACATCGCTTCAATACTACCTTGTGTGCAGTCTGTTTGTGGCAGCAATCGCAGTACATCTGTGGCATTTCCCATTCTCCCTGTTCATCAGTCGTCTTGGAATTGACCCTGTTATAAACCTAGAGTTCCGCAAAATTAAATTTTTTGTCTATAAATTGCGACAAAGACTAAAACGAGTGTGGTAAATACAACAAAGCCCTGCAAAGCAGGGCTGAGTCACTTCACAAACAGGTTGTGAGGTTATGGCAGTTCAACTAGTTGTTTTTCAAACTTATCGTGCTGCGCTTTTACTGTCTCATCCGGCTCAGCCGTTGCTAGGCTCACGCCAACAATTGCCAACGTAGAGAAGATGATTCCCGGTACGATTTCATACATATCAAACAGACCGCCTGATAGTTGTTTCCAAACAACGATAGTGACACCACCAACAATAATACCCGCCAGTGCACCGTTACGGTTCATACGCGACCAGTACAAACTTAGAATCATCGCAGGACCAAATGCAGCGCCGAAGCCTGCCCATGCGTAAGACACTAGACCAAGAACCGTGCTATCTGGCGTCATGGCAAGGATAAGTGCCACAACTGAAATTGCCACCACTGCGATACGACCAACCATAACAATCTCTTCTGAGGTCGCGTCTTTTTTGATCACTTGCTTGTAGAAGTCTTCCGCTAGCGCCGATGACGATACCAATAGCTGAGAGTCTGCAGTGCTCATGATTGCCGCCAGAATTGCCGCCAGTAAGATACCTGCGATCACTGGGTGGAACATAGAGTTCACCAGCAGCATAAAGATCTTCTCACCATCATCCAGTGATAGGCTGCCGGTGCTTTGAACATGGATTAGACCCACAATGCCCACCATCATCGCGCCAGCCATTGACAACGCCGTCCACACCACAGCAATACGACGTGCCGTTGTGAGGTCTTTGTTGCTACGTGTTGCTTTAAAACGCGCCAGGATATGCGGCTGACCAAAGTAACCTAAGCCCCAAGCTGCCAAAGAGATAATTGCGATGGCTGAAAGCGGTTCACCTTTTGAATCGTTCCACAACGTCAACAGTTCTGGGTTGATTGCTTCAAGCTGATTTGCAACGTCACCAAAACCACCTTGCATCGTTGCGATAGGCACGATAAGTAGCGCAGCTGACATTAATAAACCTTGCACTAAGTCAGTCCAAGAAACGGCTAAGAAACCGCCAAATAACGTGTATGACACTACGCAAACCGTACCAATAATTACTGCGGTTGAGTAATCAAGACCAAATACTGTCTCAAATAATTTACCACCCGCAACCAAACCCGAACTGGTATAGAAAAGGAAGAAGAGCAAAATGAAGAACGCAGAAATGGTTTGGATCATTTTCGAATTGTCGTTAAAACGACGCGCAAAGAACTCCGGAATCGTCAGTGAATCCGTCGTAATACTGTAAGTACGTAGACGTTTAGCACTGATCAGCCAGTTCGACCAAGTACCCAGTAACAGACCGCCGGCAAGCCAAAACGCCTCGATACCTGCCGCGTAGGCATAGCCTGGTAGACCTAATAGTAACCAACCACTCATATCCGAAGCACCCGCAGACAGCGCGGCTGGCCAAGGACCTAATGAACGACCACCAAGAAAGTAGTCTGTCGAGTTTTTGGTTCGTTGATAAGCAATCACACCAATCGCTAACATTAAGATTAAGTAAGCGACAAATGTGGTCGTAATAGCAAAGCTATTTTCCATTCGATTTTCCTCTTTTATCCGAATATCCAATAACAAACATGTCCTCCATGGCATGTCTGTTATTGGAGTTGCCAGCACAGCACATCGACCCTAGACAGGGTCCGAAGCACCTAATAGGGTTGCGTTACCACCCACTGCTGTTATATTTATTGTTCTGGTTCGCTCGGTTATAAACCGCAGCGAGAGTTGGGGATCATGTGCTACTTCTAGTGCAGCTAAATCAGTTTCAGCAACGAAGCTGACGATTGCGCCTTCGCGCGCTGCTAACTGTCGGTTAAGCGCTTTTTCACCGCTTGATGAACCGATAAAGCCCACTCCACGCACATCAGATTCAAGCACCTGATTGAGCGCGTCATAAGACGCAAAGTGGAGTAGATTTACTGGTAGAGATGACTTCTCATAAGCCGCCTCAAGATCTTGTGTAAACTGAGTATCATCGCTACACAAAATAATACTGTTGCCCGCTGCCAGTGCCGCTGTGCACTGCGCAAGTGCTGCCAATCGTGCGTTTTCATTGACGCTTTCAATAGCAATCACACACACTCCGCGCCCTGCGGTATAAAGCTCATTGCTCTCCCCCGTTGGACCAACCAACTGATGGGTTACTGAGACAATCTTGCTCGCTTGCTCAAGATGAAAACTCACCACTGCCGCATACTCTGGCTTAACCAACGAGTCTCTTAGTGATAGTAGGCATTCACTTTTTGCCGCAAAATCGGTTAAGTTCCAGTTCTCCCACGCAGAGAAAGCATTGGTAAAACTTACTACTTGATGAACCATATCTCTCTCCTTGGTTTAGTGGTTAAACACAGTTTGTGTAAAGCGGAACAGGTAGTGTGGACCACCTGCTTTTGGTCCGGTACCCGATAAGCCTTGACCACCAAATGGCTGAACACCCACCACGGCGCCTACTTGATCGCGGTTGATGTAGCTGTTCCCTACTCGGACATGCTTTTCAATCCAGCGATAAGTCGTCTCATTGCGGCTATGTACGCCCAGCGTTAAGCCATAACCCGTTTGATTGATGTGAGTAACCACTTGCGCTAACTCACTGGCTTTAAAACGCACAATATGCAAGATAGGTCCAAACTGCTCTTCAGCGAGAGAACGGATATCATCAATTTCAAATGCCATAGGCGCAATAAAGTCACCATGCTCACACGCTTCACCTAGTGAAACTTGTGCCACGGTCTTAAACTGACTCGACATCAATTCAATGTGCTTGAGTAGCTTTTGTTTTGCTTGCGCATCAATCACTGGACCGACATCAGTCGAATGCAGCGATGGTAAACCCACCGACAACTCATTCATTGCGCCGTGAATCAACGCGATAATGCGGTCAGCAATATCTGCTTGCACATAGAGTACACGCAAGGCACTACAGCGCTGACCCGCAGAAGCAAACGCAGAGCGAACAACGTCACGCACGACTTGCTCTGGCAACGCCGTACTGTCAACAATCATGGCATTTAAGCCACCGGTTTCCGCGATCAAAGGCACGGGTTCTGCGTCACGAGCCGCCAATGATTGGTTAATGCGTTGTGCCGTTAGTGTTGAGCCAGTAAACGCCACACCTGCAATTGCCGGATGGGAAGTTAGGGCTGCGCCAATCTCTGCACCTTTGCCGGTCAAAAGTTGGATCACGCCGCTTGGAAAGCCAGCTTGCAACATTAACTGTACGGCGCGTACCGCGATTAGGCTGGTTTGCTCAGCAGGTTTTGCCACTACGGTATTCCCTGCAACCAATGCCGCGGTAACTTGACCAAGGAAGATGGCTAATGGGAAGTTCCAAGGACTAACGCAGACAAACACCCCGCGACCTTGACGACTAATAATACGTTCAACGCCATCAAAACCTTGCGTGGTTGCTGGAGCAAAGACCTGATGTTGCTTGGCATAGAAGCGACAAAAATCGACCGCCTCACGCACTTCATCAATTGCATCGTGAATGGTTTTGCCCGCTTCTTTGTGACACAGCGCCACCAGCTCCGCTAAATTATCTTCAAGCAGATCGGCAAGTTTCTCTACTGGCTTAGCACGCTGCTCAAAAGGCAGGCTTGACCATGGAGCATACGCTTGCTGGGCAGAGTCAATTGCCACGGAAACATGATCAAGGTTGGCAAAAGCAAGCGTACCCACCTCCACTCGGCGATCATAAGGTGCGGTGACACGCTGCAATTCATTCTCACCCTTGATCATGCTTTCACGAATGAGTTCGCCATTAATCACTGAACCAAGATGCCACTGTTGCTCCATCCACTTGGCAACTTGCGCTTCAAACGGCGTATTTTCGCTTTCGATATCAATATTGATCCCAAGCGAATTGCGTCGATTAGGGAAAATATCACCCGGTAATGGAATCGCGCGATTGCTCAAGCTAGCAAAACCAGACAGAGCTTCAACCGGATGAACCGTTAAGCTCTCGACCGGGCAGCGCGCGTCAACCAAGCGGTGTACAAACGAGCTGTTGGCGCCATTTTCTAATAAACGACGCACTAAATAAGGCAGCAAATCTTTGTGACTACCCACTGGAGCATAGATGCGTACAGGCTGACGATAGGTTGCCATCACATGGTTATACAGCGACTCACCCATACCGTGTAAACGCTGGAACTCATAATCGGTATGCGTCGCCATTTGCGCAATTGACGTCACCGTTTGGGCGTTATGACTGGCAAATTGTGGGTAGATATTGCCGCGCACGCCATCACTTAAAAGGAAGCGCGCACAAGCCAAGTAAGCCACATCGGTCGATTCTTTACGCGTGTACACCGGATAATTGCTGTAGCCCGCTTGCTGCGACCACTTAATCTCACTGTCCCAATAAGCGCCTTTAACCAGACGCAAAGGAATTATATCCCCTTGCTGCTTGGCTACACCATTAAGCCAAACGAGCACAGGCAAGGCGCGTTTTGAATACGCTTGGATCACTAAGCCAAACTTGCCCCACCCTTGCACAGAAGGATGCTGATACAGCTTAACAAACAGTTTCAACGACAGCTCTAAACGGTCCGCTTCTTCGGCATCAATCGTGATGGCAACATCAAGCTCTTTCGCGCGCACTAACAATAGCAATAAGGTATCGTGTAACTCGCTCATCACGCGAGACTCATTAGCCACTTCATAGCGAGGATGCAACGCAGATAGCTTGATAGACACAGAAGGTGCAGGGCTGTTGTCAGACACTACATCACGTCCCACCGCTTCGATGGCCATCAAGTAGTCTTTGAAATATTTGTTGGCATCCGCTTCTGTTAGCGCCGCTTCACCCAACATATCGTAGGAATAGGTGAAGCCTTTATCACGCATTGCGCGACCGTTTTTCTGCGCTTCTTGGATCGTGCGCCCGAGAACAAACTGGTGACCCATGATCTTCATCGCTTGGTTCATCGCCCTGCGGATCACAGGCTCTGAAAGCTTGTTCACCAAACGGTTAACCGCTTGGCTTGGGCTTGGCTGCTGAGATTCAGAAAGCCCAACCACCTTGCCTGTCAGCATCAAGCCCCAAGTCGAGGCATTAACAAAAACAGAATCGGAGTTTTTCAGGTGAGATTTCCAATCCGCAACGCTCAGTTTGTCACGAATTAGTGCGTCAGCGGTTTCGGCATCGGGAATACGCATCAAGGCTTCTGCTAAACACATCAGCAGAATACCCTCTTGAGTATCTAAACTGTATTCAAGCAGTAAGGCATCAATCATCTGAATTGATTTCTTGTCAGCTCGAATAGCCTCAATTAGTTGAGTTGTTTTGAGTGCGGTTTGCGCCTTTTCTTGTTCCGTTGGCGTCGCCAGCGGCAAAAGCTGCTCTAACCATTGTGATTCGTCCACCATATAGAGTGGCGAGATCAACGCCCACAACTTATCAAGCGGCTGCTCAATAAATTCAGCGTTCAACACATCTGTTGCTGTAAACATACGTATTCCTCAATCTCACACCTGCTTAATCATTAAGCGGGTTTACTGCAATGGCGAGCAGTGTATTGTGAGGCTGAACGGAATACTTGTCAAAAACTCCGGGATATTTGTTTAATTCTTCGATATTTAACAAAACTAAAACATGATCACATCACAAATATCAATAGAATTAATTACATTACGTTTCCATTTTAACCGATTGTTTTCTTATATTGTGACGGTGAGACGCCTTGTAAGCGTGAGAAAGCGTGAGCAAAAGTGCTTTGCCCCGAAAACCCGGTGAGCTCAGCAATTTGCCCGAGAGAAAGGTTGCGCTGCTCGATAAGCTGTTTTGCCATATCAATGCGCTTTGACAAGACATATTGATGTGGCGTGATACCAAGCTGCTCTTTAAACAAGGTATGGAACTGGCTTTCGCCAAGGAAGATACTACCAGCAAGTTGAGCAACAGAGATTTTCTGCGTGAGGTGTTGCTCGATGTAACGATCAATCGCTTCTAAATCAAACCGCGACTCTTTACGACTGACTTGTAATGAAGAGGTATGGCGCTGAAGTAGCGCGATCACCGTATCATTACACGCGCGGCTTAGTAGTAAATCATCCGGGCTGGCATGCATTTCTGCTACTAGCATTTGAATCAAGCGCTGGATCTGTACATCAAGCTGAAAATAGACCTCACGCTGGTTGAGTTCGTTGAGCTTTTGTAGCATCAGCGGATCGCTATGGCTGGCAAGAGGCATATTCAATACCAAAATGTCCGACTGACCAACCACACCACCAAAAGCATGATCAGAGCCAGAGGTCACCACACAGCCTTGCCCCGGACCAACCAAATTGCCTACTCCATTAACTTCAAACTCAGCCTGTCCTTTTAGACCAATCACAATTTGCGTGTACTGATGATCATGGCAATCCATATAGGAAGGCAAAGTCACCAATTCAGCGGGTTTGGGTAGAACAAAATTGATAGGAGGTTGAGGTCGGTTTGGCTTACTCATTGGTAACGACTTTGACAGCGATTGATACTTCAAATGGTATACCAAATTCATACTATTCTCGATAGATTCTGCATAGCGACACTATCAGTGCCAGTTGATAGCTGCTTTCAGTATACTTTTCATTCACTTGTGCAAATAATCAGCTCGGAACAATGATCAAGTGCACATAAATTACGGTCAATGTCACTTCTAACCCAACCTTCTCGGTTGTAAATGCAATCTTTTCTTGCTTATTTCCGTGAAGTGCACAAAATAACGTGTAGCACTTTAGGTTTATTTTTAAAAACCTATGTTAATCTAAGGGTTCTATATACCCATAGGATATGCAAGACAAGCATGTGCGACAGTGTTAGTACAAAGGACTGTCAATCCCATGTCTTAAATATTTATAATACTTAGTGAATTAAAACGTAACTGTTGTAGAGACTTATGATCACACGTCGCATCCCAGCGCTATTGCTCGCGCTAAGCCCATTTTGGCTATCAACATCGATAGCTGCAGAAGAAGCTTCCGCTGATCCTGTTGCTGTCATCGATGAAAAACTAAGCAACAAAGAGGCGGAACTAAGCACTACCGCATCAGAATACGATTCAGAAGCACAGCGTTTTCAGCAGCTGCAAAATGAACATGCGAAACTTAAGCGTGACGAGCAGGAGCTAAATGCGAAGCGTAACCGTGCTAAGTCTGCACTAGACAAGCAGTACAGCCGTTTGCTTGATGACCCAGATATTGATTTGATGAGCTTCCAAAAAGAGTATCAAGACTCTTGGGCAGCGGTTAAGCAGAATCAAAGTGAGCTGCTTGAGAACCAACAACTTTCTACTGAAAGTGAAGTTCGCCTGTCGCAAATCAAACAGAAACAAGCTCGACTCAACTCTGAATTCTCTTATCTTGAAGAGCAAAAAGTAGAAGCACGCGTTAAACGTCTTGCCGCTGAACTGAGCGAAAGTGACGTGATGCAAACTAGCTTTAAAACGACGTGTTCTGCGACAATGACGCTAGGCGAATGTACCAGCCAAGGTCACCAGTTGACCAAGCAAAAAGCAGTCAAAGCATTCAAATCTCAGTTAATGGAGCGTTTAACTGAGTCTACGCTAGCCAAACAAAATGCTGCGGGTGTGCAGTTGAACGTTCACGTTCAAGAAAGCCAAATCATCCGTGCAGGTTTTGAAGGCAACAACAGCTACTTCACTGAGTTACAAGCACAGCTGCAAGCGAAACCTGAAGCAACTGCTGCATGTAAAATGCTTAATGTCTCTTCTCGCTACTGTTTGAAAGACGACTCTTTTGCGCAGAAGAAGCAACAAGATAAAAACTGGGTTAGCGTGACCGTGCGCTCTGATCAATACAACGACAATGTGGTGATCAACGGCGTGAAATACGGTAGTACACCGGTTGAAATCATGCTGCCAAAAGGCATGCATAAAGTGACAGTATCAAAAGACGGTTACCAAACTTACAACCGTGAAGTGAAAATCAGCCAAAACGACACGGTATGGGTAAAACTTCGTACCAGTGAAGAAGGCTAAGACTCGGTTTTCTTTATAATTAAACGAGCTAATTCACAAAGATGAACGAAAGCGCCATTTTGCTTCTAAGTTACCTAACGATAACTTAAGACAAAGTGGCGTTTTCGTTTAAAATACCGTAAATAGAATTAATTTAAGATAGTAATACGACGATGCGAACACGTTTATCGACTCTTGTTTTGGCGCTAACGCCTTGCTTTGTCAGCACTTCTGTATTGGCAGAAAGCCCTGCTAATACGGTTATGGTTATTGACGATCAGTTATTTTCGAAACATACCGAGTTAAAAAATGCTCTGCAGACTCGTAATCAACAGCAAGAGATTGTCTCTCAGCGCAAGAAAAACCTCGATCAAGTAAAGCAGCAGACTAACGAACTTAATGACAAGTTTACTGCAGCTAAAACACAATTAGAGAACGATTATCAGCGCATGATTGATGACCCAAGCGTCGATCTTGCCGCCACACAAGCGAACTACCAAGCCGTTTGGAAACAGCTCAAGCAAAACCAAGCCGATCAACTCGACGCTGAGCAGCAGTTAGAAGAAGCGCAACAGTTACTTGCCACCAATAATGCCCAAGTCCGTGCAATTGAAGACGACATCAGTAAGTTCGATGACGCTAAATTGCGCGCTCGCGCTGAGCGCCTAAAAACCGAATTGGCGAATGAGCAGCAAGTTAACGTCAGCTTTACCAACCGCTGTCAGTCTGACATGACATTGGCGCAATGTGACGCACAAACGCGTGAATTAGCGCTGCAAAAAGCAGTCAATATGTTCCAAAAATTGCTGATTGAGCAAACGACTGAATCTCAGTTGGTTGAAGCAAACATGCACAAAACATCGCTCAACGTGCACGTCCTGCGTCATAAAGTGAATCAGTCTGAATTTTACGATGGCGAGCGCTACCGAGCATTAATAGATGTGTCACTTGAAGCCCGTCCAAGCGATACCGCAGCGTGTAGCTTGTTGGCGATAGACAAAAAATACTGTTTTGAACCAGGCTTTTTATCGGATCAACAATTTGCTGAGCAAAAAGAAGTCGCATGGGTCACCTTTAGCGTCCGCTCAAACCAATACGATGACAAAGTGTTCGTTGATGGCGTCTCATACGGCAGCACACCTGTTGAAATCATGCTGCCAGTTGGTGAGCACCATGTAGTGATCAAAAAAGAAGGCTATAAAACCTTTGATCAGACCATCACAATCAATGCCGACCGCAGCTTTAGAGCCCATCTCAAACAGAAATCGAATGAACTAAAAGCAGGCGATCAGTTTGCCGACCTTATCAGCGCAGGGGTAAAAGCGCCGCAGCTAGTGGCAATTGTACCTGGTCAGTACCTAATTGGTGAAAATGCATCGAATCAATACTTCCTTGATCATGCTTTCGGTATTGGCGCGACGCCAGTGACAGTTGGGCAATTTGATAACTTTGTCCGTCAAACTGATTACCAAACAGATGCTGAACTGAAAAACACCTGTACTGCGATAGAAAACGGCGAAGTGACAGCGATTGCCAAAAGCTATTGGCGCAACCCGGGCTTTAAGCAATCGGCAAATTCCCCAGTGGTGTGTATTAGCCGAAATGATGCCAATGCCTACGCAAAATGGCTAAGTAACCAAACTGGTTACCAATACCGCCTACCAAGTGAAGATGAGTGGGAAATTGCTGCTCGAGCAGGCAGCCAAGCCAATTACTGGTGGGGCAATCATTTCGTTGCTGGCGATGCCAATACCGGTTGGAGTAGCTCGCCATGGGCAAACATCAGTACTTCTCCTGTTGATGCCTTTAAGCCGAACTCGTTAGGTATTTACGATGCGGTTGGTAACGTTTGGCAATGGACCAAAGATAGCCAAGGCATTGCTAAAGGTGGTGCTTGGAACTTCTCGCCAGCGAAAGCCGTCGCCCATGAGCGCCTCTATTTATCACCAGCAAGCGCCGCTAACTACGTTGGTTTCCGTGTTGTACGTGTGATTAACTAGCGCAAGATCACATTTATAAATCGAAGGGGGGATTTCCCCCCTTTCTCGATCTTAGAGCTCAGGATAAATTAGCCTCCGTGGTCAGGCGCTATAGCGCATGGTCTCAGTATCAGTAATCGTATTGTTGATACATCTATTGCTCGGCTGACCCTCGCTGAGTCGTAGAACCTCTTCTACACGTCGACAAGAGTTATTCTTGTATTTGCCAGATATTGTGAGATGTCTGGCTTTTTTTATTTCATCATCAATTAGAATGACGTACCATTTTGTTATTCTAACCATAAAAATAATTACAGGTGAAATCAGTGGATATGGGTTTTGATTCGCTGGTCAACCAGCTTCCAGGCTATTGGGGATGCAAAGATCTTAATTCGGTCTTTGTCTACGCTAATACCGCCTATGCACAACTCGTTGGCTTCCAAACTGCAGAACAAGTTATTGGTCTCTCAGACCATGATATGCCATGTAAAACGGCAAATTGCGCCACAGACTTTCGTCAGCAAGATAAACTTGTTATCGATAGCCAATGTGCCATCAAAGTGCTCGATGTTCACCCATACCCCGATGGCAGTTGGCGCGCACATATTTTCAGTAAAAAACCTTGGTATAACGCGGAAGGTAAAGTGCAAGGCACCATCTTTTTTGGTCAAGATCTCACCGACACTGCAATTTTAGAGGTTGGGCATTGGATTTGCCGCGCAACGGGTATTTTGTCCGATCTCAAAGTGACCAAATGGGAAGTGTCGGCACCGGGTAGTGAGAAACTCACTTCACGTGAGCAAGAAGTGCTGTTTTTAATGCTCTACGGCAAAAAGCCTACCTTTATTGCCGATGCGATGGGAATATCTATCAAAACGTTTGAAGGCTATGTGGCGCGTTTGCGCGCAAAATTCAATGCCCATAGCAAAGCGCATCTTGTGGATTTGGCATTGGAGCGAGGTTATGGCTCATACATACCGCAAACCATGTTAAAGACCCAGCTTTCGGTCGTGATTCATAATGACTTTCCACAAGACAAATAATAAAAACGCCGCTTAAAGCGGCGTTTTTATTACGGTGCAAGACGGTCAATATCCCACTGATTTGACTCATTGGAATAGAGGAATCGGTCATGTAGACGATTCTCACCACCTTGCCAAAATTCAATGCTGGTTGGCTTGATTCGATATCCACCCCAAAATGAAGGAACTGGAATCTCACCCTTAGCAAATTTTTGTTTTAGTTCAAGAAACTTACCTTCCAACACACCTCGCGCTGAAATTCGGCTGCTTTGTTTACTCGCCAATGCGGCAATTTGGCTATCTTTTGGTCGTGAAGTGAAGTATTTCATGTTCTCAACCGCAGACATTTTCTCTGCTACGCCGATTACGTTCACTTGACGTTCTAAGTTATGCCATGGAAAGTGCAAGCTAACTTTGGCGTTGTGCTCAATATGCTGCGCTTTGCGGCTACCTAGGTTGGTATAAAAGACAAAACCATCTTGATCACAATGTTTAAGTAGCACGATACGTTGGTATGGCTGTCCGGTCTCATCAACGGTTGCCACGGTCATTGCTGTAGGGTCGATTAACTTGGCATCAATTGCTTGTTGTAGCCACAAGTTAAACTGATCGATAGGGTCACTCAGTAAGTCCTTACGACGCAAACCACCTTTAGTGTATTCACGTCGAATATCTTCTAGTTCCATATTCACTCCTGAACATTTTTGCGTGATTGTGCGCTCATATTATTGATAACTCAAGTGCTGTAGCCCAATTGCCACTAGACTTAAGTGTGTAAATAAACACTGGATCACCCTTTAGTTTACGTACAACCACTTAAATTGAGAGCAGTATAATTTCAACTTATTAACAAATGTCTGTTAAGCTAATAAAATCAAACAAATGCTTGAAGTCAACGCTAGGGAAATTTCATGAGCAAAAGTAGTTATAATCGTCTCAATTCTGATGAGTTGGATTATGTAGATGACAAAACCGCTGCATTGCTTCTAAACACACCGAGCAGTGCTCGCATCATGCTTTGGTTGATGCTGTTGTTTTTTGTCATCGCGATTGCATGGGCATCTTGGGCACAGATTGATAAAGTCACCGTAGGTCAAGGCAAGGTCGTTCCCTCTTCCCAAGTACAGGTCATCCAAAACCTAGAAGGTGGTCTGGTCAAAGAAATCTTGGTCCATGAAGGTGAGTTGGTCCAAAAAGGGCAACAACTGTTACTTATCGATGATACCCGCTTCCGCTCCGATTTCCGTGAACGTGAGCAGCAAGTCGCCAACTTGACGGCTAACGTCATCCAACTTTCGGCCTCACTGGCAAGTATTCAAATCGACGAAGATTTCGACAACAGTAACTGGCAGAAAAATGTCCAGCTCGACTACGACAAACTGTTTTATCCAGAAGATTTTGAGCAAAAGCGTCCGCGTCTCGTTGCAAGACAGAAAGCGGAATACCGCCAAGATCTAAATGAATTACGTAACCAAATCTCGTTGATTGACCAACAGGTTAAACAGAAACAACAAGACCTTATCGAAATTCAAGCACGTGTACGTAACCTGCGAGAAAGCTACAACTTTGCTCGCAAAGAGCTTGATATTACTAAGCCACTGGCTGACGAGGGCGTGGTACCACGTATTGAATTACTTAAGCTACAACGCCAAGTAAACGATACTCGCCGCGAAATGACCTCAAGTGAGCTCAAAGTACCCGTGCTGCGTTCTGCCATCAAAGAAGCCATGTTAAGCCGTATTGATGCGGCGCAAAAGTTTCGCTCAGCTCAGCAAGAAAAGCTTAATGATGCCCAAGACCGTCTCTCAGCCATGTCTGAGTCAACCGTGGGTCTGCAAGACCGTGTTAATCGTACCATCGTAGTGTCGCCGGTAACGGGCACAGTCAAAACTCTTAATATCAATACCGTGGGCGGCGTTATCCAGCCGGGTATGGACATTGTCGAAATTGTCCCTAGTGAAGACACATTGCTGGTTGAGGCTAAGATCGCACCGCAAGATATAGCATTTTTACGCCCTGAATTGCCTGCAATTGTTAAATTCAGTGCCTATGACTTCACCAAATATGGCGGCTTAGAAGGAACGCTAGAGCACATTAGTGCTGACACCACCACGGATGAAGAAGGAAATAGCTTCTACTTAGTGAGAGTACGAACCAATGAGACCTCACTCAATAAAGATGCCTCCTTGCCAATCATTCCGGGGATGACGGCTTCGGTCGATATCATCACCGGTAAACGCACCGTGATGGACTACTTACTCAAGCCAATCCTAAGCGCCAAAACCAACGCTTTAAAAGAGTAGAGGTCATAGGATTTGCCACGCTTCATCACCACTCAAAGCGCAAAAGCGATCAGGACCATAGGTCTTGCCGCCACATTGTTGTTTAGTGCCACAGCATCTCAAGCGCTCAACAGCAGCGAACAGCGTTTGGTCGATGCGGTCACGCGAGTATACGGTGAACGAGCGGGGCTTAGAGTCACAACTTGGCGCACTCAGATGAGCGCCTACCGAGGATTATCTGAGCGCGACCAATTAACGCGCGTCAATCAGTTTTTCAATCAGCTTAACTTCGTCAATGACGATAAGTTGTGGGGCAAAAATGATTACTGGGCGACACCACTAGAGTTCTTAGGCAGTAATGCTGGTGACTGTGAAGATTTCACCATCGCCAAATACTTCTCACTCCGTGAGTTAGGTGTCTCAGATAAAAAAATGCGCTTAGTGTATGTTAAAGCCCTAAGTTTAAATCAGTTTCATATGGTTCTTGCTTACTACTCACACCCCAGCGCAGAGCCACTGATTCTTGATAACATCAACCCAGAAATTACCACTGCAACCAAGCGGCGCGATCTACTGCCGATATACAGTTTCAACGGTAGTAATTTGTGGTTAATGAAATCAAAAAATGGACAGCTAGCCGGGAAATCTTCTCGACTTAGTTTATGGAATGATCTTCGCGCTCGCGAGCGATCGCTCCAATTACGGAAACCAATAATAAATTACGATGAGTAGCTACTATGACATTACATAAACAACTTGTCGCAGGGATGATTGCAGTAATAATGTTGCTGCTAATTTCGGTATCGGTTATCGAGTTCAACACCACTCGAAATTTCCTTGAGCAGCAACAACGCTCAGAGGTCAATAACACCATCAATACCGTTGGTCTCGCCCTCGCCCCATACTTACAAGATAAGGACACCGTTGCGGTTGAATCTGTCATCAATGCCCTTTTCGATGGCAGTAGCTACTCTGTCGTTCGTCTGGTCTTTCTCGATAGCAACGAAGAAATCGTGCGCACCTATCCTGTCAAACCTAGCGACGTCCCGCAGTGGTTTGTTGGATTAAACTTATTTGAACCGATTCACGATAGCCGCGTAGTGACCAGTGGTTGGATGCAACTGGCTGAAGTAGAAATCGTCAGCCACCCTGGCGGAGCCTACCAGCAGCTTTGGAAAGCGTTTGAAGATCTGGTCATCGCCTTTTGTATGGTGTTATTGATTGGTCTGTTCGCGATATCTTTCTTGCTCAAGCGTGCGTTAAATCCACTCGAGATGATCGTCAACAAGATGACCTTGGTTGCGCAAAACAAGTTTGGTGAGCCGTTACCACTACCAAAAACCACCGACCTTATCAGCGTGGTTGAAGGCATCAACAGCATGTCAGCGCAGCTTGAAGAAACCTTTAAAGCACAGGTTAAAGAAGCGCAGCAACTGCGTGAGCGAGCCTACATAGATCCGGTCTCATCATTGGGTAACCGCGCATATTATATGAGTCAGCTTAACGCATGGTTAAGCGAAGGCGCCTATGGTGGTGTAGCCCTACTTGAAGCGCGCTTTATCAAAGATCTCTACGACGAAAAAGGCTATGAAGCGGGCGACAAAATGGTACGTGAACTTGCCGACCATTTGAAAGTCGCACTCAATACCAGCGAAGTTGCACTGGCACGTATTTCATCTGATGAGTTTGGTTTTATCATGCCAAATGTCGACGAAGGTGAGCTCAAGCTGATTGCTGAAAGCATTGTTACCTATGTACAAGACCTTGATGCAGATCCAACGGGCATGGCAAAAGCCAATGCCTCACTTGGGGTGGTGCATAACTCAAGTAATAGCTCGGCTTCCGATATTCTGACTTTGCTAGATAACGCTCTCGCCGAAGCCACCACTAACCCTGATCTGGCTTATGGCTATATTACTAGCGATGACTCTCGTACCTTGATGGGTAAACAGCAATGGAAACTGTTGGTCGAAGAAGCAATCAGCAACGATTGGTTTGCCTTCCGTATGCAACCTGCCAATGCAAGCTCGGGTAAAACCTATCACTATGAGATGTTTAGTGCGATCGAAACTGGAGATAAACGCTATAGCGCTAACCAATACCTGTTTGCACTAGAGCAACTCAATGCCAGCCATATCTTTGATGAATACGTTATTTCATCAGTATTGGCGAAGATTAAACAAGATGGCTCATCATTTGATGCGCCGGTGGCAATCAACATTGCGCAAAATAGTATTTCACAACCAAGCTTTATCCGTTGGGTCTCACAGCAATTGAATCGCGAAAAAGATCTCGCCAAGCTTATCCATTTCGAAATTCCAGAAAGCTGTTTTGTTAACTCACCACACCACACTGCTCTATTCTGTAATGCCATTCGCGCAGCAGGGGCTGAATTTGGTGTCGACAACTATGGACGCAATTTCCAATCGCTTGATTATATCAATGAGTTCCGTCCTGCTTACGTCAAACTCGACTACCTATACACACACCACTTGGAAGATGAGAAACAGCAATTTACGTTGACCTCGATTTCAAGAACAGCACACAATTTAGGTATTAAGACGATTGCATCACGAGTGGAAACGCAAGCTCAGCTCGACTTCTTATCTGAGCACTTTATCGACATTTTCCAAGGTTTTATCGTCGACAAATAAAATAATAAAAGGCAGCGACTATGCAAGATCCACTTTTAAATTCGCTTATTTATGTCAGCCGTTACTACGGGCTAGCGAATTCCCCAGAAGCGCTGATAAATGGCTTACCTCTTTCAGAAGGTAAGCTAACCCCGTTTTTGTTTCCGCGCTCGGCAGAAAGAGCCGGGCTGGTAGCTAAAGAGAATCGCGCGGAACTTAGCTCAATATCGCAGCTCGTGCTTCCGGTGGTATTGCTGCTTAAGGGCGGCGATGCGTGTGTGCTGAACAGTATTAACCCTGAGAGTAACGAAGCTGAGATTGTGACTGGTGAGTCCGGCTTAGTGCCGATCTCCATCCCCGTAGAAGAGTTGAAACAACTCTATTCAGGTCGTTACTTCCTAGTCAAAAAACAGTTTCGCTACGACGAGCGATCACCAGAGGTATTGAAAACCAAAGAGGGGCATTGGTTTTGGAGCACGATATGGCAGTCACGTAGCATCTATCGTGATGTTCTAATCGCCTCCATTCTGATCAACTTATTTGCAATCGCCGCGCCGATGTTCACTCGCTTGGTGTACGATAAAGTGGTACCTAACCTCGCGTTCGAAACTCTGTGGGTACTCGCCAGTGGTATTTTCGTCATTTTCTTATTTGACTTAGTGCTCAAATTGATGCGCAGCTACTTTATTGATGTCGCGGGTAAAAAGTCCGATATTCTGATCTCATCAAAACTGTTCAGTAAAGTACTCGGCATCAGAATGGAGTCTCGTCCGCCTTCGGTGGGTGCCTTTGCTCGTCACTTACAAGAATTTGAGTCGATTCGTGAATTCTTTACCTCTGCCACCATCGGCTCACTGATTGATTTGCCGTTTGCGATTCTATTCCTTGTGCTGATTTGGCTAATGGCAGGGCATCTGGTGTTCGTACCAATTGCTGGGGTGGTGATCCTGATTGTTTACTCACTGCTGATCCAAGGACCATTGCGCCGCGCAATCGAAGAAGGTTCGCGCTTAGCTTCGCAGAAATACGCTAACCTAATCGAAAGTCTTGCTGGTCTTGAAACAGTGAAACTGTTTGGCGCGCAAAGTCAGTTCCAATTCCGCTGGGAAGAAGCAGTTGCTCACATGGCCAATTGGAATATCAAAAGTCGCCGCATTACCGACAGTATTCAAAATACCGCTGGTTTTGTTCAGCAAGCTTCCAATGTCGGTATGATCATCTTTGGTGTCTATCTTATCGCCGATGGCAACTTAACCATGGGTGGATTGATTGCGGCAACCATGCTAAGCGGGCGAGCCATTGGCCCTATGGTGCAACTTTCGGTTCTGTCAGCTCGTTATAATCAAGCGAAGTCATCAATGACCATCATTGAACAAGTGATGGCGATGCCTGATGAGCAAGAAGAAGGTAAGCGCTATATTCACCGACCTATCGTGCATGGCAAGATTGAATTAGATAACGTCACTTTCCACTACCCTGACTCACCGATCGCCTCAATTCGTAATCTCAGCTTAACCATTAATCCCGGTGAAAAGGTGGCGATTATTGGTCGGATTGGTTCAGGAAAAACCACACTAGAACGCCTTGTGCTGGGGTTATATAAGCCAACTGAAGGTCACGTGCGAATTGACGACACTGATATCGATCAGCTTCACCACATCGACATTCGCCGCAATATCGGTTGTGTACCACAAGATTACCATCTGTTTTATGGCTCAATTCGTGACAACATTACGCTGGGCAGACCGCTTGCCGACGATCGCGACGTCATGGACGCAGCGAACCGAGCCGGGGTAACCGTATTCACTCAGCAAGATCCAGCCGGTTTGGAGCGTCAAGTGGGTGAAGGTGGGCAACTGCTGTCTGGCGGTCAGCGACAAGCCGTATCCATAGCTCGTGCAATCTTGGGTCGCCCACCAGTTTTGCTAATGGATGAGCCGACCAGTGCGATGGATAACCGCTCCGAAATGCACATTAAGCAGCAATTATCTCAATTGAAGAAAAACGAAACACTGATCCTCATTACCCACAAAACTTCGATGCTCGATGTAGTCGATCGCATCGTGGTGATGGAAAAAGGTGCGATCATCGCCGATGGTCCAAAAGCGGAAGTACTGAGTAACCTGATGCAAGGTAAGGTTCGCGCCACCAGCACAGCAAGCTAAATAGATAAGCTAGCTCAAGACCACGCAATCCTTAAGCAAAAACGACCCTCTCGGGTCGTTTTTTAATATCGACAATCTCAGGTTTATCGTTCTATTCATTTTGACCTAGCCCTTACTCTTGTATTCAAAAGTGAATTAGAAGAATCTTTGATAAAGCGAGCATTTCTCCAACACTTCGCGACCCGCTAATGACCAATAAATAGCTAAAATTAATCAAACAAAAAACAACGGTTATTTATATCTATTAATCCTATTGATGATGCTCAATAAATTAGTCAAATCTATTATTAAATCTGAAAACTATTTTTAGTTAAGATTTCTATTATTTTAAATCGCCATTGTCGTGATACTCGCCAGCAATTTCGTTATTATTTGAAACGTTAGCTCGTTTACGAACTAGACTTTGAATTTACTAAAATATATCGAAACCACTTAGATGTCGTTTCGATGAAATTTTTGCGACTTGGCTGCTGGTAGGTTGAATTCTGAATTGAGACTCGGCAGTCTAGTTTTAACGCTTGCTTCACCGAGAGGCGAACGAAGATGTTTGCTGCATAAAGGAATAATAATGAAAACCGTCGTAACCCTAATCTCAAGCCTTTTACTTACTGCAACCGCTAGCGCACAAGTGACTATCGAGATCCCTGATAACGTGCAAGTACTGGCAGTAAACGCCAAACGCGCACATATTGAAGGCGGACTGTTTAGTTCAACTAAAACACTCACTTTAGAAGATGGTGAAAACCAACTCGTATTGCGCTATTCACCATATTTCTCACAAGGTAACGACCGCATTATTGTCGAGAGTGATGCAGTGATCACTAAGTTCTCAGCAGAAAACCAAACCTTACATTTTGACTTACCTGAATACCGCAACGAACGTGAAGCAGAAAAACAGATCAGTCAATGGAAGGTCGCTCTGATTGACCAAAACAATCAAGCGGTTGAGATTGTGCAAGATGTACTGGAAAAAGATGGTCTACAAATTGGTCGTGACTTCATCTTAGAATCAGAAGTGTATAACCGTACTAATGGTATTGCAGCCCTTTCAACTGCAGCCGGCGCTGCGCCAGCGATGCCTGCGATCAGTGCAAAAGTTGACGCCTCAACAGCGGAAGAGATGCTGCATTTCTGGTATCAAAAAGCCGACGCAAAAACCCGTGAAAAATTCAAACAGTTTGTGAACCAGCAGTAAATAATCGAAGGTCATATGACGCTAAACAATCTCTTCGCTTTCGAAGTCGATGCTGATATACAGATAGCATTGGTTGAAGAGAGCTTTGCACCGATTTACGCAGCCCTTGTCAACGAACAAGTTGACTATCTGGGGCAATGGCTCGCTTGGCCACCATATTGCCAGTCAGAACAAGATTTCCGCCTGTTTATTCAACGTTCACTGGTTGACTACGCCGAAGGAAAATCGCTCACTTGCGCGATTATCTATCATGGCCAAATTGTTGGTAACTGCAGCTTCAATAATATTGATCATGATTTGCGCCGGGTGCAGGTGGGCTACTGGTTAAGTCAGAAACACCTGGGTAAAGGTATTATGACGCGAGTGGTCAAAAAGCTAATTGAACTGGCGTTTAGCAAGTATGGCATGGAGAAAGTGGAACTGCGTGCTGCGGTTGATAACTGGTCTAGTCGTGCCGTTGCGGAAAGATGCGGCATGGCGCTAGAAGGCGTCATCTCAAACAGTGAGAAGGTCGGAGAACGTATTCTCGATCACGCCATCTATGGTATCCACCAGCAACAATCTCGCTAACTTCCTACCACCAGAGCAATTGAGGGCTGCATAACTCAATTGCTCTGCTTTGCTCTGCTCACCGATTTAAAACCTCCCCATTGTTTTAAAACCAGCATGATATTCCACACAAATTTGTTAGCTCAAACGAGTCAAATGTTACCAGTGTGATAAGATGCTGTTTCGGTATCTCGCTTTATTCCATCTATGACAACACCTATAAAAATGGCGCTGCTCGCCATCGCCTTACTTGCAGGCTTTTTTACCCAAGATATTATGGCGTGGTTTACCTCTTCCACTCCAATAACGCTTGAAGAGCACTGTCAGCTCTCCACCACAGCGTGTGAGCAAAATAACGCTGTCATTACCATTAGCCAAGATACGGCACAGCCTCTTCTGCCCTTTTCTCTTCAAGCAAATTGGCCTCAATCTGATGCCTCCCAGCTAAACTTAACCTTACAAGGGCATGAGATGGAAATGGGCACCGCGCGTTTTGCCATCGCTAAACTGGCTGATGGTCAATACCAAGGAGAAGTGTTGCTGCCCGCATGCACCATGGAAAATATGACATGGGTCGGCACTCTCAGTGATGGCAAGCAATCAATCAACGTAGCAATAAGGATGGCGCGATGAGCAGAAATTGGTCATTGATTTTAGTAGTCGCATTTTCACTTGGATACGGGCTAAAACTTTACTTAGACTCATCATCCGAGCAAACGATGACAACCAGCAGCGCAGTCTTCCAAGGCGAACAAAAAACGGTAGATCTATTTGATGAACAAGATCCGCGTACTCGTATTGTCTACTTTGGCTTTACTCACTGCCCAGACGTCTGCCCAACCTCTCTGGCAATGCTCTCTGGCGCACTAAAGCAATTAAACGCGGAGCAACTAGCACAACTCAGACCTATCTTTATCACACTAGATCCTGAGCGCGATATCGCCAGTAAAGCACACCAATACGCCCAGTACTTCCACCCGAAAATAGAAGGCTTGTCAGCACCAATTGAGATAACCAAGCCAATTGCTGAGAAGTACGGCGTGGTATTTAGAAAAACTGAGCTACCCGATTCTCAACTGCAATACACCATCGATCACAACTCCTACTTTTACTTATTACAACCTAACGGGGAGTTGATTGCTAAAGTCCCTCACACGCTTAACCCAGCACCGATCGTTGCTGCGATAGAACAACTTAAAACACAATAACAAAGGAATGATAATGAAATTGAAGCCTTTACTTTTAGCCAGCCTTCTTCTTAGTCCATTAGCAAACGCTGAACACTTAATGCTGCACAATCCGTACGCACGTGCAACGCCGCCAAATGTGGCAACCAGTGCGGTGTTTGTTGAGATTATGAATCATGGCGAAAAGGATCGTGCCATCGTATCTGCGTCGACACCCGCAGCTGGTAAAGTTGAACTGCATGACGTAGTTCATGAAGGTGAGGTGATGAAAATGCGCCAAATTGATCAAATCAAAATCCCTGCACAAAGCCACACATCTCTTAAGCCAGGTAGCTTGCATATAATGTTGTTCGATTTGACTAAACCTCTGGTTGAAGGGGAAAGTATTGAAGTGAATATCACGTTCGCCAATGGAGAGTCACAGCAATTTGAAGCTCCGATTAAAAAGGTGATGAGCGGAATGAAACACCACCATTAATTATTATCCGATGAGAAAGCGAAGAGCTAGCGCTTTTCGCTTTTGCTATTCTTACAGGGCAACATCATTCAGGAAGAAGCTTGGTTGCTGTGAGGGATTCACCTAACTGTGAATGTCTGTTTTGTCTGCGCTTTCATTGAGCAGCAACACTCTCCAATTAAGCACCGTTCACCATTAGTACGCCCTTGGGATTGAAAATGAACTCAAATGCCACATCCGCCATTACCCTGAGTCAACTTGGCTGGAACAACCTTTTCCATCAACAACTTACCCTTGACGATCTCGAACATCATCAAATTGCACGTCTCTCCGAACACCATCGCAGTGGTTACACTTTGCTGACTGAGCAAGGTCAACACTCATTAACGATTACCAAAAGTTTGCCTGACATGACGGTTGGAGACTGGGTGGTACTGGATACGGATGGTCAATTTTTACGACTTTTAGATAGGCAGTCGCTGTTTAGTCGTAAAGCTGCTGGCAGTAAAGTGTCACAACAGCTTATTGCTTCCAACGTTACCACGCTTTTTATTGTTTGCTCTCTAAACGATGATTTTAATCTCAGCCGTATTGAGCGCTACCTATCTATCGCTCACGATGCTGACGTGGAGCCGGTGATCATTCTTACCAAAGCCGATCTCTGCTCAGATAGCGATGATAAGCGTGCCCAAGTGCAGGCGCTTGATCCTATGTTGTTTGTTGAAGTGGTTAACGCGCTTGATAGTCAGCAGTGTCAACAACTCAATGGTTGGTGTAAACAAGGCAAAACGGTGGCGTTTATGGGCTCTTCTGGTGTGGGCAAATCAACGCTAATCAACAGCTTGCTCGGAGAAGCGACGCAAGCAACCGGCGGTATTCGCGAAAGTGACAGTAAAGGTCGCCACACGACCACCAGTCGCTCACTGCATCTACTGCCTTCTGGTGGTGTCTTAATCGATACTCCAGGAATGCGAGAGCTGCAAATCCATGACTGTGCCGATGGCGTTGAGCAAACTTTTAGCGATGTCCAAGCCTTGGTTGAGCAGTGTCGCTTTAGTGATTGCCAACACAACAATGAACCAGGCTGTGCGGTAACCAAAGCCCTTGAGGCTGGTGATATCGACCAAAGGCGCGTTACTAACTATTTCAAGCTAATGCGCGAGCAAGAGTGGAATGGAGCAAGCCTTGCAGAGCAACGCTCTAAGAGTAAGCAATTCACAAAGTATTGCCGTTCTGTGCAAAGTGAAAACCGTTCAAAGAAACTGGGCTACTAACGCATACAATATCGAGACAAGGGGCAAACGCCCCTTTTTTATGCACCTTCATGCTGCTTATTGCAATATTAGGTTCCATTTTTGTCAATAATGTTAATATTAACGCCTAGATATTGAATTATTCCTAGACACAATATCTCAGAAGGATAGTATAAGTTCCTTCACTTCCGTTCGATGAAGAAACACTATAACAAAGAAACAGCGTTTGTTGACGTGACGCGCAGCTTAGTTGCACTGGTTAATCGCTCTCAAAAACTTGGATGGCTTAGCTATCCTTGTCTTATCTGAAGCGGTAAACACAATCTCTAATTCCGCTGTCGCACTCCAACTAACCAAAGCAAAATGCAGGATTTATTATGCTTTATGATTCATTTTTAGGTCGGCTTGCCCGAGGCAACTTAGTGTTGCAGATTTTAGCCGGTATTATCTTAGGTGTCGCTCTATCACTGATTGCTCCTGAACACGCGACCAGTGTTGGCATGCTCGGTGAGCTCTTCGTTGGTGCTCTGAAAGCCGTTGCACCTATCTTGGTTTTCATTCTTGTAGCAGCCTCAATTGCCAATCAAAAGAAAAACCAACATACCTATATGCGCCCAATCGTGGTTCTGTACCTATTTGGTACCTTCACCGCCGCGCTGACTGCTGTCACCATGAGTTTTCTTTTCCCAACCACTTTAACTCTGGTCTCAGGTGCTGAAGGGGCTACCCCACCACAAGGCATCGCAGAAGTACTGCACACCTTGTTGTTCCAATTGGTTGATAACCCAATCAATGCACTGAAAAATGCTAACTACATCGGTATCTTAGCGTGGGCTATCGCACTCGGCTTAGCGCTGCATCATGCATCAGCGTCAACCAAGGCACTGTTTGAAGATTTAAGCCACGGCGTATCTCAGATCGTGCGTTTTATTATCCGCCTAGCACCGTTTGGTATTTTCGGTCTTGTTGCGTCAACTCTCGCAACAACGGGTTTCTCTGCTCTGGCTGGCTACGCGCACTTACTTGCCGTATTACTTGGCGCGATGGCGATTATTGCGCTAGTGGTTAACCCAATCATTGTGTTTATTAAAACCGGTGAAAACCCATACCCATTGGTTTTCCAATGCTTACGTGAAAGTGGTGTAACCGCTTTCTTCACACGTTCAAGTGCCGCTAACATTCCTGTTAACATGGCGCTGTGTGAAAAGCTAAAACTTGATGAAGACACATACTCAGTCTCTATCCCGCTTGGTGCAACCATCAACATGGCAGGTGCAGCTATCACCATCACGGTATTAACCTTAGCGGCTGTACACACCATGGGTATTGAAATCGATCTGATGACAGCGCTGCTACTGAGTATCGTTGCTGCCGTATCGGCATGTGGTGCATCGGGCGTTGCGGGCGGTTCTCTACTTCTGATCCCACTAGCGTGTGGACTGTTTGGTATTCCAAACGAAATCGCAATGCAGGTAGTCGCGGTTGGTTTTATCATTGGTGTGGTCCAAGATTCAGCGGAAACGGCACTAAATAGCTCAACTGACGTTATCTTTACTGCCGCAGTATGTAAGCAGAAGCAAAAACAAAACCGCCCACAATAATCTTTGCTTTTACTCTTATTAAAAAGGCTGCCGATTGGCAGCCTTTTGTGTTTCTACAGTTAATACTACTATCGCTTCGACTGATCCATCGGCGACTGAGTAAAATCAAGCGGTGGTGCATAGTTTGCCTGCGCGCTTTGCGCTTGATTCGGTTTTTGCTCAACCTCAAGCTCGCTCTCATGACCATCAGCAAGGTCCAATATAGCTTCTGCATCGACCGCTTCCGGAATTACAATGTCATAAGCCTGATAATCCAACTCTCGTTTATACAAACGATTGAGCGCTTTAATCAAAGCGTGCTTACCGACTTTGTTTTCACGAATGCGTTTTAGCATTGGCTTAGCTAACGATTGCAAGCCCACCACGGTATCAACACTGATGGTTAGAGAAACTTGATCACGCAGCAAGCGAGCATCTTCATTGCCTAATTGCCCCGCTAAGAAAAGCCAAATATATGCGATAAACTTACCTTGCCCACCTTGCTCGAGCCAATGTTCACCTGCCTGTAGCATCGCCGGCGTGTAGCCTTTCTCACCCGCTCTCTCAAGCCAATAACAGCCTTGATAAAAGTCAGCCTCAACGCCAACGCCGTGAATGTAGCTCAAGCCTAACTTCATACGACCTTCATTACTCTTAAGCTTGGTCGCTTGTAAATACCAACCAAACGCAGCGCTCGCAGAAGGTGTCGGGTTGTTCGGTGCGGTAAACCAATCACCCAAAAACAGCATTGCAGGGATGTATTGCATCTTCGCCGCTTCTTCCATCAAGCGGTATGCTTTGTCAACATGTTGATCGACCCCTCGACCAAAAAACAGCGCTTCAGCCGCATCAAATTTCGCTTGCAGATCACCCTCAATTGCCGCGATGGCAGTACGCCAAAACTTAGCTTGTTGGCGCAACACAATGTCTTCTTTCATACGATCACTGATACGTATTACCCCATACATACCCGTGACATTATCCAATTGCGCGGCTTTCAAATACCAATACAACGCTTTGCGTAAGTTGGTGCGTTCTTCTTCTTTGGCAAGATAAAGGATCATATTAATGTCGCCAGCTTCGGCTTTACGTCGGCGATCTTCTCTTTCTTGCTTTCTGTCTCGCTCTAGCGCCTTTCTATAAGCGACCTCACGCTGTCGGCGTTCAGTTTCGATTCTTTTCTGACGCACAGAAATAGCTAGCATCCAGGCAAAAAGTAGCAATAGAAGCAGCCCGGTCGCCCCTATGGCGATTCCCATCATATTCATCAATAAACTTCACACATCGTGTTTAACACTAATCTGCCTACCTTGTTTCGACCCACTACTATAAGATATGCAACTCGCTTCGCCTTGTTATATCTCGTTTCTATAGGATATGTGAATTGCTCAAATATAGCGATAATGTTCGGTTTTTTATGCTGATTTCTTGCACGATATCATGTCACTACACCCGGTTACTGATGCCGCTTTATTGATAGTTCGACCAATTAAAAATCACACATTTAACCGCCAATTAAGTTACATAAAAACAACAAGCAAACGTATGCGTTATGACCAACAACCATATTTCACAAAAGAAACCGCAAAAATTGACCAAAAACAATAGCAGAACAAAATCACTTATTTTATAATGCGAAATAATGTTACGACATACCGCATTCTAATTATCAGGGGCAGAAAATGAGACTTATCCCGCTTCAACAAGCAGCACAAGTAGGTAAATGGGCAGCAGCACACATCGTTAAACGCATTAATGATTTCCAACCAACTGCAGAGCGTCCATTTGTTCTTGGTCTACCAACTGGTGGTACACCGCTAGCAACATACAACGCACTTATCGAACTGTACAAAGCAGGCGAAGTTAGCTTTAAACACGTTGTAACGTTCAACATGGACGAATACATTGGTATTCCTGCGGATCACCCAGAATCATACCGTTCATTCATGTACAACAACTTCTTTAATCACATCGATATTCAAGAAGAAAACATCAACCTGCTAGACGGTAATGCACCAGAACACGAAGCGGAATGTAAGCGTTACGAAGACAAAATTAAGTCTTACGGCAAAATCAACCTATTCATGGGTGGCGTAGGTAACGACGGTCACATTGCATTCAACGAGCCTGCATCTTCTTTGTCTTCTCGCACTCGCATCAAGACACTAACTGAAGATACTCGTATTGCGAACTCTCGCTTCTTCGACGGCGATATCAACCAAGTACCAAAATACGCATTAACCATCGGTGTGGGTACTCTGCTAGATTCTGAAGAGATCATGATCCTAGTGACAGGTCACAACAAAGCACTAGCACTAGAAGCAGCAGTTGAAGGCAGCGTAAACCACCTATGGACGGTATCTGCTCTACAACTACACCCTAAATCAGTAATCGTATGTGACGAACCATCGACACAAGAGCTGAAAGTAAAAACAGTGAAATACTTCACTGAGCTAGAAGCAGAAAACATCAAAGGTTTCTAATTCAAACCTTGCGTGTCACTTTTGCACTATAACTAAGGAGGCTTGATGCCTCCTTTTTGTTTTGCTCGTTTAACGCAACTTAGGCGAGGTTAAAAAACAGCTCATCATCTGTCATGTATTTATGCTTGTTACCTAAATTGCGGATGTGCATAAACATAAAGTCAGGAAAACCTGGTGCTAGTAGTGAATTTGGCTCCCAGCAAACACCACCGACAAACATGTAGCGCCCTTGCTTATCATCATTGTGCAGTGGATTGTTTAGCGGCGTAGACAATTCAGCCCTGACTCCTTCCACCACACATACCACTTGCCCTTTTGCTACACCAATCACGCGATTGACTAAATTCGCCTTCATACCGCACTTCCACGCTTGGCGCGTTGCCATCTCAAAGCCTGCTTTGCGAACGCCTTTATGTACATTGACGATCAGATTCATAGCCACTTCACTCCATTGCTTTACTTTCCACAGAGTAACGCGGAACCCTTCTTTGTCTCGAACAATACTAACCTTGCTTTTCTCATCAGATGAAAATTAAATCCGTGCGTTATCAACAAACATACTTTATTAAGCCAAATTAGTTTGCACTTCGTATCAGTTGCAGACCTATACTTATTTCAAGCACGATGCTGATACAGGGGCTGATAATGACTAATCTAATTTTTTCAGTACTACTTTTGACCACTTCACCATCTTCCACAGGGCCAGATACCTTGCCACTGAAGTGTGTCCTACTTGAAACACAAGACAATTTTCTTTATTACCGTCCGCAGCGCATTTATCAAAGCGAGCAGTTTGTGCTTTTCCAAAATTTTAAGGGGCGAGTGGTTTCTCAAGTCGACTTAAAAACTGGAGAGATGATTCGAACGACTTACTTGGGGGATAAATTTGATCCGAATTATCAGATTTTGAAAGGCGTCTGTCAGGAAGTGAATCACACGCTTGATTTTTGGGCGCTCGACCAAGTCCCTTACGACAGATAAAAGCAATAACTCAAAGCAACATTACCAATAACGTTCAAAGACAATATTACCCGGCTCTGCTTTACGATGTTTGGTCAGCCCCATGTTCAATAGCTGCGTTGTGGTGTCTTTTATCATCGCTGGATTACCGCACAGCATGACAAAACTGTTGTGCGCAGAAAACTCGCAGTCGCAAGCCTCACTGAGCACACCTTGTTCTATCAAATCATTAATTCGCCCATGAAGTGCACCGCTGACTTCTTCTCTTGAGACTATCGGCTGATACACCAAACGACCTTGATATTGCTGCTGCAATTGCTCAATTAAGTAACGATAAACCAGAGCGCGTTCATGACGTACGCCATGCACTAGCACGATTTTATCGCTGGTCGGGCGCAAGCTAATATCGTCCAATAAAGACAAAAATGGACCAATCCCCGTGCCCGTTGAAAGAAGCCAAAGGTTTTTAGTCTGTTTTGGGATGGTCTCAAAAATGAGGTCGCCATGAGCCGACTGAGCAACATAGATTACCTCGCCCTCTTTTAGCTGTTGAAGGCGAGGACTTAGCTGACCATTGGGATCGGCAACGATAAGAAATTCCAGAGTGTCACTGCTTGTCAGTGGCGCGTTGACTAAAGAATAAGCTCGCGCAATCACGTTACCCTCTGCATCCGGCAACGCCAATTTAGTGAATTGACCCGCTTTAAATTGCAAAGGCGCGCCTATCACACGCAAGCTAAACAGTTGCTCTGTCCAATCGGTTCTTTTTTGAATCGTCGCTCGATGAAACCCTGCAATATCCGCCATAGTCTTTCTCCTAGTCGATTGCCACATAAAGCCTGCGCGCAAAAACAACATTTACGTAACAAGTTTGAATATAGACTAATTTGCTAACGGATATTAGACAGGTTTTTGATTCGTTAACTATTTCTACAAACACTAGTGATAGAAGGCTTACTTACTACAAGCGTGCCAAGCGCGGTCAAAAGCAACACATTACCCAAGTGGTTTATCTCGCCAGCAAGCATCATCCCGATACCAATTAAAAGATAATAGCCCAAGCCAAACAGCGCTCCAGCAGAACCTACTTGCTGTTTATACGCGACTAAAGCGCCCGCCAAAATATTGGGTATTGCAACACTAAACCCAATCACCACCAGCATCATAGGAACTAAAAACCACACTGAATGGAGGTTCACGTAAACACCAGCAGCACCGAGTAACGCAGTTACCGCTGCGAGCTGAACTCGAACAGTAACATCAATTTGACGACGTATAAGGTGCTTATTTAACTTACTACCCACAAGAGTCGCCACAGCAAGTAATAGCCCACTAAAACCAAATTGCATCGAACTAAACCCAAGCTGAGCAAACAAGAAAGGACCATGTAGGTAGTAACTAAACAGCATCACATTAAAACCGCAAATTAGCAGCGCACTTCGCCAAAGCTGACCATCTAACAGCATACGTTGCGCCAAGTTCAGCAAGGCTGGTTTAATTTCCGGCTTAGACAAGGAATCTATCACCACCTCCTTGCGGTCTTGAACTCGACTTTCACGCAGGTGGCTATATGAAAGCAGCAGCAATAACATCGCCAGTACCGCGAGTAAACTAAACACCCCTTGATAGCCGTAACGACTAGTGAATAAACTGCCGAGCAACAGCCCTAACGCAGGGCTAACCGCAATCCCGACGCCCATCAAAGAGAACACCCTGCTCAACTCCTCTTGATTATAAGTGTCTCGCAGCATGGTCTGCGTCACCACTGACCCGACTGCGGCTCCAAATGCGCTGAGTGCACGCATTGCCAATAGCCAGTAAAAGCTTTGTGCGTAAACGGCACCAAAAGCCGCCAGCCCATAGACTAATAAACCAGCTAACATCGCTGCTCGACGGCCGATTATGTCTGCTGCTATTCCCCAACTCACTACGCCAAATGCAAAGGCAGTAAAGTAGATTGATAGCGTCATGCCAGCCTGTGGCATCGAAACATCAAAGCCACTCGCAATCATCGGTAGAGCTGGGCTATAGATGGTTTCGACAATCTGAGGAAACATCATTAACAGCACCATCAAGCCTATTGAGGATTTCGTTTTCATCACTTCTCTCCATTATTTAACGCCGAGAAGTCTAACGAACTGTGCTAGAGTCCTATTAATAGGATTAAGACTAAATACATCAAGATTAAGACAAGTGGCACTGATCGACGAAAGCACACAATTCAACGCGGACAATCTCGATAGTCCAGTTATTGGCATTGCCGCTCGCGTCGGTCGCCATGATTCTGGACTACATCAGCATCACAAAGGGCAACTGCTCTACGCGCCGCAAGGGTGTATGACGATTACCCTCGCCGGTGTTCAATGTGTCCTACCCCCAACCAAAGCAGCGTGGATTCCAGCCCAAACCATACACTGCGCAAAAATGAGTAATGTGGTTGAGTACCGCTCGCTCTATCTCAGTGGAGAGTACACCAATATTGGCGGAAGCGATGTCAGTATCTTAGAAGTGACCCCGCTACTGCGTGAGTTGATCGAGCGAATGTCATTTTGGGTTTGGGATAAGCCTGCTGATGAAATGAAACACACGTTAAATTTATTTGTTGAAGAACTGCAACAAGCAAAGCCGCACACACTCTTTTTACCGCTGCCTCAAGATACGCGGCTGCAAGCTTGGCTCGATTCATTGCAAACAAACAATGCCCCATCACTAAACCACCTAAGCCAACAAATCGCCGCCAGCAGCAAAACCATTAGTCGGATTTTTGTTCGCGAGACAGGTATGCCCTATCAAGCTTGGCGTCAGCAATGGCGACTGCTTAAGGCCATCGAACATTTATCGCTTGGGCTAAGTGTGGCTGATGTCGCCCATCAACTTGAGTTTTCTAGTGATAGTGCGTTTATTGCCTTTTTTAAACAGCAAACCGGGCAAACCCCATATCAATATATCAATCAATAACCTAAGATTAGTGAGTTATGTTATTTGATACGCTGCAGACTTAAAGCAGCCGGCGTTAACTAGGAAAACAGCATGCAATACGCACACGCATTTATTGATAATGGATTACACTATCTACCCCATTATTTCTCCGTTCCTTTAGATTACGCTCAGCCAGATAAAGGCGAGCTTACTCTCTTTGCCCGTGAAGTTCGTCTCGTTGGTGATGAGCAAAGCCAAAAACCTTGGCTGGTATTTTTTCAAGGCGGTCCTGGCTTCCCAGCACTGCGCCCGATAGGCAATAGCGGATGGGTAAAGCGTGCCCTAGAGGAATACCGCGTGTTGCTGCTTGACCAACGTGGCACCGGCAATAGCTCTGTTGTCAGCCACCAAACTTTGGCAGGTAAAACACCAGAACAGCAAGCGGAGTATTTGAGCCATTTTAGAGCCGATAACATCGTGCGCGATGCTGAGTTTATTCGTGCGCAGTTTGGCGTGAAGCAGTGGGCCATCTTAGGTCAGAGCTTTGGTGGTTTTTGTTCATTGACTTATCTTTCATTGTTCCCACAAAGCATCCTACGTAGCTACATCACCGGCGGTGTGCCTTCGATATCTCACCATGCTGATGACGTTTACCACGCCACCTTTAAACGTACGTTAGACAAAAACCAAGCATTCTTTGCTCAGTTTCCTCGTGCCCAAGAACTTTGCCAAGCCATTGCCGACCACCTCATCGACAACGAAGAGTTCTTACCAAACGGGCAGCGCTTTACTGTTGAGCAATTCCAACAAATTGGTATCAACTTCGGTATGAGCGACAGCTTTATTAGCACCTACTATGGGCTAGAAAATGCCTTTGTCGACATTGAAGGGCAAAAACAGCTGCGTTATGAATTCCTTAATGCGATGTTGGCAGAACAAGGTTTCCAAACCAACCCAATTTACGCCATCTTGCACGAATCTATATACTGCCAAGGTTTTGCTTCAAACTGGAGTGCTCATCGCGTGCGCGATCAATACGCCCAGTTTAACTACCAAAAAGGGCAACCGTTCCTCTTTACCGGTGAAATGGTGTTCCCTTGGATGTTTGAGCAATACAAAAATCTAAAGCCACTGCAGCAAGCAGCAGAGATTTTAGCCAACAAAACGGACTGGGGGCCGCTCTATGACCCAGTTCAACTGGCAGGCAATAAAGTACCCGTCAGTTGCGCCGTTTATGCCGATGACATGTTTGTCGAGATGGATTACAGCCGAGAAACCTTAGCAATGATGCCAAACGCCAAAGCGTGGATCACCAACGAATATGAGCACAATGGCTTGCGCGCCGATGGCGAGCGCATCTTAGATACGCTTATCGCGATGGGGAACCAAACTGCGGCAACCTTAGTATAAGCGCGAGTTCATCCCCTCAACTCGCTTGAGGGTGCGGTCAGCAACGCTGGATATTCAAGTCACACCAATATAGTGTACACTCAGCCACAGCCACGCTGTGGCTGAGTTTTTATGGGAAAAAGCATGCTTAAAATATCAAACAGTGTCTCTCTCAATGATTGGGAAATTCAAATGACGGCAATCCGTGCTCAAGGTTCGGGAGGACAAAACGTCAATAAAGTTTCCAGTGCCATCCATCTGCAGTTTGATATCAAGCACTCAACTCTCCCCGCTATCTACAAAGAGCGGCTATTAGCGCTGAATGATTCCCGCATCTCGAAAGAAGGTGTTATTACGATCAAAGCGCAGCAATACCGTACTCAAGAGCAAAATAAAGAAGATGCATTAAACCGTTTGGCTGAGGTGATCCGCGCAGCGATGGTGGTGCAAAAGGCGCGCAAAGCGACCCGACCAACACGCGGTTCGAAAGAAAGACGGTTGAAAGCCAAGGGAATTAAAAGCCAAACTAAATCACTACGCGGTCGTATACGTGACTAATCGCTGACAAAGTGAGCCGTTCGCCAAGATAGCCGTTTGGCTAGATTAATCAAAATCAGGCAAAAGATGCCCTGTTTTCACTAATATCAATGCCCCTTGCTCTTGAGTAAACGGCTTATGCTGACTTAAATGAGGGCTACGAATCCAAGTGCCCGCGGGGTACTCACCAAGTTCATCACAGAAAACACCTTCTAACACAAAGATCTCCTCACCTCCCCAATGTTGGTGAGCGTTAAACTGAGTATTCGGCGCCCATTTGACCAAAGCCACCTGCTCTGACTCAAACTCGTGTAACGGCATCACCTCTAAACCGTCTACTAACCCTTGTCGCCAAGGCTGTTGGTTAGTATTCACAATGACGGATTGATCATCTTGCTGACTAAATTGCTGCAGTTTAACAAAGATGGTCGCACCATCAGCACCAATGCGCGGCGTGTGCGCAGTTCCGATGGGATTACGCACATAACTGCCCGCTGGATAATCACCATGCTCATCAGAAAAAGTGCCCTCGAGGACATAAAATTCTTCACCGCCACCATGAGTATGAGCGGAAAACCGACTGTTTGGCGCATAACGAACAAGTGACGTAGCGCGCGCGACCTCATCACCCACTCTGTCGAGCATCATTCGTTCAACGCCAGCCATTGGCGAGTCAACCCACTGATAATCACTGGGGCGAATAACCACTCGCTGTTCAAAATCGGCGTTAATCAAAGTCGTCATTTTTTGCCCTTCACCTGCATCGCTTTCCGTAAGTGTAGCTACTTGTTAATTTGTAAATCGCGATTTGTACGTCAATTACCAATCAAAGTATCAATACTCTTAATAACTTAACTTTTACCAGCAAACGAAGCAAACCCTCTGTAAACAGCTGAAAAATCGACTTTAATCCTGCAACCTTGCCGCTGATTAAATGTTAACCTGTTATTCACAATTCTAAACATATAGGCGGGGATAACATGGAAGTGATCAATCAGCTACACCCAACAGAACTTCAAATGGACAGACTACAGACAGAGCCAGAAAGTGGACCTATCCACCTGCTTAACCTGTTCAAGTTCCGCGAAAAATCCGAGTATGCGGATGGTCGAAAAACCAATCTCACTGGCAGAGAAGCGTATGACTTATATGGGCGCCCCATGCTCAAAGTACTGGAAAAGTATGGCGCAGAAGTGGTGTTCTATTCTGAAGTTAGCGGATTAATTATTGGTCAGATTGATGAGCTTTGGGATTCGTTTGTAATTGTAAGATACCCCTCTCGCCAAGCGCTGCTCGATATGACTTCATCCGAGGAGTTTAATCAGCTCAAGGTGCACCGTGAAGCCGGTCTTGCTGGACAATTAAATATCGAAACCAAAGTGCCTTGAGAAACCAGTGTTCCTTGAGAAACCAGAGTACCTTGAGAAACCAAACACCTTGAGAACCAAGGCGCCTTAATCTTAGATCTCTTGCGACCCAGCTAGAGTCTTTCTCTATCAAAGCGCAGCAAATTTTTCTTCTAGGAAGCGAAGTAACAACTGGGTTTTACGCGGCAAGAACTGCTTGGATGGATATACGGCATAAACCGGTCCGGGTGGTTCGACTTTATATTCAGGTAACAGTTTTATCAGCTTTGCTTGTCTCACAAACTCATCGCCATACACCGTTGGCAACACACCAATCACTGCATTATGGATCATCGCTTGAGCTAATGGTCCATAATCGTTGGCGTAAGCTTGGTAATCTGTCGTCAGCTGATATGTTTTGCTGCCTTTGTGCAAATTCCAAGTCTTTGCAAAGTACGGCACCGTAAAAGACCTCACACCCGTCAATTGATGTGGATGAGCAGGTAACACATGATTTTTTAACCAAGGCAACCCAGCATAGAGCCTCATTTCAGGTTGATAGAGAAATTTCGCCACCAAAGAGGAATCTTTCAGCGGTCCGGGGCGAATTGCCAAATCAACTTGCTCAGTGTGAATATCTTCAATGCTATTGCTGATCCGGTATTGGATCTCCAAGTTAGGATAGCGCGCTTGAAACTCACCAAGCCACTCTGACAAGCGGAAGTAAGCGAGAAATATGGGCGACACTACCACCAATTTACCACTAACATGCTCTTGCTGGTCTTGCAAAAAGGTCACACTGTCAATTAACCCCTCTAGGTGTGGCGCAGTTTGCTGATGGAGCAATTCTCCTAACTCACTCAATTGAACGGTACGAGAAGTACGTTGCAATAACTTCACACCTAACTGTTTTTCTAATTCAGCAATTCGACGACTGACAGTACTCGTCGGCAGATCGAGATGCTCCGCCGCAGAAACGAAACTGCCTCTTTCGGCGATGGTTTTGAGGATCAGAAGATCGTTAAAGTTCACGCTATCGTCCCATTTTTGAAAAGCTCCATGCAAATTATGCCGTTTTTGCTGCATTTAAAACTACTTAAGCTGAGACAAATTACATGTCACTTCAAGTAAATAGAGGAAAACTTGATGAAGAACTCAATGCTTTTGATGAGCCTTATGCTACCCGTTGTAGCCTTTGCTGATGGATTTGAACGCTTTAGTAGTGATGGCAAAGTCGATGTTTCCATCAGCGTACTTGATTGCGGAAGAATTGAAGCAAGAAAGCCAAGTATGTTTAACCCTAATGTCTCGGACGAGCAACCAATGCAATCCGCCAATAGCTGTTATCTGATCCAGCATCCTAAAGGGACGTTGCTGTGGGATACGGGTCTGAACGACGGGCTCAATGCCATGCCCGAAGGTATCGAGGTGATGGGTGGGGCTTTTCATTTTAGTTTGCCAACCACTCTCAATCAGCAGCTACAAGCGATGAAGCTAACGCCAAGTGATATAGACTACCTCGTGCTGTCACATTTACACGCAGACCACACAGGCAATGCCAATCAATTTAGCTCTGCAAAATGGTTAATTCAAAAGAATGAACATCATGTGGCTTTTGACCCTGAGATTTCGGCAAAGCTTGGGTTTGATCTGACACAATATCAAAACCTCAAAGATTCCGTACATGTGATTGAAGGCGATCACCAAGTTTTTGGTGATGGCTCAGTCGTAATCATCTCCGCACCAGGTCATACTCCGGGACATCAAGCGCTCTATGTTGACTTACCTCATTACGGACCTATCGTCCTAAGTGGAGATCTCTACCACTCACATCTAAACCGCGAGCAAAAAGCGATTCCAGTATTTAATCAGCCAGAGCAGACCAAAGCCTCCTTTGCACGAGTTGAAAAACTGCTCACAGAAAAAGGCGCTGAAATTTGGATTGGGCATGATATCGATGAGTTTAAGCAAAGAAAACTGGCACCTTATCGCTATCAATAACTTCACTCGCTCCCAAAAAGATAACGTAAGTCTATTGACCTAAAGTCTAAATGCGGAGCGCTCTCAGTAATGAGAAAATAAGGGCTGATTGGGTGCAGAAAGGAGAGTAACACCGCATCTGGTTACTATATTCGCCATCATCTTTGAAAGGAATCAAGGTGCACAGCCCTAACCTCACCCAACCTCGCATTACGCTATTCAACTCATATTCTCTGGCTGGCTTTGGCGCCACCTTGGTAGGCAATGGGATTGGTCGTTTTGCCTACATTGCCATGATGCCTGCACTGATACATGCCGGATGGTTTAACCAAGCACAGGCATCTTATCTTGGTGCTGCCACCTTGGTCGGTTACATCCTCGGTGCGCCACTTTGCCACTATTTAAGCCGCTTCTTTTCTGTCGTCAGCTTGATTCGCGCGGCTATGTTACTCAGCAGCTTGAGCTTTCTTGGCTGTGCTTTGCAAGATATCACGTTTAGCTATTATTTCTTTCTGCGAGCACTCGCTGGGTTAACTGGCGCAATGCTGATGATCCTCGCACCACCTCTTATCGTGCGTCTCCATCCTCCCGAAGTCAAAGCAAGGATAAGCGGCATTATTTTCTCCGGTATAGGTTTGGGCGTAATGCTGGCAGGCTGCCTATTACCCATCATTTTGCAGCAGAGTATTTCCGCCGCTTGGCTCTTACTTGCTGCGATAACCTTTCTCACCACCTTTATCACTTGGTCGACTTGGAAAGCAACCGATACAAATACAAGTTTTGGGCTCTCTTCTGCCAAGCTCAACACTTTATCTAAAGCGCAGCAACGCACACTAACGTTGCTGGTTTTGGCTTATGGGCTCGATGCGATTGGTTACTTACCGCATACTCTGTTTTGGGTCGATTTTATCGTGCGAGATCTCGATAGAAGCCTCACCTTTGGCGGCGCCATGTGGGCAATTTTTGGAGTGGGAGCCGCGCTTGGTCCCATTCTAGTCGGTGCAATTGGTGACAAACTTAACCTTAAGTTCGCCCTATGTGGCGTGCTGCTGTGCAAAGCTTTCGGGGTGTTCTTACCTACAATAACCACTAGCCTAGTTGGTTTAATCATGTCATCGCTGTTGGTTGGCTTATTTACCACAGGTGTTGTAGCGCTAATTTCAGCTTATACGCTTGAGTGCGTGGGATACGAACTCAACACCAAAGCTTGGGGTTTACTCACTATGGCATTTGCGGTTTCTCAAGGGTTATTCGGTTATCTGTATGCTCATCTTGCGCCAAGCATTGCTGACTACCAGCCGCTATTTATTGCCAGTACGCTGGCATTAGTTTGCGCCTCAATGCTAGTCGCATTAAGTCGTTCCAGACCTTCTCATTCTCAATTTACTCACCTCAAGGATGCCCGATGAAACTCTACTTAAATGACACTTCGCCTTTTTCACGTGTGGCGCTCGCAACCGCTCTGCTGACAAATGATCAGGAGTTCGAGTTGGTGTGGGTCGATCCATGGTCATCACCAACTGAGCTTTTGCAGGTAAACCCATTTAGTATGATCCCTGCACTCGAACTGCGCAGCGGTCATAGCCTCATCGAGAGCCTAACCATCTGCCAGTACTTAATAGCTCGATTCCAACCAAATGCGATTCAAGAATTCAACTTGGCAGATGAAGACGAAAGTAAACGAACCGGCATAGCAAAAACGCTAATGGAAATTAGCTTTAAATCCGTTGCGTTAGGGCGCTTTATCGACCTACCAAATAAGCTGCATCAACGGACAATAGAAGCCGTTCAGCGTGCCATGATTGAGCTAAACCAATATTTATCCGAGTATCAGCATCCACAAAGCACACCGACAATTGCACCTAGCCTTGCCAACCTCTACTTACATTGCGCACTAGACTACGTTGCGTTTCGTCAGCCTGAGTTATTTAAGCTGTATGCACAACACTCCATTGAAGAGTTTATGTCTCACTCACCGTTTAACGAGGTGCTAAATCACATCAGCGTAGCGAAACTGGCAAGCAAGCCAAGTTTCGCTGATTTGGCATAGAAACAGATCGGGTGCTGTTGCGATTAAATCGCCGCGACCATTTTTTGCAGTAGGGTAATCATCTGCTGCTGCTCCTCTTGATCAAGGCTACTTAGCATTTGCTGATTGATCTCGACAGGAATTGGGATCAGCGCCTTTTCAAGCTCACGTCCTTGCGCTGTCAAATAAATACGATGTGTGCGGCGGCTATTTGGATCAGCACGTCTCTCAACCAAACCAAGCTTTTCTAACTTATCGAGCGTGCGGGTGGTGGTTGAATTCTCCACTTTCGACTTGGCTGCAATATCGCGCTGCGTCACCCCCTCTTCTTCCCATAAGCACATCATGGTTGGCCAGAGCGCCACACTTAGACCATGTTTTTTGAGCTCAGCATCAAACATCTTCTCCGCTCGACCAGCTACAACATTTATCATCCAACCAAAGCTGGTTTGTCGATCAAATTGTTCACTCATTTCTCTACCACATAGGACTAAACTGAAAATGCAATTATTGCCATAGTAACTAATGCTGCCGCAACAAGCATTAAAAATGCGAACGCTTGCGAAGCAAACTGTGGTTGTGCTGCCTTTGGCAAAGCGTTGTCAGGTACAGAAAAATCCAACTGATTAATTGATTGGTTCGTTGTGCTAAAACCCGTCACCATGGCTTTGACCAACGGCTTGCCACGCAGTTTATAGACAAGTATTGCGACAAGGTGCAACGCTACCAGCATAGGAAGTATATTGACCAATACTAAGTGCATCGACTCAACCACAACAAAAACATCATCATTTAGCCAAACTTGAGACATTGGCAATCCATCAAGTAGCCCTGCTAATGCTAAACCAGAGAGGCATTGCAAAAGCAAACTCGCAACTAATGCTATCACCATCCACGCCCCTAGAGGGTTGTGACCAAGCTTTGCTTTCATTTTACCTGTCACATAGTGCCAAGTCTTTGTTGGAGAATAGACAAAGGTAACAAAACGACTGGTTTCACTGCCGACAAATCCCCAAATAACACGCCAAAATACCAATACTAGTAAGGCAATGCCCAGCTCAATATGCGGACCATTACCCGACTTACCACTGGCCATTAAAGCGACAAATAGACCCGCTTGCGTCCAATGATAGAGGCGTGTTGCGCCGTCCCATACTTTAATTTTCATTTTATACCTATCCGCTTTTCATAATTGAATTAGTTACTTAAGGCACAATCCTTGGTTACCTTCTCTCGAACGCCATTTAATTTACACAACAACAGTTGCTTAGGCAACTGTTGTTGTGTAAATTAAACTCACTTCCTAACATGAGAAACTAAAAATGAAAAAATCAATCTTGCTACTTACATTGCTGCTATCAACTTTTACTTGGGCTAATAACAGTGCTGATGTCATTGAAGCTCGTCAAAAGGCATTTAGCCTTATCGAAGATCAGCTCGATAAAGCGAGTGATCTAGTCGATGGCAATGACACTAATTGGCAACAACTCGAACTCGTTGCCAAACAGCTCACCCATGCAAGCCACACAATAAGCTTCCCAGAGGGAAGCCGCGAAGGCAGCAAAGCAAGTGACAAAATATGGCAAGACACGACCAAATTTGAACAGCTAATGGCACAAATGGATCAAGGTATTAGTGAGTTGTATCAAGCTAGCCAGCAACACAATGCTTCGATGGCAGAAGATGGCATTGATAAAGCAGAGAAAACCTGTCGCAGTTGCCACCGCGCTTATCGTTCTCGTTAACAATGAGGAAAGATCAGTATGAATAGCAAAATCAAAACCATGCACCGCACTTGTGCCATTCTGGCATTTTTGACGATTGCCTGTTTTTTTAGCGCTTCAGTGCTAAGTGAAGTATTAGCTTCCACTCAAACCATCGCAGCGGTAAAACAAGTCATTGCGTATGCAGTTTGGGGACTCATTCCTCTAATGGCAATTACTGGAGCCACAGGCGCTAAGTTAGCACCTAAGATCAAAATGGGCGTTGGACCAATTGGACGTAAAAAGAAACGCATGCCAATTATCGCGATTAACGGCTTGGTTATTCTCTTGCCAGCAGCACTGTACCTAAACTCGCTCGCTAGCCAAGGTGATTTTGGCACTAACTTTTACGCAGTGCAGTTGATTGAGCTACTCGCAGGCGCAACCAATCTGACATTGATGGGGTTAAGTTTAAGGGGTGTACTTAGAATGAAAAAGCGCCCACGTTGAGGGCGCTTTAACCTAAACAACTTAGTTGTAGATCATTTCAGAACGATATGCACCAGCCGCTTCATCAAAACTAAGACGCATATAACCAGAGTTACCGGTTCTTCGGCTACCTGCAACATAACCACTCTGGCAACCGAATCCTTCATGTTGATAGCCTAAATATTCAGCGACAAGAGAAGACAATTGAACTTGAAAGCTACGCTCACAAGAATCTAGCCGCTCTCTTGCTAGCTTTATTACATCCGGATTATTTGAATCTATGTAAACTGGAACAAGGTAGTTGTTTTCATACAAAAAACTGCCTTTTCCTGCAGTATTATCTGTAACATTCTGCCCATGATCAGAGGTGACAATAAACGTCCATCCGCCTTCTGACTCGTGAATGATATTACTCATTTTCTCCAGCAGGAAATCCGTGTAATAAACACTATTCAAATATTCATTTTGAAGAGTTTCCTGTCCAAAAATCTTCATGTCACTAGGTGAACGCTCGATATAAGGTTCATGTGAACCACTCGGATTTAAAACAATAAAGTTTTTCCCATTTGGATCAATTTCACTTAACCATTTTACAAGCTGTACATCATCAACAGATTTATCTTTGTCACCTGTAATATCTTCTGCATCTGCATATTCATCAATCCACGCAGTTCCTAAGGACGATACCAACGCCAACCCAGAACTCATTTGACTTGAATAAAAATACGTTTTGTAGCCCTGCTCTTTCGCCAAACGAAATAAATTTGTATCCCCCGCAGCGATCTGCTTTAGCGCATTCGGTTTTTCAATCATGTTGAAAAAGAAAGGCATACTTACATCCGTAAACAGTCCCCCAGAGAACCCTTGACCAAAGTAAGAGTTACCCGCTAGCTTTTGCATATCAAGCCATGGGGTAGTTTGCGCAGAATAGCCAAAAGAGCTCATATACGATGAAGATAAGCTTTCACCCATATAAATCACAATATTGTTTAAGTTCGGCGAATCAAGCTTCTCCGGTGCACTGCGTGTAACAGATTTAACACCCGAAATCCCCAGGACTTCTTCGGGGAACGTGTGGCTAGCAAAATAACCCAACGTGTATATGGACGTCTTAATAACTGTGTGTGATATTTTTGGAAGACGACCAAGAGATATGTCTTTATCCAAAGTCATTTTTATCGGGTAAAAAATCAAAACACCAGCACCAATAAAGCTCAAGATATGAGATTTAAATGTGTTTTTCCGTCTACTTAGCAACATTGCGACAATAAGCAATGAAACTAAGATTACAGCTACAATTGTTGAGTATTGGTAATGTATAACGCTAACACTGGCTTGATAAACCTCAGTAAACTTCTCGAATAGTAGCCATAAATCCATTGGAGAAATCCAATAGCCAAAATAGCTCAAATTTGAATATTGAATAGAGTAAGCCGCAATAACAAATACTGAGTATACAAGCGCAATCAAAGTCGATTTAGCATGGCATACAATAACGCCAACAAGTAAACCATAGCCTACAGAACTCCAAATAGAAGCAAGCGGTGCTAGATCTAACTGCTGCCTGATGACGACTTCAGAACAAGTAACAACAATGGAAAATAGAATTGGTAATAAAAAGAAAAACCTATCGTATTTGATAGGTTTTAGATACTTACTAAACATAGACAAAAAAACTACGAAAGAACAACTGCTTCAACCACCGCTTAACAAACTTATAAACGGCAGTCTTTAAAAAAGGGAAGCGATTCTCTTACAATTGCCTATGCATTACAAATAATTAATTCTGCGCGCGTTGCCACTGCACTAACCACTTATCAAGTTGATTGGCAAACTGCTGACGGTCAGCTTGATTAAGCGGTGCAGGACCGCCGGTTTGGATTCCGCTGCTGCGCATGGTTTCCATAAAATCGCGGATATTGAGACGCGACTTAATGTTCTCTTTGGTGAACAGCTCGCCGCGCGAGCTAAGTGTATGCCCACCTTTGGTAATCACTTCATCCGCCAATGGAATATCACTGGTGATCACTAGATCGCCTGCCTGTGAACGTTTAACGATTTCATTGTCGGCAACATCAAAGCCCGCCTCTACTTGCAGCATGGTAATATTGGTCGTTGCTGGCGTGCGAATAAACTGGTTGGCAACCAAAGTGACTTCTACGCCGGTGCGCTGCGCAGCTCTGTACAGAATATCGCGAATCACAACTGGACAGGCATCCGCATCAACCCAAATCTTCATTAATTAGTATTCTCATTTATTTGAACTGTTCACATTGTAACGGCTTAACCCTGCGATACCTATGACTAATCTTACCGGAGCCAACAGCAACTTTCTCAGAGTTAAGTGCCAGTACCTCTATGCGGCGTATTTCTATTATAAATCATGCACTATCACCGAAGTTAAGCTAAGTTCGTTAATCTTTAGCCGATGTTCTTTTCTTTCCAACTCCATATAGCGTGCGCAAAATCACCATAATCTGATAATTTTGCTCAAAACATACACATTAAATATGAAATAAATCACATTTATTTAGTGATTGTGATCACATCTATAACCACAAAGAAACCTTTTTCCTTCTTATTTTACTCTTTCCACTGCTAACCTCCTGCACCTCCCCATTGGAGGGGTAAAACTATAAGGAGTGTTCAAAATGAATACCAAGAAACCGATGTCGCTAACCGGTCGCGTAATTTTAGGCATGGTAGCGGGTATCTTGACGGGCTTTGCCATTCGAGCCCTGTTTGCTGACAGCGGATTTGTCGACGAGTATGTAGTAAATGGACTGTTTGAAGTTGGTGGACAAATCTTTGTCGCTAGCTTGAAGATGTTAGTTGTACCGTTAGTCTTTGTCTCTTTGGTGTGTGGCACCAGCTCTCTTAAAGACCTTTCAACCCTTGGTCGCATGGGTGGTAAAACCCTCGCTTTCTATATCGCCACCACCGCCATCGCGATTACCTTAGCTCTGACGATGGGAACCCTATTCCAGCCAGGTGCTGGTGCCGATCTGACCGCAGCAAGCACTTTCCAATCAGCGCAAGCGCCATCGCTTGGTCAAGTGATCATCGATATGTTCCCAACCAACCCTATCAGCGCAATGGCTGAAGGTAAGACCCTGCAAGTAATTGTATTTGCGGTACTGTTTGGTATTGCCATCAGTGCAGCAGGTAAACCGGGTGAACGCATCGCTGATTTCTTCTCAGATCTGAATGAAGTGATCATGAAGCTTGTTGCTATCTTGATGAACTTGGCACCTTTTGGTGTGTTCTTCCTGATGGCAAAACTGTTCACCGATATTGGTCTTGGTGCCATCATCAACCTAGCGGAATACTTCTTAGTACTTGCAGGCACCCTGCTGCTACACGGTCTTGTGACTTACAGCGTAATGCTAAAAGGCTTTACTGGTCTTAGCCCAATCACCTTCCTGCGTAAGATGGAAGACGCGATCATGTTTGCCTTTTCAACGGCTTCATCAAACGCAACCATTCCAGTCACAATGGAAACCGCGAAGCACCGTATGGGCGTTGAGAACCGAGTTTCTTCATTCACCATTCCATTGGGCGCAACGGTCAACATGGACGGCACTGCGATCATGCAAGGTGTGGCGACAGCCTTCATCGCTCAAGCATTCAATATTGATCTGACTATGATGGATTACCTAATGGTTATCATGACAGCTACTCTTGCATCCATCGGTACTGCAGGTGTCCCTGGCGTCGGTTTGGTAATGCTGGCAATGGTATTAAACCAAGTTGGTCTGCCATTAGAAGGTATTGCCCTGATTATGGGTGTTGACCGTCTGCTGGATATGATCCGCACTGCGGTAAATATCACCGGTGATAGCGCGGTCACTATTATCGTGGCGAAATCGGAAGGCGCACTGGATGAGGCTCGTTTTAATGATCCTCAAGCCGGTGTTGCAGAAGAAGAAGTTCATCTCAAACGAAGCCAAGCGTAACGTAACTTTACAGTGTAAAAAACCACCGCGTGCGGTGGTTTTTTTATGAAATTTGAAAGCGTTAGGCGATAGACTAACGATAAAGCAGTTACTCTGTCATTGAGCTCCACTTATCACGCGCTTGCGCTTCATGTTCATCGGTAATCGCGCTACCTACTGAATTTGCAGCCAAGGTTAGTGCTGCCATGTCATCGGTAAAACCCACACCTGCCATCACGTCTGGCACCATATCCGTTGGCAAAACAAAGTAAGCTAACGCACCACCTAGCACCGCTTTATGGCGCACCGAAGTGTTGGAGTCAGCAAGAGCTAGCCAAGATTTAATTCCCATCACAGCAAGTTCTTCACCAGCTCGCTTGGCGGATTTCTTCATTTTATGCCAAAACGTTTTTTCATCTGGCGTTGCTGTTTGCTCTAGTTGCAAAGCGACATCTTGATCAAGCTGTGGATTTACTAAATTTACATTGTTGTTTGTTAATGAGGTCATCAGTTCCTCCTCACTTATTCTGTCTAAATTTATCTTTATGTCACTCAGCATAGATGAGTCAAGATGAACACAAGATTAATATTGCGGTTATTGTTCGTTTTATATATCAATTTTAGTGACAACGTCACTACGATTACCAAAGACAAAAAAATCCCCAAACCGAAGCTTGGGGATGGATATTAGGGGAACTTTGACTAAATTTTTGCGCTTATTAAGCGGCGATTTTCTCAAGCACACGCATCAGCATACGGATACGTGGCTCAATCGAATCTAACTGTAGGTATTCAAGGTCGCTGTGGAAACCAGCGCCAATCGGACCAAAACCATCTAGGGTTGGAACACCAAGAATTGCGGTGTTGTTCGCATCTGAACCACCACCCACTTCTTGCCAGCCGATAGTGATATCCAGCTCTTGCGCAGACTCTTCCACCAACGCCATTAGCGCGTGGGTTTTGTCAGTTGCAACCATTGATGGCTTGTAGGTTTCACGTTCTAGCGTAATCGTCACACCATCAACAAACGGCGTTTCAAGCATCGCTTTTAGCTTAGCATCCACATCCGCATACTCGTCATTGCTCCAGAAGCGCACATCCACTAATGCTGTCGCGTGGTCAGGAACGATATTCACCCCTGTACCGCCGTTCACAACGCCAACGTTAAGTGTCGTGCCTGACTCGAAGTTAGTCATCGCATTAATAGCTAAGATCCAGTTTGCCATCTCAGTGATTGCACTGCGACCTGCTTGCGGATCGTTACCGGCGTGTGCCGCTTTGCCACTAAAGGTTAGCTTGTAACCTGCTAGACCTTTGCGTGCTTTTACAAGACTACCGTCAGCGCGAGCCGCTTCAGCAACCAATACATTGCGCGCATTTTTCGCCACAGATTGCAGCCACTCAACTGAATCTGTAGAACCGGTCTCTTCATCAGGGTTCATGCAAATGCAGATAGATAGCTTGTCCAGTACTGCTTGGTCTAGGTTACGCATCGCGTAAACCACGTTTAGCAGACCCGATTTCATATCTGATACGCCAGGACCGTATGCTTTATCAGCACCCGTGGTCATTGGACGTGCAGCCGCGGTACCTACTGGGAAAACAGTATCCATGTGACCAATTAGCATCACATCAATCATCTCTGCTTCTGGTTGGTTGCGGATCTCTAGACCGACACCCGCTTTACCACAATCGATGCGTTTCACGCTCCAACCAGACATCTCAGCAAATTTCGCTTCAAATTGGCTAGCAATAAACTCAATGCCTTCTAGCGTGTAAGTGCCGCAATCCACATCAATCAGTGGACGTAGCTCTGCTAAATATTGTTCAAGTGAAAAATTCATCATCACTCCTTACACAAATAGGTTCATCACTAACATTGCACCAAACGCATTTAGCACAGAAATAGCGATCATAATTGGAATGTAACGACCTTCAGTGCCGATAGGACCCATGATACGACCCATGTACTGCACTTGTGAGCCCATTAGGTAGATAGCTGGAGCAAGAATCGCAATGTGTGCGCCGTTTAGAATGCCTTGGTCAAATAGCGTGATAACCACACCAACCGCGCCGCCCATTGACATCCACGCACCAATTAGCACTGCTGCTGCTTCGCCAGGAAGACCAAAGACTGCCATGATAGGTGCAAAGATTGAGCCCATCAGGTCCAGCGCGCCAGTAATTTGCAGCGCTTTGATGATCACAAACGCCATCAATACGTTAGGTACTGTAGAGGTAGTCGCAATTACCCAACCCTTTTTCGCACCTTCAACGAAGATGTCCGTTACCATAGGTTTTTTCGCTTTTACTTCGCTCATTTTGCTGCTTCCTCTTGTAGCTCAGCTGATTGGTTTTTGTCTTCTTTGCCTTCTGTGATGTTTAGGTAAATGCGGAACAAGTTCGCGCCGATAAACTTAAACAGGAACATCACACCTACAGCCAAACCAATTGACGATGACACAGCTAGAGAGCCGTCAGCCAGAGTTAGCGTAAATAGCACTGCACCAGATGAGAAGAAGTTAACAATCGCCGCACCTGCGGTGAATTGGAACATAGTGAATACGTCAGTTTCACGTTTAGTCAGACGACCTTCATCTTTAAGCTGACGAGTCATTGCTGCGCCTGCATCAGTACTTTGTAGCGATGCGATTAGCGCTAGACCTGAGCTACCTGGGATACCCATCAGAGGACGTAGTAGTGGAGAAAGCAGTTTACGTGCCGCATCTAGTGCGCCGTAGTGCTCAAGAACATTAATCACGCCAAGAGCGAACATCACTGTTGGGATCAGCGTCAATGCGAAGATAAAGCCATCGCGCGCACCGCTACCACCTTTACCACGGAATGACGTGGTTGCCGCTTCAACACCTTCAGCGGTTTCTTGTACGCCGTATGCGACTTTACCAAACGAACCATTTAGCGTGGTAAAGTCGAATACACCGTACCATTCGTTAGATTGCATTAAGCCTGAGAAAAACACGACAGCGAATGCGAGTGCGACATAGCATCCCCATGTCACCTTGCGCTCGATTGGGTTAGGAGTGGACATATTTACACCTTATTAATTAGACAGAACAACAGAGCTACACGCCCGTCGCTGGAAAATTCGTTCTATAAAAAGCGTTTTATGTCAGCGTCAGGTTAGTAACCCTGACGGATTTTGTGGGAATTATTGTGCTAGAAATCTGATCCGTATCAATGCGAGATTAAATCTGTTCACACTCTTCAATTTGGTGTCATATTTTGTGATATAAAGCAAAAATAGCATTTAATACCACTCATTATTAATAACATTGCAGCTCATAAAGATTCATAAAATTCTTATAATTTATTAAATTATAAGAGATTCAAACGAATACCACTTACCTCACAAACATTCTGTAAAAAGGGCTTTAGAATGTGCCCAGTTTCTTAAACCGCGCCGAGTCAATTCATGCCTGAATAATAAATCAAACAGTCACACCACCCTCAACATTGCAGTCGCCAACTCTGCAACAGGATCGGTAAGACTTATAACAAGATATATGCAGCAAGCTGTGAGACTGCATCAATAATCTTTGGTTCGAGCGTTGAAACAACACTGTAAAGTCGAATTTTCAAGGAGTTGAAGTAATGAAAAGCTTGTGGCCATTAATGATTGGCCTAATATTTTTGCCCTATCCCGCATTTGCAGCAAGTAGCGAACTATCCCCTCTTGATCTCACCCAATCTACTATTGGCTACGCTGCACTAATTATCTTTGGTATTGCCTACACCATTGTCATGCTCGAAGAGTATCTGCAACTGCGCAAATCTAAACCCGTGTTACTGGCTGCCGGCATCATTTGGGCGATGCTTGGCTATGTCTATTCACAACAGGGGCAGATGGAGGTAGCGCATGCCGCACTCGAGCACAACTTGCTCGAATATGCCGAACTACTTTTGTTCTTATTGGTCGCCATGACCTATATCAGCGCGATGGAAGAGCGCAGACTATTTGATGCGCTACAAGCTTGGATGGTAGGTAAAGGCTTTAACTTCAAAGCACTGTTTTGGCTGACCGGTATCCTGGCGTTCTTTATTTCCCCTATAGCCGATAACCTCACCACAGCTCTGCTTATGTGTGCCGTGGTAATGAAAGTCGGTGGTGATAACACCCGTTTTATCAACCTTGCCTGCATCAATATCGTCGTCGCAGCCAACGCAGGGGGCGCGTTTAGCCCATTTGGTGATATCACCACACTGATGGTTTGGCAGGCTGGGCATGTTTCTTTCTCAGAATTTATGCCACTGTTTACCCCATCAGTCATCAGCTATGTGATACCTGCGGTGATCATGTCTTGGTTTATTCCCAATGCCAAACCAAACGTCGCCCACGTGCATGTCGAGCTTAAGCGTGGTGCACGCCGTATCGTAGCACTGTTTATTCTTACCATTGCCACTGCAGTGGCTTTCCATGCGGTACTGCACTTCCCGCCAGTGATCGGTATGATGATGGGTCTCGCCTATCTGCAATTCTTCGGCTTTTTCTTGCGTCGCACACTTAAACGCTCGTTAGCCCGTAAAGCACAAGTCGCCATTGCTAACCGCGACGACCTAGCGCTCAAACGTTTAGGCTCAGTGGTACCGTTTGATGTCTTTCGCCGAGTCTCCCATGCCGAGTGGGATACGCTACTGTTCTTCTACGGCGTGGTAATGTGTGTTGGTGGTTTGAGCCTGATTGGTTATCTCAACATGGTCTCTGAAATTATGTATTACCAATGGGATCCAATCTGGGCCAACGTCATGGTCGGTATTCTCTCAGCGATTGTCGATAACATTCCGGTGATGTTTGCCGTGCTCACTATGGAGCCAGAGATGTCGATGGGTAACTGGCTATTGGTCACCTTAACTGCCGGTGTCGGCGGCAGTTTGCTCTCTATCGGCTCTGCAGCTGGCGTAGCATTAATGGGCGCTGCGCATGGTAAGTACACCTTCTTTGGTCACCTAAAATGGGCGCCGGTTATCGCACTGGGCTACATTGCCAGTATCGCCGCCCACCTATGGATGAATAGCGCACTGTTCTAAGCGTTTTTTTCGCCATTTTGGCTGGTTGGCTCTGTCCAATCAGCCATTTTCTAATTCATAACGATTTTCACAACAGGAAAATGCTGACTATTTAGTCAATACTCAATAGGACTTTTATCAATGGAGAGGTCTTATTATGTATCGAATCCCTTTTTTAGCCGCAATGCTTAGCTCCCTACTGTTTGCTCCGATAACGCTTGCCGATCATCACGGTAACTCCGAAATGATGGATGACTCGAAACAAAAAATGATGGAAAAACGTGATAAGGCAATGGGCAAAGCCGATGCTGAAATGAAAAAAGAGAAAGGAAAGCACAGTAAGGATATGCCTTGCTCTGAACAAGGTAAATGTGATGAGGCGAAACTCAAGTCTGAAATGAAACGTGAGGAAGGCAAGCTCAAATCAGACATGAAACATGAAGAAGAGAAAGTCGATAAGATGCTTGATAAAGGTGAGGGTAAAAGAGAAGAGATAGAAGACAAAATGGCGGACAAAATAGAGAAAGAAATTTAGCCTGTTCATGCTAAACTCAACGCAAATAAGGGGCACTAGCCCCTTTGGTCATTTATACAGAGTGAAAGCATGCCATTTTCAAAACTCGGCTTAAGCCAACCTATCACAGACGCTATCCAACAATTGGGTTACAGCAAGCCTACCAATATCCAAACCAAAGCGATTCCTGTGATTCTGCAAGGACAAGATCTTATTGCAGCCGCGCAAACAGGCACGGGTAAAACGGCAAGCTTTGTATTACCCATTCTAGAAAAGTTAAGCCAAGGTGAAACGCAACGTAAAAAACGTATTCGCGCGCTTATCTTAACTCCGACCCGTGAACTGGCCATTCAGGTGGAAGAAAAAGTTCGCCAATATGGTCAACATCTAAAACTGACTTCATTGGCTATGTACGGCGGTGTTGACGAGAAAGCACAAAAACAGGCGTTGATCGAAGGTGTCGATGTTTTGGTGGCAACCCCTGGTCGTCTACTTGATATGTACGCCAGACGCGCGGTTTACTTTGAAGAAGTCGAAGTATTAGTACTTGATGAAGCGGACCGCATGCTAGACATGGGCTTTATCGATGACATCAACAAGATCCTCGATCGTCTGCCAACCGATATTCAGAACTTGCTGTTCTCAGCAACACTGTCAAACAAAGTACGCGATCTTGCCAAAACAGCGGTACACAACCCATACGAGATCTCGATTGCAGCGAATCAAGCATCTAAAAAGAACATCGAACAGTGGCTTATCACCGTTGATAAAGACATGAAATCATCACTGCTGGCACACCTAATCAAAGAGAACAATTGGGACCAAGCGTTGATCTTTATCGAGACCAAACATGGCGCTGCAAAACTTGCTCAACAATTAGAGAAGCGTGGCATCGCTGCCGAAGCATTCCACAGTGGACGCAGCCAAGCCATTCGTAGTCAACTGCTAGAAGATTTCAAAGCTGGCAAGATTCAATACATGATCGCAACTGGTGTAGGCGCGCGTGGTATCGATATTCATGGCTTAACTCGCGTAATTAACTACGATTTACCGTTCCCAGCTGACGAATATGTTCACCGTATTGGTCGTACTGGTCGCGCGGATGCGCAAGGCGAAGCGATCTCGTTCGTATCTAAAGATAACTTCAAGAATCTATGCATGATTGAAAGCCGTCTTGGTCACCTGATTGAACGCCGCGAAGTTGAAGGCTTTGCACCACGCAAACCTGTGCCAATTTCAATTCTCAACTACGTACCAAAAAGCAAACGAGTACAGAAAGACGCAGAATGAGCCAAGAACACTTCAAAGGGAAATATGAAGTCGAGTTGAAGTTTCGAGTCAAAGATAAGGACGCGTTTTATCGCGTCCTTAACTCTCTAGAGCATCAAGTTATGGTGCATGAAAATCAAGAAACCGACTGGTACTTTGACACTCCAGAGCATACCCTCAAGCAGCAAGCTAAAACCGTCTCAATCCGTGAGATGGAGCCGTCTGGGATCAAATTATGGATCGTAAAAGGGCCCGAAGCAGACCGCTGTGAAGCGACCAATATTACCAATTCAGCGAATGCGCGTAGCATGCTGGAAAATATGGGGTATCAAGTCAGATTAATCACGCAGAAAACACGCAGCATCTACTTTATTGGACCATTCCATATCACCTTTGATCAATTAGCCAACATAGGTCACTTCGCCGAATTCGCCATTATGACGGACGACGAGAGTGCGTTGGCGCGCTACCGAAGTGAGTTGGAACAGCTAGCGCAGCAATTTGGTTTACTGTCTCAAGATCTTGAGCATCGCTCTTATTTGACCTTATTTGAAAGTGCGATTTGAAAGTACGTTTTAAAGTCGTAGTTAAAAACCAATTCAGGCGATAGATCAATTTTTCCCTTGGTAAATCGCCATACACTCTAAACATCAAAATTGAAGGGACTCAATGATGTTTAAATGTGGACAGTGTCGGCAATTTACTCGCTCGCGCGATAACGAAAAAGATCTCTGTGCGGCTTGGCAACAACCTACCCTCGCCACTCGTGAAGCGTGCGGCTATTTTATGCCAAGCAAACCGCTCTTTAATCCCGATCGCTACCGCGAGCCAGAGCAACGCTAAACATCAAATTCAATATTTTCCAGTTTAAGTAACGCCGCTTTGCGCTCAACACCACCCGCATAGCCAGTCAATTTACCACTTTTACCGATTACGCGATGGCACGGTACAATAATCGAGATCGGATTTTTACCATTCGCCAGTCCCACTGCGCGTACCGCTTTCGGATTATCAATGGCGTCCGCCAATTGTTGATAGCTCCAAGTTTCACCAAAGGGAATGGTGGTTAAAGCCTGCCAAACCTGGGTTTGAAACGCGGTCCCTTGAGCGGCGAGCGGCAGATCAAATTGATTGCGAATACCGGCAAAATACTCATCAAGCTGAGTTTTGGTTTCATGTAGCAAGGCAAACTCATCATCACGTACCCCCAATTCATTCGGCTGTGTGGTTTGAGTTTCAAACCAAGCGCCGAGTAACCCATGCTGGTTGGCTTGAAGGGTCATCTTACCCAATGGGGTATCTATCACTGTAAAGCGGTTCATCCTGCGTGACTCCATAAATGAAAGGTCGCGTAACTGCCAAATGGCGAAACATTGTCTTTGTTAAGTTGAGTGAATTGTTTAAGCGCTTTTTTCACCACCAAGTCACCTTCTAAGAATCGATCGGGTTCAGATAAACCGCGCAGCGCGGCATAGTTTACCGTCCAAGGACCAATCCCTTTAAGCGCCAGCCATTTTTCAAACTCCGCTTCGGGTTCTGCTGCGATTAACTCGGCAAATCTTTTGAGTGTATCACGGCGACTTTGCGGCATGCGTAAGAAACCCAAATCAGCACAGCTCACCTCTTGGGGAGTTGGAAAATGCTTGGCACCGTGCGGCTGCAAAGTCGACACCAACAAGTTCAACTGACCAATCGCCGCTTTGATTGAAACTTGCTGACCGAGAATCGCCCTAACACCCGCTTCCCAAGTGCTCCAAACCCCGGGCATACGAATACCATGACGAATCACTAACCCCGGCTCAAGTTGCTCAAGATGCTGCTCTATGACATTAACATCAACATCGAGGTCAAACATGCGTCTGACATTGGTGACAAGATGCTTTAACTGGCTGATTTCCGCCAATTCAAACTGCAACACCACCTTATTGGTTTTCGCTGCAAAATCGATGTGGAACCAAGCCGGTTTATCATTGATTTGCACATGACGTTGGTAACTGCTCCCACCGACCTCTTCGAGCCCTTGAACAGCTCGTAGACGATAAAAATCAAGGGTATAGTGCCAATCATAAGCACCGCGATAACTCAGTTCTAAAGTATTACGTGCGCTACCATTCGCCACTTCACGTTTTAAATCACTCGGCGAAAGCCGTAGTGCTTTTTTGAATGCATCATTAAAGCGACGTGTACTATTAAAACCACTCGCAAAGCCAATCTCGGTGATGCTCATACTACTTGAATGCAATAGCTGTTTCGCGAATAGCAGCTGATGATAGAGAGCATATTGCTTAGGGGACATTCCTAAGTTCTGTTCAAACAGTTGGCGCAGATAACGATCGGATATGCCTAACCGTTCCGCTAATGTTTGTAACGAGCCTTGCTGCAATTCCCCTTGTTCAATCAAACCGAGTGCTCGCTGGTAGGTGGTTTTGCTCCCCTGCCAAGCCCATGAGTTAGGCGCACTATCCGGTCGACAGCGCAAGCATGGTCGGTAACCTGCCTGTAGCGCGAGGGCGGCATTAGTGTAGTACTCAACGTTCTCTTCTTTGGGTAAATTCGCAGGACAAATCGGACGACAGAAGATTTTCGTCGTTTTTACTGCAACAAAGAAACGCCCATCAAAGCGAGCATCACGGGTTTGCCGTGCTAACTGAAACTGCTCAAAATTGTCTGCCATCATCCCTCTCAACTCTCAACTCTCAACTCTCAACTCTCAACTCTTTTAGAGTGTACCGCGTTTCTCGAGCAACACTCGCCATTTTCGGAACTGATACCTATTGGTCAATCTTGTGGTGAGCGAAGCCAAGTCCGCCATACTTTTTAATTATCTGGGTAATACTAAAGCGTTAATTTAGCAAAATTCCATACATCAAATTGCTTATTGATAAAACCTTAACTAACTTTATTGGGTAGGGAAGGATTCCCTTGGCGAACCCAAATCTAAGTGCACTAACAGGGAGTTGGCTATGAACTTACAATCTTGCACGATCAGGCTTAACGATAACTCAACATTAATCTGCAAAACAGTGGAGCAGTCACTCGGGGTGATTGAATACCACGGGCAGTCAAAGATTACTGATATCTATATTGACGCGACCGATGGCTATGGAATTAATTCCTATAACCTTCCTTTTGAAGAGTCAATTGAGAGTCTTATGAACCTATAGCTGTTCGCAGCGGTTCACCTGAACTCAGTTTAAACCTAAATATCAGACCTATCCGTTTCTGGTCACATCCAGAATATTGTTGAGTTAGTTTGAGGGGCAACCTTCAAACCAACTCTTTTTTCATTTTTCCACTCACTTTTTCTTCGTCCTCTTCATCCAACTCAACCTGGCAAAGACAGAAAAGGTTACTAGCAAAACCAATACACAAGCATTTAAAAATAAAACATTACACAGAAGTGAACACTCACACTCTAACGTAATCTCATTCTTACCCGACCATAAAATGCGTTTTGTACATTTAAAAAATGAAATACATTCATTTTACTCATACACCCTACAGGCATAGTATCAAGTCATCGAGTTGAGGGGGCAAACCCAAACCTAATTGCGCCCAAATGAAATCAACCCAACTAATTTTTATTCAAAGCTAAGTAATTAATTTATTTGAGTAAGGCGAACATTCTTCACCTAAAAAATGAACTCATGACGCCTCTCTGCATTCACAACAGAGCTTTGGATTGTATACAGCATCATAAATCAATAGGTATTACTCATGACTATTCCGACTACTGAAATGCTACAAGCATGGGAAGGCTTTACTTCTGGTCAATGGCAAACCGAAGTAAACACTCGTGATTTTATCCAAACCAACTACACCCCATATGAAGGCGATGAGTCATTCTTAGCTGAGGCAACTCCAGCGACAACTACCCTTTGGAACAGTGTGCTGGAAGGCATTAAAGAAGAGAGCCGTACTCACGCTCCATTAGATTTCGATACTGATCTACCTTCTACCATTATCTCTCACGACGCTGGTTACATTAACCAAGAGTTAGAAACCATCGTTGGCTTACAAACAGACAAGCCACTAAAACGCTCAATTATCGCTAATGGCGGTATTCGCATGGTAAAAACCTCTTGCGAGGTTTACGGTCGTGAATTAGATCCAAGCGTAGAAAAAATCTTTACTGAGTACCGTAAAACACACAACAAAGTCTGTTTTGATCTTTATACCAAAGACATCCTCGCGTGTCGTAAATCCGGTATCATCACGGGTCTACCGGATGCTTATGGTCGTGGTCGTATCATTGGTGACTACCGCCGTTTGGCTCTATACGGTATTAACTTCTTGATTGCAGACAAACAAGAGCAAGTAAAATCGACGCAAAGCTTCCTCGAACAAGGACAAGATCTCGAAAAAACGCTCCGTCTGCGTGAAGAACTCGCCGATCAAATTCAAGCGCTAAAAGATATTCGTACCATGGGTCTTAAATACGGTATCGATATGTCAGCACCAGCGCGCACTGCGCAAGAAGCGATTCAGTTCACCTACTTTGGCTACCTAGCTGCGGTAAAATCACAAAACGGCGCAGCGATGTCTCTAGGACGCACTTCGACGTTCCTCGACGTGTACATTGAGCGTGATATTGCCAATGGCATCCTTAACGAGTCACAAGCTCAAGAGCTGATCGATCACTTTATTATGAAATTGCGTATGGTGCGCTTCTTACGTACACCTGACTACGACTCACTCTTCTCTGGCGACCCAATTTGGGCAACTGAAGCCATGGCGGGTATGGGTGTGGACGGTCGTACTCTCGTTACCAAAACCACCTTCCGTTACCTTCATACCTTATACAACATGGGACCGGCTCCTGAGCCTAATATGACGGTACTTTGGTCGGAACAGCTACCTGACGGCTTCAAAAAATACGCGGCAAAAGTGTCCATCGATACCTCATCACTTCAGTATGAAAACGATGATCTGATGCGTCCGGACTTCAACAATGATGATTACGCAATCGCCTGTTGTGTTAGCCCACAAATTGTCGGTAAAGACATGCAATTCTTTGGGGCTCGTGCAAACTTGGCTAAAGCGCTGCTGTATACCATCAATGGCGGTATCGACGAAAAATCTAAAGCTCAAGTAGGACCAAAACAGGCGCCTATCTCAGATGCTGTCCTCGATTTTGACGCGCTAATGCCACGTTTCGATGCGATGTTGGATTGGTTGGCAACCCAGTATGTGACTGCACTTAACATCATTCACTACTCACACGACCGTTATAGCTACGAAGCTTCACTAATGGCGCTGATGGATCGCGATGTACGTCGCACCATGGCATGTGGTATTGCTGGGTTGTCCGTTGTCGCTGACTCTCTTGCTGCGATCAAATTTGCCAAAGTCACACCAGTTCGTGATGAAGAGGGTATCGCTGTCGATTTTGAGATTGAAGGTGACTATCCAAAATTCGGTAACAATGATGCTCGCGTCGATGATATCGCTTGCGATTTGGTTGAGCGCTTCATGAAAAAGATTCAAAAGATGTCTATGTACCGCGAAGCGATTCCGACCCAGTCTATTCTGACCATCACCTCAAATGTGGTTTATGGTAAGAAAACCGGTAACACTCCAGATGGTCGCCGTGCAGGCATGCCATTTGGTCCTGGTGCTAACCCTATGCACGGTCGCGATCAAAACGGTGCGGTTGCATCACTGACATCTGTATCAAAACTGCCATTCGCATTTGCTAAAGATGGGATTTCTTACACCTTCTCTATCGTGCCAAATGCACTGGGTAAAGATGCTGAGATGCAAAAACAAAATCTGGCAGCATTAATGGATGGTTATTTCCACCACGAAGCAGGCGACAACGGTCACCTAATCGAAGGAGGTCAACACCTTAACGTTAATGTACTGAACCGTGAGATGTTACTTGATGCTGTTGAGCATCCAGAGAAATACCCTCAACTGACTATTCGTGTTTCAGGTTATGCGGTGCGTTTTAACTCATTGACCAAAGAGCAACAACAAGACGTTATTACACGCACATTCACTGAGAAAATGTAGCGTTAATCAGTAACGGAAAATAACAAGCTTTATCAATAAAGCACTACCTGTTTGGCCTGCCGTGGTACGCGGGCCTTTTTTCTTTCAGCTTTATCCCCTGCCTCAAATCAGCAATATTTGCTTATCTTGCCCCTATTCTGCAACTCGTTCGAATTTTTTGAACAGCTTCATCTAACTGCATAGATTTTTAACTGACCTCTGCTCACATAAACTTGCTTCCATAAGTTAACGACACGTTCAAAAATTTGGAGCCCAACCATGACCACTCTCGTTTTAAAATCCAGCATTCTTGGTGAATATTCACAATCTAACCAGCTTATTGATGCGGCGCTAGAAGGTAAAACCAACCTTATTGAACGTGATTTAGCAGCTAACCCATTGCCTATGCTTGATGCGAGCGTTGCAACTGCACTGCGTGGAAATGGCGATGATCTTGCCCCAGAGCTTAAAGCGATTCTTGACCTGTCTAACCAGCTAGTTGATGAACTCAAAGCCGCCGATCAAATTGTTATCGCAGCGCCAATGTACAACTTTATGGTTCCAACACAGCTAAAGAATTGGTTTGACCTAATCGCTCGAGCAGGTGTGACATTCAGTTACACCGAGCAAGGTCCGGTTGGTCTTATCGAGAATAAAAAAGTGGTCGTTGTTACGACGCGCGGTGGTCTGCATAAAGACAGCCCACGTAACTCTATCGAGAGCTATGTCAGCACTATGCTTGGTTTTATCGGTATTACTGATGTGCAGTTTGTTTATGCCGAAGCACTGAACATGGGTGAGGAGTCAGCGCAAGCGAGCCGCGAGAGCGCACTAGAACAGCTTTCTGCTTTAATCTAATTTCGACTAACGACCGCTTTCAATTTCAAATCCTAAGTCCTTAGTCTTTGCGGGAACAGTTTGCCACTGTTCCCGTTTTTTTATTCAGATTTTGATTTACTTAGTTTGTTGCCCTTATGCATACACAAAAAGGCACAAACAAAAAACCACCTCGAAGTGAGATGGTTTCTATCGGTCTTAGCAATCTGCCGCTTGTTTAATACTGTAAGCGGTAACAGGGTCGATTCCCTTAACAAGCTCTTCAACCTGTTTAATCGCCTCAACAGCACTGCTCGCTTTGCGGTAGCTGAGGTAGATTGGGCGACACCAATCTTCAACGCCTTCAACTTTATTCAACTGACCGGAGGCTAAAAATGGTTCAACCAGAGAAGCTGGTAAATAGGCGCTGCCACCTTTTTCAAGAATAAAATCAAGTGCGATACGCGCAGTTGAGGTACGTAGGTAAGGCGCAGGAATTTTGGCATGACGATCCGCATGCTCAGAAACAAACTTCGTACCCCAATCTACGTAGACATATTTATCGGCAAATACATCTTCAACGGTGCGTTGCTCAGTCGATACCAACATCAATACAACGTCAGCGACTTTCTTACAGTGCAGCTCATCGGCTTTGATTTGGTCAAATGCAAATGCCATGTCTAGCGTGCGTTCTTGTAGACTGCGGATCAGCGCTTCGCGTCCCATTACTTCAGCGATAAATCCATAGCCGTCAAAAGCTTCTGTCGTTGTACTTAAACAGTTTTGCAGATAGGCATCCCATACATTAGGCGTACCGCCCATCGTCAGTTGCAACTTCTTGCCACTCTCTAGTGACAATTCCAGTTTTGCCTGCTGTAACGTCGTTACCATTACTTCAGCATAGCTAACAAGGCGCTCACCGGCCGACGTAAGCTTGATATTGTTACGATCGCGAATAAATAACTGCGTATCAAAATGACTTTCTAGTTGTTTGATGCGTGCACTGACCGCAGCTTGGGTTATATATAAATTTTCAGCAGCACGACCAAAGTGGCGCACTTTTGCCAACTCTAAAAACGTTCTAAAGACTTTTACGTCCATTGTTATACCTCAGAAAAAAGCGCTGCAAGATTAACAGGGAAATCATCAATAAATAAAGCGTGAATGCGCAAAGTGTTACATGGATTTAACAATATAATTTACTGACCACGATAAAAATTATTTGTTTTTCTTTTTGCAACTTTACGCCTAATTTTCGCCATATACCAATGCTGATTCGGGCGAAGTGACATTTAGCAGCTCAAAAGCAGCGGTCTTTCGTCCAAAACATACCATTTGAGGTCAATCGAAATGTCTGACACTGAATTTCGTCATGGCAAAAAGCGTTTTTACGACAACACCAAATTTCCACGTGGTTTTGCCAAGTCTGGTGACTTTACTTTAGCTGAAGAAGAAATCCTAACTATCTACGGCGATACAATGCTTGGTTTAGAAACTGGCGAACTGTCTCCTCAAAATGCTGAAGAGAAACACTTCGTTAAAGTTATCGAAAACCCTGGTAAAGCAAAATCAAAACTTGAGCGCGTATGGCTTAAGTACATCCAACTCGCTCGTGGTCGTAAGCGTTTCCATACTCTAAATGGTCGCAACAAGCCTGAAGCAAGTGATGATTACGCTGAAGATAGCAGCCTAGTCGAAGAAGATTAATCCCCAAAAACGCCCCTAACCATTAGGGGCGTTTTTTTGTTCTTTCCACTCTTAAACGCAAACATCAATTAGTGCAAGAAAAACGCACGCCACTTTCTTACCCGGTAGTAAAACTTGCCACCAAGTATTGAAATTACTGATTTAATTGCACATCTTTTCAGCTATTTCTCCCGCCAACAATAATTGAAATAATTAATCGTCACGATAGATCTTATTTGTTTTACTCTGGTTGCTTTTTGTCCGTTAATGCGCGCGGACACGATAAATCTGCATTACCGTGTCAGGTGTGATATCAGCCAAAACTGATTCATTTTCTTCTCTCTATTTTCGTGAGAATAGATGTGGAAAAAACATCCAAATTAGACCGCGTGCGCGCGGATTACAACGTGCATTACTGGAGCCAAGGTTTCTACGGTATCGACAACCAAGGCGAAGTGTACGTATCTCCTACTCAAGATAAAGCGCACCAAATCCCATTAAGTAATATTGTTACTCAGCTTGAACAACATCAGCTGAACCTACCTGTACTTGTTCGCTTCCCGCAGATTTTGCATCAACGCGTACACGGTATTTGTCAGGCGTTTAACCAAGCAATTGAAGAGTATCAATACCCGAATAACTATCTATTGGTTTACCCAATTAAAGTAAACCAGCAGAAAGAAGTGGTAGACGAGATCCTTGCTAGCCAAGCCAGCCTAGAAACAAAACAACTAGGTTTGGAAGCAGGCAGTAAACCTGAACTACTTGCTGTGTTAGGTCTAGCGCAGAAAGCAAGTTCAGTGATTGTATGTAACGGTTACAAAGACCGTGAGTACATTCGTCTGGCTCTGATCGGTGAAAAACTGGGTCATAAAGTTTTCATCGTACTCGAGAAGCTTTCTGAGCTTGATCTAGTACTGAAAGAAGCGAAGAGCTTAGGCGTTAAACCACGTTTAGGTATTCGTATTCGCCTCGCCTCTCAAGGCGCGGGTAAATGGCAAGCAAGTGGCGGTGAGAAATCGAAATTTGGTTTGTCGGCATCGCAAGTTCTAACGGTGATTGATCGTCTGAAAAAAGAAGATCAGCTTGATGCGATGCAGCTTGTGCATTTCCACCTTGGTTCACAGATGGCAAACATCCGTGATATCCGTAACGGTGTCAATGAATCAGCACGTTTCTACTGCGAACTGCGTGAAATGGGTGCGAAGATCGATTTCTTCGACATCGGTGGTGGCCTGGCAGTTGATTACGATGGTACTCGTAGCCAATCATCAAACTCAATGAACTACGGTTTGATTGAGTACGCGCGTAACATCGTCAGCACAGTAGGTGATGTTTGTCAGGCTTACGGTCAACCAATGCCAGTGATCATCTCTGAATCTGGTCGCTCATTGACAGCGCACCACGCCGTACTGATCACCAACGTAATTGGTACCGAAGCGTACCAACCAGAGCAAGTTGAAGCGCTGGAAGAAGATGCACCAACGCTACTACAAAACATGTGGCGTAACTGGCACAACCTGCAAGATGGCAGCGATGCTCGCGCGCTGATTGAGATCTATAACGATACTCAAGCAGACTTGGCAGAAGTGCACTCTCAGTTTGCAACCGGTGTATTGAACCTGCATCAGCGAGCTTGGGCAGAGCAGATGTCACTGCGCATCTACTTTGAGCTAAGTCGTGCCATGAGCACCAAGAACCGTTTCCACCGTCCAATTTTGGACGAACTAAACGAACGTTTAGCGGACAAGTTCTTTGTTAACTTCTCGCTGTTCCAATCACTGCCAGATGCGTGGGGTATCGACCAAGTATTCCCTGTACTACCGCTGTCAGGATTGGATGAACTTGAAGACCGTCGTGCAGTCATGCTGGACATCACTTGTGACTCAGATGGCGCAGTTGAGCAATACGTTGAAGGTCAAGGTATTGAAACAACACTACCAGTACCAGCTTGGAATCCAGATAAACCATACCTAATGGGTTTCTTCCTTGTTGGCGCTTACCAAGAGATCCTTGGTGACATGCACAACCTATTTGGTGATACACACAGTGCAGTTGTGACAGTCAGCGATGAAGGCGAAGCGATCATCGAACGAATCGATGTCGGCGACTCGGTAGAAGACATGTTGCGTTACGTACACATTGACGTAGACAACATTCGAGAGCATTATCGCGAGCTCGTCAACCAGCGTGTTGACCAACAAGAACAACAACAGGTACTGCAAGAACTGGAACAAGGTCTCTGTGGTTACACCTACTTAGAGGATTTCTAAATGAATGATTTGTTTAGTAAAACTGATTATTCACTTTACTCAAACTCAATGAGTTTTATGCGCCGACCATACCTACGTAACCCTATCGGCAGCGATGCTGACGTAGTGGTACTGGGTGTGCCTTTGGACATGGCGACTTCTGGTCGCCCAGGTGCTCGTATGGGGCCTGACGCTATCCGTCGCGCTTCAGTGAACTTAGCTTGGGAAGGCAAAAAATTCCCTTGGGATTTCAACGTATTTGATCGCGCGAAAGTGATTGATGCGGGCGATCTTGTATTCGATTGTGGTGATGCAGAAGACTTCACTTACCGCCTAGAGAAAGCGGCATGTGAGATCCTTAAAAATGGTAAAACACTGATGGCGCTAGGTGGTGATCACTTTATCACGCTACCTATCCTACGTGCTTACGCGAAACACCACGGTGAAATGGCATTGATTCACTTCGATGCGCACACAGACACTTACGCAAATGGCAGTGCATACGACCACGGTACTATGTTCTACCATGCGCCAAACGAAGGTCTGATTTCACCGAAGCACTCAGTGCAGATCGGTATTCGTACTGAGTACGAGAAGCAAGATCACGGCTTCAACGTTATCAACGCGATGCAAGCAAACGATATGTCAGCAGACGAAATCGTTGAGCAAGTGCGTGGCATCGTTGGTGACAAGCCAGTTTATGTGACTTTCGATATCGACTGTCTTGACCCTGCATTCGCACCGGGTACAGGTACTCCGGTATGTGGTGGCTTAAACTCAGATAAAGTGCTTAAGATCCTACGCGGTTTCGCAGGCATGAATGTGGTGGGTATGGACGTGGTGGAAGTCTCTCCAGCATACGATCACGCAGACATGACAGCACTAGCTGGTGCAACTATCGCGCTTGAGTTGCTTTACGTTTGGGCTTCACGCAAGTCAGCTGAGTAATCCTTCAGCCTAACAGTCGAGTGAAACACTCGAAACTGCTTCTAGCCTGTCATTGGTTGCTATCAATGGCAGGCTTTTTTATTTGCGCTGCTTTAGTAGCCACTTTGCTCTCTTCGTGTCAATCCACTGCGCCAATAGAATTTCAATATCCATGATGAGATCACCTCTTCAAACTACTGGACTCGAATAAGCGACTTAATTTCATTACTCTAGCGCGTAAACATTACCGTTAAGAAGTAGAGTAATCATGATAGAACGCCAAGAAACAAACCAAAGAATGAGCCGCATTGTTAAACACAACGGAACCATCTACTTGTGTGGTCAAGTCTGTGCTGACGCAACTAAAGGCATTACTGAGCAAACGCAAACCATGCTAGACAAAGTCGATGCACTACTTGAGCAAGCGGGTAGCTCTCGTGAGCATATGCTGTCGGCAACCATCTACATCAAAGATATGCAGCACTTCGCCGAAATGAATGCAGTGTGGGATGCTTGGGTACCTGAAGGTCATGCTCCAGCTCGCGCTTGTGTGCAAGCAAGCATGGCGCGTGAAGAGCTACTGGTCGAAATTTCTGTGGTTGCAGCAGAGAAATAATTCCGCTCGCTGGTAGTCTGCTAGGTGGCAACGGTCGAACTAAAGGCAGTTGCCGCTATTAATGAAACTCTCTTCTCTCTTTTGCGCTTTATTTTAAATATTCGTACACTACCTTCTTTGGCAAGTGGTACAGCCTCGACACGCCTGACGGGTATGCTTATCCAATTTTGAGCGTTGAACCTTACAGTAGGCATTTTTCAACGCGCGACGCGCAGCGAACCAATCTTGCGGTTTGGCTAATATCAAATAGCCGTTAAAACGCTTTACCAATTCGATACGATTCTCATTGATAAACTTACTCGCGTAACCAATTTCAAAGTAATCCAACGCTTCTTCTATCGAGGTAAAGCTGGCGATTTTGGCTTGAATATCGTTACTCATGGCGACTTAGGTAATAAATGCAAAGATGAACAGGACGCTAAATTAACACACCGAAACCCACGCTGCTTTGATTTCGCTATCGCTAACAAAACAGAACAAAACAAAACGCCTCACTATCAAAGTAAGGCGTTAGATTCGTGTTGAGCTAAATTTTTATTATTGTTGTGTTTATGCCCAGAACACCATCGCGATAAGCGTGAGAGCCACAATACAAGCGACGTTTAGAATCAAACCGACTCGCATCATCTCACTTTGCTTCACGTGTCCAGAGCCAAATACGATCGCATTTGGCGGGGTCGCGACTGGCAACATAAACGCACACGAAGCAGACACCGCAATCAACACCGATAGGATCACCGGTGACATCCCAAAGGCTTCGGCTACCGTGGCAAAAACAGGAATCAATAACGCAGCACTTGCGGTATTACTCGCAAACTCAGTTAAAAAGACCACAAACACAGCAATCACGGCAATGATAAAGAAGATGCCAAGGTGGGCAATTGAATCACTCAGTGCATTGGCTAAAAATACGCTGGTGCCTGTTGCTTTCAAGACGTTACTTAGACAGATACCGCCACCAAATAGCAGCAATACGCCCCAGTCAGCCGTCTTTTCAATATCTTTCCAATGCACCACGCGGGCAAAGTTGACTGCCACAATCGCGCCAAGCGCAACGATAGTATCGAACTTGGCATAACCACCTAACATTGCATTGATTGGCTTACTGAAAATCCAGAAAAATACTGTGGTAGCAAAAATCGCGAGTGTCACGACCTTGCCTTTATCCCACTGCACCGGCTCATGATTTAGTTCAAAATCACCTCGTAGATCCGGCTTTAGAACTGAGTAAAGAATCACAATTGCAAGTGGTAGCAAAATTGCCGCAGTCGGTAAACCAAATGCCATCCACTCAGTAAAGGTCAAGCCAACTTCAGCCGCCGCAATCGCGTTTGGCGGGCTACCCACGATAGTGGCAATACCACCTAAACTGGCACTGTAAGCGATACCAAGCAATACAAAGACATAGGTCTTATGACCACTCTCTTCATTCACTTTGCTAAGAACGCCAAGTACAAGTGGCAGCATCATCGCGGTTGTTGCGGTATTACTGATCCACATTGAAAGCAGCGCTGTCACACCAAACAGCATAAACACAGCCACACTCATCTTTCCCTTAGCAACGATCAGCACTTTATCGGCAATGACTTTATCTAAGCCTTGTCTGTGCATCGCAGCGGCCAAAGCAAAGCCACCTAAGAAGAGGAAGATAATTGAGTTGGCAAAGTTATTCAGGGCAGTTTGAGTATTGAAGACACCAAATAGCACCGCCATTATTGGCACTAAAATAGCGGTGACCGTGACATGCAGCGCTTCTGTTAACCATAGAATCGCGACAAAAATAAGCATACTCAGACCTAACACAACCTCAGGTTCAAACGGCAGTGTGAAGTAGAGAGTACAAAATAACGCGATATCCGCGAGGATTATTAAACTATTGCGGTTGATCAACCACTCCCGGGTATTGTTGGGCAAAGGGACACTATCATTTCTATTCATTGTTATTTTCCTTATGAGGGCCAATTGGCATTGCAAATGATCCCACATAACCCTCTAAGGAAATATTTTGTTTTGCGAATTTGTTAACCACATCAACATTATGGTTATAAATGTTAAGGTTATGATTTGGCTACTAACTTATCAAAGCTATCTAAAACCTGTTGGCACTTCATCACGCGACCATGTCCCTGACCTTGGGTTGCTACCAAAGCGACACTATCTATCTCATTCGCTGCTCTTTGCGATACGGAAAACTTGGTGAATTTATCCGCTTCATCGTGAACAATAATGGTTGGCGATTGGCGAAGTTTCAACTTGCCATATGGGTCGATCGATTGGATTGGATAGCGATAAGCTTCCTGAACCTCTTCTACAACAGCATTAAACAAACGCATTGAATAGCCAGAGCGCGCAACGCTACCAAACAGATTATCTAGGTAATCAAGTACAGGGGCGATCAGCAGCAGCGGTTTATCCACCAGCTTAATATGGTGACATTCAATTGCAGAAGCCGTCCCCATGCTATGACCCACTAGCCCAGCAACCTCATCAACACTGTCGAGTATCGCTTCTAGCCCACCAACAAACGCTGGAATATGCCCATAAACGCCCTCACTTTCACCATGTGCTGGGTGATCATAAGCCAACGCGGTAAAGCCTCGACTCGCAATATGTTCCATCAAAGGAAAGTACTGGCTTGCCGTGCCCGACCAGCCGTGAGTGAGCACCCAAACCGGTCCAGAACCAAGCGAATAAGTGGTTAATACCCCTTCTTTAGACTCAACCTTTCCTTTGATCATACCTTGTGGCAGCGCGTTTTTTGGCTTGGTACGCACAGGCGTCAGTAAGAGCTTGCGCGCGGTATTCTCTGCATGCCTCGGAGCTAAACGGTGGTGTAGTCTCGTCGAAAGATTGACCAAGCTACGTTTGAAACTGAACTTGTTCGAGGTGTTAAAATAAATCTTCTCACTCATGTTACCTATCCTTGAGGTATGGATACCAATCGAAACAAGCCCTTGCTTGTTGTTGCAGACTACTTACTTAACCCGATTGGTATGGGTTTAATGGCAGCGGCGTTGCGAATACCAAAAAAACGAACGACCGTGCTTTTTATCTTGCTAAAATAAGGTGGACAGAACATTTAACCATCCACCTCGTTGTTCTTTCGTCAATCCATTAGGCTGGTTTTGACCACTCAGCAATCAGGCGATCAATGCCTTGCCAAAAGTGCGCTTGGCTCGCCTCTTCACCACGCAGTGAGTAAAACAAATGCGCACTCAGGTAAAGCCCATAAAGCTCAAACGTCGCCTGCTGACAATCAAGGTCAGCTCTAAATTGACCATTGTCGCGCCCTTTACGCAATTGAATGGTCAAGTAATCAATCCATTTTAAAATGGTTACTTTAAGCTGCTGCTGGATAGGCGTCTCTTTACTGCCGGTCTCTTTCCATGCGTCAAGAAACATACAGCTGCCTTGGAAAGAATGATTCCAACCAAGCCAAAGATCCAATAACGCTTTCAGCTTATGGATGATATCTTCATCACCCAAACTACGCGCTGGCACAATCACTCGCTCAGCAAACACCAGATTGGCATACTCCAACACTGATAACTGCATGTTCTCTTTAGAGTTAAAGTGAGCAAACAGACCACTTTTAGACATGCCGCACTGCTTGGCTAGCTCACCAATGGTTAAACTCTCTAAACCATTCTTACTCGCCAACTCAAAAGCGGTGGCTAAAATCGCTTCGCGCGTTAATCGCCCTTTACTCATAGCACTACCATTTCACTGCAATAGGTTATTTTTAGCACGAACGTTCTATTTTTCAAGTGTCTGATTGAAGATCAGACCAGTCGCTAAACTTGATTTGTATCTCGAATTATATAAATTCAGCGCTGAAATCGAGTAGGAATTGACGAAAATCCATTGAATACACGTGGTTTCCTGCTAGCTTGTGCGCAATTTAATAACTTAAGTTGACGTAATGGAAACCAAAAAAATCACCAGTATTGAGCTAGGACGCCTCGTGGCAATTTTCGTCATTGTGGCGATGCACTGCCAAATGTTCCTCAGTTATTTTCTCTACCAAGAAACGCCTTGGTTTGGCTTTATTTTTAACCAGTCGACGCGCTTTGCCGTGCCGCTGTTTTTCTTGATCTCAGGCTACCTAATTCAACCAAAACTCACTGCAACGCCAATGGCAACGCTCAAGAGTTACTGTGCTCCACTTTTGCGTGTGTTTGTCATTTGGAGTGTTATCTGTTTGTTGATGCCATTTAACTTACACAAGGTAATGACCGAGGGTTATTTGGCTGAGCGCAGCGGCTACTGGGGCTACCTAATGCAAGCTCCTGTGAATACTTTGCTGGAGGGCGGCCTAGTTCACTTGTGGTTTATTCCAGCTTTGATGATCGCGGCATTGATCACCGCCTTACTGCTACAAGCGGGTAAAGGTCGCTTGCTACTGCCAGTTGCATTGGTGCTATACATTTACGGCGTGCTGGCGGGCAGTTACGTCAACATCACTGAACTGTGGTCACCGTTTTTCACTCGTAATGGACCATTTTTCAGTACCTTAATGTTTGCGATTGGTTTTGTTATTCGCGAGCGAAACATCCAAGCCTCCCCAGCGCAAGGAATCGTTTTAGCGCTGCTCGGTATGACTCTGCACTTTGGCGAGGCGTATTTCCTAACAGGTTATGAGCAAGCATTTAATGCCAATGACTATTTATTTGGCACTATGCTGTGGGGAACCGGTATTTTCTTGTTCTTACTGGCAAAACCAAACTTAGGTAACACGGCTTGGGTAATGAACCTGTCTAAATCGGTACTTGCCATTTACGTGGCGCACCTACCGATTATCATCGTTATGATGAATGTCACTGGTGCGATGCAGTTAACCGGCCCAGCTAAAGATGCGGTGGTGTTCTCAGGCACTGTGATCCTGACGCTCTTACTGGTAAAAGGCATCGAGAAAACGCCACTCAATAAGTGGCTATTTAGATAAATTGGTTCATTTGGTCAAAGGGCGTAACTTCGGTTGCGCCCTTTTTAGTTTTAACGCGCTAAATCTCTTGCCAAAATTAACGCTAAACCAAAGACCTGCAAGAATAAACTGATGTTACGATACCAAGCGATCTGCTCATCTAGCGCCAACAGCTGCTCGTTAAAACCCAAATTCTGTAAATAATAACTGTCTATCTGCTCACGCTGTTTTTTCTGTGCTTGCCCTATCATCGCAGTGATCTGGCTGATATTCTCCAACTGCAAAGGCGGTATCTTTTCACCGATCCAATCATTGAGCTGCATAGTTAATTCACTGGCTATAAGCGATGTATCATCATGGTTGCTCACCAAAGCTGATTGACTGAGGTAAAGCAGTGACAGCTCTTTTTTACGCTCTAGCGTTTCTACCCGATTCCACGTCAATTGAATCGAATACAGGTTGTCTTGTTTGCGTTCATTGAGTGCCGACATATCGCGATTAAGATCTTCTAACACCACGCTCGACATCAGGATGGCAAGAATATTGAGCACCAAACCAATTAAGACCAGCAACCACGCTGGGGGCCAGCGAAGCATCATGGCTACCACAACTTATCAAACGGCAGATAAACAAGATTCAGTAACACCAAGGTAAACATCACGGCAAAAGTCAGCTTCATGCCTGTTACTCGCCCTTTGAGATCTTTGGCTAAAATCGCGCGCGCATGAATGATGCGCCCAACAACAAATAGCACGCCCAAGCCATGAATGATCAAAGTGTTGGCACCGTTATACTCAAGCATAGCCAGCAAGATAATCGTAATAGGAATGTAATCAACGGCATTGCTTTGCGCACTACGAGCGATTTGCAATCCTTCAATCCCACCATCAGCATGAGCAATACGATTAGTGCGGCGCTGCTTAATCACTTGAACTGATAGCCACATCATCAGTAGCGCCAACAAGGAAGCATAAAGAGCTGTAATCATTTTGTTTTTTCTCCTTTTTCATCAGTGTAGGAGAAAATCGCGCGCATGATAAAAAAATGCCCCACTTGGTTAAGTGGGGCATTAATCTCTCAAGGGATTCGCTACGCGATCAGCTTATAGAACAAAGTTGAGAGTGGCGGCACGCTGATTTGCAGCGATTGCGCTAAGCCTTGGCTCTCTTTGTTTGCGGTATCAATTTGTTCAAGCACACTGTAGTCACTACCGTGATATTTCGCACTGTCGGTATTGAGCAACAACTGATAATGCCCAGCGACAGGAACACCCAATTGGAAATGGCTGTGTGGCACTGGAGTAAAGTTAGAAATCACTAAGATACGCTCACCGGATTCACTAATACGCTCGTGGGCTAAAATGCTGGCATCGGCTTCATCTTGCAAACGCCACTCAAAACCACTGGGTTCACAATCTAACTCGTGCAGAGCCGGCTCTTGGCGATAGAGTGCATTAAGATCTCGAGTTAAATCTTGCACCCCTTGGTGACGTCCAAATTGCAATAAGAACCATTGCAACTGATCATCATGGTTCCACTCTGCCGTTTGCCCTAACTCTGCGCCCATAAAGTTAAGCTTTTTACCCGGCTGTCCATACATGTAGCCATAGTAAGCACGCAAGTTCGCCGTTTGCTGCCATTCATCACCCGGCATCTTGTTATGGATTGAGCCTTTACCGTAAACCACTTCATCATGAGAAAGCGACAGCACATAGTTTTCGCTATGAGCATAAATCAGCGGGAAGGTGATGGTGTTGTGGTGATACTTACGATGAACAGGATCTTCTTTGATATACGCCAAGCTGTCGTGCATCCAACCCATATTCCACTTAAAGCCAAAACCTAAACCGCCAAGATAGGTTGGCGCTGACACGCCCGGGAACGCCGTCGATTCTTCCGCGATGGTCATCGCATTGGGGAAGTGTTTGTAGACTTCTTCGTTCATCCACTTGAGTGTCGCGATGGCATCATAGTTCTCATTACCACCGTCTATATTGGGGATCCACTGATCATGACTGCGGGAATAGTCGAGGTAGAGCATCGATGCCACCGCGTCAACACGAATGCCATCAATATGGAACTGATCAAACCAATACAGCGCATTAGAAACCAAAAAGCGTCTAACATGCTCGCGGCTCATGTCGTAGATATACGAATTCCAATCTTGGTGCCAACCACGACGTGGGTCAGGATCGTGAAACAGCGGCGTACCATCAAAATTAGCTAAACCATGATCATCTGATGGGAAGTGCGCAGGCACCCAATCTAACACCACACCAATACCCGCTTGGTGGCAGGTATCGACAAAGTACTTAAAGTCATCTGGCGTGCCAAAGCGGCTGGTTGGCGCAAACAAACCTACGGGCTGATAGCCCCAAGAGCCATAGAATGGATGTTCAGAAACCGGCATTAATTCAACATGGGTATAACCCAAATCAACTAAGTAAGGCACCAGTTGATCAGCAAGATCGCGATAATTCAAAAACTGCCCATCTTGGTCACGGCGCCAAGACCCTGCATGCAGTTCATAGAAAGCAAGTGCTTGCTTACGTTTATCCGTAACCGGGCGTTGCTGCCAATCAGCATCTTGCCATTGATAGCGTTCATGGTCGTAAGTAACAGATGAAAAAGAAGGATATTGCTCAGCAAAACTGCCCCATGGGTCTGCCTTGTGGGCGACACGCTCACCGTTAGGTCCCTTGATCTCAAACTTGTAGCGAACACCTTCATCCAAGTCAGGAATAAAAATACCCCAAATGCCATAATCAAGGCGCTGCATCGGTGTACGACGACCATCCCAATGGTTAAAGTCAGCAATCAGGCTACAAGCACTGGCATGCGGTGCATAAACTAAAAAACGTACCCCAGAGATTTGTTTACCTTCACGCTCTAGCGTGACGAACTGCGCACCCATATGACGATACATATTTTTCGGTGTATGCAAATCATCGTACTCAGCGTAAATCGCATGGTACTGGTAAGGGTCATCAATCATTTGTTCGACACCAGACCAGTCAACAGCTAAGCGGTAGTGGCTAAAACGAAGATCGCGCTTTTGCGAAAGAACAAAGCCACCATCACACTCTTGTGTCAGCGGAATTCGTGTTTGATCGTCCAGTACCAGCGCGACTTTATCTGCGCCCGGCATCCACACTCGCAAAGAGCCTTGCTGTGGAGTCAAATAAGGACCTAGAAATGAAAATGAATCTGCAAAAGATGCGTCTGAAAGTTGGTTATACGCCTGTACCTTTTTATCAACCGTGGTGTTCAAGTTATTCTCTCCCTAACCTAACTTTCGTTTTCTAAGCCCACTAAATCGTATTCCTTGGTGGGCAAAAAATTTCTTATATTCATAAACATGAATATCTACATACTATCGAATTTACGCGCCAACGCGCACGTTATGATCAAAGTTTATTATCTTTGTCACTAAACCCATCTTAACAGGACGAGGCTTTACTTCTTACCTGCGTCAGCTTCTCCGCAATCTGATTCACGCCATCCAGACCAAATAGATGCTCTAAATCCATCGACAGCTTGCGTCGCCAGTTAGGGTACTCATTCACTGTGCCAGGAATGTTGACCGGTTTATCCATCTCCAACCAATCTTCGAGCTGGACACTCAGCAAGGTTGAGGAGCCCGCCGCAACGTGAAGTTGCAGTGCCTGAGCAAGGTAGCGGTCCATTGGTACCAGCGAGGCATCACGCCCCACCCCTTCCGGCAAAAATCCATGCCAAGCTACTGAGTCTAAAATGCCTTGCTTACTCTTTAAGCGCGCATCAAACAGCCCTTGTAACTGCTCCTCATCTGGGTATAAACCAAGCTCTTTACCCATTTTAAGATCATCACAGTGCCAGAAACCACGTAGCGTCGGCATGTCGTGCGTACAGAGCGCAGCCATCGACTGATCAGCATAATGCTGAGGCGAGAGATAACCGCCATCTTGCTTGGAGGTCTCAAAGAAGAATACCTTGTAAGAATGCACACCCGCTTCACGCAGTTTATCGACAATTTCATCTGGTACGGTGCCAAGATCTTCACCAATCACGCTGCATTGATGACGATGAGATTCGAGCGCCAAGATCGCCAACATCTCTTCCACCGGATAGTAGATATACGCACCTTTTGTTGCATTTTCACCTTTAGGAATCCACCACAGACGCAGCAAACCTAATACATGGTCAATTCGCAGCGAGCCACAATGCTTCATGTTAGCGCGCAGTAGGTCGATGTAGGCTTGAAAGCCTGTCGCTTGTAGAACCTCTGGATTTAGTGGTGGTAGACCCCAGTTTTGTCCGAGCGGTCCTAGTACATCTGGCGGCGCACCAATACTGACATCTTGTACTAAGTTGCCATTATCAGCCCATGTTTCCGCACCGGAATCTGCCACGCCCACCGCTAAGTCACGGTAAAGCCCAACCGACATTCCTTTGCTCTCTGCCAGTTGCTGCGCTTCATTAACTTGGCAATCAGCAATCCATTGAAGATACATATAGAGATGAACTTGGTCGCGGTTTTCCTCAATGTAATCCTGTACCGCTTTGCTACTAAAGCTCTGGAACTGCTTGGGAAAAACAGGCCATCCCCAAATACCGGCGTCTTGCTGATGTAACTCGGCATGTAAAGCATCAAATGCCGCTTGATGCAGCAAACTCTCACCGCCTAACTCAACAAACTGTAAAAACTGCGCAGCTCGCTCACTATTGGTATCAATATGACGCGCCTTAAACTCAGCAAACAGCAGCGGCAAAATACTCATTTTCAATGCCGCCACTTCACTGTAATTGACCCAATGAGAATCACGCACACTCTGCAAACGTTGCTGGAATTCCGCACTACCAACCACTTGCTGTGCTTGGCTGCTCAAAGCAAATTCGGCAACAGAACTCACATCAATATAGAGGATATTGAGCCAACGACGCGATGAAGGACTATACGGACTGGCTGCCTCTGGATTAGCAGGAAACAGGGAGTGAATTGGGTTTAAGCCAACAAAATCTCCGCCACGCGAAGCAATCTCAGCCAACAAATGTTTAAGGTCACCAAAATCACCGATGCCCCAGTTATGGCTGCTTTTCAGGGTATAGAGCTGAATGCTCGGTCCCCACATTTTTTTACCCTGAAGCATCGACGCTTGCTTATAACAAGCTTTAGGCGTAACGATTAAACGTGCTTGATAAGGCGTTTTACGTCTTTTACGCTCAACGGTTAATTGGTGATAACCCCAAGGTAACTGGCTCGGAAGAGCCACCACTAGCGGTCCCCCGGTCGCACGCTCATCGCGTACTATGTGTTGATTCACTTCACCAGTGAATAGCTCTCCCAGCTCAGTATTAATCGACCACTTAAACTCGCTTTCACGAACGCTTTGATCAATGTTTAGCGTAAACTCAAACGCCTGCCCTTCTTTTAACACCAAAACCGGCGCGAGAGTCTCTTGCTGAGACTTTTTGCTACAGCTTGCGAGCAGCGCTTCATCACTGCTGGTGTCATAACCCAGTGATGACAACAAATGTAAGATACTCTGCTGTTCGACATCGGCAGGGCTTCCCCAAGCACTGATGTAAGAGTCAGCGATATTGGCAACATTGGCAGCCTGTTTGAGTACGGTATTACTGATCATAAACTTCTCCAAAGCGACTAAGTTAATCGAGCAAAGGTCACACTAGGTGACCTTTTTATGGTTAGCGCTTAACGCTTTTTAGTTGCCAAATGTTATTAACATAGTCCCTAATGCTGCGATCTGAGCTAAACTTGCCAACCAACGCAGTATTAAGAATGGCTTTTTTCGCCCACCCTGCTTGATCGCGGTACTGCGCATCAATCGCTTCATGTGCTTCAACATAAGAAGCAAAATCCGCCAAGACTAAGTACGGGTCGCCACCATCTAACACGCTGTCATAAGTTGCCCCCAGCTTACCCGGTTCACCCGGTGTGAACTCATCGCCAATTAGCAAATCCAATGAGGCTTTTAGCAACGGGTCGGCATTGTAGTAAGCGTATGGGTTATAGCCTGAAGCGTGCAGACGCTCGACTTCATCCACCTCAAGACCAAAGATATAGATGTTGTCATCGCCCACTTCTTCACGAATTTCAACGTTGGCACCATCCATCGTACCTATGGTTAAGGCACCATTTAGAGCCATTTTCATATTACCGGTACCAGAGGCTTCTTTACCCGCCGTCGAGATCTGTTCAGACACATCGGCAGCAGGAATGATGATTTCAGCCATGCTAACGCGGTAATCCGGCAAGAAGACTACTTTAAGCTTGTTGTTGATGCGCGGATCGCTGTTCACCTTCTCTGCTATCTTATTGATGGCATAGATAATTTGCTTAGCAAGGTGATAGCCCGGAGCCGCTTTTGCTGCGAAGATAAATACACGTGGCACCATATCGAAGTCTGCATCGTTAAGCAGGCGATGATAAAGCGATAGGATGTGCAGCATATTTAGATGCTGGCGCTTGTATTCATGTAATCGCTTGATCTGCACATCAAAGATCGCATTGGTATCAAGCTCAATATCCATATTCGCTTTCACCCAGTCAGCCAAGCGCTGCTTATTGGCCTTCTTCACTGCCATAAATTGCTGCTGGAATTCACCGTCATCGGCGTATTGAGAAATGGCTTCCAGTTGATCAAGATCCGCAGCCCACTCATCACCTATTTTTTCGCTGATCAACTGGCTTAGACCTGGGTTACAAAACCTCAGCCAGCGACGTGGCGTGATGCCGTTGGTCACATTTTGCAGGCGATTTGGATACAGCTCGTTAAATTCAGGGAATAAGTCTCGCTTGACCAATTCTGAGTGCAGCGCTGCAACCCCATTAACCGCGTATGAGCCAACCACACATAGGTTTGCCATACGCACCATGCGATGGAAGCCCTCTTGGATGATCGATAGCTTGCGCTGCTTTGACACATCACCCGGCCACTTTTCACGCACTTGCTTTAAGAACAGATGGTTAATGTAGTAGATGATTTCCATATGACGCGGCAATAAACGTTGGATCAGAGATTCACTCCACGTCTCTAGCGCTTCTGGCAATAAGGTGTGGTTGGTATAAGCAAAGGTCTTAGAGCTAATCGCCCACGCCTCTTCCCACTCCATGCCTTTTTCATCAATTAAGATCCGCATCAATTCAGGAATCGCAATGGTTGGGTGGGTATCGTTAAGCTGAATGGTTTCGTATTTTGGCAATGAGGCTAAGGTATGACCCGCTTCTTCATGACGACGCAAAATGTCACGTACCGACGCCGCACTATGGAAGTATTGCTGCATCAAACGCAGTGTTTTGCCTTTTTCATGGTTGTCATTTGGGTAAAGCACTTTGGTAATGTTACCCGCATCAATCAGCGCGTGTTGCGCCTCAAAGTAGTTACCGTTGTTAAAACTCTCTAGTGAGAAAGGCGCAATCGCTCGGCACTCCCACAAACGCAGCGGATAAACGGTATCACTTTGGTAACCGACAATCGGAATATCCCATGGCATCGCTTTTACTGTCATACCCGGAACCCAGCGACGCTGCTCACGCCCATTGACTTCGGTTACCTCAACATGACCATAAAAGCCGATCTCTTGTGCCAACTCAGGGCGGGCAATTTCCCATGGATAGCCTTCAACACCGCACCATGCATCCGGCGCTTCTTTTTGATGACCTTGTTCAAAGGACTGCTTAAACAGACCATATTCATAGTGCAAGCCGTAACCCACCGTTGGGTATTCTTGCGCTGCCAATGAGTCCATGAAACAAGCAGCTAGACGACCTAAACCACCATTACCTAAAGATGGATCGCGCTCTTCTTCAAGCAAGTCACTGAGGTTTTGCCCCAACTCTTCAATCGCCTGCGATACTTGCTCGTACACACCCATGCTAATAAGGTTATTACCGGTTAAGCGTCCGATTAAGAACTCCAACGAAAGGTAGTTAACGCTTTTGGCATTGCGAATTTTATCGTCTTGCTCTGTCTGTAACAGATCAAAGGTGGTCAGTTCAGCCAATGCTCGACCTGTCGCTAGATACCATGCGCGACTGGAGGCTTTTTCTATCGTCGTCGCATACGTTGAGCTCAAGTGTTTTTTTACACTGTTTTGGAATAAAGCTTTGTCAAAGTGAATCTGTTGTGTCGGTTTCATCAATGAAGTCTCTTTTAGTTTCCCTAAGCGCTATCGTGCAAATCCGCCCACCACAATACATCCTCCTTTAACGACACCTAGGGGGAGGAGTAGAAGCGGCGTAGAGCACTCAGCGGCAGCGATTTTGAGTCAACACTCACATTTACGGGCAAATTGAGCACCTTGAGGCATGACTAACATCACACTTAGTTATCAATTCGCCCAAGCAGAGCCGCTAGAGATTTCGCCCACATATCACTAAAAGAAGTAAACAAACCAATATAGATCACATTTTTTCATCAGTAACGCGCTAGGAATGGCGCTATTTGTTGCCAATTGATTCTGATTTCGCCGCTAAATTGCACCCAACTTGAAATAGATCACATAATCAGGGCGTAGATAGCGACAAAACGTGAGTTACGCGTTGTTCTCAATCATCTTCATACTAATCGACTACATTCGACGTTAGTTGATCCCGTAACATGGAACAAACGGTCAAAGAACTGCTGCAAAATAGGAAAACAAACAGGATGTGGATTCCTTCTAAACTCAGTTGTCCAAGCTATGCCATCACACTGCTTGAGCGAACGCGACTTGAATCAATGCTCGAGGCACTCCCGGCGCAAAAACTGATCTTTATTCGCGCGCCTGCTGGCTATGGTAAAACGTGTTTAGCGAGCCAATGGCTCGCCACTAAACGCCATCTTGGTTGGTACAGCATTGACAGCAACGATAACGATCCACATCGCTTTGCCTGCTATTTTATTGCAGCGCTTAACAATGCATGTCATCAAGCCTGCTCAAGTGCGTTAAAGCTAGCCGAACAAAGCGGTCAAACCGATATACTGGTTTTAATTACCGAGGCGCTCAAACAAATTGCGAAACATAAACAAGCTTGTTACCTCGTGCTTGATGATTATCACCACATTGACCATCAGGCGATCCATCAAGCGCTGAGCTATTTTATTCAACGCAAACCCGATAATTTGAGTTTAGTTATCACCAGCCGCTCAACCCCTCGGCTGGGTATTGCCCGTTTAAGAGTGCAAGGCTTAGTCTGCGAGTTGGATCAGCAATCGCTGGCGTTTAGTCACGAAGAAACCCAGGCATTTTTGACTATGCGCCTTGAGCACGAGATCGATGCCAGTTCTGCTCGCAAGCTTTACCAAGAGGTTGAAGGCTGGCCTTCTGCCTTGGAATTGATTGCTTGGCAAGCAATCCAACCAAGTCAAGAGTTCACACCCAACCGCAGCTTAGATTTAACTCTCAATCAAAGCCATCTTTGCGACTACTTACTCGATGAAGTCTTCACCCATTTAGAGCCAGAAATGCAGAACTTTTTACTCAAGTGCTCAATTCTTGACAAGTTTAACCACACCCTTGCTTCGGTTGTCACCGGGCGCAGTGATGCGCAAAACATGATTGAAAACTTGCAGCGATTGGGGCTATTTATCCAACCGGTTGAAAACCAGCACAACTGGTACCGCTTTCATCGCTTGTTTAATCAGTTTTTAGCCCACGAGCGTCATCATTACCTTGCCGATCAAGAAACGCAATTACACTGCGCAGCGGTACAAGCTTGGTTAGGTCAAGGCAGTGCCGAACAGGCGCTACGCCATGCTGAGCTTGCCGAACGACCATCTCTGAGCGTCGACATTCTTAAACAACATGGCTGGGAGCTGTTCAACTCTGGTAAGCTCGCCCTATTGCAGCATGTACTGAGTCAGCTCGATAGCCACACTGTTTACCAACACGCCACACTTTGTCTATTGCACGCTTGGATCGCTCACAATCAACAGCGCAATGAAGACGTTGACTTGATCTTGCTACAAGCTGACGCCTCAAACATGACGCTTAATCACAGTGAGCAAGGTGAGTTCAACGCATTAAAAGCGCAAATCACCATCCAAAAAAATCAGCCTGAGAGGGCTTTAGAACTGGCTGAACTGGCGCTTAGCCAAATGGATGGGCGGGCATTTCACAGCCGCATTGTGGCGACTTCGGTCATTGGAGAAGTCAATCATGTGTTAGGTTTCTTGGACCGTGCGCTGCCTTTAATGCAGCAAACCGAAAAGTTAGCCCGCCAATATCAAGTGCCTCACCAAGCGTTGTGGGCAATGGTGCAACAAAGCGAGATCTTATTAGCAAAAGGCTACTTACAGGCGGCATTTGATGTACAAGAAAGTGGCTTTAAACTGATTGATGATCAGCTAATGCAGCACGACCCATTGCAAGAATGCTTACTGCGGGTACGCGCCCAAGTTTTGTTTAGTTGGAACCGCTTGGAAGAAGCACAAACTTGCGCGCAAAATGCAATTAAATTGCTCAGCGATATGCCTGAAAAGCTTCATATTCATAGCTATGCCATGTTGTGCCGGATAGCGCTTTGCCGCGGTGAAGAGCAAAAAGCGGGCAAATATGCCGCGCAAATAGAGCTGCTACTTGCCAGCGGTTTTCACCACATGGATGCCACTAGTAATGCCGAGATGGCATTGCTGATCTACTGGCAAACCAAGCAAGAGACCAGCGCTATCAAGCTATGGCTGGAAAACGCTGCCCCGCTGACTAACGCACGCAACCACTTCTCGCAACTACACGGGCGCAATATAGTTCGAGCTCAATTGGTATTAGGCAAATTTGCTGATGCGGTAAGCACAATCAACAAACTTGGTATTGATGCGCAACACTATCACTTACTCGCAGATCAGTGCCGCAACGCTATTCTCGCAACGCAATTGTGCCTACATCAGCAAAACAGCAGTCAGCAAATTCACCAACAACTGCAATACGCGCTGCAACTGGCGAATCAAACCTCTATGATGGGTGATTTTCTGTTTGGCATCAACAGCCTCACACCAATCCTACTGCACGCAGATTTTCAATCTTCACTTGATGATCTGACCCGCTACCGGGTCAATCAATTGATTAAGTCTGTCAATGTAAGCCAACGCAGCCAAGCAAAACACTTTGATCAGGGTTTTATCGACCAATTGATCCACCACCCTCAAGTGCCAGAGTTGGTACGCAATAGTCCACTCACACAGCGAGAATGGCAGGTGTTAGGACTCATTTATGCTGGGCTAACCAATGAGCAGATTGCCCATGAGTTAGACGTTGCGGCTACCACCATCAAAACCCATATTCGTAATCTCTATCAAAAACTCAATATTGCTAATCGCAAGCAGGCAGTTGCCACGGCAGAGAGTCTCATCAAAATTGTGGCGGGTTAACGCGGCTATTGGGCAAATTGGTATAGAGCATCACCATCGAGTCGGTAGGTGCGCCACTCGCTTTGCTCTTTCGCGCCAATGCTGGTGTAGAAATCGATTGCCGGTTGATTCCAATCGAGCACCGCCCATTCAAAACGCGCGCAATTGTTCTCGACCGCGATCTTAGCCAAGGTTTGCATTATAAATTTGCCCGCCCCTGAACCTCGGTAGTTAGGAGAGACATAGAGATCCTCAAGATAGAGACCATAGCGCCCCATCCATGTCGAATAGTTAAAGAAATAGACCGCAAACCCGACCGCTTCGCCATCTTGTTCGCAAATCATGGCATTAGCAGAAGCATTGGCGGCAAACAAACTGCGCTGGATATCTTGTTCGCTGGCTTTAACGTGGTGGGAAGCGCGCTCGTAATCCGCGAGCTCATGAATGAAACGATAGATGGTCGCGACATCAGCTTCCGTGGCAGATCGCATTTTGAACATAGTGACTCCTTTTCTGTTCAAGCTTATGGTGACAGAGTAACTGGATTATCAATATGATGTAACTGCATTCTCTTCATCTAATAACTGCATGTCGTTCATATGGATATCGCTAATCTCGACCTTAACCTACTTAAGATTTTCCACGCAATCTATCAGACTCAATCGGTCAATGATGCCGCCGAGCAACTGCACATCAGTCAATCAGCTTGTAGCCATGGCTTAGCAAGACTGAGAGATAGATTGAATGATGAACTCTTCGTGCGAACCAACCAAAAGATGCTGCCAACAGAAAAAGCAATGCGTCTGGCGCAATCGGTGCTGCCTGCGATGCAAATGCTAAGCGAAGGGCTGTCATCCTCTGTGCCATTTGATCCGCGTAACGGCGAACACAAGATAGTATTAAGCGGCACTGACTTTACGACTTGGACTCTGCTCCCTTGGCTGACCCAATATTTGGCAAAGCACTACCCCAACGTTCAGTTACGCATCCTCAATACCGAACAGAAAGATCCCGCGCAGCTTTTAGAACAAGGTGAAATAGATTTCGCGTTAGGATTTGAGCACAAAAGTGAAAGAGAGAATCACATTGCTCATCAAATCTGGTTAGATGACGGCTATTGCACCGTGGCTTGTAAGAACAATGCTCGACTAGATGACAAGTGTTTAACACTGGATGACTTTGTTGCACTCTCGCATATTGTTGTGACGCCTTGGAATGAGCGTACTGCGGTCGTAGACGAGCAACTCGCGAAACTCAACCGCAAAAGACGCGTGGCCCTGCACTTACCTAGTGTGTTGTGCGCTCCCTACTTGGTCGCTAACACACCTTATCTACTCACCATTCCTCAAATTTACGTCCAACATATCAAGCAGGAGCTTGGCTTAACTATCTACCAGCCGCCGCTACCGATACCCAACTATCAAATCAAAATCTATTGGCACAAAACGCGTGAAACCAACCCAAAGCTGATCTGGTTTCGCCAACTATTAAAAGAGCTCCAACCTAAGGCTCAATCTCTCCTATCGAGTAGAGAACCAGCTCCGGTGGATTAGTGCCTTCGCCTAAAGAGTGGATATCTTCTCCTTCTGCTTTAAGTTGCTCGATAATGTGCAAACTCAATTGCTGATCAAGATTAATAATCATCGGCATTTCTGCCGCTGACACACCAAAGCGAGTCGCGATCAGTAATTGTCTCACTTTGTCTTTATCCGAGTCTGCCATCTTAGTTCTCCTTATTTGCACGGTATTCACCAATCAATTTTAGCTGCTATAACTAACGTCGCTGACTTTCGATTATCAATTTTTTTTTGATAATGTTTCAATTCCAAGCTAGTTTTTCTTCTTTCGCCATCCCCCTAGAATGCACCTCGTAGACACGGCAAACGCCACATCAGAATTCAAAAGGGTACGACCATGACACATCCAATCATTGCTGACTTACAATCACGTTACACTGCAAAACGCTACGATGCTGAAAAGCGTATTCCACAGGCAGATTTAGATGTGATTTACCAAGCAATTCGTCTATCAGCGTCTTCTATCAACTCACAGCCTTGGAAATTTATCGTGATTGAAAGTGAAGCCGCGAAACAACGTTTTCATGATACCTTCGCTAACAAGCACCAATTTAACCAACCACATGCTAAAGAAGCATCACACGTTATTTTGTTTGCTTACAACCCAAACTACACTAAAGACAACTACAAAAAAGTAGTCGACGCTGAGGTAACCTCTGGTCACCTACCAGCTGATATGTACAACAACATGCTAGATGGTGCTTACACGTTTGCTGAAGCAAATACGGACGCTGATGGCTTCAACGGTAACTGGACTCGTGCACAAACTTACCTTGCGCTTGGTAACACACTGCATGTTCTTGCTCGCCTAGGTATCGATTCCACTACAATGGAAGGGGTTGATCCTGAGCTTATTGGTGAACTGTTCAAAGACGAACTAGATGGCTATGTATGTGAAGTTGCCCTAGCAATGGGTTACCACAAAGATGGCGAAGACTATAACCATGGCAAACCAAAAGCTCGTCTGCCAATGGAAGATATTCTTCAAGTGCTATAACTCAAATTTCACTGTCTTGAGACCTCGCTGATGCGGGGTCTTTTTGTTTTGTTCTCTTACCTAACCAGCCAAATGATTCGACGGCTATCAAAGCAATTAGTTGGAAAAAGAAAGGCTTGCGCTTTGCGTTACCATATGCCGATCTGCTACTGTGAAAAAGAACGATAAATTTCTACAACATTTTTACAGTAAGGAAGCCAAATGCGCTCTATCTTTTCACTTTTGTTGATTCTCCTTACCACCACTAGCTTTTCTAGTGTCGCCGAAGAACAAAAATACTCACAAACAGACTTACTCGATCGCCCATTAATGGAGCGATACATCTTAGATGAGCTCAAATCATTACGTGAATCCCAACAAGATCTCGAACGTCGTTTAGTGATTGATATTACCAACCGAGAGCTCGCAGTGGCCGACAAGTCACTTAACTACGCGAATGTTACCGTCACCTACTTCTTTTACATCATTGCTGGGGTTGCTTCGCTGATCGCCTTTGTCGGATGGCAATCGATTCGCGAGCTTAAGGTCAACACCAAAGAAATGGCTGATAAACGCCTTGAAGCAATTGCTCAAGAATATGAAAAGAAATTCATCGCCTTAGAGCGCGATTTAAAGCGCAAAACACGCATCATTAGTGAAAACAACAAAGAGATTGAGATCATTAACGAAGTGCACAACCTTTGGTTACGTGCGCAAAGCATGCAAACACCAGAGCAGAAGATCGCGGTTTACGATGAAATCTTACATATCCGTCCGGGTGACTTAGAAGCGTTAACGTACAAAGCCGATGCAGCAATGGAAGCGAACGAATACAACTGGGCATTAAGTATTTGTAATCGCGTACTGGATTTAGATGAAAGCAACGGTCCGGCGCTGTATCAACGCGCTTGTGCCTTTGCAAGGCTCGGGGTAGAAGAACAAGCGATTGATGATTTAGAACGTGCGATTGAAAACAGCCCGTCCATTCGTGATTTGATTGCGCATGAAAAAGACTTTGAATCACTGCATGGCAACAAACGCTTTGAAGCACTGTTAGAACAGTATACTGAAGAGTAACCGCTGCTTGGATGGAACAAAAAAGCACCACATTTGTGGTGCTTTTTCATTAGCTTATCGATGGTTTATCTTACAATTTATCCCAAGCATCTTGCCAGTAAAGGCTATCTGCTGGAGCGTAAGAGGCACTTGAACACCAACCTGTGTATGGCCAAGGTTTACATTGGTATAAGCCATTGTCGGCACCGACAACAATATCACCAGCTTGGTAATTTGTGCCTGCTTGGAACGGTGGGTAATCACCAGGAGGCGGCGTGACCGTACCTTGCTCTTTAACCATAAATGGCGCGGTAAACACCACCATTTCACCATCTTCTGCACTACCTACAACATCCAATGTGTAGCGACCTTCTTTGGCTTCAAAAATATCAATCGTGATCGCTTTTGAATCGACTAAGTTCACTTTCGCTTGGTTAACCACAGTACCAGTGCTGTCAGCAACCATAACGGTCACATCCAGCGCTTTATTGGCACTGAGTTCAAGCGCTAGGCGCACTTCACCATTGTCTGCAACATACTCACTCGCAAGACCTGATACTTTTAGCTCAGCGCCAAGCTCAGGATCTGGAGTTTCACCGCCACACGAACTGTCAGAAACCTTTTTCCACACACCCCATTCACCTGTGGTTCCTGGCTCTTCACCACGCGTCCACCAGCCAGCTTCCCAAGTTGCACCATTGTGTGACACTTGAGCACCTTGCAGGTAAGTCTCTTTTGCATCCCATGCATTCGCGCAGCTGCTGCCATCGCTGACCGTTACATTGCGCTCAACACGCACGGTTTGATTCGCGCTATCTGTCACTGAGTATTGCAGTGTGTATTGACCGATCGCCGCTGTATCGACTTCGCCCGTAACGCGAATATCGCCAGTCAAATCGCCATCTTCTGCATCCGTTGCTTTCACGCCCGCTAAACGGTCAAATTCAGCGCCAAGCACCACGGTCGTATCAGCCACTCCGGCGAATACTGGTTTTTGACTATAAACCTCAACGCTGCGCGCTTTTACAGTTTCGTTGCCGTCGGTGTCTTGGACACGATACGTTAGGATGTAGGTGCCGATACGATGAGTATCAACGATGCCTTCAACCATAATCGACCCAGTTAGATCGCCATCTTCCTTATCTGAAGCAGAAACACCCGCTAGTTCATTGAAGCTTGTAGCATGTAATACGCGCGTATCGCTCAAGCCTTTAAATACTGGCTCACCTTCTGATGGTGGCGGTGGTGTTTGCCCATGAATAAACGGACCGTAATCTTTAATAAACTGCTCATTGTAAGCTTGACCAGCAGCATTGGTACCCATGTCCCAGTTAACTGACCAAGTCATCACGCCACGCAGTGGCTGACCTTGAGCATTTAGTCGTTCAAAGGCGCTGTATAGGTGTTGTGGGTTCTTAACAAACCCTGTCGCGGCTGCATCAATGTTGGTTGGAATACCGAATACCAATTTATCATGTGGGATTTGGTGGAAGCCACGCGTACCGTTCGCCAATGAGTCAGAGATGTAGTATATAAACTTCTCTTTCATCGCATCACTGTTTTGAGTGATCCACGCATTTTCTTCATCAACCCAAAGACCGTCACCACCTTGGTTGTAGAACTGTGGGTTAATCCAGTCATAGTAACCCGCTAAGTTCTCAATGTAAGGAACGTACTTGTCGCCTTTTTTAAGGTAAGGGAACTCAGGCGCCATAGTGATAAGGAAGTTTTTGCCTTGCTGACGATAATAGTCTTTAACGATACGCAAAGCCGCAGGAATAACTGTTTGGTTATCTGCTGCCGTTACAGCCGCTTGCTCTAGGTCGATATCCAAACCATCAAAGCCGTAACGTTCAGTCACACGGATGATTTCGTCGGCAAACGCCTGCTCATCACCGGTTTTTAATTCGATATGCGCATCTGCGCCGCCCAGCGCAATCAGGACGGAACGACCTTGCTTGTTCAGCTCACCAATTTGATTGACGAACTCTTGTTCTGACAACCCAACAGCCGGGTCTAGACGGAACGTTGGAATACGCCCTTCCGCCACATCAAACACTTTCATAAATGAAACGTTGACGATGTTATACATCGGGTTAACTTCTTCCAAAGTCACGCAAGGTGCATTACCGCGCTGATAACCAGCACCATCACACCAGTTGTGCCAATAACCCACCACGACGCCCCCATCCGGGTTAACCATGTTTGAGCTATCCGCATACGCTGCGCCAGATGCTGCTGCGATACCCATCGATATTGCTAATTGAAGTGCATTACGTTTTAACATTTTCTACTTCCACAAAAATCGCTGTGGTCATCACAGCTTTGAGACTTATTGTAGAGAGCAAATTTGCTGGATTAGTATTGGAAAATTCACAAAAACAAGGCTTTTTATTTAGAATGTGATTCTCTGTCACGATATTAATCGTGATTTAATTTTTTCATTGACAGAGATTTTTACCATTCATTTTAAATGTTTGATTTTAATGCAATAAAAACGAAATTCGCTGCAAATTTCAGTCAGAGAATTCCGACAAAACTCAATCAATCTGATGACAAATCGCCCTTTACTATACAGAATATCATTCTATAAATGATTTAAATTGAGCACTCACTTCATTAATTCGACGAATTTCCAGTGAATTTTCTTAAAAGAGAGACAATCATAACAGTTTAAAAACATCTGGTTACCTTTCGATTTAATCAATGATTTACATCAAACTTACATCAGGAGTTTTTTTAATCTCTCATTTATATTAGAGAAAGATAATTAATAAATGAGGTGAACATGAATAACGACAATCCACCCGCACAACAAAAATCTGGCTTGCTCTCTAAACTGGAAAGCGTAAGCATTCGCTTAAAAATATGTGTGCTCTTAATGGCGATAGGTTTCGCGGTACTCGGTTACAAAGGGATATCCGGCATGCAAACCAGCTCTGCCTATATCGAAGATCTCTATACCCAAGGGATGCAACATACTGAACGTACGGGACGCATACTTGATGAACTGGGAAGTGCTCGCAGCGCTTTACTGCTTGCTTTTCAGCATGACCCAAGCTCCAAATTTGCCAAAATGCATGACCACCCAACGCAATTCCATATTGAACAGATTCAAACATCACTCAATACACTACACCGTATTGTTGATGATGAATTGCTCACTTCACCATTAACGCAACAAGAGCAAAATGTGGTTCAGCAACTGGCAAAAACACTCGATGCCATAACCGATCAAGGCTTTACTCCGGCGATTGCAGAACTAGAGAAGCAAAATTTCGATCGCGCCAATTTGATCTTACTGACCAAGATTAACCCTCTCTTTAGCAAAACCTACCAGTTCACTGAAGAGTTCCTTGAGCTACAACGTCAAGAAGGCAAAACCAACTTTGCCCTGGCAGAAAAAGCGACCCAAGACTTTATTGTGGTATTCAGTGGTATTGCCGCGTTTGCTTTGCTGGTGATCACTAGCGTTGCTGTGATTATTGTTCGCCGTGTTAATCATGCTGTAGAGCTGCTGGAAGGTACCTCACATCAAATCGCCCAAGGCGATTTAACCCAACGCATCAATCTAACCGGTAATGATGAATTTGCTCACATTGCCGAGTCGGTGAACCAGATCGTAGCTGACTTCCAACACGTGGTAAAAACCAACCGCGATTCCATTAGCCAACTTGCCCGCGCTTCAGAAGAAAACTCAGTGGTAGCAAGCCAAGCGAAACAGAACATCCTTAGCCAGCAAGAACAAACCACTCAAGTGGCCGCTGCGATCAACCAGTTTACAGCGACCGTACATGAGGTCGCGCACAGCGCAACTTCGGCGGCTGAAGCGTCAGAACAAGCCGACCAAGCCGCTGCAAGTGGCAAAGTAGTGGTGGAGGAGAGCATCCAAATGATTGAGAGCCTCTCAACTGATCTGCAAGAATCGGTTGATGCGATGCATTCTCTTGCCAAACACTCAGAAGACATTGGGACCGTTGTCGATGTTATCCAAGATATCTCCGAGCAAACCAATTTGCTGGCGTTAAATGCCGCTATCGAAGCTGCTCGTGCGGGTGAACAAGGTCGAGGCTTTGCGGTAGTTGCCGATGAAGTGCGCACCTTGGCAAGCCGCACCCAAGAGTCCACCAAAGAAATCATGGGCACGATTCAGCGCTTACAACAAGGTAGCCGAGATTCAACTCAAAGATTGGAAAAAGGTGCAGTCAACGCCAGCACTACAGTCGAAAAAGCACTAGAAGCGGGTATTGCGTTAGAGCAAATCAAAACCAGTGTCGACCAAATCACTGCAATGAATACGCAAATCGCCACAGCAGCGGAAGAGCAAAGCTTAGTCACTGAAGATATTAACTCAAATATCTCATCAATCAGTGAGCTCGCCAATCAAACCGCTGACGGTGCCGAGCAAAGCACCGAAGCCACTTTAGAATTGGCAAAACTCGCTGAAACGCTTAGAGAAGAAATTGACCGCTATCGAGTCTAAATCACTGTCTAATTCTTAAAGCATAAAACGACAAAACCTCGCCTTGGCGAGGTTTTTCTCTCTATACCACCTATTGATTATGTCGACTCGTTAGTGGTTGATCTGTAAAAAGCGTCTTAGCACTTCACCGACAATTTCCGGATACTCTTTGTGCGCTTCATGTTCAGTAAATGGCACATTAAAGAACTCCGACTCTTCCACTCTTTCGCATAGCTCTTGTGCTTCTGCCAGTGAAAATAGGAAGTCTTTGTCACCACGCATGATCAACGTCGAGCAAGCAATATTATCAACCGTCTCGTCTGGGTAACCGCTATCAAAGGTATCTAACCAGAGTTTCTTTACCTGACACACTAAACGCTTAAAATCCGCTTGCGGATTGAGCTCTTCATAGCGCGCCACTTCCTGCTCAAACTCTTGCTGCCAAAACCCAGCAGTGATGGACTGATAGAGTTCAATTGATGGGTCGTCAGGCTCTAAACGCCATTGTGAACCGAGCGTAGCTAGGCTAAGCACGCGGCGTTGGTTGCAAGCCGCCAATCGATAACCCACTGTGCCACCATCACTAAAACCAAACAGATGATATTTGTCGACTTGTAGCGTATCTAACACCGCTTCAATGTCTTGTTGGTAACGGGTATAAGTCAACGGCAGTTCACCTAATGTTGAACGTCCATGACCACGTAAATCAATCCGAATCACTTTAAACAGATCCGGTATATATTTCATTAGCCCATCAAGATCTTCACTACTGCCTAAACCGCCATGTAACATCACCAGCGGTTGGCCATCAGGATTGCCTGAAACCTGGTAGTAGATCTCAGCGCCATCAACGTCTAAATGCTGACCAAAACCAGACATAATCCTTTCCCTTGTTCGTGTAAATCAAGGGCATTCTAACCAGCGCAAATTTTTAACAACGTCCACACCTTCACAAAAAAGCGCCACAATCAGTACCGAGATCGCACTATTTGGTTAAAGTCACTTGGTGAGGTTTAACATCTAACGAGTCCATTCCACTTGTAATAGTCGACTCATTCTTATCCCTGAATAGAAATCACCGCAGTAAAATCTTGTTCATTTTCAGGAAAAGGCAAGACCTGACCCTGCTGCTCTATCCTGTTGATCTATCCAGAACAAGAACACCCCAGATTGCAGCCCTAATACCGCAGCGTTTAACAATATATTCCCGAGGCTGATTCCGTTGGAATTTTCTGTTACTGGTAGTGAGAGGGAGTTCTGTGGGTGGATTAGGTGCTTGTGGGAAGAGAGACGCCACTTGAATGAGTAGCGTATATAAATGTTCCGTTTCAGTATGTAATTTCCATTTTCTGCAACCTTTTATAACTATTTACGAGCTTTATCGATAAATATGAACCAATTAGCAAGTTAGCCACAATTGACAGTAATATATGCACAAATGTTAATAAAACTAAAACTATCGTTGCAATGCAGTACTCTTTAAGCAACTCTTTGTCGTTTCTGAAAATATATTTCACATACTCATCTTTAATAAAGATGACAATCATAAACAATGAAAACAAAGATAAAAACCACAGTTTTTCACTAATGCCTAGCATGAGAAAGATTATACTAAACGTATATACAGAACCTAATTTATACATACCAAACGTACTTCTATTTTTTCTCATCTTCTACACTTCCCTTTTGAGTATCAGCTAACTTATCTAAAACAAAGCCATTAGCATAGTTACCTACACTCAGTATCCATTCTGCTTTTTTAGGTAGAGGTAAGGCAGATATACTGTTAGAAGTAGACTCGCCTACAACCCCCATTATAGGCTTAATGAATAGCCACCAAATTAGTAGACACTCTTTAATTCGATTTCATATTGCTTTTCATACTCTACTGGCGACAACTGATTATTGGAACCATGTCGGCGTTTAATGTTGTAGAACATCTCAATATATTCGAAGATGTCCATACGAGCTTCCTCTCTCGTGGTGTAGATCTTCCGCTTAATTCTTTCTCTTTTGAGTAACTGGAAAAAACTCTCGGCAACCGCATTGTCGTGACAGTTACCACGGCGACT
>NZ_QLYZ01000049.1 GCF_003350325.1 Vibrio rhodolitus | reverse complement strand
TCAGAATGCCACGGTGAATACGTTCCCGGGCCTTGTACACACCGCCCGTCACACCATGGGAGTGGGCTGCAAAAGAAGTGGGTAGTTTAACCTTCGGGAGGACGCTCACCACTTTGTGGTTCATGACTGGGGTGAAGTCGTAACAAGGTAGCGCTAGGGGAACCTGGCGCTGGATCACCTCCTTATACGATGATTATTGCGATGAGTGTTCACACAGATTGATGGTTTATAAAGTTTAAAGAGATAAAAACACTTTTGAGGTGTTTTACTAGTGTCCCGTTCGTCTAGAGGCCTAGGACACCGCCCTTTCACGGCGGTAACAGGGGTTCGACTCCCCTACGGGATACCATCTCCTCATAAGGATATGGGGCTATAGCTCAGCTGGGAGAGCGCTTCGCTGGCAGCGAAGAGGTCTGCGGTTCGATCCCGCATAGCTCCACCATCTTTAAACACATTCGCAAGAGTGTCTTTAGAAATGGTGTTTTTCTTCGGAATACACATTGCTCTTTAACAATTTGGAAAGCTGACAAAACAACAATTTATTGTTGTTTGTAAAGTTCTCAAAGTATTCATTTATTGAATACACAAAAACACATTCAAGTGTTCTTGGGTTTTGCGAAAGCAAAACATATTTGAGTCCGGCAAAATCGAGTCTGCATCATGTATAAAAATTGCAGACAACTTTGGTGATTTGACATCAACTCGAAACTCCTTCGGGTTGTATGGTTAAGTGACTAAGCGTACACGGTGGATGCCTTGGCAGTCAGAGGCGATGAAAGACGTAGTAACTTGCGATAAGCCCAGATTAGGTAGTAACAACCATTTGAGTCTGGGATTTCTGAATGGGGAAACCCACTAGCATAAGCTAGTATCATTAACTGAATTCATAGGTTAATGAGGCGAACCGGGGGAACTGAAACATCTAAGTACCCCGAGGGG
>NZ_QLYZ01000048.1 GCF_003350325.1 Vibrio rhodolitus | reverse complement strand
ATTTCTTATTCGCTCATCTTCGAGTTCTTTTTCAAGACGTTTAATTTTTTGAGCGGGAGACTCATTAGGTTTGGTAGTCTTATGCATGGCGTTCTTCCTTGGGTTTTGCGTCCAATCCATTTTTCCGTGCTTTCTCAGCCAAGTTAAAACAGTTGAGCGACCTTGGATACCATAAATGGCTTGTGCTTGCTTGTAGGTCATTTCGCCTTTTTCTACGGCATCAACGACCTGCAATTTAAAGCCTAGTGTGTAATCACGCTGAGTGCGCTTAATGTAGAGTTTATTTGAAGTGGTCATAATTCGTCCTCAATGTGTAAACACATTTCAGGACGGGACACAGAATGTAAAAAAGCCCTGCTATTTCTAGCAGGGCTTTTCAATGTGGCGGAGAGATAGGGATTTGAACCCTAGATACGCTATTAACGTATGCCGGTTTTCAAGACCGGTGCTTTCAACCACTCAGCCATCTCTCCACAAATTGTTACTAAAATATAGTCTTACACTAATGATGCTAGATTCTAGTTTTACTCTCAGATTAAATCTGAAAGCTTTATTTAAAGCCTGGCGATGTCCTACTCTCACATGGGGAAACCCCACACTACCATCGGCGCTAATTCGTTTCACTTCTGAGTTCGGCATGGAATCAGGTGGGTCCAAATCGCTATGGTCGCCAAGCAAATTCTTTAATCTGGAAAGCTGTTTTCAGTTCTTACACATTCAATGTTCTATTTGAGTCCAATCAAAACCCCTTGGGTGTTGTATGGTTAAGCCTCACGGGCAATTAGTATCAGTTAGCTCAATGCCTCACAGCACTTACACACCTGACCTATCAACGTCGTAGTCTCCGACAACCCTTTAGGATACTTAAAGTATCAGGGAGAACTCATCTCAAGGCTCGCTTCCCGCTTAGATGCTTTCAGCGGTTATCGATTCCGAACTTAG
>NZ_QLYZ01000047.1 GCF_003350325.1 Vibrio rhodolitus | reverse complement strand
TGTCTAAAGAAAAATTTGAACGTGTAAAACCGCACGTAAACGKTGGTACTATCGGCCACGTTGACCACGGTAAAACAACTCTAACTGCAGCTATCTGTACTACTCTTGCAAAAGTTTACGGCGGTGCTGCTCGTGACTTCGCATCTATCGATAACGCTCCAGAAGAGCGTGAGCGCGGTATCACAATCTCTACTTCACACGTAGAGTACGACACTCCAACTCGTCACTACGCACACGTAGACTGTCCAGGACACGCTGACTATGTTAAAAACATGATCACTGGTGCTGCWCAGATGGACGGTGGTATCCTTGTAGTTGCTGCGACAGATGGTCCAATGCCACAAACTCGTGAGCACATCCTACTAGGCCGTCAGGTTGGTATCCCTTACATCATCGTATTCATGAACAAATGTGACATGGTTGATGATGAAGAGCTTCTAGAGCTAGTAGAAATGGAAGTTCGTGAACTTCTATCTGAATACGACTTCCCAGGTGATGACCTACCAGTTATCCAAGGTTCTGCACTAGGCGCACTAAACGGCGAAGAGCAGTGGGAAGCTAAGATCATCGAACTAGCTGAAGCACTAGACACTTACATCCCAGAACCTGAGCGTGCAATCGATATGCCATTCCTAATGCCTATCGAAGACGTATTCTCAATCCAAGGTCGTGGTACAGTAGTAACTGGTCGTATCGAGCGCGGTATCCTAAACGTAGGTGACGAAGTAGCAATCGTTGGTATCAAAGATACTACAACTACTACTTGTACTGGTGTTGARATGTTCCGTAAGCTTCTTGACGAAGGTCGTGCTGGTGAGAACGTTGGTGCACTTCTACGTGGTACTAAGCGTGATGACGTTGAACGTGGTCAAGTACTAGCTAAGCCTGGTTCAATYACTCCACACACTAAGTTCGAGTCAGAAGTATACGTACTTTCTAAAGATGAAGGTGGTCGTCACACTCCATTCTTCAAAGGCTACCGTCCACAGTTCTACTTCCGTACAACTGACGTAACTGGTGATATCTCTCTACCAGAAGGCGTAGAAATGGTAATGCCAGGCGACAACATCCAAATGACTGTTGAGCTAATCGCACCAATCGCAATGGACGAAGGTCTTCGTTTCGCGATCCGTGAAGGCGGCCGTACAGTAGGTGCTGGTGTTGTTGCTAAGATCTTCGCTTAATTC
>NZ_QLYZ01000046.1 GCF_003350325.1 Vibrio rhodolitus | reverse complement strand
TGTCCCGTCCTGAAATGTGTTTACACATTGAGGACGAATTATGACCACTTCAAATAAACTCTACATTAAGCGCACTCAGCGTGATTACACACTAGGCTTTAAATTGCAGGTCGTTGATGCCGTAGAAAAAGGAGAAATGACCTACAAGCAAGCACAAGCCATTTATGGTATCCAAGGTCGCTCAACTGTTTTAACTTGGCTGAGAAAGCACGGAAAAATGGATTGGACGCAAAACCCAAGGAAGAACGCCATGCATAAGACTACCAAACCTAATGAGTCTCCCGCTCAAAAAATTAAACGTCTTGAAAAAGAACTCGAAGATGAGCGAATAAGAAATCTGTTCTTRAATGAAGTGGTGGATATTCTTGACGCTGAGCATGGGACAAGCCTAAGAAAAAAGTATCTCGCCAAGGAGCGAGAAGCCTTCAAAAACAGAAAGGGGTCAGCTTAGCTAGAATTTGCCGCTTATGTGGCATATCGAGACAAAGTGTTTACCAAAGAGAAAAGCGAGCARCTGCCCGTCAAATTAAGCTTGAGCCCGTAAAGAAGATGGTCTTAGAACTCCGACGTTATATGCCTCGAATTGGAGCAAGAAAACTGTATTTCTTACTCAAGCCAAAACTGAAAAAAGAAGGTATTAAGCTAGGTAGGGACGCGCTCTTTGACTACTTACGTAATGAGAGACTTCTTGTTCAACCAAAACGCAGTTTTACAAAGACGACCAATAGCCGACACTGGATGAAAAAGCATCCTAACTTGCTGAAGGATATTAAGCCAAGTCATCCCGAAGAAGTCTTGGTCAGCGATATTACCTACGTCCAATCGGATAAAGGTGTTCACTATTTATCTCTTGTGACAGACGCATTTAGTCGAAAAATTATGGGGTAYGAGTTGAGTAATGAGATGAAAGCAACAGATGTTGTAAAAGCTCTGCGTAAGGCGATAAGAGCACGTCAATATCGATGCCCTTGTATCCATCACTCAGACCGAGGTCTTCAATACTGCTCAACAGTTTATCAAGAGCAGTTGAAAAGTGGAGATATAAAGCCATCCATGACCGATGGGTATGACTGCTACCAGAATGCGTTAGCAGAGAGAGTCAATGGGATACTAAAACAAGAGTTCCTACTCAATAGGTGTCAAGACATCAAAGAGCTCAACCAACTAGTAAAAGAGTCTATTAGTATCTATAACAATATGAGACCACATCTTAGCCTCGGGATGAAAACCCCAAATGAGGTTCATGAAAAAAGCCAGCTGCTAACGCAGTTGGCTTAG
>NZ_QLYZ01000045.1 GCF_003350325.1 Vibrio rhodolitus | reverse complement strand
TGACCCGTCCTGATATGGGTTGACACTTTTTAGTTAAAACGCTCGGTGTACTTCATCGGGCGTTTTGTATTTTAGCGCTGTATGAGGCCTCATCTGATTATAGATTTCTACTGACTCAGCGACCATTTTTCTTGCTTGAGCTACATCTTTAGGCTTTCGCAAGAGATATTCCATTTTCAAAATGCCGTTCACCCTCTCTGCCAACGCATTCTGGTAGCAGTCATACCCATCCGTCATTGAACACACTATCTTGTGCTTAGCGTGTATGTCTTGGTATTCCTTTGAGCAGTACTGGGAACCCCTATCTGAATGATGGATTAAGCTTCCCTTACTTCGGCGTTTTCTTAGCGCTCCTATAAAAGCTTGTTTTACAGCACTCGTTTGCATGTTGTCATCCACACTATAACCGACGATTTTCCTAGAATAGGCATCGGTAATCAGACTGACATAACTGTTTCCCTCTTGGGTCGGAAGGTAAGTGATATCAGCTACCCACAACTCTTCTGGTCTCTCTGGTTTAAAGCCATCCTTTATTCTATTTGGGTGGCAGTAAAATCTGTGATGGCTATCTGTTGTTCGGTGGTAAGCACGCTTGGTTTTCACAAGTAGGCGATGATGTTTAAGCAGTGAAAAAAGATAATCCCGGCCTACGGTCATTCCTGCCTGCTGCATCAGGTACTTCAGCTTCCTAGTTCCTATGCGGACTTGTTTGATTCGAGTCTCACGAACAAAACTCAGAAGTACCTCATCACGTCGTAGCTTGCGGGCTTCAGTAAGGCATTGCTTGTAATAGGCTTGCCTTGTGATATTTACGATTTGGCAAAATTTAGTCACGTTAAGCTGAGCTATGTTTTGCTCTTGGACGACGCGTCTTTGTGCTTTTTTACGACTCGAACACCGTGGTCTCGCTCCATAACTTTAACCACTTCTTCGAAGAAGTCGGCTCTGAGCTTGGTATCTTCGAGCAGTTTTTCCAGCTCTTTGATACGTTGCTCTGGTGTAGGTGGTGAATTGAGTTCAAACATAGGCAGCCCTTTTTTCAAGAATCTAGGAGTGCCCCTAGACCAGTCAAGTCGACCGTGTTTTCGGAGCCACACTAATACTGTAGAACAACCTTGTATGCCGTACTTCTCTTGAGCCTGTTTATAAGTCAGTTCACCTCTTTCAACTTGGTCAACGACATCCAATTTAAAAGCGAGTGAATAGTCACGTTGGGTTCGTCTAGCTGCTGATTTCATAACACTCTCCAATTTTCTGATTGGGTTGTGTCAACCTTATTTAGGACGGGTCA
>NZ_QLYZ01000044.1 GCF_003350325.1 Vibrio rhodolitus | reverse complement strand
CCAGTCCACAGGCATGTGTCAGCCGTTGGTATTCCACTATCGCCCAGTGATATTGTGATTCACTTATTCGGTACCTTCGATGGCAACGAACTTCTTTACCAAGCCTTGGGATCGAGAGTACGCGTCGGTGCTTAATGGTGTTCGCTTGAAAGTCATAATGCCATTTCGCTTGTATAGCGATTAAGCCATTCCACCACATAATAATTTCTGCCATTAATGCCATAAGTAGCAATATGTCGATTCGATTAGTACAACGTGTCCGATTGTGACGAAGGGCTAACCCGTAAGCAGGGCTTTTCAAATCTCGAAACGACTCTTCAATTTGCATCCTTTTGGCGTATAAACGCGTTATTTTTACGCCATTGGGGATGTTAGTAACCAGAAGCCAAGGCTCTTTTGCGCCCTTGTGGAACACTTTCCCCGCAGAGTGCTTTTGACAGGTTCGGCTATGTCGATGTGCTTTTCTACCTTTGGGAATGCTTTTGTATAAGTAGGCAAAGCACAAGAGTGGCGAGCGTCTTGCTAACTGGCTTGCACCTAAAAACTGGACCTTGTTCCTCGCTTGAGGGTAGAAAGTTTTGTTCCACTGCCAAGGCGCTTCACCACACTTTATTGAGACCTCACCGCGTACACGCCCAAGCCAAAACCAACCCTTATTGGCAACTTGACGAAACCATGTATTCCTAAAGCCCGCATCAGAGACAACAATAGGCGTACAGCCATTTGGGAGCAGWGTTTCTAACTTATCGAGGAAGAGTTGRTGGCTCTTGGGTGAGTTGTAGTTTTTATACTCAAATGCCTGTTCATAAAGGGTGATTGCTCGCCCCTTAACGGTAACAGAAGCACGCAATGTCATATATCTGAGTTGCTCTCTCACATCAGACCAATCGACRAGAACCACAGGAAAGGGATTTGYTYGGGTAATGAACGACGCATGCCATTTATAAATCGCATCTTTTTCTCTGTGCAGGTTTCGGTTCCCYAGAAGTCGGTCAATGCGTTTTATCGCGTGTTTTACGGTGGTATTCGTCTCAAGTGCTCGTCCAATTTTGGTTAATGTAAGGTCCGAACCATCGAGTACCGTTTTAGTTGCAAGCATCAGAGATCTAAGTCGTTTTTTGTGAATGTTTGGGCACTGGTTTTCGATAGTTTGCTGTAGAATTTGAACATCGCGCATCGTTAGGAATTCCTATTAAATCCATTTAATCAGGTGTGTTTTTGGCGAAATTCATTAGATCAGAATGAGCGATGTGCGTCTACTCATTGTTTTATATGGAAATTATGAGGGGATTCTTAAG
>NZ_QLYZ01000043.1 GCF_003350325.1 Vibrio rhodolitus | reverse complement strand
ATCGAGTACCGTTTTAGTTGCAAGCATCAGAGATCTAAGTCGTTTTTTGTGAATGTTTGGGCACTGGTTTTCGATAGTTTGCTGTAGAATTTGAACATCGCGCATCGTTAGGAATTCCTATTAAATCCATTTAATCAGGTGTGTTTTTGGCGAAATTCATTAGATCAGAATGAGCGATGTGCGTCTACTCATTGTTTTATATGGAAATTATGAGGGGATTCTTAAGAACAGGGCGTTATACCTAAAAGGGAAACTTATGAAAAATGTAATTGATATATTAGCGAGACGTAAGGCTAGAGAGTTCATGTGTAAATATACAGAAGACTCTAGAGGAATATTTGTAGACGGCAATGGTAAATTAATACATAAGTCAGAGTTTGGTGAATATAGAGAAAGAATTGTAAAAGAGTTGCTCTCTTGTTTTTTACCAACATATTATAAGTTTGGTGAAGGGTTTATTGTTGATCGAAGTAATGAAAGAACCACGCAATGTGATGTTGTAATATATAATGGTATAGAAACACCAAGAATAGAAACAGATGACTTGCGCAGATTTTACCCAATAGAAACGGTATATTCTATTGGTGAAGTCAAATCGAAACTCAGTAAGACTCAGTTGAAAGAAGCATTACTGAAGTTAATGGAGGTAAAGAAAATAAGAAATAATGAACCTATTTCGACAATGCCAATTAATCCTTTTAATGAAGATTTGACTCATAAAAAAAGACATTTAGAGATTAGCGAACCTGAATATCGTAATAAATGTGAAACCATTACTTTTTGGAACCCAAGCTTTAATGAATTCCAAAATGTTGTTAGTTTTTTAGTTTGTGAATCAATTAATTTTGGTGGTGAAGACATTTTAGATGTGATCGCAGATATTTATCCTCCCTCAATAGCGGATGCATCTAGAAGGCATAATTTCATTTTAAGTATTGAAGATGGTTTTATCTCATATAATACGTCCGACGATAATGATAAGTTGATGCCGTATAACTTTCCTAATCGAGGAGAAATTGCGACATCTTATCGCTTTGTTGAACCATCTGATGAAGGAGACCATATTTTGGCTTTTCTTTCCAGTTTGGTCGATGCAGTTAGCAAAAACTGCATTTATAAGTTTGATATATGCTCATATGTTGGTTCTTTTAAAGAAAAAAATGCACCAATGAGATAGGTATAACAATCTGTTTAAGAGTGATTCGCAACGCGTGGCATTTTTACTATGCTTTGCGCTTAGTGATTAAGGTGGTATGCGGTAGCTTTGGTGTTGCGCTGCTCACCCCTTAACAGGGCGCTGGCGGATCCCCTCATAATTCTCCCAGTCCACAGGCATGTGTCAGCCGTTGGTATTCCACTATCGCCCAGTGATATTGTGATTCACTTATTCGGTACCTTCGATGGCAACGAACTTCTTTACCAAGCCTTGGGATCGAGAGTACGCGTCGGTGCTTAATGGTGTTCGCTTGAAAGTCATAATGCCATTTCGCTTGTATAGCGATTAAGCCATTCCACCACATAATAATTTCTGCCACCA
>NZ_QLYZ01000042.1 GCF_003350325.1 Vibrio rhodolitus | reverse complement strand
CAAAATCTTAAATTGAAGAGTTTGATCATGGCTCAGATTGAACGCTGGCGGCAGGCCTAACACATGCAAGTCGAGCGGCAGCGACAACATTGAACCTTCGGGGGATTTGTTGGGCGGCGAGCGGCGGACGGGTGAGTAATGCCTAGGAAATTGCCCTGATGTGGGGGATAACCATTGGAAACGATGGCTAATACCGCATGATGCCTACGGGCCAAAGAGGGGGACCTTCGGGCCTCTCGCGTCAGGATATGCCTAGGTGGGATTAGCTAGTTGGTGAGGTAAGGGCTCACCAAGGCGACGATCCCTAGCTGGTCTGAGAGGATGATCAGCCACACTGGAACTGAGACACGGTCCAGACTCCTACGGGAGGCAGCAGTGGGGAATATTGCACAATGGGCGCAAGCCTGATGCAGCCATGCCGCGTGTATGAAGAAGGCCTTCGGGTTGTAAAGTACTTTCAGTAGGGAGGAAGGTTCATGCGTTAATAGCGTATGGATTTGACGTTACCTACAGAAGAAGCACCGGCTAACTCCGTGCCAGCAGCCGCGGTAATACGGAGGGTGCGAGCGTTAATCGGAATTACTGGGCGTAAAGCGCATGCAGGTGGTTAGTTAAGTCAGATGTGAAAGCCCGGGGCTCAACCTCGGAATTGCATTTGAAACTGGCTGACTAGAGTACTGTAGAGGGGGGTAGAATTTCAGGTGTAGCGGTGAAATGCGTAGAGATCTGAAGGAATACCGGTGGCGAAGGCGGCCCCCTGGACAGATACTGACACTCAGATGCGAAAGCGTGGGGAGCAAACAGGATTAGATACCCTGGTAGTCCACGCCGTAAACGATGTCTACTTGGAGGTTGTGGCCTTGAGCCGTGGCTTTCGGAGCTAACGCGTTAAGTAGACCGCCTGGGGAGTACGGTCGCAAGATTAAAACTCAAATGAATTGACGGGGGCCCGCACAAGCGGTGGAGCATGTGGTTTAATTCGATGCAACGCGAAGAACCTTACCTACTCTTGACATCCATAGAACTTAGCAGAGATGCTTTGGTGCCTTCGGGAACTATGAGACAGGTGCTGCATGGCTGTCGTCAGCTCGTGTTGTGAAATGTTGGGTTAAGTCCCGCAACGAGCGCAACCCTTATCCTTGTTTGCCAGCGAGTAATGTCGGGAACTCCAGGGAGACTGCCGGTGATAAACCGGAGGAAGGTGGGGACGACGTCAAGTCATCATGGCCCTTACGAGTAGGGCTACACACGTGCTACAATGGCGCATACAGAGGGCTGCCAACCAGCGATGGTGAGCGAATCCCAAAAAGTGCGTCGTAGTCCGGATTGGAGTCTGCAACTCGACTCCATGAAGTCGGAATCGCTAGTAATCGTGGATCAGAATGCCACGGTGAATACGTTCCCGGGCCTTGTACACACCGCCCGTCACACCATGGGAGTGGGCTGCAAAAGAAGTGGGTAGTTTAACCTTCGGGAGGACGCTCACCACTTTGTGGTTCATGACTGGGGTGAAGTCGTAACAAGGTAGCGCTAGGGGAACCTGGCGCTGGATCACCTCCTTATACGATGATTAT
>NZ_QLYZ01000041.1 GCF_003350325.1 Vibrio rhodolitus | reverse complement strand
TTGGGTTTTGCGTCCAATCCATTTTTCCGTGCTTTCTCAGCCAAGTTAAAACAGTTGAGCGACCTTGGATACCATAAATGGCTTGTGCTTGCTTGTAGGTCATTTCTCCTTTTTCTACGGCATCAACGACCTGCAATTTAAAGCCTAGTGTGTAATCACGCTGAGTGCGCTTAATGTAGAGTTTATTTGAAGTGGTCATAATTCGTCCTCAATGTGTAAACACATTTCAGGACGGGACATGGATTGAACAAAAGCCCTGCTCTTTGAGCAGGGCTTTTTTGTATTAGCTGATTCTGGTAAATCTAAACGTCTGTAGTTTTTGCTCTTGCCCATCTATATGAGCATAGCTATCGATTAACCATACTTGATCAGCAACGAAACTTAGTTCTAAGCGTACATCTTGCGATGGAATATCTGCATAAATCACATCCGTTACATTGCTTGGATAGAACGAGACTTTGTTACTGCTCGGGTCCGCATCACCCACAAAATTTACCGCCACATTCTTCGTTTGGTTCTCAACCAACATTTGATAGCCACTGTTTGGTTCAAAGCTAAATGAGGCATTTAACGCTAAGCCTTGTTGATTTGAAATCGCGACGTCCGCTTTCGAAAGTGAAGCGAGCTGCCCTTGAGCAGAAATTTGTTGATGTTCAGTCGTCACAACGTGGCTTTGAATATTCACATTCCACTCACCAACGAAGTTTTCTAACTGCTGCCAATGTTGTTGTGTGGTAGCTTGAGTCGTGCCACTGCCAATCGTAGCAATCGCATCATTGCGACTATCGTGACGGATGTTATCGCGATTGCTCTGTAAATCTTGACTAGCACCCGCAACACCGCCAGCAACACCACCGGCAACCGCTCCTTTGACAGCTAGTTCTGGCTCTCCAGTCAACGCTCCCATGGTTAACCCTAGTAATGCTCCTCCTACCGCTCCTTGTTTGGTAGCCGCATTAGGGTCATCCTCTCCCGGGGTGACACAGCCAGCTAGCAAAGGGACTGCAATAAACGATGTTAAAACTAGCTTGTTGTTAAATCTCATAGGACACCTCATCTTTTGAACTACTTGTATGGTAAATAACCACTGTCAGCAGAACTTCAGTGGAATGTCAGGGCAGTTTCAGAGCACCTGAGAGAAATGTTACTGTTTGTTGCGGGGAATGGATTGGGGAATTAGGAACGCTGCGCTACGGAGACGGGAACGTAGATGCGGGAGGTCGGAACGCTTCGCTACAGATACGGGAGAAGAGCCAGGGTGTGTAGAGTTGAGAATTGAGAGTCGAGAAGTATTCGTTGGAGTATGGTAGCAAAAGAACAGATTAGAGATCGTTTCTTGAAAGTGAAGCGTCATAGGGGTGAGTATTCACGCATCCCGAAATGAAGCATTCCCAAAAACACATTATTGTAGACACCAAGAACTCTCATTACCTCTCTCGAAGTGAGGCATGAACATTTCCCGTATCTCGGAACGAAGTGTTCCCAAAACGTAGTATCGCAGATACGGAGTGTTCTCACTTTCCCTCCCGAAGTGAAGCATCGAAGAGGCTGAACGTTCCCGCATCTCGGAACGAAGTGTTCCCGAAACGCAGTATCGCAGATACGGAGTGTTCCAATTTCGTTTCTACCAGAAACGAAAAAGGCTCCAGCATTTCTGCTAGAGCCTTCGAATATGGCAGGGGTGGAGAGATTCGAACTCCCAACACGCGGATTTGGAATCCGCTGCTCTGCCAATTGGAGCTACACCCCTATCTTCAGTTTTAAAGAGCTGAAACTCTGAATAAGTGGCGGAGTGGACGGGACTCGAACCCGCGACCCCCGGCGTGACAGGCCGGTATTCTAACCAACTGAACTACCACTCCGCAGTGGCTTACTCGCTATCAAGCAAGTGTCCATAATATAAAGCCTGGCGATGTCCTACTCTCACATGGGGAAGCCCCACACTACCATCGGCGCTAATTCGTTTCACTTCTGAGTTCGGCATGGAATCAGGTGGGTCCAAATCGCTATGGTCGCCAAGCAAATT
>NZ_QLYZ01000040.1 GCF_003350325.1 Vibrio rhodolitus | reverse complement strand
AGTTCCTACTCAATAGGTGTCAAGACATCAAAGAGCTCAACCAACTAGTAAAAGAGTCTATTAGTATCTATAACAATATGAGACCACATCTTAGCCTCGGGATGAAAACCCCAAATGAGGTTCATGAAAAAAGCCAGCTGCTAACGCAGTTGGCTTAGCATAAAACTGTCAACGTATTTTAGGACGAGACATGAAATCCAATAAATATAGGATTCAGAGCTCTAGCAAGAGTTCATTAGAGCGAAGCGAAAAAGCGTTGCCAACCGGAGGCGACTTAAGGCAGCTGCACGAAGGGTGCTCGCTCGCGAGCATAAATCCCTAGTCGTGTGCGACTCCAACTCTCCGCCACATTCAAAACCCTAGTCGAAAGACTGGGGTTTTCTCGTTTTAAGATGCTAAAAACTTGTGAAGGAATTCAAATTCCAGTCGTGTACGACCTCAGACTAGGCGTCCCCCTCACTTAGCAAAATTCAGAAAACCTGCGAAGAAATTTGCAGGCTTTCGTCGTTTCTGAGTCTTAAATTATCAAGTCGAAAGATTGAAATAGGCGGTGTTGAGTTTAATGGCAGTCATAAGGCGAGACCTGAGCCTAACGAGCGTATACAGTTATAATTGAAACGCCAATTATCGACGTAAATCTATACGTATTAGTAAGCCAAAAGTTCTCGTTTTTGTCCTAGTGAAATTTCGTAAGCCTATGAAATAAATGGGTATCTTCTCCATGGTCGACTTTTCTATGAGGTCTCTATAATTCCCTATTCTCGTTTTGCACCGAAGGTTAATATCACAAATGCAACCTTGTACTTGTGCAACTTGTTGATTTTGCGTAAGGATTTTCCTTAGAATACTGAAAAGTAAGGTGTCGGCTGGGGTATATTAATGAGAATTCAGCCTAATACACTGTTATGTTCTATTGGAGTTTTTATGCTGAGAGTCAAACTAACAAGAGATAGTGTATGTATAGGAGATGACTGCGATGCTCCTCACTTCTTAAAATTAGAATTGCCAGAGACCTCAACTATTCAAACTTTAGTTGATGCTATTGATGCTCGCTCTTACCTGGCGAAAGTGGCTGGTTTCGATCATCAATGGATACTCTTAGCTAACAATGAAGAAGCCGCTCGTTTGAAAGGCAATGACCTTGAAGTCCCAGAAAAAGGAGCAGTAAGCCTATCTTCTCTTGCTTTAAACGGGGTGCTCAAGGTTCATTTCCAATATTCAAGCTCACGAACATAACAAGTAGTTCAAGTGGGATGCCAAACAGTGTGCTGATTTTCGCTCCGCTCAAGGCTAGCACACTAGTTGTTTGTCACCCCTTAACTAAGCGTTATACGTTTGAGGAAGTATGGAAGTTTTAGAACTGATCTTTGACCCAACGGTCATTATAAGTTTGTTATTAGCGGTATTTTCCGCATACCTTGGGAAGTTGGGTAAATTCATTGTTTCAAGCTTTACTCGGACTCCAATGATGCTCAAAAAATTCTGGCGCTTGCGGAAATGGAAGAGAGTTAAACGTTATTACCTAATTTCTAGTAATCCATATGAGATAACATGGAATATTGTAAGAACTTACTTCTATTTAACAGTGTTTATAATGTGCATGCTCTTTTATGTTGTATTTGTAAAGTTAGGTGCTTTTGGTGATGTTGGTGGTTTTCCTCCAGAAGTTCAGCATCTAATATTCTCGCCGATCTATATCTTTGAAGTCTTATGGCTCAAGCAGCGTGGCTTTACTCGAGACTTGATTGAGCTAAAGGATAGGCGACGGAAAAAACGTATAACAAAGCGTTCAAGAGTGATTCGCAACGCTTAGCATTTTTCGTTTTAATTCGCTTATGTGTTTTCGGTGTGACTAGTTAGTCTAGCTTATAGCGTTGCTCATCACCTTAACGCGGCGCTGGCGGATCCCCTCATAATTCTCCCAGTCCACAGGCATGTGTCAGCCGTTGGTATTCCACTATCGCCCAGTGATATTGTGATTCACTTATTCGGTACCTTCGATGGCAACGAACTTCTTTACCAAGCCTTGGGATCGAGAGTACGCGTCGGTGCTTAATGGTGTTCGCTTGAAAGTCATAATGCCATTTCGCTTGTATAGCGATTAA
>NZ_QLYZ01000004.1:113187-299052 GCF_003350325.1 Vibrio rhodolitus | reverse complement strand
GCTACCAGAATGCGTTAGCAGAGAGAGTCAATGGGATACTAAAACAAGAGTTCCTACTCAATAGGTGTCAAGACATCAAAGAGCTCAACCAACTAGTAAAAGAGTCTATTAGTATCTATAACAATATGAGACCACATCTTAGCCTCGGGATGAAAACCCCAAATGAGGTTCATGAAAAAAGCCAGCTGCTAACGCAGTTGGCTTAGCATAAAACTGTCAACGTATTTTAGGACGAGACAGTTGTTGGCTATCGGCTTATGCGTTGCCTTTCACTTGCATGTTTAGCTGCTCAGCAAAATCAAGCATGCGATTTAGCGGGATAAGCGATTTCACACGTAGCTCATCATCAACAAAAATCTCGTGTTGCTCACCGCCTTCAGTCAGTGCCGCTTCAATCGCTTGTAAGCCGTTCATCGCCATCCACGGGCAATGTGCACAGCTACGACACGTCGCGCCTGCACCTGCGGTTGGTGCTTCGATCAGTTCTTTTTCTGGCACTAGCTGCTGCATCTTAAAGAAGATGCCTTTGTCGGTAGCCACAATCATTTGCTGCTGTGGCAGCTCTTTCGCCGCTTTGATCAATTGGCTGGTTGAGCCTACAGCATCCGCCAGCTCTACTACGCTTGCTGGTGACTCAGGGTGAACCAAAATCGCAGCATCTGGGTAAAGACCTTTCATTTTACGTAGTGCATCTGCTGAGAACTCGTCATGAACGATACACTCACCTTGCCATAGCAACATATCAGCGCCAGTTTTGTTAGCAATGTAAGAACCAAGATGGCGATCTGGTCCCCAAATGATTGGCTTATCTTCACTATCAAGGTGCTCAACAATCTCAAGAGCGATACTTGAAGTTACCACCCAATCTGCGCGCGCTTTTACTGCTGCTGAAGTATTCGCGTACACAACTACAGTGTGATCAGGGTGCGCATCACAGAACTCGGTAAACTTATCTGCCGGGCAACCAAGATCTAGTGAACATTCCGCTTCTAGCGTTGGCATTAGAATGCGCTTTTCTGGGGTTAGGATCTTTGCCGATTCGCCCATAAAGCGCACACCAGCGATAATCAGGGTGCTAGCCGGATGACGGTTACCAAACTTCGCCATTTCCAATGAATCACCGACAAAACCGCCTGTCTCTTCTGCCAAAGCTTGGATTTCAGGGTCGGTGTAATAGTGAGCGATAAGGACCGCGTCTTTCTCTTTCAACAGACGCTTGATCGCTTCAATATGCGTGCGCTTTTCTTCTTCGCTTAGTTGTTTTGGTTTTGGAGGAAAAGGGTAAACTGTATCGATTTTATCTAGAATGTGACTCATTGCCTTGCTCTACGCAACTTCCGTTAATCCGAGTATTGTAACTCCGATCGACCTCAAGAATCAAAAAGCTTTGCCTTATACAAAAGTCGCGATTCCCGTGCAAATCTCGTGGTTAATTGGATGGATTGAACGCTCGCTGAATCTGCTGGGCAAGTTAATAGGCGAAATATGATACGTCGATTGCGAGGTATCACTTGCGAGAGAAGGTATGCAAGAGAGAAAAAGAGGTGCTCTTGGCACCTCTTTCAATTGACTGGATTTTATTTCAGTTTTTCTTGCGCGATATTCGCAGAAGCACTGCCCGGGTATTCGGATACCACTTGCTGATAATACTTCTTCGCTTGCTCAGCGTTGTTGTTGCGCTCAGCAATATCGCCCAATTTAACTAACGCATCTGCGCGCTTGTTCGAGTCTTTATAAGTCAATACCGCAGCAAAGCTCTTCACTGCTTCTTTATCTTGCTTCTTAGCAAAATAAAGCTGACCTAACCAATAGTGGGAATTTGGCGTAAAGCTTGAATCAGGAAAATCTTTTTGGAACTGCACAAATGCGGCAATCGCACCGGTGTAATCACGCTTTTTCAGAATAAGGTCAACAGCGTTTTGGTACGCCGTTTGCTCATCTACATTACTGCTGAATGTGCCCTTCGGCTCATCCGGTTTAGTTGGTGTTTCAACCGGGATCACTGCCGCTGCTTTTTCCTGGCGAACTTTATCTAACTCGATAAACAGTTCGCGTTGACGCTGCAACATCTGCTGCATGTCATAGTTATTCTTTTCAATTTGACCACGAAGATCACTGATCTCGAGAGCCATAGAATCTAGCTGTTGCTGCATTTGCAACTGAACACGGTTACGGTTCTCTAGAAGACGCTCTAGACGTTGAATGTCCGTTTCGTTTGATGAGTAAGATCGAGAGCTACTGGTACTGCCGCCAATATCAGCTACTGGGGCTGGTGCAGCGAACGCAAGGTTCGCTGCACTTGCCAGTAACGTAAGCGAAATAACATGCTTTAGGTTACTGAACATGAGGTCGTCCTCAGATTAGTACACTAGAACTGCGCGGCGGTTCTTAGCGTATGCTTCGTCAGATTGACCAAGAACTAGAGGCTTCTCTTCACCGTAGCTAACGATAGCGATTTGGTCAGCCTGTACACCTAGTGCTTGTAGGTACATAGATACAGCTTGTGCACGACGCTCGCCAAGTGCGATGTTGTACTCAGGTGTACCGCGCTCATCAGCGTGACCTTCGATAGTCACTTTAAGCGCTGGGTTTGAGCTTAGGTAAGCTGCGTGTAGAGCTAGCACTTTTTCGTAGTCGCTAGAGATAGTTGCATTGTCAAACGCGAAGTAGATTGTTGACGCTTGCATTACTTGCTCTTTTAGCTCTTGCTCAGATAGCTGACCATTTTGATCGATTGGTGTAGTTACCGTAGTCGATGAGCCATTGTTAGTTTCTGAGCCAGACGCATTTGCAGCATCATCGCTTGAGCTACATGCTGTAACCGCTAGAACTGGAAGTGCAATTAGTAGCCCTTTAAGAACTTTGTTAAGTTGCATTGTTATGTTTTCCTTACTTATTGATACTTACTTGCTACAAAAACGGTGACCACGCTGGAGCACGGACGCGACCATTTGTTGCTGGTAATCGAGCTTTAAAACGCCCATCTATAGACACCATCGATAACACGTTGGCTTTATTAAACATTGAACTATAGATGACCATTCCACCGTTAGGTGCAATGCTTGGAGACTCATCCAATAGCGTTTTGGTCAAAATCTGCACCGCACCTGTTTCCAAATCTTGCTTGGCAAGATTGAAGCCGGAATTGCTGCGATTCACCATCACCAAAAAACGACCGTCTGGCGTAATTTGGCCACCGAGGTTTTGACTGCCCTGCCAAGTTATACGGCTTGTGGCACCGTCTGCCAAATTTACTCGATAAATCTGAGGTTTACCACCCCGATCGGAAGTGAAAATCAAGGATTTTCCATCAGGGTGCCAAAATGGTTCTGTATTATTTGATCTGCCACGCGTAATTTGTGTCAACTTTCGCGTTGCGATATCCAGAGTGTACACCTGCAAGCTGCCTGTTTTTGATAAAACCAAAGCAAGCTGTTTACCATCCGGAGAGAATCTTGGCGCACCATTATGACGTGGGTATGACGTCACTTTCTCACTTTGACCAGTGTAGATATTCATGATGTAGATTTCAGCTTGACCATTTTGGAAGCTAACATAAGCCAATTGCTGACCATCAGGTGACCACGCTGGTGACATCAGTGGCTGCTTTGAGCGCAATACCAAACGCTCGTTATAACCATCGTAGTCCGCTACACGTAGCTGATATGGGTAGGAATCTTTGTCATTTACCACTACATAAGCAATGCGTGTTAAAAACGCGCCGCGCTCACCAGTTAGCTGCTCATAAACCAGATCAGAGATGCGGTGAGCGTATTCACGTAAGCGATTTTTCGGCACAGTCGCGCGCTTGTTAAACAGCACGTGATCTTTCGATAGCACCAATTCACCGTCTGAGCCTAGCGCGCGGCTTTGCCCTTTGGTCAATTGACCACGTACCACATCCACCAATTGGTAATTGATAATGTAATCGCCCTTGGCATCTTGGGTAATAGTACCTGTCAGCAGCGAGTCAACGCCAAGCCCTGTCCACGCATCGAAGTTAACCTCCGCTTCGCTGTATGGGGTTTGCGGCATTTTGCTGGTCGCTACAGGGCTAAACTTACCACTACGCTGTAAGTCAGAAGCAATCACCGCAGAAACATCTTGCGGCAATGGCGCTGCGCCTTCCCATTTGAATGGAACGATCGCGATCGGACGCGCCGAATCGATACCGTCAGTGATGACCAGTTCCAGCGCCGCGTTGGCTACTTGAACGGTACTAGAGATAATGAACGCTAGTCCTACAATAAGTCGCTTTAACACAAGCTAATCCTTTAATTACAGTTCAACGGTTAAATTGATGTTTTTCAGTTGGTTTACCACATCTGTCTCTTTCGGCAGTGGGAAACTCGATACTTGAGCAACAGCTCGCTTGGTCGCCGAGCAAACTCGGCTGTCGCCTTCCAGTATGCTGAAGTTACCGACAATTGCTCCCGAGCCTGTCGGGATCAAACGCAAGTTAACTCGACAGGACTTTCCCCGAAAGTAGTCCTCCACAAGTAAGTTCTGCTTAATCAGTTGGGTGTAAATTGCTGCATAACGTGCAATTTCACTCTCAACAAATTGACCACGCGCGGCACTGTTTTGTTCCGACTCAGATTCAAGACCAGCGAAGATATCATCCAGTGCTGCTTCTTGCTCTTTACGCTCGCGCTCTAGTCGCTGTAAACGCTCTTTCTCTTTACGCGCTTTTTCAGCAGCTTCTTTCGCTGCCTTTTCTTTGGCAATGCGCTCTTTCTCGGCTCGCTCTGCTGCTTCACGCTCTTTGCGCGCCTTTTCTTCGGCCGCTTTTGCTGCTTGCTCACGCTCAATACGCTGCTGCTCCGCTTTTGCGGCTGCCGCTTCTTTCTCTATGCGCTCTTTTTCCGCCTTAGCAATCGCAGCCTCTTTGACTTTACGCTCTTGCTCTAGCTTAGCCGCACGCTCTTTTTCCTTACGCACGCGCTCTTCTTCAATTTTGCGCTCTTGCTCTTTTTTCACGCGCTGCTTTTCAGCCTCACGTGCCGCTTTCGCTTCGCGAGCTTGCTGCTCTTTAAGCTTACGAATGCGTTCTTCTTCCGCTTTGCGATTCTTCTCTAGCTGCTCACTTTCGCGGCGCAGCTTATCAAGACGATCTTGTTCTTTACGTGCGGCTTCTTCACGCTGTTGACGTATTTGCTGAGCTTGTTGACGAACCAAAGCCGGATCAATAGCTACCGCCTCGACAACACGCCCTACTGGCTCAGGTTTAGACATGGTAAAGTCTGTCCCCCACAGCAGTGCGGCAATCAAAGCAGCATGCAGGGCAAACGAGATTACTATCGGTTTGCCCATTTTGTTTTTATTTGACTTACTGTCTTTCATGAAGCGAATGCACTTATTCCTTGATGTCCGTTAGCAGACCGACTTTCTCGATACCTGCTCGGCTCAATTCATCCAAAATCAATACAATCTCAGCATAAGGCGTAGCTGCATCACCACCCACCGCCACTGGCGATTTCGGTTTTAAGCTCAGCTCTGCTTTGATGCGCACAATCAGATCTTGCAAAGAAATGCCACGCATAACTTCTTCATCGTTTACGCTCAGACCCAAATTACCATCACGGTCGACTTCGACGATGATAAAACTGATATTAGGGTCTTGCGCCATCTCTTGCATCGATTCTGCCGCTTCGGTTTTCGGCAGTTCTACTTCAACACCTTGCGTGACAAATGGCGAGGTCACCATAAAGATGATCAACAGAACCAACATCACATCGATGTAAGGTACCACGTTGATCTCTGCAGTCATTTTACGCTTTTTAGGTTGATAACCCGCCATGCGTTACTCCCTGCCAGCCATAGCTTGGCGGTGAAGAATACTGTGGAACTCTTCCGAGAAGGTCGCATAGTTGTGTTCAAGTTTTGATACTTTGTTGCTTAGGCGGTTATACGCCATTACAGCAGGAATTGCCGCGAACAGACCCATTGCTGTCGCAACCAGTGCTTCTGCGATACCCGGAGCAACCATCGCCAATGTGGCTTGTTTTACTTCACCCAACGCGATAAAGGCATGCATGATGCCCCACACGGTACCAAACAGACCAATGTATGGGCTGATTGAACCTACGGTCGCCAAAAATGGCAGGTTGGTTTCTAGTTCGTCTACTTCACGCGCAACTGCCACGCGCATCGCGCGACCTGTGCCTTCCATGATGTAATCGGGTGAATTTGCGTTCGATTTACGCAGACGCGCGAACTCGGTAAAACCTGAATAGAAGATTTCTTCTGCACCTGATAGCTCATCTTTGCGTTTTGCTACCGATTGGTAGATCACTGAAAGATCGGTGCCTGACCAAAACTTGTCTTCGAATGATTCAGACTCTTTGGCCGCTTGAGACAGCACCTTACTACGCTTAATAATCATTGCCCAAGAGACAATCGACATACCCAGTAGGATCAACATAACCAGTTTTACCAACAAGCTGGCTTGCAAAAACAGGTCAAGAATTGAAATATCAGCGGTCACTTCGAGAAAACTCCATAAATATTGCTTGAGGAATAGCAGTAGGCCTCATCCTCTGATTGTCGATACATGCTACCTTAACCATTGCTCGGCACAATGTTTTGCCGGCAGGATTTACGATCTCCTGACAGAAGGTTAATGACGCTTTCTTTAGCTCGGCGATACCGGTTTTCACCGTTAAGTGATCGTCAAGCCGTGCACCTTGTAAAAAATCGATGTCCATGTGTCGGACTACAAAACCGATGTTTTGTTCCAAAAGAGCTTGTTGCGAAATGTTAGCACTGCGAAGCAGCTCCGTTCGCGCTCTTTCAAAGTATTTCAAATAGTTCGAGTGATAGACCACTCCGCCTGCGTCTGTATCTTCATAATAAACAGTCACTGGCCACTCAAATGCTACCTGTGCATTATCCACGTTGATGCCCGATAGTTTTTCCATTGGTCGATTACTATAACGCATTCCCACAAGAGATGCGCAAGCACTGTTGACCGAATTCAGAGATTAGACGAAAAAAAAGCGCCAGCTTCTAAAAACTGGCGCTTTTTCAATGTTTTCTTGATGAATATTTAAGCGAATAGAATTACAAAACGTAAGCGATTGTTAAGTAACTCAAGATGCCTAAGCTTATGTATGGGCTGAATAATACCTGCCAATACCAATTTCTTGGTTTAAATGACAAGCCAAACACCATACTTGAACATACCGCCCAAATTAGCAGTGGCGAAATCACAGCATTGAAGCCGCCGATTGCCTCTGAATAAGCGTGTGGGTTCCACATCAGCATTGCAACGTGAAAGAACCCCATCACCAAAGATAAAACCCTGAACAGGGTTTTATCTAATGGAGCGTGTAGTTTGCTCATCAAGTCAGCGAGATTACTCACTGTCTTTATCCATCATTTCAGAGTGCTCTAACCAAAGAGCGTTGATGATACCGAATGCACAAGCAAGTAGTACACCTAGAATCCATGCGAAATACCACATAGTAATAGCTCCTTAGTAAAGTGAGTTTTTGTTTTCTTCAATGAACTTGTTATCCAAGCGACCGAACATCTTGTAGTAAGTCCAAGATGTGTAGCCAAGAATAACTGGCACAAACACAGCTGCAACTGCAGTCATTAGGTTCAGTGTTAGTTCAGATGAAGTTGCATCCCACATAGTCAAGCTGTGTGAAGGTACTAGGCTTGAAGGCATTACGAATGGGAACATTGCAAAGCCAGCCGTTAGGATCACACCTGCGTTACCTAGACTTGAGAATAGGAACGCAAAACCGCCTTTTTCGAAACGTGACGCGATAACCGCTAGTAGTGGCATCGCCACACCTAGTGCAGGTGCTGCCCACATTAGTGGATAAGTTTCGAAGTTGTTCATCCACGCACCCGCTTCACGAATTACTTCTTTGTTCAGTGGGTTTGATGCTGCGTTAGTGTCGATCACACTAGTGATCACGTAGCCGTCGATGTTTTGAATCCAGAAGCCCGCTGCAACGAAAGCGGCAACAGTCAGTAGACCCATTAGTTGAGCAACTGCACGTGCACGAACGTGTACTTCATCAGTGGTCTTCATTTGTAGCCAAGTTGCACCTTGCATCACGATCATAAACACACTTACTAGACCACATAGGATCGCAAATGGGTTTAGTAGACCGAAGAATGAACCGTGGTACGTTGGCATCATAAAGTCGCTAAGTTGGAACGGTACGCCTTGCAGTAGGTTACCAAACGCTACACCGAAGATTAGCGGTGGAACGAAACCACTGATTGCGATACAGATGTCCCAAGTTTGACGCCATTTTTTGTCTTCGATCTTTGAACGGTAGTCAAGACCAAGTGGACGTAGCCAAAGTGCCGCAAGCGTTAGGATCATCGCTAGGTAAAAACCTGAGAATGACGTTGCGTAAACTAGTGGCCAAGCAGCGAATAGCGCACCACCTGCGGTGATTAGCCATACTTGGTTGCCGTCCCAGTGTGGAGCGATAGTGTTAATCATTACACGACGCTCAGTGTCGTTTTTACCGATGATTGGCACAAGCGCGCCAACGCCCATGTCAAAGCCATCAGTGATAGCGAAACCTACCATCAGAACGCCGATAAGCACCCACCAGATAAGTCGCAAGATTTCGTAATCAAACATAATGTATCTCCTTAACCTTACGCTTCTACTTGGCGGCTAACTTTGTCTTCAACAGAGTCAGCGTTTTGCTCGAAGTGGTAGCGACCTGTTTTCAGGCTGCTTGGACCTTTGCGAGCGAATTTCAGCATTAGGTACACTTCTGCGATTAGGAACACAGTGTACAGCGCTAGGATTGCAAATAGAGACGTCCAAATCTCACCTGCTGTTAGCGCAGAAGCTGCTACGTGAACAGGAAGGATTTCACCTACTGCCCATGGTTGACGACCGTATTCAGCCACGAACCAACCTGCTTCAACTGCAATCCACGGAAGTGGAATACTAAATAGTGCTGCTTTCAGAATCCAAGGTTTCTGCTCGATCTTCTGACGACAAGTTTGTACGAATGCCGCACCAAATACGAATAGCATGATAAAGCCACACGCAACCATGATACGGAATGACCAGAATAGCGGCCATACAGTTGGGATTGAATCATCCGCAGCTGCTTGGATTTGGTCTTCAGTCGCGTCAACAACTTTGTCTGTGTAGCGTTTTAGAAGTAGACCGTAACCTAGGTCACCTTTCACTTCATCAAATGCTGCCATGTTTGCTTCTGACTTATCGCCAGCGCGTAGCTTCTCAAGTAGCTCGTATGCATACATACCGTTACGGATACGATCAACGTGATCGTCACGTAGGTCACGTAGACCAGTTACTTGCTCGTCTAGAGAACGCGTTGCGATGATACCCATTACGTAAGGGATCTTAAGCGCGAAGTCAGTTTCCATCGTTTCTTGGTTTGGTAGACCAAACACAGTAAACGCTGCTGGTGCTGGCTCGGTGTGCCATTCAGCTTCAACTGCTGCTAGCTTCACTTTTTGCACTTCACCTAGCTCGTAACCTGATTCGTCACCAAGAACGATTGTTGAAAGGATTGCAGCCATACCGAAAGATGCAGCAATAGCAAATGAACGACGAGCGAATGCTACGTCACGACCTTTTAGCAGGTACCATGAGCTGATGCCTAGAATGAACATCGCACCTGTAGTGTAACCAGAAGCAACCGTATGCACGAACTTAACTTGCGCTACTGGGTTTAGTACAACTTCAGCGAAGCTCACCATTTCCATACGCATGGTTTCAAAGTTAAATTCTGCGCCTACTGGGTTTTGCATCCAGCCGTTCGCAACAAGAATCCAAAGTGCCGAGAAGTTAGAACCTAGAGCAACTAACCAAGTTACTGCGAGGTGCTGACGTTTCGACAGTCGATCCCAACCAAAGAAGAATAAGCCTACGAAAGTGGATTCTAAGAAAAAGGCTACTAGCGCTTCGATGGCAAGAGGTGCACCAAAAATGTCACCTACATAGTGAGAGTAGTATGACCAGTTAGTACCAAACTGGAACTCCATGGTAAGGCCGGTAGCCACACCCAGAGCGAAGTTAATACCAAACAGCTTACCCCAGAACTTGGTCATGTCCTTATAGATTTGCTTGTTGGTCATTACGTACATAGATTCCATGATGGCAAGTAGGAATGCCATACCTAGAGTCAATGGTACGAATAGGAAGTGATACATCGCAGTTAATGCGAACTGCAACCGCGATAGATCAACTATGTCAATCATGAGAACTCCTATTGTGTCGGCTGAAAGACACGCTTTACGTTCATTGCTTTAGCATCTCAGGCGTTGAACTTCCATGAGAAATGTTTCTAAAAACACCATATTGTTATAAATATGTACTGCAATCGTTAGTTAATTGTTAAGCATCAGCTAATATAGCTATTGCTAATATTACTGCGAAAACGGGGATGTTTCAAAAGGTTTATAAACGCGAATCGTCTTGATCTACGTCAATCAAAAACCGTGAAAAACGGACAAAAAACGCACAGATTGATCTAAATCAATCTAAATTAAAGTTTGATGTTAGAAAAAGATGAAATTGAGATGTCGGAAGGGGTGATTTGATCACAATCTTTTTACAAGCGGGGCTTTTTGCTTACCTAAAAAGTATTAGATGGGTTTGGAAAAATGTGACTCGACACACATCGAGCTCGTGTCAAGCACGAATGAACAATAAAAAAGCCCAAACATTCACAATCTATTTTATTTGATTACAAACACTTGAGCTTTCATTACCGGAAATGAAAACAAAGTTTACTTTTCAATGCCGAAGTGCAAATAGGCTCTGTCGGTCGCAATACGTCCGCGTGGCGTACGTTGCAGGTAACCTTGTTGAATTAAATATGGCTCTAGCACATCCTCGATGGTGTCTTTCTCTTCACCGATTGCTGCAGCCATATTATCTAAGCCCACCGGGCCGCCACCAAACTTCTCCATGATCGCTAGCAAGAGCTTGCGGTCCATATAGTCAAAGCCTTCCGCATCAACATCCAGCATGTTAAGTGCTTTGTCAGCCACATCAGCGCTGATATGACCGTCGGCTTTCACTTCGGCATAGTCACGCACGCGGCGTAGCAGTCGGTTGGCAATTCGCGGTGTACCACGCGCACGACGCGCCACTTCTAACGCCCCTTCCGACTCCATTGACAGTCCTAAACAATCGGCGCTGCGCTGCACGATGTGTTGCAAGTCTTTAACCTTGTAGTACTCCAGACGCTGAGTGATACCAAAACGGTCTCGCAGTGGTGAAGTTAATGAACCAGCGCGCGTGGTCGCGCCAATCAAGGTAAACGGGGGTAAATCGATTTTAATAGAACGTGCCGCTGGACCTTCACCAATCATAATATCAAGCTGGTAGTCTTCCATTGCCGGATAAAGCACCTCCTCAACCATTGGGCTTAAGCGGTGGATCTCGTCAATAAATAGCACATCATTTTCTTCTAAGTTGGTTAGAAGCGCAGCCAAATCCCCTGCTTTCTCGAGCACAGGACCAGAAGTGGTGCGGATATTAACGCCCATTTCATTAGCAACAATGTTCGCTAAGGTTGTTTTACCTAGACCCGGAGGACCAAAAATAAGCAAGTGATCAAGCGCTTCACTACGCAGATTGGCGGCTTTAATGAAGATCTCCATCTGATCGCGCACGTGATCTTGACCTTGATAGTCGGCCAGCTTTTTCGGACGAATTGCACGATCAATTACATCTTCATCGCGAAAGCTTGGATTGTCTGGAGCGATTAAGCGGTCAGCTTCAATCATCTTGTTCCCTTAAACTCTCGGTTACACCATGGATTTCAGTGCTTCACGGATCAGCTCTTCGCTGCTCATACCCGGTTTTTGCACTTGAGATACTACTTTAGAAGCTTGGGTTGGTTTGTAGCCCAGCGCAAGTAGTGCGCTCACCGCTTCTTCTTCGGCATTGCCTTGTGATGGCGTCAAACCGTTATCCAGTGGCGCAGCATCAGTAAATGGCGTAAACAGATCCCCTGCACTCCAACCTTTGAGGCGATCTTTCATTTCAACCACTAAGCGCTCTGCGGTCTTTTTACCCACGCCTGGCAGTTTTACTAGCGTTGAAATATCTTCACGCTCTACACAAGCAACAAATTGCGTTGCTGTCATACCCGAGAGGATACCCAAACCAAGTTTTGGACCGACGCCGTTTGCCTTGATCACTTCACGGAATAATGCGCGCTCTTTGACAGTGTTGAACCCATACAGAAGCTGAGCATCTTCACGAACGACAAAATGAGTGTAAATGATCGCCTCTTCGCCAACGTTCGGCAGTTCATAGAAGCAGCTCATCGGCATTTGCACTTCATAGCCAATGCCATTGACTTCAATCAGGAGTTCAGGAGGTTGCTTTTCTAGCAAGATGCCACGAAGACGTCCAATCACGGTAGGTACCTAGAGTTATAAAAAGTTGATTCGATAATAATAAATAACTGGATGGATAGCCAGTAAAAACTCGACTAGCGATAGCGCCCACGACGCGCGCTGGTCGCTTTACCGGCTAAGGCAATTAAGGTTTTATTGGTATTAGCATGACAGATTGCCACACCTAGTGCATCGGCTGCGTCCGCTTGTGGGCATGCCGGTAATTTGAGCATCTGCTGCACCATGTGTTGCACTTGCTGTTTATCCGCGCCACCTGTGCCCGTCACCGCTTGTTTGATTAGTCTTGCCGCGTACTCATGAACGGGCAAGTCAGCATTCACTGCTGCCACAATCGCACTACCACGCGCTTGACCAAGCTTTAGCGCTGAGTCTGCGTTACGCGCCATAAACACTTGCTCAATGGCAAATACGTCTGGTTGGAACTGAGTAATAATCTCTGTAACGCCGGCATAGATCTGTTTAAGTCTCCCCGGCAGTTCTTTTTCAGAGGTACGAATACAGCCACTGCCTAAATAGTAAAGATGGCGACCTTGCTGGCGAATAACGCCATAACCAGTAATTCGAGAGCCTGGGTCTATCCCCAAGATGATGGACATAAAAAACCTAACCAATATCTTTATTCTGCGCCTAGTGTATAGCAGCCCTTGGTGATTGGCGACCATTAGCCAAACTCAACCAGACCAATTGCCTAAACGACGCGCACAAAAAAACCAGCCCGAGGGCTGGTTTTCAATTTTTTTAATCAAACTTGCGATTAAGCAACTTCGATTGGACCACCGAATGAAGTTACTGGCGGTACTTTGCCTTTGAACTTCTCAAAGTCAACGATACAAGTGTTTGCAGACGTTGCTTGAGCTAGCTCAGAAGAGCCGATATCTAGCGTTAGCGTGTTTGGATCGCCGTAAGTACAGATTGCGCCTTCTTTTTCGTTAAGAGGACCGTACCATGCACCTTCTTCGATACGAATAACGCCACGTGGGTAGCTGTCAGTTAGAACAGCACCAGCCATTAGCTGACCACGGTCGTTAAACACGCGTACTAGATCACCATCTTTGATGCCTTTTTCTTTCGCATCAAGTGGGTTGATGTATACAGGCTCGCGACCTTGAACAGCGTAAGTTGCACGGAACTCTTCTGACTCACACATTTGTGAGTGCAGACGCTTGTCTGGGTGGCAAGATTGTAGCCAGAACGGGTGTTTCTCAGAACCTGGACCACCGTGTGAACGTTCTGTCTTTTCAAACCACATTGGGTGTTCTTGACAGTGTTCGTAGCCGTAACGACCGATCTTACGAGAAGTGATCTCGATAAAGCCAGACGGAGTACCTAGTGGGTTGATCTCAGGGTCTTGGCGGAAGTCCGCGTGACGAACCCAAGGTTTACCTTCACCAAAGTCTAGCACGCTCTGCTCCCAGAATTCGTTGAATTCTGGCATTTCGAACTTACCTTTGTTCGCTGCTTTACAGTCGTTGTATAGGCTTTGGATCCACTCCATTTCGCTCATACCACGCGTGTACTCGTCACGACGACCAAAGCGTTGAGTTAGTTCACTCATGATTTGGAAGTCAGTCTTAGATTGGAACAATGGGTCTACTAGACGGTGCATTGCCACTAAGCCTTTGTTTGAGTACGAACCGTAAACGTCGATGTCGTTACGTTCCCACTGTGTACATGCAGGAAGTACGATATCAGAGAAACGACATGTCGCAGTCCAAGCAAACTCGATAGTCACCACAGTCTGAAGCTTCTTAAACGCTTTCTTCATGCGGTTACGATCTTGGTGGTGGTGCCATGGGTTACAACCCGAGATCACCATCATCTTGAAGTCTGGCAGGATAACTTTGCCGCCGTTGTAACGGATCTCTTTACCTGGTTCTAGTAGACAGTCGATCCAACGCGCAACAGGGATTGTGCGGCTGTAACCGTTAAAGTCATTGTTGTCCCATTTTGGCTTCATACCTTGGTCAAGGTTACGAGGGAAACCACCAGGGCCAGCAAAACCAGTTGAAGGTACACCGATACTTGAGTAGTGGTGACCGTAAGAGATACCACCGCCAGGTAGACCGATTTGACCAACCATTGCTGCAACTACTGCTGCTGCCCAGTATGGCTGTTCACCGTGCTCTTGACGTTGGATACACCAACCCATAAGGATCTGTGTACGACCGTTTACTAGCATGCGTGCGAATTCGCGGATCTTGTCAGCTTTAACGCCACAGATCTCTGCCGCCCACTCAGGAGTCTTAACTACTTTATCTTTCGTTTCGCCTTGAACGTACTTGATGAAATCTTCGAAACCTAGACAGTAAGTTTCAATGAACTTCTTGTCGTATAGGTTTTCGTTGTAAAGCGTATGAGCAACTGCCAGCATGAACGCTACGTCTGTCATCGGGTTGATGTACAGGTGATCGTTCTCTAGGTAACGTTGAGTCTTGTTCTTAACTGGGTCAACAGAAAGAACATTGATTTCGCCCTTCGCTACTTTTTCTTTTAGCTGTGCTAGGTACTTAAACGACTCGTGAGTTTCACAGTTCCAACCTACTTGTAGGTTTTTCACTGGGTCGTTTGCCCAAAGGATGATGTTGTCTGAGTTCTCTAGGATCTCTGACCAAGATGTACCTTGAGCGTAAACTTCTGTTGAGCCTAGTACGTAAGGCATGATGGTTTGACCCGCACCAGTAGAGTAGTCACCTACTTTAGTGATGAAGTTACCATGCATACCTACTGCACGTTGCATGTGCGCTGTACAGTTGTTGAATGCACCTGTTTGGTTCCAACCTGTTTGACCAGCGTGTAGTGCCCAAGGACCGTAGTCTTTTTGCACGCGCTCTAGTTCACGGTAGAACAAGTCTAGTGCTTCATCCCAAGTTACACGGATAAAACGGTTGTTACCGCGAGTATCAGCGCTGTACTTGTGTTTTTTCAGCCAATCTAGACGCACCATTGGGTAACGTACACGTGATGGGCTGTAGATAATGCCTTTGATACCGTTAAGCATCTCAGTTGGGTTTTTATCTAGTTCAATTGGTTTGATCTCTTGAACTTTACCCGCGTAGATGTGGGCGCGGAACGCGCCCCAGTGAGAACCGGTTACTTTCCAAGTACCCGTAGTCTCAGCTGCACTAGCCGAAGCAGACGCTAATAAGCTAGGACCAATTACAGTCGCTGCACTTGTCGTTGCTACGCCTTTAAGAAAACTTCTTCGTGTAATAGCCATTAAAAATTACTCCATCCGACGCTTATTAGTGGTGACCTTCAACGAAATCTGAAGAGTGCATTTGTAGATACTTCAGAATCAATGCTTCGCTGTCTGTGTCTAGGTTAACGAATGCAAGCATACCGTCAAACATACCTGGCCAAGTGTTCGCATCGAAGTGCGCTTCAGCAGGTTGAGTGTGACATACTGAACAGTTAGTTTTGTATGCTTCAGCAGATTTTTCCCAAACTGGCGTGATGTCGTTTAGCATAGATTCTTTCTTGATCCATACTTTCGCTGCCACTTTCTCCCAAGGAAGACCAGTTAGTTCGTCAACTTTCTTCTCACCAGCGGTTACAACATTGCTGTCTGTAGACGCTTCTTTAAGAAGAGATGCCACTGCGATATTTTTACCGAAATCAGCTTGGATTACGCGACCAAAGCCTTTCGCTTTGCGCCAGCCGTCGATCTCGATTTCAGCGTAGTCGCCTTTATCAGCGATTACTTTAACTGTTGACGCAGGGTTTAGAAGACCCGCTTCTTTCTCGCCTTTGTCATCGAAGTAGATTGGTAGGTGACGAACACTTACTAGAGTTTGACCAACATCGTAGTTAGTGTTTGAAGCTAGACCTTCTAGGTCACCAACGATACCACCGATACTGTCCATACCCGCAGGAAGTTTGTGCGCGATACCTTTGTGACAGTCTACACAGCTCTGATCTTTCTCAGCAGCTTGCTTCATCTGGATACGAGCAGTTGGAGACATTTGCTCGAAGTCCATTGAGTTGTAGTTGTGGCAGTTTTTACACTCTAGAGATTTGTTTGCCGAGAAACGATCCCATTCGTGTTTAGCAAGTTCGATACGGCGCTCTTCAAAAACACCAGGTTCGTCGTAGTTGCCAAATACTTGTGCGAATACTTCTTTAGAAGCCTGCATTTTACGTGCAATTTTGTCAGTCCAGTTGTGTGGAACGTGACAGTCTGGACAAGTCGCGCGAACACCAGAGTGGTTTTTCCAGTGCACGGTTTCTTGTAGCTCAACGTATACGTTGTCACGCATCGTGTGACAGCTGATACAGAATTTTTCTGTGTTCGTCACTTCTAGTGCAGTGTTAAAACCACCCCAGAAAATCACACCAGCGATAAAACCACCCATGGTTAGAACACCAAGGCTGATATGAACCGCTGGACGCGTCATAGTGCGCCACAGTTTAATGATTAATGATTTCATTGCTTGCTCTCTTAAAATCTTTTCAAAAGTGTGTACATGAGCTCAACGGCTTACATGCCGTGTGCGCCTGGAGGACCAAAGAAGAACACTTGTAGTGCCCAAACAATAAATCCGTAGCCGCCTACGAACGCCACACTTAGGATTGGGAAGAGAACAACTGCAATGAAGAGGAAAGACTTCCACTCCAGTGAGCGTTTTTCACCACTCTCAATTTTGTTAACATCACTCATACATTTGCCTATCGTGTACTTAGTGTTATTTATCAACCCCGCAATTAGAGCTGACTGTTCGACTGTTTCTGATAAAAATTTTAGACCATACTCTTTATAGGGTTCAATCAATTACTCCTCTCCAAGCCCTTTTAATCACTACTTTTTTGAGTTGAACCAGAGATGTGTTTGAATAAAAAGTCATGTGTAAAAATGCATGTTTTTGTGAATAATTGTTAACAGCATTTCTGTGATTTATCGCCATTCTAATGTGATCAATATCACATGTAAAACTGTCGAATTTTACAGCTATTTCAAATGACCAACTTATTCAAAGTTATTTACTTGTTAATAATAGGTAACATATTTACTCTTGCCGAGAAAGTGATGTAAACGAAAATCTCCATCTCCAAACCGACTCAATTAAGTTACAATCGCAAACTTGCAAGGAGAGGTTTTATGTCATCTGTTGTCGATATTGATTGGTTAATTCTCGCGCTGTTTTTCGGTACTTTGCTGGTGCCATTAGCCATCAGTCGGCATTTCAAGTTGCGTATCGAAACGGAGCTTGTCATCAGTGTATCCCGCATGTGCTTGCAACTCATATTAGTGGGAATATATTTAGAATATTTATTTTTAATCAATAACTTATATTTAAACCTACTTTGGTTGGCTATCATGCTGCTCGTTGGTTCTAGCTCAATTGTTAGTAAAGCTAGATTGCCGAAAAATAAGCTATTACTTCCGGTCATATCGGGCCTTGTGGTTGGGCTGCTGCCCCTACTCACTTTTCTCTGCTTATCTATCATCAAGCCCGTTCCCTACTACAATGCACAATACCTTATTCCACTTGCTGGTATGCTGCTTGGTAACTGTCTCAGTGGCAATATCATTGCATTGCAAAACCTGTTTGCCTGTTTAGAGCAAAGGCGAGATGAGTATGAAGCAGCCATCTCGCTCGGCGCTGCCCCTAAATACGCCATGCTGCCTTTTGTTCAAGAAGCGTTGCAGAAATCACTCGCCCCTTCACTTGCTTCCATGAGCACGATGGGACTCGTCACCCTGCCGGGAATGATGACTGGGCAAATTCTTGGCGGAACAAGTCCGGTTGTCGCGATTAAATATCAACTGATGATCATGGTGGCGATCTTTGTCATGCTATCTGTTTCAGTTGCGATAACACTGAGTTTGACTATCACTCGCTGTATTAATAAACAGGGACGAGTGTTGGCAAGTCCGCTCAAAAAATAACCTTAAATTTCAGATGCTCACGGACTATGTAGGATCTTATCCACAGAATCTGTGGATAAGGTTGTAGGCAGTTATGGGAAAGATCATTTTTTATCCAAGTTTAGTGTCATTTGTTTGCAATTATCCCTGCCTAAAATTCGACCACATTGCACAAAAATGGATTTTTAAGGATAAGTTATGCAACGCACCCTCAACGAAAAACAAACGACTCTTCGCCATCTTCACGCTTTAGAGCAAGACGATCAGAAGAACTGGTTGGTCGACAAGCCCCGCGAACTGGTACAACATAATGAGGCTTATAGTCTCCCACCAAAGCTAGTCGAGACACTTGACGTCCAATGGATGTAAAAAAGGCCCGCCTAAGCGAGCCCTTCTTTATACCAACGACAATCAATGAATGTCGTCACGCAGATAAATCAGCCAGTACCACATACCAACGAACAATCCGCCACCAATAATGTTGCCTAATGTAACTGGGATCAGGTTGTTAAGGATAAAATCAACCACGTTTAGGTCAGCGTAATCGGCAATGTTCGCACCTGTCATTTGCCAAAACTCGGCAGGAGCAAAGGTTTTGATACCAATCGCCATCGGTACTTGGAACATGTTCGCAATACAGTGCTCAAAACCAGCAGAAACAAACATAGCCACTGGCAAGATCATAACCATGATCTTATCAGTCAGAGTACGACCACTGAACGTCATCCATACTGCGATACAAACCAGTACATTACACATAATGCCCAGCGCAACCGCTTGGAAGAAACCATGGTGTAGCTTGTGCTGTGATATTGCCATTGCATTTAAGCCCACTTCACCATGACCGAACATATACTGTTTAGTGACCAGCATACAACCAACCAGCAGCAGCGCACCAATCAGGTTGCCGACATAAACCACACACCAGTTTTTGAACAGCATACCCCAAGTGATCTTGCCACTTGCTCGCGCAACTAAGGTAAGCACCGAACTGGTAAATAGCTCTCCCCCCGTGACAACCACTAGGATCAAACCCAAACTAAAGGCGATACCACCAATTAAGCGACTCATACCCCATGCCATTTCAGAGGCACCGGTGGTCACTGTGGTATAAAAGATGAAGGCGATACCAATATGAATACCAGCAGAGATTGCTAGTAACAGAGATTTCATTGGATCTTTAGTTGCTTTGCCAAGGCCAATTTCCGCTGCGCGTTCAGCCATTTGTGGCGGCAATAGAGAGTCAAATTGGTTCAAGTTTATCATGGGTTAACAATTTGAAGCGGGGAATAAGTGGTCGCGAATACTCCTCCTAAATGTGACTTTATTCAAGTACTAATTTTATAGTTAACTGAAAATGTTTGTAACGAGACAAACTACACATGAATTTCATTAAAAGTGATAAGCAAATTTAGCTAAAACAAAGTCAACAAAAAGTCATTTTAACCAAAAAAATCAATGCTTTGATATTTTAATAAAAGTGTAATATTTGCTTTTTCCGCTCTTTAGGCTAATTTTTCATAATAAAGCACTTTGTTATGCAATATTCTACTTTTATGGGTTAGCTAACAATTCTCATCCAATATCATTGTTTCATCCTACTATTAGCAGTACTTTGAAGTTTCTTAAGCAACAACGCAGGCAAAACACATCAGCTCTGTTTAAGCTTGCTTAAGCATGATTAACGATAAGGAACAAACTATGAAATACTTGCCAGAACATCTTTCTGAATTAAATTTGCTACTGCAATTCGATCTTAGTAGCGCAGCTACTGGCATTAAAGTTCACGGTGACGCGTCAGAAGAAATGCAGCAAGCAGTTAAACGCCTATACGAGAAAGGTCTTTGCACACTGCCAGATGGTGGCTACCTAACAGATGAAGGCATCGAAGTTGCAGAACATGCAGATAAGATCCTTCGAGTTATCTCTAGTAACTAATCTTTGAACAAAAAGAAAAGCCGATATTGCGAATACAATATCGGCTTTTTTCGTCTTTACGACTAGCGTCCAACGCCTTCCCTACCGTGGGGCGAGTCTAAGTCCAAATCAGGTCCTTTCGGCACAACTTGAGTAGGGTTGATACCTGTGTGGCTAAAATAGTAATGACGCTTGATATGATAAAAGTCCGTCGTCTGTTTAACGCCCTTAACCTGATACAGCTCTTTAAGATAGCCTTGTAAGTTCGGATAGTCAGCGATACGTTGTTTGTTGCATTTAAAATGCCCAACGTACACAGCATCAAAACGCACTAAGGTTGTAAACAGACGCCAATCTGCTTCGGTGATCTGCTCTCCAGCAAGAAAGCGGTGAGTCGACAAATGCTGCTCGACTTTGTCTAAGGCAATAAAAAGATTATCGTATGCTTCCTCATATGCCTCTTGACTGGTCGCAAAACCACAGCGGTAGACACCATTGTTAATGTTGGGGTAGATAAACGCATTCCATTCATCAATGAGCGCACGTAAATGCTTGGGATAGAAATCCAAGTTATTGTCTGTTAGATGGTTAAATTCGCTGTTGAACATACGAATAATTTCAGAAGACTCATTACTAACAATAGTGTTGTGCTTTTTGTCCCAAAGTACTGGTACGGTGACGCGACCTGTGTAGTCAGGTTTAGCTTGTGTGTAGATTTGGTGTAGACGCTTGTGACCAAACAGCGGCTCAGGCAGACCCATTTGCCAGCCTTCAGCAAGCATATCAGGGCAAACGACTGTCACGTCGATATGTTGTTCTAAGCCCTTGAGAGCGCGAAAAATCAGTGTTCGGTGAGCCCATGGACAAGCGAGTGAAACATAGAGATGATAGCGTCCACTTTCTGGCTGAAACTTGGCATCAGCTTTATTCTCAATCCAGTCACGAAACCCGGCATCTTCTCGAGTAAATTTTCCACCATTGGCTTTGGTTTCGTACCAAACATCATGCCAAACGCCTTCAACTAGTTTTCCCATTCGCTCTACTCCCCTTTCAGTTTCATTCAGTATATCTATTGATACCGATGGGTGAATCACAAGAAGTTGGGCAAGTTATTCAAATTTTTCTAACAATCCCTGTTATCAACATAAATTGCGGGCATAAAAAAAGCGCGGCTTATGGATCAACCGCGCTCTGGCCTGTCACAGGCTGAATAGGGATTAAACGCTCACGTTTAAACAAGAAACCGCGTGTACGTCAGAACCTTGAATTGTCGGTTTTGTTTGCGCACAAGCTTGAGTCGCTTCAGGACAACGCGTGCGGAAAACACAACCAGACGGTGGGTTAATTGGCGACGGTAAATCACCTTCCAACATCTGAATTTTTTTACTGCGCTCAATTGCCGGATCAGGAATCGGCACGGCAGACATCAAGGCGCGTGTATATGGGTGTTTAGGATCGGCAAATAACGCTTCCGACTCACCAAGCTCAACGGCGTTACCTAAGTACATCACTAACACACGGTCTGAGATATGTTTAACCACCGACAAATCGTGCGCAATGAAGACTAGAGAGAGACCCAGCTCTTTTTGCAGTTCTTTAAGTAGGTTCACTACCTGAGCCTGAATCGATACATCAAGCGCCGATACTGGTTCATCACAGATGATCATCTTAGGTTTTAAAATCAGCGCACGTGCAATACCAATACGCTGACACTGACCGCCCGAGAACTCATGTGGGTAACGGTTGATCACGTTTGGCAATAGACCTACCTTTGCCATCATCTCTTTAACGCGATCTTTGACTTCTTGTTTAGAAAGCTCTGGGTAGAAGGTTTCTAACGGCTCAGCGATGATGTCACCCACCGTCATACGTGGGTTTAGGGACGCCAGTGGATCTTGGAAGATCATCTGAATCTCTTTACGAGTTTCACGGCGCTGCACTTCTTTCATCTTGGTTAGATCTTGCCCAAGCCAAACCACTTCACCGTCAGTTGCTTCAACCAGACCGATGATCGCGCGAGCAAAAGTCGACTTACCACAACCAGACTCACCTACTACGCCAAGCGTTTCACCTTCATAAAGACGCACGTTAACGCCATCTACCGCTTTAAGGTTTGATGGTTTGCTCCACGGCCACGCAGACTTAGCAGCAATGCTAAAGTGAACTTTCAGCTCTTTTACATCTAACAGTAATTTTTTATCTACACTCATTTGCTCCAAGCCTCCCATTCAGAAAAACAAGCACGTTGGCGACCGTCGCCAAATGGCAACAGGATTGGCGCTTCACGCTTACAACGATCCAGAGCACGATGACAACGCTCTTGGTATGGACAGCCCGGTGGCAAACGCAATAGGTTTGGTGGGTTGCCAGGGATAGTTGGCAGAATTTCACCTTCAGTATCCAAACGTGGAATCGCTTTTAGCAGACCTTCCGCGTAAGGGTGGCTTGGGTTGTAGAATATTTCATCAACGGTGCCATACTCCATGGTACGCCCCGCATACATCACGAGTACTTTGTCACATGAACCGGCTACCACACCCAAATCGTGGGTGATCATGATGATCGCCGTGTTGAACTCACGCTTAAGCTCGTTGAGCAAATCCATGATCTGCGCCTGAACTGTCACGTCGAGTGCGGTGGTTGGTTCATCTGCAATCAGCAGTTTCGGACGACATAGCAGCGCCATTGCGATCATTACACGCTGACGCATACCGCCTGAAAACTCATGTGGGTACATAGTGATACGCTTACGCGCTTCTGGAATTTTTACCGCTTCCAGCATACGTACTGACTCTTCAAATGCTTCTGCTTTACCCATGCCTTTGTGCAGCATTAATACTTCCATTAGCTGATCACTAACTTTCATGTATGGGTTTAACGAAGTCATTGGGTCTTGGAAGATCATCGCAATCTGCTCAGCACGAACTTTGTTGAGTTCTTTTTCCGGCAGGTTGAGGATCTCTTTACCTTCAAACTTTGCGCTACCTGAGATCTTACCGTTTTTAGCCAGCAGCCCCATGATAGAGAATACGGTTTGTGATTTACCAGAACCTGACTCACCTACGATACCTAAGGTTTCACCTTGGTTTAGTGAGAAGTTCAAATCGTTTACTGCGGTTACGATACCATCTTGAGTGGTGAATTCGACGCGCAGATCTTTGACATCTAATAAGCTCATAGTCGCTTCCTTAATCTTTATAAATTATCTGTCTTTTGGATCCAGCGCATCGCGCAGACCGTCACCTACGTAGTTGAAACAGAATAGCGTCACAACCATAAACAGGGCTGGGAAAGCCAACTGCCAGATTGCTACTTCCATTGTCTGTGCACCTTCTTGTAGCAGTGCGCCCCAACTAGTCATAGGTTCTTGAACACCAAGACCAAGGAATGAAAGGAATGATTCAGTCAAAATCATGCTTGGGATCAGCAGCGTTGAGTAAACAGCAACGATACCCAGTACGTTTGGTACGATATGACGTGTAATGATCTTCCACTGGCTCACACCAGAAACGTGTGCCGCTTCGATAAACTCTTTGCTACGCAAGCTCAGCGTTTGACCACGCACAATACGCGCCATGTCTAGCCATGCAATCGCACCGATCGCGACGAAGATAAGAACAATATTACGACCGAAGAATGTTACTAGTACGATAACTAGGAACATAAATGGTACTGCGTAAAGGATCTCTAGAATACGCATCATAATACGGTCAACTTTACCGCCGATGAAGCCAGAAGCCGCGCCGTAAAGCGTACCAATTAATACCGCAACTAACGCACCCATTACGCCAACCATCAGCGAGATACGTCCACCAATCAGAGTACGTACGTACAGGTCACGCCCTAGTGAATCGGTACCGAACCAGTGTTCAGCATTTGGACCCACATGCATGGCATACCAATCGGTATCATCAAATGCGTATGGCGCCACCATTGGCAGGAAAATAACAGCCAATGTCATAAGAGTTAGAATAAACAAGCTCACCATCGCCGCTTTATTACGCATAAAACGAATACGGGCGTCTTGCCACAAACTACGACCTTCGATTTCTAGGTTCTCTGAGAATTTCTCGATCGCTTCAAGGTTTTCTTTTTTCGTTAACATAACCATACATCCCTGTTAGTAGCGAATCTTCGGATCGATCATAGCTAGCAAGATATCAACGATAGCGTTGAACAAAATGAATAGGAAACCAATCAAAATGGTTACCCCCATTACTAGCGAGTAGTCACGGTTAAAGGCAGCGTTAACAAACAGCTTACCAATACCTGGCAGACCAAAGATGGTCTCAACTACAACCGAACCTGTGATAATGCCAACAAATGCCGGTCCCATGTATGACACAACAGGAAGCAAAGCAGGTTTTAGGGCATGTTTAATTATGATGTAGCGGTAACTTAAACCTTTAGCGCGAGCAGTACGGATAAAGTTACTATTTAGAGTCTCAATCATCGAGCCACGCGTGATACGAGCAAAGGTTGCCACGTACAGCAATGACATGGCGATCACTGGCAGAATCAAATATTGCCAAGAGCCGTCGAGCCAACCACCAGCAGGCAGCCATTTTAGGTTCAAAGAGAAGATGTAGATAAGTGCTGGTGCTAACACGAAAGATGGCAAAACAACACCCAGCATCGCCGTCGACATAACAGCGTAGTCTACCCAGGTATTTTGCCTTAACGCAGCAATGGTTCCGACCGTTACCCCTAAGATAACTGTAAAGATAAAGGCAATTGCACCCACTTTAGCAGAAACAGGTAACGCCACTGAGATTAACTCGTTTACCGAATAATCTAGGTATTTAAATGACGGACCAAAGTCACCTTGGATGACATTGGTTAAGTATGTGAAATATTGCTCAGAAACAGGCTTATCTAGACCATATTTGGCTTCGATGTTCGCCATTACTTCTGGTGGCAAAGGACGCTCGCTTGAGAACGGGTTACCCGGAGCGAAACGCATGAGAAAGAAAGATACGGTGATCAGAACCAACATCGTTGGGATCGCCTCAAATATCCTTTTAGCGATGAATTTAAGCATAAACTCACTCTTTCAGTCTGTGACAATTAAATGTAAGAAGACCCTACGCGTGATTACTCACGCGCAGCGCCTATATAGTTATAGTTCTATTATGTGGAGCGATTACTCGATGATGTATAGATCTTTCGAGTAGATCTTCTCTTCTGGGTTGTTAGCTGGGAAGCCGCCAACCTTTGGAGAAAGTAAACGTGATTTAACATACTGGTAGATAGGCGCGATTGGCATATCTTTCGCCATCAATTTCTCAGCTTCCGCATAAAGCGCTTTGCGCTCTGCTTCTGACTTAGATGTGATCGCTTTTTCCATTAACTCATCGTACGCTTTGCTGTCGTAGTGGATACCACCAGTTGTGTTACCACTCTTCATTAGCGTTAGGAAAGATGACGCTTCATTGTAGTCGCCACACCAACCTGCACGAGCTACTTGGAAATCACCAGAGTCTTTCGTTGATAGGTAAGTTTTCCACTCTTGGTTCTCAAGCGTTACGTTTACGCCCAGAGTTTTCTTCCACATAGAGCCAAGTGCTACAGCAACTTTCTTGTGGTTCTCTGAAGTGTTGTAAAGCAGTGAGAAGTTTAGTGGGTTGTCTTTGCCGTAACCCGCTTCTTCTAGCAGACGCTGAGCTTCTGCATTACGCTCTTTTTGCGACATTTTGCCGTAAACAGGCATTTCTGGCTCAAAGCCCGCCGTGATTTCTGGCGTCAGGAAGTAAGCTGGTTTTTGACCTTGACCCATGATTGCATTTGCAACAATGTTACGGTCGATGGTGTAAGAAATCGCTTGGCGAACACGTACGTCATCAAACGGCGCTTTCTTAGTGTTAAATAGGTAGTAGTAAGTACATAGGTTGCCCACTACAGACACTGATTCTGGGTGCTCTTTCGTTAGACGCTTGTAGTGCTCTAACGGTAGCTCGTTCGTAAAGTCAATCTCGCCAGCTAGGAAGCGGTTCATTTCCGATACTTGGTTTTCGATCGGTAGGAAAGTGACTTTATTTAGAACCGTCTTGTCATCATTCCAGTATTGGCCGTTACGCTTAAGCACTAGACGCTCGTTCACAACCCACTTATCGACAACAAACGCACCGTTACCAACGAAGTTTTCTGGCTTGGTCCATTGATCGCCATATTTTTCAACCGTCGCTTTGTGAACTGGTTTGGTTGTTGTGTGACCCATCATCATGACAAAGTATGGAACCGCTGAATCAAGCTCAACCACTAGAGTTTGATCATCAAGCGCTTTAACACCCAGTGTCGACTTGTCTGCTTCACCCGCGATGATCGCTTTCGCGTTCTTCATCTTAGTGTATTCCATGTACCATGAGTACGGAGAAGCGGTATTTGGATCAACTGCACGTTGGAAGCTGTAGACAAAGTCATCGGCAGTTACAGGATCGCCGTTTGACCATTTAGCATCTTTGCGAAGGTGGAAAGTGAAAGTTTTGTTGTCTGCAGTTTCCCAGCTCTCAGCAACACCAGGAATTGTGTTGCCATCAGCGTCTTGGCTCACAAGACCTTCCAACAAATCACGAATTACGTGTGACTCAGGAACACCTTGAGATTTATGCGGGTCAATTGTTGCTACTTCAGTACCGTTGCCGCGCACTAGCTCTTGTTTGTCAGCTAGTTTAACGCCGGCAGGAACATCAGCAGCGAAAGTTGCAGTAGAGGCCATTGCTAGACCAGCACCTAGAAGGAGGGCTTGCGTGATTTTATTCTTATACATGCGTAAAACTCCAAGTTTTTCATTTGCATCCATGACTACTCTGTATGATTACTGAACGGCAGTGATTTAAAGTGACTCCGCTCACAATGGCAGCAGATTACTCTAAAAACATACAAAGGTTGCGCACACATTATCAATCATCGAAGTGATTTGCCATTAAAATGTATTAAAAAATAGAATAATTCTTCGGTTATGATTAACGAACAGTAAATAAATCTATAGATCGTTAATTAAATGACATTATTAGTGGATATCATCTAAACCAGCAGGCTTAACCACCAAACAATCTTCAAATGTACTTTTAACTAGCATCTTATACCACGTAAAATAATATTTGATTAACATTAGTTTTACGGTTTCGATTAAAAATAACACATTCAATAAAGTCAGATTAACTAACTGAGAACTAAGTCACATAACCTCTTAGGAACAACAGACTCAGCTGATTGAATAAATAGTTCGTAATGACGTCTATTTATTCAAAATGACAAAAAGCCCCTAAACTAGGGGCTTTGAATTGGAATTAAGATCGAAATTAAGGCTGTTGACGAGTCGGTGCGATAACGATTTCACGCACACACACACCTTGAGGTTGGTTGTAAGCATATTCTACTGCGCGAGCGATATCATCTGCCGCTAATACTCCACCCATGTCCTCTTTCCAGCTATCGTAGCCAGCTTTGATTTCATCAGACGATGTGTGTGAAAGTAGTTCCGTTTCAACCGCTCCCGGAGCAATGGTTGTTACGCGAACATCAAAGTTTGCCACTTCTTCACGCACGTTTTCAGAAATCGCATGTACCGCAAATTTAGTACCGCAATACGCCGCATGATTTGGGAAAGTTTTGCGACCTGCAACTGAGCTAACATTGATGATAGTACCGCTGCGACGCTGCTTCATCGGTGCTAACACCGCTTGCATACCATTCATCAAGCCAATCACGTTAACATCGAACATGCGCTTCCACTCATTTGGATCTTGCACGTCTAGCTCACTCAATAACATCACGCCTGCATTATTTACGATACAATCTGTTGGACCAAATTGCTGCTCCGCCTTTGCAATCGCCGCTTCAAACGATGCCTTATCTAGCACATCAACTTTCTCGCACATTGTATTCTCTAGTTGCAACGCTTGTAGGCGCTCAACTCGACGAGCAATCAGTAACAGAGGATGACCTGCCGCATTCAAACGACGCGCAATCGCTTCACCAATACCAGAACTTGCACCTGTGATTACAACTAACTTTTTCATGGTTCTCTCCAATCATTATTTGTTTAGCCGACGAGTGTTGTGCGGCGATAAGAGAATAGTAGTCATTGATTGATAGTTGATATATAGCATTTAAGTTCAAACACTGTTGCAGTGCTGCAACAATATGCCATACTTTCCAAAAATTTCTGGAGCTTAGCTGTGTTAAATAATGTCAACCTAGCCGACATTCGTTCATTTGTGCTGATCGCCAAACTCGGTAACTTTACTAAAGCAGCCGAAGCACTCGAAGTATCGCGCTCGCATGTATCAAGACAAATTAGCGCCTTGGAAAAACAAATGGGGGTAACTTTACTCACACGAACCACAAGGACGCTTCGTTTGACCCAAGCGGGAACGCGCTTTTTCAATCAGTGTGAGTCAGCATTACAACTTATCGATCAAGCAGTCATCGCCGCCGTCGATGACACCAAAAAGGTACAAGGTTTAATTCGTGTCAATTGTGTCGGTGGTTATTTAGGAGAAGAGCTCGTCGCACAAGCCATTAGTGAATTTATGCAGCTATACCCGCAAGTCACCGTCGATTTAGATTTCTCCAGTCCGCGCATCGATCTAATTGAAGATCAATTTGATGTCGCCTTTCGGATGGGTGAACTTGAAGACGCCGGTTTTATTGCCAAACGTCTTATGACGATCGATATGGTGACCTTAGCCAGCCCTGACTATATCAAACGCTTTGGCAATCCTGAGCATCCAAAAGAGCTCAGCAACCACCGTGCTTTAACTGGCTCTGTTACTAAATGGAGTTTTATCCATGCCAGCGAATCCAGCAAACATTACGATATTCACGTAAAAGGCAAATTCACTTGTAAAAATGGACGAGCACTTATTAAGGCTAGCTTACTTGGTAATGGTCTGATCCGTGTACCAAAAGTCTATTGTGAGACGGAAATTAATAGTGGAGTATTAATGACTGTTATGCCGCAATGGCGTATTCCTAGTGTGCCCTTTTCCCTGATTTTCCACAAAGACCGCTATCAACCTAAGCGTCTCAGAGTGTTTGTTGATTTTGTAACAGCTTGGTTTGAAGCAAAGCGTTAAGTCAGATTAATCCGATATCGAGGCAATGTAATTCTGATGATTTTATCAGCAAAGGCAACTCAGGTTTGTAGGATTACCCCTACATTTCAAGTCATTGTAATGTAACAAGTTTTAAATGCATTCCATTTTCTTTTGACAGTCCCCCGAATGCTGATAAAATCGCCGCCCCTATTATTGTCTAAGCATAACAAGCAGTGCCCAAGTTCCTATTCGCCTTTGTGTTATTTTTCTCCACATTTTCATTGCCTAACATCAGTTTTTCATCAGAATTTTCCGACGACAAATTGGTAATAGCGATGCCAAGCGAAAAGTGGGCGCCTTACTGGGGCGGCGTGGCAAATCCTTCCGGTCTTTACCACTCTCTGCTGACCAATATTGCCGAAAGCATGAATACTGAGCTGGTCTACCGTGGCTACCGCTCTTTTGACGACATCTACGATGCGATTGAGCGCCAAGAAGTAGACGCTGCTTTTGGCTTTGTGAAAAGTAAAGCACGCAAGAAGCGCTTCACCTTTTCTGCGCCTGTTCTATCACTTAAAAAAATCATTTGGTTACGTGATAACGCACTGAGCGATCTGCCCTTTTCTCAATGGGATTGGGTTTGTGTTGAAGGTGGTCTTGATTGTGATGTGATCCGTCATCTCGGCGCGGAGAAGATCACCTCTTCAGACAACATTACTTTTCTCTCGCAATTGATCAAACAAGGTGAAGCAGATGCAACGCTCACTACGATCATGGAAGTGGAACAATACGTCAGTGATCCGATCCACTCTCAAGGCAAGGTGATCCTCAATAAAAACATCGGCAAAGTTGAAATCGGCATGATGCTATCTAAAGATCGCGTCGAGCTAAAACGACAACTTAATCAGGCGATTGAGAATAACCAAATCGGGCTAAAAGCATCCAAACTATCAAATATTCATTTGCTCAATGAGCAGGTGCAATGGCAGTTACTGCAAAACCAAACCAAGAGCAAAACTATTCGCTATACCATAGCGTCAAACGCCTATCCGCTCTCTTACCTCGATCCGAAGACCAACCATGTGCAGGGCTACGTACATGATCTGCTCGATTTGCTGGAGAAGAAAACGCTGTTTAACTTTGAGTACATTCCCGCAAATGGTCGTAACGTCGAGCAAATGTTAGCAAGAGGTCTGGTCGATTTGCTGCCGGGTCACTACGCTCATCACGTTGACAACAATACTGTACTCGCGACCCTGCCATACACCTCAACCGAGTATGGACTGATCGAAACCCGTGAAAGCTATACCGAGCGAAGTCTTGGGGTGCTCGATCCAACCAATATACTGGGTAACTACATCGACAGTATTCGCGTCTACGAGCCAGTAAGTGTATTTACCAACACCGGTGAGCTGCTGCACGCACTAAATTCGGGAGATATTACTCATGCACTGGTCGATAAAACCATCATTGATAATTACCTGAACCACACCAATTCACAGTTTTTCCGCCTAGTGGAAAAACCACGCTACCTGGATTTTGCGACCCCACTGACCATGGTGGTGCGCCACGACTCAGAACTGCTGCACAACATGCTGTCACGCGTGGTATCCATTGTTAGCCCCACAGAGATTGAAAAGCTAAAGAGCCTGCACAACAAAATCGTAATTCACTACGGCTATGATAAGGCAATCGTCAACTCCTATCTTGTTGGTATTGTTACAGTATCCGTGCTGTTTATCATTGGCGGTTTTATCTTGTTCTACATTCTGTCAGGGCACTTAAAACGCAGTAAAACGATCAACCAATTGTCCCAAAATGAGGTCAGTTGGCTCTCGACCTTGCTCGATAGCATGCCAAGCATGATTTTGATTACTGATAAACACGGCAAGGTGGTGTTCACAAACCAGGCATATAATCGCGAAATCGACGACTGTATGTGCGAGCAAAAAACCAACAATATCAGTGAGTGTCACTTTACTAAAGCGGCAATGAACCAGCAAAACGCCTCCATTTTCCAATTCTCAGATTGTGGATGTTCACTGGCAAATCGCTACTTCCAAATTCGTCATCAGAAGATTGTCCATCCGCAACATGGTTCAACCCATTACATGACAGTGATTGACGATGTCAGCGAAGACAAGCAAAAAGAAGAACTGCTGCAGAAATCAAATCTGCGAGCAATGAAAGCCGTTGAAGCAAGAAACGAGTTTTTGGCCGTCGTGAGCCATGAGCTGCGTACACCGATTGCCGCAATGCTTGGCTTAATGGAGCTATTGCAGTTCAACCTGCAAAACCCGCAAGACATTGAATTATTGAGAAATGCAATTCAATCCGCGCAGCGCCTAAAAACTCAGGTAAACGAAATTTTGGACTTCTCGAAGATAGAAGCCAGCCAACTGCAGATTGATGCAAGACGTCATAACATTTATGAAGAGCTCTGCCCTACTTTGCGTAGCTATGAAACAGCAACACAGTTAAAAGGACTCAAGTTCAACTTAGATTGGCAGCCATCAAATATCGTCGAAGCTGAGTTTGATACACTGAGAGTCAACCAAATCTTGGCGAACCTGCTGTCTAATGCGTTGAAATTTACTGAGTCAGGTCGTATTGACGTCGAGCTTGAGGTCACCGAGTCTGCGCTTCAGTTATCGATTAATGATACGGGTTGCGGCATGACAAAAACTCAGCTCGAAAGTGTCTTTAAACCATTTGTTCAAGCCAATAAAGGCATCTCGCGTCGCTATGGCGGTACGGGACTTGGTATGAGCATCACCAAGAATCTGGTTGAACTGATGAATGGTCACATTGAACTAGATAGCGAACTCAGCCAAGGTACAAAAGTGAGCGTTTCTATACCGTTGATTGCTCACCCACAAACTTTTGAGGTTATTAACCAAACTGCTATTGATAACGCAAAAGCGCAGCAATGGGCGGCGGCGTGGCAAGGTAAGCAAGTACTTCCACTGCCAGATGATCTTGAACACAAAGATAACCTCTACCCGGATAGACTGTTCGAATTGTGTTGCAACAATAATGAAGCAAGTGCGCTCGAAGCCTCAGCTATGATCATCAACCCAAAAGGCAAAGTGTTAGTCGCCGATGATGATCGCATTAACCAAATGTTGATGCACAAACAACTGGCTTTGCTGGGCGTGGATTACTCTATCGTCGATAACGGCAAAGCGGCATTTGATTATTTAGAGCAGCATGGTGATGACGTGGCGATTTTAATCACCGATTGTCACATGCCAGATATGGACGGATTCGAGTTAACTGAAACAATAAAAGGTCAATCCTCTAGGCATAAACTTTTGCCAGTTATTGGATGTACAGCCGAAGATTCTCGCGTTGTGGCAGAAAAAGCTCAAAAATGTGGTATGGATGATGTACTGTATAAGCCATATGCATTAGAAGACTTACGCCAAATACTCAACCAGTATTTAACCGAAGAACAATTGACTGTCGCGCCAAGTGAACATACCGAGTGGTTAAATGAGCACACCGAAAAAGAGCAACTGGAAATGGCAACGGTTGTCGTACAGTCTTTTGCTCAGGAAGTCAGTTACCTTGAGCAAAACAGTGAAAAAGATCACTCCATTGTACATCGCGTCAAAGGCTCTGCGGCACTATTGGGGATGAATAAGCTGACTTCATTGGCTAAGCAATATGAAAAGACTCAAGATGCAGATAAGCAAACCGTGCTCAAGCGCGCAATAATTTCTGAATTGATTCTTATCCAAAACACCATCACACAGTGGCTAAACGAAAGGCAATAAGCATGAAAATACTGATAATTGAAGATGATATTATTCAAGCAACTAAGCTTAAGTTGTCGCTGATTGCTTTAGGCTACCAACAGATCTCTATCGCGCGTGATGCGGCAAGCGCCCTTGAAATCTGCGAGTTGGATAAAATCGATTTCGTCATCTGTGACATTAATCTTCCAGATATGGACGGCGTACAAGTTCTATCTAAACTGTCTGCTATTTCGACTGATATGGGCATCGCGATTCACAGCGCAATGAAAGAAGATGTCATTGAGCTTACAATTAACATGTGTATTGCCGCTGGGTTTAAGTTTGTCGATACCATTCATAAGCCGCACACGATCAACTCGCTACAGCAGATATTTGAGCGTTTTGCTAGCGGTAGCGAAAAATCAACCGAAGATGCACGCCATATCCATCTAACAGAAGAAGAAGTGCTGACAGCCTTTGAGCAAAACTGGTTTGCTAACTTTTATCAACCGCAATTTGATGCGCAAACTCGCAAGATTGTCGGTGTAGAAGCTCTGATTCGTTGTATTCATCCTCGTTATGGCGTGCTGACACCAGCCAGCTTTTTAGAGACTATCCACCAGCTCAATCTCTCCGATAAACTGTTTTGGCATGTCGCCGAAAAAGCCATCTCTGCGGTCGCGCTGCTTGGGCATAACATCAGTCTTTCGATCAACCTCAGTCAATCGAATTTCGAACAAGATATGTGTGATGGTTTGTTGGAGCTGTGCCGCCACTATAAATTCGCGCCGTCACGCTTGGTACTTGAGCTCACCGAACATGAGGCCTATGCCTACTCACGTAACTCGCTTGCTAACCTAGCGCGTTTGCGTATGCACGGGATCTGTTTATCTATCGATGATTTTGGTACTGGGCATGCATCGTTAAGCCAACTGTCGTTGTTACCGTTTACCGAGCTCAAAATCGACCGCAGCTTTGTTAAGAATGTCACGACAAACTACCGTAATCAGCAATTGACCAGCATGTGTATTCAACTGGCAAATTCTCTCGGTTTAAACTGTGTGGTTGAAGGCATTGAAGACGAGGCGACGCTACAATACTTAATTGGTCTTGGGGTGGATTGCTACCAAGGCTTTTACGCCTGTAAGCCGCTGCCAATTTCCGCTCTATGGGAATTCTTCGGTCAAGCGATGGAGATTGAATCACTCGAGTCTGCTACTAGCCAACATGATGCGGTAATATATAGCCCGAATGTCTCTTCAGCACATGCGATCAGCAAGACCATGGCTAAAGATGGGTTATTTGGTTCGATTACTACCATCAAATCAGTCAATCAACTGCTTGATTACGATGAAATTCAAAAAGTCAGTCTATTGGTGATTGATATTGATTTTGTCGATGCCGACATCAACGAGGTATTAAACCAACTGAGCACCACCAACTTTATTGGTTCAGTTTGTTTACTGGAAGGAAACAACCCACTAGAAGCCGAAGTGACTAACCACAGTTACTACTGCTTTATCGCCAACAAAAATCCGCGCTACATCAAAACGATCGCGTCAACCTTGTTGGATCGAGATAAAACTAGCATTCAAAAGATCTATCAGTTGCTTTCAACCCAAGAAATCAACGTTGCTAACTTGCTCTTAAACGGACTTAACAATAAAAAAATTGCTGCAACCTTGGAGATCAGCGAGAAAACGGTTAGCACTTATAAGAACCGTATTTTTAAGAAGTTAGACATAAAGTCTGTTGTAGAATTGGCGCAATTTAATAAATAAATGAAATCATTTTCGCATTTACGTGTGTTAATCGTTGATGACGCTTCGATAGTCGTCGTTACTCTAAAAAGTATGCTCATCAAAATCGGTTTTAATGACCGATTGATCCACTATTGCTCAACTGCAAGAGCAAGTATTCAGCATGCTCGACAAGAGCCTTATGACTTAATTTTATGTGACTACAACCTCGGCAGAGGTATGAATGGTAAGCAGGTGTTTGAAGAAATGAAACACCTTGGCTTACTGCATGAGAAATCTGTGTTTATTCTTATCACAGGAGAAAGCTCTGCAACGGTTGTGCACTCAATTGTCGAACTGAAACCCGACGACTACCTACTCAAACCATTTAACGTTATGTCGTTAAAAGAGAGGGTCACCTCAGCAATTAACCGCAAACATGCGTTATACCAGTTATACAAGATGCAAACCCAGCACCAGTTTGAGGAAGGGCTCGAACTGTGTGATGAGCTATTACCATTTTATCCTGAGTATCAGTTCACCATTGCTCGTTTTAAAGGTGAGTTTCTAAACCGCCTGCAACTGCACGACGAATCAAAGCAGCTGTATGAGAGCATTCTTGAGCGCAAAAACTATGACTGGGCGACGATTGGTCTCGCAAACTCGCTCATGCATTTAGGTGAAAAAAAGACTGCGCAAGGGATGATCAACAAACTGCTGGCATCAAAACCAAACAGCACCGTCCTGCGCACTGCGGCCGCGAACCTAAGTTTGATTAATAACGAAATCCCAACTGCGATTCGTCACTTTGAACTCGCGAGTAAAATAGTGCGCGGAAACTCAGAACGAGAGCTGGTTATTTGTAACTTGTGTTTGTCAGTAGGTGATTATCAAAGTGCGTTAGAGCGTTATCGTATCTACATGGAGATCAACAAAGAGACCTATCGCAATACGATCTTTGCCAAGATTAACTTAATTCGCGTGATCCTCTTCTCCTGTTACAACTGCGTGCCAGAGCTAAAAGTTTCCCGTTTAAATGAAGCCAAAAGCCTCTATAGCCAAGTAATGAGTATGAAAGAGGCTGCAAAACTACAAGTAGAGCTAGATCTGATCTTGGCGCATATTGCGTTAGAAGAACAGCAATATCGCCTCGCAATCAGCAAGTTAAACCAAGTTCACCGCCAACTTGAACTAGCGCACTTTTACCCATTTAATCAGTTCGCTTGGCTACTCAATCATATGAACTTTGATACTGAGTTCAGCAAGCTTATTCCAAAATGCAGCGATATCATTCAACGCAAGCAAAGTGAAAACGTTTATGCCAGCCAAGTAACAATGTTTAACCAGTTGCAGCAAACCAACAATGAAAAGCTGCAATGGCTAGAGAGTAAACACAAATATATCCAAGCCAACAAAATGACGTTGACAGAGCTGCTTAAGATCTACATCGAGATCAACAATCGCTGCCCATTCTTACAATCTGTTTGCTTAAGTATTATCAAGCTCCTTGCTAAGCGTCTGCCTCGCGATGCGGATATTAATATGCTTAAACGGGTAGTCACGCAATGTGATACCGTGATCCGACAATTGATGGATGCTGACGAGCTTGAAAAAGCCAATTATCAGCTGCTTTACAATTCAATTGTCGATAACTGGGACAACATTTAGATTGTTCATTCTAAGCAAACATAGTATTCGAAATAGATAAATACCCATAGCGCTGCTGGCATACGACAGCAACAAGAAACTTTAACTTACTATGCGCCTAAAAAAGCCAGCTAATGATGATTTTAGCTGGCTTTTTGCTTTTATAATCCAACGGATTTTGGAACCCAATAAGGTATCTGCGGTTGCAACACATCACCTTTTTCAGGTGCAGAGTTTATATTCAATGGCGAGCCACTTGAATGCTGGATCAAACGCGCATCTCGCAACTCTTGCATCAGTGCTGAGGCTTTACCGTCAGCGGCTACACCACCAAAATACTTATCTTCAAAATTAATGGTCTGTTTAGTCTCACCGATGTTCCATTTGTGGAAAAAGGCTTGCAGATCCACTCCTGAGAGGTAGGATGAACATACCATTAGCATGCCTTCTTGAGTTAGCCCTTTCTCCGCTTTAATCGCGGAAGAACAATAGTTAGTTTGACCATTCACTATTCTGCCCTCGCGCGCCATACGATGAACCAACTTCATGAAGTTCCAACCTTGATCATATTCACCACTAGCCGTTTTATTGTAGATACTGCGTGGCTGCGCCAGTCGCTCTGCACTTTCCCAATCCTCAATTCTAAAGTTTTTCTCAGCCCAAATTTTTAGCTGAGCAAAAAAGTTTAGACGATCAGCGTTACTGCCGTTTGCCCAAGGATGCTCATTCCTTTGTGCATAAGTAGAAGCTTGTGTAATCGTGGTCTTAATGCGAGACATTTCACCTAAGTTACGATCTTGATTATAAAGCGCCAGTAAGTTGTTTGCTGTTTCTCCAGCCCCTTCAACATTAAACCAATTAGCGGCAAGGTTGTGACCAATTTCATGACCAACCAGCCAATTAGTTGAGGCATTAATCAGACCCGCTTGAGAGCGAGGAAATCGATCAACCATCACAGGATAGCCGGAATGCGCCGCGCCAATTGAAATTTGCGCGTCATCAACCATACGCATATTGACATACGGCATTTCACTGTCAGTAAACATACCATGAGTGGCACCTTCACCAACTTCATCTCGACCATAAAATTCATTAGCGCTAATGGTAAAGAGGTCTAACTGCTTAGCCATAGTCAAGATATCATCAGTCGAGTGCCCTTTTACGCCAGCGGTTGTGGTGGTGTAAACAAAACGATTCGCCACAATTTCGCTTAACGGGGCATCAGATTGATCCGGGCTCGTGACCCACTCACCTTTAGTCGCTGACGTCATTTTAAATAGTGGTGCGAGTTGTACAGCTCCAGAAAACGTCACATCAACGCTCTCTGCAGAACTTACCGTGATGTAAATTAGACCACCGTACGGTACTTCAAAACCTTTTGCTGCCTCTAAACCATTAAAGGTTACGCTCACGCGAGGTGGGCGCTTAAGCGCCATTTCATGCTTAACACGACCCGTTAGGTTGTCTACCATCGCCACCATAACCGTGTCGTTGGCACCCAATCCCATCACCGATGCTGTCTCTCGAGCTCCTACCCATACACCCGTTGATTGACGACTGCCTTTATGGATCGTCATCGCGGGAGCTGCCGGACCAAATGTGGCTACCCCTGGGTATTCACGGACATCAACGCCAATGCTGCGCTGTTTATGTTTGGCATCAAAGTAGGAACGTCCTAGCATCATACGAGTAAACGGCTTCTCTAAATAATTGAGCGGGTAGCTTGGGTTAAGAACGTATTCATGACTGCTATTTGGACTGACCAAAAAGCCGTATTGAATCATTTCTGCTTTGATATTTACCGGACAAAAAATCTCACCAACAATAGTCCCTTGATCCATATTACTGGTAACTGGATTCCCATAGTTATCATTCGAATAGCAATTCAAGTATTCCACTACGCGTTTGTGACCGAAGTCATCTTTCCCGCCGTCAAAACGATACTGGAAGTCATTCCACATCCAAGCCGACAAGTTACCGTAGATACGCTCTACATCAATACTGCTAAGTCGCACGCCCTTCGAACCGCCGCTGCGATAGTAAAGCTCATGCTTGTAAAGATCATCCAAGTTGGAGCCCATATCCGCTGCAGCAATCATACCATTTGACACCTCACTACTCATCTGCAAACGCTTAAACAGCGCCGCCATGTCATTGGCTCCGGGATAACGAGTGATTGACATTGGAATGCCATTACCCCTGCGTGTTTCTATACAATCGAGTTCGTAGTCGTACGCATCGTTAGTACATTCTGCTACGCCATACCATTGCTTGAGATCCGCTTTCCACGCAGCAAGCTCAGTCACAACTTTGTCCGCGAGATAAGCATCGATACAAGTGTTTAGGTTATCCGCTCGCTCACAATTTTTCGCTGCTTCGTCTCTAAATGTTTTGTTACTGCGCACTGAGTTCGGTCGGAAAAGACCGCGCAATACAGTTTTAGATTCGTGTGATTTCTTACCCCAATAATAAGTATTGTTCACCTCATCCCAGAAATAGCCTTTTTCAGGCGGATTATCCGCGCTTGGCTTTTCACCACCTTCTGAGCTAAAAATAATGCTCTCTAGGAGATACACATCTTCATCGTATACTGGACGTGAAGAGTTAGGCGCGTTTTGTTGATAACCATCAACTGGATTCGGATTAACCCTAAAAGTTTCAGGTAGTTTAATTAAATGACCAACCTCGTTGGTGCGCCCAATGGCACTGATCCCTGCCGTATCAAGCAGTCTACCTAAAACGGGAAGTGTTTTGTTCCCCAAGGTTTCCATAATCACCACATGACCGCCAGCCTTGACGTAATCAATCAAATGATCGACGTCCTCATCCGAAATCAGTGGCTCTTCGTAAAGCGGGCGATCAGGGTTATTGCCGCTAAGCGGATAAGCTTGCAGAATGTAAACATCCGGATTACCCAATGTAAGCGTCGATGGCTCTTGTTGGCCTAGGGTCCAGTTTTGGTATTCATTCGCCAGCGCAAATGGCACTTCGCGCGTACCAGCTTTTTGTGCAAAGTAAGCCTTGTCGCGGTTAGTCGCAATACTGATTGACTCTTTACCTGCTAACCAAGTAAAGCTATTGACCATAAAGTTATGCATATCCGGACCATCAGAGACACCAGACGCATTAACCAACTCATGGTTAACGTCACTGTAGTGATATGGGCTAACCAAAATTGAGTTATACAAGGTATTACCCAGCACCAATAGGCGACCTTGACCGATTTTTCCCGTCATCACAAACGGTAAACCGAACGTGGTCGTCTCTTTATTCACCGCGTAACTGTTCTCATACCACGTATCATCACGCTGATCAGGTTTCGGGTTCCAGTAAGTAGTATTTGCCTTATCGATGTATGTTGGTGCTAATTCGTTTGCCAAATCCCCGATAAATAATGGTGCTAATTGAGGGAAAGAGCGACCAAACTTATCTTTAATCGCCAAACCACCAAGTGGAATCGCCGAGTTTATATCATTACGTGGCATCACCACTGGCGTGCCAAAGTTACTGATATTGATGAATGTCGCCGCCATAGGTCCGGGCATTTGATAACCATCATGCTGATTAGCAAACACATGAAACTGTCGTACAGGTCGAGGATGATCCGCAGAGTTTTGCCCCATCATCACCTTTAGCTCTTGCGCAGGCGTTAGCTCTGACCGCATGACAAATGATGAAAAGTCAAAGCTAAACTTTTCAGGTAGAGGTGCTAAATTTAGGTCTGCAAGTATATCAGCAGCACTACCACCCTCTTGGAACTGAGCTCGAAATTCATTGGAAACCGTTGGGAATGCCCCCCAATCGAGACCCGAGTCATTTTTCGGTTTGTCACCATTGGCTAGGCTAAGGTTAATTTTCTCAACAATGTTATTCGATTCTTGGGCGAAGCGCTGATGCACTTTTTCTTCTATATGCCAAGGAGTTGTGTTACTGGTATCAAACTGCTCAACAAATGTTTCGATGTTGGCGGCAATCACTTTATCGCTCGACAACTGGTTTAGCTCAATGTCCACGCCTTTTGCGGTAACTGAGCCAAGTGTAAGCGCACCCACGCTAAAGGTAACCGTTTCACCCCAGTTGTAGTTAAATGTGCCGTTACCATCGGTTACACCACGAAAGCTTGGTCCGTAGTAGCTGATCCCTTGGACAGGCTCACCAGAAAAAACTAAATTTGAGCTTTCATTGATTTTCTTTTCTGGCACATATTGGTAAATACTTTCAGCATTAGCAGAAACCATACCGCTGCCGCCAATATTGGTGCTGCCTTCCGTAAACTCTGGCTCAATATCGGTGCCATGACCTGGCTGCTTATCAGCTTCGCCTTGATCTTTTAAAATATCAATGTTGTTGGTTTTGAACTCTTCTTCAGAGACGCTCAAGGCCGCACCGCGATGTAACTGATACAGATCTTGAACCATCATCGTTTCGGCGTAATCTTCACCGCGAGTTAAATCAACACCCGAAGCAGTTTCACCATCGTTATCAAGCGCTACAAGCAAGCTTTTCACATTGTTCAACGCATCGATGTTTGTTTCGGATATTAAACTTGAATTGTCAAGGTCAAGATAAATCGTCGTATCATAGCGAGTGCGTGCGTTGAGGTAATGTTCACCTTTGTCAAAAGACGCCAGTTCAGCTCCACCAAAATCACAATAAATTCGCTCGGGTATATCATCACTAGTATAAACCAAAGCTAGCTTACCTCGCTCTCCCGACACTTGCCCATCACAGCTTGCGCCAATAATTGCCGTTCCACGAGTCGCTTGGGTTAAGTAAAATTCATACTCAATTGGAGCTGGTTCTGGTGGCTCTGGTGGTAGTGGCGGTTCAGGAATATCTGGATTGGTTGGCCCACCCGTATCAGGCAGTTCGGTTCCCGGACCATCCGTGTCCGATACTGACAAAGTCAGACTGTCGTCATTGCATCCATTCATAAGAACGGCACCTATTAGCACCGCTAGAATGCTTCTATTCATTTTGTTCTCGCTAGTAAAAGCAGATAGATATACTTAATTTTTTGTTTGGTTTACTTTGTTAAAACGGAAGAGATTGTCCATTGCGTAATAAATAACAAAGTCAGAAAGGCTGTACTTAATAAACGACCAAAGAGATGAAAATTAGAAAATCACATCTGAAACCAAGAAGTTGTTTCTGAGGTTTTTAACCTTAAATCATAAGGTTATCAACAGATGAAGGTGTAAGAACTTTCTTACAATCAGTGCTTTTTAACATGCTGTGGCAGCAAACTCTCATTTCGGACAAGAATAAAGCACAATTAGTATGCAATTCAGACATTAAACAAATAGAGCAACAAAATTAATATGTAGGATTAGATAGGTAACCTTGCGTCAGATTTCTTTTGACAATTGCTTTAGGTAAGCTTGCATAAACTCAGTCCGCCTTGCCGCTTCTTCACGGGCCGCTGCCGATCGCATATCTTCTTTAAGCTTGAACAACTTAGTGTAAAAATGATCCACCGTTGCAATACGATCATCGGGTTCGCGTTGAGTGCAAAATGGATCGTCGCTGGCATACAGCGCGACGTTTAAGCTGCAGCTAACTTGAATACAGCGGGCAATTCCGATAGCGCCAAGTGCATCTAACCTATCTGCATCACGCACAATCTCTGCTTCTAGTGTGGTTGGCTCGACATTGGCGCTAAAACTATGCGCAACAATCGCATGGTGAATAGCATCAAAATATTCGCTCGGATACTTCACCTCTTGCAGCAGTTGTAGCGCTCTGTCTGCTGATAGCAGCGAGCTTTTGGATCGGTCTGGATGATTCTTGGCAACCGTAACGCAATCGTGTAAATAAGCAGCAGGAAGAACCACGGCTAAACATGCCTCTTCGGCTTGGCACAATTGCTTAGCCGCTTTGACCACGCGTTGGATATGCGCAACATCATGAGCCTTATCTTGAGTCATGCTCGCTTGGGCAAAGGCTAGAAATTGCATTTCAAATTGTGCTAATTGCTGATCGTTCAACCCTCTTCTCCCTCTAAATTCAGCGCTAAGCGCAACATATCTTTATGTTGAATACCATGCTCAAAAATGGGATCCGAGTAATGAATCAAGAAGTGATCTTTCACTATCGTATCCACTCGAAATCCAAGTCGTTGATAGTAAGTTAGCTGATAGCCAAAGCTTCCGGTGCCGAGCTCCACCCTCTTCACCCCTTTGTGCCTGAGTTGTTCCAACGTGTAGCGCAACAAAACAGATCCGATACCCTGCTGCTGACGCTCAGGAAGTACCGCAACATTAAAGATTTCGACAATGCCCGTTTGTATCGGCTTAACAACACATACTGCGAGCACCACTTCTTTTTCCTTGGCAACAAAACACCAGCTGCCAGCTAAATAGGAGCGAATGCTCTCTTCACTAGGATCAGCTTCTAATAACAGCGCCATCGGCACCAATTCTGGCGGGCATTCAAAATATTCGATCGACATTATTTCGCTCAGTCTTAATTCGAGTGCCAAGCACTCTGTATCATGTCTAAGACTGTATCAGCTCCAGATAGGATTCCGAAGAGATTCAATACAAAAAAAGCGGCTCTAAGAGCCGCTTCGCATACTACTGTTAATATTGCCTAATTACATAAACGCTAGCAGCGGTGAAATGCAAAGTAGGATACCTGTTACGATAATCAGGTTAGTTGCTGCACCTTTGTATTTGTGTAGCTGCGGTACTTTGTGTACTAAGTAAGCAGGGATCAAACAGCCAACCATACCGAAGATTGGGCTACAGATTGACGTGAACGATAGAATCGGAGCATTCAATGCAATTGCAGACCAAGCAAGTAGGATAATGAACACTGTCACTAGCTTGTTTACTAGCTCTTTGTTGATTTGTGATTCATCACGAGTACGTAGCAAGATGTTCATTGCTAGACCACGACATGCTTCTTGGAACGCAAGGAATACCCCGAAGAATGATGTTACTACAGCGAAAATATTGATAACGATACCCGCTACTGTCGCCCAGCTACCTGGGAAGTAGTGTGCAATGATAGCAAGTGCTGAAATGTTCTTGTTCATCGCTTCTGTTGCTTGCTCTTGGCTAATCGCAAAAGTAAATGACACTGCGAAGAAGAACACGATGACAAACAGAATAGAGAACGCGATTTTCATTGCACGTTCTGCTTTGTAACGCGCGACTTCGATTGATTTCTCGTGTGAACGGTAAGAGATCACCATTGGGCTAAGTGACTGAATAAACAGGATAGAAGTTAACGTAAATGGTAGAGTAATGATTGCGTTCTTAAGCATTGGGCCAAAATCGCCAATCGCAGGAATGTTTGCCATATCCCAACGAGCGATTAGAAGAATACCCATTACCGCTACTAGAGAAAGCACGGTCACCGCCATAAAACCAGACAGTTTGAACAGTAGTTTCTCACCTTTAGAGCCAATAAACGCCAACACACAGATAAGCGCTAGACCATAGAAAACGTTCTCGTTTAGGTAACCTTCCGTTACACCAAATGAGTGCAGGTAAGAAGCACTATCGTTAGTTACTGCCAATGAGTACACCAATACCCAAATGACCAGCATTAAGAAGTAAAGCACACCCAGCGCCACACCCCAGTTTTTACCAAGGTAGCCTTCAATTACACCCGGGTAGTCGGTACATTTTTTTGATTCAGCTAAGGTATTGATAAACAGTTTTTGAAATAGGTACATGGCAGGGTAGCCAATAACCGAAGAAAGGAGGAATACCCATAGCCCCATTACGCCAACTTGCACTGGCAAAAATACGATACCAGCACCAATTGCCATACCGATACTCATTACGACCCAACCAACGTCAACACTGTCGAACTTGATGGCTTTTTGCCACTCTTGTTTGGTCATGTTGGCGCGTTCATGCGGCAGTCTGGTGTCTTTTTCGCTGGTAGGGACAGCTTGCATTGTTTCACTCATAATTTGATTCCATTTTCATTGGTTTTTTTATTAGTATCCAACAACATATTGCTATGTAAGACAGGATTTGATTAGGAGCATACGCGAGCTTTCGTAGAAATTGTTTACTAAAAATGTCGTCAAGAGCTACCAAAGTAGGAAAATATACTATGTAACCTTACATTTTGTATGATGATTTCTTCGTCCTGATATAGATCAATATGCATAAAAATATCTCCCCATAAAAGCTTGAGCGAACTCACTTTCTCTTAAATTTTATGTGCTAGAAACAATGCGTTAGCAGCGAGAGATTGTTCACACTTTCAAACATAAACTCGTCAGCAAACTAGTGAAAAGTTAAATTTATTCGCAATAGAAACACAATTGACACAAAACCCTGCCATCAAACACAAAAACAAGAATAAAACTACAAATTACAGGATAATTTTCATTTAATCGATTGCTAGCAAAATCAACAATATTGAGAATCTATAGAGTAATTTTTATCTAAATAAGCCTTAGACAAAGTAAAACTTGAATGGATGAGATTTATTAAACTTAACTGAGGAATATTACCAAAGAAAGTCCAAAGTTAGTGAGAATTGCGATTTGGAAGCGAAACAAGAAAGGACGAGGGCTAGATAAAGAAAAACCGAGTAGCTAGGCAGTCACCCAACCACTCGGTTTGAGAGGAACAATCTACTCGATTATTTTTGCATCATAATATCGAGGATTTGCACGTCAGTTTGTGTCATTGAACCATTAGCCAAAGCTGATAGGTTGATGATCGAGCTATCAACGTCATTGGCAACAATACCTTCATTACCGGTAACGCGAATACCGTCAATCGCCATCAATGCTGCTTTTACAGCTGCACTAGCTGATGAAGACACTTTCATCGCGCATGATGTTTTCGCACCATCACAGATCATCCCAGCCACATCACCAATCATGCTACAAATTGAAGCGCTAACTTGGTCAAAGTTACCACCAAGCAAGTAAGTGATCCCCGCAGCACTACCCATTGATGCCGTCGTTGCACCACAAAGTGCCGATAGCTTGTTCTGATAGCTCTTAACGTAAATCGCCATAAGATGCGATAGCATAAGTGCACGAATAGTTTGCTCTTCACTCGCTTGTAAAAACTCTGCTGTTGCAACTACTGGCATCGTTGCCGCAATGCCTTGGTTACCTGAACCAGAGTTACTCATTGCTGGTTTCATTGCGCCATCCATACGTGCATCAGAAGCAGCAGAGGTACGAACTAGAACTTCTGTCAATAAGCCACCAGACAGCAAACCGCGCTGTTCGTTCTTACGGAATGTTGCACCAATTTCTAAGCCGTAATTGCCGCGTAGACCTTCTTCAGAAAGCTCAGTGTTAAGAATTCTTGCTTGCTCGATAAAGCGAATATCTTCAAGGTTTGCATTCATCGCAAAATCAAACACGTCTTGAGCTGTTGCGTCAGCAAACGGGTTAGCACTAGTTGGCTCTTGCTGCTGCACTTTTGGCGCATCAGCTTTAAATACCATCATACCATCTTCTTCAATGGCAACAATATTGGTGTGACCATCAGCAATCGTCACTGCAACGCTGCGTTCACCAGCAAAGACGGTAACTTTGGCGTAAAGAATATTGGCGACATCAGCAACACCCACTACTACTTGACCGTTCTCGAGCATCAGGCGCGCTTTTGCCACGTCCTCTGCTGTAACATTTTTAAGTACTTCTAAATTCGCGGTGTGATCTCCAGCAACCGCACCGATTGCTGCTGCCATTGGTAGACCCACGCTGCCAGTTCCTGGAATGCCGACACCCATACCATTCTTCATTAAGTTAGGTGACACACTGGCTTCAATGTTAACGCTCGACGCTTGATCTTTAATGCCTAGGCGATCAATCGCAATCGCGGTAGCAAGCGCCACAGAAACTGGTTCAGTGCAGCCCAGAGCAGGAACGACTTCACGATTAATCACTTCAATAAATAATGGCCATAGGTGTTGTTTCATGTATTGGCTCGCTTCAAATAATAGTTATAGCTAGAGGTCAGAGGGACCTTGATTTGGTTCTATTCTAAAACAATACTTGAAGAAATTTTTTCCCTATTTTTCTACATTTTTTACTTAATAGAGAAAATTTTGCTACCAACAAAGAGATAAAATAAGGACAATAAGTAAAGACAATCCCTTACGATAAAAGGGATTAGAACAAATAAAATAACGTGATCGCCATCACGTATAATTTTTTATTTTTGTTATTTGATAGTAAATATTCCTAATCACTACCCTGTAAATAATGTGAGGAAACGGTGGGAGAACAAGTAAAACTAGATAAGGTTGATCGCCTCTTACTCGCTGCGCTGCAAGAAGACGCAACCATGCCACTCAATGAATTGGCAAAAGCCGTCAACCTAACCACAACCCCTTGTTGGAAACGATTGAAGCGTTTAGAAGAAGAAGGGGTGATTACCAAGCGTGTTGCGCTGCTGGACCCAGAAAAAATTGGCGTCAACTTTACTGCTTTCGTACAGGTAAAGACTTGTGATCATTCGCATGCATGGTATGAGAAGTTTGTTCTGGCGGTATTTGATATGCCAGAAGTGATGGACTTCTACCGTATGGCGGGTGAGTATGACTATATGATGCGGGTACAAGTTGAAGACATGGCAGCTTTTGACCGCTTCTACAAACAGTTGGTAAACCAAGTGCAAGGGCTTACCAATGTTACGTCGACTTTTGCGATGGAATCGCTCAAGTTTACGACGGTACTACCGCTCAAGTAAGTGCACTTAATTTAATCAATGCGATGAAATCGCAGCGCAATTGGCTGGAGTTTGCTTCCCCCGACTCTAGCCTTATCGCCACGTAGCGTCTATGCTGGGTATAACGTGCAGATAGCAAAAAGCCGCTTATGATAAGCGGCTTTTCTAAATTGTGATGTTTGCACCATAAGTCCGCATAACCTAGTCCATACTTCAGTTAGTTACACAGCACATTGCAATATAAGTTCGCATAAAATTGCATCAAAACACTTCAAAAATCAGCAACTCGAAAATATCAACGTCGTAAATTTACAACATGTTAGCACAGGGCTAAACGTGTTATTTTACTGACCGATGTAACTCATTTGTGGACAAAAGTGAGTCACGAACAAAAACATACTTTGATTCTTTGGATTACCTCAGCTATTACCACTATATACTCAGCAGACATGAATGTAGCCAAATTCACTTATCCGCTACATTCCCAGTAGAAAATGAGATAGAGAAACAAAAGATGAAGGCTTCGATTCAATACTGAATGATTGGCACGATCTGATTGAATACTGTCGTCATTGGATGTCTAGTGGCGCGATTTGAGAGTCTATAATGTATCCATCAGCTTACGACACAAAGCAAATCATGGCATACGAAAAGAGGCACTCAGCATGACAAATACTGCATTAATTACTGGCGCATCAAGCGGTATCGGCCTGGAACTGGCAAAAATTCACGCAAGCAAAGGTGGTAACCTGATACTTGTGGCTCGCTCTGAGTCAAAACTCAATGATCTTAAAGCAGAACTAGAAAATCAGTATGGTGTTCAGGTTACAGTCATTGCTTTAGATCTCTCTCAACCTAACTCAGCTCAAGCGCTGTTTGAACAAACTGAAGCGCGTTCTCTACAAGTCGATACGCTAATTAACAACGCAGGTTTTGGTGGCCATGGCAAATTCCATGAGCGTTCTTTGGTCGATGAACAAGCGATGATGCAATTGAACATGGTTACATTGACTAATCTTACGCACCTTTATCTAAAGGGCATGGTTGAACGTAAACAAGGCAAAATCCTTAATGTGTCATCAACTGCGTCATTTATGCCAGGTCCATTACAGGCGGTGTATTACGCAACGAAATCGTATGTCACCTCATTTAGTCAGGCGGTAGCAGAAGAAGTTAAAGATAACGGTGTAACCGTGACGGCACTATGCCCTGGTACTGTGGCGACTGGGTTTGTAGAAGCGGGAAATTTAGAAGGAGTTGATGCGTGGAAAAATGCAAAAACACCAAGCTCTGTTGCAGAGTGCGGCTATAACGCTATGGAAAAAGGTGAGCTAGTGGCGTTTAATGAGCCTTCATTAAAGTTCATGCTGAACTGGATTATCCCGTTTTTGCCGCGCAAGCTCGTGTTAAAAATATCACGCCAAACAATGGAAAAGAGCACTAAGTAAAGTAGCTGGCTAATTTGATATAGTCGGAATCTGTAGTGTCAATAGGTTAAAATGTTGCGATGAAAAGAGCGAGTAAGTTTGTTATACCTCCAAACTGGAAAGTGCTATTTAAAGACTTGGGAATAGAGCTTCAACACATATTAGGTTTTGCCGAACTTCCGCAAAGGTTGTTTGAGCAAAATAAGGTGCAACTAACCCCGTCTCAATACTTCCAGCTATGGCATGGTATAGAAGCTGCCGCTCAGATGAAAGGCATTGATATCGCGCTAAAGTTTGCGCAAGTTATGAGTTTTGAGTCGTTTGATGCTCCAATATTCGCCGCAATATGCAGCGCGAACCTTAATGCAGCAGTCAAACGGCTTCAGGAATATAAACCTCTAATCGGGCCAATGTTGCTCACTATCGAACAAACTGAGCAACATACTCGTATTGATATCAGCTGTTACGGCTATGACGGCAAACTGCCAAGTATGCTTAACCTTACGGAGCTAGTATTTTTCACTCAATTGACAAGACTTGCTACTCGGTCAAACGTACAACCCGTTGAGGTTATATTGCCAGAACTGCCAAATAACCTGAGTGCCTATCAAGCTTACTTTGGCTGTTCCATTCGCCAAGGTTCCAAAACAAGCATTGCGTTTCGTGCTGAAGACGCTCGGATGCCATTCCTGACCGATAATCAGATGATGCTGTCTGTTTTTGATGGTGAGTTAAAACAGAGGTTAGAGGCAGTGACCCATCGTGGTACGACTTCTGATGCGGTTTCTAGAATTTTGTTAGATCTACTTCCTCAAGGTGAAAGCTCTATTGAGTCTGTTGCGTCTCATATGGCCGTCAGTAAGCGCACCTTACAAAGAAAGCTAACTAGTGAAGGGGTTAGTTATCAAGCCCTCCTACAGCAAGTACGCCTGCAATTAGCCGAACATTATTTGAATGAAACCGAGCTACCACTGATTGAGGTATCTTTCTTGTTAGGCTATCAAGAGTCAAACTCGTTTATTCGGGCGTACAGTGCATGGACTGGAATTTCACCAGGACAAGTTCGTACCTAGAATGTGATTAGATTAGGTAATTGTTGTTTACATACCTCTGGCAAGCTTTGGGGCATTTTTCGTTCGGAAGCGCCTCTGGATAAAAACTAAATATGAATCTTACATCTCATCCACTGCATACTTTGTGCGAGAGCTGTCGAATTGAACATGGTACTGCCTTCCATCTTTTGAGATGAGAGCTGTGCTGCCGACAACGTTATGCATTGGAATATCGATCATAGACCAACGTGAACAGTCTTCTAACTCCAGTACAGTAAGTCCCATTTGCTGTGACAACTTTAGAACTATTGATTTTGAATTATTGCCCATCCTTTCACTCCTCCATAGGTGCAGATTATTGCATGTTGTTGCATTAGTGGAATAAGGTCAATTTAAGGCTGAGACAATTGAACAGAAATGAGATCTAACAAAGTTTGGGGCACTTTCGAGCTACGATGCATACAGCACTCTGACTATTTGCATTTCCGAAGTATGACAAGTGAAGTCGAAAAGTTCAGTTTGTTCATTATTCATACTTAGTGACTCAAATTGGAGGCTCCCCCCACCCAGATTTAAACTTGGGGCCGATCGATAATGAGCAAAGCTTCAGCCCTGTAATCAACATAGTAGCCCTCCCTCGAATTACTCCATAATCTACCAGCGAAATCACATAAATTGATAATTCGTAAGAATTCTCCGGTGTCGACGACGAGTTGATGGGGCAATTAGCACGACGGCGCCGACAAGATTATGGGGTTAACCTCGGTCGGAAAGATAGGAAGAAACTTCTAAACGCAACAAGTCTCGATATCAGTTTATCTTGTTGAATTGCAGTGATTTTTACCATTCTGTATCGATAGTAGTCTTCTTTCTAGTTCAATAAATAAGGGGGGATTAGTAGGGTAGATATTTGTTGAATATTGGTTATTTTAAGCATGATTATCAAGATCATAACGTTAATATGTGTTTGATTTTAAGATTGTTCCTGCCTCCACATGTGCCATATAACACTTTAAGTATGAAACCGTTGACTGATAAACACGATGCACAATAGGATTTAGTTTTTGTTTTTATAGTTAGAGGCGCAAAGGAATTGAAAATCGTAGAACTACAAGAGGATGAAGCACTTTATTATTGTACGAAAGATGAAGATCATTTCTTTGACCGCAAGGCATTTGGCTTGAAAGGAAGCAAACTCCAAAAAATAGCAGTTGCATTTGCTAACGCCGATGGTGGAGAAGTTGTTATTGGTATTGCCGATGAAAAGCATGAACCAACACCTGAAAAGCGATGGCAAGGTAGAGAAACGACGGAAGAGTTCAATTCTTTAATACAAGCTCTCAGCGAGCTTATTCCTTCTGTAGACTTTCGATTTGATTTTTTAACGCGAGTCAATGAATCTAGAAACTATGTATTACGTTTAAAGATAAATAAAGGTTTAGCTGTTCATGAAACTGCTGATAAGAAGATATATGTCAGAGTCGGAGCTCAATCTCAACCAGTAACTGCCCCCGTTAAAATTCTTGAATTAACACATGCAAAGGGGATCAAATCAGAAGAAGACTCCCTCATACATGAATGTAGAATAGAAGAACTAGATGAAAGTAATGAGCTTCAACGATTTTTATCTGATCTACCATTACGAGCTCCGGAACCTATCAGTTTTCTCTCGAAAGAAAAACTAATCACGCCTGAGTGGGTTCCTACTGTAGCTTCAATACTGTTATTCCATGAAAACCCATCGGTTGCCCTTCCTAAACAATGTGCTATTAAAGTCGTACGCTACGATACTGCGGATGACGATATAGATAGAGATGCCCTTACGGACGACAATGCTTCTATTGAAGGAGCACTATACCAACAGATCAATGATGCATATAATGTGATTAGCGAGTTTTTAACTAAAAACAAAGTATGGAAAATTGAAGGATTGGTGGAGACAAAATACCCTAAAGAAACAATATGGGAGATCCTCGTCAACACAGTTTTACACAGAGATTACTCCATTTCAGATCACGTACATGTGAGTATATTTAATAACCGTATTGAATTTAAAAGCCCAGGGCGATTCGCAGGCTTTGTCACTGCTGACAACATACTTGAGAACCGCTTTTCTAGAAACTCAAAACTAGTTCGAATATTATCGAAATATAAGGACTCCCCAAATAAAGATTTGGGCGAAGGCATCAATACTGCATTCCAGAGAATGAAGGAATTAGGATTGAAAGAACCAGAGATAATTGAAGACGGAAATTACGTAAAAATTATCCTCAGACATAGTCTTAATCAAGAACCTGAAAAGCTTATACTCCAGTTTCTGGAAAAACATGGCGAAATTAGTAATAGGCAAACTAGAGATTTATTAGGAATAGATAGTTCTGAAAAAGTCACTTATCAATTTGGACGACTAAGAGACAAAAAGTTGATCAAAAGAAAAGACTCGTCAACAGGCGTTCATGTGAGGTGGATTTTAGCAGAGCCAAACCAAAAATAGCTATGCATCACACAACTAAACTAAACCATCATGATGGTTCATTTCATACGTCCTAAACACGTCTTGGGGCAACAATGATTTATCAAAAACAAACCCACCAAGTGTAACCTTGGTGGGTTTGATTAAAACTGCTTGTTCAGCAGGTAGGTTGTTTTCTTCCTGACCTATTCTTAGCTGCCTATACGGCAGGTCACCGAGTTGTTTTGATTTCGCCCGCAGCGCTTATTTTCTTAGCTGCCTATACGGCAGGTCACTGTTAACTATAGACTATAACCGTCTGATCATCTGATCAAAGCCCATAAATCCATGAAATTACCCTTTTTCTAACACCTCTTGTAACTCACTGTTTTATGGTTAAATAAAAACAAACTGTAAAAAAGGGTTAAATACTAAGATCAGGGACGGTTCCTCTTTTTTCTTGATTCGTTGCAAGGCCATAGCTGTTGAAATTAGGTTGTTCTCTAGAATCTACGAACTCTTTTTGAACATGTAATATGTATTCCTGACCAGACGAACCGCTTGAAATTGGTACACGGTGGAAGTGGTCGACGACTCGTTCTTCTTCAGCAACGGGAATATATTCCGTGGCTGATAATTCAGATCTCGCGTCAGCTCTCACCATACTACGTTTCATCCGTCGTTGCTTGGAAGCAATAAAACTTTTTCCAATCGTCTGATTACGTACAAACCTGACTTCAGGTGTACCTTCAGGAACCTCATACACTTTTGATACTTCAAAGACGCCCTCTTGCTCCATCATTGAGAAATAAGGCTGAAAAGAGAGCCCTAACAACATCTCTTTATCTTCCATAACAAACGCTATGTTGTCGCCAATATCCACTGCATTCCAATGGGGAAAACAAACCCCTACTTTATTCAGAGCTTGTGGGTTATTAACCATAAACATATGCATCTGTTGAATGCAGCGACCGGCCAAAAGTCCAAAGTCTGCATGTGAAGGAATGTAGCGTATCGAAAAATAGTATCGTTTGGTCATCAGTACCACCTCATTTCGATGTACTATTCGAGCTATTGAACAAGCCACCTTTGATAAGTACCGACATAATAAAATGAACATCATTGGGTACAGTTTTAGACTTATCCATTTCATCTATCCATGCTTCGGTATGGCGAATTAACTGGTAGAAATCATTGCCAGTTTGAGTATGACGCCTCGCAATAACGTATTCTCGATCAGCACCATATTCATTCACCCTCAATGGCTTATCTGCCTCTTCGTGCCACCAATCATCAATTGACTGCAATGCTGCGCCAATTTTTTGCGCATGAAAGGCCGCCGTCTCTTGTCCATCGCTCAGACGAACTTTTGCTAATTGTTTAGTTGGTACGCCATCTTGTCGAGAATCCAAAAATTCCTGACTTGGATACACCTCATCCCCACGCCCAACCGACAGTAACGCCTTCACATCCATATAGTAATATTGCGTTGAATCAGACAGTGCACGAGACAAGTAACTTGCCAACTTTTCTAAACTCTGCGTAGATTGTTCATCCCAATTGCCGTACCAAGATAGCTTAGTTGCATTATCGATAACAATGGTTTCGCCATCACTCGTTATCACTTCAATCGCGATACCACGACACTCTCTATTTCGCCATAGCCAAGTCCCCAGCAGAATGTTTTTGGCGTATCTTTCAGCAAGCTCTTGGTATCCATTTAGCTCTTTATAACGAGTGGCTAGCAACGTCAATTGCTGACGGACCCCCTCATCATTACACACATCAGGATGTAGCGAATTGGCCTTAATGCGAAGTGAAAACTCACAGACTATTTCGTTGGTACTCGGTGGAACGTAGCACTCTTCAATAAACTGAGGATTCGCATAAGCTAAATCTTGAGGGGCTACATTCTTTTGAGTGAACTTACTGCCTTTATACGCTTCCGCATAACCACCTTTTGGTGCCCGTAAACGCGTTTTGTCGATAGCCAAAGGACACATATCACCGCTGGATGTTAGATAGTAAAAACACGCCTTACCCGCAGAAAGTGACCTGACATAATTCAATTGGCTACACAATTCCATAAGCGACTCATTCCTATGATTTTTTAATAAGAATAGTTGTAGGACTGCATTCTAGCGACCAGAACGCCAGATCAAAAAAATGATCGCTTCCAGCAAAACGCATGTCTATTGGGTTTACTTGCTCTGCCAGACCTAATGTATTTTCTGCGTAAGCGTGCAGATCGTTAAGAGCATTCTTTCTCGGTGTTGGCAGTTCCAATAAATGGTAGCCATTGGAAATCGGAAGACAGCTCACGTCTTCTTGTAGCATTAATTCCAGTTCATCAAAAGTTTCGGGCTGCTTCTCTTTGGGGTATAACCATCGCCCATAAGCTGGAAGCCCTTTTAAGGTATTAAACAAGCTAGAACGGCTGTTAAAAATTCTAAACCAATCGATTTTAGACGACATGAGAGGTTGGAATACCGAACCTCCTGCCAATGATAGCGGCAGTGCATTCTTCAGCTCTGAAGAGTAATCCGACATTCTGCCGTTACTTTGAACACGAATAACCAAATCAATTTCCAAGTCCGCGAGTCTATCACCACGAATCGTTGGACGTTTTGCATTTGAAACGGTTTTAGATTTTGCTAGTGAATTAGGTTCTGTCAGCTTCGCTGTTGCGGTGATAGTTTGGCTTCGCACATAAAACGCGAACCCCAAGAAATCACTAGCTACATCAGCATTGGTAAGACGATTAAATTCTCTTTGATAATGGTGAACAAAACCCCAAATTGCGGTCAACGATGGCGCGCCACATAAGTACGGGCAACTCATTGCCAATGCATCTTGCACACGCAATGACGATAAGTAGATATACTGCTCCTCACCTCCAACATATCCCTCTGGCTCAGGCTGACTCAGCCTATCAAGAACCCAAACGATCTGAGCCTTCGCCACTTGCATCAGCTTAGGATGATAAGCATATTTTCGGGCAAATTTGTTCTCTTGAAAGGTTAAATGTAAACGTTGGTTTAATTGACTCGCTAGCGAAGGCAACTCCGCTTCAGGTAAGGTTAAAAAGTCATGAATTAACCGATCGCTTTCATGAATAATTCGCTCTCGTTCATTACTATCTGCACGATCTCGCAACTCAATCACAGGCAGCATCCACAGAGCGATCTGCTTTCTCAACATCTTGCTTTGGTCTTTTCGTGCTTTCGCTCTTTGTTTATGGGTTTTAAGTGGCTCTGCACCTGTTAAACGATTTAGGATTTCGCAAATTTTGGCATTCGTAACTTGGTAATCATCAAAATACCGTTCACTCTTTTGTCTGTTCGCTGCTAATGTCTGTTTATCGAGTAAATCATTTGAGATGGATTCAACATCTAGAGGGTAATTCAACACTTTCATGTGACCACCCACACTGCCACACAAATTGCCAATGCTTGCTGAATTAGGCAGTGACATAGTCACAAACTTGAGATTGCTCTTATAGTCTCGTTGACGATGTTCAAGCTCAGCTTGCATAGCATGACTAACAACGGGCGTAACAGACAAATAGTCGTTGTTCCAAGGGAACCGCTGCTGTTTAGAATAGGTATTTACTTCGGCTGGCAATGTTGTTGATGAAAGCTGTAATTCTATTTCTGCGCTAAGAAGCTCAAGTGATTTGGCACTCAAACCAAACGCTTGCAGTAATTCTAACCAAACCGGATTTTGCTGCTGGATTAAGCTAACAATACTGACGAATTGAAACTGCCAATAGAAAGGGTTCAATAGCCAAATTGTGTGCTTGTAAACTGCCGAATTGTGAGACCAACCTAAGCTTGGTGGTAACTTAGCACTTGAAATAAAAGCATCAGCAGCGGTAAGAGGTTCGCCAATGATCCGTTGCTCACTGACACGGCAATCTGGATACTTCAAATTATGGGTATGAAACCACTTTATTTCGCCTCGTGACTTATCGATATTCTCTTGCTGGCTCAGGTAACTTTTAGCTTTTTCGGTATCCAACCAATCGCTGCATGGTGCCCCTTTATGATGAGCACTTAAGTTAAGCAATACAGTTAACGCCTCTTCCTCACAGCCATCAATCTCGATATTGTCAGAATAAGGCATAAACACTTTTTTTAACGTAGCCTGTTTTAGTGCCTTATCTTCAATTGCTAATACGTCACTCAGTTTCATCATTATCACTGCTCCGAATCACCACTGTGGAAGATAAACATTCAGACCATCGCTTTCTGAGCACATTCGCGTCAGCTTCGTCTCCACCACACTTCTCAACGTAAATGCAGATTCATGGCTAGCGATTTTAGTGTGCATTTTGGGCCGGATAGCCGCTTTGATTTCACCAAACTCATAGAGCCGATACACTTCATCGGTAGTGCAAGAAAGTAACGTCGATGCTTCTAATGGGCTAAGCAGAACATCTGCAATATTGCCTTTCGCTGATGACGGGTTATCAGCCACTAACCGAGTGAAGTAATGTAATACTTCAACGAGCACGTTGTTCTTATTCAACTGTCGACTTGGGAGGTTGCGACACTCTTTGAAAAGCGGCCCAAAAGCCTCTGAGAAAAACACCTGCTTCCATGGCTTAATCCGAATCCATTCTGCTTTTTGGGTAAGCGAATCCAAATCTTGATGCAGTGATTTCGGCCACGCTGCGCAGTATTCAACAAAGGCATCAAAGCTGATGTCTTCCAGTTCCCCATAGCGATTAACGTACCAAAGCAACAAGCCATATCGCTCAGAGATGGTCATCACTTTACTCATTAAGCCAACCATCTCTAAATTCTCCCCAGAAAGCCAGCGAGCGATTAATAGCTCTGACTCTGGCGCGGGCTCCGTCGATGACTTAAGTAAGTTAAAACCACACTCACACCGAGTTGTGTTCTCTGTTGATTGGTATTCCAGTAAGGCATCGCATTCTGGACAGCGATGAATAAGCTTGCAGCCATGCAGCTCACAAGCTTGGTGCGGAATAAAGTGCCAATGCTGGCGGATATAAGGATCTTCAACCAAGCACAAAGGGCAAACAGGCGTGAAGCGTTTTCTCAGAAAAGCAAAGGGGTAGTCCACACCAAAACGATGCACCGCTTTGAAATCAGGAGAGAACTGAGATTTCGAATGGGTAAGAGCAAGCCGCAGCACACCAAAGTTATTGAGCTTTAGCTGGTTTTCGAGGTGAATGAGAATGCGTACTCGCATTTGACTGGTCGTTTGCGCGTGATAAATATTGATGCGATTAAGCTCTAAGGGAAAAGCTCCAGCAATCGCTTCATGCTGATCCATAGTGTTAAACCAGATGTCTTCAGCGAAATGAGAAAATCGCTCGTAGCCCTGCTCCTGCGATATTCGCAGCAAAAAGCTCTCGAGCGATTCATCTGGGTATAACTGAATGTCCGTATTCACATATCACCATACTAAAACTTAGATAATCTAAGTTTTAGTATGGTGTAGTTTGATTTTATTGCCATTAGAAGAAACAACTAATTCGTGAAATGAGACTTCACAGCGTAAAATTCCTACTCAGAACACAAAAAATTAGGGGTTATCTCAGCCCCTAATTAATATCAATTCTCAAGTTTCTCTGCTTCAATACCATACGCTTTCACCGCATCTAACAGCCTTGGAATGTTGTCACCCCACTGGTTTGAAATGGCAATAAGCTCACCAGAAGCCAAAGTGATTAAGTCACATTCCGACGAATGGTAACGGCTCATATGCTTGTCAGCGATTTCCTCAAACAAAGCAACGGCACGAGGCAAGTTATAGTCTTTTAACGCATCCTTGATGACAGATAGGCTTTGAGGATTTTCTTGTTCAATCCAATGTGTCAAAACAGCCAATGCCAAGTTACGCTTGTTATAAACTTGGCCATTAAATCGATATTTCGAGTAATCGCGCTGCCCCTTTTTACTGGTGCGTTGCTCTGCCTGCTTCTCGCGGAATTTGACTTGATACGCTTCAACCTCTGGTACAGGGATGATCTGCTCTGCGTTAATTAACACATCGTCTTTGTAGCGATATGGTGTAAGACGAACACAACTGATATCAATGCCCTTGTCGCGAAGCCAAAGGACGGATGTGGTCAATTCTTTACCAAAATCAGCGGAGGCAAGCACGATACGGACGTCGTTCCCAAAGTCATCCAAACTGCTTTCATCTAAGTCGACAAACTCTAGAATGGTTTCGCGGGCATTGATTTCTAGCCCCTCTTTAGCGATGTAACGCTCAAAGTACTCACAGGCTTTATCAAACGTCATCGTGGAAATCATCGCAGCATAGCGAAGCGCTTGAAGCTCCATGTGTGCACCGATTTCATCGCGTTTCAGCTCAATCACTACCAAGTTAGCGTTGCGGTCAATGGCTAGTAAGTCGATACGTCTGCGGCTGTCTTCCCAGTCGGAAAACTCTTCAGAGATCACGAGGCAGTCTGGGGCAATGGCTTCGATGCAGCCTTTAAGCGCTTCTTGCAGATCCTGACGCTCTTGCAGCCCTTCGGCGGCAAAATTAGTTTGAGCTAAAGCGATTAGGTTTTTGTTTGATATGTTATAGAGGCTCATTGTTGTCCAACACTGAAAAATAAAATTACTTCATAGACCCGAATGACGAAAAGCCAACAATCCAACTATTTGTTCCTTGGTTAGATAGTTGCAACTCTCGACATATAATCTTATAGATTTCTGGTGGAAAACCACCATCAAAATTCCATTCGTCATACCCATTTGTCATTCGGGCTATACCAGAAATAGTTGGGTATTTATTCCCTAGCTTATGTTGAACAATGTAATTTGATAATTGCTTGCTTGTTCGAAAGTTCATCGGTCGCATTTGGCACAACAGAGCTTCCATTTCCGTCGCTTCCTCGATACTCAATTTGTGTTTTGTCTGAATAGTCGTGATTGCAGAGTTGGTCACTATATTTATTTTAGACTTGCTGGCTAAACGCCCAATAAAATTTATGTTCGATTGATATGAATTGTTCCTGACATTTTTGCTACTTGGGTCGAAAAGACGGTCGTCTTGGAAAAGTTTATCGAGAAAACTCAGTTGGGCTTCGAGCCTATCTAACGAATCTGAATGGGTAAAAATGTATGTATTTTTTGGAGTTTTATCGACTTTGTTATACAGCAACCCACGAATATTTAGCGTAACTTTCTGCTGTTCTAGTGAAGCTAATAATTTCGTTAATTGATTCATGTTCAATGTCATTAACAATCGCAGCCTTGTGGCTGCGATGTTTAGAAATAGAGAGAAGTATTACAGCACCTGATCAACAACAGCATCAGTAAGCTGAAGCTGGGTTTGTTGGCTGTCGCGGAGGCATTGTTTTAGTTGGTCGCAAAATGAGAGTAACTCTTTGGTTTTTGCCATCAATCTCGCCTGTTCTCTAACTGGTGGCACTGATACGAGCATGCTCTTCATTAGCGTGCCGTTTACATTCGCTTGTCCACACTGTTGCTTGATATGCGGATCTATCTGGGTTTTTCTGAATAGCGGTGTGTTCATACACAAATTCAAATAATCAGGCATCACGTTATTGAAGCTACAACGGATTCGAATTAGATAAGATGCAAATGTATAAACATCATCTTCTCCTTCAAAGATACCTGTTTTACCTACGAGTTCGGCACTGTTCGTACGGTTATATAGAACGTCACCGAACTTTAGATATAGATTTGGCAAATCTTCGATTTGTGCAGAAACGACTTGGTGCTCTCCCAGAATTACTTTACCAGCCTGAATATCACCCATTTTTAAAACAGGAACTCCGTCTGGTAATTCAGCCACGGTCTTCTGTGAACTGCCATACTCACTCAACAAAGAAACGTCAAAAACTCGAGCCCACTCCCACCCACTAGGCAGTTCAAACGGCTTTTCATCCTCAGCAATCGGTGGCAATGCTTTTTGCTTCTTGATCTTCTTCTCTTTCACCAACTGCGCTTTTTCTTCCGAGATACGTTCGAGCAGTTTTGCCGCAGGTTCATCATTTGGGTCTTGCGGTACCAGCTTACCCATTACTGCCAGTTGCAGGATGGTTTGCTTTAGCAGGTCGATGCTTTGCTCTGTGGTGAACAGGGTATCGAAGTGTTCGCTGATGCGTGCCCAGTTTGCCATCAGTTCGGTGGAGTCTTGGCTGTTGGCGAGCGTTGCCAGCAGCGTTTCTACCAATACCTGATGGGCATCAATGCTGGCTTCGGTTTGCTGTTCCAGTTGGTCGCACAATGCCATTAGCTTGTCGACTTTGGTGACAATGCGGTTTTGCTCCTGAAGAGGCGGTATTGGAACTAAAAGCTCATTAAACTTTAACGCTGAAATACCCCCAATGATCCCTGTCATAGACTCAGAAAACTGAGCATAGAAATAGGGGGCCAGATAGTTCGATAAAATGAACTTCGGCGACACTCCGCCATAAAGCTCATTGGCAAAAAGCTTGTTGCCAAAACATATATCCTCAGTTGCGATGCCACACTTTTTTCCTGCACTTCCACCTTCGGCGCAAACGAGCACAGCATTTTTTCTGGCAATCTTAAACTTGGGCTCCCCGACAGGAATGTGAATCCCATTTTTATAGTCAAGTTCTTGAAAGCCGTATCCAACGTCTTTAGTAGCAATGAATGGCAACCCAACGCCACCAGAGTACTTCTGCTCTTTTACGCGAGCGCTAACACTGTTGCCATTGAATATATTGCCAATTACGCCCAAGCGGACCCACTCCCACCCTTGGGGCAGCTCAAACGGTTTCTCTTCGTCCTCGATGGCGGGCAGCGCCTTCGGCTTCTTGATCTTCTTCTCTTTAACCAACCGTGCTTTTTCAGCCGCAATTCGTTCAAGCAACACAGAAGCAGGTTCATCACTCGGATCTTGCGGCACCAATTTCCCACGGACCGCCAACTCCAAAATCAGCTCTCGCAATTTCTTAATGCCGTACAGCTCGCGCTTTTTGCCACTACCGCGCCCTGAAGATGATTTCGCCTGTACAGCCGATGTCCAGATATCGATATGGTCAGTGATCAGTTGTTCTGCAGACATTACTTCACCTCATCCGCAGCTTGATCTGATGAAGAGAGGGCATTGCCCAGAATGTATTTCAGTTGGTTGCGCAGCTCGGTGATTTCTTGCTGTTGCGCTTGGTAGCTTGCTAGCAGTTCATCTGGGTCATGGCTGACCACTTCACCTTGATACGGGTTTTTAATATCAAGGTTGAAGTTACGGGCGATGATCTCATCAATCGAGACTTTCCACGCGTGGTTGTTTTCTACGCGGCTGACAAAGCCATCCTCTTCTTTGCCCCACCAGTCGATTTCTGCCTGAAACTCTTCAAACTTCATCGGCTTGGTTTTGCTGTAGTTCTTCACGCCCTCTGGATATGGGTGCTCGTAGAACCAAACGTCTTTAGTAGGCTTACCTTTAGTAAAGAACAGAATGTTGGTCTTAATGCCCGTGTAAGGGTTAAACACGCCGTTTGGCAGGCGCACAATGGTGTGCAGGTTACATTCTTCAGTCAGCAGCTTTTTGATTTTGGTTTTGACGCCCTCACCAAACAAGGTGCCATCTGGCAATACCACACCAGCACGACCATTGGCAGGGTCTAACACCTCAATAATCAATTGCAGGAACAAGTCTGCCGTTTCACGGGTTTGCATCTCTGCAGGGAAGTTCTTTTCAATACCGTCTTCTTCGGTACCACCAAATGGCGGGTTGGTCGCAATCACGTTAATGTTGCTGTCCCAACTTGAAAGTGGCTTGTTTAACGTGTTGCCGTGTTTGATTTGTACAGGCACTTCAATGCCATGTAGCATCATATTGGTAATACAAAGCAGGTGCGGAAGTTGTTTCTTCTCCACGCCGTGAATTTGCTTTTGTAGCGTTTTATGGTCAGCTGCGGTTTTCACGTAGTTGTTTTTAACGTGATCAAATGAGCATGCAAGGAAGCCGCCTGTACCCGTTGCAGGGTCCATGATTGCTTCGCCCAGTTTCGGGTCTAATCGGTTAACGATAAAACGTGTGACTGCACGCGGAGTGTAGAACTCACCTGCGTTACCTGCACTTTGCAGGTCTTTTAGGATCTGCTCATAGATATCACCAAACAGATGACGTTCATTAGAATCAGTGAAGTCGATTTCATTGAGTTTGTTGATCACTTGGCGCAGCAATGTGCCGTTTTTCATGTAGTTGAACGCATCGCTAAACGCTTCTTTCACCACATAGCCACGCGGATTGAGATCCACTGGTGCGGTCAGGTTTTTCAGTTTATAAAACAAGTCGTCGTTTACGAACTCAAGCAATGCATCGCCAGTAATACCTTCTGCATCTTGTGCCCAATTGCGCCATAGATATTGCTCAGGGATCGGCGTTTTGTAATCGACCAGCTCTAGCTCTAGCTCTTCTTCTTGAGCATCAAACACTTTAAGAAATAACAACCAAGACATTTGCCCAAGGCGTTGTGCATCACCATCAACACCGGCATCTTTACGCATGATGTCTTGAATAGATTTGATTACTGAACTGATCGACATGGTTTACTACTTTAGCTAACTGAAAATTTGGCGAGATTATATCAGAACTTAGATCGAAGAATTTAAGTGGCAAGCATTAAATTATACGAACGATTATGTTTTAATCACACAAGCGAATACTAAACCAACTTCATACAACGATAATCAAAAATAATGGCTAGATAATGGAAATAGAATGCCCACATTGCCAGGCAGGCAACAAAATAGAGTTTGCTGAAAACATCTCTTGTACTGATTGTAAGAAAAACTTCAAAGGCTATAAATTCAGCAAGCGAAAGCTGGTTTCTGCCAGCGCGGCTTTGTGGGTTGGCGCTGTAGGTGCTTATGCATTAGAAAACGCTCGAGATGAAGAAAGATACCCACTAGAAGTGGAATATGCCATCGTGGATACATGCGTAAATTCTAGCAAAAACATGGTGTCGGTCAGTTGGTATGAAAGTAAGCGGGAAACTTGTTTATGCGCATTAGAAAAAACAGAAAGCGATGTGACATATTCCGACTACAAATCAGATCAAGCTAAGTTCTTTAGTACTTTTAGACAACATGCTAGAGGGTGCTCATAAAAAGAGGCAGCATTATGCTACCTCTCTTTTAAATATTAGCGTTTAGGTGTGTTACCACGCCCCGGACCGGACGGGTTACCGGTTTTACTTGGGTAATTTGGGTTTTGGTTATTCATGATGATTCCTTCTATTTTGATTGCTTTTGGTTGTTAGCAGCAGCGCGCTGCGCACGACCTGCGAAATCACCTTTAGGAACCTGACCGCCATTTTGTTTTGCAGCATTACCTTGGATACGAGCAGCGGCTTCTGGTGTCATTGGAGCTTTTGATTTAGTCATGATTTTATCCTTAAGAAATATCGTTATTAATGTGTCTTCGCTAAGACAAGGTAATATTAACTAAGGGGTTGGGGACCGATGGGGACAGCGAAAAAACAAAAGCAAATTCAAAATGCTTTGGACGCATTGGGCTGGAGCCACCGCCAGTTTGCTGATGTACTCTATGAAGAGCTCAATGATAACAACGATTTTAAAGCAACTGACAAAGATGATATTCGTAAACTTGGTCAAAACATTAAAAAGCAGCTTCAGCGTGACTCTACTCCTGAAGAACGATTAAACCAATACTTACAAATACTTTCTGAACATCCAGATTACCAAGCACTGAACTTGGGCAACATCCTGCCAACCTATGTACCCCATCGCGGTATCGATGAAGGGTTAGCTCTTCAACTCACGCAGCTATCATCTGAGTTAGATGTCTTCGACAAAGACAAAAAAGACCGCTAAATTAGCGGTCTTTAGAGATAACACTGTTTGGCGATAAATACCGATTACGCGGTTTGATAAATCGCCGCTTCTAACTCGTTAACCGCCTCTAAATATTGCGGTTTGCCACCGAAGCCTTTCTTAATGATTTCCGCCATACTGCCAATTTCATTAAATGGGGCAACTTTAAGTACCGTAATATTTTCAACCTCTGTTACGCCTTCATCAGCGTATTTATCTAACAAATTGTTCAGTACTTGCTGCGCGGTATCGCCATACTTGGTGAAGTAATTGCGCTTCTTCACGTTGTCAGCGCGTTCTTTGCGCGTCAGAGCCGGTTGGTCATATACCACATGACAAATCATATCGAACGGGTCCATATCTTTGCCGACTTCATCTTCTAGAGCTTCCCACAAGATACCCGCTTCCGCTAGCTCATCAATAATGGCTTGCTTACGTTCTGACTCATTCCAACGCTTGGTAAAATCATTCAGAGAAGCAAACTGCTTTACCATAGTTTTACGAGTGTAATCTTTGAATGATTCGGTAACTAATTTGCCATCAGAATCATAGTATTGAACACGCTCTGCTAGTGCTTTTACCGCAACACCATTAACGTAAAACTTACGCACTTTGTTTTCATCTTGCCAATCATCACCATTATCGGTACTGCTGCCAGAACCGTTCCCTGTTGACGGAGTTGAACCATCAGGCGATTCCGGTTCTTGAATTGAATCTGGGTCGATATCTTCATCGCCAAATGGGTTATCGGCATCAATATCATCTATGCCATCAATGATGTCATCTAAATCTTCATCATCTTCAAAGTCTTCTGGCTTAGTGACTTTTACACGCTCTGGTGTGCCATCAAAGCGCTCATCTGCGAACAGTTCTGTCGCTTTTTTAAAGTCCAAAATCGTGAACCACAGTTTGCCATAACGATCATCAATACGCGTACCACGACCAATGATTTGCTTAAACTTAGTCATGGACTGAATTCCTTGATCAAGCACCACAAGCTTACAAGTTTTGGCATCGACACCCGTGCTCATTAGCTCGGATGTTGTCGCGATTACAGGGTACTTTTTCTTCGGGTTGATGAAGTTGTCCAACTGAGCCTTGCCGATTTCGTCATCACCAGTGATCTTCATTACGTACTTATCGTTCTTCTTAACCTGCTCAGGGTTTAGATTAACCAATGCGCGGCGCATACGCTCGGCATGATCAATGTCATTGCAGAAGACGATGGTTTTCGCCATAGGATCGGTACGTTTTAAGTAATTGGTAATGGTTTGAGCGACCAATTCTGTGCGCTCATCAATCACCATTGTTCGATCAAAATCTTTCTGGTTATAGATTCTGTCTTCAATCACTTCACCGTGCTTGTCCGTTTGCCCTTTGGTTGGTCGCCAACCTTGTACATCAACATCAATATCAACACGTACGACTTTGTAGGGCGCTAAGAAGCCGTCTTCGATACCTTCTTTTAGCGAATAGGTATAAACCGGATCACCAAAGTACTCAATGTTAGATACTTCATCGGTTTCTTTCGGAGTCGCGGTCAATCCAACTTGGGTTGCCGAACTAAAATACTCAAGGATTTCACGCCATGCGCTGTCTTCAGATGCGCTGCCTCTGTGACACTCGTCAATAATGATGAGGTCAAAGAAATTAGGATCGACTTGCTTATAGGCTTTTTGTTCTTCTTCTGGTCCTGTTAGTGCTTGATACAAAGCTAAGTGAACTTCGAAAGCAGGATCAACTTTACGCCCTGTCACTTTAGTCATAGCAGTACCAAACGGCTGAAAATCGTTGGTTTTGGTTTGATCGACGAGGATATTGCGGTCAGCAAGAAACAAGATTCGCTTCTTAGCTTTTGCTTTCCATAGTCGCCAAATGATCTGAAACGCGGTGTAAGTTTTACCTGTTCCTGTAGCCATAACTAGCAAGATGCGCTCCTGCCCTGCGGCAACGGCTTCAACGGTTTTATTAATCGCCTGCAACTGGTAGTAACGAGGAGACTTACCACTGCCATCATCGTGATAATCTTGAGTGATTACAGGTAAGTGCTCAGTTTTGTATCCCTTCCAAATACAGTATTTGTCCCACAGCTGCTGTGGAGTTGGGAAATCCTCTAAGCGTATTTGGCTTTCAAGTTGAGCTGGGTTGGTTAAATCCCTAAAGATAAAACCATCACCATTGGATGCGAAGACAAAAGGCACCTCTAACAAAGAGGCGTAATCGATCCCTTGCTGCATGCCTTTGCCAATTTCATGTTTGTTCGCTTTTGCTTCCACAACAGCAAGCGGCATACTTGGTTTATGATAAAGGACGATATCCGCTGACTTTACCTTCTTACGGGCTGCCGCTTGACCTCGCACTATGACTTTACCATCACGCAATTTCACTTCTTGACGGATCTGCGTCATGTCATCCCAGCCTGCGTCTTTAATCGCAGGAAGTATGAACTTAGTGATAATGTCAGTTTCAGATAATTTTGCTTTATTAATGCTGGTAACCATACTGCAGACTCAGGAAATCGTTTAGCTGACCAGTATATAACAAAGTTCATATCAAGCCGATAGTATTACCTTTGCTCTCATAGGGTTATACCGTACCTTCATCACATTCTGATTCTCATTTTTAGTTCACTCACAACTAAATGAATGCTGACAGAACTCGTTGCTTAAACGCGCCAAAACGCAGCTCGTCAAACAGTGTCGAATACTCCGTATTGTTGGGCACTGAATCACAATCCATTTGTTGCCAAGTGACGGAACTCACTTGCGTTGATAGATGTTGGTTTAATTCCTTCTTGGACGCTGCGGAAGTATTAACAAAACTCGGTTGATCTTCGTCTTGCTTAACCTTAATGAACATACACGTCTCGGGGATGTCTTGTTCTATTCGCTCAGCAAAACCGACGAGGCTTTCCTCGGCAAACGTAAAAAGCCAAGCTTCTTGATTGGGGCTGTCTGTGACTCTCAATATTCTACCGAGTACTTGTCTGAAGTAGAGCTCCGTCTTAATTGAACTCATATGGCAGCACACTTGTAACCTTGGTATGTCCGTACCTTCGCTGATCATCCCAACGCTGACAATCCATTGAGTGCATCCATGTCTAAAAGTATCTATTTCTTCAAGTGGAGACTCATGATGATAAGTGACAATAGAAGCAGATTGACCAAACTTGTTAATCAATAACTCCTGTATCGCTTTAGCATGCTTAACCGAAGAGGCAACGACTAAGCCGCCCGCTTGAGGCGATTGTTGGCGGATCTGCGCCAATTTTGTACACCCTTCCCCAAGCAAATAGCTCATCGCATCTTCATTATGAATCACACTGTGGTAAGGCACTTCTGATTCTTTAAGTAGTTCTAATATCGACGAAAATGACTGTGTGTCGCCTTTATCAGTGATCGTCAGATGTTCGTTATCCACCAATACAATTTTAGGACGGCGGCAAACTCGATCTTGTATAGCTTGCTTTAAGCCATACTGGTAATCGCAAATCAGTTGCCCTTCCGGATCACTATATTCCGCCATTGCAATCGGCAAAGAATCTGAACGCCATGGCGTTCCTGATAACGCGAGGGTATATCTCGCCATTCCTTTAATATTTGCGAGCACTTGCTCACCCCATACATTCGATCGTCCTTGCTCGTCATAGGAACAATGATGAATTTCATCAAATACAACCAGCACGCGATGCTTACTGATCGTCATCCAAAAATCTTCTCTTAGAAATCGAATGGTTTGATAGGTATAAGAAGCACCTAATGATCCTAAGCCGCCATTAAAAGTACAATCCAACTTCCATGCAAAGGTATGTTGTATGCCTTCAGAGACCACGAGTGACGGAGAAAAGCATAGCACTAGGTCGATTTCACCTCGTATCAGTAATCGCTTAGCTAGTTCGGCAGCCATCACTGTTTTTCCCGCTCCCGGTGTTGCTTGGCAAAAAAAGTGTGCATGGGACATTTCAAACTTATTGAGAGCGGTCTGTACGCACTCCTCTTGCCATATCCTTAACATTCGATTCCTCGAAAACCAGATGCTTTGAGCGCTTTTGAAATAGCATTGATTTTTCCTAGCAAACGGGCAGAGCATTCTTTTGCTTCTGCAAAGAGAGGTAAAAACAGATCCCGCTTTTGTGGAAATCGATTGATCAAAGATTGATACTCTTCAACTTCACCAAGAACGATTGCCAACTCACCTTCATGCTGATTTTTCTCACTCAGCAATATCAAAAGTTCACTCTTCGTTCCTTCTGTATTTGGTACATCTGTAATAGATTGATTTTTAGGTGGTAACATTGTTTTTGCTTCGCGAGCTGAAAAGTCAGTTTGCTTAAATAACTCCGTCTTTTTGTATCTCTTCGCACGGTCTACTCCACTAGAAGCAAGCCATCCTTTGCGTTCAAATGAGAGTATTTGCCTATAGACGTACTTTCTCGCTTCATCCAAATCCATCGCGCTTTGAGTGAGTTGCATCAACGCATCTCTCATCTCAATGACTAAAAAATCATCCATCTCTTTTTCTATCAATAGGTTAAACATATACGCGTTTATTTTCTTGGACTGCTTCATTTGAACATTTACATAACTAAAAACTTAGGATTGCTAAGTATACAAAAATCAGTAAAACTTAGACAATCTAAGTTATCTGTAGGTTGATAAGAAATGTCTAAGTGCAAAAGCCCAACCCAATCCCAGCGAGGCTCAAAGCTGCGCGTAAAAAAGCCCAAATCACCCAAAAAGATCTAGGGGTGAAAATTGGTATGGAACAAAGCTCGGCAAGTGGCCGCATGAATCACTATGAGAAAGGCAGACATGTGCCTGATATCGGCACGCTACAACGCATGGCTGAAGAGTTAGATGTACCTCTGAATTACTTCTTTTGTGAAAATGATTTAAGTGCAGAATTGGCGTGTGCTATCGATAAGATGAGTGATGAAGAGAAGGCGGTGTTGCTGGAAAAGTTGGTACGAGACTAAACTTTCATTCCGTTTTTGATTAGTAACATACTTAGTGGAATATCATCCGTAAAACGAGGAGCCAAGATTCTATCTTCGGCAGCAATGGCTTTCGTGTTGTATGTTGAACTAATATCAATTTGATTAAGTTTTATCTCGGCTAATGAACACTGAAATGGGTTATCTAACGTTGGAAACTTAAAAGCGAATGTTCGCAATAATGTCTCTTTATCAATGGTATCTTTGTTTTCCTTAAAGCTCATAATCATAGCGTCTAACAGAAAATGTTTTAACCGCCTACATTCACCTCGACTCATTGCAAATAGTGGATAAAGAATATCATTACTAGTAAGCCTTGGGGTTATCCCATAACCCATCCTTGCAGCTAAACCCGCAACAAATTTAGCAAAGTGCTTCTTTTGAACCGTATCTATTGCGTATGATTTTGCGGTATTTCTCTCATCTGTCTGACTCTTAAGCAACTTGAAGTAATTTAGATTTCTTCTCCAACTCAAGCGTGAATTCCACTGCGGCTCTTGGGATAATACGCTTGCATAAGGCATACCGACTAGAACAAACGACACCTTAGCTTCTTCACTTATATATTTGAAGGTATTGGCAATAACTTGCCTTTCTTGTGCTGTTGAATGCTCGACAAGCTCTTGCACTTCATTGACGATAATCAGCTCTACCGCTTTACGTTTTAGCTGCGTAACAACACCTTCTGCTAAGGCTATTTCATTACGTCGCCGAGTTGACCTCCCTCCTGATTTAGCATCCAAGTCCACCAAAAATTGAATCAGTGTGTTTTGCTCATTCACTCTACTAGGTATTCTGGTACTCAATATGGTCTGTGGAGACCAACGACTCGAACTGACGTCAAAACGACTAAGATAATTATTGATCAACGCAGTTTTGCCACTTCCAGCTTCACCTGTTAAAAGAAACGATTCAGGCTCACCTCCTAGTGATTGATTAAAACGAAGTTGGTCAAAGATCGAATAAATCTCTGAGATATCAGGATACTCAATAAAACAATTATCATACGCAGCTAATTGAGATCTTTGCTCCGGAGTAATATTAATCATCAATATCCCTCTATTTCGTCAAAATCCTGATCATCTAGATCAATAATCCTCTCATCGCATCGCTTAGTTAGAGGCTCCTGTAACGGACTCGTGATGATGGAGTTTGCCCCCTCAGTTCCAACGTCTCTAAATTTTGCTAATTTTGATGTATTTCCCGTCTTAGGTTGCATAAGTTTCTTGCTTCGGGAATGACGTAATCGTTCTGTCTCAGCTTCGATTCTGCTTTCCATATACAAAAAGGTATCAGCTAACGCTTCTTCATCGACCAAGCGCTTGGTATTTAAGCGACGAACTCGTTGTATCCGTTCGTGTTCAAAGAGTGAGAGTCCTTTCGTATAACCACTATTATCAATGGCTGGAACCTTGATGTAGCGTTGTTCCGAATCAAGGTAAACATAAATTGCACTAATGTCAGAGGGATCAGTTTTTGTTTTAACGAACAGCTTTTCTTCTGATTTTACAGAACTGTATTTTCGATATTCAATCAGTTCATCGGATTGATAATGTAGATTATGCAACCTGATACCAGCAATGCCTATCGTTCGGTGACGTAACAAGCCGAGTTCTATTTTTAACTGAACCTCTTCTTCTCCCTCATAAGTATTGGGAAGCCATGATGATTCATACCATTTATGGTAAGGAATAGCGCGGTTTCTAGCATCAGGAGACATATGGTAATAATCAATAACCCACTTATGTAGCAGTTCTAAAAATACAGAGACCCGAATCACCGATTCTTTTTTAGGGTCATAATCTTCTAGTTGAACAGGATTTGTGAATGTTTTACCAGGTAAAGAGTTCGTTAGCCCCTTATTAAGTTGATCAAACAGCTTCTCTATTCCCGATTTACGCCATGGTTTGGCAGCTTGGCTATATTGAATATCCGACACCAAAGGTTTCAACGAATCTTCTAGGCTCTTACTCCAAAACTCAGCGCCATTATCAACCACCAGATGGTCAATTTTTCCACAACAAGGCCATTCTTTCTTAATTGACGGATACTTGTCTTTGACCCAGTTTTTATTTAGAAGAGTGTTAAGCAGAGCTTTTCGGACAGAGTCAAAACTGGGTTCTCGAAAATTCACACTCAGACCAACAATACACTTGCTGAACCTGTCGTAAAGCATTGTCAAATACGGTCGTCCTAATGGAATGTCTAATTCATCATCAATCAATATAACGGGTATTGGAGTATGGTCTATTTCTACATACTCCATCGGTTTGGTCGCCGATATTTGCTGCCCAACAGAACGAAATTTCCTATCTGCGTAACGCTTGCCATACCTTTTCACTGCAACATCATAAGCCGGTAAGCGGTTCACCCGATTATAAAACGCTCGTTCTTGAAGCATTTTAATTTTGCTACCTACAATCTCTTGATTAGCCTTTATTACTCGGCTTTTATAATACCGGTATGTTTCAGCTACGCTTAGCCGCTCGCGCGTCAGGTACTTTTTTTCAATTGCTTCATCGATAAGGGATTGAGAATCAGTGAGGGAATTTCTATTACCTTTTTCTGAATGTTTGGGAACTAAAGAGAGCCATGTCCTTCCTGATTCAAAATAGGCTTTTTGCCAGTCAGCGAGCGTTCGCCAACTAGGGGGCGATAAGTTAAGTTCTTGTTCAACGGCATTCAGCAATGGATCCAGATTCTTTTCTGTCCACCCACCTGAAATACGCTTTTCCACAAACTGTATAATTTTAAGGCGGAGAAGTACTTCTTTTTGTGTTTTTTCAGGAAGGGTATCGAACGAGGAGGGCATCGTTTCGGTTTGAAATAACTCTTCTGGTATTCGGGACTGCGATAGAGCTTCTGAACTAGAAGTCTCCATTTCATCAAAAAAACTATCAAACTCTGAAGTCATTATTAGCACCAAACATAGCTATTTAAACTGAAATCGGCGCTCCTAAAATCAGTCTGAATCTTACCTGATGACAGCCAACAAAGCGTAGAGATTAAGGTTTCATGCTCAGACAACCCAAGGTATTGAGATACGTCATACAGCTGAACTCTTTGCTTACGTTGAATATAACCTAACACGCGTTTTTGTACTGCTGTCACCGAATGGAGACCAGAGTATCGATGCAAAAGCTTAAGGTTATTGAATATCGGATTGACTCTAATTTGCTTTTCCGTGACTAAAATCAGTCGTTTATCATATTCTTCTAGCGCAATCCGTTGCTTTTCTGCAAATCTAGCTCTGAAATCAGCTTTCAGTATCTGGCTAGAATGCTTTATTTCGATAAAAGAAGAGTGTTCTTGGTGATCAAAGACAAGAAAGTCAGGAGTGTAGCGACACTTACGGCCATTGAATCGATAATGATAACCGTGTGGTTGAGAAAGGTATTTTTTTACATCAGGGTTATATTCGAGATGGAAACAAAAATCGAACTCTAAAATGGAGAGGGTGCGAACGACAGCATCATTCTTCAAGCTCATAAACTTGCAGATGTTGTGAACATGGGATGATTTTTTGGTTTGGTCGAACATAGTGCGCATCATATTTGTTGTAAACCTACAACAAAAAATAGACTATGAAGACTTATGGTGCAAAATTGAGAGCGAATCTGCAGTTTATGCGAACATAAACTGCAAACATCAAATTGGGTGGAGACCCAGCCACATCCCGGCACACAAGTCACCCGCTGCGGCTGCTTCCTTCCGGACCTGACCGAGTTCACGAGCTATTGTTGCGGGAGGACCAGGCCTCCATAGTTCATCTCTGCGCTGCAGAGAGTGAGAGGATTATCTGGTATCACTGCTGGCTTTGCAACCCTCTAACCCAATAAATATGATGTTTTTAAATCAAGTGCCTAGCATTTAATCGATTTAAGGCTAAGTTTTCAACCAGACCAAAATCAGCGAGTTAACCTTGTGCCTCTCCGGCGACCATCTCACGCTGAGATTGCATAACCTGTGTTTCAACTTCTCTTGATTTACGCTTGTTAGAGTACATCGACAGATCCGCTTGATGCATCACTTCTTCCAATGACATTAACTCGCTTCTTGGATGTGACACGCCAAAGGCAAGAGAGATTTCTAGATGAATATCATCACTGTAAGAGGCAAATTCGATTTTCTGTAAATGCAGCAATGCGTGGCTCAATTCCACCTTATCGACCGCACCAATTAGAATAAATTCATCACCACCAATACGATAACTCTTCCCTTTCCAGTAATAAGCAATATTACGTGCAATTTCTTTAAGCACTTGGTCACCAATCTCGTGCCCATAAGTATCATTGATGGGTTTAAATTGGTTTACGTCTAGATAGACCAACGTGGAGTCTGCGGGGATCCCTTTACTGTAGGCACTTTTCAACGCGCGGCGATTCTTTAAACGAGTGAGATTATCCGTCTTTGATTGATGGTTTAGGTAAAAGCTCAGCAGCAATGAGGCAATCAAAACGAGCACGATAATCGACAAGCTTAAACGCGCCAACTTTTGCTCATTTTGCAGCGTGGCTTTCCAATCAGGCAAAATATAATGTTGATTTACTATCCGCTCGACATCGAGCATTGACATCGCTTGGGTGAAAAGAGGGGCTAGCGCCGCACCAAGCTGTGTTTTAGCAAAGCCAATCGCAATGTCGGTGGAATAAAACTCGCCAATCAAATTGTCTTCAACAATTGGTAGAACACTTGTCGCTTCACGAAGTACCTTGTTAAAGCTTGAGCGGCTTATCACCAGATAATCAATCTCTCGATTTAGCAACGCTTCAATACGCTCTTCATTGCTAGAGTATGTGTGGAGTTTTTTCTGCGGCAATAGTTCGCTTAGCACTTCATGGTAAATATCATCTTTAACCACACCAATCCTTTCCACAATCAGTTCAGAAACACTGCTATAAACATTATCTTTGTACCCTTCACGCTTCACCACGATGGCTGTTGATGTGTAGTAAGGAGCACTAAAATAGGCAATGTCTTTACGCGGCTCTGATATAGCCAGCGGCGAGATAATATCGACTTTCTGTTCAATAAAGTCACTTAACATTGACTCCCATGTTTCATCTGCATGGCTAGTCAGTTGACAATTGAGTTGCAAGATATCGCACGCGGCAAAGAGCACTTCCGGCGTTACACCTGTGATTTTGCCATCATCATGATAGGTTGCGTACTGCCCTACATGCTCAATCTTAACTTTCAGTGGCACGCTACGATCAATGCCCAGTTGCGCCACCATTGTGCGTAATGCTTCACGGCGCAGTTCAAACTGATACTGCTCTACTGACTCACGCAGCGCCTTTTGTACTTGAGCAGAATGAATAAACTCTTGGTAGTCACTCAATGCTGATTGATGTTTATGCTTAGTGGCAATTAATGAGACTGGTTTGATGGAGATTTGATGGTTAAGCAACTGCGCGTCATAGCCTGCTAGTAGCATGGGTTTAAGCTGATTAATTGCATCTACCACCCCATCAACTTTGCCTTGCTCTAACAATTGACGAGCTTCGCCATGCCCAGAATATTCAAGTTGTTTAAGATGAGGATAATGTTTAGCAATTAAGTCGCCATAAATCGTACCAAGCGGCACGCCGACGCTGCTAATGTCATTTAAGGTCACGCCATCAGGGCTATATAGATAGGTATATTCAATATTGGTAGGGCTGGAAAAATCAAATCGCTCTGCTCGCTCATCGGTGTAGGTAACATTGGCAGCAAAATCACTCTCGCCCGTTTCTACCGCTGTCAGAATGTCATTAAAGCTTGAGTAATACACATACTCAACCTCGGTATCAAAGTGATCTGCTACCGAGTTAAACAGCGTTCGCGTTACGATATCGTCCGCTTCCACACCTACTCGAATTCTATCTTCAGCGAACAGAGTAAATGAGCAGCAAGACAACAGAGCAAAGAGTAATATTTTTCTCAACAATCCTAGCCTAACCATAATCCTTGATTACGTTGCATCGCAGTCACATAACCACTGCCAATAACGCGCCATAACAAATCCATGTGAACATTTCGTAAACAATTGTGTCATACCATGGCATTTACAACAAACCAATTCGTATGGTGTGACTCATATTTCTTCATTGCACTCAACACTTTGCAGGATGTAATCCGTGATCCAGGCGGTGCCTAACAAACACAACCAAACCACAAAGACTGGGTTAGGAACGTCCACTTGAGGACTTATCACCAATGCGGCAAACCCCACTGTTGGCAATGTCCAGCAAAGTAACTTACCCCATTTAAAGCTTTTGACTTTGAGCAGATTTTCTAACGTAGACATGATGCCAATTGCCGATAAGGCAAACAAAATCCCATAGGTAAATTGTGCAACCCAAAGTGGTAGCAGTAGAAGCAGTACCCACCAGCGATGCTCTTTGCCCGGCTTCCAATGACTGGCAGACCACCACATCATCACCACGGCAAAGGTTTGAAAACCTGTCATTACCGCTGAACCTTCCAGTTTGCCAGCAGTTTGTGTCGACATGATGCCAACCTGCAATGTCAAAACAATCAAAGCCGAAATGGCCACGGCAAAATGGTTGGAACGCTTAGAAAAAATAACCATCAACAGAGGGAATAAGATCCAGACACTGACAGATAGCGTGATCGGTTGATGAGGCAAGGTTAAGCCATAGATAAGCGCAGAAACAAAAAACACCGCAGAAGCAAAGCTGCGCTTTTGGATCAGCCACAATGCAGGGACAATAACAGCGACTAAGGGGATTTCCCCATCGCTCACGCCAAGGACTCGCGCGCAGACTACTGCGAGCAACGCCGCGATAAAAAATTGTAGGGTAGAAAACAACATTCCCGCTCCTTATTCCTTCCTGGAATTATCGAAATCGGTGAGCCCAGTTGTTTGGGCATATTGATTTTAATTGCAATCATTGCAAAATAGCCTCGAAGCATCCCTTTGCTTTTCGACGGCTCAAATCAAATTTTATGTTCAAGTGATCTCAGCAGATTGCTTTTAACAAGATTACTATTGATACAGGAATAAGTATGGATCAGTTTTTGGTGCAAATCTTTGCAGTAATTCACCAAATTCCTTATGGGAAAGTAACAAGTTACGGTGAAGTCGCCAAATTAGCTGGATATCCGGGTTATGCCAGACACGTAGGCAAAGCCCTCGGTAACTTACCGGAAGGCTCCAAATTGCCTTGGCACAGAGTGGTAAATAGCCAAGGAAAAATATCGCTAAAGGGACGAGATTTAGAGCGGCAAAGAGAAAAACTAATAGCTGAAGGCGTTGAATGCAGCGAGCTTGGCAAAATCAGCCTGAGAAAATACAAATGGCAGCCATAGGGCTGCCATTAATCTATTCGTCTAGATGAGCGATTAGTGGCTTACGCCAACCAGAATAAGATCACGATGCTGTGTCTTTGCTTCATCGGTAATCACTGGGTAAACCGTATCGGTGATAAAACGCAGTTTACCGTTCACTTCAATGCGCGCGCTAACCGCGTAAGTGTGACCAGGCTGAATAGTGTTGGCATCGTAGTCTAGCGTAAAGGCAAAAGGCACTTGTTTACCTTGAGTCTCCATCACTTGCTCTGCAACCAACTTAGCTGGTGCATCCGCTAGAGAAATATCTTGCAAACGCACGGTAACCACTGCGTTTTCCGGCAGCATAATACGCTCACGATAAGCAACACTACCAGTGACAGATTGCTGCATTTGCACTTGTGAACTTGGCTCACTTTGACAACCCATTAAAGCAGCTCCAAATACAACCGACGCCATTAACATCAGTGACTTTTTCATAACGCCTCACTAAGAGAATAAGAATGATATACCGCAAAATTATAGTCGTGATTATGCATAGTGTCATGATAATTCGCTTAGTGCTGACCAAATTCTAACTCTGTTATCGCGAAGTAAATTTATACTCTTTCAATTGCTTGAGACGCACGTGATTACGACTGAAAATCAGTAAACAACTTGAAGCCACCGCGCATTTCACTATACGCTAATGTTAGATTTAATTATTTCGATTGGAAAACCACTGAATGAGTAAACCACTGAACGAATTGCTGAGCTTGCTGCAACTAGAAAAATTAGAAGAAGGGTTGTTTCGCGGACAAAGTGAGAACCTCGGACTGCCGCAGGTATACGGTGGTCAAGTGATAGGACAAGCCCTCTCGGCTGCTCGCTATACCGTTGATCCTGACCGTACTGTTCACTCATTTCACAGCTATTTCCTCTACCCGGGCGATCCTGAAAAGCCAATTATCTATGATGTTGAAAACCTACGTGATGGGCGTAGTTTCAGTACTCGCCGAGTAAAAGCGATTCAAAATGGTCGCCCGATTTTCTACCTCACTGCGTCTTATCATGGTGATGCGCCAGGCTTTGAGCATCAAAACACGATGCCCAATATTCCAGGACCAGAAAACTTTGCTTCAGAGTCAGAGCTAGCGGCAAAGATTGCCCATTTCTTGCCTGAAAAACTGCAAAAGACATTCTGCGGTGAAAAGCCTATCGAAATGCGCCCGGTTACCGTGGTCAACCCTCTCAAACCAGAGAAAACTGAACCAAAGCAATACCTTTGGATCAAAGCCAACGGTGAGCTGCCAGATAATCAGCTTATTCACCAATACTTACTTGGTTACGCATCAGACTGGGGCTTTCTCGTCACCGCCCTTCACCCACATGGCGTATCGCTGTTAACTCCGAAATTGCAAGTCGCAACGATTGATCACTCAATCTGGTTCCACCGCCCATTTAAGATGGATGAGTGGCTGCTATATGTGATTGATAGCCCAACCGCAAGTAATACCCGTGGCTTGGTTCGCGGTGAAATTTACAACCGCCAAGGTGACCTTGTTGCCACTGCGGTGCAAGAAGGTGTAATGCGCTTTACTGACTAACTTTTCCCCTAGTGATCCTATTTAGCGGTGCCACTCGGCACCGCAGATAAAAAACCAACACCCAAAACAGCAGAAAGAGAAAATATTTCCCCAAAACACCACAAACACAGTAAAGAAAGAAAACAAATTCTCCCAATTTATAGCTAAATTATATTTAAAACATAATTAGGAGAAAGATAATGAGTACTCAGCGTGAATGGACCAACAATGCGATCCGTAAAATTGAAGCCGACTATCAGCGCTCAGCCGATACCCATCTAATCAAACTGGATTTGCCGTGTATTGCGGGCATTGACCTCTACCTCAAGGATGAGAGCACCCACCCAACAGGTTCACTTAAACACCGCCTTGCTCGTTCTCTGTTTCTCTATGCGTTAAGTAATGGCTGGGTTGGTCCAGAAACCACCATTATCGAATCCTCATCTGGCAGTACCGCGGTTTCTGAAGCCTATTTTGCTCGCCTACTTGGTTTGCCTTTTATCGCCGTCGTACCACAAAAAACCGCGCGTAAAAAAATAGAACAGATTGAGTTTTATGGTGGTCAAGCGCATTTCGTGGAGCGTTCCGATCAGATTTATGCTGAGTCACGCCGCTTAGCCAAAGAGCTAAATGGTCATTATATGGATCAATTCACCTATGCAGAGCGTGCGACCGACTGGCGTGGTAATAACAACATTGCAGATTCAATTTTCAACCAGATGAAGCTTGAAGATCACCCGATTCCTGAGTGGATTGTAATGAGTCCAGGCACTGGCGGCACATCTGCCACTATCGGGCGCTTTATTCGTTTCCAGCAACACAATACTAAACTTTGTGTCGTTGACCCTGAACACTCCGTGTTCTTCGATTATTACCAAACTGGCGATACCGCGCTAACATCGGATACTGGCAGCAAAATTGAAGGGATCGGACGACCTCGCGTTGAGCCAAGCTTTATCTCAGGCGTAGTGGATGAAATGCGTAAAGTGCCAGACGCAGCATCGGTTACAACCGCACAATGGCTTGAGGCGAAACTAGGGCGAAAAGTCGGCGCATCCACCGGCACTAATGTCTATGGCGCGTTACAACTTGCCTCTGAGATGAAACAACGAGGTGAAACGGGCTCTATCGTAACGCTACTTTGCGATAGTGGTGAGCGCTACCTTGATACCTACTACAACCCTACTTGGGTTGCGGAAAACATTGGTGATATTGCACCTTACCAAGCGAAGCTCGAAGAGTTTGAAGCACTCGGTTGTATCTAACTGACAACCACTTATCTCTACGCCATAAAAAATGGGTATCGCACGATACCCATTTTCACGTCTATTAATTGAGCTTACTTCTTCTGGCGCGCTTCAAAAGCGGCTAGCTGCTCTGGTGTTGCTGCTGGCTGATGGTTTTGCTTCCACTCATCGTAGGTCATGCCATACACACGCTCGCGAGCATCATCGATATCAAGCGCTAAACCTTGGTTTTCTGCTTCCGCCTTATACCATTTGCTAAAACAGTTACGGCAAAAACCCGCCAAAATCATTAGGTCGATATTCTGCACATCTTTATTTTCATCAAGATGAGTCAACAGCTTGCGAAACACTGCAGCATCGAGTTTATCTTGTTGCTCTTGTGAAAGATTTTTATATTTGAATTCAGCCACTTTACTTTCCTTATTCTTAGTATCACTGCCAAAGTATACTCTATGTTGCAGATAAAAAAACGCCCAAGCAGTTGCTCAGGCGTTTCGTCATTTCACTATGTTTATCACAAAGATTAACCTTGGATACCCACAATTAACCATGGCGCGTTTGGCACAGTCAAATCACGCTCTAGATGCCAGATATCGGTAATATCTTCTTCGATACCTTCTACCGCATCACGGTAGCGACCACTAAATTGCAAACTCAGTTGAGCTTTGCTTGCATCGTGATCTGCACGAACGATTTCTGCATCAACGTACATTACGTCAGTGTGCTGCTCACCATCTAGCTTCGCACGCTCTTCTTTTAGATCGGCAAATAGGCTTGGTGATACATACTCTTCAATTGTTTCAAGCTGGTTATGGTTCCAAGCACCTTGCAGAATACGGTAGTGCTCACGTGAACCATTAACAAATGCTGCTTGGTCAAAACCCGGTGGGTAGTTATGCGGCACATCCGTTTGCGCACCAAAACCACCGAAACCGCCTTGGTTTACGTTTTGTGGCTGCTCAAAGTTATGCACGTTTGGTTGCTCAAACTTTGGCGCTGAACCGCCGTATGCATGTTGCTGGCGCTGATGATTGATGCTGCCCTGCTTCGAGGCAAGCAATGCGCGCATAAGCTTAAAGATAACAAAAGCAATCAAGCCCATGATCAGGATATCCATGAACTGGATACCTTCAAAAGCGCCACCGAAGAATGCCGCTAATAGACCACCAGCTAACAAGCCACCAAGAATACCACCCATCAAGCCTTTCTTGCTTGATGACTGTTTCGCGCCTTGCTCTTTACCGATGGTGTTTGTGTTCTGCTGTTGCTGCTTTGGCGCTGGCGCCGTCTTGAAGCTTTTACCAAAAGACTTACCACCACCGAACTTTTTAGCTTCCGCTACAGGCGTAATGGCAACTGAGACCATTAGCAACGCCACTAGAGAAAAAAGTCGTTTCATGTGTTTCCTTTAGGGTACTGGACTGAGTATTTTACTCACTCGCACTAATTATGAGTTGAGATCTTAATCTTAGCGGTATAGAGCCAAGAAAGATAGATTCCACAACCCAAATCATGTATCAGAATATTGCAAATTTGCAGGGTCGCTTAGTTGACGCTCAAATTACTCGCCCATAGAATATCGAACAATGTTCATTTTTACCTTTTCACTATGGCTCGCAGAAACGATCATACTCGAGAACAATTGGTCGCATTAACGCTTAATGCGGTTAAAGAGTTTCTCAATGAAAGCTCTCATCACGAATTGAGCTTACGCAAAATCGCCCAAATGATTGGCTACGTGCCAAGCACTTTGGTTAATGTGTTCGGCAACTACAACTTGTTGCTGTTGCATGCTGTGGCTCAAACGCTCGATGAACTTGCCAGCGAAGCGAAAAATGTCGTAGCGAAAAGTTCTGATTCAACTGAAGCACTCTATCAGTTAGCCGACTGCTATCATGAGTTTGCCCAGCGTAACCCTTACCGCTGGCAGTTGATTTTCCAGCACAATATGAACGGCGACCCTCTTCCTGAATGGCAAAATGCCCGCATCGATAACATGACTGGCATGCTTGAAGGGCTGCTGCGTAAACTCGCGCCAGCACGCTCTGATAAAGAAGTACTAGAAGCCAGTCGTGTACTTTGGGCAGGCGTGCATGGCATTACTTTGCTCAGTGTGGATGATAAGTTCTTCGCCGCTGAGCCGATTGATGGCAAAGAACTGATTAAAAACCTTCTCTCCAACTATTTGAAGAATTGGTAAATAAAAGGAATTGTAATGCCCCATCAACCTCAGGCGTCCCTATTAAAACAACGACGTTTTCTGCCCTATTTTGTTACTCAGTTCTTCGGGGCATTCAACGACAATATATTTAAGAACGTTCTGTTGCTGTTTGTGGCTTTTGCTGGAGCAAACGCGTTACCGGTTTCCAGCAACCTGTTTATCAATTTAGCTGCTGGTCTGTTTATTCTGCCATTTTTCCTTTTTTCAGCGTCTGCTGGGGTGTTGGCAGATAAATATGAAAAGTCTTGGTTTATCCGTAAGGTCAAACTGGCGGAAATTGCAATTATGACGTTAGGTGCGATTGGCTTTATTACTCAAAGCTATCTCATCTTGCTGTTGCTTCTCTTTTTGATGGGTACCCAATCCGCCTTTTTTGGTCCGGTCAAATACGCACTGCTACCACAGCAGCTAAAACCAAATGAGCTAGTGCCTGGCAACGCGCTAGTCGAAACCGGCACTTTCCTTGCCATTCTTCTCGGCACGTTGGGCGCGGGCGTGATTGCTTCTGCTGATAACGCCAACTATGTTGCGGCTATCTGTGTGGTGCTATTTGCCGTGTTTGGCTATGCCTCAAGCCGTTATATCCCAGAAGCACCGGCGTCAGCGCCCGAGTTAAAATTTCGTTGGCAACCTATTAAGCACACCAAACAGACCCTCGCCATTGCAAAAGCCGACCGCGTTGTATTTCAATCTTTAATGGCGATCAGTTGGTTTTGGTTCCTAGGGGCTGCTTATCTAACCCAGTTTCCTAACTTCACTAAGATCCACCTTAATGGCAGTGAGAGTGCGGTGTCGTTTTTGTTGGCACTCTTTTCCGTCGGTATCGCGGTAGGCTCTCTTGCCTGTGACAAACTCTCTAATCACCGCATTGAAGTCGGCATTGTGCCGCTTGGCAGCTTTGGCATCACCATTTTTGGTTGGTTAATGGCAAGTTCAATTCCAAGTGATTTACCGCAATTTGAAAGTTTTACTCAGTTCGTTAGCTACCAAGCGTTATGGTCGGTTTTTGCTTATTTACTCCTGCTCGGCGCATCTGGCGGGGTGTTTATTGTGCCTCTTTACGCGTTAATGCAACAACGTGCCAAAGTCTCCCAGCGCGCACAGGTAGTTGCCGCACTGAATATCTACAACTCGTTATTTATGGTAGGTAGCGCAGTATTAGGTATTGTTTGCCTATCCATCCTTGAGCTTTCTATCCCACAGTTGTTTTTACTTTTGGCAGCCCTTAACTTACTTGTTGCTGGCTACCTGTTTATTCAAGTACCTATTTTTGTGGTGCGTTTTTTAGTGTGGATGATCACTCACACCATGTATCGGGTGAAACACAAAAACCTGCACCATCTGCCAGAAAAAGGCGGAGCGCTGATTGTGTGTAACCACGTCAGCTATATGGATGCCCTGCTGCTGAGCGCAGTTTGTCCACGTTTGATCCGCTTTGTGATGGAAGAAGATTATGCCAACCTGCCGCCGCTGCGCCGTTTTCTCAAACGTGCCGGAGTGATCCCTATCTCTGCCGAGCGCCGCGGTAGCATCCGCCGCGCTTTTAATGAAGTGGAGCAAGCCCTGAGCGAAGGACACATTGTGTGCATTTTCCCAGAAGGTAGATTAACCGCAGATGGCGAAATGAATGAGTTTATGCGCGGTATCGATATTGTACTGCGTCGTAGCCCAGTGCCAGTGATTCCGATGGCGATTAAGGGTTTGTGGGGCAGTTACTTTAGTCGCTATAAGGGCAGTGCATGTAAAGGTCGCCCTTCGCGCTTTTGGTCAAAAATTGAAATTGAAGCCGGAGATCCGGTTGATCCACAACAAGCCAATACCCAGCGGATGCAGCAAAAAGTAGCTGAACTGCGGGGTGACTGGCGCTGATCTGAGCCAAGCGAAGCTTAGCCAGCAATAAGTTGTTCAGTTTAATTGAACTAATGTTCAGAACATTCAAACTTACTGACCTCTATTAGTCAGCTAAAATGCCATCCTTTATGTATGCGAGACACACTCTCGTATATCTCCCTTTTTGAATTCAGTAACCAATGATCATCAATAAACGAACTTTGCCTTTTTTCCTTGCGCTCGCGGTGTGCTTAACCCCGTGGGTCACCTCACCAACTGCGCTAGTGATTGGTTTTCTGCTTGCCTCGCTAAGTCTCGTACCAGAGCAGTTTGATTTAACTAAGATCACCAAAAAACTGCTCGCCTACTCGATTGTTGGCTTGGGTTTCGGTATCCAATTTGAGCAAGCCTTAGCAGTAACCTCCAATGGCATTGGTATTATCATCACCACCATTGTTGGCACATTAGTGATCGGTTGGTGGCTAGCTAAATTACTAAAGCTTGAGCAAAAGCTAGGATATTTAATCTCGGCAGGTACCGCGATTTGTGGTGGCAGCGCTATTGCAGCAGTATCACCGGCAATCAAAGCCAAAGATGAAGATATTGGTCTCGCACTAGCAACCGTATTTGTACTCAACTCCTTAGCGCTATTTATCTTCCCTGTGATTGGGCATGCGCTGGGACTCGATCAGCAAACATTCGGCACTTGGGCGGCAATTGCGATTCATGACACCTCCTCTGTGGTTGGCGCTGCGTCGGCTTACGGTGAGGAAGCACTCACAACCGCAACCACGCTCAAACTTGCTCGCGCGCTGTGGATCATTCCTGTGGCGTTTGTCAGCGCATTTATATTCCGTAATGATTCAAAAAAAATCACTATTCCTTACTTCATCTTGTTCTACTGCGCAGCAATTGCTTTCAGTGACTTGTTGCCTCAGTTTGAAGCGGTGTATGACGTGATTTTTGATATTTCGAAACGCGCTTTGGTGATCTGTTTGTTCTTGATCGGCTGTGGGATTTCAGTAACGAAATTAAAAGCGGCAGGGCTAAAGCCTTTGATGTTTGGCGTAACACTCTGGATCACCATCTCAGTTAGCTCATTGACTTGGCTGATGTTCGCTTAAGCAGATACACAAATTAAGAGCCTGAGGCTTACAGCTCTTCAGGCTCTATGACTAATTTACTTTTCTTCTCTTTACGGTAGCGCACCACTAAGGCAACAACCGCAACAAACCCGGCTAACTCGGCCAAAGCACGATACAATCCATCGGTTTGAGTCGCGATAGCAATTTGCACGATCGCAAACACAATTAGAGCAAGCTTCATTTCTATATATCCATATAAGCAAAATCCATGGTTAATTATGAATTAGCGTTATATGGATGAGAAATTCAGTTTTGCTCTATCAAATAACCTTAAACTCAGTTTCTGCCACCACCCAATCTTTAAGATCTTTACGCGAGACTTTAATTCCGCCGCTATGCAAACTCTCAGGTAGATAAAAGTATTGCCTTGGATGTTTAAATTTCACTAAGCGCGGCGCCAACCAAGTGGCAAAGTCGAGCTGCTCAATTGAAACTGAAGTTTGCACAAAAGCAATCGGGCGAGCGCCAAACTCAGCATCTTCAATTGGTACCACCAGCGCAAGTTGCACTTGAGGATGAGAATTGAGCGCCTGTTCAATCTCCTCACAGTGGATGTTTTCACCACCGGAAATAAACTGATTATCCGCACGACCTTTAATCACCAACTCTTGCTGCTCATTCCAAATGCCAAGATCTTTACTATCAAACCAGCCATCAGCATCTTTAATAGGCTTTAGTGAACCTTGATGAAAATAACCACTCGCTAGTGTGTCGCCACCGACAAAGATACGACCGTCGCGAAGTTCCACTTTTCGCCCAGTTAACACCTTGCCCGCACTATAATGAGCATCAATGCGTTTTGCCGTTACCGTCGATGCCGCTTCAGTCATGCCGTAACCAAGCCAAGTTTCAATGCCACGCTGCGCTGCTTGCTGCGAAAGCGCAAGTGGGACATGACTGCCACCAAGTAGCACATGAGTAAGTGATAGAGCTTGCCCAGAATCAAGCAAACGGCTCAGTTGAGTAGCAACCAGAGAAGCATGTGTAACATTATCGATATCACTGAGCAAATCACCGCAGCCCACCTTCAGACAGGCGCCAGCGTATAACCAGCGATAGATAATCGCCAACCCCGAAACGTGATACATAGGCAAACTTAACAGCCACGTATCTTGCGCATTGAACTGAAACGCATCGAGCAAGCCCGCTGCTGAAGCCAAATGCTGTTGATGACTATGCGCCACCGCTTTTGGCGTACCTGTAGAGCCAGAGGTGAAGATAATAGAGGCAAGCTCAGCCGCGTCATAACCATAGCTTAAAGTTTCGCGTTGACAGTGCTTTAGCGAGTGAAGTGAAATGGTATTAATGTGTGGCACATTGGAGACTGATTGCTCATCTGCTTGCCACACAAAAGCACGCTGCCCTTCTTGATAAAGCGTGCGCAGCTTAGCTTGCAAATTCGCGCTCGGTTGCGGCATGGTAATCGCGCACACCGCGCCTAACTCCATACACGCGAGATAAAGAAACACCAGCTCAGGGGAGTTCTTAGCTACGCAAGTCAGCACATCGCCTTTACCCAAACCGTTCTGCTGCAAAAGGCGCGCATAATCTTGCACGAATTGAGATAACTGCTGCCAAGTGTAATCGCCTGTAATAGTGGTGAGCGCTAAGCAATCTGGGCTCTTATGAGCCCAGAATTGAAGTGGAGAGAGGTTATTTTTCTCTAATGGCATCGCCGTTTGCCCTACGCTTGCCAAATCAAAGCTTGGTTTGACAATTTGCGCAGCGGAAGTGGCGATTCAGGCCAAGGAGTTTCTAGCTGCTCGGTGAACAAGCCGATAGTATCAAGACCTGGCACTTCGTCAGGCAATTGCCATTTTGCTATGCGTGCTAGCTGCGTTAAACCTAAGCTCGACTCAATGCTAGAGCTTATCACCGTTTTGATGCCAAGCTCTTTAGCTCGCGCAATCAGTTCTAGACAAAGCTGTATAGAGCCAATCAAAGTCGGCTTGATAATGATGGTTTTAACGCCGTTAAAGTCATCTAGCTTGAAGTCTGGTTTACGAACGGCGTGTTGCAGTGTTTCATCCCACGCAATCGCTATACCTGTGCTGATAGCAAATGAGAAACTATCACCCGGCACTTCGCATGGCTCTTCAATAAACTCAATGCGCTGACGGAAGGATGGCGTAATGTAACTGGCGAATTTAAGCGCTTTTTCTTTAGTCCAAGCGCGGTTTGCGTCAAGACGCAGATTAAGATCTGGAATCGATTCTAAAAACAGGTTGGCAACCATGCCATCACGAATTGGCTCATACAAACCAACTTTGATTTTAGCGACTTTTTTTCCTTCCATTGCCATTAGTTTTGGCAATAGCTCGTCAGGGTCCCCACTGCAAAGTGGAGCAGAGCGATAGATCCCTTCTTGTGGCAGCCCACCTTCTAGTTCAAGTAGCGCCATTGATAAGCCAAACGCCACCGAAGGTGCCAACAGCTCATAATCTGGTTGATTACCTTGTTGCCAACTTATCAGTTGTTCAACGATTTGCGTGTAAGCCTCATCCATGGTCTCAGTGCTAAAGCCCGGTAACGGAGCGATTTCCCCTCGACCAATTCGACCACCGTCGGAGAGTTCAACAACAAACCCTTCACGTTCTTTTAGACGGTTGTCGCGCAGGATCACGCCACTGTCCATTGGTAATGCGTAGCGATACAGTTTGGCAGTTCTCATACCAATCTTTCCCTTGTGTTCTTTATTATTGTTTTATTCGTTAACTAGTTTGTCGCATCAAATTCGAGACAGACTTGAACGCCATTGCAGTGAGAGCAAGGAACAGGCGCGCAGTTTGCAAACGCAAATGAGCACCTGTGACATAGCTATCGCAATAATGGCGACCAAGTCAGTTTAGAATTATGGGTTGCGAGGAAACTTATTAAAGTCCGGACGACGCTTCTCATTGAATGCGTTACGACCTTCCTGACCTTCTTCTGTCATGTAGAACATCATGGTCGCATTGCCAGCTAGCTCTTGTAGACCCGCTTGGCCATCACAGTCCGCGTTTAGCGCTGCTTTCAAACAACGCAGTGCCATTGGGCTGTGTTGCAGGGTTTCACGACACCAACGTACAGTTTCTTTCTCAAGATCTGCTAGTGGCACTACTGTGTTTACTAGACCCATATCCAATGCTTCTTGTGCATTGTAGAAACGACATAGGAACCAAATTTCACGCGCTTTCTTCTGACCAACGATACGCGCCATGTAAGATGCGCCCCAACCGCCATCAAATGAACCTACTTTAGGTCCTGTTTGACCAAACTGTGCGTTCTCAGCAGCAATCGTTAGGTCACACATCATGTGCAGTACATGACCGCCACCAACAGCCCAACCTGCTACCGATGCGATAACTGGTTTTGGACAAGTACGGATTTGACGTTGAAAATCCAATACGTTTAGGTGGTGAGTACCGCCTTCATCACGGTAGCCGCCGTAGTCGCCACGAATCTTCTGGTCACCACCAGAACAGAATGCATCCTCACCAAGACCGGTTAAGATAATCACACCTACTTGCTCGTCGTAACGCGCGTCAGCAAGAGCATTGATCATATCTTTTACTGTTTGTGGGCGGAACGCATTGCGAACTTGTGGACGTGCAATGGTGATTTTTGCGATACCATCTTCTGATTTGTGGTACTGAATATCTTCATATTCACCGCTGCAGTCATTCCAGTTTACTGGTGCGTATAGTTCTTCTTCTGAAATACCTACTGTTTTAGCCATGGTGATTCCTGTTGTTGTTAATCACTCGCCTTCGCGAGTTTGAATTGATTTATTATTTCGACCGCAAACGCTTGTGGGTGTTCATGATGAACGTTATGCCCAGCCCCTGCGATCTGGCTGAAAGAGAGTCCGCTTTGTTTAGCTAACTCACTAAACTTGCTGTCTTTCTCGCCGCAAATATAGTGGATATCGATCCCGCTTGTATTCAGTTCAGGCAAGAGCCAAGGCTGATTGGCAAGCGATGTCGCTTCAAGCATTCGACCAACTGCAGACCCTAGATTAGCACTGCGTTTGGTAATGAGGGTTTGTCTTTGCTCATGATTTAATGAACTAAATACCGCTTGCTGATACCAATCGGCTAAAACGCATTCAATCGGCTCACTGCACAAACGCTCTGCCCATGCATGGTCATTTATTTTACGCGCTTCTCTTTCGGCAAGTTCACGCAAACCAAAGTTGCCACCTTCGATAATCGCCTTGATTAGGTTTAGTTCATGGAAATGGTGTTTGGCAATGCCATACATGGCAATTCGCCCGCCAAGAGAATAACCAATCAGGATAATCGGCTTAGTTGGCGCAAGTAGCGTTTTAATCGTCTGATTGATTTGCTGACATACTTGATCAAAGCCATCGCATTCGATGCTTTGACTGCGACCATGCCCCGGAAGGTCAATGGTCAAAATAGGGAATTGATTAAGATGCTGAATGCATGCTTGCCAATCATCACCACTGCCCAGTAAACCATGCAGAAACACCAAAACTGGCGTCTCTGCATCGTCATTCTCTAGGCGGTGATAACTATAAGCTAGCATGAAGGTTTTGGATAACCGCTTTAATCTGTTGTGACGCTTGTTCTGGAGGCGTTTGCACTTCAATGAGCAGACAGCCTTGACCATGAGTTAAATGCTGTTCGAGCGTCATTTGGTACTCTTCAAACGTAGTCGATAAGTAATACTCAAGCTTGAACTGCTGCGCGGCAGCAGCAAACTGATAGCCATGTGGCATTTGATACAAGCTCTGCTTCTGCGCTTGCGGTACAGGCAGCAAATCAAAAATAGCACCACCATCGTTATTGGTGACCACAATCACGCAAGGTGTGGTTTGCAGAGTAAACAACGCCAGCGAGTTAAGATCGTACAGTAGCGAAGTGTCACCAATATAAAGCACACTTGGCTTATCTGTGACACGCACAGTTCCGGCAGCCGTTGCCACTAGCCCATCAATGCCCGATGCGCCGCGATTGGAGTAGACTTCACTATCCACTTGACCAAACATATCCACCATACGCACAAACAAACTGTTACCAAGAAATACATTGACGTCATTAGCATGATTTACCAGTGAAGTTGCAAGCATCAGTTCTGTTAATGGCACTTTTTGACCATTAGTTTGCGTTACTTGCTGGAATTGCTTCGCTATTGACGTTAAGACTACCTCGGAAAGCGATTTGCCACCTCTTGCCCAGTTTTCACTTGGCTGGAATGGCGCTGATATGGCTTGCTCCAACCACTCGGTAATATCGCCCGCATGATGCACTTGCATCAAATGATCTTGGTTATTACGTGCAAGGCTGTCACTAACATAGTGATAGTCAACGTCTGTCTGCGCTAACCATTGGTTAAAACGCTTAGAGACAATGCGCGAGCCAATTTGCAACACCAGATCCGTTTGGTTGATCAGCTGTTTTCCAGCCTCGGTTTGCAGCCAAGTATCATAATATGCCCACTCGCTACTCACCCCTGATTGTGGGTCACACAAGACTGGCCAAGCTAATTTGTCCGCCAACTGTTTAGCCAGCTCAGCTTGGTGTTTAGAAACGCTGCCAACAATGATTAAGCCTTGTCGCCCTTGCCACTTCAACACATCAAAGGCAGGGTTTACAACCGAAAAGCGTTGCTCGGTGTAACAAACACCACTTTGTTGCCATTTAGCAATCGTGTCTAGGTAAGCTTGATAGATAGATTTCGGCTGATCAGAATAAAGCGGCTCAGGGAAAGCACAGTTAATATGCACTGCACTGCCCTCACGCGCTTGCTTGTGCATCACTTCATCAATAGAGGTAAGTAACCAACGCAGCGGCACTTGTTCTGATGGGCTTGGCAACGCAAGCTCAGCACAGACATGACTCGAATAGATGCCTTGCTGCACAATTGCTTGGTTAGCACCACAGCCAACCAACTCAACCGGGCGGTCGGCGGTAAGCACCACCAGCTTTTCACCGGTAAGCTTCGCTTCAGCAATCGCAGGTAAAAGATTCGCTACTGCCGTGCCCGACGTAACCACGACCGCAACAGGCTTTTGACTAGCTTTAGCCATGCCAAGCGCCAAAAAGCCTAATCCACGCTCATCAAAATGGGTGTGTAGCGTTAACTTGTCGTTGGCATCCGCTTCCAAAGTAAGAGGCGTAGAACGCGACCCCGGCGCAACACAAATGTGCTCAACACCAAAGCGCGTTAACTCTTCAAGCAAGGCTTGGCACCAAATACGATTTAATACAGCTTGGTTATGCATTATGACGCCACTCCCAGTGGCGGATGATCAGAGATAAGCGATAGCAGCGTCGCCATCTTCTTATCTAGCTCTTGCCATTCATGTTCAGCAATTGAACCGGGAACAATGCCAGCACCGGCATAAAGTGAAATCTCGTCATCCACGACTTGTGCACTGCGGATTGCAACACAGAACTCAGCGCGCGCTAGGCTAATAAAGCCCATTGAACCGGCGTACCAGCTGCGTTCAAAAGGCTCATGCTGCTGAATAAAGTCCATCGATTCACGACGTGGTAACCCCGCCACTGCGGCAGTTGGTTGCAGAGCACCAAGCAATTGTACGCCATTCACCCCGTCATTAAGATGAGCATGGATGCTGCGCTTTAGGTGCTGCACTTTGCGCAGACGCACTAAGCGCGCTTCTGGTTCAACTTCAACTAAGTCCGAGTATGGTTTAAGGCGGTCAATAATATCGTCAACCACATACTGGTTTTCGTTGAGGTTTTTACTATCTTGTGTGAGCCAGTTTGCTAGCGCCATATCATGGCTAGCGTTATCGCCACGTCCAATCGTGCCCGCCAGCGCCTCAGTGTAGAGATCTTTACCTTGACGGAAATACAAACGCTCTGGCGTTGAGCCAATAAAGCTATGACGAGCATTTTGCGCCAACATAAAGTGGAAACTGTGTTGGTTGTGCTGTGAACTTGATTTGAGAAGTTGCGAGGCACAGATAGGCGTATGCAGCTCTAATGTCGTGCGGCGAGCCAGCACCACTTTTTTAAACTCATCGGCTTCAATACCAGACAATACCTTTTCTACCAATGCATGCCACTCAGGCTGACTTGGCGTGTGCTCTATATGGTCAATATGGGCAGATAAAGGCAGCAGTTTAGGCACTTCGCTACGCAGCTGCTGTAAACTTTTTACGACTCTAGGTTTAGTGCCTGCGATAATATTGACAACCAAAAACCAAGTTTGGTCTTCACGAACCAACTCAATTTGCGGTAAAAAGAAGAACGACGCAGGGCAATCAGGATTTTTGGCACTTTGACCATCGAATGATTTACCACCCCAGATCCTTTGCTCACCAGAAAGGTACGCATAAGCAGGCGCTGGGTCATCAAAAGTGCGCAGTTGTCCTAACGCGACCACTTCTTCGCGTGTATCACGTGATTGCCAATAAAACTTAGGGAAAAGAGGCTGAGCTTGCAACCAATCAATGAAAGCAAAATCAGGCTTGTACTCCAGAACTTGAACCAGACGAGTCACCTCGCCTTTTGCATCCTTTACTCGTTCAATCAGTTCGGTAATGGCTTGCTGAAAATATGACAAATAAACCTCGTTCACTGGAGATTTTGAACTATACCCACGCAAGTTAACATTGCTGGGTCTAACAAATTAGTTGAGTAATGTATTTCTACCGCGAGTCCAAATCAAGGATGTCCTCAATCTTTTACAAAATCCTGTGATTACACACATACCTGACATGATTAAAAAAAGCGAGTTTTACAGATTTTAATTCTACCAAAGGTTATTTTGGTGTAATTTAGTAAAGGATTTTAATTATTTTTAGGTTTTACACAATGCAAAATATCGGGATGTCGTCAAAACTTGATAATGTCTGCTACGACATTAGGGGACCAGTACTCAAACATGCTAAGCGCATGGAGGAAGAAGGGCATAAAATACTAAAGCTGAATATTGGTAACCCTGCCCCTTTTGGTTTCGACGCCCCTGATGAAATTCTAGTTGATGTTATCCGCAATTTACCAACTTCACAGGGTTACTGTGATTCAAAAGGTATCTACTCGGCGCGTAAAGCGGTAGTTCAGCACTACCAGAAAAAAGGTATTCGCTCTCTCGACGTTGAAGATGTTTACATCGGTAACGGTGCGTCAGAGCTGATCGTAATGTCGATGCAAGCGCTACTGAACAATGGCGACGAAATGCTGGTCCCATCACCTGATTACCCGTTGTGGACAGCGTCTGTGGCGCTTTCTGGCGGTAAAGCAGTACACTACATGTGTGATGAAGAAGCCGATTGGTATCCAGACCTTGACGATATCAAACGTAAAATCACGCCAAAAACACGTGGTATTGTGTTAATCAACCCGAACAACCCAACGGGTGCGGTTTACAGCCGTGATTTCCTACTGGAAGTAATTGAAATTGCGCGCCAGCACAAACTGATCATTTTTGCTGACGAAATCTACGATAAAGTACTTTACGATGGCGCAACTCACACTTCAGTGGCAACGCTAACAGAAGATGTTCTCGTAGTAACCTTTAACGGTCTGTCTAAAGCATACCGCGTATGTGGCTTCCGTGGCGGCTGGATGTTCCTAACCGGTCCTAAACAATACGCACAAGGCTACATCGCTGGTCTTGAGATGCTCTCGTCTATGCGTCTGTGTGCCAACGTGCCGATGCAACACGCGATTCAAACTGCACTGGGTGGCTACCAAAGTATCAATGAACTTATCCTGCCTGGTGGTCGTCTGCTTGAGCAGCGTGACCGTGCATGGGAACTGATCAACCAAGTGCCTGGCGTTTCATGTGTGAAACCAAAAGGCGCGATGTACCTATTCCCGAAAATTGATACCAAGAAGTACAAAATCCACGATGACCAAAAAATGGTGTTGGACTTCCTGATCCAAGAAAAAGTACTGCTTGTGCAAGGAACGGGCTTTAACTGGCCAAAACCAGATCACTTCCGTATTGTGACATTGCCACACGTGGAAGATCTCGAAACAGCAATCGGACGTTTTGAGCGTTTCCTATCGACTTACAGTCAGTAATTGTTCTGCAACGCTAAGCTTAAATGCGGAGCGACAGATAGCAAAAAGGCACTCATTGAGTGCCTTTTTCGTTAGTGCTGATAAAGATTACAACTCTTCGATCAACTCTTGAACTTCGCTCTTAGGTTTGTATGTTTGACCAAAGCCGCGCAGACCCACAACGTGTACATGTTCGTGGTCTTTAAATACCTTACGAACCAGTTTGTAAGTAGTACCTTTCTCTGGGCTGATGTTCTCTGGCGCTGCAATAAGAAGCTGCATATCCAGACGGTCACACAGTTCGAACAGCGTCGAGATCGACTTACCATCCAGACGAGCCGCCTCATCCAAGAACAGTAGACGACAAGGCACAATGTCTTTACTGCGTAGACGACGTGACTCTTCTTCCCAGCTCTGTACAACCATCAATAGAATTGACTGACCGGTACCGATCGCTTCACCAGTTGATAGAGCGCCCGATTCCGCTTGTAGCCAGCCATCAGAACCACGGTTTACTTCTACGCTTAGCTCTAGGTAGTTACGGTAATCCAGTAGCTCTTCACCCAGAACTTGTGGTGAACGTTGACCCATATCGATATGTGGGTTCACACGTTGGAACAGCTTCGCCATCGCTTCAGAGAAGGTGTAACGCGTCGTTTCAAACAAGTCTTTATGCTGCTCTTGCTGCGCCGCTAGACCGTTAAGTAGCACTTCGTGACTTTCGCGGATCTTCACGTTTAGACGCACGCCTTTTACCTGACCGAACGAGATGTTCGACAAGCCTTGGTTTAGCATACGGATACGGTTTTGCTCGCGCTGAATCGTCTTCTTGATGATGCTTGCTACCGAATCTGAGCTGATCGCTAGACGGTTTTCACGTTGCGTTAGCTCTTCAGTTAGACGTGCTAGCTCCACTTCCATCTCTTCGATAGCTTCAACCGGATCATCGGTACGGATGATATCTTGGCGAATACGCTCACGTAGGTGTTGGTAAACAGCAATGTAGAACAGAACCTTACGCTCTGGATGCGCGGTATCTTCCGATAGGCGCAGTGAATCACGTAGGTCGTCATTGTCCGCCACAGCAAGACGCAGTGCACCCAGTGACTTATCCGACATTGAACGCAGTTCAGCCGCTGACATGTAAGCCAGTTCACGCTTGTGTAGTCGACGCTCAACGTCGTTTTCACGCGCAAGACGCAATACTGAGCACCAGCCCGCTTTTGCTGCCACGACGAAAGTACGTAGCTCGGCATAATCTTTCTGAACTTTCTTCATGCGCTTCGCCAGCGCTTTCATTTCAAGCTCAGTAGAGGTGATGGTACGCTCGTACTCACTCTTACGGCTACGTGAGGTGTGTAGGCGCTCGTTCAGCTCGTCACGACGACGTTGTGCACGCTCTGCTGCACCTTCATCAGCGGTTACACCGTACTCTTGTAGCTCTTGCTTAAACTCTTGAACCGTTTCCAGTTTCGCTTGGTGTGAGCTCTTCAATGATGCCAATACTTGGTTGTATTGGTTCATTTGGTCTTGCAACTGTTTTAGCTCATTACGGCTACGAGTACGAAGCTGTTCCGCTTGGACCAGTTTCGCTTTTAGCTGTTCACTAAGCTCACTGCTCTTACTCAATAGATCCACTGAGTCAGAGTAGGCAAAGTAGTGGCGACGCTCTACCAGATCAGACAAGGCAAAGATCTGAGTTTTTAGCGTTTGTAGCTGTTGGTCAGCCGCTTGGTATTCCGCTTCTAGCGCTTCAAATTGCTCAGGGTCAGCATCAAGCGCACCAACCACTTTCTCTAGTGACTCTAGCGCTTTGGCGTGTTGCGTTAGGAAGGCTTTCGCTTGAGAGACTTGTGCTAGTTTCTCTTCAATTTCAGCAAAACGTGCTTCTAGTGTGTCATCTTCGATAAAGCGCATGGTTGGCGCGAGTTTATCCAGCAGAGCAATCGCTTGTTTGCTACCAAATAGCTGGGCACGTTGCTGCTGCTCTTTGCCATCTAGCTCAGCAAGCAAACGCACAAACTGGTTACGCTTATCACGTACTTTTTGTAGTGCTTGCTCAGGATCCGCTTCGAACGCCACTTGAATGTGCTTAGCAACAAAGTTGTTGAACGCTTGGTACAGACGCTGCAGTTTTTGTGAATCGAATGCCGCTTTCGCATGCTCTTCCACCACTTCTTCGCGTTCGCTGCGTAGCAGTTCCAAACGTTGCTCGCGCGCTGCGCGACCAAACAATGGAATTTCCGGCAAACGTGAGTAACGCATTTGGCGATCGTTCAGGCGAACGCACACTGCGCCTTCTAGTTCTTCTGCATTGAATGAGCTGTCATCAAAGGCATCGATATCACCTTCAATGATGTACAAATCTTCTGGGCAGTCATCCAGTTCAACCAGCTTCTCTTCGATGCCAGAAAGATCAGATACCACAATCGCATGACGTGCTGGACCGTACATCGCACTGAAGTATGGCGCGTCATCAATCGTGATGTCGTCGTAAATTTCAGATAGCAGCACACCGCCTAGCGTGTCAGCCAAACCTTTTAAGCGTGAGTCATTTGAGCCACCTGGCGAGGCGAGGCGTTCGATTTCGCCGTCAAGGAAAGTGCGACGCTCAGCCAGCTTGTCTTTAGCAATCGACTGTTGCTTCTCTTGCTCAAGCACTAGCTGCATTTGGCTCATAACCGCTTGGCTATCAACCAGCTCTGCCCCACTTTGCTCACGTAAGCTTTCTAGTGCATCGTTCGCTGCAATCCAAGTTGGCGCAATGCCTTCAAGCTTAGCAATTTCTGCGGCTGCATCTTGCTCTAAACGACGCTGTTCACTGCGCTGCTCGCGTAGTTCTTCTTGCGCGTACTCAAGCGATTCGATCTGCGCACTGTGACGCTCACGCTCTTGCTCAAAGCTCAGTTCATCAGCCAATTCAACATGGTGCTGCTTTTGGTACTCTTGCACCAATTCACGCGCTTGACGCTGCTGGTTTAAGCTACGCTCAAGGTCACGGTGCTGCGCGCGCCATTGTGGCTCGTTGTCATTCAGTTGCTTCGCTTCACGACCTTGCGCAAGCGCACTTTTCGCTTGCTCAGCGGCTTGGCTGCGTTCAACCGTACCAACGATGCTCGTCACCAATTGTAGCGCGGTCTCAAACTGCTGCGCGGCTGCCGATGACATGTCTAGCTTATGCTTTAGTGCAAGTAGTGTGGTGGTGCTGTCTGCTTCACGCTGCTTGAGTTCTGCTACCAAGGCTTGCGCTGATTCCGCGGTTAGACCGTCATTACTTAACAGTTGCTTCGCTTTATCTAACGCTTGAACCGCTTGTTGATATTGCAGTGCACGTGTTTGCTGCATATCCAACGCTTGTTGGTAATCAGCAAGCTGAGTTTTTAGGCTATCAACCTCTTCTTCTGCAACCGTCGATTGCTCTTCAGCCATGAGGACGCGCTCTTGCGCTTCTTCCACTACCATCAACTGCTCTTCTAGACGCTCGCTTAGCTGCTCTAGATCTTCTTGGTAGCGTTCGATCTTCTCTTGTTGGCGCAGTGCGTTTTGCACTAGCTGCAAGTGGTCAGATGCCGCTTGGTAGTCTTGCTCAAGTGCCGCTTCACCTTCCACCAGCATTTCCAGCTCTTCATGAACGCGGTTTAGCAGAGAGTTTTGCTCAATCAAGCTTTGACGCGAACCAAACAGTTCGCCACGCAGAGTCATGGTTTGCTCAAGCTTGTTACGACGATCGTTCGCGTGACGCATGTAGTCCGCCGCCACGTAGTTGGTCGACTCAGTGATCAAGTGTTTAAATAGATCACGGTCCGCCTGAGTGGTTTTGATCGCTTCAAGCGTCATGCGGTTTTCACGCAGCGCCGATTCCATATCTTGGAACGCTTTTTTAACCCCGCCATTTTGTGGCAGTAGGTAGTCACGTAGTGAGCGTGTAATTGCGCTCGAGATACCACCGTAAAGCGATGCTTCGATCAAACGGTAGAATTTTGAACGATCTGAAGAGTTACGTAGCTTCTTAGGGATCACGCCAAATTCGAACATTTGCGCGTGGTAATCCACCACTGAAGAGAACGCTTTGAATTGCACGCCTTCGTACTGAGCGATGCTCTCTTTGACTTCGTTAATTTGACGTACACGTGCTTGAGTATCTGATACGCTTTCGATCAGCACGTCCGTTGGTTTTACGTGGCTTGGCAGACCTTGGATAACGAAAGGTTTGATGTCGACTTTCTTATCACGACCCGCCACTTGCTGCAGTTTTACCGCAAACAGTAGGCGTTGGTTACGTGAGTTCACAACATCTAACGCTGCGTAACAGGCACCCGGCTGCAATTTACCATACAGACCTTTATCGCGAGACGATTGGCTACTGCCCGCTTCTGTGGTGTTACGGAAGTGCAGTAGTGTTTGGTCAGGAATAAGCGCTGTGATAAACGCCGCCATGGTGGTCGACTTACCAGCACCGTTACCACCAGATAGTGTGGTGACTAGACCATCGATATCAAAAGTACGTGCAAAGAAGCCGTTCCAGTTGATCATGGTCAGCGATTGATATTTACCGCGTTGAATCATGCTTCGCCCTCAATGTCTTCGTGCACGTGTTGATCGTGTTCTGCGTCTTGGTGATCGATGTCTTGCTGCTCATCATCGTTTAGCAGGCTGCCTTGGCTTGGCTCTTTAGTATGCACAACCGCTTCACCATCACGGATCAGGCGTAGCTGTGCTTCACGCATGTCGTCACCAACACGCACATCTGCACCAAAGCGGAATACCGCTTCGCTAATACGGAATTTACCGGTTTCACCGATATTGATGATCATGCCAAGACGACGCAGGCGACGTAGCGAGGTACGAACTTTCTCGAACAGTTTTTCTTTATCCAGATCTGAACCCGTTGCGCGGTTGGTCACCAGCTTCATTAGCTTGGTTTCATCGGTCAACTGGATCAGTTCTTCATACAGCTCTTGGTTGGTAAAAATACCTTCGTGAGCCAAACGCTCAGGGCTTAAGTAAAGGAAACACAACACCTTACCCACCAGCATATCAAGCTCAGATAGCACACTGCGGCTAATCAATGAGGTTGAACGTGGACGTAGGTAGAAAAAGCCTTCAGGTGCTTTTACCAATTCAGTGTTGTAACGCTGGTAAAACAGCGCTAATTCGGTTTCGAAATCCGCCAATAGTGCATGGTTGTCCAAATCTTCAGTTGAGATGTGGCGACCCGCACGCAACATGCTATCCAGTGCTGGAAACAGCGGATTAGAAATTGCTTTTGCCAGATTCTCTGACATGTATTCGTTAGTATCTGTCGATGACATTTGCTTGTACCTTTGCACCAAATTCGTTGATCGCTTGCCAGTCCGGCTGAATCGCTTGGTAATCCGCTTCGGAGTAACCAAGTCTTACTGCTTGATCGACGACAATTCGTGCTAAATCAAAATGATGAGTTCTTGGGTGTGTCGCTAGGTAATCGCGTAGCACCGAGCCAAGATCGATTGGCATGCCCTGATCTTTATGAGCTCTAAGCATCTCGCCAATGCGCTCGGAAAGCTCATCATTGACTTGTTGAAACTCTTCGTATTCCACTTCCATTGGCACTTGACCCGTTACCTCATCATCACGCAGCACTAGGGCTTCGTCACGCAGGTCAATCAAGCGCTCAGCATCGGCATAAGTTAAGTACCAAGGCATCTCGAAGTAGTCTTTCAGTGATTGGCGCAGACGCGTACTGAAGGCACGGTTTTTATCCATATCAATTGCGGTACGGATAAACTTGTGCACGTGTCGGTCGTAGCCAATCCATAGGTCAATCGCTTGCTGACCCCAACTGGTGATGCGGTCGAGCTTCATCTGCAAACCAAACAACGTCTCTTCGATAAACTCTAGCTCGTCATCACCATAGACAATTTCTTGAATATCGAGGATCTGAGTTTGCAGTTCATCACCTGCCGCTTGCAGCGTATCTTGCAGTTCACGTAGGGTGGTCGAGGTTTCAGACAACAGCGCTTCACAGTTATTGATCGCTTCGCGCCAATCTTTATTCAGCAGTTCTGCGATCTGCAGTTTTACCGATTGCTGCTGCTCATCCATCACACGTTGGTTAAGGTCGATCTGATCGAAGATCTCGCCCACTGAATATTTCAGTACGCCGTAAACGTTTTTCTTCCAGTGACCTGGTGTGCCACCTTTTTGCGCCGCTTCAATCGCTTTTGCCATCTCATCTGCCACCATAGACAGCTGAATTGAAAGCTTAAGCTTTGAGAACTCACGGTGACGAACGTAGTAATCGGTAATACCAATGGCTAGTGGTGATAGACGGTAAATACTCGCGCCATCGGTAATTTCACTGGTAAAGCGGCTAATAAGGCGCTGCTTAACCATTTCGTTGATGGCGTTGTTGGCACGAAATGCCGACGCCTCACCGGTATCTTCAAATAATCGAGTGACGATTGTGAACGCATCATGGAGTTCACCTTCACCCAATTCTTCATCAAACCTTTCATTACTTAACACTGCAATGGCGATAAGAAAAGCCAACCTTTCGCTTGTTAGGTTCAATGAGAAATCGTGCTGCTTGACCCAACCTACCAATTCATCGATAGGTTGATCGGCAACATTGAGAGTCATCTCACTCATTGTTATTCCTGTTTATCTTTCTTTTGTGCCCATACATGTATGTATCGACCTAATGAGAGGTATGGCTCTTGTCGACAAAGTTTCTCTTCAAGTGCCAGTACATCTTCAAATTGGTAATCGCCCATGTTCATTCGGTTGCCAATGTAATCACTGAAGCAACGAATGCCGGATTTACCGCAGATTTCAAACCCTGCGTCTTCAATCCACTGATACACATCTTGTGGCACTAAGCCTTTCTGTGGTTGCAGTTTAAAGCGCTTGCGATGAGGCATACCTTCTAACACATGAGGAAGGTTGCCACAAACAACATTCTTATAAACCAAGCCATGATGGTTGTAGAACATGATGGAAGCGATGCCACCAGGCTTCACTTGATCCAATACCGTTTCTAGGGCGGATTTCGGGTCCACCAACCACTCCATCACTGCGTGAAACATCACTAAGTCCACTGGTGCGGGCATATGCTGCGCAATATCCTGCACAGGAGAATGAATCAGGCGATAGTTATCAAGCAAGCCATTAGACTCAATATCCTGCTTGGCTAGCTGAAGCATTTCAGAAGATAGATCACATAGCGCTACTTGGTGTCCGAGTTTGGCTATTTTTTGTGACATTTGTGCCAGACCACCGCCTGCATCAAGGATTTCTAGGCGTTGCTGGTCACTCTGTAGCATGGTGAGAGCTTGCTCAAGATCTTGCCAAACAATGACTTGGCGGATCTCCCCTTTATCGGAACCATAGATATTTTTTGCAAATTTGTGGGCAATATCGTCGAAATTGCGGTCTTCAGTCACAGCGGCTTGGGTTATCATGTTAAAGGTCTGCTGACCTTTTGTGGTAAATAATGTTCGAGCAAACAGCGTTTTAGTCGCGACGAGAGGTTTGTAGCCTAGCTATTCTAAGCACCATACCTCTTGCCGCAGCATAATACATTGTTACATCGAACCCTTCAGACAGCGTTTGTTGCTTACTTCTCGTGCGTTTAAGGCAGTTAAACTGCTTTTAAAGCCCGCATGTGTTCATAAAGAGTGGAAATAAGTCACCAAGCACTGTAAAAATCATCTCAAAAGGTCAATAGACCCTTCGCGCCGCTATTCTGTCACAAGAAAAGCAGATATAAAGAGCGATTCTCTTAATTTATAATCAACTGGTGTTTTTTCGGACTATTTTAGTATGTTTGAGCTGAAAAAAATCGTTTCTTCTTTGCTCATGCCATTGCCAGCGTTGCTGATCATTGGTTTTTTGGGCTTAATGTTCATTATGTTTACCCGTAAGCAGAAGACGGGCTGCTTCGTGGTGCTGTTTTCCTTTGTGGGAATTTTCTTGATTTCATTCCAACCAGTCTCATCACGTTTATTGATGCCACTGGAGCGCCAATACACTGCCTTTTTACCAGTCGATAAGTCTATCGATTATGTGATGGTTCTCGGTAGCGGTCATGTGGTAGACGACCAAATCCCACCCACTTCAGAGTTAAGTCGCACCGCTTTGATGCGTCTATCTGAAGGCATTCGCATCATGCGTATCTACCCGGGCTCAAAGCTTATCTTATCTGGTTATGCAGCTGGCACCGAAGTAAGCAACGCACGTATGATGGCAAAAGTGGCACTCGCATTAGGCGTATCTAAATCCGATATTATTTTGCTGGAAACCGCCAAAGATACGTGGGAAGAGGCGCGTCAAGCCGCAGCGTTTGTTCAGCGTAAAGAAGTGGTTTTGGTGACTTCTGCTAGCCATATGAAACGCGCGCTGAATGAGTTCCACTCGGCGGGCTTAGATCCATACCCAGCGCCGACCAACTATCTGGCTCAAAATGAGATCCATCAGTTCTGGAGTAAATACACGCCAAAGTCGACTTATTTAGAGCAAACAGAGCGTTACTGGCATGAAACCCTAGGACGTATCTGGCAAAGCCTGCGCAATTGGGCATCAGATTATGAAGAGACGGCGATTGAAGCCTCGCAAAGCAACGTCTAGTCACTAACATGTATAAAAAACCGAAGCCTACGCTTCGGTTTTTTATTTACTTATTCTGATGTAAGCAGCTTTTTATTACCCGCTGATTAGTCACCAGCAAACATGTAACCTTCGCCATGAACGGTGACAAAGATTTGTGGGTTCTTTGGATCGAATTCCATCTTAGCGCGCATGCGTCGAATCAAGACGTCGATGGTACGATCGTTTGGCGCGTCAACACGATGGCTGATCATATTCAAGATACGCTCACGACTTAGCACTTGGTTCGGGTACGAAGAGAGTGCTACCAGTAGCTCGTATTCTGCTTTAGTGAGTTTAACAGGCTCACCGTTGCGGCTTAACGCGCGACGTTGAATATCAAACATCCACTCACCAAAACGGACGATGTTTGCATCGTTCTTTTGATCAATTACACTGCCTGCATTTCGCGCTGCAGAAATGCGCCACAATAGGTTCTTCACACGAACAAGAAGCTCGCGAAGCTCGAACGGTTTTGTCACATAATCGTCTGCACCCATCTCTAGGCCAACGATTTTATCAATGCTATCCGTGCGTCCTGTTACCAGGATAATTCCAATGTCCGATTGACTGCGCAGCTCGCGAGTTAGCATCAGACCATCTTCACCAGGAAGATTAATGTCTAACATAACTAAGTCGATCGAATGATTTTGTAGGGTGTCGCGCATCTGCTCGCCGCTTTCTGCTTCGCTGACTGTGTAACCTTCATTTTGAAAGTAGCCAACTAGCTTACTGCGAGTCACCGCATCATCTTCTACTACTAATACGTGATAGCTCATCTAAACCACTTAATTTACATTGGGAATTAATTTCAAGTGTATTCTATTCATAAATCGTAACATTTCTAGTATTTGTTATATTAAAATCAAGAAAGATGATTTTTTATTGATTCAAGACAAACCTAGCCCAATCATTAACATAATTCCATTTTCTGACCCATTTATTCACAATATACGTTATCGCTATTCATCTTTGTTCGCTAAAATACTAATAGTACTGAAACTTGGAGCATTGCGAGATGCAAGAACTAAAAGCGTTTAATGAAAAGCGAGCAGAGATTTACTGGTGGTTTTCGAGCCTGTTTGCAAAAGAGCTAACTGAAGCAGAACTTGAACAATATCAAAGCCCTGAAATTCGAGGCTTCCTTGCTGGTTTAGGTGAAAACCCAACGTTGAAACCTGCTGTTGATCGTTTGGTGGATGCCCTTAATCGTCAACTTGACCGTGAAGATGGTCAACTTGAGCTCGCGGCAGATTTCTGTGACCTATTCTTAAAGTCCGACAAAGAATCTGCTTTGCCATATGCATCAATGTACGTGGGCACCACAGGTCTACTGCATGATGAGCCGGCAAATGAAATGGAAGCGTTACTGGCTAAACACGGCGTTGCTGTCAACCAAGATCTTAACGAGCCTGCAGACCACATCGCTATTGAACTTGATCTGCTAGGTAACATGATCATCCGCTCAAATGAGTTGGAACAGGAGCGTCACCTTAATGATGCCCTGATTGAGCAAGAAGCGTTTATTCGTCAGCACATCCTTAACTGGATACCTAAGTTTAGCGCGAAAAGCCAAGCCCTAGATTCATTCGGTTTTTACTCTGCCGTTGCATCGCTTTTGGTCGCTTTCCTTGAGCTGGACTGCGAATACCTAGTCGGCGAAGAGAGCTAATTATCCATTCTCATTTGGCAAGAATGGGTTTTTCGTTTGCTACTGGCGACGATGCGGTCTAAAATCGAACCCGCAAACGATAAAAAAGACAAATCAAGTACAAACCGCTGTAAAAAAGCGGTTTTTGTATTTCTATTACTTCCTGCCAGTTTTATTCAAAGATGTGAATAGCCATGTGGCAGCTATAGATAGGATCATACCTTATGGCCACTATAAAAGACGTTGCTCGCCTAGCTGGCGTATCAACCACAACAGTCTCACACGTAATTAACAAAACTCGCTTTGTTGCTGAAGCAACGCAAGAGCGCGTAATGGAAGCGGTTACTGAATTAAACTACGCGCCAAGCGCCGTTGCTCGTAGCCTGAAATGTAATAGCACCCGCACTATCGGTATGCTGGTTACTCAGTCAACTAACCTATTCTTCTCTGAAGTAATCGATGGTGTAGAGAGCTACTGCTACCGTCAAGGTTACACTCTGATCCTTTGTAACACTGGTGGTATCTACGAGAAACAGCGTGACTACATTCGCATGCTGGCTGAAAAGCGTGTTGATGGCATTTTGGTTATGTGTTCAGACCTGACTGAAGAACTAAGCGAAATGCTTGATCGCCATAAAGACATTCCAAAAGTGGTAATGGATTGGGGTCCTGAAAGCTCGCAAGCAGATAAGATCATCGATAACTCAGAGGAAGGTGGCTACTTAGCGACTAAATACCTTATCGAGCATGGTCACAAAGACATCGCTTGTTTGAGCGGTCATTTCGAGAAAGCGGCATGTCAGGAACGTATTCTAGGCTTCAAACGCGCAATGAATGAAGCCAATCTAGTGGTTAATGACGACTGGATTTTAGAAGGCAACTTCGAGTGTGACACTGCGGTACTCGCGGCTGATAAAATTGTTGCAATGGACAAGCGCCCAACGGCAATTTTCTGTTTCAATGACACCATGGCACTCGGTCTCATGAGCCGTTTGCAGCAAAAAGGCATCCGCATTCCAGAAGATATGTCTGTAATTGGTTACGACAACATTGAGCTGGCTGAGTACTTCTCGCCACCATTGACGACTGTTCACCAACCAAAACGCCGTGTAGGTAAAAACGCATTTGAAATCCTACTTGAGCGCATTAAAGACAAAGAACACGACAAGCGTGTTTTTGAAATGCATCCAGAAATCGTTGAACGCTCAACCGTCGCTAAAATTAGCTAACTCAATGATTACTATAACAATAGCTGATGGTTAATCCGTCAGCTATTGCTCACCATATTCAACTTAATTCTTGCAATAAGATCACAATTATTTCATAGTGTAGGAATACTTCTACACAGAAGTAGTTAATCTTTAGCAAGGCAAATTAAGTCACGCACAGGGCAAACCATTCTGAAAAGATGGGACGCAAAGCCACCGGCCTAAACAGTTTGTATAACCAAACTTGTATGGTAGCGGGGTTGCCGATGGTAGAAATGCGCACGTTAACGGATTATTCTCCTATTCCTGCTCTAACTACTATTCTTTCGGACCTGATTTGGTGGCGTATTAATATACACATACACCGAGAAAGTACTGAATGGACAAACCAATTCTAAAAGACTCAATGAGGCTATTTGAGCCACTAGGTCGTATTAAATCTCGCTCTATGTTTGGTGGGTTTGGGATTTTCGCAGACGAAACAATGTTTGCGTTAGTGGTGCAAAATAAGCTTCACATTCGTGCCGATAGCACGCTCGCTAAGCAGTTTAAACAACAAGGATTTGAGCCGTACGTGTATCACAAACGAGGATTCCCAGTTGTTACCAAGTACTTCGCCCTGAGCGAAGAGTGGTATAACGATAGTGAGAAAACGCTGCAAGTAGCCAAAGAGGCTCACGAGCAAGCAAAACATGAAAAATCAACTCAAGCAGATACCAAACCAACGCGAATTAAAGATTTGCCTAACCTTCGTTTGGCAACTGAGCGTATGTTGAAGAAAGCTGGGATTGATAATGTACAACAACTTGAAAGCGCAGGCTCTGTAGAAGCCTACAAGGCGATTCGTGACACTCACACGAGTGATGTTAGCCTTGAACTGCTTTGGTCCCTTGAAGGAGCGATTAAGGGCACACACTGGTCTGTTGTACCACAAGCTCGCAGAGAAGAACTGCTCTCTCGACTCCAATAAATATAAGCCAGCATCATCTGCTGGCTTTTTTTTGAAAGTTTTTCTTTGCTTTAAGGTTCTTATCTAACATTGAAGAGCGTTCACCTTGTGCTTGAACCATTATTATTAAAAAAGCGTAAACAAGGGATCAAAGGAGAGCAAAGATGAATAAGAAAGTAATTATCGGATTAGGACTGGTTGCGCTAATTGCGTTACTCATTACTCAATTTGGCGACCAATTAACGCTAGAAAATGCCAAAGCGCAGCAAGCTGCGTTAAGTTCTTTTATTGAGCAAAACTTCGCTCTCGCGGCTATCACTTACTTTGCCGCCTATGTCGCTATTACCGCCTTTTCAATTCCAGGCGCTGCCGTGGTCACCTTGCTTGGCGCTGCATTGTTTGGATTTTGGACCAGTCTATTGTTGGTATCATTTGCCAGTACTCTTGGCGCAACCCTTGCTTTTCTCAGCAGCCGCTTTCTGCTTCGAGACTGGGTGCAAGGCAAATTTGGCGATAAGCTCAACGCAATTAACCAAGGCGTAGCCAAAGACGGTGCCTTCTACCTGTTTTCTCTACGCCTAATCCCTGTGTTTCCTTTCTTCTTAATTAACTTGTTGATGGGACTGACCCCAATCAGTACCGCTCGATTCTATCTGGTTAGCCAAATTGGTATGCTGCCTGGTACTGCTGTCTACTTGAACGCCGGTACCCAGTTAGCACAAATTGATAGCTTATCAGGTATCGTGTCCCCTTCGGTATTGATTTCTTTTGCACTGCTTGGCGTGTTCCCAATCGTGGCAAAATGGGCAATGAAAAAGTTTCGTGGTGAACCACAGTCACCGAGCAAAGCATAATGGAGCAATAGAGTGAAGATTTTCAGCGCAGCCAACCCACCCCAAGCTCACATCGTTTGTGAGCTATTGCGCGCAAATGGCATAGCTTGTGAAGTTCGAGGTGAAGGGATCTTTGGCTTACAAGGCGAAGTGCCATTTGGAGAAGCGAGCGAGCCTCATGTCTGGTTGTTCGATATTGAGCAAGCGGGCGTCGCAAAACAGTTGGTAGCGCAGTTTGAACAACCACACTCTGAGCCATCTTGGCAATGTATCGAGTGTGGTGAGGTCAATGAAGGACAATTTGCCATGTGTTGGCAATGTGGCTCAGCAGCGGAAGCTTAGCCTATTTGCTGCTGAATAAAACGAATCGAATGTTGGTTAAACTCATCCGGTCTTTCGATATTGCAGACATGTCCACAGTTGGCGATTTCCAACAATTGGCTTGTACGATGTACAGCTACCATCTCTTTGACAGGTTTGATAAACATATAGTCCCTATCCCCCATCAAATAAAGCGTTGGGATCGGTAACTCTCTCTCTTTAAAGTAGCGCATCAGTGGATTGACTTCAGAAGCTAATCTAAACCAGCGCTTAAACTCTTTCTGACAGAGCTTTTTGGCTTCTCTGATAAACATGTGGCGCGATTGTTTTTGCGTTTTCTGCGGCATCACAATATAAGCAAACAAGCTGTATAGCCACATATAAGGGACGATATGCTTGAATGCGTTCCCTACCGTCACCAACAACTGTGAGCGGGTATTTAAACGCGTCACTGCGCCACCCAATACCATCGACTTCACGCGGTCTGTGGCAAGCTCTGCCAAGTTTCTAACGATAATGGTGCCTAAAGACATACCGACAAAGTGCGCCGATTGAATCTTCAAATGGTCCAGTACCTGGAGAATATCTAGCGTTACTTCTTTAAAAGTATAACGACTTGAAATCAGCTCTTTGAGTAATTGGTTTGATTTCCCGTGACCACGCAGATCAATCAACAAAAGATTGAAGTGCTCTTTATACGCTTTGATCTGCTTAAACCAAATCGATGAACTACCACCCGCGCCGTGGACAAACACCACCCATTCAGAGCTAGTTGGGTGCATATAGGTTTTATGAAACAGCAAGGCATTACTCATTTAAATTAATAGTTAGATCGATATTACTAAAGGGAGAGAAGCCTACCACAAGTTGACTTCAGCTTAATGAAGCTTATATCACTTTATATGAATTTGAGACGAGAAAAGTGTAATAAAAGGCATCAAATGATGCCTTTTATTAGCGGTTGTTAACTTTTTATACCGGGATTAAGTTTCATGTAGCGCGCTGCGATACAGGGCTAAATACTGTTGAGCCGCTTGACGCCAACAGAACTGCTTTTGCATCGCAAACAACTGTACCTGAACCATCTCTTCCCGCTGCTGCAGGTAAAACAGCAAAGCGCGCTGCATCACACTCAAAAGCTCAATCGGCTCTGGGTGGACAAAAGCAAAACCCGTTGCGTTTTCTGGATCTTGGTCATAATCGACCACACTATCTTTTAACCCGCCCACCGCACGTACAATCGGCAAAGTGCCATAAGCCATGCTGTATATCTGGTTAAGACCGCAAGGTTCAAACTCAGACGGCATAAGGAAGAAATCTGCTCCCGCTTCAACAAAGTGAGCCAACTCGTTGCTGTACGCTTCAACAAACGCAAACTTATCGCTATGACGAGCAGCAATCTCAGCCAATTGAGTGGCAAGAATTGGGTCGCCTGTTCCAACAATCACCAATTGCGCATCAAGTTGTAAGAAACGCTCAAGAATAGGTAGAAGGTAGTGAACCCCCTTCTGATTGGTCAAACGACACACCATGCCATAGACCGCCACCTCTTTCTCAGGCAAGTTGACTCGTTGCTGCAACGCTTGCTTACACGCCTTCTTACCTGCCAACATACTGGTCGCATCGGCGGTGTAACTCACTGGCAGAAACACATCATTGGCTGGGTTCCAATCGCTGTAATCACAACCATTGAGAATGCCAACTAAATCATGTTCACGCGCGCGAAACTCCTTTGCCATACCATGGCTGCCGAGCTCCGTTTTTAACTCTTCAGCATAAGTCGGGCTAACAGCATTGATCTTATCGGCTGTCATCACTCCTGCTTTGAGCATGGTGATATGAGTTGGGCTAACCGCAGCATCAGGTGCGTAATGCCCCTGCATCTCGGCTAAGTTAGGCAGCTCTCCATAACTGAATACGCCTTTGAACACCGCATTGTGAATTGATATCACGCTGCGAGTCTGAGCAAAGAACGGAAATTCGGCATAACGATGTTTGAGCAGATAAGGGACAAAGCCAGTGTGCCAATCATTGGCGTGAATAATGTTTGGTTGAAATTGCAGTTTAGGCAGCATATCCAAACAAGCCGCGCTAAAAAACGCAAAGCGTTCACCGTTGTCAGCGTATGCTTGATTGTATTCCGAATACATTTCATCGCGGGCAAAGTACTGATCGCACTCTATCGCATATACGCTTACATCGCCCACTTTGAGTTCGCGGACTTGATAAGGCGTATGTGGCCAGTGCTCGAGTTTGGTTTGCAACGCTACGGGCGCCTCTTGCAAGGCTTGAATTTTACGGTAGCCCGGCAGAGCAATTCGCACATCATGTTCTAGTGAGTGTAAAGCTTGTGGAAGGGCTTTAGCCACATCGGCCAGCCCCCCGCTTTTGATCAAACCTTCAACTTCCGATGCAACGAAAAGGATAGATAAGTGATCAGTAGCCAACGCGAGCTCCTTTAGGAATCACAACAATGCCCTCTTCCGACACATGGAAGTTTTTGCGGTCTTCTTTCAGGTTAACACCAATTTGCGTGCCCGGAGCAATGTCGACATCTTTATCAATGATCACGCGGCGCAATACGCAACCTTCACCAATCTTAACGTCACCGAGCAAAATACTTTCACTAATATCACACGCTGATGCGATATTGCTGCGAAAGCCCAATACCGATTTTTCAATCCGTGACCCGCGAACTAAACTGCCGTTACATACTAGGCTATCAATGATCTGTACACGCCCGTTGTCTGAGTCGGTAAAGGTTGCAGGCGGTAATGGTGGATAGTAAGTATGCAGAGGCCACTTACGGTTATAGAGAGAAAACGGTGCATCTTTCTTCAAAAGATCCATGTGCGCTTCCCAGTACGCGCAAATCGTACCGACATCGCGCCAATAAACTTCTTCTTTCTCACCAGTAATGCGATTACGACTGAAGTCATACACAAATACATCCCCACGCGGGAACATCTTTGGAATGATATCTTTACCAAAGTCATGAGAAGAATCAGGGTTGTCGGCATCTTCGATCAGCTCAGCAAACAAAGTTGGAGCTTCGAAAACATAGTTACCCATCGACACTAATGCGTGCTCAGGATCACCAGGAATTGCCTTTGGATTCGCTGGTTTTTCTTCAAAACCAACCATACGACCTTCCGTGTCGACTTCAATAACGCCAAACTGTGACGCTTGAGACAACGGCATACGCAGCGCAGAAACCGTAAGAGCTGCTTCTTTCTCTTTATGGAAATCAAGCATTTGTTTGATATCCATTTTGTAAATATGGTCTGAACCAAAAATGCAAACTTGATCTGGCTCTGCCAACTCCATAAAACGTAAGTTTTGATAGATTGCGTCAGCGGTCCCCTCATACCAACGCTTGCCTGTTCTCATTTGAGCTGGGATCGGATCGATAAAACGATCTGTAATACCATTGATGTTCCAACCTTTTTTTAGGTGATGGAACAAAGATTGTGATTTGAACTGCGTCAACACGTAAATTCGCATCAAATCCGCGTTAACAAAGTTGTTAAGTGCGAAATCAATTAGGCGATAACTTCCCCCAAATGGAACCGAAGGTTTACTACGAGACTCAGTAAGCGGACGCAGTCTCGAGCCCTCTCCACCAGCAAGGATCATACCTAAAACACCAGCCATTCATTATTCTCCATATTATTTTTTATCAATCGGTGCCAATTGCTGACACCTTAATCCCTAGATAGGCATTACCTAATACTCGAAAGTATCGGTATAGCGGTCGGCGTTATTATTTGGATTGACTCCATTATTATGTGCATGCCGTTGGTTATAAATTATCGTATCCAACAGAGATTACAATTTGAAATACCCTATTGTGTCGAATCCTCACAGGTTACTTAGTCATCACCTGATCTAGCTCACACTAACACCCAATCAAGACACAATTCGGTAACAGTCACAAAACAGACATATGACTTCTCGTCATCATGGTGACACTCAGAGTAACGCAAGCAAATGTCACTTTTGTGACTTCGCAACAGCCCAAACTAAGTGCTGGTCATTGCCAAGCCATCTGGTAAACGATAGGCATAAAAAAAGCAGCGATATTTCGCTGCTTCTTATCTAATCATTGACCAAGGTTATTTGTTCTTACGCTTGTCAGTCACTTCCCATTTACCATCAATGTAAAGAGCAGTGTAACCTGAAGGCTTGCCATCAATCTCTGAACGAACATAGTTCTCTTTCGATTTACGGCTAAAACGCACAACCATTGGTAGACCATCTGGGTCTTTCTCTGGTGCTTCGGCTAAGTAATGGAACTTAGCTGAAATACGATCTTTAAAGCGTTTTAACTCTTCCACTAATGGCGCACGAGTTTCGCGCGATTTAGGGAAAGTGCTTGCCGCAAGGAACAGACCTGACGCGCCATCACGCAATACAAAGTACGCATCTGAGTTTTCACAAGGCAACTCAGGGAAATGCACTGGATCTTCTTTTGGTGGCGCAACTTCGCCATTCTTTAAGATCTTACGGGTGTTTTTACATGTTTCGCTGGTGCAATCCATGTACTTACCAAAACGACCGTTTTTCAGCACCATGTCGCTGCCACACTTGTCACACTCAACAACTGGACCGTCATAGCCTTTAACTTTGTATTCGCCAAACTCAACCACGTAACCTTCACAATTCGGGTTATTACCACATACGTGTAGTTTGCGTTTGTCGTCGATTAAATACGCGTCCATTGCTGTTTCACAAATAGGACAACGCTTCTTCGCGCGCAGTGCTGCGGTTTCAACGTCTTCTTCTAGAACGTTGATGATACCTTCTTCATCGCCAAGGTTGATGGTTGTCTTGCAACGCTCTTTCGGTGGCAATGCATAGCCAGAACAGCCCAGGAATACGCCTGTTGAAGCAGTGCGAATACCCATAGGACGTGAACATGTCGGACATTCAATATCAGTGTACACGATGTGGTTTGGCTTCATACCACCGTGATCTTCTTCTTGTTCGGCTTTCTCAAGATCACCTGAGAAGTCGTTAAAGAAGTTGTCTAGCACTGATTTCCAGTTCGCGTCACCTTCAGCGATTTGGTCAAGCTTCTCTTCCATGCGTGAAGTGAACTCATAGTTCATTAGCTCATGGAAGCTACCGTCAAGACGGTCAGTAACAATCTCACCCATCTTCTCTGCATAGAAACGACGCTGCTCAACTTTTACATAACCACGATCTTGGATAGTAGAGATGATTGATGCGTAAGTCGATGGACGACCGATACCACGCTTTTCAAGCTCTTTAACCAATGCCGCTTCAGTAAAGCGTGCAGGCGGTTTAGTGAAGTGCTGCTTAGGATCGAGCTCAACAAGATCAATCTTATCGCCAACTTGTACCGCTGGCAGAATTTGGTCTTCGTTTTTACCTAGAGGACGTTGAACGCGAGTCCAACCATCAAACTTCAAGATACGACCTTTCGCTTTTAGCGTGTACTCAGCCGCTTTTACGCTCACTGTGGTTGAGTCGTATTGCGCTGGCGTCATTTGACAAGCAACAAACTGATTCCAAATAAGGGCATATAGTTTGTGCGCGTCTGCTTCCATACCTTGTAGGTCTTCCGCTTTAACAGTCACATCAGAAGGACGAATCGCTTCGTGCGCTTCTTGAGCGCCCTCTTTGCTACCGTAAACATTCGCTTTCGCTGGCAAATAGGCATCACCGAACTCACTACCAATATAGCCACGTAGTGCTTCTACAGCCTCCGCACTTAGGTTAGTCGAGTCAGTACGCATATAGGTGATGTAACCCGCTTCATACAGGCGCTGAGCGAGCATCATGGTCTTTTTAACGCCGTAGCCTAAGCGAGTACTTGCCGCTTGCTGCAACGTTGAAGTAATGAACGGCGCTGACGGTTTGCTTGACGTTGGACGGTCTTCACGTTTACAAACTTCGTAGGCTGCTTTTTCAAGCACGGCTACTGCCGCTTGAGTTTCAGCTTCATTAACCGGTTTAAAGGCTACGCCATCTTTTTGTGATACTTGCAGACGAAAATCTGTTTTATCTTGTGTCTTAGTATCAGCGTGAATATCCCAAAACTCTTCTGGAATAAACGCTTTAATTTCGCGCTCACGCTCAACCAATAGCTTTACCGCTACCGATTGTACGCGACCTGCAGACAATCCACGCGCCACTTTTTTCCATAGTAGTGGAGACACCATAAAGCCCACTACACGGTCCATGAAACGACGTGCTTGCTGCGCATTAACGCCATCCATGCTTAACTCGCCAGGCGCCTGGAAAGCTTGTTGGATCGCGTTCTTAGTAATTTCGTTGAACACTACGCGTTTGTATCGCTCTTCATCGCCACCGATGATCTCACGAAGGTGCCAAGCGATGGCTTCTCCCTCGCGGTCCAAATCGGTTGCGAGATAAACGCAATCTGCGTCTTTCGCCAACTTTTGCAGTTCGGCAACCACTTTCTCTTTACCCGGAAGAACTTGGTAGTTTGCTTCCCAGCCATTGTAAGGGTCGATGCCCATCTTTTTGATCAGCGATTTGCGATCTTTTTCTTTTTTGATGCGCGCTTTATCTTCGGCACTTAAGCCTTTGGTAGATACAGCTGCCGCTTTTTGGCCGGTACTTTGACCCGCTGTCGGTAGATCACGCACGTGACCCACACTAGACTTTACGATGAAGTCCTTACCGAGATATTTATTGATGGTCTTCGCTTTGGCTGGCGACTCCACAATAACGAGTGACTTACCCATAACTGACTCTAGTGTCCTTAATGATTGATGCGAATTTATCGCACAACATACTTAAAACATTGCTTCTTTTTTTACTATTGAGCGAGATTGCTAGAAGATCAATATCTTTTTTGAAATTCAATTTTGACTGCTCGACAAATCATCGATCTTAGTGCTTTCACTGGCAGTTCGTTTGTCTACCAAGCTTAGACTCTATCGGGCGATGGCTCTAACACTCAATCTTAAAAGAGCAAAGCCATGCATGAAGTGCCACATACTAAACGCGCCAATATCAAATCCGCCAATGGATTAAACAGATTTATGTAGCCCGTCACAAAACAATTTCTCTCTTTTATTACAAAAGGATACCAATATAGAAGACAAATAAATTTCTGTAAGCCATTGGCATTTTTATTTTCTTCGCTTTAAAATCCGTGCCGATCTCGCCCAATAATCACAGCGTAAGGTATCTACCATGAGCGATAAAAAAGTAATTTCTACATTCGACCTACTACTGATCGCCAACCAAATTATCCAAGAGCATGACGATTACATTGAAGGCATGCGTGCAGATAGCGTACAAGAAAAAGAAGGGGTTTTGGTTTTCAGGGGTAACTACTTCCTTGATGAAAACGGGCTCCCGACGAGCAAAACGACCGAAGTTTTCAATATGTTCAAGTACCTAGCGCATCACCTTTCGAAAGAGTTTACGATCGAAAAATAATGAGCAGAGCTTCGCTCCGAGAGTCGAGACCGCAAAGCTAAGCTTTGCTTCGGGAATCGGGAACGTAAAGCAAAAGCTTTACTCCGAGATGCGAGAAAAACCAGATTCCCTACTCGCGCTAACGCGCTCTATGGAATGACAAAAACAACAAAGGCTGACACACTGTCAGCCTTTCTTTTCCATTTCAGAACTCATTGCTTTTGATCAGAACGTAAAGCAATTGCTTTACTCCCAGATGCGGGACCGCAGAGCATAGCTCTGCTTCGGGATGCGGAAAAATCAATCCGTCATCCGTAAGTAAAACCCCGTTTTACGTTCCGTCATCCACAGCCGAAAGGCGTTCCATCATTAAGCTACGCTTAATGATTCCAACTTCTCAAAATAATCTGGGAAGGTTTTTGAAGTACATTTCGGATCGTTGATCGTCACTGGTGTATCGCTTAGCGCCACTAGCGAGAAGCACATTGCCATGCGGTGATCATCATAAGTATCGATTGCTGCATGCTTAAGTTGCGCAGGAGGAGTTACGATAATGTAATCGTGCCCTTCTTCTACTTCTGCGCCTACTTTGCGTAGCTCTGTCGCCATTGCTGCTAGACGGTCGGTCTCTTTTACACGCCAGTTGTACACGTTGCGGATTGCCGTCGTACCTTGCGCAAACAATGCGGTAGTCGCAATTGTCATCGCCGCATCAGGGATGTGGTTAAAGTCTAAATCAACCGCTTTTAGCTGACCAACACGCGAGATAACGTAATCGTCACCCCATTCAATTTCTGCGCCCATTTTTTCAAGCGCATCAGCAAATTGAATATCACCTTGGATACTGTTTTTACCAATACCGGTAACTTTGATTTCGCCGCCTTTAATCGCCGCAGCCGCTAAGAAATAAGAAGCCGACGAGGCATCACCTTCAACTAAGAAATCACCTGGTGCGACATATTGTTGCCCCGCTTTAATGGCGAACTCTTGGTAATTACGATTTTCTACCTCAACACCAAACTGCGCCATAATATGCAGCGTGATATCGATATAAGGTTTTGAAACTAAATCACCGACAATTTTAATGGTGACATCATCTTGAGCCAGCGGTGCTGACATTAAAAATGCGGTTAAGAATTGGCTAGAAATCGAACCATCGATCTCGACTGTACCACCATTTAAACCACTGCCGATGATCTTAAGTGGCGGGAAATTTTCATTTTCAAGATACTCAATTTGCGCACCCGCTTGACGCAGCGCATCAACCAAGTGACCAATTGGGCGCTCTTTCATGCGCGGCTCACCAGTTAAGACAAATTCGCCTTCACCAAGGCAAAGCGCAGCCGCCAAAGGGCGCATTGCCGTACCGGCATTACCCAAAAATAGCTCTAGTGCTTGAGATGAATGGAACGCCCCACCTAAGCCTTCTACTTCGCACACTGTTTTATCAGCTGATAGCGTGTAGTTAACGCCTAACTTAGTTAGCGCATTAAGCATATGACGAATGTCGTCACTATCAAGAAGGTTGGTTAGACGTGTTGTGCCTTTCGCTAAAGCAGCTAACAGCAGCGCGCGGTTTGAGACACTTTTTGAACCCGGTAAGTTGACCTCACCATCGACTTTATTGATTGGTTGTAACGTAAGGCTTTCCATTAAAAACTACTATTCCTTGCTCGCACTCTTCCATAGGAGCGATGAAAAATTCTTCATCGCTTCAGACTATCGAAAAAGTGTGAGTAAAACCAGACCTAATCTGGTTTTAGCTCGAATTAGCCGATAGGCAAATTAAATAGCGTTTTTAAGGTTGTTATTAGTATTCTTTATCGACTCTAACCCCATCATTAAAGTAGAGAATACGAACACGATCACCGCGCTGGAAGATCATGTTGCTATCCACATCTTGAATCACATTAATCAACCGCTTGTCTTCGGTTTGGATCAATAATTCCACTAAGCGATACTCAACGCGATAACTCTGATTGGCTCGATTGCGCGCTACACTTGCGCCGGCAACAGCGCCAACGGCAGTCGCGACTTCACGCCCCGTACCACCACCAAACTGATTGCCGATCACGCCGCCGACAACCGCACCTAAAAAGGTTTCCCAGCCGTTACTTTCCGCTTTAACAATATCTTGCTGCGTCATGTAGCGCACTGAATCTACTTTGCCAAACACCACTTCATTAACTGGGCGCGCAACATTACGTTGGTATGCTGCATTGGCAAACAGTGGAAAAATCAATAATATCCATACCCACTTCTTCAACATAAACCTGACTCCTCTGATGGCGATATATCTGACAGAACTCGACAGTGAAAACTTAAGCTTCCCTTCCCCTTTTGAGGCGTTAGAAGATCCAAATGGTCTGCTTGCTTTTGGAGGTGATCTGTCAGTTGCACGTTTACTTACAGCTTACCACAATGGCATCTTTCCATGGTACGGACCTGGCGAGCCAATTTTATGGTGGAGCCCTTCTCCGCGAGCAGTGTTTGATCCTAAGACCTTCAAACCAGCGAGAAGTGTCAAAAAGTTTCAGCGCAAACATCAATATCGAGTGAGCATCAACCAAGCATTTGACCAAGTGATTGATCAATGTGCGGCGCTGCGTAGCGCAAAAGAAACTTGGCTAAGCCCAGAAATGCGCGCAGCCTACAAGCAGCTTCACGCTCTTGGACATAGTCATTCGGTGGAGGTGTGGAAAGAAGATGTGTTGATTGGCGGTCTGTATGGCATCTCGGTGGGGCAACTGTTTTGTGGTGAGTCAATGTTCAGTTTGCAAACTAACGCTTCAAAGATCGCCCTGTGGTATTTTTGCCATCACTTTGAACACCATGGCGGGCAGCTTATTGATTGCCAAGTACTTAATGATCACACACAATCATTAGGTGCGTTTGAATTGCCGCGCGAGGATTTTATTAAAAGCCTGCTATCATTAAGACAAGAAGCTGTTAATAAACAGTGCTTTCTACCGCAATGGCTTGCATCTCCAGTTGAGGAGCAAAAATGAGCTCGGACTTACAACACATCCGGATCGGACTGACAGATAACCACCCTTGTAGCTACCTCCCGGGTCGCCAAGAGCGGGTTGCAGTTGCGCTTGATCCTACCCTGCACAGCTCATCCAATTACGAGGTGCTGCTGGCTAATGGTTTTCGTCGCAGCGGCGATACCATCTACAAGCCTTTGTGCGAGCAATGCAACGCCTGCGAGCCGATTCGAGTTTCCGCTCAGCAATTTAAAGCCACACGCAGCCAAAAGCGTTTGTTAAGTAAAGGCAAAACAATTAGCTGGCAACTAAAAGAAGAATTAGATAGCGATTGGTTTACGCTCTACGCTCGCTATATTGAATCGCGCCATCAACATGGCTCTATGTACCCACCTAATAGGCAGAGCTTTGAGCAATTTACCCACTGCAACTGGCTCAACACGCAATACATGCATCTCTATGAAGATGAAAAGTTAATCGGCATTGCGGTGACCGATATTTTGTCTAACAGCATGAGTGCATTCTACACTTTCTTTGACCCCGACCATCCGTTATCGCTTGGTACACTGGGAGTATTGTTGCAACTCGAATACTGCCGTCAGCAAGGAAAACAGTGGCTCTATCTTGGCTATCAGATAGATGAATGTCCGGCGATGAATTACAAAGTCCGCTTTCATCCTCATCAAAGGCTAGTAAATCAGTCTTGGCGAGGGTAGAATACGCCCCAACTTTGCTTAATTCATTTTTATCAGCTGATCACACCTGATAAAAACGCCCATTTATTTAAAGAGGATTAGATGGCTAAAGAAGACGTTATTGAGATGCAAGGCACTGTCCTTGATACTCTTCCAAACACAATGTTCCGTGTTGAGCTTGAAAACGGTCACGTAGTTACTGCTCACATCTCTGGTAAAATGCGTAAGAACTACATCCGTATTCTTACTGGTGACAAAGTAACTGTAGAGATGACTCCATACGACCTATCAAAAGGTCGCATCGTCTTCCGTGCTCGTTAATCTCAGATTACCGAATACAACAAAAAACGGAGCCAAATGGCTCCGTTTTTTGTACCTGTGATTTGGCTAGCAACCTAGCCTATTTACCAAGCGCTTCTTTATAGTGCTGACGGCAGACCGAAACGTAGCGGTCATTGCCACCAATCGCAACTTGGTCACCCTCTTTAATTGCATTACCGTCTTTATCAGTGCGGATCACCATGTTCGCTTTGCGACCACAATGACAGATGGTTTTAAGTTCTACCAATTTATCCGCCCAAGACAGTAGGTATTTACTGCCTTCAAACAGCTCACCCAAAAAGTCTGTGCGTAAACCGTAACACAATACTGGAATATGCAGCTTATCGACCACTTCCGTTAATTGATAAACCTGCTCTTTCGACAGAAACTGACACTCATCAATTAGAATACAGTGGCGTTTTTCTTGTTCATTCAGTTCTGCAATCGCTTTAAACAGATCCGTCTCTGCTTGGAATAAGTGCGCTTCAGACTGTAAACCAATTCGAGAGCTCACTTTACCAACACCGTAACGATTATCTAATGCAGCGGTAAAGATCAGTGGATTCATACCACGCTCTTGATAGTTAAACGATGATTGTAGAAGCGTGGTAGATTTCCCAGCGTTCATCGCTGAGTAATAGAAGTACATCTGTGCCACAGAGAGATTCCCGTAAAAATTTAGAAAAAAGGGCTGACAACTCAGCCCTAAAAATTTGCTTTATCTATTCGCTGCTTGATGCTGCAAGCAACACCGCTAAGAAGGACCAACTACTTACTTTCATTAGTTTCATCTACAACATCAAGAAGGGCGTTTATACCAGTACCATTGACTGAGTGTTCATCAAATTTCGCAGTAAAAATCGCTTAGAACAAGGCATAGACCGCAGCGAGTTAGTGGTGCTAACTTCAAGGTCTATAACGCCGTTATCAGCGATTTTAACCAGAAAGAATGAACAATCAGTTGATTGTATTGGTATCTCTATTTGCGACGCCAGGTTGTACCTTCCGCACCATCTTCCAGCACAATACCCATTTCATTGAGCTTGTCGCGCGCCATATCAGCGTTCGCCCAGTCTTTTGCTGCGCGAGAATCGTTGCGTAGTTTAATTAGCGCTTCGATTTCTGCGACTTCATCGTCGCTGCCTGCGTCGCCTTTTAGGAACGCCTCTGGCTCTTGATGCAAAATACCAATCACGTCTGCTAGCTCACGCATTAGAGCACCTAGTGCGCTTGCTTGCTCAAGGTTTTCTGTCTTCAGACGGTTGATTTCGCGCGCCATATCAAACAGCACTGAGTAGGCTTCTGGCGTGTTGAAGTCATCGTTCATCGCTTCAGTAAAGCGAGTTAGGTACTCTTCGCCACCAGCAGGTGCAACAGTTAGATCCAGACCACGTAGAGATGTGTATAGACGCTCTAGTGATGCTCGCGCTTGGTTTAGGTTTTCTTCACTGTAGTTTAGCTGGCTACGGTAGTGACCAGACATCAGGAAGTAGCGAACCGTCTCTGCATCGTAGTGACCTAACACATCACGAATAGTAAAGAAGTTACCTAGAGACTTAGACATCTTCTCTTTATCAACCATTACCATGCCGCTGTGCATCCAAGTATTTACATACTGAGTGTCGTGCGCACAGCATGACTGAGCAATTTCGTTTTCATGGTGAGGGAACTGTAGATCTGAACCGCCACCATGAATATCAAAATGGTTACCTAGGATTGATGAGTTCATCGCTGAACATTCGATGTGCCAACCTGGACGACCAGCGCCCCATGGCGATTCCCATGTTGGCTCACCTGGTTTAGACATTTTCCACAGTACGAAATCTAACGGACTGCGTTTTGCTGTTTCAATATCAACACGTGCGCCTGCTTGTAGCTGCTCAAGATCTTGCTTAGACAGCTTGCCGTATTCGTCAAACTTACCAACTTCAAACATTACGTCACCGTTGTCAGCAACGTAGGCAAAGCCGCGCTCGATCAGCTTTTCAACTAGGTCAATGATCTCTTGAATAAACTGAGTTGCGCGTGGTTCAACGTCTGGGCGTTTCATGTTTAGTGCATCAAAGTCAGCGTGCATTTCACCGATCAGACGCTCTGTTAGTGAATCACACGTTTCACCATTCTCGTTCGCGCGCTTGATGATTTTGTCATCGATATCCGTGATGTTACGAACAAACGTCAAATCGTAACCTAGGTAACGTAGATAGCGAGATACCACATCAAAAGAGACGAAGGTACGACCATGACCAATATGACAGAGATCGTAAATGGTTACCCCACAGACGTACATGCCGACTTTGCCAGCATTGATTGGTTTGAATTCCTCTTTCTGTCTTGTGAGTGTGTTATATATTTTTAACATGATCTCTGTGCTTCATTTTGGCTGAAATAAAATAGTGTCTCAGTATATCAACAAGCGCCTGTTTAGGTAATCCCTCAAACGCTCAAAAAGCCATCATTAACACCTATACTCAAGTCTGATTCACTGCTTTTCGCGTATGAATGTCAGAAAAGTTAAGTTAGAATCTTACGCTCAAATCAAAAACATAGGTTAAGGATATAATCATGATCACCCTTCACACTAATTTTGGTGACATCAAAGTAAAACTAGATACTGAAAATGCACCAGAAACAAGCGCAAACTTTCTACAGTACTGCCGTGATGGTTTCTACGACAACACGCTATTCCACCGTGTTATCGATGGTTTCATGATTCAAGGTGGCGGTATGGAGTCTGGTCTTCGTGAAAAGGCGACTCGTGCACCAATCAAAAACGAAGCAAACAACGGTCTAAGCAACAAAGTGGGTACACTTGCTATGGCTCGTACTATGGAACCGCATTCAGCGAGCTCTCAGTTCTTCATCAACGTAAACAACAACACATTCCTAGACTTCCGTAGCGAAAGCCTAGATGGTTGGGGTTACTGTGTGTTTGCTGAAGTAGTTGAAGGCATGGACGTTGTTAACCAAATCAAAGGCGTGAGCACTGGTTCTTACGGCATGCACCAAGATGTACCACTAGAAGACGTGGTAATCACTGGTACGACTATCGAAGAATAATCGTCATGAAAGGGCGCGTTGCGCCCTTTTTTGTATAGTTAGCATTATGACCACACTATTTATTTCCGACCTACATTTGTCGCCAAATACCCCAGAGATCAACGCTTGCTTTGAACATTTTATGCGCACCGAAGCAATCCACGCCGATGCGCTTTACGTGCTTGGTGACCTGTTCGATTTTTGGATTGGTGACGACGATAACAGTGACTTTGCCGCTCAAATTCGCAACGAATTTAAGCAACTGACTGACGCCGGTGTCCCTTGCTTTTTCACCAAAGGCAATCGCGATTTTTTGGTTGGTAAACGCTTCGCCAAACAAACCGGAGTAAGCTTGTTAGGCGATGAAACCGTGATTAATCTCTACGGACGCAACGCTGTCATTTTGCACGGCGACACACTGTGCACCGAAGATGTTCAATACCTTGCTTTTCGCGCCAAGGTCAATCAGCCATGGCTGCAGTGGCTCTTCAATCGCCTACCAATGGCAATTAAAACGCCGATTGTACGCAAAATTCAATCGGATGCTCGCGACACGAAGAAAAGCAAATCACTGACCATTATGGATGTGACGCAAAGTGAAGTCGAAAAGGTGATGCTTGAGCATAAGGTGGACTTGATGATTCATGGTCATACTCACCGTCCTAATGTACATACTTTTTCAGTCGCAGACCAAGAAATGACCCGCATTGTACTAGGAGATTGGTACGAGCAAGGCTCAATTTTGTGCTTTGACGCGAATAATTTCAGTTTACAAGCACGCCCATTCCCTAGTGAATAACGGGAGTTTGAAGTAGTTCATAGCAAAACTTATCTCGCCCACTATCATCTCTCGTGATAAGCAAAGAGTTGATGTAGATTTGAAGTATTCCTATTTCGCACGCCAACCGATCATGGACGTGGATAAACAAACCATCGGTTATGAACTGCTGTTTCGCGACAGTCCACAAAATAGTTTTCCCGACATTGATGCCGATTTGGCAACCATTCGTTTATTGTCTGATCACATATTAACGACCAAACAAGACACCTTGGGTGATTTGATCGGTTTTATCAATTTCCCTTATCAAAGCTTAATTGACGACATCCCTAGCCTGTTTCCACCCAGTAAAATGGTGATTGAGATCCTTGAAGATTGCCCACCAACCACCGAGCTACTTAATGTGGTTAAAGACTTAAAGCAGCGAGGCTACACGCTCGCCCTTGATGACTTTGTACCAAGCAGCGATTGGCAGGCATTTCTACCTTATATCGACATCATCAAGTTTGATATTCGCAGTGTTCCTATTGAACAAGCACGTAGTTTTATTCTGCGCATGAGCGGCTCGAAAATGCAGTTTCTGGCAGAAAAAGTTGAAACCATGCAAGAGTTCGAACTTGCCAAACAAGCAGGGTTTGATTTATTTCAAGGCTACTTTTTTAGTAAGCCAGAAATCATTCAGAAAAAAGCACTAGACCCTTCAATGCTGACGGTTATTCAACTCTTAACCGAAGTCTCCAAACCCGAACTTAATTTCCAACAGCTTGAAAAACTCATTTCACGCGATGTGACGCTGTCATATAAGCTCCTCACCTATGTCAACTCATCGCCTTCGGTAAACAGCAAGATCCTTTCGTTTCATCAAGCGTTAGTCTATTTGGGTGAAGACCGTTTACGCAAATTTGTCTCTTTGGTAGCACTGGCTGCCAATGACGATAGCAAGCCTGATTACTTGTACACGCTGTCAATTCAACGAGCAAAATTCTGCCAGCTATTGGCAGGAAAAATCAGCGCTCAAGTTTCATCAAGCCACGCCTTTTTAACTGGGATGTTTTCGCTCCTTGATTGCTTGCTTGATCGCCCGCTTGAGCAACTCGTTAAAGAGATGCCTATCGATCAGGTGATTCAACTGGCGCTGCTAGAAAAGCGCGGCGCGTTAGGTGGGTTATTGGTGTTGGCAAAAGCACTGGAACGTGCGCAGTGGGCACATGTGGAAAAAGTCGGCAACAAGTTAAAACTATCACAAGACGACATCTTTGCTGCCTATGACCAAGCCATGGTTTGGACAGCAGAGCTATTAGATGTTCATACTCACTAACGACCACCCGTGCTAGCTAAAATAGTCAAAGTGCTCGCTTGAACGAGAATGACCTGGCTATAAGGGCTTTACTGCAAGGGGTTGGCTCAATACACTTACCACAATTTCTGTTTTAGTGAGCTTAAACACCATGAGCCAGTGCCCTTGCGGAAGCGCTTCCGCTTATCATGACTGCTGTCAACCGATTCACCATGACCACGCAAATGCTATAACGCCCGAGCAACTGATGCGTGCTCGCTATAGCGCTCATGTGCTTGGCTTAGTTGACTTTGTAGTGGCAACTTACCACCCAAGTTGCGATGCCGAACAGCAAAGAGAAGAAATAGCAGACTCAGTCAATAGCGATTGGAGTCATCTAGAAGTGACCGAAAGTGACTACAGCCCCGACAATGATGAGGGTTTCGTCACTTTCAAAGCGTATTTCAATGAAGAGCAAAAGCAGTACTGCTTAGAAGAGCGCTCACGTTTTATACGCGAACAAGGACTTTGGTTTTACATTGATGGTGAGTTTCTTCCAGCGATAGATGAACGATTATCACAACCGGTACAAAGTCTCAAAATTGGTCGCAATGATCCTTGTATTTGCGGTAGCGGCAAAAAATTTAAGAAGTGCTGCGGATAATTAGACAAAAAAGGTAGATGTACAAGCATCTACCTTTTTATTATCTAGTAAAACAAAGTCGCTCCCGCTCATCGAGTAGGCAGCTACTCATTATGGTTAGGATTAACGCGCACAATATCGGCTTGCTGGGGTTGAAATTGCTTTTTCAATTCTGCTTTGGATTTAAAACTGACTTCACCGCCTTGAGCAACAGTCATATGTTGCGCCTCTGCGTTATGCTTTGATTGATATAGCATCACAGCTTGCATGCATGAGTCGCGTTGTTGTTGAGACAATTCAGTGCCTTCAGGCCATCTACCCGTTTCTACCGCGTAAAGAAGACGTTGGTAAGCTTCCGGGGTAATTGCATTGACGAGTTGCTCTACATCCATGATATATCCTTAGTATCACTTTTTTGAGCAAACATAACCGCCTCATAAGCTGAGTCAAGGAATGCTCTTAGAATAAGTGTAATTGATCACAAGCAGCGGGAAATATGAACAAACTACAACTAGCGACCCTCGTTGGTCTCAGTATTACTCTCACTGGCTGTTTTGAGAGCCGAAAAAACACCGAGCAACTCTGTGAGGCAAATGCAGCTCTGCGCTGCGATGCTCTTAACGTCAACGATGGTCAATGTCGAATCCCACGCACTGATTTAATTTGGCACCGTTTCGAAATATTGAAAAACCCTAGCGACCAAAACAGCATCAAAGAATATGGCATCATCGCCGAATATGAAAAGTGCTTAACGTTAGCCGCGCAGATTCAACCCTTGACGCAATCGGAGCGCAAGTCCAAACGCTTTACCACTGTAGTGCATCTTAAAGAAGAGCAGCAGCGCATCATTGCTGAGTTGCAAAATTCAACCTCTCCTCAGGCGCTCTACTTTCTTTGGAGCCAAGAAGGCGATACCGATGCTCAGCGCAGCTTTTTACAGCTAGAAGGTACACCCGCTCTTGAGTCGGCGGAAATGCAGTACGCTCTAGCCACGTTCTATACCAGTCGGGATGCAGATAAAACACTACGTTTACTCAATCGTTCTTTAGAGTTAAGCGATGGCAAAAACATCAATATTGATGCGATCAAATCGCTTGCCAGCCTAAACTTGCAGCAAAATAGACGTGAGCTTGCCTACATTTGGTCACAAATCGCGGCTGAATTTGAAGTACAAACTGCATCAAAAAATAATCACAGGCTGTTGTATGGCTTTACTGAAGACAAATATCAGCAACTTGATGATATCGCCAGTGACGTACACAACGCGCTTGAAGATGGCGTGTACCGCACCACTATGATTCCAGCTCTGTAACTCTATCTATAAAGACTTTCAAAATTGAAAGTCTTTATATTTATTACCATTTATCAATTTGCTAAGCCCGTCTACGACCTAAATGCAATGAAAGGATAAAACACAAAGCGGTGATTTAATCACCGCTTTTTTGTGGATTGTTGAAAATTAACGACACCGAATTAACGCAAAATCGTTCACCCGTTGTTGGCGGACCATCGGGAAAAACGTGACCTAAATGGCTATCACAAATCGCACAACGGATTTCTGTGCGCACCATTCCGTGACTTAGATCTTCTAAATAGCGGATCGCCTGTGAGTTAATTGGCGCATCAAAGCTTGGCCAGCCACATCCGGAGTCAAATTTGTTTGAGGATTGAAATAAATCAGCCTGACAGCAGGTACATTGATAGATGCCCGTCTCTCGATTGTGTAACAATTTGCCACTAAAAGGGGCTTCAGTGCCCTGCTGACGACAGACCCTAAATTCCTCTTCAGATAAGCGCTCACGCCAGTATTCATCGGACTTTACTAGTTTTTTTGGCGTATTCTCCATGGGCTTCTCCCTTATTTTTTTTCGTTATTCTTGTCTAAATTTTCGTTAAAAACTTGCGTCGAACAGGCTTTGTAGCACATACTTTCTCACCATGATAGAGTGGCAAATATTCGCTGGGTTCGATTTGCCCTCGCCCCTATTTTACGACAATAGTTGGGAATAAGATTTCAAATTCCGTGCAAAAGATAGCCATTTGCGACTAATTGTGAAAAAAAGCGTCGCTTTTTTTTGACTTTAAACAAGTTAAGACGGATTATCACTTGCAGATTGTTACTGGATTTTGTAATTTTACTACCAGTTATCTTTAATCAGAAATTAAGTTGTGGAGCAACTATAATGACTATCAAAGTAGGTATTAACGGTTTCGGCCGTATCGGTCGTTTCGTATTCCGTGCAGCGCAAGAGCGCAACGACATCGAAGTTGTAGGTATTAACGACCTTATCGACGTAGATTACATGGCATACATGCTGAAGTACGACTCAACTCACGGCCGTTTCAACGGTACTGTTGAAGTTGAAGGCGGTAACCTAATCGTTAACGGCAAAACTGTACGTGTAACTGCAGAGCGTAACCCAGAAGACCTAAAATGGGACGAAATCGGTGTTGACGTAGTAGCTGAAGCAACTGGTCTATTCCTAGACGACGCTACAGCTCGTAAACACATCACAGCTGGTGCTAAGAAAGTTGTTCTAACTGGTCCTTCAAAAGACGCGACTCCAATGTTCGTAATGGGTGTTAACCACACTTCTTACGCAGGTCAAGACATCGTTTCTAACGCTTCTTGTACTACTAACTGTCTAGCGCCTATCGCTAAAGTTCTTAACGACAAGTTCGGTATCGAATCTGGTCTTATGACTACAGTTCACGCAACTACAGCTACTCAAAAAACTGTAGACGGTCCTTCTGCTAAAGACTGGCGCGGTGGTCGTGGTGCTTCTCAGAACATCATCCCATCTTCAACTGGTGCTGCTAAAGCTGTAGGCGTTGTTCTTCCAGAACTAAACGGCAAACTAACTGGTATGGCTTTCCGCGTACCAACTGCTAACGTTTCTGTAGTTGACCTAACTGTTAACCTTAAGAACGGCGCATCTTACGAAGCAATCTGTGCAGCAATGAAAGAAGCTTCTGAAGGCGAACTAAAAGGCGTTCTAGGTTACACTGAAGATGCAGTAGTATCTCAAGACTTCATCGGTGAAGTTCAAACTTCAGTATTCGATGCTAAAGCTGGTATCGCTCTAACTGATAACTTCGTTAAAGTTGTATCTTGGTACGACAACGAAATCGGTTACTCAAACAAAGTTCTTGACCTAATCGCACACGTTTCTAAGTAATTATTACTGAAACAATGATTAGCGAGCTTATGTTTGAAACGTAAGACGATAAAAAAGGCGGCTCTCGAGTCGCCTTTTTAGTATCTGAAATTCGTGGTAAAGATAGATTTGCTATTCGTTCCACAAACAGATTTAAGGATTTGCTAGATGGATTTACTCTCTCTACCTACTATTGCCGTTCTCTCTGACAACGTCACTATCGTTGAGCAAGACCAAGTAAAAATTGTTCGTGTCATTCATGATAAAGCAACCGCTGGCATCGCTCTGTATGGTGGTCATGTCATTTCATACCAACCAGCGGGACAAGCTGATCTTATTTGGATGAGTGAAAAAGCCATTTTTGATGGTAAAGCTGCGCTACGTGGCGGTATTCCAGTCTGTTGGCCTTGGTTTGGTCGCATTGCCGCGCCAGCGCACGGTTTTGCTCGCACCTCTGAATGGGAATTGGTTGAGCATCGTGAAAATGATAACGGCGTTATCGTTGAACTTGCGCTATTTCCTACCGAAGAGATGCACGACATTTGGCCAAATATGTTTGATGCTCGCCTACTGGTGGAAGTCGGTGACGAGTTGAAAGTTACGCTGAAAGTGACCAACATTGACGATCACGAGTGGACTTTCTCAGGTGCACTACACACATACTTAAACGTCGGTGACATTCTACAAACCCGAACAACGGGTATGGGCGCAGAGTACATCGATAGCCTGCTTGAAAGCCAAGTATGCCAAGGCGGTGACACGCTAGTATTAACTGATACTATCGACCGCGTTTACACCCAACCTGAAGCGCAAATCAAAGTAGAAGATAAAGTACTAAACCGCACACTGACTATCGAAAACAGTGGTCATAACTCGGCAGTGCTTTGGAACCCTTGGTCACTAGGCGCGCAAGGTATGGCGGATATGGCTGATGATGGTTACCAAACCATGCTATGCGTGGAGTCAACCGTTCACGCACCATCAATTCAGCAAGGTATCACGTTACAACCTGACGAAAGCTACGAGCTAAGCACGATTATTTCAGCGTAACGCGGTTAAGCCAAGTTAATAAGCCTGTTTAAGAGTCAGCAAAATTGCTGACTCTTTTGTTATCCTCTTTTGCCTGCGGCGCTTTCTTGCTAGACTCTGCCGCCTAAATTCATCTGTTGAGCTTGCTATGTCTTATCAATGCCCTCTTTGCCATCAATCACTATCTTTTGCTGATCGTACCTATCGCTGTAGTAATAATCACAGTTTTGACCTTGCCAAAGAAGGCTACGTCAACTTAATGCCCGTTCAGCACAAGCGTTCGAAAGATCCAGGCGATAACAAAGAGATGATGCAAGCTCGTCGCCGCTTTTTAGAAAAAGACTATTACCAACCAATGAAGCTTGCAGTCGCGCAGCTGTGCGCAGACTATCTCAAAGGTAGCTCGCATCAATTGCTTGATATTGGTTGCGGCGAAGGCTACTACACCGATGAAGTTGCCAAGCAACTCAAGCTGCAAAGCGAAGAGGCTGAAGTGTTTGGTCTCGATATTTCTAAAGTTGCAATACGCTACGCCGCTAAACGCTACCCAAATTGTCTGTTCACTGTGGCTTCTAGCCACCGCCTACCTTTCTCGGATCAGAGCCTAGATGCCATTTTACGTATCTATGCGCCTTGTAAAGCCGAGGAACTCGCTCGCACACTGAAAACTGGCGGGATTGTCGTTACGGTCACACCAGCAGGCCGTCACCTTTATCAATTGCGTGAGCATATCTACCAAGATGTACGCCTGCACAGTGAAAGCGCTGAAGAACTTGCGGGTTTTACACTCGAGCATGAACAGAAGCTCAACTACGTTATGGAGCTTGCCCAAGGTGATGGTTTTAACTTATTGCAAATGACACCTTTTGCCTGGAAAGCCAGTGATGAACTGCGTGAGATGCTTAAAACGGCAAACAACTTTGCATGTGAAGCAGACTTTATGATCCGAGTTTATCGTAAAGCCTAAAGTCGTATTTATATTGCAACTTTACCGAGCCCTACTTAAGCTGTTAATTGTGTTCGACACTATTGCTTTAAGGGAACTAGGGCTCTCTATGATCAAAACCATACTCATCGGGCTCGCCGCGCTATATCTTGTAGGTTGCGGCAATCTTGCGCCTTCTACGCCCACCAATCAAACGCTGCAAAGCTTCTACGATTATCAGCTATACAGTGAAAACGGACAGCTCTATTCTCTCTCTCAGCTAGCAGAGCAAGTGCAAAATGCCGATGTAATTTTAGTTGGCGAATGGCACACCCACACGGGTATCCATCGCTTTCAAACAGACTTACTCGCCGAGCTTTTAGCTACGAATTCTGATATTGCTCTATCGATGGAGCAGTTTTCTCGCGATGCTCAGCCGATCGTAGATCAGTATCTTGCTGGTAAAATTGGTGAGCAGCCACTGATTACTCAAGCAAACGCTTGGCCAAATTATCCTAGCGATTACCGTCCACTAATCGAACTTGCCAAAGCCAACCAACTGGAGGTTATTGCCGCCAACGCGCCGCGCTCTATTGTGCGCTGTGTTGGCAGGCAAGGTACTGCATACCTTGATAAGTTATCAGCGGAAAAGCGCGCTTGGGTTGCAAGCGAAATAAACACCCAAGCTTCACCCTACAAAAGCAAATTTATGCAGTCGATGCATCACGGCGAACCGGAGCAGACAGAAAAACAGTTTGCCGCGCAAATGACATGGGATGAAACCATGGCCGAGAGCATCGTCCAATATCTTAGCAGTCATCCCAATCAGAAGGTGATGCATATTGCCGGTAAGTTTCACGTTGAGGATGGGCTTGGCACCAAAGCCAGTATTTTGCGCCGCAATCCGGCGTTGAAGGTATTAGTGATCACGCCAACCGAAAATCCAACTCGCGATGCTAGCGATCTGCAATTGCATGTCTTACCACCGCCAGAGCGATATATTCAGCAGGAGAATCGCATTAAAGCTTATCAAGCGATGTCACATCATCGCAGCGGTCTAGAATGCGAAATGTAGCTGGTGCTTAGCAAGCATCAGTCGCAGCTTACTGTTTTAATTTGCTGGAATTTTAATCTTGGCTAGATTTTTGCTAAGAAAAAACACATAAGTTCGACGAATATTTCTCACAAGTTTTTCACGCTTTGGTCGATACAGTGACTAAGGACGGTTAGAGGAGATATCTATGACACCAGTAGGAATGGAGCCAGCGAAGCTGACACCAACCCAGCAGGTCAAACCTCAAGCAAAATCAACTGAAGCGGCGACTAGTCCGGCTCCGTTAAAGGTTGAACAAAATAAAGTCACCCTTTCTGATGAAGGAAAGGCACTGCTTGCTGCATTACAAGAAATTGAAAAAGAAAGCGCTAAAGAAACGAAAGCAGAAAAAAGCGTTGGAGACAAAGTAGAGTCTTTTGCTCACGGTGCGCTTGGTATGGATCACCCTGATACAGTCAAAGAAGAAGAGGATGACTCTTATTCTGCAGGGCAATTTGTTTCCGCTGCGGCAACGATTGGCGGTTTACTATTAATGCTTGCCTGATCATTATTGATCAGGCAACGCCTTATAACGTTCTCTAATCTTCACGGTAAAATCTGCTGTTTGTCCCTCTGAGAGTCATATGAACATAATGGTCTAACACTAGACTTTATGGATGAAGCTTACCGTGAAAGACTCTTTTTCTTTAATCGACAAACCCACTTTCTTTGGTGCAATCGGCATGTTGTTGTCAGTGGTCCTTCCGCTGATGATTTTCCCTGAGCAAGGTGCTGAATGGATCGCAATCGCGAAAACCTTTATGACCGACAAGCTCGGTTTCCTCTACCTCGCTCTTGGTTTAGGCGCTTTCTTCTTTATGATTTATGTTGTGTTCAGCGACATGGGTCAAATCAAACTTGGCGACGCTAATGAGAAACCTGAGTTCTCGACTGTCTCTTGGGCAGCTATGCTGTTCTGTGGCGGTATCGGTGCCAGTATCCTTTATTGGGGCTGCATTGAATGGGCTTATTACTACCAATCGCCACCTTTCCAACTCGAGCCAGGCAGTGAAGAAGCGGTGCGCTGGGCGGCGACCTACGGCATATTCCACTGGGGACCAATTGCTTGGGCGATTTACCTGATCCCTGCCCTGCCAATTGCTTACTTTTACTATGTGCGTAAACAGCCAGTACTGAAAGTATCCAGTGCTCTGATGCCTGTACTAGGTGAAACTCGCAGTAAAGGAACGGCTGGTAAAATCGTTGATGTGTTATTTATCTTCGGTTTACTTGGCGGCGCAGCGACCAGTTTAGGCTTAGCTGCACCTTTGATTGGTGAAGGTCTCAACTACCTGTTTGGAATTCCAAAAAATACTTTTAGCCAAGTGATGGTGTTGCTGATCTGTACAGCCATCTTCGCATACTCTTCCTACGCGGGTTTAGAGAAAGGCATCAAGATCCTCAGTAACATCAACTTCTGGGGTGCAATGGGGCTGCTTGCTTTTATCCTCATAGCCGGACCAACCATCTTTATGCTAGAAACCGGTCTAGACTCGATTGGTCGCATGCTGTCTAACTTCTTTGTGATGGCAACCTGGGCTGAACCATTTGGTGGCTACGGTTCATTTGAAGATACCCATTTCCCACAAGACTGGACCATCTTCTATTGGGCATGGTGGCTGGTATTTGCACCAAGTATGGGTCTATTCGTGGCTCGTATTTCACGCGGTCGCACCATCAAACAAATGGTTTCTGGCTCGATTTTCTTTGGCTCGCTTGGCTGCTTCCTATTCTTTATGGTGCTGGGTAACTATGGCTTGTCACTACAACTCTCAGGCGAGTTGAATGTGGTGGGCATTTTGAATGCCGAAGGCGCAACTAAGGCCATCTTCTCAATGCTAGAAGCGCTACCGATGGGCACTTTAGTTATTGCCGTATTCACTGTGCTGTGCATTATTTTCACCGCGACAACCTTCGACTCGATTTCTTACATTTTGGCTTCGGTGGTACAAAACAATGTTACTGAAGAGCCGATGCGTTGGAACCGTATGTTCTGGGCATTTACCCTCTCCTTCTTGCCGACCGTACTGATGTTTATGGGCGGGCTGAGCACCCTACAAACCGCAGCGATTGTTGGCGGCTTACCGCTGCTTGGTATTTCAGTGATGTTGATGGTTTCAGCGGTGCGTGCCACATCACTCGACCTACGCCACCAAGAAGATTACGTCGAACCCACCATTAATATTGAAGAGCTACCAGATATCGATCCTTGGTCATCTGAGGGTATGGCTTTGGCTCGCTTTGAAAAAGCGCGCGATACAGCGCAGGAAGCGGCCGAAGCAGAGCGTTTGGCAATGGCAGAGTTAATGGCTGTTCGCAAGCAGATCCGAGCTTTTGCGCTTGAACACAGCCTAGATGAACACTTTAGCGATCACCACTTGCCACAAGAGCTGCAAGATGCACTTCAGCAAGCACAAGATAACGTAGCGAAAGCCAAAGAGTACAAGCTGCAAGCTTCAGAGCTCTCTCAACAAGCTCGTATGGACTTCAATAGTCTGATCCCGAGCTAAATAAGAATTGATACTTGGCGATTGCCATATCGCCAAGTTTCGATGTGGACTAATGGCTTTTGAGCCATTCTTCTCTTCTCCTTCCTAAAGTCAAAGCCCACTATGTGGGCTTTTTTTCGCTTAAGACAAATACAAAGCGGTGAGGCTTAGGGATATAAAAAAACGCCCCAGACTATTGCTGAGGCGCTTATATCAATTAGACAAAAACGGTTATTTAAGCATCTTGCTTACCAACCATGTGCAAATGTACATCTTGTTGTGGGAACGGAATTGAGATCCCTTCGCGGTCAAAGCGCAACTTAACTTCCTTAGTCACATCCCAATAGACATCCCAATAGTCATCGGTTTTAACCCAAGGGCGAACAATAAAATCTATCGATGAGGTGTTCAGTACATGAACCTTAATCATCGGCTCTGGTGCGCGCAAAACTGATGGATGTGAAGTGACAATATCCGTTAACACCGCTTCAGCTTTAAGCAAATCATCGCCATAGCCAATACCAAATACCATATCGACGCGGCGAATACGCTCATGCGTGACATTCTTGATCACATCGCCCCAAATCTTACTGTTCGGTACGATGATGATCTGGTTATCGAAGGTACGAATTGTGGTGTTAACCAAACTCATATGGCTTACCTTACCATCCACGCCACCCGCATAAACAAAATCACCAACATCAAACGGACGGTAAATCAACAGCATCATACCAGCAGCGAAATTTGACAAGGTATCTTGCAAAGCAAAACCGATAATCACACCGGCAATACCAAAACCGGTAAGGATTGGCGCTAGGTTTAAACCTATCTGCGATAGCCCCACCATAATACCGATAACCCAAACCGCCTTGCCTGACATCGAAACAAAGAAGTCTTGCATCAGTTGCGACATCTTGAGGTTTTTCGACGATACGGTTTTATTAACGATTTTACGCGCTACGTTTGCCAGCCCTTTAGCAATCAAAAGAATTAGGGCAAACACCATCAATTGGAACAGGTGCTGCGGCGCGTTATCAACCAGCCAATCAACGGCATTGCTCGACCAGTTAGTGATGATCGCCCAAATGACTTTGGTATTAAGAAGATCGTGGGTGATATTACCTGTCACCTCAAACGCCAGTCGTTTGTAGTCCGAGGTTTGCAGACCGAGATGATCACCAATAGTAATCAACTCACGTAGGCTCTTGGTCGCGATATCTAAGCGCTGCTTAATGATCAACTGGTTGAGTTGAATCGCTGCTTTCTCTGATTCTGGGCTGGTAGCCAGCTGGCTCGTAGTAAACTCATGTTGCTGATTAAGATACTCTATCGAGGCTGACAATAACCGCAGACGGGTATTGGTCGCGTCACGCAAGTTCTCTTCCAGCTTAACATCTGCTTTATCGAGATCTTTTAGCCAAGTGACATTTTGCCAACTGGCTTGGTACGTCGTATCTAAGTAATACTGCAGCTCACGATAATGGTTAATCAACGAGAGTTTATCTTCAGCCTTGGCATCATTGATCTGCTCATTAATGGCTTTGATTTTCTCGTCTAAGTAGCTTCTTGCCCCTTGAGAGTATTGGATCTGCTGCTTGATCTGTTTAAGCAATACAGGCTCTGAAATGCTCTTACTGTTAACCGCAATGGAGAGTTGGCTACGCAGGTCTTCATTCTTTTGGAACAATTGCAACTGAATGGCATCGCGCTCATCACCTGCAGCCGTTTTAAGGCTCTGGGTAAGATCAACAATATCTTGGTTAATCGAATCAATCGCCAGCTCGGCTTTTGATGGTTCAGCCACTTTTACATCAGCCGGCGACTGCTCAGAAGCTTGCTGGGCAAACCCTGTAATTGAAAAAAGACTTATCAACAAAGCAAGAAAGAAATTCCTGCTAGAAATGAATAACATATACACCTCACTTACCAAGCTAGTTGCAACAGTCTAGCCGCATCCTTTTAAATCCACATCAAATTGTGGTCAAAAGTAAGTGTAGTGTTAATAGCCATTGAGAACTGTGAAATTGTCAGGCAGAGCGTAAATTTATTCCTGCTAAATGAGACAAAAAAGGCTTACTAACGTAAGCCTTTTCAATCAATTAACGATTTGGATGGTTAAGGATGTCTTCTCCTCTTTTTTGCTCAAGCTGTTTAGGCTAAGCCGGGGATAGGCGCACCATTAGCCAAAAAGTCTGTGCCCATTTGTACAAGTGGCTGTAGGCCTGTGGTGCGGTGGTCAAGGTCATTGATGAGCAAAACCAAGTTGCCTAAAGCCGCTTGTGCTTTGGCGAGAGTTTTGCGCTTAGTCGATCGTGGTAAACGCTCTGCGTTGCACATGGCTAATGCATCGCTAGAAAGCTCACCAGAAAATGCCGAGTGTTTTAAAACTCGCTCTAGTAGGTTCAAGTTATCTTTGGCATTCGGGATTGGAACTGTGAATACCCCATCTTCTGCAAATAACGTATTTACGATTGAGTAATCACCAGAGGCTCGGCTGATAGAAGCAAGCACAACAGGTTTAAGCACGTGCGGTTGGTTTGGGTTGAGCATATTTCGAAGCATTGTGCCGTTCAGTTCTAACTTACGGGCAATGGCTTCAACATCGTGATTGACGACAAAATCACAGCAAGCTGCATCAAAAGCTTGTTGTTTGCGTTCACGTAATACGCACATTGAGTTATTTGCGTCCATAACTAATACTCAAATGAAGAAAAACGGAACGAAAACGAATGACCAGCCAACGATATTGAGCCATAGCGGACATTCGTTAGGGTACTTGTCTTCCCATGACTCACTCGTGCCTTGCGGAGTGAGTTTGGTTTTAGGTGACGTTGCGAAGTTCATACTTGTTGCTCCGCTAACTGTTGGTTGTACTTAACCATGTTCACCAAAATCAAACCTTTAGAGGCGTCTTTAGGAACAATAGGAATGTTGCCAAGGTCTTTTTGGCGATCAAATGAAGAGGAAGACATGCCAGTACGACGCAAAAATTCCTTTTTTGTGCATACGGGCGCATCAATTGCTATTTGCAGTGTTGCCATAAGTGGTATCCTACGCTTTTGAGATTTTATTGATGCCTATTGGTGGAACATGACAGCATCAATTGAATATGAAATTATATTTGATCGAAAACGCAATCAATTCAAGTTTTAAGTTCGATTTAATTGAAAATGAAATCGATGGTGATTGATTTCGGGATCTAGATCTATTTATGACAGGGCTAATGAAATGAGTCGAATTCCAGCTAAGGTTCCTCCATTCGAGTATTCAAGTGGTCGCGAATTTACGGATAGGCTAAAAATAGTGACGGGTTGTGATAGCTATAACCTGCTCGCCGATCACTACGGAATCCCAAAATCGACCATCTTAACTTGGCATCATCACGATCGAATTGCTCATGAGTTAATTGTTCGAGAACACTTAGCATCGGGGGCATCAGTTAGGTACCTCGCTCTTGGTGAAGGTGAACCGTTTTCTGGTAGCAGCAGTCCGAATGAGAATCTAGCGACTTACAAACTTGAAGGTGGCTCATTAGAGAAATCCGGTAGCATGTCTTTAGACTTGGCAACTCTCGAACGCTTTGGCCTAAAGCCATCAAACACTCAAGTCATTGAGGACGACGCAGGAATTTACTACATCAACAAAGACTCGGTGGACCCTATATCAGGTGACTACCTAATTGATGTAGATGGACGTTTGTCTATCAACTACCTGCAACGTTTACCGGGTAAAAAATTGGCGATCGCGTTTGATACTTCAACGATTGAGGTATCGGAACAAGACATTAAGGTGCTTGGGCGCGTGGCGATGGAAATGAAGAAAAAGTAGTGAAGTTGTGATGATGGTGACTTGCTGACTGCATCCGACGTTCAGAAAACATTTTGTCATGTCAAAATACATAAGCTATTATCCGCATCCTTTCGCTAGCATCAACATAGTGATACTGGTTGAATACCACAAAGAACCGAGGAACATAGCTTGTTAAAACCCAGTCAGGCCAATGATAGCGACGATAACTGTGCGCCTATCATTTTTTCATTTTTTGCAGGAAGTGGCTTTTTAGATCTTGGGTTCGAGCGAACCGGTTTTGATGTGAGATTTGTGAATGAATTTCATAAGCCTTTTTATGAGGCTTACAAATATTCACGACAAATAATGAACTACCCAGAACCTCAATATGAACATCATCTTGGTAGCATTGATGAGTTCTTAAGTGGTAAACCCCAAAAACGACTAAAACAATATGTAACTAACGCGAAAAAAGACGGTTTAGTTGGTTTTATTGGTGGTCCACCATGTCCAGATTTTTCTGTTGCGGGTAAAAATAAAGGCCGTGAAGGTGACCACGGAAAGCTGACCGAGTCATACGTCGATACTATAATCACATTCAAACCTGATTTCTTTTTACTAGAAAATGTGAAAGGCCTTTTGAGCAACAAAAAACACTCTCTTTTCTATAACGAGATGAAAGAGAAATTGGAAAGTGCGGGTTATCTTCTAACAGATAGGCTCACTAATTGTATCGAAGTAGGAACTCCTCAAGACCGCGATAGAATCTTGTTGTTTGGGATAAAGCGCTCAAAAGTAAAGCGCAGCCAACGACTTAAGTTGGAACAGAACTTTCAATGGAAAACTTACTTAAGATTTGACAAAGACGTCGTTCTTCAAAAATCGCTGTGGCCGACCACTACACCATATGCGGCTAACAGCTCTTTACTTGCACCCGATTTTTCTGGCGATATGAAAGAACTAACTATCGAGTATTGGTTTAGGAAAAATGACGTTTACAATCACCCAAACGCTAAGCACCACTTCAAGCCAAAGGCCGGTCTGTCGAAAATGCAAACTATTGCAGAAGGAGACGTGAGTGGTAAGTCATTTAAGAGGCTACATAGATGGAGACATTCTGCGACAGCTGCATATGGTAACAATGAGGTTCATTTACACCCTTACCAAGATCGAAGACTAAGTGCGGCAGAAGCTCTTGCGATACAGTCTTTGCCTAAAGAGTTTGCGTTACCACAAGATATGGGCTTGTCCAACATGTTCAAAACTATTGGTAATGGCGTTCCATTTTTGTTGTCTGAAGCGATAGCGAAGACGATAAAGGATTTCTTGAAAACTCTTTGATAAACCTAACAAACTACTTTACATCTCCCATTTCCTTCATATGACACATATTGAGTCACTATGATAATATGGCACCAATAAACTTCTATACTTGGTGCCTTATGAATTTTGAAGATTTGCTTGATGACATAGAACAGCTCATCGGTCTCCCCTTAAAAGCAATCACCGCAACTACTAGCGGTATAACTCTTCTATCCCTAGATAGAGAAACTGGCAAATATATAGTCAAAGCTGACAGCTCAAATAGAGAACAAAAACGAAGCATCAGAGAGCTAGAGGCAATTTTTGAAAGCTTAGATAAAGATGGCTACTGTAACGTAGAGCAAGCTCTTCAAGGTTCATTTACTAGTAGACACCAGCCAGAAACAATTTTTGCTAATCTTCCATACATTCAGTATTTCAAGTACGAACGTCGCAAGCACCTTGTTCTAAGAGAAAGCAACCAGCACGCTTTAGGGGATATTCAAGAGCTTCCACTAAAAGAGCAGAGACAAGTTCGTAGAGCTCTAGCATCCAATAAAAAATTCAGCCAAAGTCTTTTAGCGGCTCAACTTGAGAAAATTCTTACTAACTTAAACAAAGAAATTAACAACCTGCATATTAAGCAGCCTGGATTTCTTGTCGATAGCCAAATTAGAGAGATTATGGCTGAGCTCAGTAGGATAAACGAAACCGTTCAATCAGCAACGATTTCATTAGACAATGAGACGGCAGTTGTTGATGAGACTTCAACCGAATTAGCGAAAGATTCTAGTTTTGATATGTCAGATCTAGTAGACCTATCTTCTGTAACTGGTGTCGATGACGGTAATACAGCTAACTCAGAAGACTCCAGTGACGATGACGATGACGATGACGCTAACTATGAGCTGATTGTGCCAAACATTAGGAGGCAAACACCTAGTCTCTACGCACTTTATCAAAGGCTATTACACGACGAGATAGAAATTCAGCCCGATTATCAAAGACAAGATCGAATTTGGGATGACAAAAAGAAGTCAAAGCTAATTGAATCAATTTTAATGGGCCTACCACTTCCTATATTTTACTTTGGTGAACGTAAAAATGACAACTGGGTAGTTATTGATGGACTGCAACGAATCACAACAGTCCAAGACTTCATGATGGGACGCTTCTCATTGAAGTTAGATAAAGATTCACCTGTCATTGAAGCAAATGGAAAGTTCTTTACCGAATTTGATCGTAAGTTCACTCGTTCAATCACCGAGTTTGAAGTAACGGCATATGTCATTGATATGGAAGAGGAAGATAAAAACCACGGGAGTGTAAACCGCTTTATCATAGAGCTATTCCATCGTATCAACACTTATGGGGTTAAATTAAGCGATCAGGAAATACGTTCAGCAATCAACTTTGGTAGCAGTGTTTTCTATCTCAAGTTTTTAGCTTCTAGTCAGACGTTTATTTCTTCAACAAATGATACCGTGAACCCCAAAAGGCAGAAGGACTTGGAACTATGTTTAAGTGCACTTGCTTTTATTATTTTTGGTTATGAGGAATTTAAAGCGTCTAAATATGATGATTTTCTATCCCAAGCAATGGTTTGGATCAACAACCAAGACTTTGAAAAAGTCGAGCATGATAACGGGCAAGTAGACTACAAGTCTGACTCCCCAATTATCATATCACTTACGTCAAAATTTGAGTCTGGTATTAAATTTAGCCATGAGTTATTTGGAAAAAATGCGTTTAAAAAAGTCCTAAACGCCCAGAAAAAAGACCCTATTAGTAAACCTCTATTTGAAGTACTGGTGACACTATTTGCAAATATTAGCAACGAACAAAAAGATATAATTAAAAAGAATAAATCTGAATTTATCGATTGCCTATATTCAGCAATTAACAATGATTCGAGAGAATACGCCGTATGGCAGAGCCCAGCTTATGTGAATTCTGATAGGGGCCTATACTATGCGCTATCTAGCTCAACAGGTAAGAAAGTAACTATAAACTATCGATTTGAGGCTATTTCAAACATATTAACAAAAACTACTGGTTGTAATATTGATATAAAACCCTTGGCTAGGTTGGAAAAGTAATGATTAATAAAATAGAACTAAATAACTTTAAGTGCTACAAATATCGTGAATTTGAGCTTGGAAACTTGACGGTTTTTTGCGGTAATAACTCAGTTGGTAAAAGTACTGCCATCCAAGCTCTCGCAATCCCATTTCAAAGTAAGTTTAGTGATAAAGTTCTACTAAATGATAGCTTGGTTGAGCTTGGTTCTGTCCGTGATATCTATTCAGCACATGCGGTAACAGGTGACAACAGCCTAAATATCGCTCTATACGTCGATAATAATAAATGCTCATGGGGCTTTAACGATCTAACAGAACAAGCCTCTTTAAAAAATCATCTGCTTAATAAGTGCATGAACTCTGAAGCTTCTGCCTTATCGCACCATTATTTTATAGATAAAGGCTTTCAGTTTCTGCAAGCTGAGCGCTTTGGACCAAGGGCATACCTTGAAAACAGCCATGATCAATCTATTCGTTACTGGTTGGGTGCTAAGGGTGAACATGCTTACGAGATATTGACAGATTTAACGAACAATGGTGAACGTCTTGTATCTGGAGATAAGAGAATTTTGAAGGGTGACGAAGGCCGTTCAGTTCGACGTAACATTATTAACTGGATGGCTGAAATATCCCCAGGGTTTAATTTTGAATCTGATACTGTAAAAAATGCAGAAATCAGTCACGCTCAGTTTCAAGCTTACGGCTCAGATAAAACGAACCCTGTAAATATGGGATTCGGGTTGAGCTATTCATTAGGCATCGTTTGTGCATTGTTGCTTACTAAACCAGGTGGACTTGTTGTTATTGAAAATCCCGAAGCACATTTGCATCCTAGAGGACAAAGCTACATAGGTCGCTTAATTGCTCGAGCAGCTCTAGCGGGAGTACAAGTTATTATTGAGACGCACAGCGACCACCTTCTAAATGGAATCAGGGTTGGCGCTCGTTTAGATGAAGATTATGAAGGCGAGGGCTTTAAAGTATTCTATGTTTCTGGCGTTCCTAACTCCGAAAGCACTGTTGATGAAATAACAATTGGTACTAACGGTGAACTATCTTCTTGGCCCGAAGGATTTTTTGATCAACAAGCATACGATCTTAAGACATTAATGAAGGGGGAAGAAGTTACTGATTTGGGGAGACGTCGATGACTGATGTGGCCAAAGTCTACCTCACTCTACACAGTGTAAATAGCCTCTCTACAGCTAACACATATGATGAAGTAGAAGACATAGCTAAGGCGCTAAAAAACTCATTAGAAACTTACAAACGTTCAAACAATGTTCGTATCAATTGCCCAAACGATTTCTTTGAATATGGAACTGTTGGGACGTCATTAAACGATAAGCTACTGGATATTTCTAGCGACAATTGGGATCTTTACCTATTAGCATTCAATGAAATGAATAAAGTGGTGCTTCCCTACGTAACTAACAATAATACTGAAGGTGCTATAGCTCTAATCAATCACCAAACAGTGACTCTACCTAGGCACTATTCATTTGTACTTTGTAGTACATATAACTGGCCAGCAGTTTCACCAGACTTACATACAAACTCATGGAGCGACACTCTGACGCTTAACTCAAAGTTTATTGCAAATAATCACGCCAACGTTAAAGAATTCGTATCGTGGTCCAAATTAAACTATGAGTATCTGGATTTCCACCCTAACCTTGAGAGTACACTGCGCACTATTCAAGTCGGGACATATCAAGATTACAAATTGCTATTATCACACGGGTTGAACACACTAAATCAGTCCTACCACCTAATATCAACCGACGCTAACCAGAACCAAGCCGATTTAAATGTAATATCACACTTAACAGACCAATTAGGGCAACAACTAAATTGTTCTCGGCAGGGAAGTAATAAAGTCCCAACAGAATTTAAAAAACCAAATTTAGTTCTACCTGCAGGAAATGAAACCATTAACTGTGAGTACCACCTAAAAATTGATACTAGAGATAATGGGCAACCTATACCTTATGGACGAGGGAATCCTGTTCGCATCTATTTTGGCCTTAAGTCCTATGCAGAATATGAACGAAAACAGTTCAAGCTCGCTCATATGGGAAAACACCTATAATTAATGTCTATCCGAAACCTAAAAGATGGTCATAAAAAACCTTGGCTCTGTGAGTGTTACCCGCAGGGCCGAGCCGGTAAGCGTATTCGTAAACGCTTCGCTACCAAAGGCGAAGCACTTGCATTCGAAAAGTTCACCATGGCCGAGGTTGATGATAAACCTTGGCTTGGTGATAAGGTCGAGCGTAGAAGTTTGGTGGATATGATCGACCTTTGGCAAGAACGCCACGGCCAATCACTCGCCCACTCTAAGTACACCTATAACAAACTAAAGGTTATGGGTATCGCAATGGGCGACCCGCTCTATCATAAACTCACGCCAGCAATATTCACTGATTACCGAACACGGCGCCTTGCTGGGGAAGTCGCAGACCTAAACGGCCGAAAAGTAGCGGTAACCTTTCGCACCTGTAATAACGAGCAAGACTTGCTTAATGCAGTGATTGTCGAGCTGCAACGAATGGGCGAATGGAAAGGTGAGAATCCGCTGCAGTCTGTTCGCCAATTTAAGCTGCATGAAACGGAAATGGAGTTTTTAACCATTGAGGAAATGCAGGACTTGATAGCCAAAGCAGAAGCGCACGAGTTCCACGATGACATACACAAGATCATCAAGCTTTGTTTAGCGACTGGTGCACGTTTCCGTGAAGCTTCTCGACTCACTGGCGCACAGCTGACTAAGTACAAAGTTACCTTTACCCAAACGAAAGGTAAGAAGAACCGTTCAGTACCGATCAGCCCAGAACTCTATGATGTGATTTACAAGGAAGGTTCAGGCCCGTTATTTAACATCGGCTATTCGACGGTTTACCGATTTATAGTGAAACACGTACCACGTTTAAAGCAGCAGGCTGCCCACGTTCTACGCCATACCTTCGCGTCTTACTACATGATGAACGGTGGCAATATAATTGCGTTGCAAAGAATCCTTGGCCACAGCGATATAAAACAAACTATGCGTTACGCTCACCTAGCTCCTGATCACTTAGAAGATGTGGTTAGTAAGAATCCATTGGCTCATTTAGATAACCAACGATAGATATGAAGCATTTAAAAATCCCGTTTTACATACTTTCAATTTTTTCTATTTCATTCTTCATCGCTGCAATGCTTGTTGGCTATGTACTCAAAGACACTGGTCTTATATTTGAAGCATTTGATAAAGACGTTCGTATTTTGTCGGTGTTCCAGATGTTAGGCTCATCTGCAACTCCATTGCTGGCTTTAGTTACTTATCTTTTGCTGAAGAGACAGCTCCAATTTGAGCTCGAAACTGAAACAAGAAATACCTACAGGCAACAAGTAGACTCCATACTCAATTTACTAAAAACTTCCCTAAACGAAACTGTAGGCAGAGACGGCTCTGGTGCGCGTAAAATTGATAACATCGTCCCATTCATCGGCGACCAAAATTCGGTCTTTCAAATAGCATATAAAAGTGTATTTGAATCACCTTCTTCTGAAACAACCGAATTAGATGCCCGCTTAAGGGAAATGGAATTATCATATGTGAGGTTTAGAACAGAGATTGTTCTTTGGAGCCAAATTGAACATATCATGTCGCAACCGAAGCCGACTCGTTTAACACAAGAACTCACCATGATGTGTGAAACTAGGTTGTCACAACAAGTGTGTAAGTGTCTAAAGCAAATGAGCGAAGCCGAAAGGCTATTGAACAGCCAACCCTAAGTGGCGACAAAGTGGCGGCAAATTTTCGTAATACTGGTAAATATTGGTGATTATTGACTAAGGGGCGACAAGCAACCCCTTGATATACCTTACTACACCTAGTCTCGGTTGGGATGATTCAAAATGTGATCTTCCCAATTCACCACTTCAATTTCGTACACCACTTTATTGCGTACACTTTCGCCTGCTTTGTGCATCGCAGATTTAGAGCCAGTGATCAATGGGTGCCACTCAGGCAGTTTCTCACCATTTGCTAACAAGCGGTAAGCGCAGGTGTGCGGCAGCCATTGGAAGTCTTCAATATCTTCACGCGTTAACTTGGTGCAATCTTCATCTGATGTGAAGCGGTTCTCGTAATCCTTACACGCACAAGTCTTGGTGTTTAACCAGCTACACGCCACATTGGTGTAGTAGATTTCGTCAGTGTCTTCGTCCATGAGTTTATGTAGGCAGCACTTACCACAACCATCACAGAGCGCTTCCCACTCTTGATCGTTCATCTGCTCTAAGGTTTTAGTTTGCCAAAATTGTTCGCTCATAGACTCATACTTCGATTCCAAACAGGGTGCGATTTATACCCCTCCAAGGCGATAAGTTCAAGTCTAGCGCAACAATAAGCCATCTGTTCTATTCTTAATAGCGTCATCAAGACATATTGATAAAGGAGTCAACATGGGCATTCTTTCATGGATTATTCTTGGCTTGATTGCTGGCGCTCTGGCGAAATGGTTAATGCCAGGCGATGATGGCGGCGGTTGGATTGCTACTATGGTACTCGGTATTGCCGGTGCATTTGTTGGGGGATTTCTCGGTGGATTCCTCGGCTTTGGCGGTGCTGATGGCGTCAATATTGGAAGCATAGTCACCGCAACTCTTGGCGCATTTGTCCTACTGTTTATTTACAACCGTTTTATACGCGGATAAATGGTCACCAAGCGAACTCGAAGCCCCGCTTAGGGGCTTTGTCTTTTTTCAGACTAGTAACGTGCGCAACATTGCTCTAGAATCGCCCCTCTTTGTTATCCCGCTTGCTATGTTTGAGGTGCAGCCATGACTATTTCTTCTATCGACGTTTCTGATTGGTCACCTTGTATCTCGGCAAAACTCAACCGTGGCTGTGGCGCCTGCTGCATTGCCCCCTCGATTAGTTCGCCAATTCCGGGGATGCCAAACGGCAAACCTGCAGGAGTGCGCTGCATTCAGCTCAATGAGCACAACCTATGTAAGATTTTTGGTCAGCCTGAGCGCCCTAAAGTGTGCTCAGCATTTGACAGTGATGATGCTATCTGTGCGGGCGGCCCTGATAATGCGCTGGCGATCTTGCTCGATCTCGAAGGCGCAACCAACTAACTTGCAGGGATAAAAAAATCTCGCCGGGGGGGCGAGATTTTGTTTCGAATAATAGTAACGAAATACCTAACCTTATTTAAGGTTCCACTTCGCAACGATTTCTTCAGCACGCTTCAGGAGTTCGATGCTTGAAGTTGATTGGACAAATGCCGCATTGTCACGCACTTGCTCTTGAGTATACGCACCAGCGATAACCGGACCGACTTCCTCTTGTGCAACCAACCAATGAATCGCCAGATGTGCCAGTGGAATATTGGCTTCTTTTGCTAGCACTTTTAACTCTTCAACACAGTTGAAGTAGGGTTCAAAAGCCTCACCGTTTAGTTTCGGGTTATTGCGACGGTCGTCGTTTTCATCCCAGTTGCCGCTGCGCTTTAACGTACCCGTTAGCAAACCTTGCATCAGTGGCGAGTACGGCAGGTACTTCATATCATGCTCTTTACAGAACGGCAGAGCTTCTTCACGCGCACGGTATTGCAGTGGGATATTGTGGTAGTGCTCAGGGTTTTGCTCAAGCAAGTTATATAGACCTTGGAATGTGGCAACCTCAACACCAGCCATCATTTCGCGCGTCATATCAAGCGAGTAGTTCGACACACCCACGTGGCGGATCTTACCTTGCTTTTTAAGCTCAGCCAGTGCTTCTGCAGTTTCGCTGATTGGCGTATTTGGATCTGGCCAATGCACTTGGTATAGGTCGATATAATCGGTTTGTAGACGTGTCAGTGAGTCGTCGATCTCTTTAAAGATGCTCTCTTTCGTCAGATCTTTACGTGTCTTCTTACGCTCATCTTGCGACCATGGCAGACCACATTTCGTCGCGATAATGATTGATTCACGCTTTTCATCTTTTAGCGCTTTTCCTAGCACAGTTTCCGCGTGACCTTTGCCGTAAACCGGCGCTACGTCAAAAAAGTTGATGCCTGTTTCAATCGCAGTTTTAATCGCACGGATTGATTCATCGTCAGTCACATTGTTCCAAGTACCGCCGATCGCCCAACAGCCAAAACCGACTGCCGATGCATTCATGTCTTTAATTTGTTTGAATTTCATAATGCTAAATTCCGTTATTTAAGCTCTGGCCAGTAGCCTTTGTTCGCTTCGATCATTTCATCAAGGATCAACTTCGCTACGCGTGCTGAAGGAATAGTTTTGTTCAGCGCAAATGCTTGTAGCGCTTTTTCGTATGAACCTTCAAGAGCTGCGTCTACTAGACATTTTTCTGACATCAATTGTTGCTGAAGCATACCTTGATAGAAGTGCGGCACTTCACCTACTTGGATTGGGAATACTTTGTCACGACCTAGCAATGCAGGCACTTCCACCATCGCATCATCAGGCAGTCCTTTGATTAAACCGTTGTTAGGAATGATCACTAACCACTTCTGACGTAGATCGTAAGCCATAGACATCGCCACGTCAGCAATAAATTCACCATGCACGCCCACGTGGAACTTGCCTTCAACGTTACCATCAGATGCTTTGATTTGTTCAATCGCTTCAAACATCTTCTTCTCACGACCTTCCATTACTTCGTTGGCACGAGTGCGCTCAGGATTCGACTGCTCAACAATCTCATCTGCCATTAGGTAGTATTGTAGGTAAGTGTTTGGCAAGTACTCTGGGAACATTTGCACTAACGGCTTGGTGTTCTTAAATGTCTTGATCCAAGATGGCTCAGAGTGACAGGCGTTTTCAACTTCTTGCTCTGTTAGCATACCGAACTTTTGAATATGCTCGCGCAGCACTGGTAATTTTTCTTCACCATCCACTTTAATAGATGTAAACCAACCGTAGTGGTTTAGACCGAAGTACTCCACATCAAGCTCGTAACGGTTTACACCTAGAATGTTAGATAGGTTACGCTCGATAGCCACTGGCATATCACAGATATTGAGTACACGTGAATTTGGACGTAGACGGTTAACCGCATCAGCAACGATTGCCGCTGGGTTCGAGTAGTTCAGCATCCAACACGTTGGCTTAGCAAAACGCTCCATATGATCAATCAACTCGATCATCGGGAAAATAGTACGCATACCGTAAGCTAGACCACCAGCACCGCAAGTCTCTTGACCAACACAGCCATGACGTAGAGGGATCTTCTCATCTTGCTCGCGCATCTTGTACTGACCTACGCGAATTTGCGCAAAGACGAAATCTGCATGAGAGAAAGCCACTTCAGGCTCGGTCGTTACGGTTAGATTAACGTGTGGAGCATGAGTCTTCACCACGTAATCAACTAGAACAGCCACGTTGTCTTGACGCTCTGCATCAATATCGTAAAGACGAATTTCAGCGATTGGGAAGTCATCACCTTTCATCAGTAACGCTTTAACAATCCCCGCCGTGTAAGTAGAGCCGCCGCCAGCAATAGCAATAATTTGTGGTTGTTTGTTCATAACCATCCTCGAGCAAATATCAGTAATTCATCATTCTTAAAGGTTATACTTTGTATGACCTATTTATTAATTGGTTCTATCGTATTACTTAGATAAAACATGACAAATAATTAAGGTGGATAATGTGATCTCAGCGTATTTATTTCGATTATTGGTTATGAATACAATCAATTTAAAATACCAATTTAACGTGGTAAGTAGATGGCAAGTTTGTGTGCGTCAGGATGGAACCACGCCTCGGTATAATCGAAACGGCGCCCATCTTTTAGATTGGAAACCGAGCGAAGGTTCATAACTGGACTACTCTTTTCCATATCCAATAGCTTCATCAAATCTTCATCAGGTTCGACCGCCGTAAACTCTTGGCGGCTGCCTTCGATCAGCATGCCTTTATCACGCTCGACATAATCAAATTTCGACTTCTCGAGAGTCGAAATATTTAAGTCGGGAAACAGTGCAACAGGCATGTAGCTATCTTCAACAATCCTAGGTAAATCATCGATATACTTAACTCTTCTGATGTAGTAAAGCGGTTCATGCTCTTCCATATCTAGCATTTTATGGATCGCTGGATTGTCACTAATCATACTGAATTGGAACACTTTATAGCGCACTGCTTTATTGCAACTGCCCAAGATTTCGCTGGTGCCTGCCAATCCTCGTAGTTCATGCGAATACTGTTTTCCGAGCACATAAGTTCCTGAGCCTCTGCGCTTTTCAACCAAATTCAACTTAACTAATTCATCAACAGCCTTGCGAATGGTAATGCGGCTAACGTCATACTCCTCAATAAGCTGCCTTTCTGTCGGCAGTGCGGTGCCTACTTCATATACCCCGCTATTTATCTTTTGTTTTAGATCATCCAAAACCTTTTTGTATAACATTTTATTGATAACTCCAATTTAAAGGTTATATTAAACATAAGATAACATGACATATTAAATTATAGATAGGTCATATATCACAAATATTAACCCTCCAAGTTGTCATGACATTTTTTATTAATAAAGTACCTAGCAACCTACTAATAAATGACTCAATCGCCGCTAACGGCTGATTGAATGTTATCTAGAAAAATTACTAATAATTAATCGAGACAAAAACATGAACAAGGAAGCAATCACCACTTACCTCAGTGATTTATCACGGGCAATGTTGGCTCCTATTTACGTACTGCCGCTAGTCGGCTTTGTTATCGCGATTGGCGCTGCTGTGACTAACCCGGGAATCGTAGAGCTACTGCCATTTTTAGATGCACCTTTTTTCAAAGGCATGGGTGAAGTTCTGGTTTGGTCAACTCTGAGCGTTTTGATCAACCTGCATATCATCTTTGCTGTGGGTATTTCTGTTGGTCTGGCGAAGAAAGATAAACATTTGGCTGGCTTTAACGCCATGATCCTCTACTTCGTTTACCTCTACACCATGAACACCTATATGAAGGTCAATGGTCTGCTTATTGACGGCGACTTAGGTGGCACGGGGCAAGCCAATATTATGGGGTTGCAGGTGGTCGATACCGGCATCTTCGTGGGTATGCTAATTGGTATTATCAATGCGTATTTCCACAACAAATACAGCCAAAAGGTATTGAGCGGTGCACTGTCACTTTATGGTGAATCTCGCTTGGTGTTGATCATCATGCTGCCAATTACTATTGGCCTTGGTTTGCTGTTCACCCATATCTGGCCTCCAGTACAACAAGTAATTTTCCAGTTTGGCGAGAATATTCGCGGCGCGGGATCAATGGGTGTTGGGGTCTACGGCTTCCTTGAGCGCATCTTGATCCCAACAGGTCTGCATCACCTACTTTGGGTGCCAATGCACTTCACCGACCTAGGCGGATGCCAAGTGATTGCTGAACAAACCTACTGTGGTGTAGAGAATATTTTCCTTGCTGAAATTGGTGATCCAGAGACTGCTCGTCTGTCTAGCTCAATCATTTTTGACTCACGCAGCCTAGTGAAGATCTTTGGTCTAACCGGTGCTGGTCTTGCCATGTACCACTGTGCAGATGCTGACAAACGTGAAAAAGTTAAAGCGATTGTCTTCCCTGCTATCGCATCCTCTATCTTAGTGGGTGTAACTGAACCAATTGAATTCTCATTCCTGTTTGTTGCACCAATTCTATTTGTTGTGCATGCGATTCTAACGGGTCTGTTTATGTCTCTACTAGCAGTCTTCGATATCGTTGCAGTTGGTAAAGGCGGCTTAATTGACTTTATCGTTTACAACGTGCCACTTGGTACAGAAAAAACTGATTGGCCATACTACATCCTAATGGGTCTAGTTCAGTTAGCGGTTTACTACGTCGTGTTCCGCGCACTTATCACCAAGCTAAACCTAAAAACACTAGGTCGTGGCGAAGCAGAAATGAAACTGCACAGCAAAGCGGATTACAAAGCCAAACAACAAGGTCAAGCGATTGATGCGGCAGCAGGTCAATACAACTCAGCGGCGATCATCAAAGGTCTAGGTGGTAAAGAGAATATTGTCGATGTGCAAAACTGCTATACCCGCCTTCGCGTTGAAGTGCGCGATCCAGAGCTGGTCAATGAAGCGATCATTCGTGAGTCCAACCCAATGGGAGTGGTACTCAAAGGCACAAATATTCAAATCATCTTCGGCAGCCATGTGGCGTCAGTAAGACAAGAAGTGAATGAACACTTACAAGTGATGGCTTAATGATTCGCACTTAAAAAGCTTAGAACGCTGCGCTCCAAGATACGGGAGTCGAGAATACGAGAGTCGAGAGGAACTTCTTCTCGGCTCTTTTCTTTGTCTACGATGTTGGATCTTTCTTTGTGTCCAGTATCTCGAATCTCATTTCTTTCTACTTCTCAGTTCTCATTTCTTTCCCCCTCTCTGCTCTCACTTCTCACTTCGCCAGCAATAAACAAACACCCAGCTAAAGAACAGCATAAACACTAAGTCATTATACCCAAGTAACCTCGAGATGCTAGATTCAGCGAGAATGACTTGGTTTGTAGACGCGGCGGCGATTTAAAGGTCTAGTGGATCTAAATCAAGAATCGACAACAAAGTATACAAGCCAAGGCAACTCGCCCTTTGGGAGCGTGTCATTGACCCGATTGCTGCGTCAAACAACTTGGAAAGAGCTGGCTATTACGCTGCGTTGTTTTCCTTGAAATCGAATCAATGACAACGCTCTGAATCCTGCATCTTGAAGTCACTTGGGTATAAGACCATAGATTGAGTAGAACAACCCAGCGAAAAGGTCGAGTTGGTATACATCACTAAGATTGTTATGCGAAATCCATAACAGCCAAGTAACCACATAAGCCAGCTTTTCCAAGGCAAACGCTGCCGCTAGCCAGGTAAGCTTAGATGTAATCGTTGCCGCGCCGAGATACGCTAGCCCCCAGATCATGATCATCAGCAAACCAAAGTTCGACATCACTACCGGATCAAATTGGTTAATCACTTGATTGGTTAAGCCTCGCGAGAAGAGCAGTACCCCACCAATATTCATCGCCGCTGCAGCAATAAACCCCCAGCTTTATCGCTTTATTATTCATAGCGGAGTTCCTCTTGACCATTTCTTCTCTATACAACTCTAGCCGAATACCGACGTTTACTCCCCTCGGCTCACAAAGGCGGAGAGTTAAATTGGCACTAAGACGCAAAAACAAAAAAAGCCAGATGACGAGCATCTGGCTTAAAGGGGGGCTGAGTGGTGACTAAGCACTCAGAGGGGCGCGTTTCTTATTACGCACTACATCGCGTATTTTGAGTAACAGTATGATGCTTGCAAGCATCAAGGTGATTGCATTGGCAATGATGATTGGCCAATCTTGCATAGCGATGCCATAAACAAGCCAAAGAAAGACACCAAAGACAAAGCAGCTATACATCGCCAGTGATATCGACTTGGTATCACCAGTTTTTAGAATATGCATCACTTGAGGGACAAAAGAGCAAGTGGTGCAAAACGCAGCTACGTAGCCAAGAATAGTGACATCTATCATCTATTTATACCTACTGAAATACCTACAAAAAATGCCCCGCTTACGCAGGGCATAGATAACGATCTGGCTTACTTCATTTCAACCCAGAAATCTTTGTTAGCTTCTAGTAGGTCTTCAAGAATCGCTTTCGCCACTGTTGCACTTGGGATAGTTGCAGACAGAGTAAGCGCTTGCCATAGTCGTTGTTTAGACTGCTCTACGTGCGCTTGAACAACCAGTTTTTCTACCGATACTTGTTGGCTCATCATACCTTTTTGGAATTCAGGAATTTCACCAATTTGTAGTGGTTTAGCACCCGTGTTATCAACGATACATGGGATTTCAACCATTGCTGTTGGGTCAAAGTTGCTGATAGCGCCGTTGTTAGGAACAATCAGTAGCATGCGCTCTTTAGTGTTAAATGCAATCGCTGTTGCAAGGTCAACAATGTAAGACGCGTGCTCTTCCACTTCAATCGTGGTATCAACAGCTGTACCCGCTGCGATAATACGATGACACTCTGTGAATACTTCTTTCTCACGACCTTCCATTACTTCGTTAGCACGAGTGAACTCTTTGTTTGAGTGCTCTACTACGTAGTCTGGGTACATGTAGTATTTTAGGTACGTATTTGGAATCGTTTCTGGATCAAGTGCGTAAACGTCACGAACTTTAATAAAGGTCTCTTTCCAAGACTCATCTGTGTGTTGTGAGCCATTCATTGCGCTTGGTGGCAAGTAACCGTACTCTTGGATGTACTCTTTGATGCGTGGCATCAGATCTTCACCCGTTTGCGCATCTTTAAACTCTTTCCACCAGCCAAAGTGGTTTAGACCGTAGTACATGATGTCGAACTGCTTACGATCTTGGTAGCCAAGAATTTCTGCAATACGAGTTTCGATACCAATTGGCATGTCACAGATGTTGAGTACTTTTGAGTCAGGACGAAGTACGCGACACGCTTCTGCAACGATTGCTGCTGGGTTTGAGTAGTTCAGCATCCAAGCGTTTGGTGAGTATTTTTCCATGTAATCGATCATTTCGATTACTGCTGGGATCGAACGTAAACCATAAGCCATACCGCCAGCACCACAAGTTTCTTGACCGACACAGCCGTGGCGTAGAGGGATCTTCTCATCTTGTTCGCGCATTGCGTAAAGACCTGCACGGATGTGTGCCATACAGAAGTCGATGTCTGTGAACGCTTCTTGAGGATCAGTGGTGTAAGAGAACTCAATGTGTGGAGCACGTTCTTTAAGTAGGATCTTACACGCTTCTGCCACTGTTTCCTGACGCGATGCAAAGTTATCGTAGAATTTCAGCTTACGGATCGGAAAACGCTCTTGGTTTTCAAGTAGCATCATCACGATGCCTGGAGTGAATGTTGAACCGCCACCTGCAATAACTACTGAGAATTCTTTTTTCATGATATGCCTCTCTTGGGTTGGGCGGCGCTGTCACCGCCCATTTGATATTTGTTTAAATTAATTGTTTAGATTTTTATTTTTGGTTTTAACTAGCCGGACTTGGTGTTAGCTCATCCACTTTTTGTTCTGCTTTGTAAACACTGACTATCTTTTCGCACTCTTCACGAAGCTGAGGAACGCTAAGACCAATGATGACTTGTACTGCATTGCCGTTTTTAACCAAGTTCACCGCACCAGTGCTCATAAAGTATTCTGGAGATTCCACTTTTGCAGGGTCTTTCACTGTCACACGCAGACGCGTTGCACAGTTACTTAGGTCAGCAATGTTCTCTACACCACCCAAGCCTTGCATAGTTTCAACAGCTTGAATTTGTAGTGGGCTTGCGCCTTGTGCATCTTTACCCGTAATACCGTGTTTCTTATTGAAATCATCTTTAGTGTGTAGTTTCAGTTCAGCTTCACCACGACCTGCGATTGGCACATCGAACTTCACGATGAGGAACTTGAACACGAAGTAGTAAATCACGGTGAAACATAGACCAATCGCGATTTGCGTCACCACCATACTGGTGTGGTTACCTAGTAGTGGAATCCAGTTACCAGTGGCAAATTCGATCAGACCGCCACCCATGTTGCCTACTACGCCGAAGCTGTACATCACCATTGCCATTGTGCCTGCAAGGATTGCGTGAACCGCAAATAGCCATGGCGCAATAAATAGGAAGGTAAACTCTAGTGGCTCAGTGATACCAACAAGCACTGCGGTTAGTGTTGCTGGGATTAATAGCGCAGCCACTTTCTTACGGTTTTCTGGTTTTGCCGTGTGGTACATCGCAAGCGCAATACCCGTACAACCAAAAATCTTCGAGTTACCGTGCAGAGCAAAGCCACCTGCAGGGAATAGATCCACCATCGCTTGGCTAGACTGAGTGAACATTTCTAGATTCGTGAACCAGTCAACCGCAATGCCGTTTGGAGTCGCAATGTTGCCGTAGACAAACGGAGCGTAAACGAAGTGATGCAGACCTGTTGGGATCAAGATTCGCTCTAGGAATGTATATAGCCACACACCAAATGAACCTGACTCAACCATGAAAGTTTGTAGACCTAAAATACCGTGTTGAATTGTTGGCCAGACGTAAAGGGTTAACCAAGCTGCTGGCAGCATGGCAAAGAATGAGATCATCGCTACAAAAGAAGCACCTTGGAAAATGCCTAAGTAAGAAGGTAGCTGTTTTTCGAACGTACGGTTATGAATCCAAGTCACAAGACCTGAGATGATAATGGCACCAAAAATACCGGTATCGATAGTTTTAATACCTGCAATTTCAGTTAGACCTGACGTACCGCCAATTGGTTGTGAGAAGTCCACACCAAAGAACTCACCCCAGAAGCCACCCATGGCACCTACAAAGTAGTTAAAGGTTAAGTATGAAACCATCACGACCATAACTGCACGAGCATGAGCGGTTTTTGCTAAACCAATTGGCAAGCCAACTGCGAATAAAAGCGCCATATTACGGAAGATGGTCCAGCCACCCTCTTCAATGACTTGTAACACTTGATAATACAGACCGTTTTTATCAGCTAGATCACCAACAAAAACCGGGTTTTTAAGAACAATGGTTAATCCGACAAGTATCCCAACAAATGGGAACAGCAAAACCGGGGTAAACATTGCTCCGCCTAATCGTTGTATCGCACTCAACATGGGCAGGGTCCTTAATTTGTTATATATCTTTTTCAGAGTGTTCCGTCTTTCGACAAGATTTAAATTACTCCTGCCAAACCAATATGACAAATATAAGATATGTTAAACGTGATCAATAACAAATAAGAGATGTATTTTGAGATTTCGCTCAATATTTAGTACCAATAAATAACAATTAGTCGTATTTTCTCCTGATATCAGCCAACTAGAGATGTGATACAGCTCAAAGGTTATTGATTTGTACCATCAGGTCATGCTACATTTTCTGCATAAGAGAGGTGCTATATGCTTTATAAGAAAGTGATGCAGGATCTGCGTTCCCGTATCGATTCAGATGAGTTCTCAATTGGTGAAACCTTACCAACTGAAAAAGAGTTAATCGCGCATTACTCTGTAAGCAGGATTACCGTTCGTAAAGCTATCGACGAACTCGTTGCACTTGGCATGGTAGAAAAACGTCAAGGAGCAGGGACAACCATCATTGGTAAAACCATGGTCAGCTCAATGTTGACCCTGAAAAGTACCAAGGAGTATGTTGACGATCCAGCCACCAAGTTAGAGTATAAAATTTGCGAATTTTCACTGATTGATCCTGATGAAGACTTAGCCGAGATCCTAAAGATCAGCAGAGATGAAAAGGTTTACTTTATTCGCCGCTTTAAATTGGTAAACGGCGTACCTTGTGTCTACGAAGATTCCTATATGCCAGCGGCGATGTATCCAAAAATGAATGTGATGTCGTTAGAAGATTCTAAGTATCGCTATCTAGAGCAGGAATTGGGCTTTGAAATTGATGGCGCTTATCAAGACTTTGAAGCGATTATGCCCGATAAACACATGTGCGAAACGCTACAAGTCGATGCGAAAAAGCCACTGATGTGCATTCTTTCTACTGGCATCTTAAAAGATGGTCGAGTATTTGAGTTTACCAAAATCACCTCAAAACCTGGCTCAACCTCTTACAGACACTACCTAAAACGTGGCTAATCACCCAAGAGTCTAGCAATCAGTGCTGGGCTCTTTTGATTATCTTTTGCCTTGAGCAGATACAAAAAATCGCCCCGAAAGGCGATTTTTTGTGCTTATTTTACCAACTCAAAACAAGTCGGTTTAAAGTGATACCGACCAAAAAGCGGTATCAATTGTTACCCAATTCTCGTAGGTAGAGGTATATCGTATCTCGCGAAATACCCAATTGGTTTGCAACCATCAAAACCGCATCTTTGATTTTGAATACCCCCAGTCCATGCAAACGCGTCACAACCTCACGATTACGTTTGGAAGGAGCTATCGCTTCATTTTGCCAAACTTCGGTTTGCACCGAATCAATGGTACTTTCAATCGTCTCATCGATGTTTCTGGCAAACGTCTCAGGCGACGCTAGTTCCTGTGCGTTATCGTTGCGAGGTGGTAGCAGCGTTTTCAAAAATGACTGAATCGGCGCATCCATATCAACGTTAATACATAACAAACCAATCGGCTTATTTTTTGGGTTTCTTACGATGGTTGTAATTGAGTGCAATGTCTTGCCGCATTGAGTTTTGGTCAAATACGAGTCAGAAACATCCTTGCCCTCTTTTAGTTTCATCAAAGCTAAGTTAGTAATTGGCGCGCCTTCGCCTCGTTCAGTAACATGACCGTTCGCGATTTTTATGATAGCCGGAGATTCGGCATCTAAGCTGTGGAGCACGACTTCGGTATGTTCGCCATACATGCGAGCAATTCCATCAACCACGTTTTTCATCGAGTGAAGGATGTCCAAATCACTTTTGGTCAGTTTCTTAACTTCCAATTTACCTACCTTAGCTTATCGATGATAAGTAGGGCTTGAAAGCTCACCCCAGCAAATTGCTGGAACAGTCAATCAAGCCCAAGCTCACCATAGTGTATAACTCTTCGCTTACTATACCTTGATTCAATTACCAAGGTCATTGATTACTCTCTCTTTCCATGCAAAGTTGCAGCAAGCGCTACCTCACTTTCAATCCTTGAAAATTCAATAGCAGATACATAGCGCGTATCTATGTACGAGGGAATCATTCTATTGCTGCCAAATTACCCTTTAGTGGAAAGTGATTTCGTCCAAGCGAGCGGTTGTTTACAACTACAGTTTGTGAGCAATCGCTTCAACTTCGATAAGAACACCTAGTGGCAGATCTTTAACTGCGAAACAGCTACGTGCTGGGCAATCAGTTTTAAAGAAATCTGCATACACTTTGTTGAATTCAGCGAAGTCAGAAATATTTGCTAGGTAGCAAGTTGTTTTAAGAACTGTGTCGATGCTACCGCCACCAGCTTCTAGAACATGCTTAAGGTTAGTTAGTGATTGAACGCTCTGCTCAGTGATACCACCTTCAACGACTTTACCAGTCGCGCCATCTACAGGTAGCTGACCAGAAGTGAAGATCATCTCACCAAAAGAAGTACCGTGTGAGTATGGGCCAATTGCTGCAGGAGCTTGTTCCGCGCTGATCACTTTTTTCATGATTTTCCTCATTTGCATTTTAGTTTTTATTCAAATTGTTTTGAGAAACAACTTATCACCGCGCTATACTCTCAACAAAATATGATTAAAACAATCGAAATAGATCACAATTTTGCTTTTACAGGTAAATTTCCGCCAATTTTCTCAACTATTTCTGATTTTATGCTTCGAGAAAATCTCAACTATATTCGAATTTTCTCACCACTATCAGTTCCGCCGATACCGAAAAACCGCCAGATTAGGCAAACTCGCCGATCTTTGACTATGTTCAGCAGGTACTCTTAGAGAGGAACCTGTCACTATGAATAAACTTCTTGCAGAAACATTTGGCACATTTTGGTTGGTGTTAGGTGGTTGTGGTAGCGCGGTGTTAGCCGCTGGATTTCCTGATGTCGGGATTGGATTGCTTGGTGTATCACTCGCCTTTGGTTTGACGGTAGTCACGATGGCGTACGCAATTGGACATATCTCGGGGTGTCATTTAAACCCTGCCATCACTGTTGGGTTATGGGTAGGTGGGCGCTTTGAAGCCAAAGATGTCCTCCCCTATATAATTGCTCAGGTCATAGGCGGTATTATCGCCGGTGGCATACTCTATATCATCGCAACAGGACAAGCCGGCTTTGATGTCGCAGCTTCCGGCTTTGCTTCAAACGGTTATGGCGAACATTCCCCTGGGCAATATTCGCTAGTGGCAGCGCTGGTGTGTGAAATCGTTATGACGATGATGTTCTTGCTCGTCATCATGGGAGCCACTGACTCCCGAGCCCCACAAGGCTTTGCACCACTGGCGATTGGTTTGTGCCTAACGCTGATCCACCTTATCTCGATACCTGTCACTAATACTTCAGTTAACCCAGCTCGAAGTACTGGCGTTGCCGTCTACGTCGGTGATTGGGCGGTCAGCCAGCTTTGGCTATTTTGGGTAGCACCTATTATCGGCGCAATTTTGGGTGCACTGGCTTATAAGATGATTGCTGGCAAAGAGGAATGAGGCGGGAACGATGTGGGAACGCGTTGCTACGGATTTGGGAGCGCTTCGCTACAGAACGCTAGCGCTACGGAAAGAGAACAAGGCACTCTGACGCTACGCTTCCACACCCGTGAGTGAGGCGTCAGCCGAGCGTTCCCACATCCCGCATCCATAAGTAAGGCGTCAGCCGAACGTTCCCAAATCCCGCATCCGTAAGCGAGGCGTCAGCCGAACGTTCCCACATCCCGCATCCGTAAGCGAGGCGCTAGCCGAACATTCCCACATCCCGCATCCCGCATCCGCCCAACAAAAAACCGCCCAAAGGCGGTTTTTTCAAAGCTTGTGGCGTCCAAGTAGCGAATGGGACAGTGTTGTGCCATCGACTAGCTCGAGCTCTCCACCGACAGGGACACCATGTGCGATGCGGCTTGCATCAACTTGGTGCTCGCGGCACAGCTCAGCGATGTAGTGAGCGGTCGCCTCGCCTTCCACTGTTGGGTTGGTGGCTAGGATCACTTCTTGGATATCACCACGACGTAGACGGTAATCCAGTACATCTAAACCAATGTCACTTGGACCAATGCCATCAAGAGGCGATAAGTGCCCCATCAGAACAAAGTATCGACCTGAGAATTGACCTGTCGCCTCCACCGCTGCGATATCAGCAGGGCTTTCTACCACACAAAGCTGACCATTTTCTTGGCGCTTATGGTTGGTACAGATATGACAAACCTCTTCTTCGGTAAAGGTACGACACTCGCTGCAGTGACCAATTTCAGTCATTGCTTGGCTTAGTGCATCAGCCAGTTGTAGGCCGCCTTTTCTATCTCGCTGTAACAAATGAAAGGCCATACGCTGAGCCGACTTGGGACCAACCCCAGGTAGACAACGTAAGGCCTCCATCAATTGCTCCAGCATATGACTGGTGCGCATTTACTAACCTTCAGTGACTAGAATGGCATTTTCATGCCTGGTGGTAGTTGCATACCACCAGTCACTTGCGCCATTTTTTCTTTTTGCGTTTCTTCTACGCGACGCGCTGCATCGTTAAATGCCGCTGCGATTAGATCTTCAAGCATCTCTTTGTCGTCTTCCATTAGACTCTCGTCAATTTCTACACGACGTACGCTATGGCTACCAGTGATAGTCACTTTAACTAGGCCAGCACCTGACTCGCCTGTTACTTCCATATTTGCGATTTCTTCTTGAAGCTTTTGCATGCGTTCTTGCATTTGCTGGGCTTGCTTCATCAGGTTGCCCATACCGCCTTTACCAAACATGTTTATCTCTCTGGTTATGCTTAGCAAAACCTGACTCAATTCAGGCTCTACTAATTGCTTGTGGTTTTAATAGTAGATTGGGGTAAAAAGCAGTGCTTTCAACCCTAAACTGGTCTCACGCTATCTTTATCTAGCTCTGCTGCAAAGCGTCGCTCTATAAATTGTACATGAGGATCTTGTTCTAAACTGTCAAATGCCTGTTGTAATTTACCCTGATAAAGCGCATCACGCAGCTCTAGCGGCGTTTGACCTTTATCGCCAATTTCGATACTCAGGTGGCATTCTTCACCGAGCTCGCCATTCAATGCTTCTAGTAGCTCTGCTTGGGCGCGATCGGTATTTAAGTGGGCTTGCTCTGCGCGAAGGGTCAACGAAATGGTCGACCCATTTTTCTCATAAAAAGAGTTCAGAGCTAGCTGCTCAACTAATTTGGCCGTGTTCAAACGAGTGATAAGCGCTGCCCACTCATTTTGTTCTACGGATTCATCGGCAAGTTTCTTTGCCATTTCAGGTGTCTTTTCATGCTCTAGCGCCTGCTTAATTTGCGTTGGCGTCAGCTCATTTTTCTCTTGCTTGATTTGCGGAGCACTTGGCGTCCAGCGGTATGCGTCATCCTTTTTCTCTTCCGTCACCGGAACCGAAGGCAAACCATGCTTATGCAGCGACACCTGCGCAGAACCCGCGTGTTTTTGTGCTACACGATCGAGAACTGATTCTTTCTTAGCGGCAGATGTCGCATTAGCCTTTTTTGGCGTATTTCCACCTGTTGGTGTTTGACCTGTGCGTTGCGAGCGCAGTTGATGGCGCAAACCGGCCATCGATGGACGCGTTGGCGATGTTGGCTGCTGCGTTGATGGTTCTTGCGCTGGGGCGGCTTGCACAGGCGCACTCGGCGCGGCGTAATCTGGCGCTACATCATACTCTTCGTCATAGCCATCTGGTGGCGGCGGAAGATCATACTCTGGTGCCATTGGACGCTGCATTGGCTGTGGCGTTTGCTGCTGTACTGGCGCCGAAGTTGGTGCTTGTGGCGGAGTCGCTGATGCAGTCGCCGCTGGAGTGCGACTTGGTACTGCATTTTGTGCCGGGTTTACTGGCGCAGGGGTAACCGATGCAGGAGCTTGAACCGGCGCAGTGGCAACAGGCGCGATTGACTCAGTTTGTGTCGAAATCACATTCGCACCCGCCGGAGCAGGACGAAACGCCATCATACGCAAAACCACCATCTCTAAGCCTACACGTTGAGACGGAGCAAACGGCAAGTCTTGACGACCTTTAAGCGCAATTTGGTAGTAAAGCTGCACATCTTCAGGAGAAAGCGAACGGCTTAACAATTCTACCTTCTCTGCATCTGGCTGCGCTTTATCAAGCGTAGATGGCAGCGCTTGGTACATCGCAATACGGTGTAACTGAGTGGCTAACTGATTAAGCAAACCATCCCACTCGACGCCATTTTGCGCCAAACGCAAAATCGCATCCATTGCCGTTTGCGCTTGCTTAGACGCAATCGCTTCAAGTAGATGCAGAGCTTGGTCAGTGTCCAAGGTGCCGAGCATGTGACTAACCAGCTCAGTTTGAACCTGACCATTACCCAATGCAATCGCTTGGTCTGTCAGGCTCAAAGCATCACGCATACTGCCGTCAGCTGCATGAGAAATCATGCCTAGTGCACGCTGCTCAAAACCCACACTTTCGTGATTTAAAACGTGTTCAAGTTGCTGATGAATATCATCAACACTGATCGGCTTAAGATGGAACTGCAAACAACGCGATAGGATCGTAACTGGCAGCTTTTGCGGATCAGTAGTCGCAAGAAGGAATTTCACATACTCTGGTGGCTCTTCCAACGTTTTTAACAACGCGTTGAAACTGTGGCGCGAGAGCATGTGTACTTCATCGATGAGGTAAACTTTAAAGCGACCACGTGCAGGTTTGTACTGCACGTTATCTAACAGTTCACGAGTATCTTCCACTTTGGTGCGCGAAGCCGCATCGATTTCGAGTAGGTCAACAAAGCGACCTTCATCAATCTCACGACAAGTATCACACTGACCACAAGGCGTTGAGGTGATCCCTGTTTCACAGTTCAAACCCTTGGCAAACAAACGACCAATGGTGGTTTTACCTACCCCACGCGTACCACTAAACAGGTAAGCATGGTGGAGGCGATTCTGCGCAAGAGCATTCTCTAGAGCAGTTAATACGTGGGTCTGACCAACCACTTCATTAAATTTGGTTGGTCGCCATTTTCGCGCTAAGGCAAGATAACTCATGAACTATTCCGATTAGTGACCGTCGAACTCGCAGATGCTGTAAACATTCAGACCTAGTTTCTCTAGGCGTTTGTCACCACCGATTTCTGGTAGGTTAATAACGAATGCTGCGTGTTCAACTTCACCACCAAGTTGGCGGATAAGTTTAGTTGTTGCTTCAATAGTGCCGCCAGTTGCTAGTAGATCATCCACTACTAGTACTTTATCGCCTTCATTGATGGCATCAACGTGGATTTCTAGTGTGTCAGTGCCGTATTCAAGATCGTAAGTTTGTGCAACCGTTTCACGTGGCAACTTACCTGGTTTACGCACAGGAACAAAGCCCACACCCAATTCTAGAGCCAGCGGTGCACCAAATAGGAAGCCACGAGCTTCAGTACCTACAACCTTGGTAAAGCCCATCTCTTTGTACTTATCGACAAGTATTTGGATAGTTGCTTGGTAAGCTTGCGCATCTTCTAGCAGACTTGTTACATCACGGAATAGGATGCCTGGTTTTGGATAGTCAGCGATGCTTTTGATGCTTGCTTTGATCAATGAGATTGTTTCAGTCGTCATAATTCTTTCTTAAGATTGGCTACGCAGTCGTAATCACTCTTGCTCACGACTTGCGAGTTAATTGTTTTCACCTACTCAAAGCTTAAAAAGCTTATGGTGAAAAAACAAACGCCCACTAAAATATGTGGGCACACTTCTCGCCAATCTTAGTGATTTTCTTCTTGGTCAGCAAGGTGCTCTATCACAGGCAAACGAATAAACCAGCTCAGTAGGACAAGTAACATCACCACCAGCATAATCTTTAACCAATCATGCGGCACTATGTAGATAGAAAAAGAGAAACTTGCCACCATCACGATAGCGCCACGCAATTTTACTTTTTGTGAAACGGCTCGATGTTGGTGCCAGTTAGAAATGATTGGACCAAATGTTTGATGTTCGCTTAACCAGCGATGAAAACGTGGACTACTGCGCATAAAGCACGCGCTAGCCAAAAGGACAAAAGGTGTGGTAGGTAAAATAGGAAGAAAGATGCCAAGGACACCTAAACATAAGCTGAGACCACCTATCAGGTTATACAAAAAACGACGAATAACGATGGCTCAGCTCCAATTCAGTTAAAAACCAGCGTAGCCATTAAAGACGCGAATCCATGTCAAGGTTGCTGGTAGGGTTGGAATCAGTAGTACTGCGATAAACCCAAGAAAGTAAAAGATATTATAGGGCTCTTTAAAATCTTTGTCTGCCATTGCTCAATCTCAAATCTGTAAGGAAACGATAAAACATTCTATTCGAAACAACCTTGTTATCGAATTGTGTTCTTTTTGTTGAAATTGAACTATACCGTAATATTGAACGGACAAACACGGAGGATATATGGGGTTATTCTGGCAAGAAGGCAAAACTCTCACTGATGCCAGTGTATAAAACTGCCGCTAAGCTTTTGAAGTATCGGTAATATCTAACGCAAAGCTGCTGGTTCCTAAGCGGCTTGAACTCAATGTACAGCGCTTGCCGATTGCAACATCAAGTAACTTGTGGTTTCTCATACTCCGTTCACCCAAAGAAGCGCCGGCATTGAGCTGAGTTGATGGATTAACATGATCGGCAAAGGTAACATCTAACCCTGCTGGTAATATGCTTACCGTGCCATCCGCAACATTGGCAATGCCCAACACAGCATCAATCGGCTCTGCGCAGTCGGTGCAGCCGATTCCTTTTTCAAGAATATCTACCAAGTCTCTTAAATTGGCGTTTTGTGAACGCAGCCCGCGTACATAGTCATGAAACAGGGCGCGAACCATTAAGGTGGTTGCCGCGCCATGACCGCTGTCGTTATCAGAATCAATAAGATAAAAGACAAATTGACCATTCATCACCCAAGCGTAATCAAACACCAGCGGCATCACGTCTGTTGACTGCAGCAATCGATAGCTGCATTTCCAACTGCCTTGAGTGGTGTCTTTTTCTGGCAACAGCGCAAGGAGAAAATCTTTAGCCGCGATTGGGTGTTGCTCAAGATAGTCCAAATGCCAGTGAAGCTCTTGCTCCTCAGGCATTTCTGCCCCATCAACTCTAAACCATTGCGAAGAAAAGTCTCGTTGGTCACTTAAATGATTGTCGGTATCTTCTAAGGTGCTCTCAATCGCATCGACGAGATTGTTAGGATTGGAGATAGGCTTGGTTAGGAAATCACGAATGCCGCACTTCACCACTTTGGCAACATCAGCAATGCTCTCGGTGGCTGAGACAACAATCATAGGCAGGGATGGGTAGGCAACGCTCACCTCTTCAACAAATTCGACCCCATTAAGCACTGGCATCGCCAAGTCACACAACACTAGGTCCGGTTCAAGGTCACGCAGAAACTTTAAGCCTTCTAAACCGTCTTCTGCTTCGATCACTTCGTAGCCTTGCGCTTCAAGATAAGCACTGGTGATGCGACGAAAAATAGGGTCATCATCTACTAGCATGATACGTCGTTTATGTGAGGCGATATTGCCTGCTGGCAACCGTTGCGCCTCTAAAGTCTTAAGCATGGTACAGCCTCACATCACCAAGGGGGTGAAAGTTATTAATTATTGTAATATTTATAAATTCCAGCACAACGCGCTAAAATATTGTGGTGTTATCGACGAATCAATCTCACCTAACTACGCATTAATGGATATTTTGTTATAAATAAATCTCTCATTACCTTAGTAGTGAACCCTTATTTATACAAATTCGGCTTTGCCCCGCTAAGTTGCATAGTGAATGTAATCAAAATAACATAAGATCTCATTAGTTGTTGATGTGTCTCAATCTTTAACAGAGATTATCAATATAAATTAACGCAATTCGTAAAAAAGTGTGTCCAAATGATGAAATTAGATGACCTAAACCTGTTTCGATTGGTTGTCGAAAATGGGAGCTACACTGCAACATCACGCAAAACAATGATTCCTGTTGCAACCATTACGCGACGTATTCAAGCTTTAGAGGACTCATTAAATCTGCGTTTACTCAATCGCCATGCACGCAAACTTTCTCTGACTGAAGCGGGTGAGCGTTTTTTCAATGAGTGTTCTCCACTCTTACAGCGCTTATCAAATGTCACTGAAGAGATCTCTGACGAGTGCCGCGGCGCTGCGGGTAAGATTCGAATTTCATCTCCGTCGAATTTAACCAAACGCATGATGATGCCGATGTTTAACGAGTTTATGCGTCAGTACCCTGACATCAGCATTGAGCTAACAACAAGCAATCATGCCGATCAGTTAGATCCAACCGAATGGGATGTAATTTTCCGCGTTGGCCCTCAGCGTGACTCAAGCCTAATTGCTCGCAAAATCAGTTCGGTAAAAGATATTCTGGTAGCAAGCCCTGACTATTTGCACCACCACCCTGCACCGGTGCACGCTGAAGAGCTACACAACCACCAGCTACTCAAAGGTCACCCGCTATTAAAATGGCAACTGATCAATGAAAGCGGTGAAGCGGTTGTCAATAATGACAAAGGTCGCTTCCAAGCAAGCGCACTTAATGTAGTTCGTAGTGCTTGTTCTGAAGGCTTAGGCATTACTCTGATGCCAGATGTGATGCTACGCGAGTTCATCGAAGACGGCAGCTTAGTGCAAGTATTACAAGATTGGAGCGCGAACCCGCGCGACATTTATATGCTGTACAACCACAAAGATCACCTCCCTGAAAAAGTACGCCTTTTTATCGACTTTGTGATTGCCTACAACATCCACTAATCCTAAAAAAGCTTGGCTCCGCCAAGCTTTTTTCTTATCTCGTCAGTAAGGTGATAACCGAACGTTCCCGCATCCGTATTCCGTGAGCGACAGCGTTCCCTCCACTCCCCTACAGAAACTCAACAAACTTACTCAAGTCGCGCTCTGGCACTTTCATTGGTGTGCAACCCGGCGTCCCTAAATACAGAAAACCAACAATTTGGTCTTCACCTTGTAAGTTAAACGCCTGATGAACTTTTTCGTGAAACATCCATTTCCCTGAGCGCCAAAAGCCTTGAAAGCCCTGCGCAACTGCCGCCATTTGCATTGCATGAGCAGCGCAACCGGCTGATAAATGCTGTTCAAATGCAGGTACTTTTTCATGCGGCGTGACCTTAGCTATCACTGTGATCACCATCGGCGCGCGAAATGGCGCATTGGTCACTTTATCTAACACTGCTTGTTCGCTATTTTCGGCTTGAGCGGCTTCATGCAAGATAGTCGATAATTTTTGTAGCCCCGCACCTTGAGCAATCACAAAACGCCAAGGTGTTAACCCGCCATGATCAGGGGCTCGAAGACCTGCGCGAATAATATTCTCTAACGCCTTACCTTCCGGAGCTGGCTCTGACAAACGCGCGATTGAGCGGCGATTCAAAAGTAAATCTAACGCATCCATAACTCTTCCCTACTAACTTTACTGCTTGTTTTTATTTATCTATTCATAATAACCAAGGTTTAACATATGGTGCAATTTCAGCCATAAAAAAAGCTGGCATTACGCCAGCTTCATTTCATCATCTTCAGCTCAATTGAACTACGTTAGATTAGTGACTCAATGCCATACTGCTTGCCGTAGTTTTCAACCACAAAGTCGATATCTTTATCACCACGCCCAGACAGGTTTAGCAAAATTGAGCCTTTAACGCCCTGCTTTGCTAGTTTCAACGCATAAGCAACCGCATGTGATGACTCAATTGCCGGAATGATCCCTTCTAAACGAGACAGCTCAAAGAACGCATCGATAGACTCTTTGTCATCCGCAGTGCCATATTGAACACGACCGAGATCTTTTAGATAGCTGTGCTGCGGACCAACCGATGGGTAATCCAAACCACTTGCTACTGAGTACACTTCTTGCGGCTCACCAGCTTCATCTTTTAGCATGTAGGATTTAAAACCATGCATTACACCTGGTTCACCAAGGCTTAATGTGGCGGCGTGCTCACCCACTTCAACCAACGAGCGCCCTGCTGGCTCAACGCCATGAATCGCCACATCTTGATCGTCAAGGAAAGCGGTAAATAGCCCCATTGCATTTGAGCCACCACCGACACACGCCACCAAGTTATCAGGTAGCTTGCCCGTCATCTCTTGGAACTGCTCGCGAGCTTCATTACCGATGATGGATTGGAAATCACGCACCATCATTGGGAATGGATGCGGACCTACCACCGAACCAATTGCATAGAGCTGACTAATTGGATCTTTTAAATATGCTTCAAACGCCGCATCAACCGCTTCTTTGAGCGTCTTACGCCCATGAGTCGCCGGAATAACGTTCGCGCCAAGAATACGCATACGAACAACATTAGGGTGCTCTTTGGCGATATCCACTTCACCCATATAGATATCACACTCTAAGCCGACCAATGCTGCCGCAGTTGCCAGCGCCACACCATGTTGACCAGCGCCTGTTTCCGCTATCAGTTTTTTCTTGCCCATTTTCTTAGCCAGTAGCGCTTCGCCAAGACAGTGGTTAATTTTGTGCGCACCAGTGTGGTTTAAGTCTTCACGTTTTAGGTAGATATCAACGCCATATTTGTTCGACAAGTTTTGCGCATGAAAAATTGGGCTCGGACGACCAACAAAATGCTTATACAGACGCGCTAGCTCTGTTTGAAACTCCGGATCTTGTCGACACTCATTGTAAGCCGCTGTGATTTCATTCATTACCGTTTGCAACTCATCAGGAATAAAGCTGCCGCCATATTCGCCAAAATAACCTTGAGCATCCGGTAGAGCATGATTGAATGTATTTTTCATGGGACTCCTTGTCCTATCTAACTAGTACATGCAGTTATCTTATGGTTAAACCGTACAGGCGACAAACATCATGGGCTGCATTAGTTAGCAAACTCACATTTTTTAACAAAACTATAAACTTAGCGTCATTTTATACAAAAAAGGTGGGCTATTAAGCCCACCGATATTTTGTGATGATTGCGGAGAAATCACTTCGACCTAAGATTCGCTCGGATAGAATGACTCTCCGACACTAGCACGAGTGAGTAATCCGTCACATGGTGCAAATCGATCACCATATTTCGCAGCATGCTCGTTCATCATCTCAACCAACTTGGCAATACCAATTTGGTCCATATAACGGAACGGACCACCTAAGAATGGAGGGAATCCAATACCAAAGATTGCACCGATATCGCCATCACGCGCCGAGCGAATGATCCCCTCGTCAAGACAGCGCACTGCTTCGTTTAGCATTGGCAAAATACAACGCATCGCAATTTCTGCTTCTGCCAATTTCGCCTCTGGCTTTAAGTTCAGTAGCTGATACACCGTCTTATCGACTTTCTTCTCTTTGCCCTTGTAGGTGTAAAAACCTTTGCCGCTCTTGCGCCCTTTACGCCCATCGTTTAACAGGGTATCGAACACATCAGGACCTTGGAAACGAGGTCCAAGCTCTTTGACCATGATGGGCATAATCTTCGCGCCAATATCGACGCCGACTTCATCCAACAATGTAATAGGACCAACCGGGAAGCCTGCATTTAACAGTGCATTATCGAGTTGCTCAATTGGCTCACCAGTTAGCAGAACATGCGCGGCTTCATTCATATAAGGAGCAAGAATGCGGTTTACATAAAAACCCGCTTGGTCTTTGACCACGATTGGGGTTTTGCCCTGTTTGCGTGCCAGCTCAACCACGGTTGAGATGGTTTGGTCCGACGTTCCTTGGTGAGGAATCACTTCTACCAAAGGCATCTTTTCCACTGGGCTAAAGTAGTGCAAACCCACCACGTTTTCTGGTCTTGCTGCTTTTTCTGCGATTTGCCCAATCGGCAATGACGAAGTGTTGGTAGCAAAGATGGTTTGCGCTTTGCCATGTAGCTCAATATCAGCCACCATCTGCTGCTTAAGATCGAGATCTTCAAATACCGCTTCAATCACCACGTCTAACTGGTTAAAAGTGGTGAAATCTGTACCGCCCGAAATCTGATTCATCTTAGCTTGCAACTGCGCTTTGCTGACAATGCGGCGCTTGCGCTGCTTATCAAATAACTTGTAGTTGTAATTGAGTGCGTTAAGTACGCCATCATTACTGACATCTTTAATTCGCACCGGTAGCTTGGCTTTAGCAACTGAAACATGAGCGATACCCGCACCCATTAGACCGCCACCGAGCACGCCGACACGTTTAACCGCAAGCGGCTCAGCATCACCACCGTGTTCTTTTTTCATCTCTGTGGTGGCAAAGAAAATCGAACGTAGCGCTTTTGATTCTGGCGTCATCACCAGCTCACCAAATCGCTTGGCTTCGTATTCTAAGCCTTTGCTGAGACCTTTCTCCAAGCCATAGCGAATCACATCTAAAATAGCCGAGGTCGCCGGATAGTTACCACGCGCTTTTTGATCAGTTTTCTTAGCAGCTTGCTCAAAGATAACTTTGCGCCCCAAGCCGGTATTTGCCATCAACTTCTCTTTAGTTGAAGACTTATGCTTGGCTTTCTTATTTTTTTCAAGCAGCTGCTTGGCCACATCCAGCAAAATTGTCTGCGGCACACAAGCATCGACCACGCCAAGCTTTTTCGCTTTCTTCGCGCGCAGCTGTTTTCCCGTGAGGATCATATCAAGTGATGGCAACAAACCGATTAAACGCGGCAAACGCTGAGTACCGCCTGAGCCAGGTAACAAACCCAGTTGCACCTCTGGCAAACCAATGCGGGTTTTATCATCGTCACTACAGACACGATAATCACACGCGAGCGCCAATTCTAGACCGCCGCCCAAGCAAGGACCATGAATCGCTGCAACTACAGGAAAAGGCAGATCGGCAAGCTTTTGGAACATCTCTTGTCCCTTTTGCGCTAAAGCCTGCGCTTCTTCACTGGTGCGACACGCATCCAACATGCGCACATCGGCACCTGCAACGAAATTATCAGGCTTACCCGAATGAAGGATTAAGCCTTTGATTGTCGACTTGTCTTGCTCAATTTCAGCGAACACTTGCTCCATATCCGAGGCAAATGCCGCTTGTAGTGTGTTCATCTTTTCATTTGGAACATCAATGCACAGCCATGCGATCTTCTGTTCATCAATGGTTAGATTGAATGCTTTAGCGTCCGTCATTACTCAACCTCCAAAATCATCGCTGCACCTAAACCACCAGCGGCACAAGCGGTATTCAATGCTAAGCCGCCGCCACGACGTTTTAGCTCATGCAATGTTTGCGTCATCATCCGTGCGCCAGTTGCTGCAAACGGGTGCCCATAAGCAATTGAGCCACCCAATACATTAAACTTGTCCATATCGATCTCACCAATCGCTTTACTTCGCCCAAGTTTTTCTTGCGCGAACTTATCGCTAGCGAACATCTTCACATTAGAGAGCGCTTGCGCAGCAAAGGCTTCATGCATATCGATTAGGGTTAAATCACTCAAGCTTACCCCCGCGCGGTCAAGCGCAAGAGGAGTCGCGTAAGATGGTCCCATCAACATATCTTTTTCAACGCCAATCGCAGAGAAAGCGTAAGAGCGGATGTAACCTAAGATATCTAAACCAAGTTCTTTTGCTTTGCCTTCACGCATAAGCATCACAGCCGCCGCACCATCAGTAAGCGGAGTACTGTTCGCAGCAGTTACGCTGCCGAATTGGCGATCAAAGGCAGGTCTGAGTTTGGCGTAACTTTCTAACGTTGAGTCGTGACGAATATTGTTATCTTCTGCTAACCATTTTTTATAAGGTTCAGGGAATGCCGTCATCACTTCAGCAGAAATCTTACCCTCTTTCCAAGCTTGCGATGCAAGCGTATGGGAGCGATGGGCTAACGCATCTTGCTCTGTGCGGGTAATACCGTGACTTTTCGCCATTTGCTCTGCGGTTTGCCCCATTGATAACCCGGTCGAGTATTCAGCAACGGCAGGTGGAACTGGCATTAGATCTTTTAAGGAGAGATTTTTAATGATCTTGAGCTTTTGCGTCATGGTTTTGGCTTTACTTAACGCCAATAGGTTTGCCGCCAATTTTTTCGACACACCAATAGGTAAAACTGACGAAGAATCAGCACCACCAGCAATACCAACATCAATTGCGCCTGCCATAATGCTTTCTGTCACGTTAACCGCGGCTTGAAAACTGGTCGCACAAGCTCGCGTCACGCTGTAAGCATCGGTGTGGATGTGCATGCCAGTACCTAACACAATCTCACGCGCAATATTCGGCGCTTCTGGCATTTGCACTACTTGCCCAAACACCACCTGCTCAATCAGCTTTGGATCAATGTCAGTGCGTGTAAGCATTTCACTGACCACCATCTTACCCAAGTCTACCGCCGGCACTTGACCAAACTCGGTACTTTGCCTTGCAAAGGGTGTTCTTAACCCTGCAACGATGGCAACTCGCTCTCCTGAGCGAGTAGTAACGTCCTGCTTGCCCATTGTTTCTCCTTAAAATTTATAAGAGGTCTGACCAGAAATATTGTAACCATTTTGTTAAATCATTCAAACGTATGTTTGAATAAACGTGATTTACGGTTAGTAATTTTCGCTAAGTGGATGAATATTAAGGTTGTGCCTAAAGAAGAATTCACTATAGTTAGATCGTGATTTGTACAAAGGTATAGATGACAGGCAAAAAAAAACCACACAAATCTGTGTGGTTGGAATGTATAAAGCAATTAACTCACGCCAATTGAAAATAATCAGTTTCCTGATTAGGAGAAAGTAAAGTCAGCCTTCAAAAGGAAGTGTCATCTTGCTCAACTTGTTAGTGCAAGCACTAACTAGATGACAAGATGTACTATAACCGCTGAGTTGTGATGGTTTTTGAATTAGATCAATTTTTCATTCGATTTCTGACCTTATTACTCAGGTAAACGTTTTCATTAACTGAAAACCCCTTTTTTATGACGGTTTTATTACATTTTTAAGCATGCTGCTCCTGATTACGAACTAAGTTTGGGAGGCTTTTGTGGCCATCTTAGATCTTTTTGGAAAGAAAAAGTCCAAACGTCCGGTCGATTCTGATATGGACAGACAAAGAAAATATGAAGCGCTAGTGAGAGCGTATCACCGCGATTTGTATCGTTACGCTTATTGGCTATGCAAAGATCCGACGATTGCTGAAGATTTAGTGCAAGAGACCTGCCTAAGGGCTTGGAAGTCTCTCGATAGCTTGCAAGATGAAAAAGCAGCAAAGTCGTGGCTAATCACTATATTACGCCGCGAGAATGCGCGACGCTTTGAACGCAAACAATTTGATTTAGTTGATATCGACGATCACGCTAATGAAGCCAAAGTCAGCGATGATTCACATCATCAAAGCGAATGGATTCACGCGCAGATAATGAGACTTGAAGTCGAGTACCGCGAACCTCTGTTCTTACAAGTGGTTGGTGGATTCAGCGGCGACGAGATCGGCGAGATACTAGAACTGAACAAGAACACCGTGATGACACGGCTATTTAGAGCACGGAACCAACTCAAAGAGATGTTGGAGTCCGAAGATCAACATAAAGGAGCGCACAATGGATGAGTTAGAATTCCGTCGTCGTATTATGTCCGACCCGAAACAAAGGGGCAGTGACATTGTCGATGCGATGCGTACCAACGAAAACAACAACAAGTTTGCTGAAGATATACTCGACCTTGATAGCCGCATTGCTAAAGCAATGAATGTCGATGTGCCTGAAGATCTCGCCGACCGTATTCTGTTTAATCAAAGCTCTCGACACCAAACCAATGTGGTGAGACCAAACTTTGTTAAGCGCAGCATGGCAATGGCAGCTTCAGTCGCATTTGTCGTCGGTATCTTAGTGGGGCAAATCAACTGGGGAAATATTGTCGTCGCCCCTGCGCAAGCAAGTTTGGCTGACACGGCAATTGAACATGTAATGGCAGAAAAACCGTTTATTGCCCATCTCGATGAAGCCGTCAATACCGAGCAAGTAAACGCAAAAATGGCACCATTTGCCCATCAACTTAGCGCAAAGTTCCCTTACCATGTTTTCTACCTTAACCATTGTGGCTTTGGTGATGCTAATGCACTGCATATGGTTTTTGAAGGGGAAAAAGGCAAAGTGACTCTGTTTATGACCAATATCCCCTCTCAACATGTCGAGGATTTCCAGAAACAAGGCATGGACGGCGTGGTTGAACCCGTTGGCAATGCGAGTTTAGTTATAGTTGGCGAGAAAGGCGAAAATGTCGCGAACATCGCCAATTCTATAAAACAACTTATCCAACCAGTTGCTATCTAACTGAATGAGCTCTAGTAATCCACTAGGGCTCATTTTTTAGCACAAATTTAGAGTATAGACTCTAAAAAGACGCATTTTGCAGCATTTTCCTGACTGATAGCCATCATTTCCGCAATTTTATCATCAAATTAGACAATGGTCGGATTTCTATATTCTATACTTCGGAATAGTATCAGCCACAACTGAGCAAAAGCTCAAAAAACAGCGCCCATAAGAGGCGACTAAAAAGGAAAAAGCACAATGAATAAAACGCGTCTGTTTAAAAAAACACTGTTAGCAGTGACCGTTTCAACAGTAACACTTGCATCGCAACAAGCTCTCGCCGCTGGTTTCCAGCTTAACGCACAATCAGCAACCGGTATCGGTCGTGCATTCGCCGGTGACGCAGTTATCGCAGATAACGCATCAGTAATGGCACGTAACCCAGCAGCTATGGCTCTATTTGACAAAATGGAGCTATCGCTAGGTTTTGAAAGCATCACTTCAATGATTGAAGTAAAAGATGCAACTTACACCAATGCACTAGCGCCAGCCTTTGGCGGCGGTACTGCTGTAAAAGATGTTCCAGACACTGATGATGTAGGCTCTACCTCTATTGCGCCAAATATCCACCTTATCGTGCCTGTAAACGATAAGTTTGCATGGGGTGTAAACGCTTACTCTAACTTTGGTACTAAAACTGAATTCTCTGACGACTACATCGCAGCCGAATACGGCGGATTGACCGATGTTAAAAGCTTTAACTTTGGCTTAGCTGGTTCATACCGCCTAAATGAACAATGGAGCTTTGGTGCAGGTCTAGATCTGATCTATGGTCAAGGCACAATGAAGCGCGTTACAAGTTCAAGTTTTGGTACTGGCGGTACTATTGGTCCTGTAACTGCTCCTCCCGCAGGAACTTCACTTGTGGACGTAGATAAAGCTGATGGCTTTGCTGTCGGTTTCAATGTAGGTACCGTTTTTGAGCTAGATGAAAATAACCGCTTTGGTTTGTCTTACCGTTACAGCCCAGAGTTTGAGGCAGAAGACGATAAAGGTCAGAAGATCACTCTACCCCTACCAGATATGGCTGAATTCTCGGGCTACCACAAAATTGAAGACACCAAGTTCGCGGTACACTACTCTATCCAATATATCGGTTGGAGTGCCTTCGATAAGATCAAATTTGAAAACCTTCAAGGCTCTCCTCTTGGGTCAAGCTATGATAAACCATACGAGTGGCAAGATGGTTGGCACTATGCGATTGGTGGTACTTACTACCTAAATAATGACTGGACACTACGTGCTGGTTATATGTATGACACTAGCGCACAAGATAGTTTAACTTCTATCTCTGTTCCAGATTCAGATCGCCAATGGTTCTCTACTGGCTTTACCTACCACATTAACTCTGCTTCTAACATCGACTTTGGTTTCACCTACCTAATGGGTGACGATGTTAAAGTAGATGAACAACTTCTTGGTGGCTTAACTTCTGTGTCAGCAACCACTAAAGCTAACGCAATCTTAGTTGGTCTGCAGTACAGCCGCAGCTTCTAATCGCTAACGCTAGAAAACTTCTAAGGGCTGGTTTACCAGCCCTTTTTGTGGTCTTGTCCTAAATTCCGTATTCCATCTTCCATAGCGAAGCGTTCCCACTTCCAAACTCTCACTTTCTCAACTCGCCATCGCTTTATAAACTTTCAGCGTACACCTAAATGCTCACTTTGAGTGTACAGTTGTAAAAATTTCTCGAAAATTAGCGAAACAGTCGTTAGCTGAAACATGAAGTGGTCATACCACTTTTCTGGTTTTTTATTCTATTAATAAGCCATTAACTAGAATAAAGATTCAAAAACAGCAAAAGCAGTGTTTTTTATTTTTAAAGCTTTTACTCTAAATTTAACATTCACGCTCTCACAAAAAACATATTCAGCGAACATTACAATGAAAACAAACAAGTCTCTCCTATCACTTGCAGTGGCATGTGGTTTAATGTCAGCTTCAGCAACAGTTAACGCAGCTGGTTTCCAGCTAGCAGAATACTCAGCAACAGGTCTTGGTCGTGCATACGCAGGCGAAGCAGCAATGGCTGACAATGCAAGCTCACAATGGCGTAACCCAGCGCTACTTACTCACCTAGAAGGGACTCAAGTTTCTGTTGGCGCTATCTATGTTGATCCAAACATTGATATTGAGGGCACTAGTAACAACGGTGCTAAACCAGCGACTTCTTCAGATTTCGCTCATGATGCGGTTATTCCTAACTTCTATATCTCGCATAAATACAACGATAAGTTTGCCCTAGGTTTTGCTCTTGGTACTAACTACGGTATGGAAACAGACCTAGGCAAAGAGTTTGCCGGTGCTAACCATGGTAATGAAGCAAGCATTATCTCTATGGAAGCTAATCTGAATGCAGCATACCAAGTAACTGATGCGCTTAGCATTGGTGGTGGTCTACGCTATGTGCAAGCAGAAGGCAGCTTTGGCGCTACCGCGACAGGTACCCTACCAACAGGTACAACGCTAAAATACATGGAAGGTGACGATACCGCATTTGGGTGGCAAGTAGGTACAGTGTGGCAAGTTAATGAAGCAAACCGCATCGGTTTTACTTATAAATCAGAAGTTGACCTAAAACTAGAAGGTCATGCTAAAGGTGCTGGTTTTGATCTTATTGCATTGAGCCCTACTCCACAAAAGTATGCGGGTTCAATGCAATTAGCACTACCAGCAACTGCAGAGCTAGCGACATACCATCAATTGACAGAGAAAGTAACAATTCATACCAGCTTTAACTGGACCGATTGGAGCAGCTTTGAAAAGCTAGTCGCTGATATTCCTGAGTTCGCAGATGAGCGCACACAGCTAATCAAAGAAGAAAACTGGAAAGATAACTACCGCTTTGCTGTTGGCTCAACTTACCAATACAACAGCAAACTGCAACTGCGCACAGGTATTGCTTACGATACATCAGCAGTGGATGAAGAGCACCGTACCGCAACAATTCCTGAGACAGATCGTCTATGGCTAAGCATCGGTGCTGGCTACCAATGGTCAGAGCAACTATCACTAGATGCAGGTTTTACTTACATTATGGCGAAAGATGCTAAGATGCATGAGAGCGATCCAAAAGCAGACGCATTTGGCGGTAATTTCGAAGGCGAAGTATCTGGTAGCATCTGGCTAGTTGGTGTACAAGCAAACTACAAGTTCTAACTTAACACTTAAGCGTTAGACTTTGGTCTAACGTTTATCGAACATATAGCAAAAAGGCTTGGTTACCCAAGCCTTTTTTGTACCTAATCGCTAAGAAAAACCTTAATTAAAACTCATCAAGATACTCATCAAGATACGCTTCTTCGTCGTGGTCAATCTCTTGCTGCTTAGACTCAATTTCTGCTTTAAAGTCTTGATGCTGAATATAAACATCACGAGTCAAGGCATAAGGATCCGGTGAGTTTTCTAGCATCGCTTCTTGTGTTACTAAGGAAGCACGAGTCTCCATCCCTTCTAGTGCCCATTTGCCAAGCCCAGCCCAGAAGTTCAGCAATGATAAGGGTACATACATGCTGTCGGCAAAATCAGCCGTTTCACGCACTGTCCAAGGACCATAACCCGGCACCATCACATAAGGACCATTACCAACACCGTAATGACCAATCGCGTCACCTAACGCCTTCTCGTTGTGATCAGTAATACCCGCATCGGATGCGATATCAATAAAGCCCAACAAACCAAAAGTGGTGTTTATCCAAAAACGATTAAAATGGTCTAACGCTTTACCACCATTACCCATCAGCAAATTGTTAACCATACTTGATGGTTCATCCAAGTTACTTAAGAAGTTCGCAATACCCACGCGCACTGGTCGTGGTGTGTAGCCAACATACGCCAGTGAAACAGGACGTACGACATAAGGGTCAAGATAGTCGTAGTTGATGTCCCACATAACGCGGTTAAAACCCTCAAACGGGTCATCGACGTTTGAAATGCTCGTCTCAGATTGACCATCAGGTGCGCTTGAGCACCCTGCTAATAGCAGTACTGATAGTAGTGATGTCCATACCTTAGGCTTAAGGCTCTTCATTATTATTATTCCATGAAAAAGGCCGGTGAATGTCCGGCCTTAGTTTACTGAGTTTTAATGCGTATTAATACTATTGCGTATCAATACTGTTGATTGACAACAACCTCGACCGCTTCTCCCATTTTAGCGGCAGAACTCTCTCCGTACCAGTCGCCCTCTTTGGTTGCCACGTTGCCATCATTATCGATGCGAGCACGAACAACATAGCCTTCAAGTTGAGAAAGCTTCTGACCTTGCATCATACTATTGCCATCATCAAGCACCACAGTACGTGGGAATGTCCCAAGCGGGTATCGAGCGGCAGCTACTGGCACTGGCGAACCATCGGCATTGTGTACAGAGACGATCAACGCAGCTTGCGGGTTAGCGACAACTTCAGGCGCTAGATTGATAGTAACGGAAACCGACTTACCGTTCGCACCCTCTACACCCAGTTGTTTCTGCGCATTTTCTATACTGCGACCCAGCATTTCATAACGTTCGTCTTGTGGACCAATCATCTGTTGCATGATGCTCCAGTAACGAATAGCAGCAGCAAAGTCTTTACGCTCGTAGGCATCAAACGCCAATAGCGAGAATACGCGTACATCCATAAAGTTGCGCTGCACTAGTTTGCCCAGCGTAGAGCGTGCCGTGTCTTGGTCAACTTCATCTTGCGATAGCATTAACGCCTGAGCATAGCCCAGCATAATGTCTGGATCTTCTGATTTGAGACGATACGCTTTGTTCATTGCGCCAATGGCGGTGTCGATATCACGGTTAGCCAGTGCAATACGACCAAGCAATAGCCAACCTGTGGCATCGTTTGGCTCGTAATGAAGACGTGTACGCAGCGCCAACGTCAGATCCTGCATTTCGTCATCGCTCAATGCCGCCCCTTCTGGCGACATAAGCTTCTTCGACAGTGCTGGCAAGTTAGAAGTCACTTGTTGCCATTGCTGAACATCATCTGCCGCGCCAAATTTCGCGTATAGACCATAGCTGAGCGCGATAGTCATTAACACAGACGGCACAATGACTGCCCAAGGGTTAAGCTGTGAACTTGTCTGCTGCTGATTGTCTGTTGGGATATCATCCAATAGCGATTGTTTTAAATCATCAATCAACTCTTGCTGGTTAACCACTAGACCTTCTTCATCTTCTTCTTTAAGCTCAGATAGACGGTCTTTGTACAGCGCTTTGTTTAGCTCATCACGCAGTGCCGCATCATTGTTCTCTTTCTTCTTAATAAAAGGCAGAGCAATAAACAGTGCACTGAAAGCGATAAGAACGATTGAAGCAATCCAAAATAGAGTCATTACTGCTTATCTCCGTCGCTCTTTTCTTCATCGAGCAGCGCTTTTAGACGCTGTTCTTTGTCTTGATCCCATTTTTCATCGCTCGCCACTTTCTTGTTTTTGCGGCTACGCACCACAATCACGCTAAAGCCAAGTAATACCACAGCCAGTGGACCTAACCAGAGGATAGAGGTGGCTAGAGTGAATGGCGGATTGTAAGTCACGAAATTACCGTAGCGAGCAATCATGTAATCAACGATTTCGTCTTTTGATTTGCCATCTTTAGTCATTTCATACACTTTATGGCGCAGATCTTGTGCCAATTCAGCGTTTGAGTCGGCAATGGTGTTGTTCTGGCATTTTGGGCAGCGCAAGGTATTACCAAGTTCTTTAAATTGCTGCTCTTGCTGCAAAGTTTCAAACTCATACACCTCGATAGTGGCATGCGCCGCCAACGAAAATGTCATTGCTGCGAATAATGCAATAATCCACTTTTTCATTATTTCGCCTCCGCTACCATTTCGCGATACATAGGCTCGAGCTTCTCTTTCCAGTTACGTGGGTTTACATCCCCCACATGGCGATAACGGATGATGCCGTTAGCGTCGATTAAGAAAGTTTCAGGTGCGCCGTACACGCCCAAATCAAGACCCAACATACCATTACCATCGAATAGGCTGATCAGGTATGGGTTGCCTAGATCATTTAGCCAGCCAACCGCTTTATCACGCTGATCTTTGTAGTTAAGACCAATGATTTTTACGCCTTCGTTCGCCAGTTCATTTAAGTACTGATGCTCTGCATAACAGGTTGGACACCACGTAGCCCAAACGTTAAGCAGCAGCGGCTCACCTTTGAAGATAGCTTGATCGTACAGTTTGCCTGGTTCAGCCAAATCTTCTAGACGAAATTCTGGTACATGCTTACCAACGAGCACTGACTCAAGCTTGGTTGGGTCGTCACCTTCTGAGTTACGTACCAGCTGAGTCATAAATACTGCCACTAGACCGAGAAATATCACTAGTGGAATAAACAAAAGTTTCTTGTTCATTTATGCCTCCTGCTTCTTAGCTTTCTTTCTAAAGCGGTAACGTTTGTCGCTGATCGCGAGCGCTCCACCTAGAGACATGATAATTGAGCCAGCCCAAATCCAGTTTACAAATGGTTTGTAGTAAATACGTACCGCCCAAGATTTGTTGTCATCGAGACGGTCACCCATCGCCACGTATAGATCACGCGTAAAGCTGCGATCAATCGCCGCTTCAGTCATCATCGAACGTGCGGTGCGGTAGAAACGTTTTTCTGCATGCAGAGTATTGATGTATTTACCATCTAGCGTGATTTCAAAATCGGCAATGTAACCATCATAGTTAGGACCATCTTTATCGCGCACACCTGAGAAGTAGAAGTTGTACTCTTCAAGTTGGAAGTTATCGCCTGGTGCTAGACGTACGTCACGCTCAATGCTATGCGTTTGCACCATCGCGATACCAATGATAGAAACAGCAAGACCAATGTGACCAAGCATCATCGCCCAGTGGCTACGTGGCAGTTTAAAGATACCGCTAAAGAAGCTGTGGCGGTGCGTCGCACGCTCATGCAGTTCATAGCCGTGCATAACCACAATCCACATCGCCATTAACCAACCTAGGTAGGTCATAAAGACGAAGTAATCTGAGAATATCCAGTTAAGTAGGCCTGCTAGAACGATTGAGATAACGCCCGACACTAGCATTGGTTTAGCTAGATCAGATAGGTTGTCACGTTTCCAACGGATCAGTGGACCAATACCCAATACAAATGAGAATGGGATCATCAGCCACGCAAATAGCATGTCGAAGAATGGTGCACCGATAGACACCGAGCCTAGACCAATTTGTTTGTGCACAAGTGGCAATAGTGTACCAACAAGCACCACAACCAATGCCGCCATTAGCAGGATGTTGTTCGCCAATAGTGCGTTTTCACGTGATACCAATTCGAAGTTACCGCGTGCACGTACGGTTGCGCCTTTGACAGCAAATAGTAGTAGTGAACCACCGATAACAAATACGAGGAAGCCTAGGATAAACATACCGCGCGATGGATCTGAAGCAAACGCGTGTACGGAAACTAGAATGCCTGAACGAACAAGGAATGTACCCAGCAAGCTTAATGAAAACGCTGAAATCGCCAGTAATACTGTCCACGCTTTAAAGGTACCGCGTTTTTCGGTAACCGCGAGTGAGTGCATTAATGCAGTACCCGCTAGCCAAGGCATAAATGATGCGTTTTCAACTGGATCCCAGAACCACCAGCCGCCCCAGCCAAGCTCATAGTAAGCCCACCAAGAACCTAGAGCGATACCAAGAGTTAGGAATAACCATGCAGCCGTTGTCCAAGGACGAGACCAACGAGCCCAAGCCGTATCTAGACGACCGGTCATTAATGATGCAATAGCAAATGAGAAGGCAACCGAGAAACCAACGTAGCCCATGTACAGCATCGGCGGGTGAATGATCAAACCCGGATCTTGCAGTAGTGGGTTCAAGTCACGGCCATCTACTGGGAAGAACGGCAGAGTACGTAGGAATGGGTTAGATGTCAGGATGATAAACAGTAGGAAACCTACGCTGATCATACCCATCACCGCTAACACGCGCGCTACCGACTCTTGCGGCATACCACGGCTAAACGAGGCAACCGCCACAGTCCACGCAGCTTGGATTAAAACCCAAAGAAGCAGTGAGCCTTCATGCGCCCCCCAAACCGCGGTTAAGCGGTAATACCAAGGCAACTGCGTATTCGAGTTGCTGGCTACATAGTTAAGGGTAAAGTCGTTGCTATAAAACGCCCACAATAGAATTGCAAACGAGAGTGCAAGCAGTAGGAACATCGCCCAAGAAAGAGGACGAGCGGTATTCATCAATACCGTATTGTTTTTGGAAGCACCTACCAAGGGCAGGATACTCAGCAGCACTGCCATCGCGAGCGAGATGATCAGTGCAAAATGACCGATTTCTGCAATCATTGACTGCTTCCTTGTTTCTGTTGTTCAGTGTATTCAAGTGGCGTGTGCGATTTTTCCATTGCTTCAGCAATTTCAGGTGGCATGTATTCTTCATCATGCTTCGCCAACACTTCAAACGCTTCTACTGTTGTCGCATCAACCAAAACGCCTTGTGCCACAATACCCTGACCTTCACGGAAAAGGTCTGGCAAGATACCGTCATACACAACCGTTACGTTTGGACCCACATCGTGCAGTTGGAACGAAACACGAAGTGATTCAGAGTCACGTTTTACTGAGCCAACTGTCACCATACCGCCAATACGCAGACGTTGACCAACTTCTGGTTTAGTACCATCAGGTTTACCTTGCACTAACTCGGTTGGAGTGTAGAACAAGTCCATATTCTGCCCTAATGCATAAATCATTAAGCCGATGGTGGAACCAATACCAAGGAAAATGGCTAGAACAATTGCGAGCCTCTTTTTACGTCTTGGGTTCATAGAGTGTTCTCCATATTCTTAGCTGCATCAATACGTGCTTGACGAGCCACTTTATTCTGAACTTCGTTCAGTAGCGCTTTATGACGACGCACACTACTTAAAAGCAAAGCAATCATCACGAAAAAAGTAATGCCGAACGCGCTCCAGACATAGCCTGCGTAGCCGCCCATGGCGAAAAAATCACTCAAAGATTCAAAATGCATACTTAGTTACCTCTCTGAGTAAGACGAGAAGACATATCAACCACCCAAGGGCGGTGGCTTTCTTTACTGATGATTTCGTTACGTAAACGCACTAACGTCACCGCGCCAAAGAAAAACGCAAAACCGAAAATATTCAGCAGCAGCGGCCAAAGCATGTCGTTCGAAATAGATGGTTTGGCGAACTTAGTAATGGTTGCGCCTTGGTGTAGCGTGTTCCACCACTCAACAGAGAAGTGAATGATTGGCAAGTTAACCACACCAACAATAGCTAAAATACCCGCTGCTTTTGATGCGGTTTTTTGATCATCAAAAGCGTGGTAAAGCGCGATAACACCAAGGTAAAGGAACAGAAGGATCAACTCTGAAGTCAGACGCGCATCCCAAACCCACCAAGCACCCCACATTGGTTTACCCCAAATTGCACCAGTTAGCAGCGCAATAAAGGTAAATACCGCACCGATTGGTGCCATCGCTAAGGCTGCCATATCCGAAATGCGGATCTGCCAAACCAGACCGATAAACGCGGCAATCGCCATCGACATATACACGCCCATAGACCAAATGGCTGAAGGTACATGGATATAAATGATTCGGAAGCTATCGCCTTGTTGGTAGTCGGAAGGCGCGAAAGCAAGCCCCCACACAGTACCAATTGAAAGGCAGGCAAAGGCTAGAATAGAAAACCATGGTAACAACTTACCGCACAGGCGATAGGCAGACTCAGGCTTTGCGTATGGATGGAGCCATTTCCACATTGTCGGTCTCACTCTTTACTTCATCGTAATACCAAAAGGTAAACCCCTTGGAAATTTTTAGTGTTGTAATTTATATTCTGGGAAAATTTCGTGCTTGATCAAAAACAACTAATTAACACTTACTCGTAATGCTGCGCTAATTGCAAAAGGCGTCAGGGTCATTGCTCCCATAAACATTGCCCCTAAAATTGCCAGTTGTCCGTTATACGCCATACCTAGGGATGCCGCATCAATTGCTGAGGTCGCAAATATCAGAATTGGAATGTAGAGCGGCAAGATCAACAAGCTCAATAACACCCCACCCTTTTGCAATCCAACCGTCAGTGCCACACCTATCGCGCCAATAAAGCTAAGTGTTGGCGTACCAACTAGCAGCGTAAGTACCACCGCCAACCAAGTATTAAAATCAAGCGATAGTAGAATAGCCAATAGCGGACTAATAACGATAAGCGGCAATCCCGTCAGCAGCCAATGGGCAATCACCTTTGACATCACCACAAGGGGTAAAGGAATTGGCATTAGCATCATTTGTTCGAGAGCACCATCTTGGTAGTCATCACGGAACAATCGTTCCAGCGAAAGCAATGCTGAAAGCAATGCAGCAACCCAAACAATCCCCGCCGCAATTCGTGCCAATAGATTTGGCTCAGGTCCAATACTTAACGGAAATAGCGTGATAACAATGATAAAAAACCACAACGGATTGAAGATATCCGCTTGGCGTCGGTAGGCAATAAGTAGCTCGCGACGGATGATGTTATTCATTATAGCCAGCACGATTAACCACCTAACTTAATTTTGCGAAGTTTTGCATTGTCAGCGAACATATCTTGGTGGGTGGTTAAAACCACGATCCCACCCTGCTCTGCATGACTTAAAAATAGCGCTTCTAGCACTTTAACGCCCTGCTTGTCGATTGCCGTTAAAGGCTCGTCAAGGATCCACAGCTTATGCTTACTTAACCATAAACGCGCCAATGCGACGCGACGCTGCTGGCCTGCGGATAGCTGAGCAACCGGAACATCTTCACGCCCCGCTAACCCCACTTTCGTTAGCGCTTGATAAATAGTTTCTTTATCAACCGCTTGGTTGCTATGGATCGAAATATAGAAACGCAGGTTCTCGTAAGCGGTAAGTTCACGCTTAACGCCAGTTTGATGGCCAAGGAACAAAAGGTCTTGATGATAAGCATCTCGATTAGCTTCAATATTCTCATTATTCCAGAATATTTCACCGTCATCCCGATCGCCTAATCCTGCAACAATGCGTAATAAGGTGGTCTTTCCTGTGCCGTTACGACCTTCGATCTGTACAAGTTCACCACTGCCGATTGAAAAAGACAGGGACTCGAACAAAATTCTTTCGTCACGAATAGCAGTTAATTGTTTTACTTCTAGCATTGGCAGTCACGATAAAAACTCAGGCGCTTATATTAACACAGGCGTTTTTGTACAACATAGTGAATGAGCTTTACGAGTCACGAAACTACGTAAGAAGTTGTTAATAATTAATCACATTATGCATTAACTCACACCTTCCATTTACACTTGTTTATATTTGGTCATTTTCAAGGTGCGAGACAATAAAAAAGGATGCATATCGCATCCTTTTAAAGTTTTATTTCTGCATGTTACGCCGATGCTTGATTGCTTGCTCGGGCATACCTTCTAGAGGTGGAATTTTTTCTCGACCTGCTAACTTATTCTGTAATGACATCATTAGCTCAGCTTCCGCTTTTGGTAACTCGCATTCCTCAATCAACTCATTGAGATCAGCACCTAGCTGAACCATCTTAGTTGCTCGAGAGTAAAGGCGTCCATCACCATCAGCCTGCTCTAGATCTTTAATGCGCTCAAAAAGATGTTGAATAATATCTTCTTGTTCACTTACCTTTTGACCAAGACCGACCACCACCGAGCGCACTTCGAGAAGTTGTTTGTTGGCTTTTTGCAGTTCTCGATCTAAATGACGATGCTGCTGGCGAGCTTGCTCAGCAGCTTGTCGCTGGCTTCTTTTAACCCCAAACAGGCTAAAAATAAATACCAGTAATACAAACGCAATCGCTCCCGCTAATACGGGAGCATTAAACATCCAGCCTGTTTCCATTATAGGTGAGCCATCTCATCCCATTCTTCATCAGACAGAAGCTTGTTTAGATCAACCAAGATAAGTAGCTTGCCATCGCGGTTGCTAACACCTTGGATAAATTTCGCACTTTCATCAGTACCCACGCTTGGTGTGGTGTCGATTTCTGATGAACGTAGGTAAACCACTTCAGCAACGCTATCAACAAGAATACCAATCACTTGATGCTCAGATTCAATCACGATGATACGCGTGTTATCGGTGATTTCGCCTTCCATTAAGCCAAAACGTGAACGTGTATCAATCACAGTTACCACGTTACCACGAAGGTTGATGATACCAAGAACATAGTCTGGAGCACCCGGAACTGGTGCAATTTCCGTATAGCGAAGTACTTCACGTACTTGCATTACGTTAATGCCGTAAGTTTCTTCTTCAAGTTGGAACGTCACCCACTGAAGCACTTCGTCATTTGACTGGTCTTTTCTCACTTCTACTTCGCTCATTTGAGACATACCTTATCCTCTCTAAGCCTTTAAGGGCACATTTCTATTTGTCTAATGCTTTTACATCAAGTCCAGCATTTAGCATAGCGATCAATGCTTCAACATGGATCAAAGCGCACATTTTTTCTTTTACCATACCGGCAAGCCATGGTCTTTTGCCTGCCATCTCGCGCCAACGCACTTTTTCTGTGTTAAGCAGCTCAGTACCCATAAGTTGAGTCGCAGCGAGCCCCCACATACTTGCGCCAAGCATGACGATGTATTGGTATTCATCTTTGTAACTGTCGTTGGCTAATTTTTCAGCCATCACCCATTTTGCGGTATCCACCACATCTAATTGAGCTTCGCGACTAGACTGCAAACCTAGGTACCACTCAGGGCGACCAATCAGATGGTTTAAATCACCTAAGCGATGTATACCACCTAATTCATCTAGCGGCACCGCAAAGGTCACGCCATTAACATCAAAGTACAGAACCTGAAAGTCTTGCTCACGCTGGGTACTGGTCCAGTTCGCCGCAATGTCTCCGCCCGCTTGGGTTTCAAGCTCAACCTCTGGCTCTAGCTCGATAACCTCTTCGGTCACATCGGCAGGCATAGCCACGCTGGTTTCTATCGTCGTTGTAATTGGCTCTTCAACCACAGGTTCGATATATGGCTCAGGTTCCCACTCTTGTATTTCTTCTTCGACCACTTGCGTTTGAGTTGCTTGCGCGATATCGAGCGTGTTCTGCTCCATCACACTCGCAAGTTGCAAGTCATCAACTGGATTAGAGGATTCAAGCTGCTTTAAAAGACGCTCAACATCTTCCAGATTCGGGAGCTCAATTTCAGCGGTGGTAGTATGATAGAAACTCTTGCTCTCATCCAATTGAACCATCGGCTCTAGCTGATAATTTTCTGCCGCTCTTGGCTCTGGCTCTGGCTCTGGCTCTGGCTCTGGCTCTGGCTCTGGCTCTGGCTCTG